>CAVQNB010000023.1:0-202940 GCA_963713785.1 uncultured Alphaproteobacteria bacterium
AGGCGGATGCAGACTATCCGCTCACGATGGCACATTTCGCGCGATTGGCCGAACATCCGAACTCCAAGCTGGGTATCGAACCCTATCTCCGAAAATTGTCGGCGGCGGCCTAGGGTGTTTCAGTGAAAGCCAATGGCGCGACTGTTTGATCGAGGTATCCTCATGAGCGCACCCATCTGCTTGATCTCCGGCGTCGGGCCTGGCACCGGATCCGCACTTGCCAAACGATTTACGGAAGGGGGATATCGCGTCGCTCTTCTGGCGCGGAACGAGGCACGTCTGGTCGCCTTGGAAAAGGAGCTCGTCACCGCAAAGGGTTACCCCTGTGACGTCTCCGATCCCGCCCAAATAGATCGCGCGGCGTCTCAGATCGAGCGCGACCTGGGAAATCCCAGCGTGGTGATCCACAATGCGGTGGGTGGTGCGTTTGGAACGTTTCGCGAAATTGATCCATCGATTCTGAACAGGAATTTTCAGGTCAATACGATGGGATTGTTATATCTGGCCCGGCGATTTTCGCCCGCCATGATAAATTCGAACAAAGGCGCCATCGTTGTTACGGGCAACACGTCCGCCTTCCGCGGGAAGCCATCGTTCGCGGGTTTCGCGCCCACGAAGGCGGCGCAACGTATTCTGGCCGAGGCGATGGCGCGCGAGTTGGGTCCGAAAGGGGTGCATGTCGCCTATCTAGTTGTCGATGCGGTGATCGACCTCGCATGGACGAGAGAGCGCTTCAAGGACAGGCCCGACGAATTCTTTGTTAAGCCCAAGGCAATCGCGGAAGAGATTTGGCATGTCGTGCACCAAGATCGCAGTGCGTGGTCGTTCAATGTTGAATTGCGGCCCTTTGGCGAAACGTGGTGAGCGCAAAATTGCCCATACATCCTGGACAAGCGAGCTTAGTTATTTAGCCGCGGACGGGGCCAATGAACCATGCTGCCCTTCGTCTATGGGAAGATGGTGCGTCAATTGACTCCACACTCCATCCCGATACCGGCGCGACGGGAGAGACCGGCCGCTACACGATGGACCTCCTGATCAGCCAGGGCTTTGAGATCCGCGCCCTCGCGCATAAGGTCGATGAGAGGTCGGAGAAACTCTGAGCCCGCGGCGCTGAGGTCATTGTCGGCGAGCGGGCATATCAAGCGACAGCCAAAGATCACGTAACGTCACGAACGCGCGCGTTAGAACTCAAGAACATGCGAAGCTAGTTGTATCGTCGTGTTCCAACTCGGACTGGCGTGAGCGAAGGCCTGCGAGCGCCAATCCGACCGCTTATGGAAACGATAGCTGTTCTCAGACGGGCGAGCTTCCAACCGACGTCGTCGGTAGCCGAGCGATCTGCATTCGGCGACGATTTTTTCTTCGGATTTTGCTTACTCACTCGAATGAGGCAGAGCTGGAATTTTTGTCGGATCGCGCATATCGCGCTGTAAAATAAGCGAAAACTGGCGCACCCGACACAATTCGAACGTGTGACCTTTGCCTTCGGAGGGCAACGCTCTATCCAGCTGAGCTACGGGTGCGTTGGGGCCTCATTTAGCCGATTGGCCTGATATCGGCAACGGCCTTGCATGCCGGATTGTCCGCCCCGATGCAGGCTGTAGACTGTCTCACGAAAGAAATCGCGCAAAAGAAGCTGTCCGAGGAGAAAGCCCATGCGCCCGCTGGAATTCGGCTGGTATCTGCCCACGCATGGCGACACCACGGCCTATGGCCTGATGGAGGCCCAGGTGCCGGGCTCGCCGGAACTGTGCGACCGTGTCGTGCAAGCCGCGGAACAGGCCGGCTTCGAATATCTCTTGATACCGGTCGGCTCGACCTGTTGGGAGGCCTGGATATCGGGCGCGTTCATGGCGGCGCGATCGTCGAAGATCAAGCCGCTGATCGCGGCAAGGCCCGGTTACATCAATCCGGTGCTGCTGGCCAAGATGATCTCGAGCTTCGACCAGATGTCGGGCGGGCGCATTTGCATCAATTTGATCGCCGGGCAAAACGAAAGCGAAGTCGAAGCCGAGGGCGTGCGCTATGCCAAGGAAGAGCGTTACGCGCTAATGGAGGAGGAGGTCTCGATCCTGAAAGCGCTGTGGACCGCGCGCGGGCCGGTGCACTTCCAGGGAAAATTTCACACGCTGTCGGGCGCGCATATCAGGCCACGGCCAAAGCAGCAGCCGTTTCCGAAATTCTACCTGGGCGGCGGTTCGCGGCAGGCCTGGGAGATATCGGCAAGGCATTCCGATGTTCATCTGTTCTGGGGCGACCTGCCGGAGCGCATCGCCCAAAACATCGGCGAGATCAGGCGGATGGCAAAGGCGCATGATCGCGAACACGACATCGGCTTCGGCATGCGCCTGCAGATCATCTGTCGCGAAGACGAAAGCGATGCGTGGGAGGCCGCCGACCAATTGGTGCGCCACGCGACCGAGCGGCAGAAGCTGGAGATCGAGACGCTTTACAGCAATTCGGTCGCCAACCAGCGCCTGCAACAGCTTGCCCGCGAGCACGGCGATCTGCTGCTGCCGCATCTGTGGAGCGGTATCACCAAGGTGCGCCCGGGTGCGGGCATCGCGGTCGTCGGCAATCCCGCGCAGTGTGCCGACATGCTGCAGCAATTCATCGACGCCGGATGCCACTCATTCTGCCTGTCCGGCTACCTGCATGACGAGGAGGCCGAGCGCTTTGGACGGCTGGTCCGTCCCATTCTCGCCGAACGTAATCGGGGCCGGCTGGCGGCGTAGTTCGAACGCGATGCGCTTTGGAGCATGATCCGGAAAAGCATGCCCTCGGGCTACGACCCGATGGGCGGGCGCCGGTTTTCCCTCGCGACAAACGCAAAGCGTTTGCGCGGAGATCATGCTCAACAAAAACATATCAGGCCGGCACGATGACCTTGCCGATCGGCCATAGCGCGATGCCGGCAAGCTTCAGATGCGCCCACGCGAAGGGGATGCCGATGATGGTTACGGCCAGGATGATCGCGGTGATGACGTGGCCGAGCGCGAGCCACCAGCCGGCGAGCACGAGCCAGATCAGATTGCCGATCATGCCGAGCGGACCGGTCCCGACATCGGACTGGCCGGTGATTTCGTCGCGGCGCACTGCCTTCGAGCCGAACGGCAGCAAGGTATAGACCGCGATATTGAACGCCGCTCGCGCCCACGGCAGGCCGATAATCGTGATCGCCATGACGATCGCGGCGACCAGCCAGCCAAACGCCATCCAGGCGCCGCCGATCAAGATCCATAAGATGTTCAGGAGGATGGACACAGGCTGCATGCGATGACCCGTCGCGCGGCGTTATTACCGGCTGCTTATAGACCCGCAGGGACGCCGGCGATAGTTCTCGCCGAAAGAAATCGCGGCCGGCTCGCGGCGCAGGGGCGCTGCAGATCAGGCGTTGGGGTAAAGGTCTATTGCTCGGTGGCGTCGGCCACCGTCACTTCGGCGACCTTGGTCCAGGTCTCGCCGCCGCACAGGATCGCCATCACGCAACCGCGCACGTCGAGCTTTCGCGGGCCGGCAACAATGACGTCGCTGGAATAGGATTTTCCGTCGTCCGCGTTATAGATCGTGCCCGACCATTTGTTGTTCGCAACCGACTTCATCTTGCTGAAGATGTTGATGCCGATGATCGGACGCTTCGCCAATGAAGGATTGGCATTTTTGTCATCGATCTGCGGCTTTCCCGTCTTCGGATTGAGCGGGACCTTCAGCCAGACTATCGTGCCGCAAAGCCCGCCGCCGCAACGGTTAACGGGAATCTTCGCATCCCCCGCCTGGGTGAGCCAGATGCCGCTTGGGTCATGCGCTGTTTCGGCCGAGACCTGGCCAAAACCCCAGAGAGAAACGGCAAGAAAGGCCGCCACCGCACACATCAGCTGCGATCGGGCCATCGATGCCTCCAGCCTCGGTCGAGGCCAAAAATAAAGCGTCGTGGTTAAATAAGTATCAGCCGCGAGAACCGGATCGAGCCGGCACTACCTTTGTGAGGTGCCAATCTTGTTTTGCGCGGCGGTCTTGCCGGGATGCGGCCTAGCGAAATCCGCCAGCATGGTATCGGCGGAAATCACGCGGTTTCTGCCGAGCCGCTTGGCGGCATAGAGCGCCTGGTCCGCCTTGCCAAGCATCCAGTCCGGGCCGACATCGTTGCCGGGGACCTGCGCCGCAACGCCGACGCTGAGCGTCACCCACGGCCCGGCCGCTGGGTCGCCGTGCACCAGCCGCAGATCCATGACAGCTTGGCGAATTCGATCGGCGACCATGCAGGCGCCTTCCGGTCCGGTGTCGGGCATGATGATGGCAAATTCCTCGCCGCCATATCGCGCCGCCAGATCAGTTGGTCGAAGGGCGTTGCCGCCAATGATGGCCGCCACCGCGCGCAGGCACTCATCGCCGCTCTGATGGCCGTGCTGATCGTTGAACAGCTTGAAGTGATCCACGTCGACGAACAGCAAGGCCAGCGGCTTCCTGGTTCGCTGCGCTCGCAACCATTCCATCTCCAGCGCCTGGTCGAAGGAGCGCCGATTGGCAAGGCCGGTCAGTCCGTCCTTGGTGGCGAGCGTCTTCAGCGCCATTTCGGCACGCTTCTGGTCAGTCATGTCGCGCAAGGTTTCGACCACCGCAATCAGATTGCCGGCTTCATCGTGGATCGGGCCGGCGTCAATGGCCAGATACAAATGGTTGCCCAGCCTCGGCATCACGCACCAGTTCTCGGCGCTCAAGCCGAGGCTGTTGTCCTCCGACGTCGCGTGTTCGGAATAGAGCTCGCCGACCTTGTCCTGCTGATTGAGGGCCACCAGATCGGCCAGGCAATATCGCCGCTTGCCGTAGAACGCGCGCCAGTGTCCGCATGTCCCGATCACTTCAGACGCGGCGACGCCGGTCAACCGTTCGCAGGCGCGATTCCAGATGACGACCCGCCGCTCAGGATTAATGACGAAGGTTGGCACAACCAAATGCTGCATCAGCCGCACGGCATAGGAATGTGCGAGCTCCGAGCTTCTCCTGCCGGCCATCTCAGATCCTTCCCTAGTGCCGCTGGCTTCTTCAAAAATTGCCGCGGCGGCCTTCTGTTGCGGCGGCCCGACCGTGGTCGGGCGACCGCGAAAAATCGATGGTGGCTAAGCCACCGCGGCTGCCTTGCCGCCGCTTGCACCCAACAGTTTCCTCACTTCCGGACCAGGCTTCGCGGCGCTGAACAAATAGCCCTGCATCTCGGTGCAGCCCAGCGCGCGAAGCATCTGCTTCTGCTGCTCGGTCTCGACGCCTTCGGCCGTCGTCGTCATGTTGCGTTCGGCGGCGATGTTGACCACCGCCTGCACGATCGTCGACGAGCCGCCGGCTTCCGCAATGTCGGTGACGAAGCTGCGATCGATCTTGATCTTGTCGAACGGGAAGCGTTTCAGATAACTCAGCGAGGAATAGCCGGTGCCGAAATCGTCCAGCGCGATCCGCACGCCGATGGCGCGGAGCTGGTGCAGGATCGCGAGCGCAGCCTCGTCGTCGCGGATCAGCACGGCCTCGGTGATCTCGAGCTCGAGCCGCCGTGGCGCAAGGCCGGAAGCGGCAAGCGCGCTGGTGATTTTGAGCGCCAGCGTCGCGCATTTGAACTGAACCGGCGAAACGTTGACGGCGAGCCGGATATGGTCCGGCCACAGTGCGGCTTCGGCACAGGCGGTCTTCAGTACCCAATCGCCGAGGTCGTTGATCAGGCCGGCATCTTCCGCGATCGGGATGAATTCGGCGGGCGAGACCGGGCCGCGTTCGGGATGGCGCCAGCGCAGCAGCGCTTCGCACCCCGACACTTCGTTGCGCTGCAGATTGATGACCGGCTGGTAGTGGAGCTCAAAGCCGCCGTCGATTATCGCCTGGCGTATATCCAGTTCCATGGTGAGGCGCGCCTTGGCGCTGGCGTGCATGGCCGGCTCGAAGAAGCGATGGGTTCGCCGCCCTTCGGCCTTGGCCGCATACATCGCGAGATCGGCATTCTTGATGAGCTGGTCGAGCTCGGTGCCGTGCTGCGGCGCCATCGCGATGCCGATCGAGGCATCGCTCGAAAGCTGGTGGCCGAGGCACTGATAGGGCTGGCGGATCGCCTCATGAATTCGCGTCACGAATTCCACGACGTCATCGGTGCTTTTGACCGCCGTCTGGATCACCGCAAACTCGTCGCCGCCGAGCCGCGCGATCAGGTCGGTCTCCTTGAGGCAACCCCGGATGCGTGTCGCTACCGTCTTCAACAGCTCGTCGCCGACATGATGTCCGAGCGAGTCGTTGATGCCCTTGAACTCGTCGATGTCGACATAGAGCAGGGCGAACTGCTCGCCCTCGCTGGTCTTTGCCAGTTCGCGTTCGATTTGCGTGCGGAACAGCGTGCGGTTCGGTAGATCGGTGAGCGCATCGTAATGCGCCATGTGCGCGATCTTCTCGTCGGCACGGCGCCGTTCGGTGACATCCTCGATCACGTTGATGATATAGCGGGGGGCGCCGGCCTGATCACGAATTCCGATGCGCTTCGAGGTGATGTGGCGGCGGCCCATCGCCTTGCTTTCCCAGACATGTTCGTCCAGCTGCAATCCGTCGGCTGATTGCAGCGCCCGCGCGTCGTCGGCCGCGATTCGTTCGGCCAGTTTGCGCGAGAACAGATCGAAAGCGGTCTTGCCGACGATGGCGTCGCGCGACAGTCCGAATTGAACTTCGGCGACCCGGTTGGCCAAGAGATAGCGGTGGTCGCGCGCGTCCTTCACGGTGATCTGCGAGGGAATATGATCGATGATCTCGCGCAGGAACGTCTGGTTGCGGTCGCGTTCATGTTCGAGATTGACGCGTGTCGTGATGTCCTCGATGGTCGCGACCCATCCGCCCTGGGCCAACGGCTTGTTGACGATCATGAAGGCGCGTCCGTCGCCGCTTTCCATGACGGTCGAGGAGACCTTGCCCTGCGCGACGTTGCGCATGATGTTCGAACAAAATTCGTGGACGTCGCCGTCGTAGGAGCCGGTGTCCTTGCGATGCTGGATCAGGTCGTAGAAATGACAGCCCGGCTTCACGATCTCGGTCGACAGCCCGTACATGTCGATATAGCGCTGGTTGCAGATGACGACGCGGGCGGAAGCATCATACAGAACGAGGCCCTGCGTCATGTTGTTGAGCGCGGTATCCAGCCGGTGCTTTTCGGACGCCAGCCGCTGCTGGGCCTCCTGACTTTGCAGGTTTATCTGCCGGACGATCGAATAGAGGATGAAGGCAATGATCGACGCCGACAGCGCGGCGGCCACGACCAGAAGCCTGGTTTGGTCGCGCCAGTCCGACAGCGCAGCCTCGACGGTGTTGGTCGCGACGATGACCATCGGGAATTTGGTGAGCTCAGCCGCGGAGCCGATCCGGTCCAGGTGGTCGACCGGGCTTTGCACCCGCAGCGTCTGCTGGCCGCCCTTGGTCAGAACACTCTGCATCAGCGGCGCTGTTTTGAACTTCTTCCCGATCATCGAATCGATGTGCGGGTAGCGCGCCAGCATGGTGCCGTCGCGATGGAACATGGCAATCGCCGCCCCCGGTCCGAGCACGACAGAAGCAAAGAATTTCTCGCAACTGGCGGGGTCCATGCGCCTCGAGACCACGCCGAGAAACGCGCCGTTCCGCCCGACCAGCCGATGCGCGATCACGGCGGTCCAGCCGCTGGTGAAGTAACTGCGAACCGGCTCGGCCATCACTGCGTCGGATTGCGGGTTCGATTTGAAGGTCTTGAAATATTCCCGGTCGGCAATGTTGATCGACGGCACCGGCCAGGCGCCCGACGAGTTGATCATCTGTCCTTCCGAATCGAACACCATGACCTCGCCGATATAGGACAGGACGCTGATCCTGGCCTTCAGCATCTCATGGGTCTCGGAAGTCGACATCCGATCCCGGAACATCTCGGGCGAAGCGATCCCCGAAATCTTCATCTGGGAGATCAGGTCGTTGGCAATGATCTCGGAGTCTTCGAGTTGCTGGTCGAAGTGACGGGCAAGCAGCAAGACGGTATTTTCCAGCTCGCGTTCGCCATTGCTCAGCGCGCGCTCGCGGAATTCGCCGACCATCGCGATGGTGCCGATGATGATCGCCGCGACCAGGATGCCGCCACAGACCGTCAGCCAAAGCACCGGGCCCCGTCGCACCGACGCGGCGACACGATGTGGCCCGTTCGCGGTGGTTCGGGACATCCTGTCCCAAATGGCGGAAATAAATTCGTGCATTCCCCGGCTCCGGAGGGACATGCATACAATGCACAGATGGCATAGCCGTTAGGAAAACCGGTTACTTAAACCTTAACGGCCGGTTTACTGGCGCGCGGAGAGGCATCGTGCTGCCTCCGACGCCGGTTCGCCTGCCCGCGTCATATCCCTGTGACGCATCCGTCAGCGGCGATAGCCGCGCCCGCGCGAATAGGAGGCGCGGCTCTCCTCGCGCGGGCGGCTTGCCATGGAAACGCGCGCTTCGCTGGCATAGGAGGTGGCGGGCCTGAGTTCTTCCAGGAATATCGGCCGGGCGAAGTAGAAGCCTTGCGCATAACGGATCTTGGTGGCGGCCTGCAGGTAGGCGAGTTCTTCAAAGGATTCGAGGCCTTCGGCGACGACGGTCATGCCCAGCGCCTCGCTCAGGGATTCGATCGCCCGCAAGATGCCCTGGCTGCGCGGACGTTTGTGAATGTCGGTGATGAAGGAGCGGTCGATCTTGATCTCGTCGGCGGTGATGTCGGCGAGCGCCGACAGCGACGAATAGCCGATGCCGAAATCATCGATCGAGATGCCGACGCCGAGCCTGCGGAAGATCGGCAGGATTTCGGTCTGGAAAAAGGTTTTGGCGACGAAGGCATCCTCCGTCACTTCGATCATGAAGCGCCGGGGAAAGCCGGTCGCCTCCAGCGCCTGCGCGAACGAATGCATGAAATCGGCATTGCCGGCCTGCTTGGCCGCGACGTTGATGCTGATCGTGGTGTTTTGGCCGAAGGTTTCGTTGATCAGGTCGATCGACTTGACGATCTCGGCCAGCACCAGAAACGTGAGTTCGTCGATCAGCCCCAGCTCGACCGCGAGGTTGATGAAGGTGCTAGGGGCATGTATCACGCCTTCGTCGTCGCGCAGGCGCACCAGCGCTTCGATGCCCTTGATGGCTTGCGTGCGGATGTCGACCTTGGCCTGAAAGGCGCAGCAGAAGCGCTTTTCCAGGATCGCCAGCCGCAACGACTGTTCGACCTTCATCCGCGCCTGCGCTTCGCGTTCCATGCTGGCGTTGAAAAAGGCCACCGCTCCCTTGCCGTCACCCTTGACGCGGTACATCGCGATGTCGGCGTTCTGGCACAGCACGTCGTAGCTGGTGCCGTGATCGGGATAAAGGCTGACGCCGATCGAGGTGGAGGCGAAGATCTCCGATCCGTCGATGAAGAACGGCGCGGTCAGCCGCTCCAGCGTCGAGCCGATGAATTCCGCCACCTCGTGCTCGCCCTGGATCGGGGCGAGCAACAGCAGGAATTCGTCGCCGGAAATCCGCGCCAGCATGTCGGTGTCGCGCAACCCCCGTCCGAGCCGCTTGGCGACTTCCACCAGCAGCGCATCGCCGATGCTATGGCCGTAATAATCGTTGATGTGCTTGAAATTATCGATGTCGAGAAAGGCGAGCGCGAATTTCCCTTCGTCCCGTCGCGCTTGAGCAGGCCATTGGCACGATGCTCGATCACGCGCCGGGTCGGCAAGTCGGTCAACTCGTCATAATAGGCCGAACGGAACAACTGGTCCTCGAAGGCCTTTTGCTCGCTGATATCGGCGGAAGCCGAAAGCAGGAGCTTGCGCTCGGCAATACGCACCGGCCGGTGCGACGTCAGCAGCACTTGCCTGGCGTGGCCGTCGGCGATGCATTCCTCGGCGATCGCGGCGCGGCCGGAGCGAAGCAATGCGAGGCCGGTTTCGCGGCGTTGGCTCAATGCTGCCGAAAGCGGTGCCGCCGGCGCGCCGCCGACAATCCCGAGCTGCGCCGCGGCCGCGTCGTTGACCAGCAGGAAATCGCCGTGCTCATCCTGAATGGTGACGGCGGCGGGCAGCATCCTGAGCACATCTCTCAGGAGATTCAATTCGGTTTCCACCGCGCGCTCACGCTCGCCGGGTGGCGCTGTCACCTGCAGATTAAATGTCGGGCGGCTTTGCATGGAAGCCGAATGTGACGAGTTCCCTCTTAGGTTTGGTTAAGCAGAACTGAGAAACAGCTGCTCGTCGAAACATAAAACCGGCCGATGCCGACGCGGCCGCTGGTCGTCATTAACAGAACGTCAACGGCGCGCGGCGGCGAAAGCCTAAGCCGCGATGTCAGTGCGGGGCACGCGGCATTGCATGGTGCAATGAACGCCGGTCTTCAAAAAGGCGATCTCGGTCTTGCCGTCGAACGGAAGCAGCGCGGATTTCAACAATTTGGTCCCGAAACCGGCTGCGCCGACATTCTCGACCGTGGGACCTTCGGTCTCATCCCAGGTCACGTTGAGGCGATCGTCAGACACCGACCACGACACCTGCAACAGCCCCCGCGCGGAAGAAAACGCGCCGTACTTGCCGGCATTGGTGGCGAGTTCGTGGAAGATGAGCGCCAGGCTCACCGCGAGCTTGGCGGGAAGAAACAGCGGATTGCCGTTTAGCGTCAAGCGGACATGGCCGTAGGGACCGAGCTCGGACAGCAAGAGATCCCTGATATCGCAGCCGGAGCCGTCGACCTTCGCGATCAGATCGTCGGTTGCTGATAGCGCCCGTATCCGGTGATCGATGCCGGCCCAGACTTGCGGTTGATCCAGCAGCACCTGGTGCAGCACCGCATGGATGGTCGAGGCCTTGTTCTTGAGCCGGTGTTGCAGCTCGTCGACCAGGAGCTTGCGGTACTCCTGCTCCTGGATCAGGCGTTTCGAAATCTGGCGCTGCTGCGCGACCATGGATCGGTAATGCGCCACGCCCCAGATGGTGAGGCCGCACACCACCCAATAGATCAGGAGCAGCGCAAGCCTCGCGGGATCGGCCCTGGCGTCGCTGAAATTGACGGTGACCCCAAGCGCGCCCCCGGCGATCGCCGTCACAATTCCCATCCGGGCCCCGCCGAACGCGGTCGCGAAAAACACGGCGGGCAGATAGGGGGTGAAGAACACGTCGGGCCGGATCAGCGCCAGGCCCCAGCGGGCCGCGGTTGCGAGCGTAAGGCAGCAGATCGCAAATCCGGCGCTGAAAAGCGGAGACGGTTGGGAGATTCCCTGCCAGCCGCGCCTGAACTCGTCGATCAATTTCTTCATGGGTGTTGTCACTTCACGTGATCAGCGAATCCAAAATAAGGCCGCACCCGCGGAAAATACGCGTTCCGCCCTCCCAAGCATAGCTTGCGTTGCCTCCCCCCTTCCGTGAATATTGGTTCAAACGGGTCTCGGCAAAATCGAAGGGGATGACGACATGGGACGGCTTAACGGCAAGGTCGCGGTGATCACCGGCGCTACCAGCGGCATCGGGCTGCGCACCGCGGAAATATTCGTGGCCGAGGGCGCAAAAATCGTCATTGCCGGCCGCCGCGTGGCGGAGGGCGAGGCGTTGGCCAAACAGCTCGGCGCCAATTGTATCTTCCTCAAGACCGATGTCACGGTCGAGGAAGAGATGCGTGCGCTGATTGCGCTTGCGGTCGACAAATTCGGCCGCCTCGATTGCCTGTTCAACAATGCCGGCGGCCCGGCGCAGACCGGCGGCATCGAGGGGCTCGAGGTCGCGCGCTTCGATGCTGCGATGGCGACGCTGGTGCGCAGTGTCATGCTCGGCATGAAGCACGCCGCGCCCTATATGAAGAAGCAGGGCTCCGGCAGCATCATCAACAATGGCAGCATCGCCGGCAGGCTTGCCGGCTTCTCGTCATCGATCGTCTACGGCGCCGCCAAGGCCGCGGTGATCCATCTCACCAAATGTGTTGCTATGGAGCTCGGCGAATCCGGCGTCCGCGTCAATTCGATTTCCCCCGGCGCGATTGCCACCGGCATTTTCGGCAAGGCGCTCGGCCTCTCGGTCGAGGCAGCGGAGAAGACTCCTGACGTGATGCGCGAGGTCTACAAGACCGCGCAGCCGATCCCGCGCGCCGGTTTGCCCGAGGATATCGCGCAGGCTGCGGTATTTCTCGCCAGCGACGAGTCGAGCTTCATCAATGGCCACGATCTGGTGGTCGACGGCGCCATCACCGGCGGCCGCAACTGGACGCAGCAGCAACAGGGCTATGTCGCGCTGCGCAAGGCGTTCGACCAGAACACCTAGAGGTTCGCAAGAGGCACACGCATCAAACAAGAACAAGGGAGACGGCGATGTTCGCGGCATCTGGAATTTGGCCAGCGCGTGCTGACGCCCGGCCGGTTCTTCATCTCGCGATCATCGCCGGTCTTGCTTGCGCCCTCGCAATCGGGAAAGCATTGCCGCTGGCGATGGACGCGATCTCGAACGTTGTCACACCGCTATGTGCCTCCTCCGATCCCGCCGGCTCGGCGCTCGACACGGTCGAGCCGATCGCCTCCTACGCGCTTCCGAACGTGCCCGGCAAGCGCATCACCATCGTGCGGGTGTTCTATGGCCCAGGCGGATTCACCCGCGCGCATCGGCATGCGGGCTCGGTCACCGCCCACATCACCAAGGGCGAAATCCGTTCGCAATTGGCTGGCGGCCCGGTCGAAACCTTCGAGGTCGGGCAATCGTTCTTCGAGCCGCCCGGCGCGACGCATCTGGTCTCGGCCAACGCCAGCAACACCGAGCCCGCGGAACTGATCGCGGTGTTCGTCGCCGATGAAGGCGCGCAGCTCACCACTTTCATCGAATAGCGCTCTCCCGCCGCGCGGTTTTCGGCTTGCCGCGATCGAGATCGCCGTGTTCGCGAAAAGGGCCGGCCTGGTCCGTGTATAGTCGGGCCGCAAGGCGGAGCAGACGGCATGAACGCTAGGCTTGAACGAAAACTGCGGTTGCTCGCCGTGATCGCCGTTGCCAGCGCAATCGGCGGCATTGCCTATGTCTCCGCTCAGGGTCACACATCGCCTTCCGCGATTGGGTCAGGCATCGCCTACGGACTCATTCTCGGCATCGCGCTCGCGAGCATTTCGTTGTTCGTCCTGCAAGGCCCGATGCGCGGCTGGCTCGGCAGCCTTTCGTTCACGGCCGATCTGATGGTGCGAAGCGCGATCTACGCAGCGATCATCGTCCCGGTCCAGTTTTTTCAGGTGGGCGACGTCATTACGGGCGCTCCTGTCGAACCGTCTCACAGGAACTTCTGGATCGCCATCATCTATTCTGTGGCATTCCTGGTTTTGGCGAACTTGGTTCTCGGGATCGCCAACATCATCGGGCCGCGGGCGTTCCTGAACTTCATCACCGGGCGCTATCATTCCCCGGTCGAGGAGAACCGTTTCGTGCTTTTCGTCGACATCGCCGGATCGACGGGGCTTGCCGAGCGGTTCGGCGGCGTCGGTATTCATCGCTTTCTCGACCGTACGTTTCGCCTTCTCACCCTTGCCGTCGTGGACTATCGCGGCGAGGTCCTCGACTATGTCGGCGACGAGGTGATCGTGACCTGGCGTGAAGACGGCGGCGCGATCGACTGCCGCCCGCTACGGTGCTTCATGGCCATGCGCGATGAATTGGCTCGCGCGGCGAGCCAATTGGAGCTCGAGTTTGGAGCCGTGCCGCGGATTCGCGGGAGCCTGCATTTCGGGCCGGTAATTGTCGGCGAAATCGGCGACGTCAAACGCGCCATTGTTTTCAACGGCGACGTGATGAATACCGCGGCGCGGCTCGAAGAGCTCAGCCGGAATGTGGATGGCGGCTTTCTTGCGTCCCGTGCTGCGATGGAGCGGTTCGCATCGCCGCCGCCATTTGCGGTTCGCGACCTCGGCCGCTTGCCGATTCGCGGCCGCGCCGATGGGATCAATGTGATCGGCATTGACGCGCAGGTCTGATCGGCCCGATCCGCTACGAAACCGGCTTCAGCGTCACCCGCAAGCCGTCGCGCGGCTTCGGGATCGGCCACATCTGCCATTGCGGCGTGTAGCCTTGTTCCAATGAGACGCTGAGATTTTGCAGGAAATGCCGGGCGAAGCATTTCGCCTGCATATAGGCGAAATGCAGCCCGAGGCACATATGCGCGCCGCCGCCGAACGGCACATAGGCGAAGCGATGGCGATTGCGCTGCGCCTCGTCGGTGAAGCGCATCGGATCGAATTCTTCCGGATCGGGCCAGATCTCCGGCATGTGATGCGTGAACAGCGGGTTGATGCCGATCAGCGTGCCCGCCGGGATCGCAAAGCCCTTGAAGCTGAAATCACGGACGGCGCGGCGCGGGATCGAGGGCACCGGCGGTTTCATGCGCATCGTTTCCTTGAAAGCCATTTCGGAGAGCGGCATGGCTTCAAGATTGTCGAGCGTGGTCGGTGCGTCCGGCGCGATGCCAAGGCCTGCGACTTCGTTGCGCAGTTTTTCCTGCCACTGCGGATGAGCCGCGAGCGCGGCCACGAACGACGTCAGCGACGAGGTCAGCGTGTCGTGCGCCGCCATCATCAAGAAACTCATGTGATCGACGATATCCTGGGTCGACAGCAGCGCGCCGTCTTCATGGGTGGCGCGGCAGAGCTGCGAGAACAGGTCTTCGCCGCCCTTCTCGCGGCGGATCGGAATCTGCTCGGAGAAGTAGGCTATGATGCGCTTGCGGCCCCTGACGCCGCGGGCCATCTGGGTGCCTGGCAGCGGCTTGCGGATCACGGCGACGGCGGCGGCGATCATGTCGACGAAGGCGCGGGTAATCTCATCGACCTCAGGGCCGATATCGGCGCCGAGGAACGAGGTCGCGGCGAGGTCGAGCGTGAGCTGCTTCATCTCGGGATAGAACAGCACTGGGCCGGGCTTTGCCTTCCATCGCGCAACGCGCTTGGCGATCCCGGCATCGAGCTGCGCCAGGTAGGATTTCATCGGGCCGGATTTGAAAGCGACCGACAGCGCGCGGCGGTGCAAACGGTGCTCGTCGAAATCCAGCAGCATCAACCCGCGCGGAAACAGCTGCCCAAGCACGATGGCCCAGCCATGGGTCGAGGAGAACAGCTTGGCCTGGTCGAACAGCACGAGTTCGTTGGCCTCGGGGCCCAGGAACACGAGGCTGGTCTCGCCGAACAGATGGCTGCGGTAGATCAGCCCGTATTTGGCCGCGTGCCTTTCGATGTGGCCCTTGGGATCGGCCAGCACCTCGAGCGTCTTGCCGATGATCGGCCAGCCTTCGTCGCCGGGAATATGCGCCAGCAAATTGCGCTTCGGCGGCTTAAGGCTGATCGCGGGAGAAGCCACATGCTGCATCGTCATGGCAATCGCTCCGGTTGATCCCGTCTACAATGCCTCGGACCGCGGCTTTATTGCGGCCTTGCGGATCGGGCGTGACGTCATCGAACTTTAGCAAAATAGCCCGTTACTGCCGCGGTGCAAAGGCACTTCTGTGCGGCGAAATCACACTGGACCAAAAGGCGATAGAGCTGCGCGCCATGCTAGGTTGTTCGAGTGAAGGATGGGTTCTTCGTCAACCTCAAGACCGCAAAAGCGCTTGCCTCGAATTGTCGCCGACGGTCCTGGCCCAAGCCGATGAGGTGATCGAATGAGGCGGCTCCGAAAGGGATTGCCTCTCACGCTTTTCTTTTCGCGGCTTCCTTCTGCAAATCCGGCGCGTTGACGGCGGGGATCGCGACCCGGCCGGGGCCGGTGAGCGGCAAGGCTGCTGCGGCCTTTTCGTTCTCCATGATCTTGGCCATCACCGCTTGCCCGGCGCGCTCGAACACCGCGCGGTTCTCGATCAGGAACTTGTTCGAACTCGCGGAGCTTGGTGATGTAGCCGTTGATTTCCGGAATCACATAACGCGCCACTATGTCCCAGCTGCGGCGGGTGTTTTCGACATTGGCCCAGTCATGGGCAAAGCCGACGATGGTGCCGACGCCGCCGGAGACTTCCATCAGGTTCTTGATGGTTTTGACGAGATCATCGGGTGTGCCGATGGTGGAGGCCGCGGCCGGTCCGCCGGCGGTTTTCTCGATCGCGTCCTCCGGCGATTTGAACGGCTCGAGCCCCGGCCGCTGCAGCGTGGCAACGTTGTATTCATTGTGCCAGCGCATCAGCCCGGCGCCGGCCTCGCGATGGGCCTGTTCGCGGGTCTCGGCGATGTGCCAGCTTAGGAGCACGCGCCAGTTCGAGCGGCTGACGGTGGTGCCGGCCTTCTTCGCGGCGTCCTCGGCAAAGCCCCATTGCGTCGGCAGCGCCATCAGGCCCTGCGTCGACATCGAGCCCAGCGAAATGATGCCGATGCCGTATTTGCCGGCGAGCGTCATGCCAGACGGCGAAATCTGGGACGCCACCACGAACGGCATGTCCTCCTGCAATGGCAGGATTTGCAGCGCCGCGTCATTGATGACGAACCAGTCGCTTTTTGCGGTGACCCGCTCGCCCCGAAACAGCCGGCGGATGATCGCGATCGCCTCGTCCTGGCGGTCGCGCTGCGTCATCGGGTCGATGCCGAGCGTGTGCGCGTCGGAAGCGAGCGCGCCCGGGCCGGAGCCGAAGATGGCGCGGCCGCCGGTCATGTGGTCGAGCTGAACTATGCGCTGCGCGACATTGAAGGGGTGATGGTAGGGCAGCGAGATCACGCCGGTGCCGAGCTTGATTCGCTTGGTGCGTTCGCCGGCAGCCGCCAGAAACATCTCGGGCGAGGCGATGGTTTCCCAACCCGACGAATGGTGCTCGCCGCACCAGAATTCGTCATAACCAAGCGCGTCGAGTTGATCGACGAAATCGAGGTCGCGGCGGAATTGCAGCATCGGATGCTCGCCGATCGGGTGATGCGGGGCGAGGAAGGCTCCGAACTTGAGGCGCGCCATTGTATTTCTCCCGAGCGGAATTTGTTCTTGATTGCTCTCATACGCAGGCTACGTGCTGGCAACCGCTTGCGCAATCGGGCAAACCGCGTTGCGGTTCGCTCGAAATGCTGCCATGCGCTTAGCCGATGGATTGCCCCTGTCGGGTGCTCCCGTGGCGGGCCGATCCGGCCTCCGATCCTGGCCAAACCGGGTTCTGTTTGGCGCCGGTTCAGTCTAAAAGGCGGTCACTCCCGACCGGATTTGACGTCATTTGAGGCCATAATGAATGTGATGCCGCCGGCCGTTCCGCAGCCTGCCAATCCGCGGAAACGGCAATTGATGGAAGAAATCGAAGCGAGCCTCGACGAGCAGGAACGCTGGCGTAAATTCAATGCCGCCTACTATGAAGACGACTTCAAGTTCATGCGGTTTCTGATCCCACCCGGCAAGCGGGTATTGGAATTGGGCTGCGGCAGCGGCGATTTGCTGGCCGCGCTCGAGCCTTCCTATGGCGTCGGCGTCGATTTCAGCGCCAAGACCCTGGGCATAGCGAAGCAGCGTCATCCCGCTCTCAATTTCGTGCTCGGCGACGTCGAGGATCCGGCGACGCTTGCCGCGATCGAAGGACCCTTCGACTACATCGTGATCGCCGACACCATCGGCATGTTCGAGGACATCGACGGCACGCTCGAGCTGGTGCATCAGTTGTGCGCACCATCGACGCGCATCGTCATCTCCTATTATTCGCATCTGTGGGAGCCGATCCTGAAGCTCGCCGAGGCGGTCGGGTTGCGGCGCAAGCAGCCGAAGATCAATTTCATCGCCACCACCGATTTTCTCAATTTGATGGACCTTGCGGATTTCGAGGTGATCAGCGCAGAGCAGCGGCAATTGCTGCCGCAGCGCTGGCTGGGCCTGGGCCCCTTCATCAACCGCTTTATCGCGCCATTGCCAGGCGTGAGGAAGCTATGCCTGCGCACCTATCTGGTCGGGCGTCCGGTCCGGCAATTTCCGGACCGGAAATTCTCGGTCAGCATCGTCATTCCCTGCCGCAACGAGCGCGGCAATATCGAGAGCGCGATCCTGCGGATGCCGAAATTCGCAAGCCGCCAGGAGATATTGTTCGTCGAGGGCAATTCCAGCGACGGCACCTTCGAGGAATGCGAGCGGGTCCGCGACGCCTACAAGGACAATTGGGACATCAAGGTCCTGAAGCAGGACGGCAAGGGCAAGGGCGATGCCGTCCGCAAGGGCTTTGCGGCTGCGACCGGCGATGTCCTGATGATTCTCGATGCCGACCTGACCATGCCGCCGGAGGCGCTGCCGAAATATCATGCGGTGATCGAGAGCGGCAAGGCCGAGTTCGTCAACGGCACGCGCCTGATCTATCCGATGGAGAACGAGGCGATGCGGCCGCTCAATTTCATCGCCAACCGCTGCTTTGCCTATCTGTTCAGCTATCTCGTCAATACGAGGCTGACCGATACGCTGTGCGGCACCAAAGTCCTGCTGCGCAAGGACTATGAGGTGCTGGCGCGGGAGCGCGCCTATTTCGGCAATTTCGATCCGTTCGGCGATTTCGACCTGATCTTCGGCGCCGCCAAGCAGAATCTCAAGATCATCGAGACGCCGATCCACTACAAGGCGCGGACGTTCGGCGAGACCCAGATTTCGCGGTTTCGCGACGGCTGGCTGCTGCTGAAGATGGTGTGGTTCGCCTATCGTAAGCTGAAGGCGATCTAGGGAGCCTGTCATTCCGGGGTGGTGCGCTAGCACCAGACCTCAGATGCGCAATTGCGCATCGGGGAATCTCGAGATTCCGGGTTCGATGCTCTGCATCGCCCCGGAATGACGACGAAACGTCACCTCGTCATCCTGTTCCACGCATCGAGCCCGGCGATCTTGTAGGCTTCCGCGAGTGTCGGATAGTTGAATGTGTTCTGGATGAAATAGTCGATGCCGCCTTTGAGGTTGAGCACGGCTTGTCCAATGTGGATAAGCTCGGTCGCGCCCTCGCCGAGAATGTGCACGCCGAGCAGCCGGCGGGTCTTGGTCGAGAAGATCATCTTCATCATGCCGCTGTTCAGCCCCATGATGTGCCCGCGCGAGGTTTCGCGGAAACGCGCCACGCCGACCTCATAGGGAATGCCGCGGCGTGCGCACTTCCTCTTCGGTCAGACCGGTGGTGGAGATTTCCGGCACCGAATAGATGCCGTAGGGAAAGAATTCCGGCGGCGCCAGCGGCTCCATGCCGAGCGCATGGCAGGCGGCGACCCGCCCCTGCTCCATCGAGGTCGAGGCGAGGCTCGGAAAGCCGATCACGTCGCCGGCCGCATAGATATGCGGCACGCATGGTTTGCAGCGTCACCGGATCGACCGCGATGCGGCCGCGATGATCGACCGTGATCCCGGCCGCTTCGAGGTTGAGGCGGTCGGTGGCGCCGACGCGGCCGGCGGCGAACAGCAGCATCTCGGTTGCGACGATGCGGCCGTCGGCAAGCTTGATCTGGATCGCGCCGCCTGCCGCGCGCTCGATCGAATTGACGGCAGAGCCGAGGCGAAGTGCGACGTTGCGGTCGCGCAGTTCGTGCATGAATTCGTCGATCAATTCCTTGTCGATGAAATCGAGAAAGGTCGGCCGCGGTTCGATCAAGGTCACCGCGACGTCGAGCGCGGAGAAGATGGTGGCGTATTCGACGCCGATCACGCCGGCGCCGATCACGGCGAGGCTGCGCGGCAGTTTTGGCAGGTCGATGATCTCGTCGCTGTCGAACACGGTCTTGCCGTCGAACGGGACATAGTCGGGCCGGAATGGCCGGGTGCCGCAGGCGATCAGGATGTGGGCGGCGGTTACGATCCTGGTGTCGCCGGTCGCTGCCGTCACCTCGATCTGGTTCGGCCCGACAAAGCGGGCCTCGCCCGCGGCGGTGCGCACCAGATTGCGGCTGAACTGATGTTCGAGCACTTCGACCTCATGGTCGAGGGTCTTTTGCAGTCGTACGATCAGGTCGTGAGCCGCGATATCCTGCTTCACCCGATAGGATCGGCCGTAGAAGCCGCGCTCGCGCCAGCCGGAGAGATTGAGCACGGTTTCGCGCAGGGTTTTCGACGGGATGGTGCCGGTATGCACGGAAACGCCGCCGACCCGCCGGCCTTTCTCGACCACGAGCACCGACTTGCCGAGTTTGGCGAATTGCACCGCGGCCCTGCGGCCGGAAGGGCCGGAGCCGATCACCAACATGTCATAGTCGTACATCGAAGGCAGTCCCGAACCCGAAACGGCTGAAATCGTTGCAGGAAGCCTCAACTGCCATGCAGCAATCGGGCCAACCCCGGCGAATCCTTACCTCCGGGGTAATCGCCGGGATGACCGAAACCCTTAGCTTATGCGTGCAACAGAATTCGGACAGGACCGCTCAGCATGCATCAGATGGTTTCGGTACCGGTGGACACCTCGCACCGCTGGTGGGTGCTTGCGATCGTGGTCGCGGCGCAATTTATGTTCGGGGTCGATGCCTTCATCGTCAACGTCGCGATCCCGACGATCGCGGCCGAGTTGCATGCGAGCCCGGCGCAGAGTCGAAGTCGGTGATCGCGATCTACCTGATCGCGTATGCGACGCTGGTCGTCACCGGCGGTCGGCTCGGCGACATCTACGGCACCAAGGTTATTTTCACTGTCGGCGTGCTCGGCTTCACCGCGACCTCGCTGTGGTGCGGGTTGGCGCAATCCGGTCCAGAGCTGATCGCGGCGCGGCTCGCGCAAGGCGCGACCGCGGCGCTGATGGTGCCGCAGGTGCTTGCCACATTGCATCTGCTGTTCACTGATGAATCTCGCGGCCGCGCCTTCGGCATTTACGGCGTCGTGCTGGGCCTTGCGGGGGCTGCCGGCTTTGCGCTGGGCGGCGTATTGGTGACGCTCGATCTCGGAGGCCTCGGCTGGCGTGTGGTGTTTTTTGTCAACGTGCCGTTCGGTCTCTTTATCGTTGCGGCGGCGTTGCGGATCATGCCGTCGGTGCCGCGCCGGCCCGGCACGCGGCTCGATATTCCCGGCGCGGTCGTATTGTTCGCCGGCCTGCTGTGCCTGATCGGGCCGCTTTTGTTCGGCCACGATGTGCACTGGGCGCCATGGGTGTGGCTGGTGATGGCTGCGGGCGTTGCGATCGTCGCGGCATTCCCGCAGGCTCGAGCGCGCCGTGGCGCGCCGCGGCGGCATGCCGCTGATCGATCTTGCGCTGCTGGCGGATGCGGCCTTCATGCGTGGGCTTTGCGCGGCATTTTTCTTCTTTTGCGCCAATTTGTCATTCTATCTGGTCATGACCATGTTCATGCAGACGGCGTTGCGGATTCCGCCGCTCTACGCGGGCCTGGTGTTCGTGCCGCTGGCGCTGACCTTTGTCGTCGCTTCACGGCACAGCGGTGCCCGGGCAAGACATCGCGGCACGCTGGTGCTGATCGAGGGCTGCGCGATCCAGATCGTGGGCCTCGCGGCGCTGGTGCTGACGATAGACTTGCTCAAAGTCCCGTCCGCGTGGCTGCTGGCGCTGGTGCTGACCATCTTCGGATACGGCCAGGGGCTGGTGATGGCGCCGTTGTCGGGCGCGGTGCTTTCGACGGTCAAGCCTTCAAGCGCAGGCTCTGGCTCCGGGATGTACGGCACCACGGCGCAGATCGCCAACGCCACCGGAGTTGCTGCGATCGGCGCGGTGTTCTTCACGATCGCGGCAACGCGTTCGGCGCAATTAGCAATGTTTGCATCGTCGGCGCTGTTTGCGTTGTCGATTGTTGCGGCCGTCGCATTTCTGTCGTGGATGCGCCGCGCGGCTGCCTGATACCGTTAACGACTTTAATTCTGGGGATCGACAGCACACGGCCTTTTTATTTTGCAGTGCAGCAACTATCTGTTCTTGGTCGAGTTAGATAATCTCTCGCCAAGGAGCCAGCATTGTCCCTTGCCAAGAATGTCGAGTTTCTCAGGCGCCTGCCAAAGCTGAACGGCTTTGCCGGGCAGGGGAGAGGCGCGCGCGTCCGCAGCCCCCTCGCCGAAGCCACTGCGTTCGGGACCAATCCCGGTGCGCTCAGGATGTTCTCTTACGTCCCCAACAGCGTGCCGCACCGGCCCGCTTTGGTCGTCGTGCTGCACGGCTGCGGCCAGACCGCCGCCGGTTACGATCTCGGCGCCGGCTGGTCGACGCTTGCGAAGCGCTACGGTTTTGCCTTGCTGATGCCGGAGCAGCAGCCGTCGAACAACGCCGCCACCTGTTTCAACTGGTTCAATCCGGAAGACGCCGCGCGCGATCATGGGGAAGCCTGTTCGATCCGGAACATGATCGCGCGGATGGTCGCCATCCATGGCATCAACCGCCGCCGCATCTATATCACCGGACTTTCCGCCGGCGGCGCCATGACGTCGGTGATGCTGGCCACCTATCCGGAAATGTTCGCGGCCGGCGCGGTGATCGCAGGCCTGCCGTTCGGTGTCGCCGGCAACATGCGCGAAGCGTTGCGCGGCATGATGCAGTCGGCCCCGCGTCCGGCGGCCGAGTTGGGCAGCGCGGTGCGCAACGCCTCAAAGCATAAAGGCCCGTGGCCGAAAGTGTCGGTATGGCACGGCAGCGCCGACCGCACGGTCAACCCGGGCAACGCCAACGAGATCGTCAAGCAATGGCTCGACGTGCATCATTTGCCGCTGGCGCCGATGTCGGAAGGCACGGTGGACGGCTATCCGCGGCAGATCTGGTGGGACAGCGACGGTGAGACCGTCGTCGAATCCTACACCATCACCGATATGGCGCACGGCACGCCGCTGGGGACCGCCGATAACGGCCAGCGCATTGGCGCCGAAGGCGCGTTCCTGATCGAGGCCGGGATTTCCTCCTCCTATCACATCGCCAATTTCTTCGGCCTGACCCAGCGCGTGCCGCAGCCGAAGGCCGCTTCCGCGAGCGCTAAACTTATTCCGGCGGTTTCGCCGGTGGCAGCGCCCGTGCCGGATTTTGCCCCGGTGCCGGATCTTGCCAAGGTGCTTTGGCCGCTGACGACGCTCGAGCCCCGCCCCAAGCCGCAGCCGCAGGCGAAGAAGACCGCTGGCCCCAAGCGGAGCGGTGGCATCGATGTCGGCGCCGTCATCACGCGCGCGCTCACTGCCGCCGGCCTGATGAAATAGGCGCCCAAGGCTGTCCACGTCCCGGCTTTAAGATGCGGTCGCGTCGATCAGCTCGATCGGCGTCACCGTCACCTCGCCGCCGGTGACCTCGCGGGTCTTCTCGGTATAATGCTTGAAGAAATCCCGCTGCTGCAGCGTCTTGACGGCCGCCTCGTCGGCGGCCGCGGCGAGATGGAAGTAGCTCGCATTGTCGCGGCTCTTCATGCAGCGGTAGCTGATCCTTCCCTTGAGCTCGGGATCGGCGTTGAGCGCCGAAATGAAGTGGCCGATCTCGCGGTGCCAGTCCTCCTTAGTGCCGTTCCTGAATTGATATGTGATCATGAAATGTTTCATCGGACGCTCTCGCCAAGACATCAGATTTCGGACATCAGATTTTTGAACATCAGATTTTCGGTGGGGGCGTTTCGCCCGCAAATGCCGCGGCGTTCCGCCGGGCAAATTCGTCGAACGAGGTTGGCCGCCGTCCGAGCAGCGCTTCGCTGTCCGGCCAGACCTTGGCCTCCTTGCCATTGCGCCGCTCGGCGAATAGTTCGAACAAGGCATCGGCCAGATAAGGCGGCATGCCTGCGGCGAGCTGGGCCTTCCTTGCATCCTCGGGCGGAACGTTGACGTAGCGGATGGGTTTTCCGGTGGCGGCGGAGAGTTTTGCGGCGATTTCGGTCATGCTCAGCGCCTCCGGGCCGGTGAGTGGATAGGTCTTGCCTTCGTGCCCGGAGCCGTTCAGCACAGAAGCTGCGATCTCGGCGATATCGCCGACCTCGATCGAGGCGATCCTGGCATTCTCCATCGGCAGGAACAGCGCTCCCTTGTTCACAATCATGGGCACCTGCCGGAAATAGGCCGGCATGAACTCGCCGGCGCGCAGATGGGTGAACGCCATCCCTGAGGCTTCAAGTCTCTTCTCGATTTCGCCGTGCATGCGGGCAAACCGGAATGCCGAATCAAGCTCCGGCATGATTCCGGACAGCTTGACGACGCGCCTGACCCCGGCCTTGCGTGCCGCGTCGATGAAATTCGACTGCACCTCGAGCATCATGGGATCGGACGATGAAATCAGCATCGCCCGGTCGATGTCGCGCAGCGCGGCGGCAAGCGTTTCCGGACGCGCCATGTCGCCCTGCGCGATTTCAACATGCGGCAGCGCCGTGATCGCGCCGGCCTTTGCCGGGTCGCGCACCAGCGCGCGTACGGCAACGCCCCGTGCCGACAACACGCGCAGCAATTCCATGCCATTCAGTCCGGTGGCGCCTGTCACGAGAATCATGGTCCGCCTCCTGTTCGGTCCCTGCCCAGGGTTGCGGATGATTTGGCGCCGGTAGTGGCGTTAACGCAAGTATGGACAAAAATGATAGTATGGACTTTCTTTGTTCGGCCGATATCCTGCGGCCGGCAAAGCGAACCGAGGTGGCGGGATGACAAAAGCGAAATCGGCGCTGGTACACCCTTGTCCCGTTGCGACATTCCAGAAAATGATCAGCGGCAAATACAAGCTGCGAATCGTCTGGGATCTCAAGGACGGCCCGAGGCGCTATGGCGAGATCAGGACCGGCCTGCTGCGGGGTTTGGATGGCAGCGCCCAAATCGCGCCCCGCGTGCTGAGCCGCGAATTGAAGGCGCTGACCGAGAGTGGCCTGATCGAGCGCAAGGATTTCGGCGTGGTGCCGCCCAAGGTCGAATACCGCCTGACGCGCAAGGGCAAGAGCTTTGTGCCGGTGATTTCAGCGATCCGCAGCTGGGGCGCGCGTCATCTCGCCGAAGCAGGCTCGGTCGCGCTCGCGGCGGAATAGACGGAAGCGATCACGCCGAAGTCAGAGTTCGCCGGTGATAAACGGGTTGGTCATCCGCTCCTGGCCGATGCTGGAGCCGGCGCCATGCCCGCAGATGAAGCCGACATCGTCGCCGAGCGGCAGCAGCTTGTCCTTGATCGACTTGATCAGCGTGGCGTGGCTGCCGCCGGGCAGATCGGTGCGTCCGACCGAGCCGTTGAACAGGACGTCGCCGACATGGGCGAAGCGCAATTCCTTGTTGAAGAACACCACGCTGCCCGGCGAATGGCCGGGGCAATGCAGGATGTCGAAGGTCAATTCGCCGATTGTGACCTGATCGCCCTCCGCAAGCCAGCGGTCCGGCGCGAAATCGCGCACGCCGGTCATGCCGAAACGGGCGCCGCTTGCGACCACGTTGTCGAGCAGATGCTTGTCGGCGACATGCGGGCCTTCGATCTCAACTTTCAGCGCGTCGCGCAATTCCGCGGCGCCGCCGACATGGTCGATATGACCGTGGGTGAGCCAGATCTTTTCCACCGTAACGCCGGTTTGCTTGATCGCGGCCTGGATCTTCGGCACGTCGCCGCCGGGGTCGATCACGACGGCCTTCTTGCTCGGCTCGTGCCAGATGATGGTGCAGTTCTGCTCGAACAGCGTCACCGGAACGATGATCGCGCCGGCCTTCGCCTTGGTCTCGGCTGCTTCGGTGGTTTCTTGGGTCATGCCAGCAGAATGCCGATTTTTTGCAGCGCGCCAAGTCAAAGTTTCGCGCAT
This sequence comes from uncultured Alphaproteobacteria bacterium, assembly GCA_963713785.1. Classification (GTDB taxonomy): domain Bacteria; phylum Pseudomonadota; class Alphaproteobacteria; order Rhizobiales; family Xanthobacteraceae; genus Bradyrhizobium. Next base: position 25,610 of record CAVQNB010000023.1, read on the forward strand.
TTGGCGGGGAACACGGCCTTCACCCGCCGTTCCGCGCCTTCAGCCTTTCCCCGAAATCGGCTACGCTGCCGGCAATGGAATCGCCCGCCCAAAAGATCAGCCTCGTGCCCGCGCCGGATCGCCGTCAGTCCGAGACCGCGCTTGCGATCGCGCGCGGCACCGCGCGGCTGTTGCGCTCGCTGGGATTTGCCTGCATCAGCGAGTTGCCGCTGCCGTCGGGGCGCCGCGCCGATCTGGTGGCGTTGAACGAGCGCGGCGAGATCTGGATCGTCGAGATCAAATCATCGGTCGAGGATTTGCGCGCCGATCACAAATGGGAAGATTATCGTGCCCATTGCGACCGGCTGTTCTTTGCGTTCACGCAGGATTTGCCCTGCGAGATTTTTCCGAAAGAAACCGGCCTGATCGTCGCCGACGCCTATGGCGCGCACATGCATTGCGAGGCGCCGGAGCACCGCCTGCCGGCCCCAACCCGGAAACTGATGACGGTGCGATTTGCACTAGCCGCCGCGCAGCGGATCAACCGGTTGGTCGATCCGCAAGGCGGCTACGGCGAATTTTAGGGTCGAAGCGTAGGGTGGATTAGTTAGCCGAAGGCGTAACCCACCGACATGAGCAATGGGGTGGCGGGAATAGTGGGTTATGCTTCGCTAACCCACCCTACGATCTGATCCGAATTTGGTGCTCTTATCAGTAGCACCGCATGACACTGACGGTTTGCTCCCGGCCGTCACGCCCGGGAACCGTGGCGCTCTCCGTGGGGCAGCTCTGCACATAAGGCCGATCGGAAGGCGTGACGATCGGCGGATATCGATGGGCCCAATCCCAGGGAACATCATAGGTCGTCGTGTAACGGACATCGCCTGACGCCGGTTGCGTAACATTTGCCAGGGGTTCGCCGTTCGACGTCCCGTAGGGGTAGTCACCCACTCCAGGCCAGAAGGCCCCGGCATCGTTTCTGCGGTGATGCCGGAACGCTCGGGCGATTGACGGATGGGAAATCGAATGCGCCGAGGTAAACCCGCCGCGAAACGCTGCTCCTGAGGCGGCGAGTGTCTCGTTTGCGGCAAGCATAAGCGCTAGGGCGCCGAGCGAGGCGACAAACGCCCCGTACATTCTATACGTCATGGCAAGCACCAATTCCTTGGTTAATAAGCAGCTCCCCAAGGCACGCTAGGCCGGGCCTTTCGCGCCCGCAAATACACAATTAATAATTAGTTAAAGCGTAGTCTTAACAGGGCGGTTTCCGACCCGAAATCATCATCGCAGACGTCCGCCTGGGCGCGATAGCAGGCCGGGCACGCACACTCCGGCCCCCATCTATTGTTTGTCAGGAATAAATATCTCCGCGACCTCATACATTCCCGGGTCAAACGTCGCGAACTCCAGGGCTTTTCCCAGGGAGGATGCGGAACCAGAGCCCTTACGCATCGATTCGTAGTCGTCGATGCTTGCCCATTGAGCGTACATCGTTACCTTACCGCCATCGAGACTGCGGTGCAGGCTTGCCGAGATGAACCCCTTGTGATGCCTGACATCGCGCTCGGTTACTTCTTTCAGCAGCGCGATCAGCTCTTCCTGCTTTTCCGGGTTCACGGTGAAGACATTGATGAGCGTAAGAGGCACTCGGCCTTTGGAAATCGTCGGCATATGTCGGATCCTGAACCACCATTCGATCTTCTTAGTGCTTACGCTTCATGTCGACGCAGAAACTCGGTAGCCAACGACAGAAACTCCTCGGCTCCCTCGAAGTATGCCAAATGCCCGGCATTGATCTGTTGGTACGAGGAACCGGGGATGCTCGCGGCAAGCTCAGATGTTTGCGTGACGATCTGATCGTGCGCACAGTTGCGCGGGGTATGACGGCTTATCGCGGCGCGCGCTTGGCCAGGATGCGCTGCAGGGTGCGGCGATGCATGTTCAGCCGCCGCGCGGTTTCCGAGACGTTGCGGTTGCACATCTCGTAGATGCGCTGGATGTGTTCCCAGCGCACGCGATCCGCCGACATCGGATTGTGCGGCAGCTCGGATTTCTCGGTGCCGCTGGCGAGCAGGGCCGCGACCACGTCGTCGGCGTCGGCGGGTTTTGAGAGATAATCCACCGCGCCCATCTTCACCGCGGTCACGGCGGTGGCGATGTTGCCATAGCCGGTCAGCACGATCGCGCGCGCGTCGGGGCGCTTGCGCTTCAGCGCCGACACCACGTCGAGGCCGTTGCCGTCGCCGAGCCGCAAATCGACCACCGCGAAGGCCGGCGCCGCCCGGCCGATCTGCGCCAGACCATCGGAGACGCTGTCGCAGGAGGTCACGGTGAAGCCGCGGGTTTCCATCGCGCGCGACAGCCGTTCCAGAAACGGCTTGTCGTCCTCCACGATCAGGAGCGAGCGATCGGCGTGATCGGTCAGTTCGGCGATGGCGGTCACGATGAGGTTCCCTGCGGCTGATATCAGACATATGGCGTGGCAATGCGGCGCTGCCAAGGCCTCTCGTCGCCCCGGCCTCGAGCCGGGGCTCATAACTACCGGCTTTCGTTGCTACGAAACGTCCAACCCCAGCGCAAAATTGTGCGATCACGCGGTATGGGTCCTGGCTTTCGCCAGGAGGATACCAAAAAGGTCGTGCTTCTAAGCCACTGGTTCGGCGGCGATTTCGCCGGCCTCAAGGCGCTCGCGCGGCCAGGCGATCTGAACCACGGCGCCATGATCCGGGAAAATCCGGTTGGTGAAGGAGACCTTGGCGCCGGTGCGCTCCAGCAGCGTGCGGGCGATAAACACCCCGAGCCCGAGGCCCCTGTGCTCGCTTTGGGACCTCGTCGGCGCTGCGCCGCCGCGACAGATAGGGTTCGCCGATCCGCTTCAGCATGTCGGGCGCGAATCCCCGGCCCGTCGTCGGAAATGACGATCTCGACGGTTTCGGTGTTCCACCACGCGTTCACCTCCACCGTGGTCGCGGGCGAAATCGACGGCGTTTTCCAGGATGTTGCCGACGCCATAGAGGATCGCCGGATTGCGCGTGCCGACCGGCTCGGGGGCGCCGGCGACCGCGATCCGGACCTTGATCGCGACGCCGAAATCGCGATGCGGCGCCACCGTTTCCTCGATCAGCGTCGACAACGGCATGCGGTCGAACGGCGCGCCGGTCGAGGATAGCTGGGTGATCTTGGCCAGGATATCGCGGCAGCGCTGCGCCTGTTCGCGCAGGGTCTTGATGTCGCCGGCCAGCGGTCCGTCGTCGTGCAGGGTCCGCTCCAGCTCGCGCGAAATCAGGAAGATCGTCGAGAGCGGCGTGCCGAGTTCGTGGGCGGCGGCGGCGGCCAGACCGTCGAGCTGGGTGAGATGCTGCTCGCGGGTCAGCACCAGTTCGGTGGCGGCCAGCGCGTCGGAGAGCTTGCGGGCCTCCTCGGTGACCTGGAACGCATAGAGGCTGGTGACGCCGATCGCGACCACGATCGAGAGCCAGACGCCGAACAGATAGATCGGCGGCAGCACCAGCGGATCGTCGCTGTCCCACGGCAGCGGCAGATGGAAGAACACCAGCACCGAGGCGCAGGCGACCGCCAGCACGCCGAGCGCGATCGTCAGCCGGATCGGCAGCGCGGTCGCCGAAATCAGCACCGGGGCCAGAAACAGGAACGAGAAACGGATTTTCCAGGCCGCCGGTGAAAAACAGCAGTCCGGCCAGTTCGACGATGTTCAGCGCCAGCAGCGCCGCCGCAGTAGGCCGGCTCCAGCCGCTGCATCGGGTTGAAGGCGATCTGCAGCACCAGATTGAGCAGCGCCGACAGGCCGACGATGGTGACGCAGGGGACGATCGGACGTCGAATTCGAGCCCCTGCACCACGATGAAGATGGCGGCGAGCTGGCCGAGCACGGCGAGCCAGCGCAGCCGCAGTATCGTATCCAGACGGACATAGCGGCGCGGATGGCGAAAATCGGAGGCGGCAACGTCGGTCATCTCAGGCAGATTAGAGCATGATCCGGAAAAGTGGACACCGGTCTCCGACAAGATCATGCTCAAACAGAAAGTTAGAGCAGGGTGACGATTCGAGGAAAATCATCCCGCGCCAGCCGCGCGGGATGGCGATCACAAATCGGCCGGGCCGTTCGCCCCTCGCGCCCGAAGTCTTGCGCTTGCCGCCGCAATGGCCCAATGAACGGCCCGCATGACGCAAAATGACGCAAGCCAGATCGCATCGCTCCCGCCCGATCCGACAGGATCGGCGGCGATCGAGGTCGCGCATCTGACAAGCTCTACAAGACCACCCGCGCCGTCGACGACGTCTCGTTTCGCATTGCGCGCGGCAGCATCACCGGGCTGCTCGGCGGCAACGGCGCCGGCAAGACCACGACCATCGCCATGATCATGGGGCTGGTGCTGCCGACCTCGGGGCGCATCCAGGTGCTGGGTTATTCGATGCCCGAGCAGAGCGCCGACGTGCTCGGCCGGATGAATTTCGAAAGCCCCTATGTCGACATGCCGATGCGGCTCACGGTGCGGCAGAATCTCACGATCTTCGGCCGGCTCTATGCGGTCGCGAATCTCGCGCGAGCGCATCGCGCAGCTCGCCGCCGATCTCGATCTCGGCGAATTCCTCGACCGCGCCAACGGCAAGCTCTCCGCCGGGCAGAAGACCCGCGTCGCGCTGGCAAAGGCGCTGATCAACCAGCCCGAGCTGTTGCTGCTGGACGAGCCGACCGCATCGCTCGATCCCGATACCGCCGACTGGATCCGGCAGCATCTCGAGACCTATCGCAAGACGCATGGCGCGACCATCCTGCTGGCCTCGCACAACATGCTCGAGGTGGAGCGGCTGTGCGACCGCGTCATCATCATGAAGCGCGGCCGCATCGAGGACGACGACAGCCCGGACCAGATCATGGCCCGCTACAACCGCGACGACGCTGGAGGAGGTGTTTCTCGACGTCGCGCGCGGCCGCGTTCAGGAGACGACGCCATGAGCGAGCTCGCCATGCATCATGGGGGCATCGCGCCGCATCGCATCGGCGCGATGATCCTGCGCTACTGGTATCTGTTGATGTCGTCGTGGCCGCGGCTGCTGGAACTGCTCTACTGGCCGGCGCTGCAGATCATCACCTGGGGCTTCCTGCAGAGCTACATCTCGCAGAATGCCGGGTTCTTCGCCCGCGCCGGCGGCACGCTGATCGGCGCGGTGATCCTGTGGGACATCCTGTTCCGCGGCCAGCTCGGCTTTTCGATCTCGTTTCTCGAGGAGATGTGGGCGCGCAATCTCGGCAACCTGATGATGAGCCCGCTAAAGCCGATCGAGTTTCTGATCTCGCTGATGGTCATGAGCCTGATCCGGCTCGCGATCGGCGTCATTCCGATGACGCTGCTGGCGATGTTCTTCTTCGATTTCAATTTCTACGGCATCGGGCTGCCGCTGATCGCCTTCTTCTGCAACCTGATCTTCACCAGCTGGTCGGTCGGGATTTTCGTCTCGGGGCTGGTGCTGCGCAACGGCCTCGGCGCCGAAAGCATCGTCTGGACGCTGATGTTCGGCGCTGATGCCGCTGGCCTGCATCTACTATCCGGTGACGGTGCTGCCGCATTGGCTGCAATATGTCGCCTGGACGTTGCCGCCGACCTACGTGTTCGAGGGCATGCGGGCGCTGTTGATCGACCACGTGTTCCGGGCCGACCTGATGATCGTCGGCGCTTGCCATCAACGTCGTGCTGCTTTATTGCGTCATTTGCGATATTTCTTGCGCTTTTGCGCAGCGCCCGCCGCCACGGCTCGCTGATCCAGGGCGGCGAATAAGCTCACTTATCCCGCGGATTTGCGGGATCTTCGGCTTGTCAAGCCGCGTAGATATACCGATCTGTGCATTGACGCTTTATTACGCATTCGGCACTATGCTGCGATGCAAAAGAGGACTTGAGGAATAAATGCCGATTGGTGAATTTGGCGGCGCACCGCCACTGGTGGCCGAAGGCAGTCCGGCGCTGACGACGCCGATGTACTGGATGTACGAGATGGCGCAGGCCTCGCTCAATCCGGCGCGCGCCGTGACCGACGCGACCAAAATCCTGTTTCAGAATCCGCTCAATCCGTGGTCGCACACCGAGTTCGGCAAATCCATCGCCGCCGGCTGCGAATTGTTCGAGCGCACCACGCGCCGCTACGGCAAGCCCGAATGGGGCCTCCACGACACCGAGGTCAACGGCGTGCGCACCCCGATCGAAATCCGCTCGATCTGGGAAAAGCCGTTCTGCCGCCTGCTGTATTTCGATCGCAAGCTGACGCGGCCGTTGCGCACGCCGCAGCCGCGGGTGCTGATCGTGGCGCCGATGTCCGGTCACTACGCGACGCTGCTGCGCGGCACGGTCGAAGCCTTCCTGCCGACCCATGAGGTCTACATCACCGACTGGTCCGATGCCCGGATGGTGCCGCTGACCGAGGGCCGCTTCGATCTCGATGACTATGTCGATTACGTCATCGAGATGCTGCACGTGCTCGGCGGCAACATGCACATCATCGCGGTGTGCCAGCCTTCGGTGCCGGTGGTGGCGGCGGTTTCCATCATGGAAGCCGAGCGCGATCCCTATCGTTCCGCTGTCGATGACGCTGATGGGCGGCCCGATCGATACCCGCCGCAATCCGACCGCGGTCAACAATCTCGCCGCCGAGCGCGGCATCGACTGGTTCCGCAGCAACGTCATCACCAAGGTGCCGTTTCCGCATCCGGGCGTGATGCGCGACGTCTATCCGGGCTTCCTGCAGCTCAACGGCTTCATCAGCATGAATCTCGACCGCCACATGGACGCCCACAAGAACCTGTTCAAGAACCTGGTGAAGGGCGACGGCGATCTGGTCGACAAGCACCGCGATTTCTACGACGAATATCTCGCGGTGATGGATCTGACCGCGGAGTATTATCTGCAGACGGTCGATATCGTGTTCGTCAAGCACGCGCTGCCGAAGGGCGAGATGACCCATCGCGGCAAGCCGGTCGACCCCTCGAAGATCACGCGCGTCGCGCTGATGACGGTGGAAGGCGAGAACGACGATATTTCCGGTCTCGGGCAGACCGAAGCGACGCACGCGCTGTGCAGTTCGATTCCCGACGCATCGCCGGGTGCATTACGTGCAAAAGGGCGTCGGACATTACGGCGTGTTCAACGGCTCGCGCTTCAAATCGGAAATCGTGCCGCGCATTTCCGATTTCATGATGTCGGCGGCGAATCGCGAAGCCGTCACTTGGCCGCCGCGGCCGAATAAATCGTCGATTCACGATTCTCGCGATCGCGTCGATGACCGCGCGATCGCGATGCTGCGGGCTTCGATTCGGCGGCCGGTAACCCTCTGAATTGGCCCACGGAAATCCGGATTCACGGCTTCTCGAAGGAATGAGTTTGACCTCAATCCTTGAGCGGTCCTCGGGAGACGTGTTTTCAGCCGAAATTTTTGTTCCAGCCCCATCCTGTAGAGGCCGATTGGCCGGCCAGCCCCTGTATATTGGGCAAATGATTTGTTTTTGCGCCGAGCGATTTCACTGGCGGCGGATATGGCAGAATCCGGGCGAACTCCTGCTCCCCGGACTTACAGACATGGCCACTCGCGCCCTCCTTTATCGGCGGCCCGCCGAACCTCTCGACTCTTCTGGTCAAGCACGGCTCGCAAATCTATTCGATCCGGCTGCGCCGGCATCGGCGCGCGCGGCGCTACACCTTGCGCATTCATCCAAGCGACCGCGAAGCGATCCTGACCATGCCGCCGCGCGGCACGCTCGCCGAGGCCAAGGATTTCGCGCAGCGTCACGGCGGCTGGATCGCCGCGCGTCTCGGCCGGTTGCCGAAGGCGGCGCCGTTTCTGCCGGGCACCGTGGTGCCGCTGCGCGGCGTCGCCGCACCGGATCGTGCATCGCGCCGGCGATGCGCGGCACGGTGTGGACGGAAATGCGCGACAGCGGCGAGCGGATTCTCTGCGTCGCCGGCGGCGCCGAACATATCGAGCGGCGGGTGCACGATTATCTGAAGCGCGAAGCGCGCAGGATCTGCAGAAGGCGGCGCATGCTCTACGCGCAGGCGCTCGGCGTCAGGGTCAAGCGGCTGTCGATCCGCGATCAGTCGAGCCGCTGGGGTTCGTGCACCTCGGCGGGATCGCTGTCGTTTTCGTGGCGGCTGATCCTCGCGCCGCCCTACGTGCTCGACTATCTCGCCGCCCATGAGGTGGCGCATCTCGTCGAGATGAACCATTCGGCGCGGTTCTGGCGGGTGGTCGCGCAAGGTCTGCGGTCATGTCGAGCGCGCCAAGACCTGGCTCGATACCCACGGCAACGACCTGCATCGCTACGGCATTCGAGGATTGAGGCTGCAGCCTGTCGCCCTGACGCGTGTTCGACGCGGATGGCACGCGCGACGCCGTGACCCGCATTCGGGCCAGGACGCCGCTCGCAGCGCTCCATCGAGCGAACGCAGCGACTCAGCGTCCTCCGAACAGCCGCTCCATCAGCCAGCCGTCCAGTCCGGCCGCGGCTTCGGGCCGCGCCGAGGCGCGCGCCGGTCGGTCCGGCCGGCCGCACCGGGAGCGGCACCGGCGCGCTGCGCTGACGGTGCCGACGGCGGCGCGTGACCTGCGATGCCACTTGCGTCAGATGTTCGCGAACAAGCCCGGCGGCTTGCGAATCCGGCAAGGCCGCGACCGGCACGCCCTGATGCGCCGCCTTCATGAAGCGGGTCCAGACTTCCACCGGCAGGCCGCCGCCGGTCGCCTTCTTGGTCGGCGAGTTGTCGTCATTGCCGAGCCAGACGCCGGTCACGAGATTGGCGGTGTAGCCGATGAACCAGGCGTCGCGGAAATCCTGGCTGGTGCCGGTCTTGCCGGCGGCCATCCAGCCCGGAATTTCGGCCTTGCGCGCGGTGCCGCGAGATCAGCGTCTCCTGCATCATGGTGTTCATCATCGCGACATTGCGCGGCTCGATCACCTGGCCGAGCTGATCGGCCTGCCGCGCATACAAGCAGCTTGCCGTCCAGCGGTGCGGATCTTGGTCACGACATGCGGCGAGACGCCGAGGCCGCCATTGGCGAACGGCGCATAGGCGCCGACCAGTTCGGTCAGCGACACTTCCGAGGTGCCGAGCGCGATCGAGGCGTTGGCGTCGAGCTTCGAGGAAATGCCGAGCCGGTGCGCGGTGCGCACCACGTTCTTCGGTCCGACTTCCAGCCCGAGCCGCACCGCGACCGTGTTGAGCGACATCGCCAGCGCCTGCGTCAGCGTCACCGGGCCGAAATATTCGTGGCTGTAGTTCTCCGGCTTCCAGCCCTTGACGTCGAGCGGCGCGTCCTGCCGGATCGTCTCCGGCGTCAGGCCCGCTTCGATCGCGGTCAGATAGACGAACGGCTTGAACGCCGAACCCGGCTGGCGCTTGGCGGTCACCGCGCGGTTGTACTGGCTCTCGGCATAATTGCGCCCGCCGACCATGGCGCGCACCGCGCCATCCGGGGTCATCGCCACCAGCGCGCCCTGGCTGACATTGAATTTCACGCTCTTGGCCGCGAGTTCGTCGATCACGGCGGCTTCGGCGACGCTCTGCAGTTTCGGATCGATCGTGGTTTCGACCACGATGTTCTGGTCGATCTGGCCGACCAGGTCGTCGAGCACTTCGCCGATCCAGTCCGCCACATAATTGACGGTGCCGGCGCCGGCCGGCTTCACGTTGTAGGAGGGATGCCCGATCGAGGCCTGCGCCTGCGCTTCGGTGATGAATTTGGCGTCCGCCATGGCGGCAAGCACGGTCTGCGGCGCGCTTCTCGGCGCCTTCGGGGTTGCGGTTCGGCGCCAGCCGCGACGGCGATTTGACGAGGCCCGCCAGCATCGCGGCTTCCGCCAGGGTCACGTTCTTGGCGGATTTGCCGAAATAGCGCTGGGCCGCCGCCTCGACGCCATAGGCGCCGGAGCCGAAATAGACCCGGTTGAGATAGAGCTCGAGGATTTCGGCCTTGGAATGCTTGCGCTCCAGCCACAGCGCGAGTTCGGCTTCCTGCAATTTGCGCTGCAGCGTGCGCTCCTGGGTCAGGAACAGGTTCTTGGCGAGCTGCTGGGTCAGCGTCGAGCCGCCCTGCGAGACGCCGCGATGCAGCACGTTCGTCACCGCCGCGCGCAAAATGCCGAGCGGATCGATGCCGTAATGCGAATAGAACCGGCGGTCCTCGATGGCGATGAAGGCCTTCGGCAGATAGGGCGGCAGATCCTTCAGCGCGACATTGGCGCCGGCCATTTCGCCGCGCTGTCGCCAGCACGCTGCCGTCGAGGCCGACGATCTCGATGGTCGGCGGCCGTTTCGGAATTTCCAGCGACTGGATCGCCGGCAGATGCGCGCCGACCCAGACGACGACGCCGACGACTGCGATCGCCGCCCCACAGGCCAAGCACCGCGCCCCAGTAGAACAGGCGCGCGAGGCTTGCGCGGCGACGCGATTTGGCGCGGCGCCTGGCTGCCGCTGCGGCTAGCGCCGCGGCTTGCGCTCGCGCGGCTGCGGTTCGACGTCGTCGTCGATCACTTCGGCTTTGCGCTGATCCGCCTTGCGCTTGGAAGCGGCTTTCTTCGGCTTGTCTTCCTCGCTGCTCGGGATGCGGTCCTGCGGGGTAAGGCGCAATTCGCGAAAGCGCGGCGGCAAGCCCGAATTGCGGCTCCTTGCGTCCGCCGCTTCTTTTTCCGTCCCCACGCCATACGCGAACGCCCAAACACTAGCCCGCGGCGCACGCTAGCGTTCGGAGTTTAAGGGGCTGTTACGAAAAGGTTAACGCGCGATTAGGGGCTGCGGCGGAGCGTGCTAAAGGTGGAGCGCAATCCGAGATGGGAGTTCTTCATGGGCCACGTCGATCCGACCAAGGAAGTCTTCGCGCAATTCAGGGCCAATGATCGGCCGGGCCCGATCCACATGCTCAATCTGGTCCGGTTGAGGAAACAGGCGGCCTATCCCGACGGCCGCAAGGCGACGGGGGAGGAGGCCTATGCGGCCTATGGGCGGGAGAGCGGGCCGGTGTTTGCGCGGCTGGGCGGGCGGATCGTCTGGCAGGGCCGGTTCGAACTGATGCTGATCGGGCCGGCCGACGAGCGCTGGGATCACTGCTTCATCGCCGAATATCCGAGCGTTGCCGCGTTCGCCGAAATGATCCGCGATCCCGTGTATCGGGAAGCCGTGAAGCATCGCCAGGCGGCGGTGGAAGATTCCCGCCTGATCCGGCACGCCGTGTTGCCGGTCGGAAAGACGTTCGGGGAAATACCGGCTTAGTGTTTTCGACAAATGTAGGGTGGGCTGAGTGAAGCGAGCCCACCTCCCTGGAACGGTGGGCACGGCGTAAAGCCACGCCTTTGCCCACCCTACGAAATCCCAGGCATGCAGCTCCCGATCAGCCCGCGGCGCCGACGTCCTCGATGATCGGACCGAACAGTTCCCAGCGCTCGCCGTTGAACTTCATCATCTGCAACTGCTTGTTGACGCGGTAGTCGGTCGGCGAGGTGTTGCCGACGATTCCAGGCAGCGCCAGGTCGAGCTGCGACGTTCTTCAGGAGGTCGCCTGCTTCATGCACGTTCTCGCGGGTCAGGTCGTCGCCGCACTGCTTGAGGACATAGACCATGCAGCTGCGCGGTCGAGTAGCCATAGGTGTTGAAGCTCGAATCCTTGTCGCCCTCCGGGATAGTACTTCGCCATGAAGTCGAAATACTTCTTCATGCCGGCATCGTCCTTCCAGGTCGGATCGAGCGGATCCTTGCCGTAGTTGACGCTGATCACGCCCTTGGACGCTTCCAGGCCCGCCGGCTTCATCACCGCGCCGACCGAGGTGGCGTTGATGTCGAGGATGTGCACCGGATGCCAGTCGAGCTCGGCGTTCTTCTTGATCGCCTGCGCCGCCTGCTTCGGCGTCGAGGCGCTGAAGAACAGGTCGGCGCCGGCGGCCTTGATCTTGAGGATCTGCGAATCGATGGTCGGATCGGAGACTTCGTAGGAGGCTTCGGCGACGATCATGGTCGCGGCCTTGTCGCCGAGGCCGGCCTTGATGCCGTTCAGATAGTCCTTACCGAGGTCGTCGTTCTGGTAGAGGATGCCGACCTTGGCGTTCGGATAGTTCTTGAGGATGTACTGGCCGTAGATGCGGCCCTCGACGAAGTAGTTCGGATTGAAGCCCATCGTCCACGGGAAATTCTTCGGATCGGTGAACTTCGACGCGCCGGTGGCCGCGAACAGCTGCGGCACCTTCTTGGCGTTGAGGTATTTCTGGACCGCCGCGTTCGAGGGCGTGCCGATGATCTGGAAGGTGAGCAGCACTTCGTCGCTCTCGACCAGCTTGCGCACCTGCTCGACGGCCTTGGGCGGGCTAGTAGGCGTCGTCATACTGGATCAGGTTGATCTTGCGGCCGTTCACGCCGCCCTGGTCGTTGATCATCTTGAAATAGGCGGCCTGGGTCTTGCCGATGGTGGCATAGGCGGAGGCCGGTCCGCTGAACGGCACGGTCTGGCCGATCTTGATCTCGGTATCGGTCGCGCCGGTGTCGTATTTCTTCTGCGCGTAGGCCGACGATGCCGACAGCGCGATCGCCACCGCCGTCGCCGGTGACCAGATGAAAAATGCCGTTCCTCATGTCGCTGCGTTCCTCTATGTGTGTGATTGTGCCGATGATCTTGTCCGCGGCTTTTCGACTCGGCGGATGCCATCGCTGGCGGGATACTGGAGGAACGGATGTCGCAATGCAAGATGAGCGCGGTGCGGAAAGGTGAACGGAGCTTACGCCAAGCCAGAGCAAAATCAACGCGATCGCGGCGGGCGCGGCCTGCACGAACAGAATCCTGCGGCTGACGGTCGCGGCGCCATAGACGCCGGCGACGATCACGCAGAGCAGAAAGAACATTTTGATCTGGAATGCGAAGCCGGGAACGCCCTGAACCAGCCCCCAGACCAGGCCGGCGGCGAGGAAGCCGTTATAGAGGCCCTGATTGGCTGCGAGCACCGCGGAATCGGCGGCCTTCTCGGGCGAATTCCGAAACGTCTTCAGGCCGAGCGGCTTGGTCCAGAGAAACATCTCCAGAACCAGAAAATAGACATGCAGCGCCGCGACCAGCGCCACCAGGACATTGGCGATCCAGATCATGGTGCGTCCCCCACTTCCCAGTTTTCGGGTGGACGCTAGCACGCTCCCGGTGAAAGGTGCGACGGTCTCGCGCAGGCTATTTGCATCGAAATGATGATGTCCGAAAACCGCGAGACAGGCACCTCGCAATGGACGATGGTTCCTCATGGACGCACGCAAGGCATATGGGACCGTAAGCGCCGACCGGCAGAAGGAGATGAGCGGCCTGGAATTTGTCCGGGGGCTCGTCGATGGAACGCTGCCTCTCAACACGATCGCCCAGACCCTGCGTTACGATGTCACCGAGGCGGAGAGCGGACGCGTCGTCGTCACCGCCGAACCGGGCGATATCCATCTCAATCCGGCCGGCACGGTGCACGGCGGCTTCGCGGCGACGCTGCTCGATAGCTGCATGGGGCTGGCTGTCCAGTCGACCCTTGAGAAGGGCGTTGGCCAGACGACGCTCGAGTTCAAGATTTCACTGATGCGGACAATTACCCCGGAGACAGGGGCGATCAAAGCGGAGGGCATCGTGTTGACCCGCGGCCGGCGGGTCGGCACCGCCGAAGGGCGGATCACCGACAGCAACGGGCGGTTGCTCGCCCATGGCACGACCACATGCCTGATCTTTCAGAACTAACGCGCGCGATAGTCCGATGATGGATATGGACCGCATCGCCTGCTACCGCGCGATTTCGACGCGCGATGCCCGCTTCGACGGGCGGCTGTTCGTGGGCGTCAAGACCACCGGCATCTATTGCCGGCCGATCTGCCCGGCGCGCACGCCGAAATTCGAGAACGTGTCGTTCTACCCGTCCGCGGCGGCGGCGCAGGAAGCCGGCTTCCGGCCCTGCCTGCGCTGCCGGCCGGAAATCTCGCCGGAGCTTGCGTTCTGGCGCGGCACGTCCAACACCGTGTCGCGCGCGCTGGCGCTGATCGAGGCCGGCGGCCTCGATGAAGACGATGTCGAAGGGCTTGGCCAACCGGCTCGGCGTCGGCGAGCGGCAGTTGCGGCGGCTGTTTCGCCAGCATGTCGGCGCCTCGCCGATCGCGGTGGCGCAGACGCGGCGCGTGCTGCTCGCCAAGCAACTGATCCACGAGACGTCGCTGCCGATGGCCGAGGTGGCGCTGGCTTCCGGCTTCGGCAGCGTCCGCCGCTTCAACGAAACCTTCCGCGAACTGTTCGGCCGCCCGCCGGCGACGCTGCGCCGTGTCCGCGACAGGCGGAAACGCCAGGCAGGCTGCGCTGTCGGTTCGTCTTGCCTACCGGCCGCCCTATGACTGGGATGCGATGCTGTCATTTCTCAGCGCCCGCGCCATTCCCGGCGTCGAGACGGTGTCGAACGACTGCTACAGGCGCACGCATCGCGATTGGCGAACATGGCGGCGTGATCACGGTCACGCCGGCCGACGAACTTCGTGTCGACGTCGCGATGCGGTTTCCCGACATCGCGGCGCTGCCGCAGATCATCGCGCGGGTGCGACGGGTGTTCGATCTGGCCGCCGATCCCGACTGCGATCGGGGCGCATCTGTCGCTCGATCCGACGCTGGCGCCGCTGGTCGCAGCGCGGCCGGGCCTGCGCGTGCCCGGCGCATGGGACGGCTTCGAACTCGCGGTGCGCGCGATCCTCGGCCAGCAGATCACGGTTCCGGCCGCCGACCAAGCTGCTCGGCAAGCTGGTGCGCAGCATGGCGAACCGCTGCCCGAAGCCGTGAGGGATGGCGAGGGCCTTGAGCCGTCTGTTTCCATCGCCCGTACGATCGCCGGCGCCGATCTCGCGACGCTCGGCATGCCCGGCGCCCGGGCGACGGCGCTGACGTCGCTGGCGCGGGCGATCGCCGCCGATCCCGCGATCTTCGGCCGCGGCGCTAGCCTCGAAGAGGCGATCGCCAAATTGCGCTCGCTGCCGGGGATCGGCGAATGGACCGCGCAATACATCGCCATGCGCGAACTGCGCGAACCCGACGCCTTTCCGGCCGCCGATATCGGCCTGCTGCGCGCGATGGCTGGAGCCGATGGCCGGCGGCTGGCGCCGGCGCAACTGCTGGCGCGCGCGGAACGCTGGCGGCCGTGGCGCGCTTACGCGGCGCTGCACCTGTGGGCGGCAGGCGCAGTACTCGCGGCATCGTCCGGAAAAATCCACAAGCGCGAACAAGGGCGCGACCATGAGCGCGAGGCGGCCTGAAACGTTTTTGCTCGATCGGCTGCAAACGCCGATCGGCCCGGCGCTGCTGGTCACCGACGCTGATGGCGTGCTGCGCGCCTTCGACTGGGAGGATCATTGCTCGCGCCTGAAAGAGCTGTTGCGCCTGCAATATGGCGCAGTGGCCCTGAGGGAGGCGCGCGCTCCTGAACTCATCAGGGCCGCGCTGAAATCCTATTTCAAGGGCGATCTCGTCGCACTGAACACGATCAAATGGCGCGTCGCCGGCACCCCGTTCCAGCGCAAGGTGTGGACCGCGCTGCCAAAAATTCCGGTGGGCACCACCATGACCTACGGCGCATTGGCGGTCCGGCTCGGCTCACCCAACGCGATGCGTGCCGTCGGCCACGCCAACGGCTCGAACCCGCTCAGCGTTGTCGTGCCCTGCCATCGCCTGATCGGCGCCAACGGATCGCTGGTCAAATATGGCAGCGGGCTTGAGCGCAAGCGCTGGCTGCTCGCGCATGAGGGCGTGGATTTGACGCCGGCGTTAAGCGAAGCGCGACGGCCTAAAGAAAAAGGTCAGGTCCGTTAATCGCCAGACGCATCATTGGCGTCCCGCTAGCGTCTCCATCGCAACAACATGGAGACGACAATATGACCAGCGAAGAAGTTCAGGATTTCGTGACGCGCTTTACGGCGGCATGGGCGGCGCGCGATGGCAAGGCGTTTCTCGACCTCTGGCATCCGGACGGGATGCTCTACACCCCGTTGGTGAACCGGCCGGTTGGTGGAAGCGAACTCGCGCGCTTGCTGGAAGTACAAATGACGGCGGCGCCGGATTTCGTCTGGCAACTGCTCGACTGGACCTCGCGCGGCGACGTTGTGATCATCGAATGGCAGACCACGCGCAACGTCAACGGCGTCAGGTTCGAATGGCGCGGCGTCGACAAGTTCCGCATCAGGGATGACAGGATCGCCGAGGAGCGGGTCTACAGCGACACCGCGCCATTGCGCGCGTTCCGTTCTGGCGAAAAACTGGAGCCGATCACTACGCTTTAGAGCATGATCCGGAAAGGTGGATACCGGCTTTTTCCTCGCGACAAACGCAAAGCGTTTGCGCGTAGATCATGCTCAATCAAAAACGCAGAGGGCGACGACCCGCCTCAAGCTGCCGCGGCCTCGTCGCTTGCGAGCAGATGGAGCAGCGCGCTCTTGATCGCGGCCTGCCGCGTCGGCGCGTTGATCTGCGCGCCGAGCAGGTCGGTGACATAGAACACGTCGCGGGCGCGCTCGCCGAAGGTTGCGACATGGGCAGAGGCGATGTTGAGATTGAGCTTCGAGATCGCGGTCGTCAGCTGATATAGCAGGCCCGGCCGGTCGAGGCCGGACACCTCGATCACGGTGTAGCGGTCCGACCACTGATTGTTGACGGTGACTTCGGGCTCGACCACGAACGGACGCGTCCTGCCGCGTCCGGCGGCGCGGCGCGCCACCACTTCGGGCAGGCGCAACTTGCCTTCCAGCACGTCCTCGATCATCTCGCCGATCCGCGTCGCGCGCCGTCCCTCGTCCTCGTCGCGATCGTATTCCCGCGTGATCGCGATGGTGTCGAGCGCGCGGCCGTCGGTCGTGGTGTAGATCTGCGCGTCGACGATGTTGGCGCCGGCCGATGCACAGGCGCCGGCGATGATCGAGAGCAGCCAGGGATGGTCGGTCGCGAGGATGGTCAGTTCGGTGACGCCGCGCGTCTCGTCGAAGCCGACATTGATCGCGAGCTTGTGGCCGGCCTGTTCGCTGGCGCGCAGGAAGCGGGCATGGCGGATCTTGCGCGGCAGTTCGACCTTGAGCCAGTAGGCCGGATAGTGCCGCGCGATATAGGCGTTGAGCTCCGGCTCCGGCCATTCGGTGAACGCGGCGCGAAATTCCGCTTGCGCCACCGCGATGCGCCGCGCGCGGTTGACCTCCGAGAAGCCGCCGGTCAGCACCGGCTCGGTTTCGTAGTACAGCGTGCGCAGGAGCTGCGCCTTCCAGCCGTTCCAGACGCCGGGGCCGACGCCGCGGATGTCGGCGGTGGTCAGGATCGTCAGCAGCTTCATCTGCTCGACCGATTGCACGACGGCCGCGAAATTCTCGATGGTCTTGCGGTCGGACAGGTCGCGCGATTGCGCCACCGTCGACATCGTCAGATGCTGCTCGATCAGCCAGGCGACCAGTTCGGTGTCGGCGGCGGTGAAACCGAGCCGCGGGCACAGCCGCCGCGCCACCTTGGCGCCGGCGATCGAATGATCCTCGGGGCGGCCCTTGGCGATATCGTGCAGCAGCACGGCGATGTAGATCACCGCGCGGTGCTCGGGGCGTATCTTGCGCATCAGGTCGCTGGCGACGATGAACTCGTCGTTGCCGCCGCGCTCGATGTCCTGCAGGAAGCCGACGCAGCGCAACAGATGCTCGTCCACCGTGTAGTGGTGGTACATGTTGAACTGCATCATCGACACGATCTTGCCGAAGGCGCGGATGAAATGGCCGAGCACGCCGGTCTCGTTCATCCGCCGCAGCACGATTTCGGCGTCGTTCGAGGTCAGGATCTCCATGAACAGGCGGTTGGCTTCCGGATTTTCGCGCAGCTGGGTGTTGATCAGCTTCAGCGAGCGCGTCACCGTGCGCATCGCGTCCGGATGGAAGGCGAGGTTGTTCTTCTGCGCCAGGCGGAAGATGCGGATCAGGTTGACCGGGTCGTGCTTGAACACGTCGGGCGCTGCGAGGTTGATGCGGTTGTTGTCGACGATGAAATCGTCGCTTTCGGGCACCCGCCGCCGGTTCGTGCTCGGCCGCAACCGCGCCATCATGCGGCTTAGCACCGGCGCGGGCTTGGCCTGCTGGTCTTCCAGCTTGGCGCACAGGATCGCGGTGAGATCGCCGACGTCCTTGGCGACCAGGAAGTAGTGCTTCATGAAGCGTTCGACGTCCTGCATGCCGGGATGCGAGGTGTAGCCGAGCCGGATCGCGATCTCGCGCTGCATGTCGAACGACAGCCGTTCTTCGGCGCGGCCGGCGAAGAAATGAAGGTTGCAGCGGACCGACCACAGGAA
Organism: uncultured Alphaproteobacteria bacterium; assembly: GCA_963713785.1. GTDB lineage: Bacteria > Pseudomonadota > Alphaproteobacteria > Rhizobiales > Xanthobacteraceae > Bradyrhizobium. The sequence continues at coordinate 43,939 of CAVQNB010000023.1, forward strand.
ATCGGCGCAGCGGCGGAAGGTGCGATATTCCTGCGCGTCGAACACGCCGCGCTCCAGCAGTTCGTCGGTTTCGCGCACGCGGTAGACATATTTCGCGATCCAGAACAGCGTGTGCAGGTCGCGCAGGCCGCCCTTGCCGTCCTTGACGTTGGGCTCGACCAGATAGCGCGATTGCCCGGCGCGGCGATGGCGCTCCTCGCGCTCGGCGAGCTTGGCGGTGACGAATTCGGCCGCGGTGCCCTGCACGACCTCCTTGTCGAACCGCGCGACCAGTTCGTCGTAGAGCGGCTGGTCGCCGGTCAGAAACCGGGTCTCGAGGATCGCGGTGCGGATCGTCATGTCGCCGCGCGCCTGCCGGATCGATTCATCGACCGAGCGCGTGGCGTGGCCGACCTTCAGCCCCATGTCCCACAGGCAATACAGGATGGCTTCGGCGACCTGCTCGCCCCAGGCGGTCTGCTTGTAGGGCAGGATGAACAACAGATCGATATCGGATTCCGGCGCCATCAGGCCGCGGCCATAGCCGCCGGTGGCGACGACCGCCATGCGCTCGGCGCCGGAGGGGATCGGCGAGCGATAGAGATGGCGCGTGGCGGCGGCGAACAGGATGCGGATGATCTCGTCCTGCACGAAACACAGCCGTTCGGCGCAGCGCCGCCCGTGACGATCCTTCAGCAGCACGGCCTGCGCGGTGGCGCGCGCCGCGATCAGTTCGGCCTTCAAGCAGTTGCGCCACGCGCGGCGCGAAAGACATCCTCGCGGCCGGCGTGTTTTTCGGCGAGCGCGTCGACCGCGGCGGTGATCCGCGCGGTATCGAAACGCTCGTCGGCCTCAGGGCGGGCCTCTGTCACAACGCTATCCATGACCTATCCCGATATCGGACGGCGCCGACGCTGTCACGGGACATTCTGGCGATGGCAGCAGATCCATGCTGGATTCGCCGCGCTTTGAGCAAGCCTGTTCTCATCACGGGGCTTTCGACTGCAGCTATTTTCTCATTGACGCGATCTATTAACTCATTGAAATAAAACGATGTTTCTTGAGATGCGATGTTTGCGCGAGGCGACGTTGACATGTCTGCGCAATCTGCTTCGATCGGTCGCACTCCGATGGAGATTTCGACGATGCCAGGATTTCACGGCGCGCTTTGCCGCGATATCGCTGTCGCCGCTGATCCCGGCGGCGCCATCGCTGCCGACGCGCTGAAGGAAATTCACATCGACTGGGCGACCTACAATCCGGTGTCGATGATCCTGAAGCAGAAGGGGCTGCTGGAGAAGGAATTCGCCAAGGACGGCATCAGCATCGTCTGGGTGCAATCGGCCGGTTCCAACAAGGCGCTCGAGTTCCTCAACGCCGGCTCGATCGATTTCGGCTCGACCGCGGGTTCCGCGGCGCTGGTCGCCAGGATCAACGGCAATCCGATCAAGTCGATCTATGTCTATTCGCGCCCGGAATGGACCGCGCTGGTCACGACCAAGGATTCGAGGATCGCAAGCGTCGCCGATCTCAAGGGCAAGCGCGTCGCGGTGACGCGCGGCACCGATCCGCACATCTTCCTGGTGCGCGCGCTGCTCGGTGCCGGCCTGAGCGAAAAGGACATCACGCCGGTGCTGCTGCAGCATGCCGACGGCAAGACCGCGCTGATCCGCGGCGACGTCGATGCCTGGGCCGGCCTCGATCCGATGATGGCGCAGGCGGAAATCGAGGACGGCGCCAGGCTGTTCTTCCGCAAGCCGGACGCCAACACCTGGGGCATCCTCAATGTGCGCGAGCAGTTTCTGAAGGACTATCCGGACATCGTCCGCCGCGTGCTCGCGACTTACGAGGAAGCGCGCAAATATTCGCTGGCCAATTACGACGACCTGAAGAAGACCTTCATCGCCGTCACCAAACTGCCGGACGACGGTGGTCGACAAGCAGCTCAAGGAGCGCACCGAGCTGACCCACAGCCGGATCGGCGCGCCGCAGCGCGAGTCCATTCTCGCCGCCGGCCTGGCGCTGCAGCAGGCCGGCGTGATCGACGCCAAGGTCGACGTCAAGGCCGCGCTCGACGCGCTGATCGACGATCAGGTTCCGCTGCCGACGAATTGAGATCTCGTCGCCCCGCCCTTGAGCCGGGGCCCATAACGCACGGGGTCTCATGATTGAGCAGGCAGGGCCACTGTCGCGCACAACAATAAACATCGGTGGTTATGGGTCCTCGCTTTCGCGAGGAGGACGTAGCGGGGTGCGTCAAGGCGCCTTGCAATCCCTCGCGAGACGCGTCTTGCTATGGCCATGACGGTTGAACTGCCGGCGCTTGAACAAGCCGACAGCGATCGCGAGCCGCGCGCGCCGTCCGGCCGCGGCTGCGGCGCTGTGCGCGGCCGGCGCTTGGCCTGTTGCTGCCGGTCGGCCTCGCGCTGGCCTGGGAGATCATCGTCTGGCTCGGCCTGTCCAACGGACGGCTGGTGCCGCCGCCGAGCAAGGATCTTCGCCACCATCGTCGAACTGGCGCGCAGCGGCGAACTGACGCGCCACATCATGGCGACGCTGACGCCGCGTCTGCGCTGGGCTTTGGCTCTCGGCGTCGTCGCCGGCACCATTGCTCGGCGCCGATCTCCGGCTATTGGGGACTGGCGCGCCGGCTGCTCGATCCGACCGTGCAGGCGCTGCGCGCGATCCCGTCGATCGCCTGGGTGCCGCTGTTCATCCTGTGGCTCGGCATTTTCGAAACCTCGAAAGTCGCGCTGATCGCGGTCGGGGTGTTTTTCCCGGTCTATCTCGGCGTGATGGGCGCGATCCTGTCGGTCGATCGCAAGATCGTCGAGGTCGGCCGCACCTTCCGCCTCTCCGGGCCGGCGATGATCCGGCGCATCCTGCTGCCCGCGGTGTTGCCGGCCTATGTGGTCGCGCTGCGGGTCGGCCTTGGGCTGGGCTGGATGTTCGTGGTCGCCGCCGAATTCATGGGCGCCTCCGAAGGGCTCGGCTATCTCCTGATCGACGGCCAGCAGCTCGGCAAGCCCGCGCAGATCCTGGCCGCGATCGTGATCTTCGCCATTCTCGGCAAGACCACCGACTGGCTGATCGAGATCGCGCGCCGCGCCGCTGTTGCGCTGGCAGGACGCCTTCGGCCGCCAGAGCGGAGCGGCCTGATGCTGGTGCTCGATCGCGGTCGGCAAGACCTATCCCAACGGCGTCAACGCGCTGGAGCGGTTTTCCGCCGAGATCAGGCTCGGCGAGATCGTCGCCATCATCGGCGGCTCCGGCTGCGGCAAGTCGACGCTGCTGCGCGCCATCGCCGGCCTCGACCGCGCCACGTCCGGCACGGTGACGCTCGACGATATCGCGATCTCGGCGCCGCATGCCAAGATCGGCATCATCTTCCAGGAACCGCGGCTGCTGCCCTGGCTCAGCGTCGCCGACAATATCGGCTTCGGCCTGTCGGACCTGCCCGCCGATGTCCGCCGCGAGAAGGTCGCGCGCGCGCTGGCGCGGGTCGGCCTCGCCGACAAGGCCGATGCCTGGCCGCGCGAATTGTCCGGCGGGCAGGCGCAGCGGGTGGCGATCGCGCGCGCGCTGGTGCCGCAGCCGGAAGTGCTGCTGCTGGACGAGCCGTTCTCCGCGCTCGATGCCTTCACCCGGCGGGATCTGCAGGATCATCTGCTCGACCTCTGGGCCGATACGCGGCCGACGCTGGTGCTGGTCACCCATGATGTCGACGAGGCCGTGGTGCTGGCCGATCGCGTGCTGGTGATGCGGCCGCGGCCGGGCCGGCTGTTCGAGGAGATCAAGATCAATCTGGCGCGGCCGCGCGACCGCAATTCGCCGCTGTTCGACAATTTCAAGCGCCGCGTGCTGACCGCGCTCGACCGCTCGCTCGACCGCAACGTGCCCGACGCGCGAGCCGAAATCGACCGCGGGCGAAGCGATGTGGTGGTGACATCGGCGCTCGATCCGCATTAAATCCGACATCAGAATAATATCCGGGAGAAAGAAAATGGACGCCGCCGAACTCCGCGCCACCCAGGCCCCGATCAAGGATCGCTACAAGGCCGATCCCAAGGCCGCGATCATCACGCTGAAGGCCAAGGGCTCGATCGAGAACGAAGGCATCGCCTGCAAGGTCGAGACCGGCCGCGCGCTGGCGGTGGCCGGCCTGCATCCCGCCACCGGCGGCTCCGGGCTTGAACTGTGCTCCGGCGACATGCTGCTGGAAGCGCTGGTCGCCTGCGCCGGCGTGACCCTGAAATCGGTGGCGACCGCGATCGAGGTGCCGCTGAAGACCGGCAACGTCACCGCCGAAGGCGATCTCGATTTTCGCGGCACGCTCGGCGTCGACAAGGAAGCGCCGGTCGGCTTTGCCGAAATCCGCCTGCGCTTCGACGTCGACACCGACGCGCCGCAGGACAAGCTCGATCTGCTGCTGAAACTCACCGAGCGCTATTGCGTGGTCTACCAGACCATCAAGAACGGCCCGAAGGTTTCGGTGACGATGCAGCGAGTGTGAGACGCCGTCATCGTCCCGCGAAGGCCGGGCATCCCGTGTCCACGCTTCAGCAACGCCGTCGCCGGCCGTGATTACGCCTGGATGATCCGCTTTCGCGGATGACGACAGCCCAAATGTCCCCCGATCTCATTTTCATCCTGACGCTCGCGCCTGCGCATGGCGGTCACGGCGGCGTTCGTGGTGTCGGCCTCTGTCATCACCGAGCGTTCGGGTCCGGTGATCGGCGCGCTGGTCGCGACCTTGCCGATTTCGGCCGGCCCTTCCTACGTGTTTCTCGCGCTCGATCACGATGCGGCGTTCATCGCCGAAGGCGCGCTGGCGAGCCTGCCGATCAACGCCGCGACCATCTTCCTCGGCCTGACCTATGTCGTGCTGGCGCAGCGCCACAGCGCGCTGGTCAGTTGTGGCGGCGCGGTGGCGGTCTGGATCGCGCTCGCCGTGACTGGCGCGGACGATCCACTGGTCGCTCGCCGGCGGCTTGCTCGCCAATGCGATCGCGTTTGCGATCTGCGTGCCGCTGCTGCAGCGCTTCCGTCACGTCAAGATGCCGCTGATCACGCGCCGCTGGTACGACATCCCGCTGCGCGCCGCGCTGGTCGCGACGCTGGTGGCGACCGTCGTCACGCTGTCGGGCTGGGTCGGCCCGGCATCAGCGGCATGCATCGCGCTGTTTCCGGTGGTGTTCACCAGCATGATGCTGATCCTGCATCCGCGCATCGGCGGGCCGGCGACCGCGGCGGTGATCGCCAATGGCGGCTGGGGCCTGATGGGATTTGGCGTCGCGATCGCGGTGCTGCATGTCGCCGTGCTTGCAGTTCGGCTCGGCGATCGGGCTCAGCCTCGCGCTGGCGACCTGCGTCGGCTGGAATCTCGCGCTGTGGTGGAACGGGCGGCGGAAGCGTGCGCGTCATTCCGGGATGGTGCGTTAGCACCAGACCTCAGATGCGCAATTGCGCATCGGGGCATCTCGAGATTCCGCGTTCGATGCTTGCGCATCGCCCCGGAATGACGGCTACAGTTCTTCGGCAGTTTCGCCTTCAGCGCATACAGCGCCTCCAGCGCTTCGCGCGGCGACATCTCGTCCGGATGCAGCGCCTTCAGCGCTTCGATCAGTTTTTCCGCCTCGCTCGGCGGCGCCGGTTCGGCGGCGGCGCGCGAGGGCACCGCGAACAGCGGCAGATCGTCGGCGAGCGCGCGCGCGGTCTGGCCGCGGTCCTGCGCTTCGAGTTTTGCCAGCACCGATTTGGCGCGCGCGATCACCGGCGGCGGCAAGCCCTGCGAGCTTTGCCACCTGGATGCCGTAGGAGCGGTCGGCCGAGCCCGGCAGCACTTCGTGCAGGAACACCACGTCGCCCTGCCATTCCTTGACCCGCACGGTGGCATTGAACATCCGCGGCAGTTTGGCCGAGAGCGCGGTGAGTTCATGGTAGTGCGTGGCGAACAGCGCGCGGCAGCGGTTGGCTTCGTGCAGATGCTCGATCGCGGCCCAGGCGATCGACAGCCCGTCGAAGGTCGCGGTGCCCCGGCCGATTTCGTCGAGGATCACCAGCGAGCGTTCGCTGGCCTGATTGAGGATGACCGCGGTCTCCACCATCTCGACCATGAAGGTGGAGCGGCCGCGCGCCAGATCGTCGGCGGCGCCGACGCGCGAGAACAGCCGGTCGACGATGCCGATCCGCGCCCGCGATGCCGGCACGAAGCTGCCGATCTGCGCCATCAGCGCGATCAGCGCGTTCTGGCGCAGGAAGGTCGATTTGCCCGCCATGTTCGGGACCGGTGATCAGCCAGATCTGGCCTGAACTCTGTCCCGGCCCCGGCGAGAGATCGCAGGCGTTGGCAATGAACGGCTGCGCCGTCGCGCCTCAACGCCTGTTCGACCACCGGATGCCGGCCGCCTTCGATGGCAAAACCGAGCGAGCTGTCGACCTCGGGCCGCACGTAATTGTCGTCGACCGCGAGCTTTGCCAGCGCGGTTGCGACATCGAGCAGGGCAAACGCATGCGCCGCGTCGCGCAGATCGTCGCTGGCTGCGAGCGCCATTGCGGCGAGCCGCTCGAAGATTTCGAGCTCGAGCCCGAGCGCGCGGTCGCCGGCATTGGCGATCTTGGCCTCGATCTCGCCGAGTTCTGATGTGGTGAAGCGGATCTGCCCCGCGAGCGTCTGGCGATGGATGAAGGTCGCGTTCAAGGGCGGCGCCATCAGCCTGTCGCCGTGCTGCGCAGTCACCTCGACGAAATAGCCGAGCACATTGTTGTGGCGGATTTTCAAGCCCTTGACGCCGGTGTCGTCGGCGTAGCGCGCCTGCATCGCGGCGACCACGAGGCGCGAGGCGTCGCGCAGATTGCGCGCTTCATCGAGCGCGGCTTCGTAGCCCTCGCGAACGAAACCGCCGTCGCGCTTGATCAATGGCAATTGTTCGGCCAGCGCGCGCTCGAACTCCCGTGCCAGCTCTCGCGAAGGCCGGTGCAACGCTTCCATTACGGCAGCAATTTCCTGCGGCGGCTGGTCGAGTTCGGAAAGCCGCGCCAGCGCCTGGTCGGCGGCGACGATGCCGTCGCGCAAGGCCTGCAAGATCGCGCGGGCCGCCGCGCCCGACCGACAACCGCGCCAGCGCGCGCGACATGTCGGGCGCGCCGCGCAGGATGCTTCGGATATCCTCGCGCGTCGCGCTGTCGGCGACAAAGGCGCTGATCGCATCAAGCCGCCGCGTGATATCAGCGGCATCGGTGAGCGGCGCCGCCAGTCTTTGCGCGAGCAGCCGCGATCCGGCCGGCGTCACGGTGCAGTCGATGGCGTCGAGCAGCGAGCCGCGCCGCTCGCCGGCGAGCGTGCGGGTCAGTTCGAGATTGGCGCGGGTCGCGGGATCGATCGCCATGGTGGTGCCGGCGGCTTCGCGCGCGGGCGGCGACAGCGGCGGGCGTTTGCCCACTTGCGTGCGGTCGATATAGGTGACGGCGGCAGCAGCAGCGGTTGCTTCGAGCCGCGACATCGCCGAAAGCCCATCCATGGTCGCGACCGCGAAATAGTCGCACAGCCGCCGCTCGGCCGTGGCGCCGTCGAAGACATCGCGGGTCAGCGGCGTCACCGCTGGCAATTCGCGCAGCAGCGGGCCGAGTTCGCCATCGCCATAGAGCGCATCGGTGACGATCACCTCGTTGGGATTGATGCGCGACAGTGTCGCCGACAAGTTCGCCGGTCGCGCATTCGGTGACCATGAATTCGGAGGTTGAAATATCGATCCAGGCAAGCCCGATGCGGTCGCCGCCGGAAGATGCGCGCGCGCGGGCGATGGCCAGCAGATAATTGTTGGTCCGCGCATCCAGCAGCGTGTCTTCGGTGAGCGTGCCCGGCGTGACCAGCCGCACCACGTCGCGCCGAACCACGCTCTTGTTGCCGCGGGCGCGCGCCGCCGCCGGATCTTCCATCTGCTCGCAGACCGCGACGCGATGGCCTTGCGCGATCAGCCGATGCAGATAGTCGTCGGAGCGCTCCACCGGCACGCCGCACATCGGGATATCCATGCCCTGATGCTTGCCGCGCTTGGTCAGCATGATGCCGAGCGCTCTCGAGGCGATTTCGGCGTCCTCGAAGAACAGTTCGTAGAAATCGCCCATCCGGTAGAACAACAAAAGGCCGGGATGGGCGGCCTTGATCTCCAGATACTGTTCCATCATCGGCGTGACGCGCGCGGAAGTCTCCGCGCTCGGTGCGGTATCTGGTGGCACGGGAATGGACTGCTGGATCGTCATGAGAGCGTTTTCGAGTGAAGTGGGCACCGGTTCGCGTGAAGAAAACGCGTCAAAATAAGAAACCAGGAGCCCGGTTCTGAATCATTCAGAACCGGGCTTCGGCGGGCGCAAACTACAAAATTTTGGTCCTCGATCCCACTGGTTTGCCGGCACAAGCCGCGTTTTCCACGCCCCTGGGTGGCGTCTTTCTCGCCCACGGCCATATCGGTCCTCACGCGAATGGGCTGCCGGAGCGCGAAAGCGTCAATTGACCTGCCGCGAGGCCGCTCCTAAAACTCGCCATCAATCCGGTTATTGAACGCGCCAAACGCGGCATTCAGGGAGAGAGCCATGCGTGATGTATTTGTCTGCGATGCCGTGCGGACCCCGATCGGCCGCTTCGGCGGATCGCTTGCCAAGGTGCGCGCCGACGATCTCGCGGCGGCCCCGATCAAGGCTCTGATGGCGAAACATCCAAAGCTCGACTGGTCAGAAGTCGACGAGGTGTTTTTCGGCTGCGCCAACCAGGCCGGCGAGGACAACCGCAACGTGGCGCGGATGGCGCTATTGTTGGCAGGCCTGCCGGACTCGGTTCCCGGCCAGACGCTGAACCGCCTTTGCGCCTCGGGGCTCGACGCGGTCGGTGCCGCGGGCCGCGCGATCCGTGCCGGCGAGATCGACCTTGCGATCGCCGGCGGCGTCGAATCGATGACGCGGGCGCCGTTTGTGATGGGCAAGGCGGCGGAAGCGTTTTCGCGCTCCGCCGAGATTTTCGACACCACGATCGGCTGGCGCTTCATCAATCCGCTTGATGAAGGCGCAATATGGCGTCGACGCCATGCCGGAGACCGGCGAGAACGTCGCGGAAGAATTTCAGGTTTCGCGCGCCGACCAGGATGCATTCGCGATCCGCTCGCAGCAGCGCGCCGGAGCCGCGATCGCATCAGGCTATTTCGCCGAAGAAATCACCCCGATCTCGGTGCCCGGCGGCAAGGCTGGGCCGATGACGGTCGACAAGGACGAGCACCCGCGTCCCGAAACCACGCTCGAGGGTCTGGCGAAATTAAAGCCGATCGTGCGCAATCCCGGCACGGTGACGGCCGGTAACGCCTCCGGCGTCAATGACGGCGCGGCAGCAATGATCCTGGCCTCCGAGGCCGCGGTGAAGAAGCACGGCTTGACGCCCCGCGCGCGCATTCTCGGCCTTGCCTCGGCCGCGGTGCCGCCGCGCATCATGGGCATCGGCCCGGTGCCGGCGACGCGCAAGCTGATGGAGCGGCTGGGTCTCAAGATCAGCGATTTCGATTTGATCGAGCTCAATGAGGCCTTCGCCAGCCAGGGCATCGCTTGCCTGCGCCAGTTGGGCGTCAAGGACGATGCCGATTTCGTCAATCCGCACGGCGGCGCGATCGCGCTCGGCCACCCGCTCGGCATGAGCGGCGCGCGGCTCGCGCTGACGGCGGTGCACGGCATGGAGAAGCGCGGCGGAAAACGCGCGCTCGCCACCATGTGCGTCGGCGTCGGCCAGGGCGTCGCGATGGCGATCGAGAGGCTGAACTAAAAACTCGTCGGGGATCGGCTTACGGACCGCTTTCCCGGATTAGTTATATAATATAATGATCGGAAAGGCTGACCGGCCAAATCCAGAGCCGGCGAGGAGTTCGTCATGACGCTCATCTATCCCACCGCGAGCAATGCGGTGCATCCGGCGCAGTTGTCGCCGGGCTATCGTAGCACGATCAAGCGCTCGCCGCAAAAGCCGCTGATCCCGATGCGGCACACGCTGTCGGAACTGACCGGCCCGGTCTACGGCCACGAGACGGTGCGCGAGAACGACAGCGATCTCACCATCCAGCACAAGGCCGAGCCGCTCGGCGAGCGCATCATCGTGCACGGCCATGTGCTGGATGAAGACGGCCGCGGCGTGCCGAATACGCTGGTCGAAATCTGGCAGGCCAATGCCTGCGGCCGTTACATCCACGTCGTCGACCAGCATCCGGCGCCGCTCGATCCGAATTTCACCGGCGCCGGGCGCGCGCAGTCGGATGCTTCACGGCTACTACAAATTCGTCACCGTCAAGCCGGGCGCCTATCCCTGGGGCAATCATCACAACGCCTGGCGGCCGGCCCACATCCATTTCTCGGTGTTCGGCCATTCCTTCGTCTCGCGGCTGGTGACGCAGATGTATTTCCCGGGCGATCCGCTGTTCGAGTTCGATCCGATCTTCAATTCGGTGCCGGACGAGAAGGCGCGGATGCGGATGGTCTCGTCGTTCGATCTCGACAACACCAAGCCGGACTGGGCGCTGTGCTACCGCTTCAACATCGTGCTGCGCGGGCACAACGCCACGCCGATGGAGACCAAATAGTGACGGCAACCAAAGTACAGGGCATCACGCCCTCGCAGACCGTCGGCCCGTTTTTCAAATACGGGCTGACGCCGATCAGGCCAATATGACTGGAACGACGCCTTCACCGGCAATCTCGTCACCCCGGACACGTCCGGCGAGCGCATCAGGGTTGAGGGCAGGGTGCTCGACGGCGACGGCGCGCCGGTGCCGGATGCCATGCTGGAGATCTGGCAGGCCGATGCGCAGGGCCGTTTTTCCGATCCGCAGGACAAGCGCGCGTTGCCGAATTCGACTTTCAAAGGATTCGGCCGCTGCGGCACCGACACCAATGGCAGTTATGCGTTCGATACCATCAAGCCGGGCACCGTGCCCGATCCCGACGGCAAGCCGCAGGCGCCGCACATCCTGCTTGCGATTTTCGCGCGCGGCATGCTGTTGCATCTCTACACGCGGATCTATTTCGACGGCGAGGCTGATAATGCGGCCGATCCGGTGCTGGCGCTGGTGCCGGCCGGCCGGCGTTCCACGCTGATGGCGACACGGAAGGCCGGCGCGGGCAGCGCCTATCATTTCGACATCCGCCTCCAGGGCGGCAACGAGACGGTGTTTTTCGACGTGTGATCGCAGCGTTGCCGGCGCAGCCGTGTTCAGGGGGTGCGGAATGATCATCGAGCGTCAGCAGGATGTCACGGTTGCGGCGACTTCCGTGATGGAAAGGACATCCGACCCGCGGCTGCGAGAGATCATGGTGTCGCTCGTCAAGCACCTGCATGGCTTCGTCCGCGATGTTGGCCTGACCGAAGCGGAATTCCGCGAAGCCGCCACCATTCTCAGCGAACTCGGCAAACTCTCGACCGACACGCACAACGAAATGATATTGATGGCCGGCTCGCTTGGAGTCTCCTCGCTGGTCTGCCTTCTTAACAATGGCGATCAGGGCAATACCGAAACCGCGCAATCGCTACTGGGGCCGTTTTGGCGGCTGAACTCGCCCAGGGTTGAAAGCGGCGGCTGCATCGTCCGATCCGATACGCCGGGCGCGCCGCTTTTCGTCACCGCACGCGTCGTGGACCATGCCGGCCATCCCATCGCCGGCGCGGAAGTGGACATCTGGCATGCCTCGCCGGTCGGGCTTTACGAAAACCAGGATCCCGAGCAAGCGGAGATGAACCTGCGCGGCAAGTTCACAACCGATGCCGACGGGCGCTTTTGGTTTCGTTCGGTGATGATGATCGGCTATCCAATTCCAACGGATGGCGTGGTTGGCCGGCTGTTGAAGCAGCAGAACAGGCATCCCGTATCGGCCGGCTCATCTCCATGCGCTGATTTTCAAGCCGGGATTCAAGGTCTTGATCTCGCAGGTTTATGATCCCGCCGACCCGCATATCGACACCGACGTGCAATTTGGCGTGACCAAGGCGCTGATCGGCAATTTCGTGCGTCACGACGAGCCTCATCCGACCGCGCCAGATGTTGGCTCGCCCTGGTATACGCTCGACTACGTCTACAGGATGGAAAACGGCGACGCCGTGCTGCCACGCCCGCCGATCAAGTGATGGATGCGCGCCACTAGCTAGCGGACCTGACGCGTCGGCGCAGTCCGTCGGGCCGGTTACGTGATTAAGCAGGAACGTAGATCAACCTAATCGCGTCCTCGCCAATTGGATCGCTGGCCACAAGGCGGAGCGGCGGCCGGGGGCCGGCGAAGAAGGGCTTGCCGCGGCCAAGCACGACGGGGCGGAAGTAGAGCCGATATTCATCGATAAGACTAAGGTCGGTCAGGCTTCGCGCCAGGTCTGGCCCGGCAACTTCAATCTCCCCGACGAGCTGAGCCTTCAGCCCACCTATCACCGCCTCGATGTCATCCTCGACAAGTGTGGCGTTGGGGCCGACCGACTTCAACGAGCGCGACACGACCCACTTTGGCTGGCGCCGCCAGACTGCCGCGAAGTCGCGTTGCTCCGCGCTCCACTCAGGATGGTCTTCGTCCCAATAGCGCATTACCTCGTACATGCGGCGACCGTACACACTGCCGGTCAGGTCGCGCACGTACTCGTAGAAGTGGCGAAAGAGCGCCGGACCGGGTTCCGGCAATACCAAGTCGCCTGCCGTGTTGTCGACGTAGCCGTCCAGAGACTGCGTCAATCCGAAGACGAGCTTCGCCATCTCACAAGATCTCCTCCCCAGTTGCTTCAGATTAGCTTGGGCCGGCGTGACCTGGAAGTGACGTCGGGCGGATAACCGCCCGCGTTCGCAGATCGTTGAAAATGGGTCTCACCATCAGATGCTGGCCTCCTTCCCCAGCCAGCATCTTGAATCATATTCGCTGCGGAACCGGAATCCCTTCCGATTCAATCACCATTTGAAACGCTCTAATCGATCACCGCATGATCCGGCGCGGCCTGGGCGCGCAGCGCGGCCTTGGTCGAGCCGATCATGATCGCGAGCGGGATCGAGGCCAGGATGAACATCATCACCAGCTGATAGTCCTGCGAGAACGCGATGATCTGCGCCTGCAGACCGACCATCACATCGGCCATGGCGCGGCCGGCGTCGGTGTTCATGTTGATCATGCCGGTGACATCAGGCATCTGCATCGCGTGATTGAACGGATTGACGTGCTCGGACAGGACCGCATAGACGCGCCGCGATCCCTCGGTGAGCTGCGCGATGACAACGGAAATGCCGATCGAGCTCGCGACATTGCGCATCAGGGTCAGCATCGAGGTGCCGTCGGTGCGCAGACTGGTTCGGCAAGCGTCAGGAACGCCACCGTCGAGAGCGGCACGAACACGAGGCCGAAACCGAAACCCTGGATGATGCTTACGGTGACGATCTCCTGCACGCCGGTCTGGTCGGTCCAGCCGGTCATGTAGAACAGCGACAGCGCGGTCAGCCCAAGGCCGGAGATGATCAGCGTGCGCGCCTCGATATAGCGCATCAGGCGGCCGACCAGCATCATGGCCACAAAAGTGCCGCAGCCGCGGCTCGCCAGCAGCACGCCCGCGGTGATGATCGGGATAGCCGATCACGTTCTGCAAATAGGGCGAGGACAGCGCCATGGTCGAATACAGCACGAGCCCCATCACCGCCATGAAGACGCAGCCGGTGACGAAATTCTTGTCCTTGAACATCGCGAACTGGATGAACGGCCTTGACGGTCGTCAGCGAATGGGCGAAGAAATAATAGAAGCCGACCGCCGAGACGATGAATTCGGCGATGATCTCGTTGGATTCCAGCCAGCCGAGCTGTTCGCCGCGGTCGAGCGCGATCTGCAGCGAGCCGATGCCGACCGCGAGCGCGGCAAAGCCGAACCAGTCGAAGCGCAGGTTGAGATCCTTTTTGGTCTCGTCCATGAAGATCGATAAGGCCGAGCACGGTGAAGAAGCCGAACGGCAAGTTGACGAAGAACACCCAGTGCCAGGAATAGGTCTCGGTCAGCCAGGCGCCCAGCGACGGACCCATGATCGGGCCCATCATCACGCCCATGCCCCAGATCGACATCGCTTTGGCGCGCTCGTGCAGCGCGTAGGAGTCGAGCATCACCGCCTGCGACAGCGGCACCAGCGCCGCGCCGAACACGCCCTGCAGCAGGCGGAACAGCACCATCTGGTTGATGTCCTGCGCCAGCCCGCACAGCACGGAGGCGATCGTGAAGCCGCCCGAGCAGAGGATGAAGATCCGCTTGCGGCCGAAGCGGTTGGCGATCCAGCCCACCGGCGCGGTCATGATCGCGGCGGCGACGATGTAGGAGGTCAGCACCCAGTTGATCTGGTCCTGCGAGGCCGACAGCGTGCCCTGCATATAGGGCAGCGCGACATTGGCGATGGTGGTGTCCAGCGCCTGCATGATGGTCGCGGTCATGGCGCAGATCGTCACCATGTTCCGGCGCAGGCCGGGAACGGCAATCGGGCGCTGCAGCCGTCGTGGCCATGGTCGGCTAGTCCTGGTTCGCCGCCGCCGGCGAGAAGCCGAGCAGGGCGGCGAGCGAGCGGCGATGGCCGGTGTCGATGGTGGTATAGGCGCTCATGCCGGCCTTCAGCTTCTGCCGACGTATTTGTCGTTGTTGTCGAAATAGATCCGCACCGGCACGCGCTGCACCACCTTGACGAAATTGCCGGTGGCGTTCTGCGGCGGCAGGATCGCGAATTGCGCGCCGGTGCCGGGCGAGAGCGAGCCGACGGTGCCCTTGAAGACATGATCCGGGAAGGCGTCGACGTCGATGCGTGACGGGTTGGCCGACCGCGACATAGGTGAAGTCGCGATTCCTTCGGATTGGCGTCGACCCACGGGTTCGCGATGTCGATGACGGAGAACACCGGCGTGCCGGCGACGACGAAGCGGCCGAGCTGGATCTGGTCGACCTGGGTGGCGATGCCCGCCATCGGCGCGCGCATCACGGTGTGATCGAGATTGCGCTGCGGCCTGGCGAGCGCCGCCTTGGCCTGGGCGTAGGGCGGAAACTGCTCGAGCGGCAGATTCGGGATTGCCGAGCAATTGGGTCTTGCGCGTTGGAAAGCTGCTGCTTGACGAACTGGGCCTGCGCGCCGCGCGGTGACGAGCGCGGTTGGCCGAATTGTCGAGGTCGAGCTGCGAGCCGAAATTGCTCTTGACCAGCGCCGGTTTGCGATCGACGTCGCGCTGCTTCAGATCGATGCCTGCTGCGCCAGATCGAGCATCTGGTCGTAGATCTTGACGTTGGCGATCAGATTGTCATAGGTGGTCTTGGCCTGTTCGAGCTGTGGCCCTGGCCTGCGTCGACGGCGAGCCGGAACGGCACCGGATCGATCTCGAACAGCACGTCGCCTTGCTTGACCTGCTGGCCTTCCTTGACCACGACCTTGTCGATCTTGCCGGAGATATCCGGCGTGATCAGGACCTTTTGCGCGCCGACATAGGCGTCGTCGGTGGTCACGTAGCGGCCGCCATTGAGATAGAACACCAGGCCCGCGATCACGGCCACCAGCGGCAACACCACCAGCAGCAGCAAGCGGCGGTAGCGCCGCACGCCGGCCATCAGCCGGCGGCGCGGCTCCGCGGCGAGCTTCGATCCGCGGCTTCGTCGGCGGCGCTGCCCTTCTGTTCGGGCGGAAATTTCAGGATCGGGATCAGCCATAGCGCTGCTCCTTCTTCGGCGGTTCGCCCGCCGGATTCTGGATGGCGTTGCGGACGTTTTCCTTGATCGCTTCCAGTTGGGCGAGCAGGCGATGGGCGTCGGCCGGATTGATGCCTTCGAGCGCGGTCGCCGTCAGCTCGGAGCGCAGCCCGCTCAATTTGCCGAGCAGCGGCCGCGCCGGCCTTGCGCAGATAGAGCCGGTTGACGCGGCGGTCGGTGTCGTCGCCGCGGCGTTCGATCCAGCCATTGTCGCAGAGCTTGTCGATCAGCCGCGTCAGCGTGATCGGCTGCATTTCCATCTGCTCGGCGAGTTCCGATCTGCTTCAGGCCCTCGGTGCGTTCCACCTTGGCCAGCACCGCCCATTGCGCGCGGGTGATGCCGTAGCGCGCGGCCTGCTTGTCGGCATAGGCGCGCACCAGCCGCTGCAGTTCGCCGAGCGTAAACAGGAAGTTCATATCCACGGAACCGCGGGTCATCGTTGCCCCTCGTCTCCATAAGCTTGCGATATAATAAGCTAGCTTATGAATTTTTCATGGCAGGTTAACGGAGAGCTGCCCCGCCGCCAGAACATGGCTGGCGGATCTCCGGATTTTGCGGAACCGGCCGCGCCGGGATTTGGGATCGCGCGGCAAAATGCTACAAATCGCCGGCGATGACCCCGACCAAGACCGACCTTTCCCGCGCCCGACCACGATCACGACCGCTGCACCGCGGACGCGATTGACCCATGCCGAACGGGTCTGCGCAGCTGCGGGCGCAGAAATTCACGCCGATCCGCCGCCAGGTGCTGCAGGCGCTGTTGTCCAGCCACCGCCCGCTCGGCGCCTATGAGGTGATCGACGAACTCGCCAAATCGATGCCGCGGCCGGCGCCGATCACGGTCTATCGCGCGCTCGATTTCCTGATGGAGAACGGCCTCGTCCACCGCATCGAAAGCCGCAATGCCTATCTCGCCTGCGCGCACGACCATGACGCGGCCGCCATGGTGGCGTTCCTGATCTGCGAGCGCTGCGGTTCGGTCGGCGAGATTCCGGCCGCTGCCCGTGGCGCAAAGCCTCAACGCGGCCGCGCGCGCCTCCGGCTTTGCGCCGAAATTGTCCGTGGTCGAAATCACCGGCACCTGCGCGCACTGCCAGAAGGCCGCCTAGATAACAACACGGCGATCAAGCCGGATCACGAGGATCAATGTCGTCAAAGGAAATGCGGATCAATTCGGCCGCGCGTCCGCTCAGCGCGGGCGCGGTCGCGCTGATGCTGATGCTGTGCCTGAGCTGGGGTTTCAACCAGATCGCGGTCAAGCTGGCGTTGCCGGACGTGCCGCCGATGCTGCAGGCGCTGATCCGCTCGGTCGGCGCGCTGCCGGTGCTGCTCATCATCGCGCGGCTGCGCGGCGTCAAGATTGTTCGAGCGCGACGGCACGCTGTGGCCCGGGCTGTCCGCTGCGGCGTGATGTTCGGCATCGAATTCGTGCTGATCTATCGCGGCCTGTTGTTGACCTCGGCGTCGCGCGCGGTGGTGTTTCTCTACACCGCGCCGTTTTTCGTGGCGCTCGGCTCCTATCAGTTTCTCGGCGAGCGGCTGCGCGCCTCGCAATGGGGCGGGCTCGCGCTGAGCTTCGCCGGCGTCGCGCTCGCGATCGGGGTGCCGCAGGCCAATGTCGACGCCAATGTGCTGCTCGGCGATCTCATGATCGTCGGCGGCGGCGCGCTGTGGGCGGCGACGACGCTGCTGGCGAAGGCCACCGCGCTGCTCAAGGCGCCCGCCGAAAAGGCCCTCGGCTACCAGGTCGCGCTGTCGATTCCGATTCTTCGCTTTCGCGGCCTGGATCTCCGACGAAAGGATCACCCACGTCCCGCACGCGCTGTCGCTGTCGCTGCTCGCCTATCAGGCGTTCTGGGTGGTCGGACTGACGTTTACGCTGTGGTTTGCGCTGGTGAAGACCTATTCCGCCAGCAAATTGTCGGCGTTCACCTTCATCACGCCGTTGTTCGGCGTGGCGGCGAGCTATTTCATCATGCATGACACCCTGACGCTGGCCTTCGGCGCGGCGGCGCTGCTGGTGATCGTCGGGCTTTATCTCGTCAACAAGCCCGATCCGAAGATCGTCCCGGATCCGAATGTTCCGGCGTGAGCTGATTTTTAGCCCGTCTCGATCGGCAGCGAATTATCCTTTGCCCATTCACCCATCGAGCCGTCATAGAGGGTGAGGTTGCCGTACCCGAGCCGGTACAACAGGAACAAGTCGATGGTCGCTGAGATGCCGCCGCCGCAATAGGCGACCACGCGCTTGTCCTTTGTGACGCCCTGCGCCGCGAATTTCTTTTCGGCTTCGGCGAGCGGAACGAAACCCTTGGTCTGCGGATCGATCAGGGTTGCGGCTGAAACATTGACGCTGCCGGGAATGCGGCCGGGCCGTCCGTAGCGGCTCGGCTCAAGGCCCCGGTGGAGCTGCTCGTTCGAGCGCATTGACGACGACGGTGTTGCGATCTCGGTGTGCTGCGAGCACCTCATGCTTGCCGACGAAAAATCCTGACCTGGGTTTTGCGGCGAATGTCGCCGGTGGATGGGTTTTCGCGGGGCCGGTCTCGATCGTGCGGCCCTCGGCCTTCCATTTGTCGAGGCCGCCGTCCAGCACCGATACGGCGTCAAAACCCAGCGAGCGCAGCATCCACCAGAATCGCGTCGCCCACATCGCCGTGCCGATCGAGTACAGCGCCACGCGGCTATCCGTTCCGATCCCGTGCCGGCCGAATGCAGCCTCGAGCTGGGCGACCTCGGGCATCATGAAGCGCAGCGGCGTGGTCTGGTCGGAGAACTCGCCCTGCAGATCGAGGAAATCCGCGCCCGGAATATGGCCGGCCTCAAATGTTTGGCGTCCGGGCACTGCGATATAGGGAATGGCGACTGCCTTCGGGCTGGTATTCGAGATAGGTGGTGCAATCGAACAGCCGAAGCTGGGGCTTATCGAGGATATCGGCGAGTTCCGCCGTGCTGATGAGTACGTTGTGCTCCGCCATGTGCCTTACCTCACCGAAATTGTCGTTGTGACGCTGCAATCAAGCATGAAAAGGCGACAGCCGTCCGCGCTAGCCCTTTAATCGGCAGTTTGAAGTCCAATATAGCGGTGACGCATTCCCGCCTCGGGCCCTCGCCGCTGATCCTCTAAACTATTGAATTGACAAGATAAAATATGCGATCCGACGAACCCTGGTTCCATTTCACCACAAGCCACGCGCTCCGAACCGCCCCCTTGGTGAATGTCACCAAAACCTGATATTCGAGACCCCATGAACAAGCCCGAAAAACCGTTATCCGACGACGTCGCCGGCCCCAGCGCCCGGCATAAAACCACGCAAGTCATGGTCGGCAATGTCGCCGTCGGCGGCGGCGCGCCGATCGTGGTGCAGTCGATGACCAATACCGACACCGCCGATGTCGAAGGCACCGTGGCCCAGGTCGCAGCCCTTGCGCGCGCCGGCTCCGAACTGGTGCGGATCACGGTCGACCGCGAGGAGGCCGCGGCCGCGGTGCCGCATATCCGCGACGCCTTGCGCAAGCGCGGCATCACCACGCCCCTGATCGGCGATTTCCACTACATCGGCCACAAGCTGCTCGCCGACTATCCGGCCTGCGCCGAGGCGCTCGACAAATACCGCATCAATCCCGGGCAATGTCGGCTTCAAGAACAAGCGCGACACCCAATTCGCCGACATCATCGAGATCGCCAACAGGAACGACAAGCCGGTGCGGATCGGCGCCAATTGGGGTTCGCTCGATCAGGAGCTGCTCACCAAGCTGATGGAAGAAAACGCGGCCTCTCCCAACCCGCTCGATGCGCGCGCGGTGACGCGCGAGGCCATGGTGCAGTCGGCGCTGTTGTCGGCGGCGCGCGCCCAAGAGCTCGGCATGCCCAAGAACAAGATGATCCTGTCGGCGAAGGTCTCCGCCGTGCAGGACCTGATCGCGGTCTATCAGGAACTGGCGCGGCGTTCGGATTACGCGATCCATCTCGGTTTGACCGAGGCCGGCATGGGATCGAAGGGCATCGTCGCCTCCTCCGCCGCGCTCGGCATCCTGCTGCAGGACGGCATCGGCGACACCATCCGGATTTCGCTGACGCCCGAGCCCGGCGGCGATCGTACGCTTGAAGTTCAGGTCGCGCAGGAACTGCTGCAGACCATGGGCTTCCGCACCTTCGTGCCGCTGGTCGCGGCATGTCCCGGTTGCGGCCGCACCACCTCGACCACGTTCCAGGAACTCGCGCGCTCGATCCAGGATTTCATCCGCGACGAGATGCCGAGCTGGAAGACGCAATATCCGGGCGTCGAGGCGCTCAACGTCGCGGTGATGGGCTGCATCGTCAACGGCCCCGGCGAATCCAAGCATGCCAATATCGGCATCTCGCTGCCCGGCACCGGCGAAACACCGGCTGCGCCCGTGTTCGTCGACGGCAAGAAATTCCGCACCCTGCGCGGGCCGACCATTGCGGCCGATTTCAAGGCGCTGGTGATCGACTATATCGACCAACGCTACGGCAGTGGCGCCAAGCCCGCCGCCGACACGGTGACGGCGGCGGAGTAACTCTGTCGTCGCCCCCGCGAAGGCGGGGGCCCATAACCACGGATGTTTGTTGGCGCAATGATTGTCGCCCCAGCTCCGCAAAATCGATAAAGTTGTGGTTATGGGTCCCGGCTCGCGCGGAGCCTGTCATCGGGCGCGCATTCGCGCGACCCGTTGGCTTGGCCGGGACGACGAGAATAGAATTTGGGGAGAAACATCCATGTCTTCGCTATCCGGCAAGCAGGGACCGCGCTATCGGCACATCGTCGACGATACCGAGCCCTATGAGACCATTGCGGTCGAAAAGCTCACGCCCGATGATCGGCGCGGAAATTTCCGGCGTCGATATCGGCAAGCTGGTTTCGGACCAATCGCGTTCCAACCGCCAGCTGGACGAGATCCACCGCGCGCTCGCCGAAAACCTCGTGATCTTCTTTCGCGACCAGCACATCAGCCCCGCGCAGCATCTCGCCTTCGGCCGCAAGTTCGGCGAACTGCACATTCATCCCGCCGCGCCCCATGAGGGCGACGATCCGGCGCTGATGAAAATCTATGCCGACAAGGATTCGCCACGCGCCAATGGCGAGGGCTGGCACACCGACGTGTCCTGCGACATCGAGCCGCCGATGGGCTCGATCCTCTATATCAAGCAATGCCCGCCGCGCGGCGGCGACACGCTGTTCGCCAACATGTATGCGGCCTATGAAGCGCTGTCGGAACGGATGAAGACCTATCTTTCGACGGGCTGACCGCGCTGCATGACGGCGAATCGACCTATCGCGGGCTCTACGCCAATTACGGCGTCGCCGACAAGCCGGCCTATCCGCGCGCCGAGCATCCGGTGGTGCGCACCCATCCGGTGACGGGCAAGAAGGCGCTCTACGTCAACCGCGGCTTTACCCGCTACCTCATCGGTATCCCCAGCGACGAGAGCGATGCTGATTCTCGCCTATCTCTATCAGCACGCGGAAAATCCGCTGTTCCAGTGCCGCTTCCGCTGGACCGAAAACGCGATCGCGTTCTGGGACAACCGCTGCGCCCAGCACCGCGCGATGTGGGATTACTGGCCGCATACCCGCGCCGGCACCCGCGTCACCGTGAAGGGCGAGCGGCCGGTGTGAGTGTGACGGCGCGTTTGTCATGACAGCGACGACGCGCCGGAAGCTCGCAGCCGTGCTGATGGCAATGATCATCTTCGCCTGCCTCGGCGCGGTGACAACGGCAGCGGTCGGGCGCCCGGTCGAAATCGGCACGCTCAACGCGATCCTGATCGGCGCGGGCATCGGCCTGTTTGAGGAGTTTTACGTCCAGAGCCCACGGGGCAACTGGATGCGCGAGATGCATCCGCTGCGTTCGATCTTCATCTATATCCTCGTCGTGATCGTCCTGTATCTCATCGCCTTGCACATCACCCACTTGGTTCTCGGCCGGCTTGACGATCTTCCGGTGGTGTACCGGCGGCTGCCCTATGGCATAGCGTTCTTCACGACATTCTCGATCGTCGGCATCCTGATGATAAGGGTCGCCCATTTCATCGGCTTGCGCACGCTGTTGGACCTCATCATCGGCACCTATCACCGCCCCGTCGAGGAGCGAAAAGTGCTGCTGTTTCTCGATATCAACGGCTCGACCGCGCTTGCCGAACGGCTCGGCGCGCTGACGATGCGCAGCCTTGTCCGCCGGTTTCTTTCGGACGTATCGCAGCCGATCGTCGATTGCGGCGGTGAAATCTATCTCTACAAGGGCGACGGCCTGATCGCGATCTGGGATTGGGCGGACGCTTTCAAGGCCGATGCCATTTTAAAGGCCGTCGATGCGATGTTCGCCGCTGTCGCGAAGGAGCGGGAAGTCTACCAGCGCCTGTTCGGGTTAGTTCCCGGCTTTCGCGTCGGTATCCATGGCGGCCCCGTCATCGTCAGCGAGCAGGGTGACGCCAAGCGGTCGATCGGCATCTATGGCGATGCGATCAATATCGCCGCCCGCATGGAGGAAGCGGCACGGACCCATAAGGTGTGTTGCGTGATCTCCGAAACCGTTGCAGAAGCCCTGGCCGACCGCAGTCACGTCCGTCACATCGGCTCAGAGCAGGTGAAAGGCATCTCGGCTCCGGTTGCGATCTGCGAATACGCTGCGGGTTAGTCGTAACAGCGTGCGCGGAAGCGTTGACGGCCCGCGCGACCTGCGCCAAGCTTGCATAAAACCAGCAATCCGGAGGACCCCGATGCTCCGTGCCGAGGACAACAAATTCCTGACCGAGAGCGGTGCGGGAACGCCCATGGGCGAATTGCTGCGCCGGTTCTGGTTGCCGGTGTTGCTGTCGGAGGAATTGCCGGAAGCCGACGGACCGCCGAAGAAGATCGTGGTGATGGGCGAGGAACTGCTCGCCTTCCGCGACTCGCGCGGCGTGGTCGGCGTGATCGATCAATATTGCCCGCATCGCGGCGCCAATCTCTGGCTCGGCCGCAACGAGGAATGCGGCATCCGCTGTGTCTATCATGGCTGGAAGTTCGACACCGAGGGCGCTTGCGTCGATATGCCGACCTCCTATCCCGATCTCAACGCCAAGGACCTGATCCGCATCAAATCCTATCCGGTGCGCGAATGGGGCGACATGATCTGGGCTTATATGGGCCCGGCCGACGCCGTGCCGGAATTGCCGGCGCTGGAGATGGCGCTGGTGCCGGCCTCGCATCGCTACGTCACCAAGAAATGGCAGGACTGCAACTGGGTGCAGGCGATGGAAGGCTCGATCGACACCGCGCATTTCACCTTTGCGCATCTTTCTTTCGAGAAGGAAGAGAACGAGATCCTCGATATCAAGAGGCACTTTGTGAACCCGCTGACGCGGGTGGCGACCGACCACATGCGCTGGATCGCCGAAGACCCGCGCCCGGTAATCAAGATCAATCCGCATGACGCTGGATTGACGGTCGCCGGGGGACGGCTCACCGGGACCGACAATATTTACTGGCGCATCGCCCAGTTCCTGATGCCGGTGCACGCCTATGCGCCGAGCTCGATGCCGGGCGAGAACATTTTTGGCCAGAGCTTTATTCCGGTCACCGACACCAATTGCTGGATCTACACCTATGCGTGGAATCCCGAGCGTCCGCTGACGCAAGCAGAGCGTGACGGCTACGCCCGTGGCAACGGCGTGATGTCGGTGGTCGACGCGAATTACGTCCCGCTGCGCAACAGGAACAACGACTATCTGATCGATCGCAAGCTGCAGAAGACCAACAGCTATACCGGCATCAAGGGCGTGTCCGAGCAGGACGCCGCCGTCCAGGACAGCCAGGGCCCGATCGCGGATCGCACCCGCGAGCATCTCGGGCCCACTGATTTGGGCATCCTGCATTTCCGAAAGCTGGTGATGGATGCGGCCCGCGCGCTACAGCGGGGCGAGGCGCCGCCGCATTTAAAACATCAGGACCGCTACACTGTGCGCTCCGGCGCCTGCGTCACCAACAAGGCAAAAGATCTCTCCGCGGTGATGGTGGAGCGCTTCGGCGATGTGGCCGGTTTTGTCGGTCGGCCGACAATTGCGGCGGCAGAGTAGGGGATTGCTGTCATTGGGGAAAAAATTCGCTTGGGCAAGCTTTGACGTTTGGGCCCGCCGCTGCGCCATCATCGCCGCGACGGCGGCATTGCTGCTTCTGCCGATCGAGGTCAGCAATGCCGGCTGGCTGTCGGATGTCTTCAAAAGCTCGTCAAAGCAGGACAAGTCGCCAAAGCACGTCACCTCGCCAAAGCCAGCCAAATCGGCAAAGCCAGCCGCCTCGGCGAAGTCTGCCGCCTCTCCAAAGCCCCACACTGTAAAGCTTGCCGCTCTGGGGCCCATGAAACTTCCCGCTTTGCAACCGGCCGCAACAATGTGCGATCCCGCGAAATTCCGGATCGTTCTGGATGTCGGACACACCGTCGAATCGGAAGGTGCGAGCAGCGCCCGCAACGTCGCCGAGTTCGTCTTCAATCTGCGCCTTGCGCAGCGGATCGAGGAGAAATTGAAGGCGGAGGGTTTTGCCGAGACCAGGCTTCTGGTGACCGGGGGCAAGGCCAGGCCCAGCCTCGTCAAGCGGGTCGCCGCCGCCAACAATCTGCACGCTGATCTCTTCCTGTCGATCCACCATGATTCCGTGCCCGACAAGCTTCTCGAGAACTGGGAGTTCGAGGGCAAGAAGAGCCACTTCAGCGACCGCTTCAGCGGCTATTCAGTCTGGGTCTCGCACGACAATCCGGACTTCAAGACGAGCTTCTCGTTCGCCGAATTGCTCGGCAAGGAGATGAGGGCGCAGGGCCTGGAATACGCCAAGCAATATACCCAGCCGATCATGGGCCGCTACCAGCATCCGCTGCTGGACAAGGAAACCGGCGTCTATGCCCATGATCAGCTCGTCGTGCTGAGATCGACCCGGATGCCCGCAGTGCTGCTGGAGGGCGGCTCGATCATTAACCGGGACGAAGAGCTCAGGATGGCCTCGCCCGAACGGCGGGACATCATCAGCAGCGGCGTCGCGGCGGCCGCCAAGGAATTTTGCGATCCCCGTTGGGCCATCCTGGGACCGCTCTGACGGCGGCAAGGCGCGCGGCAGCGGTATTCGCCGCCCGCGCGCCGACCGCGCGCGTCTCTTCCTCGGGTCAAATATTGCTTGAAAGCGCGCAACGCGCATCGGCTCTCAGCGGGGTGCGACAAAAATGCTTCTACATCATAATGATGTTTGCTGTGACGTAATCCAGAGGCGTAGGCTTGGTGTTTTACTGTTGGGTCAGGGGGACACGCCATGGCCGACCTTGAATACAGATTGGAAAGATTTGAAACCCTCGCTGCCGAGTGTGAACTAATTGCCAAGCTGGCGACGGATGGGACGAAACGCGAGCTATATCTTCGCCTCGCTTTCCACTATCGCGAATTGGTCGCCGACATGCGCACGGCAATTGCGACCAAAGACGCGGCGTAGCGCGGCCTGATTTGAGGGCTGGCGATTATCACTCATAAGCCCGGCCCTTAAGGGCCGGCGCAACGGATTTGCTGCGCGTCTCATAGAGACTCCAAACCGGACATCGCGAGAGCGACAACAGCGAGTACTAGCGCATGATCCGGAAAAGTGGGCACCGGTTCTCCGAAAAGATCATGCTCAAATAACAAGATAGAGCGGGATGATGATTCGAAGAAAAGTCATCCCGCTCTGACGAAACGAACCGCGCCGGATTTCGCGGCGTTCGCGTGAGACATGCTGCCGTTCAACTTCGGGTCGCTTACACTGGATTTGCGGATAGTTTGACCGAGACCGTCGGCACATCGAAATGCGCCCAACCTGCCCACAATCCGGCGGGGTTGGCGGGTTAGGGCGCCAGAAATCTGTACGCGACAATCAGAGCGACCATGCTCGCGAAAATCAGCAGTGCCGGGAGGGATTTTCGGATCATTGGCCTCGTCGAATGGCGCGCAGCCGATGGAGCGGGCTGAGGTTTAGGCCGTTTCTGGAACCGCACGACTTTGCCCTCTGTCGTTGGTGTGCGAGCCTTTGGTTCCGGCGCCGCGCCCACGCCTCCCATCTCGCTGTAATAAGCGCTGTAGACCTCGCGAACGGCCAGGGCCGTGGACTCGGCCTCGCTCATCGTCTCGAGTCGGGTTCGATAGTTAGTCAGAAAGTTCTGTGCGTTTGACGGAAGGTCATCGAAACCACCGAGCTTGGCCATCATGAGCCAAGTGGCAAAATCCGCCTCGGCCTTCGTGCGAGCTTTCTTGGCGATACTGGTGTTGGAGCTAGAGGACATGGTGGTCCGATTGGTTCGCCCGCCCAAACTCGCCGACGTTCATGGCGATCGTTGGACAGCTCGCTTGGGTATCTCGGTTGCCCGCATCCAGCGGAAGCGGGTGGAGTTGGCCGTGGTGCTGTCGCCGAGCTTGCAGGTCGTGACGCTGGGGGAATTTCTCGAAGTGTACGACGGGTACGTCGGCGGCAAATACCTGTGAGGGGTTGGGGGGTGTTCAAATCCCTAGGGTACTTCGCCTGCGGACCGGTGGTCCTGATTCATATGCACGGCGGCCGAATTAAATCCAAAAAGCCACTCAGCCATGGCAGCCTCCGTCACCCCCAGTCTGACCGTCCTATCCGCGCGCCATACACTGCCTTAGGGGATACGGTTAGCGACGCCGAGCGGCATTGAAGTTTTGGGCGGTGACCGCAAGGCGCAGGCAAAAGGGATTCGCTCCACGTCGGGCGTGCACAGCCGTCTCACTCGTGTTCCAAGGCTTGCAGCCGCATGTCGCGGTCTGTTCGCGCTAGCATGTAGGCCGCTCTCAAGGTATTTCTGTAAGTGGAATGCGCAGCAATCCCATCATCGTGCAAAAATACGGCGGCGCCTGTCTTGAAACACCGGCAAAAATCCGCGCGGTCGCGAGCAGTCTCGCCGATTTGCATAGCCGTGGTCATCGTGTCGTGGCGATCGTTTCAGCGATGGGTAAGACCACCGACGAACTTGTTAAGATGGCCTATCAAGTAAGCCCGCATCCCAATCGCCGTGAACTCGATATGTTGTTAACCACCGGTGAGCGCATCAGCATGTCTTTAATGAGCATGGCGCTGTCTGATCTCGGCGTGCCGGCGATTAGTTTTACCGGCAGTCAAGCCGGAGTGATGACCGACGAATCCCATTCCTCCGCGCGCATTTTAGATGTGCGGCCCATTCGCGTGCGCGAAGAACTCGATCGCGGACGCATCGTGGTTTTGGCAGGCTTTCAGGGCGTGAATCCGGTGACCAAAGAAATCACCACGCTGGGCCGGGGCGGCAGCGACACCACGGCGGTCGCCATGGCCGCGGTGCTAAAAGCCGAGTGCTGTGAAATTATCAAAGAGGTCGACGGAGTTTGCTCGGCCGATCCGCGCATCGTGGCGAATTCAAAACCCTTGCGTCAGCTGGATTTTGCATCGTTATCCGAAATGTGTTTTTGGGGCGCCAAGGTTTTGCATTTTCGCAGCGTGGAGCTGGCACAAAGCCAAAATGTGCCTTTGGTTTTAAAAAAATGGGGCGGCGCTGAACACAGCACGCAAGTGATGAAGGAGGTTATGGGAATGGAAAGCGGAAAGGTTTTGGCCGTCAACTCGATGGCTCGCATTGAGCATGTGGAGATCGATTCGGCGGATCTCAATCAAGGTTTTGAGAAATTCGCTCAGCATCTCAAACAAAACGGCTTATCTTGGCCGCAACTCCTCGCCTCGGCTTTCACCGCCGGAAAAACGCGCATTATGATGACTTGCGATTCGGAGTCGCTCGACACTTTGCTGCGCACGCTGGAAAGGAGCAAAGACTTGCGCAAACAGCGTGAGACTTTAAGTTCGGTGAGCCTCACTTGCTTCGGCGGCGTTTCTTCAGACTTGCCATTTAAGGCGATTCAGATTCTGCAACATCACGGGATTATCGCCGACAAATATGTTTTGTCACCGCATTCGGTAAATTTATTTGTTCCTGTCGAGAGCCGCGAGGCCGCGGTCAAGGCTTTGCATTCGCTGATCTAGTTGACTGTTTTCGCTCCAAAAATTACGCACCTGACAATGGTTTCCGAAGTCCTGGGCTCACAGTAGGAGGACCGCGCATCCTCCAACTTGCGCCGCTTCTCCAGCGTGTCCGCACGAAAAGGGTGGGGGGTGGTCAACTCCCTACTATCGCCAGGGACCGGTGGTACTGGTTCATACGGAAAATTTTGAGTTTTTTTAACTAGAAGACATTGCGGCCGAGTCTCGTCCAAATGTGCGAAAAGGTTCTGCCAACTAGTCAACACCGCCGGCGTGGCGGATTGATTCGTGCCAATGTGCCGCAGGCATGCGGCGTTGCCCAAGACCCCAAATCAGCGGCATCGTTCCGCCTGTCCCGTGCCCCTCAAGAGGGGCGTATCGCGATCGTCACGGACGTTGGGTGCGGGATGCGGTGGACGCGGCAACTCAGGCGCACAGATGTGCGCGACGAATGACGTTGCAAGCGGACGGCGAAGCCGTGTGGTCCTGGCGCCCCGACGCTGGCGTCAAGCTTGCGGGAATGCTCGCAGGCGACGGTGGCAAAAGAGCCCGGTCACCGGCTATCGAATGCACACTTCTGATTCGACCTATTCAATCAGCGCGACGAAAAATGTGAGTCATCAAAGTCACTTGCTTCGATTGCGGCAATACTTGATGGCCCAAAGCGGGTGTCCGGCTAACCCATTGAAGAAGAGTCGGTTTTCGAAATGTGTGAATCGAATAGCGGTCACCGGGGAGAGCACGGAGTAAGCGTTAAAGCCATCGCGCAGGGAATGCCGGTTGATACGGCTCTACCTGTGGTGACTACGCTCATGTGCTTTTTTCATTTCGCACGTGAGGCTATGGGTGCGAGCTAAAGCACCCGGCATTCCCTGCGCCCTTGTTCTATCGAGGGTGGTTCCAGCATCAACTCGGGTGGCCATCGGCACCGCGAGAGCGCGCGAGCATGTCCCTCGTCTTCCGGGGCGATGCGAAGCATCGAACCCGGAATCTCGAGATTCCCCGATGCGCAATTGCGCAGCTGAGGTCTGGTCCTTCGGACCATCCCGGAATGACGGCGCAAATGGCTGTTTGACATTCGAAATCACAGGCTCACCGCGCCAGCTTCCGGTACTCCCGGTTGGCGAGGCTTGCTTCCTCGAGATCGAGATCGCGTTCGATCCGCCGCCGGATCTCGTCGGTGATCTTGCCGTCGCGCAGCAGCACGTGGATGAACTTGCGTTCCGCCGCGATCAGTTCCCGCGTCAGCGCCGATTCCGGCCGCCGAGACGTCGTGCGCATCGGGATCGAGCGAATCCGGCAACTGGTTGACGCGGATCTCGTGCCGCGCGCGCAACAGCTTGACCACCTCGTCGGACAATTCGCGGTCGTCGGTGATGGCGTCGAGCGACTTCAGCGCCGCGCCGAGCGCCTCGCGCCGCGCCGCGATTTCCGATTCGTGCTCCGCGATATGTTCGTCGCGGCCGGTCTCGGCGACGCCGAGCCAGCGCACCACCGGCGGCAGCCCAAGCCCGAGTCCGACCAGCGTGATGAAGATGACGCCGAAGGTGACGAACAGGATCAGGTCGCGATAGGGAAAGGCCTCGCCGTTCGGGAGCGCGAACGGCAGCGCCAGCGCCGCGGCCAGCGAGACCGCGCCGCGCACGCCGGTGAAGGCGATGACGAACGTCGCACTGCCACGGCGGCGACGGATCGCGCTCGCGCAGGCGCTTGCTCATCAGCCGCGGCAGATAGGTCGCGGGATAGACCCAGGCGAAGCGCGCGACGATGATGATCACCGCGACCAGCGCGGTCGCGAACAGGATATCGTCGAGCGGAAACGCCTTCGATTTCTCGAACAGCAGACCGCATCTGGAAGCCGGTCAGCAGGAACAGCAGGCCCTCGATCAGATAGATCACGAGGTCCCAGAAGAAGATGCCCTGCAGCCGCGTCGCCGAGGAGATCAGCAGCGGCCCGTTCCAGCTCATGTAGAGCCCGCAGGCGACGGTCGCGATCACGCCGGAGCCGCCGAAATGCTCGGGCATCCAGTAGGCGACGTAGGGCGTGATCAGCGACAGCGTGATCTCGATCTGCGGATCGCGCGCGCGATGGCGCGCCCGCAAGCAGAGCCAGCCCACCGCGGCGCCGAACAGCACCTCGCCGGCGACGATGGCGACGAAGGTCGCCGGTCGCCTTCGGCAGCGAAAACATGCCGGTCGAAATCGCCACCACCGCGAAGCGATACAGGATCAGCGCGGTGGCGTCGTTGGCCAGTCCCTCGCCCTCGAGCACGACCAGGATCCGGCGCGGCAGCCCGAGCTTGCGGGCGATCGCCAGCGGCGCCACCACGTCCGGCGGCGCGACGATGGCGCCGAGCAGGAAGCCGATGTTCCACGGCAGCCCGATCAGGTAATGCGTCGCGGCGGCGACCGCGACAGGCGCGTGAAGATCACGCAGCCGACCGACGAGCAGGATGATCGGGCGCAGATTGGATTTGAATTCGCGCCAGCTCATGGCGACGCTGGCCGAATAGATCAGCGGCGGCAGCACCACCAGCAGCACCAGTTCCGGCGGCAGTTCCAGCGACGGCATGCCCGGCACGAAGGCGAGCACGATGCCGGCCAGCAGCAGCAGGATCGCCGGCGCGACGTTGATGCGCCGCGCCAGCAGCGCGGTGCCCGCCAGCACCGCGAGCAGAATCAGAAATATCTGGAACTTGGCTTCCACGGTCCCCCAATCCTGTGCCGGGCTAATTTGCCCGGACCGGCGGCGGCGTCAATGGCGCGGGATGGCCGTCAGCTATCGCCTGCAGATCGTAGCGGTAGGATTTCGAGACGATCTGCCAGCCGTCCGCGAGCTTCATCGCCACCAGATAGTCGGTGAAGTAGCGCGGCGGCAACTGGCAGCGCACCTTGATGAAGGCGGTGGATTCGTCGGAGCGGTCGATGGTGACGATGAAATCCTCGCGCGGCTTGCCTTCGGCCTTGGCGGAAGGCCGCTTCCTGACCCAGGTCGAGCCAGTCGGGCACGGTGAGAACCTGCAGCTCGCCCTTTTCCACCCAGCGCAGGTCGGCGGAGGGATGGAAGATCGCGCCCAGCTTGTCGGCATCGCCTTCGTAGAGGCGCGTCGAAATAGTGCTGGACCACGGCTTCGACGGTGGAACGGTCGTGACTCATGGTTGTGCTCCCTGTTTGCTTCTACATATTCGTCATTCCGGGGCGCGCGTGCATGCGCGAGCCCGAAATCGCATGAGACCACGATTCGGGCGTTATCGATTCCGGGCCTGCGCCAAGCGGCGCATCGCGACTGCCGCAATATCAGAGCACGTGACCGGTGACGCCACCCTCACATCAAGAACACGCCCTTGCCGTCGACCTGCTTGTCGAACAGTTTATAGGCCTCGTCGGCCTGATCGATGTTCCAGCGATGGGTGAACAGCTTGTCGACGTCGATGCCGCGCTCGACCGAGAACCGCGCGCAGTCGGCCTGAATGATGTTGGAGAACGTCCACGACGCCACCAGCGTCAATTGCCGGCGCAACAGATGCGGGCTGACGTCGATATGGACCTCGCCGCCTTCGCCGACAAAGCACATCGTGCCCCACACCTTGGTGGAGCGGATCGCGTTCAGCCGCGCGTCCGGATTGCTCGACGTGTCCAGCGTCAGATCGGCGTAGCGCCCATGGGTGAGATCCTTGATCGCGGCGACCGGATCGTTCGAGCCGGGATTGACCACCTCGTCGGCGCCGAACGCTTTGGCGCGCTCCAGCCGCTGCGGGCTGATGTCGAGCGCGATCACCTTCGCGCCCATCGCCTTGGCATATTGCGTGGCCGCCAGCCCGACCGGGCCCTGGCCGAAGATCGCGAGCGTGTCGTTGCCCGAAAGGTTCATGCGGCGCAGCGCGCTGTAGGCGGTGCCGGAACCGCAGGCGATCGCCGCGCCCGCGCAGAACGACAATTCGTCGGGCAGCGGCACCAGCGTGTTGGCGGGCACTTTCAGATATTGCGCATGGCCGCCATGGGCGTTGTTGCCGTAGACCTTGACCGGCACCTCCTGGCAGAGCTGCTGCCATCCGGAGCGGCAATGGTTGCACTGGGTGCAGCCCTGATAATGATGCACCATCACGCGCTGGCCGATCCGCGCCTCCCTGGCATCGACCGCGGTGCCGACCGCGACCACGACGCCGCAGGGCTCGTGCCCGGCGATGACGGACCGTCCTGGCATCGGAATGCCGGTCGCCTGCGGTCTGGCCCTTCGGGCGGCGATATTGATGCAGGTCGCTGCCGCACATGCCGGACGCCTTCATCTCGATGACCACGTCATGGGCATCGGGAGTGGGGTCGGGGAACTGCATCAGTTCCAGTTCGCGTTCGCCCGTGAACACAACGCCGCGCATCGCTTCCTCCCGCGGTTTTCTGTTCTTGCGGTTCGATCTTGAACGGAAAATCTGCGATGGCAAAGCGCGAACCGCAAGGCGGCCGGCAGATACTACATGGAAAGGGTTCCGTCGTCTGCCGATCGAAATCCCGGTTCGTGATCCGGCTCACAAGGCCGCTGGCCGACATCTGATAGGCAGGTTCGTGCGTTGAAGCCGTCGGGGAAACGTCATGATGAATCGGTTCGGATTTCCAGGATTGCTCCGGATTCCTCCTCGCGGCCGCGCTGCTGTTGTCGTGCCAGCCGGCGCATGCCGAGAAGCGCGTGGCGCTGGTGGTCGGCAATTCGGCCTATCAAGAACGCGCCGCCGCTTCCCAATCCGGTCAATGACGGCGCCATGATCGCGGCGACGCTGAAGAATGCCGGCTTCGATGTCGTCGATTCCCGCAGCGATCTGCCGGCGCTCGAGATGCGGCGCGCGCTGCGCGACTTTGCCGACCGCGCCCGCGACGCCGATATCGCCGTGATCTATTACGCCGGCCATGGCATGGAGGTCGACGGCACCAATTACCTGATCCCGGTCGATGCCAAGCTCGAGCGCGACACCGATGTCTACGACGAGGCCCTGTCGCTCGATCGCATCCTGGTGGCGGCCGAACCCGCCAAGCAGCTTCGGCTGGTGATCCTCGACGCCTGCCGCGACAATCCGTTTGCCAAGAACATGAAGAAGACCGTGGCCCTGCGCTCGATCGGACGCGGCCTGGCCAAGATCGAGCCGACCAATCCGAATACGCTGATTGCCTATTCCGCCAAGGCCGGGTCGACGGCGCTGGACGGCGACGCCAAGAACAGCCCGTTCACGATCGCGCTGGCAAAACATCTGACGACGCCGGGGCTCGACGTGCGCCGGGCGTTCGGATTCGTTCGCGACGACGTGCTGAAGACAACCGGCAACCGCCAGGAGCCGTTCGTCTATGGCTCGCTCGGCGGCGACGACGTGCCGCTGGTGCCGGCGCCGGCGCGTGCTGCCTCGACGGCGAGCGAGCCCGCGCCGCAATCCGCAGACCGACGCGCGCCACGACTACGAACTGGCGCTGCAGATCGGCAACCAGCGGCGCGTTGAACGCCTTCCTCGCGCAATATCCCGACGGCTTCTACGCAAGCCTCGCCAAGCTTCAGCTCGACAAGATCGCGGCTGAGGACGCCCGGGTCGCTGCGACCGAAAAGGCGAGGCAGACCGAACAGGAACGGGCGCGGCTTGCCGCCGAGGGTGCGCAAAAGGAAGCGCAGGCCAAGGCCGATGCCGACGCCAAGGCCGCCGAGCAGGCGCGGCTTGCCGCCGAAAAGGCCAAGCAGATCGCGCAGGATCAGGCCGCCGAGGCCGAACGGAAGCGGACCGACAAGGCAGCCGACACGACAGGCGGTCGCCAAGCAATGCGCGGCCCAGGTGCGGGACAGCCGCGCGGCCGGCGCGCCAGCCCCCGATCAAAGCCGCCAATGTTGCGGCGCTGACCCCGGGATCGTCGCAGGCCGATATCACGAAATCGGTGCAGATCGAGTTGCGCCGGGTCGGCTGTCTCACCGGTGCGGCCGATGGCGACTGGAACGCGGAGTCGCAGCGCTCGCTGGCGCTCGTTCAACCGCAACGCCGGCACGAAGCTCGACGTCAAGACGGCGAGCATCGATACGCTCGATGCGATCAAGCAAAAGCCGTCGCGGGTGTGCCCGCTGATCTGCGAGCACGGCTTCAAGGCCGATGGCGACCGCTGCAGCAAGATCGTCTGCGCCGACGGCTCGTTCCTCAACGACGACAATGAATGCGAGAAGCGCCGCGAGAAGAAGCCGGTCGCCAGGCGCGACAGGCCGGAAGCAAGACAAGTTCCGGAAGCAAGGCAGGCTCCGGAACCAAGGCAAGCTATTGTCAGGCGTTCTCAGACACCGACCGGTCCAGGGCTGTCGTCGACAGGCCGGCCGCTGACCGGCCTCGAACGTGCGCAGGGTTGCAACGGATACCAGGCGATCATGTCGGGAGTGTGCCCATAACCGCAGCCGCGTGTTCAGGTTTGCAATTGAAATCAACTCGAGATCGCGCTCGCGGCGATATTGACCATCAGCGCGACCAGCGCGGTATTGTAACACAAACGAGATGATGCCGTGCACGGTCGCGGTGCGGCGGATGGTCTTGTCGGTGATGCCGACGTCGGAGACCTGCGCGGTCATGCCGATCACGAACGAGAAATAGACAAAGTCCCAGTAGTCGGCATGTTCATGCTGGTCGCCGCTTGGAAATTGCAGGCCGCCGGGCTTGGCGCCGCGGTAGTATTCATGCGCGTAGTGCAGCGCAAAGATGCCGTATGCACCGCGGCCCATGACAGCGCGATCGTCACCGTCGCCAGCGTCAGTTCCGGCACGCTGTGATGCGACGCGCCGAGTTCGAACACGATCGCGGCGAGACTGGCGAAGGCGCCGAGCGCGGTCACCAGCAGGATCAGGAAAGCGGCCGTCGTCCTGCAGCACCGCGTTGCGCTTGATATGCGCAAGGCCGCTGCGCAGCATCATGGTGAAGACCAGCAGCAGATAGAGGCCGCGCGAAAATATCCCAGCCGATCAGAAGCCGCGTCACCAGCCGCAGCGAGCCCGGCAGCAGAAAGAACGCGACGATTCCGGTCAGCAATCGACAGGAACGTGCGCGGCCGCGCATAGACCACGCGAACCGGCTTCGACATCTTCCGGAAGCGAACAAGGTGCGTCATCGATTTCCTTGCTCATTCTCGCTTCAAGCCCTCGCGACTTCAATTCTTGCGTTCGGCGACGAATCGCGCGGCGGCGCGCAGCACGTCGCCCTTGGCGCCGAAGATCGAGAGCGCGGAATCGGCGCGCGCCAGCAGATCGCGCACGCGCTGCTTGGCGCCGTCGATCCCGAGTTGGGTGACGAAGGTGGTCTTGCCAAGTGCGGCGTCCTGGCCGGTCTGCTTGCCGAGCGCTGCGGCGTCGCCCTCGACGTCGAGCAGATCGTCGGCGATCTGGAAGGCTTCGCCGAGCGCGCGGCCGTAATCGTCGAGCGCCTGATATTCCTTGGGCGAGGACTGGCCGAGGATCGCGCCGGCGATGCAGCCGTAGCGCAACAGCGCGCCGGTCTTCATCTGCTGCAGGCGCGCGACGTCGACCGGCTCGCGGTCGCCGAAGCGGCCTTCGCCGGCAAGGTCGAGCATCTGGCCGCCGACCATGCCGCCGATTCCCGATGCGCGCGCCAGCGCCCGCGTCAGCAGCAGCCGCACCGTCGGGTCCTTGTGGATCTCGTCGCGGGTGATGATGTCGAAGGCGAGCGTCAGCAGCCCGTCGCCGGCCAGGATCGCGGTGGCGTCGTCGGTCTTCTTGTGCAGCGTCGGCCGGCCGCGGCGCAGATCGCTGTTGTCCATCGCCGGCAGATCGTCGTGGATCAGCGAATAGCAGTGGATGCATTCGAGCGCGGCGCCGGCCAGCAGCGCGGCCTCGCGCGGGACGCCGAACACGGCCGAGCTTTCGACCACCAGAAACGGCCGCAGCCGCTTGCCGCCGCCGAGGCTCGAATAGCGCATGGCGTCCATCAGCCGCTTCGGCCGCGCGATCTCGTCGGGCAGCAGTGGCATCGGACAGAAGCTTCGCCAGCAGGGCTTCGGTGTCCTCCGCGGTCTGGTCCAGTCGTTTGGCAAAGTCGGGTAGGGCAGTCACGGTCATCAAAAACAGCTCCAGATTCAATTTGGCCGGACAATCGTTTATGGCACCGGCTTCGTCAATTCCGCGCCGCCGGCGGCGAGCGCCTTAAAACCGCTGGAAAAGCCAGGAACTATCAGGGAGATATCATTCGATCCCGGTTCGTTCGTCGGACCCGTGGCTTCAAGATTTTGAACGCAGAAACATCGAATTTGCGCATTGCCCGAAATTTGCTCGCTGATTTTGCTGGCCGCGCTGTTGCTGCCCTATCTGCTGACGCCGCTCTATCGCGCCGGCCATCCGGTCTCGACGCTGATGGCCTGGCGCTGGCTGACCGGCGCGCCGATGTCGCGGCAATGGATCGATTTCGGCGCGATCTCGCCGTCGCTGCCGCGCTCGGTGGTCGCCGCCGAGGATGCCAATTTCTGCAGCCATCACGGCGTCGACTGGGGCGCGCTGCGCGAGGTGATCGACGATGCCGAGGAAGGCGAGGAAATGCGCGGCGGCTCGACCATCACCCAGCAGGTGGCGAAGAACCTGTTCCTGTGGCCGGGCCGCAGCGTGATCCGCAAGGCGCTGGAGTTTCCGCTGGCGCTGTGGATCGACTTCGTGCTGCCGAAGCAGCGGATCCTGGAAATCTATCTCAACATCGCCGAGCTCGGGCCGTCCGGCCAGTTCGGCGCCGAGGCGGGCTCCGCCTATGCCTTCGGCCATCCGGCCTCGAGCCTGTCGCCGCGCGAGGCGGCGCTGCTGGCGGCGATCCTGCCCAATCCGGTCAGGCGCAGCGCCCGCAATCCCGGTCCCGGGGTGCGCCGTCTGGCCGGGACCTATATGGCCCGGGCGCAGGCCGCGGAGTCTGCAGCGATGCTGGCGCGAAAATCGCGGCTTTTTGAGCCATTTTGGCGCATTTTGGCTGCAACCACCCTAGCTTTGCGCGGCTCCATCCTCTATAAGCGCGGCCTTATCGGCATCTCAGCTCGCGCTCACAAGCGCTGAGCCGTCCGCGTCCTACGGACGATGCCCCCGACAACACCCCTAGAGGACACCGACATGGCCGTTCCCAGAAGAAAAACATCGCCCTCGCGGCGTGGCATGCGCCGTTCGGCGGATGCGCTGAAGAAGCCGACCTATGCCGAGGACAAGGATTCCGGCGAATTGCGCCGTCCGCATCACCTCGATTTGAAGACCGGCATGTACAAGGGCCGGCAGGTTCTGAAGGCCAAGAAGGAATCCTGATCCGGCGCGGATCGGCCGCGTCGCGGCGCGCTGCGATGCGGCGATCGGCCTGCCTGAATTCGGCCAACGGGTGAGGTAGAGACGCGATTCCCGGCGGCGAAGCCGGATGGCGACGTTCGCCCGGCGAATGCCCTGGTTCTCTTGCTTGAAAAGAAGGCCTCGCCGATGTCCATGGTCGGTTTTCCGCTGCTTCTGATTCCGCTCGCGATCTACAACATCATCGTCTTCCTGATGCCCGGCGTTTCGTTCGCCGAGCCGCTGGTGAAGCTGACGCTGATGTCCGGCGCCGAGTGGCCGGTGACGCTGAGCGATATGCTGCTGGCGCTCGGCATCCTGTTGCTGCTGCTCGAGGTCATCAAGGGCGCGCGTCCCGGCGCGAAATATCTCACCGATCATCTGCTGTCGCTGATCGTGTTCGGCGCCGCGGCGGCCGAATTCGTGCTGTGGCCGCGGTTCGGCACCTCGACCTATTTCCTGCTGACGCTGCTGGCGCTGGTGGATTTCCTGTCCGGCATTGCGTTGCGCGCGCGGCGCGGCGTGCCGGTGGCGGCAGCGCGCCGCGGTCTCCAGGCGCGCGGCGCGAGACAGCCGACTGCCGGCGGCCGAGCCGCAATTCGATCCGGCGCCGGCGCCCGCGCCGTCTGCGCCGCCGGCGGCCTCGGTCGCCGAATCCGTGCTGCTCGGATCATCCCGAGCCGAAACTGCGCAGCCTGCGGCACCCCGACGCGCCTCGCCGAAGTCGCATCGCCGAGTCGCTCGCCGGAGGTCCCGTCGCCGGAAGCTGCAGCCGCGGCCGAATCGGCTTCGCCGCCGCTCGCCGGGAACGCGCCGCCGCGCTGAGCACGTCGATTGATCGATCTGTCAGATGATCTGCCGGGTCCGGATGCCGGCGCCTGGGCCGCTGCTGCGTCTGGCGCCGTAGGCGGTCTGCGCATCGGCCGGCGTTGCCCGCCGCAGGCTGCGCGTCTGCGGCACCTGCTCGGCGGTTGCGATCAGATGCGTGACAAAGGTCGAGTTGGGCCGCGGCAGCGGCAGCTTCGGCATGCGACCATTGCGCCGACGGCGACCACCGGCACCAGCGCGACGCAGGCGGGCTTCGCGTCCGTCGAAGACGCCGTCTTCCACCGTCTGCTCTGGTCGATCGGTCCTGACATCGCAAATCGAAATCCGGCTGAACTGTCACATTTTGGGACGCTTGCGCCCCGTTACGATTTCATCTGTCGCAAAGTCTATGCCGGTTCCTGCCGGCTTCGTTCCCGGCAGGCCGCGCAACGTGGTTTCCAGATTATTTATGAACTTTGCATAGGGTCAGCGGCGAAAGAGGCACTATTCTGAGGCCGGGAATCACCCGGCCAGTGTCCCGAAACGAGGCGACCTTGACATCCGCCCTGCCGCAAGCTTCGACCATCCTCGCTTCGCTCGGCCAGGCGGCCTTCGTCTGGGACATCGCAACCGACGCGATCGCCTGGAGCGATCATGTCGGCGCGGTTTTTCCGGATATTCCGGCCGCCGTCGCTGGCGAGCGGCGCGGAGTTTTCCAAGCTGATCGAGCCGGTGCGCTCGATCCGGTCCGACGCGCTGCGCCATTCGCCGCCGGCGCAGCGCGGCGACGGCGCGCCCTACCGGATCGAATATGGCGTGCGGACCAGGACCTCCGCGCCGGTGCTCTGGATCGAGGAAACCGGCTGCTGGTTCGCCGGCGCCGACGGCAAGCCGGCGCGCGCGCAAGGCATCGTCCGCCTCAACAACGAACGCCACGCCCGCGACGAGCAGCTGCTGAAGCTGTCGCGGCACGATCCGCTGACCGGCGAACTCAATCGCACCCATCTGATCGCCGCGCTGGCCGAGGCCATCGAGGAAGCCACGCGCTTCCGCTCCTCCTGCGCCTTCATGCTGATCGGCATCGATCATCTGGCGCGCATCAACGACGCCTTCGGCTTCGATGTCGCGGACGCCGTGATTTCGGAAGTGGCCAGGCGCATTCGCGCGCGGCTGCGCGGCGGCGACGTGCTCGGCCGCTTCTCCGGCAACAAATTCGGGCTGATCCTGAAGAACTGCACCGTCGACGACATGAATGTCGCCGCCGAGCGGTTTCTGGCCGGCATTCGCGACGAGGTGGTGCCGACCAAATCCGGTCCGGTCTCGGTCACCGCATCGATCGGCGCGGTCAGCGTGCCGCGCTATGCGCGCAACGCCGACGAGGCGATCAACCGCGCCCAGGAAACGCTCGATATGCGCCAAGCGCCGCCGCGCCGGATCGTTCTCGCTGTGGCGTCCGAATGTCGAGCGCGACGCCCAGCGCCGCGTCAATATCCGCGTCACCGACGAGATCGTCACCGCGCTCAACGAGCGGCGGATCGTGATGGCGTTCGAGCCGGTGGTGGAGGCGCGCTCGCGCGAGACGGCGTTCTACGAATGCCTGGTCCGCATGGAGCAGGATGACGGGCAGGTGCTGCTGGCGCCGGACATCGTTCCGGTCGCGGAGAAGCTCGGCCTGATCCGCCTGGTCGATCACCGCGTGCTCGAACTCGTGGTCGCCGAACTTGCCGGCGTCGCCGAAGGTGCAGCTCAGCCTCAACATCTCGCCCGACACCACGATGGATCCGGACTGGTGGGCCTCGATCGAATCGCTGATGCGCGCGCATCCCGGCGTCGCCGAGCGGCTGATCGTCGAAATCACCGAAACCGTCGCGATCCAGGATATCGACGATCTCCGCGGCTTCGTCACGCGGCTGAAGAATTTCGGCAGCCGGATCGCGATCGACGATTTCGGCGCCGGCTACACCTCGTTCCGCAATTTGCGCAAGCTCGGCGTCGATATCGTGAAGATCGACGGCGCCTTCGTGCAGAACATCGCGCGCTCGGCCGACGATCGCGCCTTCGTGCAGACGCTGATCGATCTGGCGCGCCGGCTGCGAAATCAAGACGGTCGCCGAATGGGTTCAGGACGAGGAATCCGCGGTCGATGCTGCGCGACTGGGGCTGCGACTACATCCAGGGCCGCCTGATCGGGCTTGCGTCCTCGCAGCGGCCGTGGGGTGCAGCGGCCGAGGCGGTGTTGCCGGCGGCGGGTTGACCCATCTCCGTCGTCCCCGCGAAAGCAGGGACCCATACGCCGCGGCTCATCGGCCGGGCAAACGGGTAGAGGCCTTGATCAGCAACAAGATCTGTGGTTATGGATCCCCGCTTTCGCGGGGACGACGGAAGGATGGAGCTCACTCTTCCTTCTTCGGCTCTTTCGACATCCGCTCGAGGCGGTCCTGCATGTCCTTCATCTGACGGCGAAGGTCGTCGATGTTGTCGTCTTCGGGCGCCGGCTCCGGCGCTTTTTCCGGCTTCGGCGCCGACGGCTCCGCCGCGCGGCGGCACGAACGGCTTGAACATCGAGAAGGTCTGCTGGAACAATTCCATGTTGCGGCGAACATGCTCTTCCAGCGGCGCGAACGGCGTCCCGCTGAAGGTGTTGGTCAGTTGCTTGCGGAATTTTTCCTGCTCGCGCGTCAGCGTGTCGATCGATTGCTCGAGATATTTCGGCACCACCATCTGCATGCTGTCGCCGTAGAAGCGGATCAGCTGGCGCAGGAAGGTGGTCGGCAGCAAATTCTGGCCGGCCTTGTTTTCCTGTTCGAAGATGATCTGCGCCAGCACCGAGCGGGTGATGTCGTCGCCGGTCTTGGCGTCATAGACGAGGAAATCCTCGCCTTCCTTCACCATCGCCGCGAGATCCTCGAGCGTCACATAGGTGCTGGTACCGGTATTATAGAGCCGCCGGTTCGCGTATTTCTTGATCGTGGTGGGTTGGTCTGATTTCGCCATGGGCTCACACATGCACACCGAGGACGAGGAACCCGACGGCATCGCCGAAGGGCTAACGAGCAACGCATCGCAGCAAAGTAAGCATTTTCAATGCGGTTCGGCTACCGTTTTGTGCGGCACGGTTAATTCCAAAGCATAGGCACTGCTCAGGAAACTGCCAAGAGCGTCATTTTGAATGCGCCGCGGCGTGATTTCGCCCTCTGGCCGATTGACATGCCTCAACGACGTTAACAGGATGGGTCGAGAGACAGGCCCGCCATCCGGCCGCCCGCCGTCCAAGACCCTCAAGCCCCAGGAGATGTCCATGTCAGACGATGTCGTCATCGTCAGCGCCGCCCGCACCCCGGTCGGAAGTTTCAACGGTGCGTTCGCCACCATGCCGGCCCACGATCTCGGCGCCATCGCCATCAAGGCCGCGCTGGAGCGCGCCGGCATCGAGCCGGCGCGGGTTTCCGAGGTGATCATGGGCCAGATCCTGACCGCGGCGCAGGGCCAGAACCCGGCCCGCCAGGCCTCGATCGCCGCCGGCATTCCGGTGGAAAGCCCGGCCTGGGGCGTCAATCAGCTGTGCGGCTCGGGCCTGCGCACGGTGGCGCTGGGCTATCAGGCGCTGCTCAACGGCGATTCCGAAATCGTCGTCGCCGGCGGCCAGGAATCCATGAGCATGGCCCCGCACGCGCAATATCTGCGCGGCGGCGTCAAGATGGGCACGGTCGAATTCGTCGACACCATGATCAAGGACGGCCTGTGGGATGCCTTCAACGGCTACCACATGGGCAACACCGCCGAGAACGTCGCCCGGCAGTATCAGATCACCCGCGCCGCAGCAGGACGAGTTCGCGGTCGCCTCGCAGAACAAGGCCGAGGCCGCGCAGAAGGCCGGCAAGTTCAAGGACGAGATCGTCCCGGTCACCATCAAGACCCGCAAGGGCGACATCATCGTCAGCGACGACGAATATCCGCGTCACGGCGCGACCCTGGACGCGATGGCCAAGCTCAAGCCGGCGTTCGAGAAGGACGGCACCGTGACCGCCGGCAGCGCCTCCGGCATCAATGACGGCGCCGCCGCGGTGGTGCTGATGACCGCCAAGCAGGCGGCCAAGGAAGGCAGAAGCGTGCTCGGCCGCATCGTGTCCTGGGGCCAGGCCGGCGTCGATCCGAAGATCATGGGCACCGGGCCGATCCCGGCCTCGCGCGCCGCGCTGAAGAAGGCCGGCTGGAGCATCGGCGACCTCGACCTGATCGAGGCCAATGAGGCCTTCGCGGCGCAGGCCTGCGCGGTCAACAAGGACCTCGGCTGGGATACCTCCAAGGTCAACGTCAATGGCGGCGCGATCGCGATCGGCCATCCGGTCGGCGCCTCCGGCGCGCGCGTGCTGGTGACGCTGCTGCACGAAATGCAGAAGCGCGACGCCAAGAAGGGCCTCGCCACGCTGTGCATCGGCGGCGGCATGGGCATCGCCATGTGCATTGCACGCGACTGAACAACAGGCAGCCGGATGCGTTGCATGATGAAAAGATCATCTGTCAACTGCGGCGCACGCTGCTAAAAACGAAATGCCCGGTCTTGCGCCGGGCATTTTTATCTTGATGGCTTTCAGCGGCGGAACACGCGTCGCAAGAAGGCGCATCAGCGGAGGTTTGAGGCTCGTCAAAAAGACCGGGACAATTCCGGCTCATAAAAAGTGACCAAGGAGGAGAATCGACATGGCACGTGTTGCATTGGTGACGGGGGGAACGCGGGGCATTGGTGCGGCGATCAGCAAGGCGCTGAAGGCCGCCGGCTACAAGGTCGCCGCCAGCTATGCCGGCAATGACGCGGCGGCGGAGAAATTCAAGGCCGAGACCGGCATTCCCGTCTACAAATGGGACGTCAGTTCGTTCGATGCCTGCGCCGCCGGCGTCAAGAAGGTCGAGGCCGATCTCGGCCCGGTCGACGTGCTCGTCAACAATGCCGGCATCACCAAGGATGGCGCGTTCCACAAGATGACGCTCGAGCAGTGGAATGCGGTGATCAACACCAATCTCGGCTCGCTGTTCAACATGACGCGCCAGGTGATCGAGGGCATGCGCGCGCGCAAATTCGGCCGCGTCATCAACATCTCCTCGATCAACGGCCAGAAGGGCCAGTTCGGCCAGGTCAATTATTCGGCGGCCAAGGCCGGCGACATCGGCTTCACCAAGGCGCTCGCGCTGGAGAACGCCAAGGGCGGCATCACCGTCAACGTGATCTGCCCCGGCTATATCAACACCGAGATGGTGCAGGCGGTGCCGAAGGAGGTGCTGGAGAAGAGCATCCTGCCGCTGATCCCGGTCAATCGCCTCGGCGAGCCCGAAGAGATCGCGCGCGCGTGGTGTTCCTCGCCGCCGACGAGGCCGGCTTCATCACCGGATCGACGCTGACCGTGAATGGCGGGCAGTATCAGGTGTGATGTGACTTCGTCATTCCCCGATGCGCAATTGCGCATCTGAGGACACGCGTCTTCGCGTGGGCCCGGAATCTCGAGATTCCGGGTTCGCTCGGTTCCCTCGCGCCCCGGAATGACGGCTCTGATGACCCCCCGCACCGCCACGCTGATCGGACTGACCGCGATCCTGATGTGGTCGCTGCTGGCGGTGCTGACGGTGGCGACCGGGAAAATTCCGGCCTTTCAACTCGCGGCGATGACGTTTGCGATCGGCGCGCTGGTGGGATCGCTGACCTGGATCGGGCGGCCGCGAGGCGATCCGCGCGTTGCGGCAGCCGCCGCTGGCCTGGATCGTCGGCGTCGGCGGGCTGTTCGGCTATCACGCGCTGTATTTCCTGGCGCTGCGCTTTGCGCCGCCGGCCGAAGCCGGCCTGTTGAATTATCTCTGGCCGCTGTTGATCGTGCTGTTTTCGTCGCTTCTGCCGGGCGAGCGGCTGGCGCCGCACCACATCATCGGCGCGCTGCTCGGGCTTGCCGGCACGGTGCTGCTGTTTGCGGGCAATAGCGGCAGCGGCTTCGCGCCCGGGCCAGGTGCCCGGACTGATCGCGGCGTTCGTCGCGGCCTTCGTGTGGGCGACCTATTCGGTGCTGTCGCGCAAGCTCAAATCGGTGCCGACCGATGCGGTGGCGGGCTTTTGCCTCGCGACCGCGCTGCTCGCGGCGCTCGTGCATGGGCTGGTCGAGGTCACGGTCTGGCCCGAGACGATGGCGCAATGGCTGGCGATCATCGCGCTCGGCGTCGGACCGGTCGGAGCTGCGTTCTACGCCTGGGATATCGGCATGAAGCGCGGCGACATCCGCGTGCTGGGTGCGGCCTCCTACGCGACGCCGCTGCTCTCGACCGCGTTTCTGATCCTGGCGGGCTTTGCCAAGCCGAGCGCCAACATCGCGATCGCCGCGGTGCTGATCGCCGGCGGCGGCCTGATCGCGGCAAGGATATGGTGTGGAAGACGAGCACTTAAGCCGCCGGCCGCCAGCCCGGCGGCTTGTACTGGCTTTCCGGAATCTGCCCGAGCTCGGAGTAGCTGCAACTTTTCCTGGCGCGAGGCCGTAGAACTGCTGAAAGCTCATGATCAGCGGCCGCCATTTGTCGGGGTCGATGCGATCGCACCTCGCCCTCCATCATGATCTTAGGGTGGGCGTGAACGCGAGTGATGCGCACCTCGATCGCCACCAGATTGCCGCGCCAGGTCTGCGTCCTCCTGCGCCATCTCGTGGACATGCGCGAGCTTGGCTTCGATCTGCACCGGGCATTCCGCCGCGCGCGGTGCGGCGACGGTTTCGCCCGCTAGCCGCGGTGAGGCCGCAAAGCGCGAACTTGTCTTTCTCATGCCGGTAGCCGCGCCTGATCTTGCCGGGCGGCACCGGATCGGATCCGGTGGTGCGCGCTAGACGATCGACGGCGCCGACGAGGTCTGCCGACGGCAGATTGAGCAC
This sequence comes from uncultured Alphaproteobacteria bacterium, assembly GCA_963713785.1. Lineage (GTDB taxonomy): Bacteria > Pseudomonadota > Alphaproteobacteria > Rhizobiales > Xanthobacteraceae > Bradyrhizobium. The sequence continues at coordinate 88,713 of CAVQNB010000023.1, forward strand.
GCATTCGCCCGACGCGAATCATGTTGGCAGTGGTCTTGGAATTGCTGCGCCAGACCCAGCATGCAGCGCCAGCCGACCCACCATGCCGACGACATCGGCGCGAGATTGTGCGAGCCGTCTTCATTGCTCGAGCCGATCAGGACTACCGGCGTCCCGAAATAAAGGATCGCCGGTTCGATTGTCTGGAATATTCGGAGATGCCGAAACGTGCCGTGCATGTCAGCGCTCCTTGTGACGCTGAAAGCGGAATGTATTTGCGTGCGTGCGGTGCAACCCACCCGATTCCCGACTGCGTGATGTTCAGCGCGCCGGCGCACCAGTCCTTCGGCGCCAGTTCGAAGCCGCAAAATCGAATCCCGGCGCGCACGGTGCATCCGACCAGCGTCCAGTCGCCGGTGCTTTCGGCGGCCTGCCAGGCATGCGCCGGCACGATCGCCTGCGGCCGCTCGCCGGCGGCGAGATCGGGACCGAGCCTGACGCGTGCGCGTGCCGCCGTCATCGGCGATTTGCAAGGTCAGCGCGCTGCCGGCGTAATAGTGCCAGATCTCCGACCGCATCGATGCGATGCCAGTGCGAGCGCTCGCCGCGCGCCAGCAGGAAATAGATCGCGGTGGAGCAGCGAGCGTCCGTCGGCGTCGACGCGCGTGTCGCGAAACGTCTCGCGATAATGGCCGCCTTCCGGATGCGGCTTCAGTTCAAGCCGCGCGATGATGTCGGCGGCGGTCGGCTGGCATCGCGATCCATCAGGATTTGTTCTTGCGTTCGCGCAATTCGCCGAACACTTCGGCGGCGCTCGCGCCCTTCATCCGCACGCTGGCCGCGACCGACGGCTCGTCGGCGCGCAGGAACACATTGGCCTTCTTCTCCTCGCCGAGCAGCGTCGGAATCGTCGGCTTGTTCGCCGCGCGCAGCCGCGTCACCTCCTCGGCGCGCGCCTTCAGCGCCGCATTGTCCGGCTCGACGGTCAGCGCGAATTTGACATTGGCGGCGGTGTATTCATGGCCGCAATAGAGTTTGAAATCGTCGGGCAGCGCGCGCAGCTTGAGCAGCGAGTCCCACATCATCGGATAGGTGCCCTCGAACACCCGTCCGCAGCCGATCGAGAACAGCGTGTCGGCGGCGAACAGCGCCTTGTCGTTGTCGAAGACGTAGCTGACGTGGTCGAGCGTATGGCCCGGCGTTTCCAGCACCCGCGCCAACAGGCCGCCGACCTTGACGACGTCGCCCTGGCGCGACGCGCAGATCGACATTGGCGATCTTGGCGGACTTGTCGTGCGGCGCGACCACGCGGCAATCATATTTCTGCTTCAGCTCGGCGACGCCGCCGACATGGTCGTGGTGATGATGGGTGATCAGAATATCGGTCAGCGTCCAGCCCTCGCGCTCCAGCGCCTTGATGATCGGGCGCGGCTTCCGGCGCGTCGATCGAGGCGGTCGCCTTGGTCGCGGGATCGTGGATCAGGTAACCGAAATTGTCGGTGAGGCAGGGGAACAGGCGAATTTCGGCAGCCATGATATCTCCGTCGATCGGGTGAGGCGGTGAACGCCGGCACGGCCCCATATAGGCATGAAATATGGCGTTAACGCTCCACCGGCAATGCGATATTCGCGCGCCCCGCGGCGCGGCGCCGTGTTAGATTAGGTTCATGACCATCGATGTCATCGATCTCCGCGATTTCTATTCGCAGCGCCTCGGCATCGTGGCGCGGCGGCTGATCAATCGCGGCATTCAGGCGCGCTGGCCGAACGCCGAGGGCCAGCGGGTGCTCGGCCTCGGCTATCCCACGCCCTATCTCGGCCTGTTCCGCGAGGACAGCGAGCGCTGCATCGCCTTCATGCCGGCGGCGCAGGGCGTGCTGAAATGGCCGACCGCGCGGCCGGCGCTGGCGACCCTGGTCGATGAATTTTCGCTGCCGCTGCCGGATGCCGCGGTCGACCGCATCCTGCTGGTTCATGCGCTGGAAATGTCCGACGATCCGGAAGGACTGCTGCGCGAGGTGTGGCGGGTGCTGGCGCCGTCCGGCCGGATGATGGCGGTCATTCCGAACCGGCGCGGGGTGTGGACGCGCACCGACAACACGCCGTTCGGTCACGGCCGGCCCTATTCGCGCTCGCAGATCACGCAATTGCTGCGGCAGACCTGGTTCACGCCGACGGCGTGGGGCGAGGCGCTGTTCGTGCCGCCGGTCGCCGGCGGCTGGTTCCTGCGCTCGGCGATGGCGTGGGAGCGCGTCGGCGCGGCGCTGTCGCTGCCGTTCGCCGGCGTGCATATCGTGGAAGCCACCAAGCAGGTCTATCGCGCGATCCCGGCGCACCGCGAACGCACGCGGCTGATTCCGGCGCTGCCGCCGGTGCTGGTGCCGTCGTCGACTGCCAGGGGATGAGACTGTAGGCTGTGCAAAGGCGCTCGTGCGCCGTGCCGACGACGTGACGCAGCTATGGCGCCGCGCGCTGACCTACTCATTCCCCGGATTGAAATCGTCGCCCGGCGTGCACCGGCGCGGCGCACGCCTTCGGGGCGCGGGCCGTGCGGCCGGCGGCGGCGGCGCGGGGAAACGCTCGCCGCCATTGCCTTCGAAGCCGCCCGGGCCGCCATTGATCTGCGGCTGCGGTCCGGTGATGAACGACGGCAGGCGATCGACGCTGCCATTGTCGGCAATCACCGGCTGCGGTTGGGGCTGCGGCTGAAATTGCGGCTGCGGACGATGCTCGCGATCGCGCTGTGTTCGCGCGGCTGATGCTGGTCGCGCGGCTGATAGGGCTGGCCCTCGCGCTGGTGGTCGCGCTGATTGTTGTCGCGCGGCACGAACGGCTGCGGCTGCACCGGGACGAAGCCGGGCTCCTGGCCGAAATTCGAAAAGCTCTCGCTCTCGTCGTCGCCGTCCTCCGAGGCCATTTCATTCTCGGTGCGCGGCTGCGGCTGGTTCTGGCGGAACTGCTCCTGGGCGGCGGCGATCAGGCGGAAATAATGCTCGGCATGCTGATAGTAGTTCTCGGCGGCGACCGGATCGCCGGAAGAGCGCGCGTCGCGCGCCAGCTGCACGTATTTTTCCGCGACGTGGGATGCGGTGCCGCGGATCTTGATGTCGGGTCCGTTGGATTCGAACACCCGGGTCATCGGGTTCTGGCCGCGCCGGTTGTTATTATTGTTGTTGTTATTGTTGTTGTTCCGGTTACGCATCCGCTTGTTGTTTTCTGACCGTTTCTCATGTCTTGCCTTTATTCCAGCCCTGAAGTTACCAGCCTGAGTTGAAGTCTGAGTCAGCCTCGAATTGCCGTTGCCTTGGATCGCCGCCGTCGCATCGCTTACGGACGGCACGCCTCACGCGCACCGAATCACAGCGCCGTTCCGATTCCACACAGATTTTGCCGTACGTCGCGGTCAACAAAGACGCGTTCCCCAACAGTCCAGCGCACGCCGCCGGCTGCATCAAATCATTCCGCCTGCCAAAACAAGCACAGGTTTCTTGCGTGAGTTTTCAAGCGCAATATCAGGCTTTCGTTCGCTTTGCGGTCGGAAGCAGCGCAGCTCTCTACAGCCATCGCGCTCAATTGGACCTGCGTTTTGGAACCTTTCACTCGGGGCGGGCTCTCGCTTTGAGAACTCTGGCCTCCACCCGCAATTCACCCGTGGGCATCTACGGGGCCAGCAACCCTGGACCGATGTTGTGGCCGGAACGTAGTCGCTCCCGGGGAATATTCCAAGTGGTTTTTTTGCCTCCAATCGGGCTTTATGGGGGCAATTTTCGGCCCGCGACCGCCCGCCGGATGCCCGCCAGATCGGCTTTTGGCGGCCGCTTGCAGCGTTAACCCTGCCGCCGTCATCAAACCTTCAATCTCGCCGCTTTGGCCCTGCCCGGCCTCCACCACCAGCGCGCCGCCGGGCGCCAGCAGCCGTGCCGCCTGCGGAATCAGCGCGCGATAGGCGTCAAGCCCGTCCGCGCCGCCGTCCAGCGCGCGCCGCGGATCGTGATCGCGGACCTCGGTCGGCGAGACCGGCGATGTCGGCCGAGCGGATATAGGGCGGGTTCGACACGATCAGGTCGAACGGACCCGACAGCGCCGCCGCATAGTCGCAGGCGACGAACGTCGCGCGATCGGCGAGCCCGAGATCGACGGCATTGGCGCTGTGCGGTTTGCAGCGCCGCCACGCTGATGTCGGTGCCGACGCCGTACGCGTCCGGCAATTCGGACAACAGCGCCAGCAGAATCGCGCCCGAGCCGGTGCCGATATCGGCGATGCGCCACGCGCCGATTCGGCGCGGCAGTCGGCGCGCAGCATTTCCAGCGCCAGTTCGACCACCGTTTCGGTGTCGGGCCGCGGCACCAGCGTCGCGGCCGAGAGTTGCAGCGGCAGGCCCCAGAATTCCTTGACGCCGAGAATGCGCGCGACCGGCTCGCCCGCAAGGCGGCGGCGCGCGAAATCCTCGAGGCGCGTCGCTTCGTCCGGCGTGAGCAGCCGCGCTCGCCGCCGCGATCATGCCGGTGAGATCGAGACCGAGCACCGCGCCGATCAAGCATCCGCGCGTCGAGTTCGGCGCGAGATCGATCGGCGCGAGCTCGAATCGCGCCGTCAGCGTGCGCCGCGCGGCTTCGACGGTTTGTCCGGCGAGGGATTCGCCCGGCGCTCACGCCGCGGCGCCCTGGGCGGCGAGCTGCGCCGCCTGATGTTCGGTCGTCAGCGCGTCGACCAGTTCGCCCAGCGCTTCGCCCGCGATCACCTGCGGCAGTTTGTAGAGCGTCAGGTTGATGCGGTGATCGGTGACGCGGCCTTGCGGGAAATTATAGGTGCGGATGCGCTCGCTGCGGTCGCCGGAGCCGACCTTCTCGCGGCGGTCGGCCGCGCGCGCCGCATCGATGCGCTGGCGCTCGGCGTCGTAGATGCGCGAGCGCAGGATGTTCATCGCCGAGGCGCGGTTCTTGTGCTGCGAGCGGCTGTCCTGCATCATCACCACGATGCCGGTCGGAATGTGGGTGATGCGGATCGCCGATTCGGTCTTGTTGACGTGCTGGCCGCCGGCGCCCTGCGCGCGCATGGTCTCGATCCGCAGATCGTCGTTCTTGATATCGACATCGACCTCCTCGACCTCCGGCAGCACCGCGACCGTCGCCGCCGAGGTGTGAATGCGGCCCTGCGTCTCGGTGTCGGGCACGCGCTGCACCCGATGCACGCCGGATTCGAATTTCAGTTTGGCGAACGCGCCGCGGCCCCGCACCTCGGCGATGATTTCCTTGTAGCCGCCCATGGTGCCTTCGCTGGCGGAGATCACCTCGACCTTCCAGCCCTGCAGGCTGGCAAAGCGCTCGTACATCCGGAACAGGTCGCCGGCGAACAGCGAGGCCTCGTCGCCGCCGGTGCCGGCGCGGATTTCCAGCACGACGTTGCGGTCGTCCATGGCGTCCTTGGGCAGCAGCGCCACGCGGATCTGCTGCGCCAGCTCGACGCTGCGCGCCTGCAAGCGTCTCGCGCTCGGCCTCCGCCATGCCGCGCATTTCGGGCTCGGTCGCGGGATCGGCGATCAGCGCGTCGATATCGGCGATCTCCTTGACGTGGCGCGGTAGGCCTTGACCGCGTCGATCAGCGGATTGAGCTCGGCGAGTTCGCGCGTGATCCGGACGTAGTTCTCGGAATTCACCTGGCCGAGCAACTGCGCCTCGAGCGAGGCGTGGTGCGCCAGCAGGATATCAAGTTTGGCTTCGGGGAGCATCGACATGGTTTGGTCTCGAAACTAGCGAAATGGGGAGCGGAGTGCTGTTCAACAACAGCCTCGCTACAACGACAGCCCCTCGGCCTCGGCGAATTCCGTCAGCTTCTGCCGGATCGACACGCTGCCGGACGGCGCATCGAGCAGCGGCGTCATCATCGCTTCGGCCTTCTTGGCGTCGAGGTCGAGGATCATCGCCTTGACCGGACCGTGCCCGGTGGCCGACAGCGACAGCGAGCGGTAGCCGAGCGCGATCAGCGCCAGCGCGCCGATCGGCTTCGAGGCCATTTCGCCGCACAGCGAGGCGGATTTCTTCGCCGCATCGGCCTTGCGCACGATGTCGCGCAGCGCCCGCAGGATCGGCGCCGACATGGTGTCGAACCGTTCGGAGACCTTGGCATTGCCGCGATCGACCGCGAACAGGAACTGGAACAGGTCGTTGGATCCGACCGAGACGAAATCGACCTTCTTCAGGAGTTCGTCGAGCTGATAGAGCAGCGCCGGCACCTCCACCATGGTGCCGACGTCGATGCGTTCCGGCAGCGCGTGGCCGTGCTGGCGCAGATAGGTCAGTTCGCGCTCGACGATCGCCTTGGCGGAATCGAATTCGGCGACTTCGGTGATCATCGGAAACATGATGCGCAGCGCGCGGCCGCCGCCGGCGCGCAGCAGCGCGCGGATCTGGCCGCGCAGCAGGCCGGGCCGGTCGAGCCCGAGCCGGATCGCGCGCCAGCCGAGCGCGGGATTTTCCTCGATCACGGTTTCCATATAGGGCAGCGCCTTGTCGCCGCCGATGTCGAGGGTCCGGAAGGTCACCGGCTTGGGGCCGGCGGCATCCAGCACCGCGCGGTACAGCGCGAGCTGGTCGCTGGTGCGCGGCAGGCTCTGGCCGACCATGAATTGCAGTTCGGTGCGGAACAGGCCGATGCCGGCGCTGCCGGTGTCGTCGATATGCGGCAGGTCGATCGCCAGGCCGGCGTTGATCATCAGTTCGACCGGCTGGCCGTCCTTGGTCACGCAGGGCTTGTCGCGCAGCGCCGAATATTGCGCCTGGCGCCGGGCGCGAAACCGCACCCGCTCCGCATAGGCCGATTCGATTTCCGCCGAGGGGCGGACATAGATCGAGCCCGAGGTGCCGTCGACGATGATGGCATCGCCGGGATCGGCGATGCCCGGCGCGTTCGGCATTTCGCCGACCGCGGGAATGCCGAGCGCGCGCGCCACGATCGAGACGTGGGAATTGGCGGTGCCTTCCTCCAGCACCAGCCCGCGCAGCCGCTTGCGGTCGTAGTCGAGCAGCGCCGCAGGCCCCATCGCGCGCGCGATCAGGATGGCGTTGTCGGGCAGTTGTTCGCGCGACGGCGCGTGATCCTGCCCGACCAATTGCCGCATCAGCCGATAGCCGAGGTCCTCGAGGTCGTGCAGGCGGTCGCGCAGATAGGGATCGGTGGAACGCAGCATGCGCGCGCGGGTGTCGGACTGCACGCGCTCGACGGCGGCTTCCGCGGTCAGGCCGGTGGCGACCGCCTCGTGCAGCTTGTGCGACCAGCCGTGGTCGTTGGCGAACATGCGATAGGCTTCCAGCACGTCGCGGTGCTCGCCGCCGTCGGCGACGTCGCCGCGCTCCAGCATGCGGTCGAGGTCGGCGCGCAGTTTTGCCAGCGCGGTGTCGAGCCGCTTGATTTCCTTCGGCAGGTCCTCGGCGATGTAATTGGTGATGACGACGCGCGGCTCGTGCAGCACGACATGGCCGAGCGCGATGCCGTCGGACAGGATCGCGCCGGTCTTGTGCAGCGAATGCCGCGCGGCGGGCTCGGCGCCGGGCTGCGCCAGCGCGGACAATTCGCCCGAGGCGATCATCTCCGCCAGCACCATCGCGGTGGTCTGCAGCGCCTCGACCTCTTCCTCGACATAGGTGCGCTTGGCGCGGTTCTGCACCACCAGCACGCCGAGCGTGTTGCCGGCGCGCAGGATCGGAACGCCGAGGAAGGAATGGTAGATTTCTTCGCCGGTCTCCGGGCGGAACGAGAACGCCGGATGGCTTTGCGCGTCGTTCAGATTGAGCGGCGTCGCCTCGCTCGCCACCAGGCCGACCAGGCCCTCATGCGCGCTCAGCACGGTTCGGTGCACGGCGTCGCGGTTAAGGCCTTCGGTGGCGTAGAGTTCGAGCGTGTTGTCGACGCGCAGCACATAGGTCGAGCAGACCTCGGCCACCATGTTGGCCGCGATCAGCACCACGATCTTGTCCAGTCGTTCCTGGGCCGAGACCTGCTCCGCCATGGTTTCGCGGAGCCGTCTCAGCAAGACGCGGGGGCCTCCCGACGCGCTCCGCATGTGCCAAAATCCTCCTCCGCGAAGCCAGCCCGCCGGGTGGCCGGCAGCTGGCGTTAAGCTCAGACAAAACAACAATTTTATTCATTCGGCGCCGTCGCAAGCCCTAGATACCGGCCGAATCAGGATAGCCAAAACTGTGGCACAGTTTGCGGCAGCCCACCCATCAGGCCGTATAGCGAATTGAGGCTTGTTTTGCCAAGCAAAACGCCTGCCAGCGGCGATCACGTCTCTGCGTTGCCCAATGCTGCGGCCTGCTAAGGAAAAATTCTTCTAAACCTGATCGAGCCCGTAGAGCGTGTGCAGCGTGCGCACCGCAAGTTCGGTGTAGGCGGCGTCGATCAGCACCGAAAACTTGATTTCGGAGGTGGTGATGGCGCGGATGTTGATATTGCGCGCGGCCAGCGCCGCGAACGCCTTGGCGGCGACGCCGGCATGGCTGCGCATGCCGCTGCCGATCACCGAGACCTTGGCGACGTCGGTGGCGCTGTCGAGCCGGGCATAGCCGATCTTGCCTTGGCCGCGGTGATGGTGTCGCGGGCGCGGGTATAGTCCGAGGCCGGAACGGTGAAGGTGAGGTCGGTGGTGGCGCCGTCCTCCGAGACGTTCTGCACGATCATGTCGACATTGATATTGGCTTCGGCCAGCGGACCGAAGATCGAGGCGGCGACGCCCGGCTTGTCCTCGATCTGGCGGACGGAAATCTGGGCTTCGTCCTTGGAAAAGGCGATGCCGGTGACGACGTGGCTTTCCATGATTTCCTCCTCGCTGCAGATCAGCGTGCCCGGCGGCTGGTGCCGTGCGGGTCGATATCCTCGGGCTTGTCGAAGCTGGAACGGACGAATATCGGCATGTTGTGCACCATGCCGAGTTCCACCGAGCGCACCTGCAGCACCTTGGCGCCCTGCGAGGCCAGTTCCAGCATGTCCTCGAACGCGATCTTGTCGAGCCGGCGCGCCTTCGGAACCACGCGCGGGTCGGTGGTATAGACGCCGTCGACGTCGGTATAGATATCGCAGCGGTCGGCATGAATGGCGGCGGCGATCGCCACCGCCGAGGTGTCGGAACCGCCGCGCCCGAGCGTGGTGATTCGGCCGGTCTGCGGATTGATGCCCTGGAAGCCGGCGATCACGGCGACTTCCTTGCGGTCCTTGAAACGGTTGATCAGCTCGGCGCCGTCGATCTCGAGAATCCGCGCCGAGGCATGGGCGTCGCTGGTCCGGATCGGGATCTGCCAGCCCTGCCAGGAACGCGCCTGAATGCCGATGGCCTGCAGCGCGATCGCGAGCAGCCCGGCGGTGACCTGTTCGCCGGATGCCACCACGGCGTCATATTCGCGCGCGTCGTGCATCGGCGAGGCCTCGCGGCACCATTCCACCAGTTCATTGGTCTTGCCGGCCATCGCCGACACCACCACGGCGACGTCATGGCCGGCATCGACCTCGCGCTTCACATGGCGCGCGACGTTGCGGATGCGGTCGATATTGGCGACGGATGTGCCGCCGAATTTCATCACGAGGCGGCCCATGACGACGGGTGCATTCCCTGACAAGGATAAGTTAATGGCTCCGCACGGAAACCGGAGCGCGCGGGCCAAAAGGCGCGTATACATAGCGGCGCGGTTGGGGGCAAGCAACCGGTTCCGGCTTCCCGAAGCCGCAGGGAATGGTGCGTTGGGGTAATTGAGGCGAGTGTATGGGGCGTTATATCGACGATATCCTGCAGCCCGGCGAAAAGGTGCTGTATTCGACCAATGCGCACTGGATATTCTATTTGCCGGCGATCGCGGCCTGGATCGTGGCGCTGGTCCTGCTGGTTCTGTCGCGCGCGACCACGACCGACGGCCTCATCCTGTTGTGCCTGTCGGCCTCCGCGGTCGTGGCGCTTGCCGCGCTGTACTGGACCGCCAAGGCCTGGTTCCATCGCTGGACCACCGAGACCGACGTCACCAATCTGCGCGTCGTCCACAAGACCGGCTTCATCAAGCGCCGCACCTTCGAGATGAGCCTCGACAAGGTCGAGAGCGTCGACGTCAACCAGAGCATCCTCGGCCGCATCCTCAATTACGGCGACGTCACGATGCTGGGCGTCGGCGAGGGCAAGGAGACCATCACGACCATCGCTTCGCCGCTCGAGTTCCGCAATCACATCACCGCGCGATAGGAGCGGCGCGCCCATGGCCATGCAACAGAATTTTCCGCGCGCAGTTCGGGGGGCGCCGGCTCGACGGTCGATCCCGCCGAGATCGCGAAATTCTCAAAACTGTCGGACGAGTGGTGGGATCCCAACGGCAAGATGGCGCCGCTGCACAAGATCAATCCGCTGCGGCTGACCTATATTCGCGACGCCGCCTGCCGCAAGTTCGAGCGCAACGTCAAAAGCCTGAATTGCCTGTCCGGCCTGCGCATCCTCGATATCGGCTGCGGCGCCGGGCTGTTGTGCGAGCCGTTCACCCGGCTCGGCGCGCAGGTGATCGGCGTCGATCCGTCCGCCAGCAACATCGCGGCGGCCAAGCTGCATGCCGACAAGGGCCATCTGTCGATCGACTATCGCTGCACCACGGTCGAGGAGATGGACGTGCGCGAACGCTTCGACATCGTGCTGGCGATGGAAGTGGTCGAGCATGTCAGCGATATCGGCATGTTCCTCAACCGCTGCGCGGCGATGCTCAAGCCCGGCGGGCTGATGGTGATCTCGACCCTGAACCGCAACTGGAAGAGCTTTGCGCTCGCCATCGTCGGCGCCGAATATGTGCTGCGCTGGCTGCCGCGCGGCACCCATCAATGGGACAAGTTCGTCACCCCCGACGAACTCGCGCAGCATCTGCACGACAACAAGCTCGCCATCACCGAAGCAGACCGGCGTGGTCTATAGCCCGTTCGCCGACCGCTGGAGCCTCTCCTCCGACATGGACGTGAACTACATGGTGGTGGCGGAGGAGATGGTGTAGCAAACCGCAGCGCTGTCATGCGTCCCTCGGGTTGACCAGGCCGGCCGCACCCGGCACGGTGCGCGACCTTCCGATCAGGCCCATCCCCACCATGTTCACCATCGCCACGCTCTGGATTCCCTTCACCATCACCGCTGCGCTCGGCCAGGTCGCGCGCAACGCGATGCAGCGGCAATTGACCGGGCCGCTCGGCACCTGGGGCGCCACCAATATCCGCTTCCTGTTCGGCTTTCCGTTCTCGCTGGTGTTCTTTGCGGTCGTGCTAGCCGCGACCGGAGACCATGTGCCGTGGCCGACGGCGGCGTTCTGGCCGTGGCTGTTGCTCGGCGCGCTCAGCCAGATCGTCGCCACCGGATTGATGCTGCTCGCGATGAACGACCGCTCGTTCGTGGTGACGACGGCGTATCTCAAGACCGAGGCGATCCAGACCGCGATCTTCGGTTTTGTCTTTCTCGGCGATCATCTCACCGCGCTGAAGGTGGTCGCGATCCTGATCGCGACCATCGGCGTGATCATCACCGCGCTGCGGCCGGGCGGCGAAAAGAATTTCGCCGACCTGAAGCCGACGATCATCGGTCTGGTCGCCGCCGCCGCGTTCGCGCTGTCGGCGATCGGCTTTCGCGGCGCGATCATCACGGTATCCGGCGTCTCGTTCGTGACGGCGGCGTCCTACACGCTGGTGTTCGGGCTGTTCGTGCAGACGCTGGTGCTGACGATCTATCTGCTGGCGCGCGCGCCCGACGTGCTCAAGAAGATCCTCGGCCTGTGGAAGCCGTCGCTGTTCGCCGGCTTCATGGGCGCGTTCGCCTCGCAGTTCTGGTTCCTGGCGTTTGCGCTGACGGCGGCCGCCAATGTGCGCACGCTGGCGCTGGTCGAGGTGCTGTTCGCGCAGGGCGTGGCGTATTATTCGTTCAAGCAGCCGCTGTCGGCGCGCGAACTTTCGGCATCGCGCTGATCGTGGTCGGCGTCGCGCTGTTGGTCGCGGCTTGACAGCGCCTGCGCCGTCGGAATACTTTACCATACAGTTAAGTGACATGGGGGGTCGCATGACCTCATATAGCGGCGGCGTACCTGCGGCGCGGTCCGCTTCGAGATCACAGCACAACCGGTGCGAGGCTTTCAGTGTCAGCGCCGCGACTGTCAGCGCGACACCGGCGCGGGACATTCCTCCGTTGCGGTGATTCCCCGCGCCGCCATGCGGGTTGCGGGTGACGTCGTCGAGAATTTGAGAATTGCGGACAGCGGCGCCCAGAAGCGAAAGGGGTTTTGCGGCAAATGCGGCTCGCCGCTCTACAACAAGCCGCAGAACGTGCCCGACATGATCGGCGTCTATGTCGGCACGCTCGACGACGCTTCGGGATTCAAGCCGCAGCTGGCGATGTTCGCTTCGCGCGGACACGATTGCGACTGTCTCGATCCGGCGCTGCCCAGGGTGCCGTTTATGCGGCCGTCGTCTTAAGCCGAGCGCGTCAGTTCCGGTCGTCCGGCAACACCGGCAGCGGCGAGACCTCGACGCCTTCGTCGATCAGCGAGCGCGCTTCGTCCGGCGAGGCCTCGCCGTAGATCGGGCGATGCTCGATATCGCCGTAATGCATCTTGCGGGCTTCGTTGGGAAAGCGCTCGCCGACATTGTCGGCGTTCTTCACGATGTGATCGCGCAATTCCTTGAGCTTGGCGCGCAGCTCGCGCTCCTGCGCCATCATCAGCGGCGTCGATGCCGGTGCCGTGACTTCCGCGGCTGCGCGGCAGCGGGCCAGGCGCCGGTGCCGCGCTGTCGCGGCCCTTCTTGCTCACGATCTGCGGGGCCATGATGGCGCGCTCGACCTTGGCCGAGCCGCAGACCGGGCAGTTCACCAGCTTGCGTTTTTCCTGGGTTTCGTAGGCGGAAGAACTCTGAAACCAGCTTTCGAACGCATGGCCGCGCTCGCAGCGCAGATTGTACCGGATCATGCCGATCCCCGCACCAGGTGCAGATGCTCGGGGCCAGCTTTGGGATCGGCGACGCTGAAGCGCCGGCCGTGCTGCAGCGACGGCACGGTCTTGCGCGCGGTCTCGACCTTCGCCGGATCGATCTTCGCCAGGAAAACGCCGGGCTCGACGCCGCCTTCGGCAAGCACCTCGCCCCAGGGATCGACGATCAGCGAGTGGCCGTAGGTCTCGCGCTTGTTCTCATGCAGTCCGGCCTGGGCGGCGGCGAACACGAAGCAGCCATTCTCGATGGCGCGGGCGCGCAGCAGCGTGTGCCAATGCGCTTCGCCGGTCTTGCGGGTGAAGGCGGAGGGCACGGTGAGGAACGACGCGCCGCTTTCGGCGAGCGCGCGATACAGCGCCGGAAAGCGCACGTCGTAGCAGATCGTCAGCCCGATGCGGCCCCACGGCAGGTCCGAGATCACGGCGGTTTCGCCCGGCTGGTAATTGGCGGATTCGCGATAGCTCTCGCCGCCGGGCAGATCGATATCGAACATGTGGATCTTGTCGTAGCTCGCGATCACCGTGCCGTCCGGCCCGATCAGGAACGAGCGGTTGACCGCCCGCTCCGGCGAGGCGCGCAGCGCCAGCGAGCCGATATGGAGATGGATTTTCAGTTCCGCCGCCAGCGCGCGATAGGCCTTCAGCGAAAGATCGTCCTCTTCGGCGGCGAGATGCTCGAACAGCGCCTTGCGGTTGACCTGCATCATGTTGCTCACCTCGGGGGTGAGCACATAATCGGCGCCCTGCGGCGGCGGCTTCGCGGATCAGCTTGGTGCCCTGCTCGAGGCTCGGCTCGGGCAACAGCCCGGTGCGCATCTGCACCATGGCGGCGGTAAAGGTGAGGTCAGCGCTCATGAATTGGCCTTTTCGCCCGCCAGCATCGAATCGAGCTTGCCCTCGCGGTCGAGCGCATACAGTTCGTCGCAGCCGCCGACATGGGTTTCGCCGATGAAAATCTGCGGAAAGGTCGAGCCGGCGCCGGCGCGATCCCACATTTGCTGACGCAGCGTCGGGTCGGTGGCGACGTCGAATTCGGTGAACGCGGCCTTTTTGCGCGTCAACAGCGACTTGGCGGCGCTGCAATAGCCGCAGCCCGGACGGGTGTAGATTTCGATGGCAGCGGTCATGTCGCGCTCTTTAGGAAACGGATACCCGATTATATGGGAGCTTTGTGGGTGTCCACAACCCGGGCGAACACCAGCACGTCGACGGAAGCCGCCTTGGCGCGCAGCAGCGCCCGCGCGCAGGCGTCGACCGTGGCGCCGGAGGTCAGGACATCGTCGATCAGGACCACGCGGCGGCCCTGAATCTCGGGCTGCCGGTCGGCGGCGACCTTGAACGCGCCCTGCACGTTGCTGGCGCGCTGCGAGCGCGACAGGCCGATCTGCTGCTCGGTCGGCCGGACCCGCCGAAGCGCTTCCGACGCCACTTTCACGCCGCTTTGCCGCTCGATCACGCGCGCCAGCGCGCCGGACTGGTTGTAGCGGCGGCTCCAGCCGCGCCGCCAGTGCAGCGGTACCGGAATCAGCACAGTCGGCCTCGCCGAGCAGTTCCCGGCCGGCGCGCGCCATCCAGCGGCCCATCGCGGGCGCCAGATCGGTGCGGTCCTGGTATTTCAGCGCATGCACCAGCGTGCGCGCGACGTCGTCATAGCGCACCGCGGCGCGGGCGCGCGCATAGGCCGGCGGATCGGCGATCGCTTCCATCGACAACAGTTCGGGGCCCGGGATCGTAGACAAAGGGAATGCCGAGCCGCGGGCAAAACGGCGGCGCGATGAACGACAGTTTGGCCCAGCAGTTCGCGCAGACGCCTTCGCCGTCGACCGGTTCGCGGCAGGCGACGCACAGCGTCGGCAGCGCGATGTCGAGCGCCAGTCGCGCGGCATGCCACCACGCGCCGCGGCACGCGTCAGCGCGCCGCGCAGATGGGTGGAGATGGAACGGGATGGTGATGCTTCGGCGTCCATGGCGAAGGCTAGCGCTGCGGGCACGAGGCTCAAGCACCGGATTGCCAGGGATGGGGGAGCGGCGTACCAACCGGCATGGTTTCGAACCACGACACCGCGCCGATCCTGTTCGACCGCGCGCTGCTGCGCGCGCGGCAGGATCGGGCGCGCAAGCAGGGGCCGGCGACCTTCCTGCTCGATCGCGTCGCCGAGGACATGGAGGAGCGGCTTGCACGCGGTGATGCGGGATTTTGCCGATGTCGCCGACATCTGGACGCCGGGCGATGGCTTGCGAAAGCCGTGCGCGGATCGCTTCAAGTCATTCACCACATCGATCTGCGAGGACTCGGGCAGGAATTCTGCCGTTGCAGCCGGGATCGCTCGATCTCGTCGTCTCCGCGCTCGCCTTTCAGTTCGTCAACGATCTGCCCGGCGTGCTCGCGCAAATCCGCCGCGCGTTGAGGCCGGACGGGCTGCTGCTGGCGGCGATGCTCGGCGGCGATACGCTGACCGAGCTGCGGCAATGCTTTGCCGCGGCGGAAGCCGAATGCGAAGGCGGGGTGTCGCCGCGCGTTGCACCGTTTGCCGATCTGCGCGACATCGGCGCGCTGTTGCAGCGCGCGGGCTTTGCGCTGCCGGTCACCGACGTCGATCGCGTCGTGGTGCGCTATGACAGCACGTTCGCGCTGATGCAGGATTTGCGGCGCATGGGCGCGACCAACATCCTGATCGA
This sequence comes from uncultured Alphaproteobacteria bacterium, assembly GCA_963713785.1. Classification (GTDB taxonomy): domain Bacteria; phylum Pseudomonadota; class Alphaproteobacteria; order Rhizobiales; family Xanthobacteraceae; genus Bradyrhizobium. The sequence continues at coordinate 104,349 of CAVQNB010000023.1, forward strand.
GCGGCGGCGGACGCCGACCCGCCGCGCGACGATGCTGCGGATGGCGCAGATCTACGGCGAACGCTTTGCCGATGTCGATGGTCGCATCCGCGCCACCTTCGATGTGATCTGGCTGTCGGGCTGGGCGCCGCATGAAAGCCAGCAAAAACCGCTGCGGCCGGGATCGGCGAAGGCGAGTCTGGCGGAGGCGGTGAGGAAGGCGCCGAAGGCTTAGAAGCCTCACATCAACAAATCGATCAGATGCGGGATCAGCGGAATGTCTGCCGGCGGCATCGGGTAGTCGCGCAGCTTGTTGGCGCGGACCCAGGCGAGATTCTGGCCCTCGCGCGCGATCACGCTGCCTTCCCAGCGCCGGCAGATGTAGAGCGGCATCAGGAGATGGAAACTATCATAGCCGTGGCTGGCGAAGGTCAGCGGCGCCAGGCACGCCTCGCTGACGGTGATGCCGATCTCCTCGTGCAGTTCGCGGATCAGGGTCTGCTTCCGGCCGCTCGCCGGGCTCGACCTTGCCGCCGGGAAATTCCCACAGGCCGGCCATCGTCTTGCCTTGCGGCCGTTGCGCGATCAGCACGCGCTTGTCGGCGTCGACCAGCGCGCAGGCGACCACGAGGGTGAGTTTGACATCGGCCATGCGCGGGCGCTCACGAGCGGTAGTCGCCGTTGATCGCGACATATTCCTTGGTGAGGTCGCAGGTCAGCACGCGGTCGCGGCCCTTGCCGAGGCCGAGCGCGATCTTGATCTGGATTTTCGGATTCTTCATCGCGGCCGAGACCTCCTGCCTCGTTATAGGACGGGTCGCGCGCGCCGCTTTTGGCGACGCGGATGCCGTTGAACGAGATCGAAAGCTTGTCGCGGTTGGCGGGCTCGCCGGCCTTGCCGACCGCCATCACCACGCGGCCCCAATTGGCGTCCTCGCCGGCGATCGCGGTCTTCACCAGCGGCGAATTCGCCACCGACATCGCGATTTTGCGCGCCGATGCCTTGGTCGTCGCGCCCTCGACGATGATCTCGACCAGCTTGCGCGCGCCTTCGCCGTCGCGCGCCACCTGCTCGGACGAGATCGGCGAGCACGGCGTGCAACGCCTTGGTAAAAGCCTTCAGCCGCGGATCGCTGGCGCGGCTGATTTTCGGCGCACCATTTTCGGCGGCCGCGCCGGTCGCAAACGCCAGCAGCGTGTCCGAGGTCGAGGTGTCGCCGTCGATGGTCACGGCGTTGAAAGTGTCCTCGACGCCGCTCTTGAGCAGCGATTGCAGCGCCGGCGCCGCGATCGGCGCGTCGGTGAACACGAAGGACAGCATGGTCGCCATGTCGGGCGCGATCATGCCGGCGCCCTTGGCCATGCCGTTGATGGTGACCTTGGCCTTGCCGAGCTTGACGGTCGCGGTCGCGACCTTCGGAAAGGTGTCGGTGGTCATGATCGCCTTCGCCGCGCTCATCCAGTCGCCGGGCGCGGCCGTCTCGGCGAGCGTGCCGAGCACGCCGTCGAATTTGGTGGCGTCGAGCGGCTCGCCGATCACGCCGGTGGAGGCGAGAAACACTTCGTTCGGCGCTGCAGCCGACCGCCTTGGCGGCGATCGCGGCGGTCAGCGCGGTCGACTGCCGCCCGGTCTTGCCGGTGAAGGCATTGGCGTTGCCGGAATTCACCACCAGCGCGCGGGCCTGGCCGCGCTTGAGCTTGGCGCGGCACCATTCCACCGGCGCCGACGGGCATTTCGACTTGGTGAAGACGCCGGCGACCGTCGTGCCCTTGTCCATGACCGCCAGCAGCACGTCGGTGCGGCCCTTGTAGCGGATGCCGGCGGCCGCGGTCGCAAGCTTGACGCCCGCGATCACGGGCATGTCGGGGACGTCGGTCGGGGCGAGCGGGGAGACGGCGGTGGACATGAGGGCGCCTTATCGACAAAGCAAAATGCGTCATGGCCAGATCTTTATCCTGGCCATCCACGTCTTCGCTCGCTGAACGAGGCCTCAAGACGTAGATGGCCGGGACATCGAGCACGAAGACGCGCTTCGCGCTTTAGCCCGGCCATGACGTCGTAAATACTATTGGCTTCGCCGAAGTGACAGCGAATTCTTACTTCTTCGCCGGCGCCATCTTGGAGTCGGCGGGCTTGGCACGGGTCCGGCTGCGTCGGGCTTGGTGTCCGTCTTGGCGGTCTCGGCCGGCTGGTCCATGCGCTCGACCTTGGCGGCCTCGCGCAGCTTGCCGACGTAGTCGGCCTGCGCCTTGCGCGTCACATAGGTCTCGATCTGGCCCTTGACCTGATCGAAGTCCGGCGCCTTGCGGTTGCGCTTTTCCTCGACCTTGATGATGTGCCAGCCGAACTGCGACTTCACGGGATCGGAGATCTTGCCGGGCTCGAGCGCGAAGGCGACCGCGGAGAATTCCGGCACCATCTGATCCTTGGTGAAGAAGCCGAGATCGCCGCCGTCGGAGGCGCCGGGATCCTTGGACTTCTTCTTGGCGAGCTCGGCGAAATCGGCGCCCTTCTTGAGCTCCTCCTCGACCGCCTTGGCCTCGTCCTCGGTCTCGACCAGGATGTGGCGGGCGTGCACTTCCTGCTCGCCGGTGATCTGCTTGGAGGCGTCCTCATAGACCTTCTTCATGGCGTCGTCGGTGGTCGCGGCCTTGCCCTCGCTCGCGAGCAGGCTGTCCATCAGCAGCCGGTTGCGCGTGAACGCCAGCCGCTTCTTGAAATCCTCGCTGTCCTCGACCTTCTTGTCCTCGGCGGCCTTGGCGACGATCTTCATGTCGATCAGGAACGCCAGCACGTTCTCGTCCTTGGTCGCCGGGTCCATCTGCGCGAGGCTCGGACCGAGTTCCTCCTCGGCGAGCGCGACGTCGCTCTGGCGGATTTCGACGCCGTTGACCTTGGCGAGCACCTTGTCGTCGGCGCGGGCGGCAGCCGGCGACAGCGCCATGGCGAGACAGCCCGCCGCTGCGGAGGCGAGGCCGAGGCGCAGGCCGGTTTTCGTTACCGGGAACGAAGTGGTCATGGAAAATCCTTATCTTGGAGAAGGGCTAAATTCGGCGGCGGGACACTCGCCCAATCGTCGGGCCTTGGCAACGCGAAAAGTCTGTCAAAATGATGAATTCCTTGACAGCTTCGCGCCGTCGGCAGGGCGCTCCCGCCGTTGACAAGGCTGCGACCCAGCCATATCTCTGCCCCATCGTGTCAATGGCGATAGCGCTTATTTTGCTGCGTTTTTGGCCGTTGAACCTTGGATTGCTTAATTCCCACTCATTGGCGGACGGTCCCGGCTTCGGGGATCCGAGCCGCGGCGCGTCACGGTGAGTTGATAGGCAACTTGGTGGACCACGTCATGGCTACAACGCTTGAACCGCGAAGACAGGAATTCGGCATGATCGGCGCGCTCGCCCGCAAGTTTTTCGGCTCCGCCAACGACCGGCGGGTGAAGGGGTACCAGCCCCGCGTCGACGCCATCAACGCGCTGGAGCCGGAAGTCGCTGCACTGTCCGACGAGGCGCTGAAGGCGCGCACCGCCGAATTCCGCAAACAGCTCGCCGAGGGCAAGACGCTCGACGATATCCTGGTGCCGGCCTTCGCCACCGTGCGCGAGGCCGCCAAGCGCACGCTCGGCCAGCGGCATTTCGACGTGCAGCTGATCGGCGGCATGGTGCTGCACGAGGGCGACATCGCCGAGATGAAGACCGGCGAAGGCAAGACGCTGGTCGCCACGCTCGCGGTCTATCTCAACGCGCTGGCCGGCAAGGGCGTCCACGTCGTCACCGTCAACGACTATCTCGCCCGCCGCGACTCCGAATGGATGGGCCAGATCTACAACTTCCTCGGCATGACCGTCGGCGTGATCGTGCACGGCCTCGACGACGCCGAGCGCAAGGACGCCTATGCGCGCGACATCACCTACGGCACCAACAACGAATACGGCTTCGACTATCTGCGCGACAACATGAAGTACCGCCTGGAGGACATGGTCCAGCGCGGCCACTTCTACGCCATCGTCGACGAAGTCGACTCGATCCTGATCGACGAGGCGCGCACGCCGCTGATCATCTCCGGCCCGCTCGACGACCGCTCGGATTTCTACAACACCATCGACACCTTCTTCCCGAAGCTCGACAAGACCGATTACGACGTCGACGAGAAGCAGCGCACGGTGACGCTGACCGAAGCCGGCATGGAGAAGATCGAGACCTTGCTGCGCGACGCCGGCCAGCTCAAGGGCGACTCGCTCTACGACATCGAGAACATCTCCGTCGTGCACCACGTCAACCAGGCGCTGCGCGCGCACACGCTGTTCCAGCGCGACAAGGACTACATCGTCCGCGACGACGAGGTCGTCATCATCGACGAGTTCACCGGCCGCATGATGCAGGGCCGCCGCTATTCCGAAGGCCTGCACCAGGCGCTGGAAGCCAAGGAGCACGTGCAGGTCCAGCCGGAAAACCAGACGCTGGCCTCGATCACCTTCCAGAATTATTTCCGGCTGTACGAGAAGCTCGCCGGCATGACCGGCACGGCGCTGACCGAAGCCGACGAATTGTTCGACATCTACAAGCTCGAGGTCGTGGAAATCCCGACCAACGTGCCGGTGGCGCGGCTCGACGAGGACGACGAGGTCTATCGCACCCAGAACGAGAAATACGCCGCGATCCTGGCCGAGATCGAGCGCGCCAACAAGCGGCTGCAGCCGGTGCTGGTCGGCACCGCCTCGATCGAAAAGTCCGAGGTGCTCGCCGAATATCTGAAGAAGCACGGCTACAAGCAGATCGATTTCGGCAATGAAAACGCGATGGAGAAGCTTTATGCCGCCGCGCGCGCCGGCAAGCCGGCAAAGCTGTTTGCGGTGCTGAACGCGCGCTTCCACGAGCAGGAAGCCTATATCGTGGCCGAGGCCGGCGTGCCCGGCGCGATCACGATCGCGACCAACATGGCGGGCCGCGGCACCGACATCAAGCTCGGCGGTTCGCTGGAGATGCGGATCGCGCAGGAGACGTCCGGGATCACCGACGAGGCCGAGAAGGCCGCGAAGATCGAGCGCATCAAGGCCGACGTCGAGCGGTTCCGCGGCATCGTGCTGAAGGCCGAAGAGTCAGATCGAAATCGAACCGGCCAAGGGCAACAAGCCGGCGAAGATCGCGAGCAGGCCCGGCGGGCTCTACATCATCGGCTCCGAGCGCCATGAATCCCGCCGCATCGACAACCAGCTGCGCGGCCGCTCCGGCCGCCAGGGCGATCCCGGGCGCTCGAAGTTCTTCCTGTCGCTGGAAGACGATCTGATGCGGATCTTCGGCTCCGACCGGCTCGATACCATGCTGACGCGGCTCGGCCTGAAAGAGGGCGAGGCCATCATCCATCCCTGGATCAACAAGGCGCTGGAAAAGGCGCAGCAGAAGGTCGAGGCGCGCAACTTCGACATCCGCAAGAACCTGCTGAAATTCGACAACGTCCAGAACGACCAGCGCAAGGTGATCTTCGACCAGCGCGTCGACCTGATGAAGGACGAAAGCGTCGCCGAGACGGTCGCCGACATGCGCCACGCCTTCGTCGAGGACGTCGTCACCAAGCACGTGCCCGAACATGCCTATGCCGAGCAGTGGGACGTCGCCGGCCTGAAGGAAGAGTTGAAGCGCGTGCTCGACGTCGATCTGCCGGTCGATGCACTGGGCCAAGGAAGAGGGCATCGCCGACGAGGAATTGCTCTCGCGCATCGAGCAGCGCGTCGACGAGCACATGGCCGCCAAGGTCGCGCAATGGGGTCCCGACGTGATGCGCTACGTCGAGAAGACGATCCTGCTGCAGACGCTGGACCATCTCTGGCGCGAGCATCTGATCATGCTCGATCATCTGCGCCAGGTGATCGGCTTGCGCGGCTACGGCCAGCGCGATCCGTTGCAGGAATACAAGTCGGAAGCCTTCAGCCTGTTCGAGGCGATGATCGCGCATTTGCGCGAGGCGGTGACGGCGCAGTTGATGCGCGTCGAGATCGTGCCGCCGGAAGAGCAGCAGCCGGCCTTGCCGCAGATGGAGGCGCACAAATTCGACCCCAACACCGGCGAGGACGAGATGGCGTTCGCCAGTGCCTCGCTGGTGCCGCAGGCTACCGCCGACCGCGATCCGAAGAATCCCGCAAGCTGGGGCAAGGTCGGACGCAACGAGGATTGTCCGTGCGGCTCCGGCAAGAAGTACAAGCACTGCCACGGCAAATACGCGTGAGCTTGCGTTGCGCGCGACCTCGCCCTGATGTCATCGTCCGCGAAGGCGTAGGGTGAGCTAAGCGAAGCGAGCCACCATTTCACGACGCTGATCTTGCAGTTTTCCGTAATGGTGGGCACGGCGCGAAGAGCGCCTTTGCCCACCCTGCGAATTCGGATCAAGTTGCTGGTTACTTCATCGCCCCGAAGCGGCTGTCGAATGAGTTCGGCGGCACGATCGGCGCCGAGCCCGCGACCTGCGTGTCTCTTGGCGCGGGCGCCTCGGCAGCGGCCGGCGGGCTATCCGCCGACCGACGGCTTGAACGGCGGGCGCGTAGCGGCCTGCTTGGTCTCGGCCGGCTTCGAAGCCGAAGCCGCAGCCTTCGGCGGTTGTTCGGCGCGCTTGGCTTCGGCCGTTTTCGGCTTGGCCGGCGCCGGCGGCGGCGGCGCGCTGGCAGTGTCGGCTGCACTGCCGCCGCTGAGGCCGATCTTGCGGGCAAGGTTACTGAAGAAGCCGTCGGACTGGGTCGTTGACTGCGTGGACAGTGTCGCTGGCGCGGCGGACGCCACCCGTGTCGGTGCTGCCGATGCCGGAGCGGATGCAGGCGCTGCGGCCGTGACGACCGGTTCATCCGGCGCATGCGGCGGGTTGACGGTTGAGGGGATCGAGCCGGGCGCGCGGGAAAGCGCCAGCAGCGACAGGCTCTGGCCTTCGCCGCCCTCCGACAGCCCGGTATTGCCGCCGGGCACGCGCGCGGCGAACACCTGGTTCATGCCGCCGTCGATGCCGGTATTGAGCTTGGCGACCGGCGTGCCACGCGCGATCAGCTTGGAGGTTTCGGCCGCCTCCTCCTGCTGCTTCTCGCGCACGGCGTCGGCGATCTCGTCGGGGACCACATAGGCGGGACACTTGGCGGAAGCCTGGAAAACCGGATCCTGCTTGGCATCCGGCGCCCTGACGGCATCGAACACGTATTTCTTCTCGCAGAAATTGACCTTCGGCTCCTGCCGCGTGACCTCGAAATGATCGTAGCCTTCCTTGATCATTTTCCAGAACGCCATGTTCGGGTTGTTGCGGTGTTTCGCCATGTTGATCGGCGTCATCCGGAACGGATAGGCCTGGAACTGAAATGCCTTTTGGCCGCCGAAGAAGGACTCGCGGCCCAGCGCATAGATTTCCGTGATCTGCTCGTCGGTCATCGCGTAGCAACCGCGCGAGGAGCAATCGCCATGCACCATCAGCTGCGAGCCGGTGTGTCCGAGCGACTGGTCGTAGGCGTTGGGATAGCCGGTGTTGAACGACAGATAATACGCCGACTGCGGATTCATCTGTGCCGGGCGTGATCGAATAGAAACCTTCCGGCGCCTGGCGATCGCCTTCGCGCACCTTGGGTCCGAGGTCGCCCGACCAACGGCAGATCGGATAGGTCTTGAGCAGCGCGAAGCGGCCGGAGCGATCCTGCTTCCAGACCTCAAGCTCGGCTTCCTGCTTGAACAGCCGGACCAGGATCGGCGATTGCAGATCCATGTCCTTTTCGACCATCGCAGCGATCAGCTTCGGCGGCACCGGCTGGTTGGCCTTGGCGTTGGTGGCGAGTGAAATCTCATCGCTGTCGCAGCCGGCCAAAAGCGCACCGGCCGCGAGTGCGGCAGATGCGATTAGCGCGCGAACAAGCGTGCGATAGTTCAATGCAAAGCTCCACACCCACCGGGCAATGTCCGCAACCCCAACTTAAGCGTCCATGCCCTGAAGCCGTCGACCGAAATATTACCCTTAAGAAGGCCCTGCTCGCAACCTGAACAACGCGGCGCAGCGGGCTCCCTAAGGCCATGGTCAATAGAGGTTAAATCGCGCGGTCTGGGCCTAATTGCGGCCAAAATGGCCAATTCGGGCAAAAAAGCGCATTAACCGGCCAGCTTTGCGGTCTTTCCACGGAATTTGGGCGATTCAGCCCAGTTTTCGGCCGATATCGAGGAATTTCTGCCGACGCTGCTTTCGGATCATGTCGGCGTCGAGATTGCGCAACTCGTCGAAGGCCTGCGCGATCGCCTCCCCGGTGGTCGCGATCATGGCGGCTGAGTCGCGGTGCGCGCCGCCCACCGGCTCCTTCAGGATGGTATCGATGACGCCGAAACGCAGCATGTCCTGGGCCGTGATCTTCATGCTGGTGGCCGCTTCCTGGGCCTTGGTGCCGTCGCGCCACAGGATCGAGGACGCCGCCTCCGGCGAAATCACGCTGTAGATCGCGTGCTCGAGCATCAGGACGCGGTTGGCGGTGGTGATCGCGATCGCGCCGCCCGACATGCCTTCACCGGTGACGATGGCGACATTGGGCACGCCCAGCGACAGGCAGGCATCGGTGGAGCGCGCGATCGCCTCGGCTTGTCCCCGTTCTTCGGCGCCGATGCCGGGATAGGCGCCGGCCGAATCGACGATCGACAGCACCGGAATGCCGAATCGCTCGGCCATTTCCATCAACCGCACCGCCTTGCGATAACCTTCGGGGCGCGCCATGCCGAAATTATGCTTGATACGGGATTCGGTGGAGGCGCCTTTTTCCTGGCCCATCACGCAGATGCTCTCGCCGCGGAAACGGCCGAAGCCCCCAAGCAGCGCTTCGTCCTCGCCGAACTTGCGGTCGCCGGCGAGCGGGGTGAATTCGGTGATCAGCGCGTTGACGAAATCGGTGAAATGCGGCCGCTGCGGGTGCCGCGCGACCAGCGTCTTCTGCCACGGCGTGAGATTGGCGTAGAGCTCGGCGAGCGCCGAGACCAGCCTTGTCCTCGAGCCGCAAAATCTCCTCGCCGATGTCGCTGCCGGACGCCGCCAGCGCGCGCAGCTCGTCGACCTTGGAGTCGAGTTCGGCAACGGGCTTTTCGAAATCGAGATAAGAGCGCATCTGGTCCGGCATCAGGGCAATATAGGTAAGAACGTGGTGTGAGGCGAAACGGTTTCGGTCTGCTTGCAGAAAGCGCGCATGTTCAATGGCTTAGTGCGTAGCTCAAGGCGAGAGACAGGCGTGCGCGAAAAAGGCTCGCGGGCGGGATTTGGCTCTTTCACGTAAGATCGCGGCGCAAGTCAAGGCGCGAGTTGTTTCCGCCTATTTTTCCGCAAGCGGATGCAGGTCGCGCACCAGGCTCTTGAGCCGCTCTTCCACCACATGGGTGTAGATCTGCGTGGTCGAAATGTCGGTGTGCCCAAGCAGCGTCTGCACGATCCGCAAGTCTGCGCCGTTGTGCAGAAGGTGGCTCGCAAAGGCGTGGCGCAGCACATGCGGCGAGACCAGCCGCGGGACGAGTCCTGATGCGGCCGCGAGCTCCTTCAGGTCGCGCGCAAAATGCTGCCGCGTCAGATGTCCGCTCTCGCCGAAGGAGGGAAACAGCCATTTCGAACTGCCGGCGTTTTTCTTCTTGTCGGTCTTGAGCGCCTCAGTCGCCGCGAGATAATCGGCCATCGCCTGACGCGAGGCGTCGTTCAGCGGCACCAGCCGCTCCTTGTTGCCCTTGCCGCGCACCACGATCATGCGGGCGTCGTTGCGCGCCGCCGAGCGCGGCAGCGCCACCAGCTCTGAGACGCGCAAGGCCGGTGGCGTAGAGCACTTCGAGCAGGCAATAGAGCCGCATCGCGCGAAGCCGCTGTGTGCTCGAGGCTTCGCTTGCGTGCGTCAATTCCTTGGCTCGCGTCAGCATGCGATCGACATCGGCGATCGACAGCACTTTCGGCAGGCCGCGCCCGCGCTTCGGCCCGGACAGGATCGCCGCCGGATCGTCGCTGCGCATCCGTTCGTTGAGCAGAAAACGAAACAGATGCCGCATCGCCGACAGCCGTCGCGCCACGCTCGATGATTTGAAGCCGCGGGTGTCGAGATCGGCGAGATAGTCCCGCAGCGACTGGGTCTGCGGCGCCGGCAAAGCCGTCGCCCCTTGCGGGCGAGGAATTCCGAGAAATCGGTGAGGTCGCGGCGATAGGCGTCGAGCGTATTGGGGCCTGCGCCTTGTTCCGCCGCGAGCATGTCGAGGAACAGGCCGATCAGTTTGGCGTCTGAGGTCCTGGAACGCATCCTTCTGAGATCCTAGCCGCCTATTTCTTGAGGAACTTATCCGGCGGGATGGTGACGGTCATTTCCCGCGGTTTCGGGTTGACGAAATTCGCCAGTGCGAAAATCACGCCATAGACGACGCCCGACGATCACGGCGACGACCGTCAGAAAGCGGAACAGGCTGGGCATGTCGCGAGCCTCAGGCGGCGAATTAACCATTGAATCATCGGGATGCCGACTGACTACCAACATGTTCGCCCGTCCGTTGCAAGAGCTCTCTGGCAACGGTATCGGCGGGGGTAGTATAGGTGGCGCGCAACGCCCGCATTGCTGCGGCAATCGAGCAACGAAATGCCTGAGACAGCCACACCGGCCGACACCGAGCGCATCCCAGGAGGCCGAGATCCGGCGGCGCTGGGAACGCGCTCGGTCGTGCTGGTCGGCATGATGGGCGCCGGCAAATCCACCATCGGGCGGCGGCTGGCGGCGCGGCTTGCGGCTGCCGTTTCTCGACGCCGATACCGAGATCGAGGCCGCGGCCGGCATGTCGATCCCGGACATTTTCGAAACCCATGGTGAGCCGCATTTCAGGGATGGCGAGGCGCGGGTGATCGCGCGGCTGCTCGACGAGCGGTCCGGCCGTGCTCGCGACCGGCGGCGGCGCCTTCATGCGCGAGGAGACCCGCAACCGGATCGGCGACAAGGCGGTGTCGATCTGGCTCAAGGCGGATGCCGATATCATCATGCGCCGGGTGAAGCGCCGCGCCGATCGTCCGCTGCTGCAGACCGCCGATCCCGACGCGACCGTCGGGCGGCTGATCGAGCGAACGCGAGCCGGTCTATCAGCATGCCGACCTGACGATCTGGTCGCGCGACGTGCCGCACGACAAGATCGTCGATGAATGCATCGAGGCCCTGCACGCGCGGCTGTGCGGCGAGGCGCGAGCGCAGCATCCGGCATCATGAGCGCCACCCCATGACCGCGCCGCTGAAACATTCCGATGCGATCACCGTCGATGTCGCGCTCGGCGAGCGCGCCTATGACATCGTCATCGGCCGCGACGTGCTGCCATCGCTGGGCGCGCGCATCGCCGCGCTTGCGGCCCGGCGTGCGCACCGCCATCGTCACCGACCGCAATGTCGCAAAGCATTGGCTGGAGAAGACCGAAGCCTCGCTGACGGAGGCCGGCATCGCCACCTCGCGCGATCATCGTCGAGGAAGGCGAGGGCTCGAAAACCTATGCCGGCCTCGAGCAGGTCAGCGAAGCGCTGATCGCGGCCAAGATCGAGCGCAACGATCTGGTGATCGCGCTCGGCGGCGGCGTGGTCGGCGATCTCGCCGGCTTTGCGGCCGCGATCCTGCGCCGCGGCGTCGATTTCGTGCAGGTGCCGACCTCGCTGCTGGCGCAGGTCGATTCCTCCGTCGGCGGCAAGACCGGAATCAATTCGCCGCAGGGCAAGAATCTGCTCGGCGCGTTTCACCAGCCGGTGCTGGTGGTCGCCGACACCGCGGTGCTCGACACGCTGTCGCCGCGCCAGTTCCGCGCCGGCTATGCCGAAGTCGCCAAATACGGCGTGCTCGGCGACGAGGCGTTTTTCGCCTGGCTGGAGGCCAACCACGCCGATATTTTCGCCGGCGGCGCCGCGCGCGAACACGCGATCGCGACCTCCTGCCGCGCCAAGGCCGCGATCGTGGCGCGCGACGAGCGCGAGACCGGCGAGCGCGCGCTGCTCAATCTCGGCCACACTTTCGGCCATGCGCTGGAGGCCGCGACCGGCTTTTCCGACCGGCTGTTTCACGGCGAAGGCGTCTCCGTCGGCATGGTGCTGGCGGCGGAATTTTCCGCGCAGCTCGGCATGATCGCCGAATCCGACGCCGCGCGCGTCAAACGTCATCTTGCCGAGGTCGGGCCTGCCGACCCATTTGCAGGATATCGCCGGATTTGCCCAGGAAGGGCTTGCCGACGCCGACGCGCTGATGACGCTGATGGCGCAGGACAAGAAGGTCAAGCGCGGCCGGCTCACCTTCATCCTGCTGGAGGCGGTCGGCCGCGCCGTGATCGCGCCCGACGTCGAGCCTCGCTGGTTCGCGATTTTCTGAAGCGCGGAGCAAAGCTGGCGTCCGCGGAAGCGATTCAGAGCAACAGTGAAGCGATGACGTCATGGACTGGATTACATTCTCCATCGTCATTGCCTGTCTTCTGGTCTCCGCGTTCTTCGCGGCGAGCGAGACCGCGCTGACCGGCGCGTCGCGCGCCAGCATGCTGCGGCTGTCGAAGCAGGGCAATCGCGAGGCCGGCGTCGTCTCCAGCCTGTTCGCGATGCGCGAGCGGATGATCGGCGCGCTGTTGCTCGGCAACAACATCGCCAATATCGGCGCCTCGGCGTTGGCGACCGGCATCTTCACGGCCTGGTTCGGCGAGGTCGGCGTGCTCTACGCCACCGGCGTGATGACGGTGATGGTCGTGATCTTCGCCGAGGTGCTGCCGAAGACCATCGCCATCAACGCGCCGGACCGGGTGGCGCTTCTGGTCGCGCGCCCGATGAAGCTGATGGTCGTATCTGCTGGGGCCGCTGCTCACCGTGATCGAGGCGATCGTTCGCGTGCTGATGAGGCTGCTCGGCATCAAGATCGGCGCCAACCAGCCGATCCTGTCGCCGATCGAGCGCCTGCGCGGCGCGGTCGATCTGCTGCATCACGAAGGCAAGGTCGAAAAGCAGGACCGCGACATGTTCGGCGGGCTGTTGGATCTGCGCGAGCTGCAGGTCTCCGACGTGATGGTTCATCGCACCGAAATGGTGATGATCAATGCCGACCTGCCGCCGGAAGAACTGGTGCGCGAGGTGCTGGCGACCGAATACACGCGGATTCCGCTGTGGCGCGACAAGCCGGAAAACATCATCGGCGTGCTGCACGCCAAGGATCTGTTGCGCGCGATCCGCGCCGCCGATGGCGATACGTCGCGGATCGACGTCTCGACCATCGCGCTGCCGCCGTGGTTCGTGCCGGAGATGCGCCCGGTCTCCGAACAGCTCAAGGCGTTCCGCCGCCGCAAGACCCACTTCGCGCTGGTGGTCGACGAATACGGCGAAGTCGAAGGCATGGTGACGCTGGAGGACATTCTGGAGGAGATCGTCGGCGATATTTCCGACGAGCACGACGTGGTGGTGGCCGGCGTCCGCGCCCAGCCCGACGGCTCGGTGGTGGTCGACGGCTCGGTGCCGATCCGCGATCTCAACCGCGCGATGGACTGGCATCTGCCGGACGAAGAGGCGACCACGGTCGCGGGCCTTGTGATTCACGAGGCGCGCTCGATCCCGGAGCGCGGCCAGAGTTTTACCTTCCACGGCTTCCGCTTCCGCGTGCTGCGCCGCGAGCGCAACCGCATCACCGCGCTGCGGATCGTCGCGGTGCCGCGCGAGGCCGAGGTCGAGGAGAAAAAGCCGAAGCGGGCCGGCACGGCGTTTTAGCTCCAGCCGCCTTCCCCGGCGCCTGCGCCTTGATCGCCAGCGCATGCACGGAGCCTGCGAGTTCCCGCGCCAGCGTCGCATTAATCATGCGGTGGCGCTCGATCCGGCTCTTCCCTTCGAAGGCGGGCGACACAATATACACCCTGAAATGCGTCTCGCCGCCCGGCCTGTGGCCGGCATGGCCCTCATGAAGATGTGATTCGTCCGTGACGTCGAGGCTTTCCGGCGCGAAAGCTTCGCGCAACTTGTTTGTGATAGTGTCTCTGGTGCTCATGGCGGCGGCAATACGTCCGTGACCGCTGTTTCGTCAATGGCGCATCGGGAGAGAAGGTATTCGCAATGTCAAGACTTGAAGCTTTTCGCATTGCGTTGTCATAGTCAGCCATGCCGATTGATTCATCCAAATTCTTCGACTCCATCCGCATCAAGCCCAACAAGCTGAGCGCGAAGCAGCAGGCGCAGGCGCGCGAAGAATCCGCCATGTGCGAATGGCCGGACTGCAAGAACAAGGGGCCGCACCGCGCGCCCAAGGGCCGGACCAATCGACAAGGAATATTGGCACTTCTGCCTCAATCACGTCCGCGAATACAACCAGTCCTATAATTTCTTTTCCGGCATGAATGCGGATGCGGTCGCGCGCTACCAGAAGGATGCGCTGACCGGCCATCGTCCGACCTGGAAGATGGGCGCCAATACCAGCGCCAAGAAGGGCAAGGGCAGCGCCGAGGCCGATCTCGAAGGCGCCTCCGATCCGTTCAGCATGTTCAGCGAACTCAACGGCCGCGGCCGCTGGCGGCCGGGTCCGGGCGCCGGCGCCGAGGCCAAGGTCGAAACCCGAAAGATCTTCAACGCCGAGCGCAAGGCGCTGCAGGTGATGGGGCTCGGCTCCGATGCGACGCTCGAGACCGTCAAGGCGAAGTACAAGGCGCTGGTGAAGCAGCACCATCCCGACGCCAATGGCGGCGACCGCTCCACCGAGGATCGCCTGATCGAGATCATCAAGGCGTATAATTATCTCAAGACGGTGGTGCGCGGCGCGAGCTGAGTGTCCGGCCTCGACCGCACCTAAGCGTGCAGCGCAATGCGCTCATCGCGGTCGCCAGGCCTTTTCGAACGCGCGTCGCCGGCGATACGGAGCCGAACTCGGTCCGCCGCCTGAACGATGCTGGATTGCGACTGACGATTTCGAGCGGGCGCCAAGCCTGAGTCAGGTGCCCTCTCGGACGGTATCCTCGCAGATCAGCGCGACTCTTTCGCCGCCGGCTCGATCGCGCCGCCGCCGTGCCGGCGGCGGATCGTCCAGACCGCCAGCGCGACGATCAGCGCGCCGCCGATCACGCCGAGCATCCAGTAGATGCTTGGCGAGCCCGCTCATGATGCGGCAGCCCGCCATATTTGTGCAAGCGCGGATACCGCGAGCACGCCCGGCAGCACATGGGCCGGCGCCCACAGCAGGATCGCCGGGATGTTGACGGCGTAAAACCGCGACGGCGACATGCCGAGCGCGCCCGCCGTGATCGGCACGAAGGCGCGGATCGGCGGCACGAAGCGCGCGAAGAATACCGCCAGCGTCGCCCCAGCGATGGAAGAATGCCTCGCTCTGCGCGACCACGCGCGGATAGTTGGACAGCGGCCAGCTGCTGAGGATTTCGCGCTGGGCGCGATGTCCGATCCAGAATGCCGATCCATCGCCGAGCAATGCGCCGGCGACCGCGGCCGCCAGCACCCATTCCAGCCGCAATTCGCCGCCGGGCACCAGCGCGCTCAGCGCCAGGATGATGGTCGAGCCCGGAATCACCGAGCCAACGACCGGAACGGCCTCCAGCAGGGCTGCGAGGAATAGCGTGAGATAGGCAAGCCACGCATGTGCCGAGACGAATGCAATCAATGGATCGATGAATGAAGTCACAAAGTTCCTGTGCTGGCTTGTCGCCCGGTCCGGGCTCGCAGACCTAACATAACTAGTGACCGGGGCGGAAAGTGCCATCGCGTCCGCGGCCGCCGCAGCCAATTTCCGCGAAAGCACGGCGTGATTCGCAGGGCAGCCTTCCAAAAACCGCGTCCAGCCCCTATCTTGATGATAAAGCAACGGAACTTTGATTGGGCGGCGGGCTTCTGCCGGCCGTTGCTCTCTGATAGGTTCCGACAAGCACCCATCCGCAGCCATACCGCAAATCTGGTTTCGGGAGCGCCCGAGACCTCGGAGGATTGATGACGACCGCCGCCATGACCAAAATCGCAGGAGCCCGCCGGTTTGCCCGACATGAAGGTGTCGGTCCGGCAGGTGTTCGGCATCGACAGCGACCTCGAGGTGCCGGCCTATTCCGAAGTCGATCCGCATGTGCCGGACGTCGATTCGGATTACCGCTTCGATCGCGCCACCACGCTCGCCATCCTCGCCGGCTTCGCCAAGAACCGCCGCGTCATGGTCACCGGCTATCACGGCACCGGCAAGTCGACCCATATCGAGCAGGTCGCGGCGCGGCTGAACTGGCCGTGCGTGCGCGTCAATCTCGACAGCCACATCAGCCGTATCGATCTGGTCGGCAAGGATTCCATCGTCGTCAGGGACGGCAAGCAGGTCACCGAATTCCGCGACGGCATCCTGCCCTGGGCGCTGCAGCACAATATCGCGCTGGTGTTCGACGAATACGACGCCGGCCGTCCCGACGTGATGTTCGTGATCCAGCGCGTGCTGGAAGTCTCCGGCCGCCTGACGCTGCTCGACCAGAACAAGGTGATCAAGCCGCATCCGGCGTTCCGGCTGTTCTCGACCGCCAACACCGTCGGCCTCGGCGATACCTCCGGCCTCTATCACGGCACCCAGCAGATCAACCAGGGCCAGATGGACCGCTGGTCGATCGTCACCACGCTGAACTACCTCGCCCATGACGAGGAAGTCGAGATCGTGCTGGCGAAGGCCCATCACTACCGCACCCAGGAAGGCCGCGACATCGTCAACAAGATGGTGCGGCTTGCCGATCTCACCCGCAACGCGTTCGCCAATGGCGATCTGTCGACGGTGATGAGCCCGCGCACCGTGATCACCTGGGCGGAGAATGCCGAGATTTTCGGCGATATCGGCTTTGCGTTCCGCGTCACCTTCCTCAACAAGTGCGACGAACTGGAGCGGCCGCTGGTGGCCGAATTCTATCAGCGCTGCTTCAACGTGGAGCTTGCGGAATCCTCGGTAACGTGGCGATGAGTCTAGCGCCGTCGCCCGCGAAAGCGGGGCGACACGCGGTGAGGCTGCGATGACGACGTCCAACAGCAAATTCCGCACCGGATCGCAAAGGAAGCGCCGACCGAGCCGTTCAAGCGCGCGGTGACGGCTTGCCTGCGCGCGATCGCGAAAACGCCCGGAACTGGAAGTGACGTTCGCCGCCGAACGGCCGGGCCTTGCGCCGGGCAAGGCGCGGCTGCCGGAGCCGGCGCGCAAGATGACAAGGCGCGACGCGGCGATCGTGCGCGG
This sequence comes from uncultured Alphaproteobacteria bacterium, assembly GCA_963713785.1. Classification (GTDB taxonomy): domain Bacteria; phylum Pseudomonadota; class Alphaproteobacteria; order Rhizobiales; family Xanthobacteraceae; genus Bradyrhizobium. The sequence goes on from CAVQNB010000023.1 coordinate 121,512, forward strand.
CCACGCCGATTCGATCGCGCTGAAACTCGCCTGCCACGATCCGAAAGTGCATCGCAAGCTGATGCCGGGCAATCCGCAGGCGCGCGGCGTGTTCGAGGCGGTCGAGCAGGCCCGCGTCGAGGCGCTCGGCTCGCGGCGGATGGCCGGCGTTGCCAAGAACTTGACCGCGATGCTCGACGATCATTTCCATCGCGGCAAGTTCGACGAGATCACCGACCGCGCCGACGCGCCGCTTGTCGGATGCGCTGGCGATGCTGGTGCGCGAGCGCCTGACCGGGCTCGCGCCGCCCGCAGCCGCGCGCAAGATGGTCGATCTCTGGCGTCCGATCCTGGAAGACAAGATCGGCACCCGGCTCGACCGGCTCGACCGGCTCGCGGAGGATCAGGCGAAATTCGGCGACGCGGTGCATGATCTGCTGTCCGCGCTCGAACTCGGCGATGACCGCAACGCGGAAACCGACGAGGACGACAACCAGGACGATAACCGCGACGGCGAGAACGATCAGTCCGGCGCCGAAGGCTCGCCCGACTCCGACGCCGCGCAGGAAATGAGCGCCGACCAGGCGCAGGCGACCACGGATGAAATGTCGGAAAGCGCGATGGAGAGCGCGCAGGCCTCCACCAGCGACACTTTCGACGACGGCGAGCTCGGCGACGATGAGACGCCGGGTGAGGCGACGCGGCCGAATTCGCGCAGCGCCAACGAGCCGCGCGGGCCGGAATATCACGCGTTCGCGCCGAAATTCGACGAGGTGATCGCGGCCGAAGACCTCTGCGACCATGACGAGCTGGAGCGCTTGCGCTCTTATCTCGACAAGCAGCTTGCGCATCTGCAAGGCATCGTCGCGCGGCTTGCCAATCGGCTGCAGCGTCGGCTGATGGCGCAGCAGAACCGCGCCTGGGAATTCGATCTCGAGGAAGGCATTCTGGATCCGGCGCGGCTGTCGCGCGTGGTGACCGATCCCTATCACCCGCTGTCGTTCATGCACGAGAAGGAAGCGACCTTCCGCGACACCGTGGTGACGCTGCTATTGGACAATTCCGGCTCGATGCGCGGCCGCCCCATCACGGTTGCGGCAACCTGCGCCGACATCCTGGCGCGCACGCTTGGAGCGCTGCGGCGTCAAGGTCGAGATTTTGGGCTTTACCACCCGGGCGTGGAAAGGTGGACAATCGCGCGAGGCGTGGCTTGCGGCCGGCAAGCCGCCGAATCCGGGCCGGCTCAATGATCTGCGCCACATCATCTACAAGTCGGCGGACGCACCATGGCGGCGTGCGCGCAAGAATCTGGGCCTGATGATGCGTGAGGGCCTGCTCAAGGAAAATATCGACGGCGAGGCGCTCGATTGGGCGCACAAGCGGCTGTTGGGACGTGCCGAGCAGCGCAAGATCCTGATGATGATTTCGGACGGCGCGCCGGTCGACGATTCCACGCTGTCGGTCAATCCCGGAAATTATCTGGAACGGCATCTGCGCCACATCATCGAGGAAATCGAGACCCGCTCGCCGGTCGAATTGATCGCGATCGGCATCGGCCACGACGTCACGCGCTACTACCGCCGCGCGGTCACCATCGTCGATGCCGAAGAACTCGGCGGCGCCATCACTGAAAAGCTCGCCGAGCTGTTCAGCGAGACCCACAGCGTGCCGTCCGCCGCGAGCAGCCACCGGCGCCGACTGCATTCATAGCGTTATGCCCGAACGCGTCAGTCGCCGCCGCTTTCTGAAAACCACAGCAGCGGGGCTTTCGGCGATGGCGCTATCCGGAATCGCACGGGCGCAATCTGCAACGCAGTCGCCGCCGCAGCGTGTAGTGCCGGACGAATTCTCCTCTGTCACCGCGCCGGTTTCGATCGAGGTCAAGGCCCGGCCGCTGCCTTCGTTCGACACCCGTGACCACTCCCACGTGCGCTTCGGCTCGCTCGAATACCGCAGCGGGCTGATCCTGACCTCCGGCTTCCGCGGTTTTGGTGGACTGTCGGGGATCCGGCTCGATGCCAAGGGTGAGCGCTTCATCTCCTTTAGCGACAAGGGAAGCTGGTTCACCGGCCGTATCGTCTATTCCGGCCGCGCAATGACCGGGCTTGCCGACGTCGAGGCAGCACCAATGCTCGGGCCCGACGGCCGGCCGATCACCGCGCGCGGCTGGTTCGATTCCGAATCGATCGCGCTCGACGGCTCCTTGGTTTACATCGGGCTCGAGCGCGTCAACCAGGTGCTGCGCTTCGATTTTGCGAAGGGCTTTACCCGCGCGCGCGGCGAGGTGGTGCCGATGCCGCCGGCGGTGAAAAAGCTGCCGTTCAACAAGGGGCTGGAAGCGCTGGTGTTCGTGCCGAAAGGCATGCCGCTGGCGGGCACGCTGGTCGCGATCTCCGAACGCGGCCTCGACGCGAAGGGCAATCTGATCGCGTTTCTGGTTGGCGGGCCGACGCCGGGTCAGTTCAGCGTTCGCCGCACCGACAATTTCGACGTCAGCGACGCGGTGCTGCTGCCGTCCGGCGACCTCCTGATGCTGGAGCGGAAGTTTTCGCTGGCTCGGTGGCCTCGGCATCCGCATCCGGCGCATCCCGCTCAAATCGCTCAGCCCCGGCGCCGTGGTCGACGGCCCCAGCGATCTTCAATGCCGATCTCGGCCAGGAGATCGACAATATGGAGGGCATCGACGCGCATGTGACGCCGGAGGGCGATACCGTGCTGACGATGGTCTCCGACGACAATTTTTCGATGATCCAGCGCACGCTGCTGCTGCAGTTCACGCTGGTGGAGTGACTTTTTCCTTCCCCTCTCCCACAAGGGGAGAGGGGAAGAAAGCCGGAACGGTTCTTGCACCTGAAATGATACCGGAGCCATCGATGCGCAAAGCTATTCTGTTGATCTGCATTCTCGCGAGTCTCTTCGCTGCCGCGGCAGCGCATGCGGAAATCTGGCCGTCGCGGCTGATCAAGGCGACGATCCCGTTCGGCGCCGGCAGCGCCACCGACGTGGTGCCGCGGCTGGTGTTCGACCGGCTCGCGGCGGAACTCGGCCAGCCCATCGTGATCGAAAATCGCCCCGGCGCCGGCGGCACGCTCGGCACCGCGCTGGTGGCGAAGGCCGATCCCGACGGCTACAGCGTTCTCGCCCATTCCTCCGCGCTGACGATCGCGCCGGCGATCTTTCCCAATCTTGACCTTCGACGCCACAAAGGATCTCGCCTCGGTGCTGATGATCGGCTCCAGCGCCAATGTGATGATCGTGCCGATCGTCGCGGCCGTGGAAAACCGTGCAGGATTTTATCGCGGACGCCAAGGCAAAGCCCGGATCGATTTCGTTCGGCTCGGTCGGCATCGGCAGCGCGGTGCATATCAGCGCCGAGAAATTCCGCCTCGCCGCCGGCATCGAGGCCACCCATGTGCCCTATCGCGGCGGCGCCGAAGTGATCGCCGACATCCTCGGCGGCCGGATCGATTTCTATTTCTGCGCCGCTCGCCACCGCGCTGCCGCTGATCCGCGACGGCCAGGTGCGCGCGCTTCTGGTGTCGACGCCGCAGCGCGTCGCCCGATCTGCCCGACGTGCCGACGCCGGCTGAGGCCGGCCTGAAAAATGCCGAAAGCGCTGATCTGGTTCGGCGTGTTCATGCCGGCAAAGACGCCGCGCGACATCGTCGAGAAGTTTCATGCCGCCGGTGTCAAGGTGCTGACCGATCCGGCGATGCAGGACGAGCCTGAAAAAGCTCGGCGTCGAAGCCATGCCGATGACGCCGGCGCGAGATGGACGAATTCGTCAAGCGCGAGACCGCGGCCAACCTCGAAGTGATCAAGGCCGCCGGCATCAAGCAGTAGGGCGGTCACGGCGAGCTCTGCGATAAACGCGCCTCGCCGCTCTCTATTGCGCGCATTGAGGAATATGCAGCGTCTCGTTAGATAGAGGCAAACGCCCTCCCTCCCACCCGGATATCCCCCATGAGCGCCCTGTTTTCTCCGATCCAATTGCGCGACCTTGCGACTTCCCAACCGCATCATGGTGGCGCCGATGTGCCAGTATTCGGCCGAGAACGGCGAGGCCAATGACTGGCATTTCACGCATATCAACACGCTGGCGCTGTCGGGCGCGGCGATGTTCTGCATCGAGGCCACCCATGTGGAGGCGATCGGCCGCATCACGCCCGGCTGCCTCGGCCTGTGGAACGACGCCACCGAAGCGGCGCTGAAGCCGATCCTGGCCTCGGTGCGCAAGCATTCCAAGATCGCGGTCGCGATGCAGCTCGCCCATGCCGGCCGCAAGGGATCGAGCCACGTGCCGTGGGACGGCGGGCAGCAGATCCCGATTCGCCGAAGGCGGCTGGCAGACCGAGGGGCCATCCGCGGTGCCGCACAAGGAGGGCGAGGCGGCGCCGCTCGCGCTCGATGCGACGGGCCTGGCGCGCGTCGCGCGAGGCCTTCGTCGCGGCCGCCAAACGCGCCGAGCGGCTCGGCATCGATGCGCTCGAAGTGCACGGCGCGCACGGCTATCTCTTGCACCAGTTCCTGTCGCCGATCTCCAACAAGCGCACCGACCAATATGGCGGCTCCTTGCAAAACCGCATGCGCTATCCGCTGCGAAGTGTTCGACGCGATCCGCGCGGTGTTTCCGGCCGACAAGCCGGTCGGCGTCAAGGTGTCGGCGACCGACTGGGTCGAGGGCGGCTGGGATCTGCGCGCAGACCATCGAGTTCGCCAAAGAACTGAAGAAGCGCGGCGTCGACTGGATCGATGCGTCTTCCGGCGGCGTGTCGCCGCTGCAGAAGATTCCGCTCTCGCCCGGCTATCAGGTGCCGTTCGCGCAAGCCATCAAGGAAGCAACCGGCGTCACCACCATGGCGGTCGGCCTGATCACCGAAGCGAAGCAGGCCGAAGAGATCGTGGCATCAGGCAAGGCCGATATGGTCGCGCTCGCCCGCGGCATGCTCTACGACCCGCGCTGGGGCTGGCACGCCGCCGCCGAACTCGGCGGCCAGGTCGAAGCCCCGCCGCAATATTGGCGCTCGCAACCCTCGACGCAAAAGGCGCTGTTCGGCGAAACGAGGTTCGGGACGCGGTAAAGGCGGATCAGGATTCCTTTTTCATCTGCGTCAGCGCGTGCATCGCCGCGAAATAGCCGTTGGGTCCAAGCCCTGCGATAACAGCGGTCGCGACCGACGAAATCTTCGAATGCCGATGGTATTCGTCGCGCGCGTGGATATTGGAGATGTGGACCTCGATCACCGGCCCCTCGAACGCCTTGATCGCATCGAGGATGGCGATCGAGGTGAAGGAATAGCCGGCCGGATTGATGATGATGGCGTCCGCGGTCTCTCTTGCCGACTGGATCCAGTCGACGAGCTGGCCCTCGTGGTTCGACTGGTGAAAGGCGAGCTCGAGCCCGAGGTGCGCGGCGAGCTTTTCGCAGTTCTCCTTGATTTGCGACAGCGTCGTCGTTCCGTAGATGTGCGGCTCCCGCACCCCCAACAGGTTCAAGTTGGGACCGTTCAGGATCATCAGTCGTTTCATGGCGTGTTCCTTAGCTCCAGGTGAGGTGCCGAATCATTTCTCAAAAGACCCGGTGACGAACAACGGCAGACAGCGTCGGTACCGTAACGAGGATGAAGCGGGACGCAATTGCTCTCGTCACAATTCAGCCGCAAGCAAGGCGGGTACTTTCCTCCGCGCGCAACGACGCGTCTAAAAACAAAAGAGAGGAAGCCCCATGGAACTCGGATATTTCGCGATGCCCTCGCACCCGCCGGAGTGCGGATTGAAAGAGGGCCACGACTTCGACCTTCAGGTGCTGCGATGGCTAGATGAGCTCGGCTATCAGGAGGCCTGGATCGGCGAGCATCACACCGCGCCGTGGGAGCCGCATCCGGCGCCCGATCTTTTGGTGACGCAGGCACTTCTGCAAACCAAGAACATCCGCCTTGGCCCCGGTGGCTTCCTGTTGCCCTATCACCATCCGGCGGAGCTCGCGAACCGCGTCGCGATGCTCGATCATCTTTCCGAAGGCCGGCTCAATTTCGGCGTCGCGGCATCCGGACTGCCGAGCGACTGGGCGATGTTCAATGTCGACGGGAATTCCGGCCAAAACCGCGAGATGACGCGCGAGGCGCTCGAGATCATCCTGAAGATGTGGACCGAGGATGCCCCGTGGACCTACGAGGGCAAATTCTGGACGGTCGCAAAGCCCGAGCCCATGTACGATTTCCTGAAACCCCACATCAAGCCGAAGCAGGCGCCGCATCCGCCGATCGGCGTTGCGGGATTGAGCAAGGGTTCGGACACGTTGAAAATGGCCGGCGAGCGCGGCTTTATTCCGATGAGCCTCAACCTCAACCCAGCCTATGTCGGAAGCCATTGGGAATCGGTCGAGATCGGCGCGGCCAGGACCGGCCGCAAGCCGAACCGGCAGGACTGGCGGCTGGTGCGCGAGGTGTTCGTTGCCGATACCGACGAAGAAGCCTGGAAGCTGTCGGTTGGCGACATGATGGGCCGGATGATGGGCGAGTATTTCCTGCCCTTGCTCGGTCACTTCGGTTTCAAGGATTTCCTCAAGGCCGCACCCGACGTGCCCGATAGCGACGTCACGGTCGAATATTGCGCCCGTCACAACTGGATCGTCGGCTCGCCCGCGACCGTCACCGAGAAGATCGAGAAAATCTATCGCGAGGTCGGCGGGTTCGGCACGCTGTTGGTGTTCGGCTTCGACTACAGGCACAAGCCGGAAGCCTGGCACCATTCGCTGTCGCTTCTGAAGAATGAAGTGATGCCGCGGCTGAAGCATCTCGGCGCAGAGTTGGGTCGCGCCGCGTGAGGCGATCGGCAGGGAATGCGCAGGGCGCGCGCCGCAGCAGTACCGGCGCGCCCCTCTTTTCAATTGAAATTGGGTGGCGGAGAGTTAGACTTGACCTGCCAGAATCTCAGCAGGCGGCGGGCGTCGTCCGTCGTTAGCTTGGCAAATTGATCCTTGGCCCTGGCCAATTCGTGCGCTCCCATCGAGCCGGAGGTGAAGCGGCTGTTGAGAACGGCGGCGACGGTCTCCCAATCGAGCCCTGCCGCCTTGCAGGGAATGAGGACGCCATCGTCACGAAGACTCTGCATCAGCGGCCGGACCACCTCGAAGGTGGATTTGGACAGTTCGGCAAGGGCTGCGACGGTCTCCGCGTATCTGCGCTGCCGGGCGAAGGTGAGCAGGGCCGCCTCATTGAGTTCGCCGTTCTTGCTCATGAGGGCAATGAACCGCTTGGCCTCGCCGAAGTCGCGAATGGCAGACATTTCGCGATCGGCGCCCGCTGACACCGCCGTAATCGCGTTTCGGATTTCCTCGAACAGATGTGGCGGCGCCCGTGACAACAGCCGCGATCTGACGGCTTCGGTCGCCTGCCGCAGCAGCCGGTGGCGGAGCTCGGGCGGCAGATCGACCCGAAGACCGGTTTCGACCGCAAGCTCGGGATCGGTTTCCGCCTGCTGCAATACGATCACGTATCCGCCCGCTGAAACCCGCGCACCCGGGTTGTTGACCAGTCGGCGGCTGACTTTCGGATAGTGCCGGGCCAACAGCGCGTCGGTGACGATCTCGTTCAGCCACCAACGGCCGGAGATCGCCAGCAGATGCTGCTCGCTCTTTGTCCCGGCGATTTCGATGAGGTCCTCGTTGGTCAGCCGGGCCAATTCGGTCAGAACTGGTCCGGCAATCGCGATCTCGTCGTGCCGCGCGAGGCGGCGGACGACGGAAGGCGGCGCTTTCGGAACCGAAGCAAGCTGAGTGCTCATTTCGGCGAGCGCGATGCGGGTGCTCATGTCAGCAATCGCCCGAAGCTCGATCGTCCTGATCAGGCGTTCGAGGACGTCGTCAAACAGCTCGATTTGCTCGCCATCGAAGCTGTCGGCGGACGAAAGAAATAAATTCGTCACACGTTTGATCGTTTCGAGATGTTTTTCCGCCGAACCGGCGTTGATGGCCGCTTCGACTTCGTCGGCGATGGATCGATTTGGGTCCAGCATCGCTCGTCCTGAGCGTTTCAAAAGGGGCCTGTTCTGGCCGGCGGGGAATCCTATGGGGAACACCTGAATGTTCGGTAAAGCCAGGGAGTTCGGCCCGCGCTGCAGGCAATGCCGCCCCGATCTGCCGTGACCGCGGGTTGTGCTTCCTCGGGGCATGTTGTCAGATGAGCACAACAAAGACGCCTCGACCCCGAAAGAAGCGCGAAAATGCTGGACAGACTAACTAAGCCCTTCAGCGGAGGAACTGGCCACGGCGTGGATCGGCGCCTTTGGCGCGGCGCTTGGAAGCAGATCGGAAATCGCCTTGTCCGAACTGTTCGTCGCCGACAGCCATTGGCGAAACCTGCTGGGCATCTCCTGGCATTTTGCGACCTTCAGCGGTAACCGGGTGATCGCCCGTGAACTGTTGCAACGCGCGGCAAGCGCTGGTGCGACGGGATTTCGGATCGACACCGCAGCACTTGCGCCGCGCCAGGCCATGGTCGCCGGTCGCGAAGTCATTGAGGCCGTCATCTCCTTCGATACCGCCAACGGGCCGGGAATCGGCGCGTTGCGGCTGTTGCCTGCCCCGAGCGGGCGTGCCGCCGCATGGACGATCTCCACCTTGCTCGATTTCGACAGGATCTGCCCGGCGCGCTCGAACCATGCCGCGAAGGGATCACACACCCGGGATTTCGCCGGTCCGGATTGGTCGGAGCAGCGGCAGGCGTCATCCGAGTACAGGGATCGCGAGCCCGACGTTCTCATTGTCGGCGGCGGCCACGCCGGCATTTCCGCCGCCGTCGAGTTGAAGCGGATCGGGCTCGATGCGCTGATCGTCGACCGGCAGCAACGGGTCGGGGACAACTGGCGGCTGCGCTACCGCGGGCTGAAGCTGCACAACAAGACGCCGGTCAATCATTTGCGCTATTTGCCGTTCCCGCTGACCTTCCCGGACTACATCCCGAAGGACCAGATCGCGAACTGGCTGGAAGGCTATGTCGACATCATGGAGGTCGATTTCTGGACCCGGACCAGTTTTGAAGGTGCCTACTATGATGAGGCGACGCAACGCTGGACCGCCGATCTGTCGTGCGGTGAGGCAAAACGCACGCTTCGGCCAAAACATATCGTGCTAGCCACCAGCGTCAGCGGCACGCCGAATATCCCCAAGATCGACCAGATCGAAAACTTTGCCGGCAAGGTCCTGCACTCCAGCCGCTTCGCCGCCGGCAAGGAATGGTCCGGCCGTTCCGTGGTGGTGTTCGGCACCGGCACCAGCGCGCACGACATCTGCCAGGAGCTGCAATCGGCCGGCGCCGTGGTCACCATGGTGCAGCGCAGCCCGACCATGATCGTCAATGTCGAGCCGGCGCAGCTCTATGACCGGACTTATCTCGGCGACGGGCCGCCGATCGAAATCCGCGACGTGCTGAATTCCGGCGTGCCGCTCGCGGTGATGAAAGTGGCGCACAAACTGATCACCGAAGAGGTAAAGAAGCTCGATGCGCCGCTGCTGACCCGGCTGGAGCGGGCGGGCTTTCGGCTCGAATTCGGCGAGGGCGGCACGGGGTGGCCGCTCAAATTCCGCACGCGCGGCGGCGGCTATTATTTCAACGTCGGCTGTTCCGAACTGATCGCCGACGGGAAAATCCGGCTGATCCAGGCAACCGATATCAAAGCCATCGCCGCTGAGGGGCTGCAGCTCAACGACGGCTCGACCCTGAGAGCGGAGCTATTCGTGCTGGCGACCGGGTACAAGGGCCCCGATCATCTGTTGGCCGAGCTGTTCGGCGCTGAGGTCGCCCAGCGTGTCGGACGGGTCTGGGGATTTGACGATAATACCCAGGAGCTTCGCAACATGTGGACGCGAACCGGCCAGCCCGGCCTGTGGTTGACCGGCGGCGCATTCTCGCAAGCCCGCATCTTTAGCCGCTTCATTGCCTTGCAGATCGCGGCGATCGAGGCGGGAACGCTGTCCAAGAAACTGACCTAACGCCGCGTCAGGCCTCGACGGGTTCCTTGAGAGCGGGTCGCGGTGGCGACACGGCAAATTCCGCTGACTTTTCCTGGATGGCTGATGGCCTTTGGTCCGCGTTCTGCTTCAGCCAGCGGTCGGCAGCGGCGCGGCCGCTCCGGTGCAGCATCTCGACGAAGCTGCGCCCGAGGTCGACGGGGCTGCGCTGCGCCAGACCGTCGATTTCATCTTCCGCCGCAATTCTGAACACCAGCGGGGAATGCAACGCGGCGCTGCGCACCAGATCGAGCGCGGCGATTTCGGCATTGAGGGTGGAATTGGCCGTGATCTGATCGAGCCGGCGGTCGATCGCCGCCATGGTCATCGGGATGTAGCGGTCACGCGAAGGCGTAACCTGAACAATCAAAAGGCCGGTCGCATCCGATTCACGCGCCAGGCGGACGACCGGAGGATTGGCGGCGTAGCCGCCGTCCCAGTAGGATTCGCCCTCGATCTCGACCGCGCAGTGAACCAGCGGCGGGCAGGTCGAAGCCAGCACGACATCGGCCGTGATGTCCCTGTTGCGGAAAATCTGCAGCTTGCCGTCGCGAACCCGGGTCGCCGCGACCAGAAGCTTTGGGCAGTCGGGCGCGCGCAACGCCGGAAAATTGATCTCCTGCGCCAGCACCTGGCGAAGCGGATCGAGGTCGAACGGATCGAATTGCCCTGACCGCAGCGCCGGACCGAACGCCACCGAGCTTCCGGCCGGCGAAAATCCGCCGACCAGCATCACCGAGCGGAACGATGCGTCATTCGTCATCCGGGTCCAAAATCGCTTCAGCCGCGATTGCGCGCCCTGGCGGCCGCCCTCGACCAGCCCGCACGCGAGCAGCACGCCATTGACCGCGCCTGAGCTGGCACCTGAGATAGCATCGAGGTCGCAATCCCCTTCATCCAGCAGGCGGTCCAGCACGCCCCAGGTAAACGCCCCGAATGATCCGCCGCCTTGCAAGGCCAGCGCCAGTTTTCGCGGCGGCCAGATGCGCGTCGACGCAGGGCCGTGGCGAAGAGCGGCTGCGCCGGCCGCCGCAAGCCTCTCGCTTGGGCTGAGGCGCTTCACGTCAGTCGCGACCGCGACTACCGGTGGCGCAATCTCGATCGTCAGTTTCTCGGTGACGGTCTTTTCAGTGGTTCTTTTCTCGGTTGTGATTTTCTCCGAAGTGATCTTCTCGGAGGTAATTCTCGCAGGCGTATCGGGCAGCGCCGAAGGCGTCGCCCAGATCTCGGCGGCGGAAAGCAATGCTGCGGTGCCAGGGCTCGTCATGTTGCGCGGCGCCTTCTGATTTGTGCGGTCGTACGCGGCGGATGAATCATTCCGTTCATCCGACGTAACCACACTAGGGTCACGAAGATGGCACGCTCTAAAATTGTTCGCCAGCGGCGTGCGCAGTTGCGAACAGGATATGCAGAGCTTTCCACATTGACTGTGTTGATCGCGCAACGCGCGGCAATGCGAGAGACGCCGCAGGCCCGGTTGCCGGCGCCGGAGGGCGAACCTATGCTGACGTTGCCAGCGCAGCCGCGCGCTTTTAGGGTTTTCGCATGACCGCACCGCTCGATCCCGTGATTGCCAACATCATTCCGCTGCTGCCGCTGCGCGATCCCGAGGTCATGACCCCGCAAAGCGCCCGCGATGCGCTTCGTGCGCTGGCGGCTTCGCGCGCTCACGTGCCGCCGCCGCCTGTAAGCACCGTGGAAGACATGAGCGTGAAGGGCGGGGCTGGCCCGCTGGCGGCGCGGGTCTATCGCGTTTCCAGAGAAAAATCGCCGACCGTGGTGTTCTTCCATGGCGGCGGCTGGGTCGCCGGCGATCTCGACACCCATGACCGGCAGGCGCGCTGGCTCGCGATCGAGACCGGTTCCGTCGTCATCTCCGTCGATTACCGCCGTCCGCCCGAAACGCGCTTTCCCGGCGCGTTCGAGGATGCCTTTGCCGCCGTGCGCGACGTGATCGAGCGGATCACCGAATTCGGCGGCGATCGTCTTCGCATCGGCGTTGCCGGCGACAGCGCCGGCGGCAATCTCGCGGCTTGTGCCGCGATCGCCTGTCGCGACGCCGCCATCCAGCTCGCCGGTCAACTCCTGGTCTATCCCGTCACCGACGCCTTCGGGAGCTACGCGGACGCAAAGGAGAACGCGCGTTTTCCCTCGCGCCGCGAGAACGCCGAGGGCTATTTCCTGTCGCGCGCGGTGATGGAGTGGTTTTGCGGCCATTACCTTGCCGACGCGAAGGACGGCGCCGACTGGCGGGTCTCGCCGTTGCGCGCCACGAGCCACAAGGGGCTGGCACCCGCGATCGTCACCACGGCGTGGTTCGATCCGCTGCGCGATGAAGGCGCGGCCTATGCCGCTGTCCTGACGGAGGCGGGCGTTCCGACCCGGTATCACCAGGGCGAAGGCCTGATCCACGGCTATTTCGGCCTCGGCGACGCCTCCGAGGTGGCGCGGGCCGAGGCGCAAAGGGCGCGGGCGGACTTTAAAGTCCTGCTGGAGCGAGGCGTCTAGCGGGAGACGCCGCACTTCAGCCCGCCTTGCGCGCATGATGGCTGTGCAGTTGCGACGATAGCAGCCGCCGCCATTCGTTGAATTCGGCGCTTGCGATATCGCGGGGGCGGGGAAGGTCGATGCGGTATTCATTGTCGATCCGGCCCGGTCCCGGCGACATCACCACCACGCGGTCGGCCAGAAAAATCGCTTCCTCGATCGAATGCGTGACGAACAGGACGGTTAAGCCGGTGCGCGACCAGATCTCGACCAGTTCGTCCTGCAGCCGCTCGCGCGTCATCGCATCCAGCGCGCCGAACGGCTCGTCCATCAGCACCACTTCGGCGTCGTTGGCGAGCACGCGCGCGATCGCGACGCGCTGCTTCATGCCGCCGGAGAGTTGATGCGGAAAGACGTCGGCGAAATTCTGCAGGCCGACGAGCTCGATGAAGCGATCAACGGTGTCGCGGGTCTCTATCTTGGTGCGGCCGCGCGATTTCGGGCCGAAGCCGATATTGTCGCGGACATTGAGCCAGGGAAACAGGCCGTAATCCTGGAACACCATGCCCCGGCTCGGCCCCGGGCCCGAGATCGGTACGCCCCACATCAGATTGTCGCCCGCGGTCGCGGTCTCGAAGCCGGCGGCAAGCCGGAGCAGCGTGGACTTGCCGCAGCCGGAGGCGCCGATCAGGCAGATGAACTCGCCTTTCTTGACGCGCAGATTGGCGCCGCGCAGCGCCTCGATCGCGCGTCCCTGCTGCGCATAGATCTTGCCGACATTCTTCATTTCCAGAATAGGGATCGCTGCCTCAGCCATGCGATGGACTCCAGGCGAGCAGCCGCCGTCCGATCAGCATCACGAGCTGGTCGGACAAAAAGCCGAACACGCCGATCACGATCATGCCGCAGATCACGATCTCGGTGCGCGAGAGCTGGCGCGCTTCCATGATGATGGCGCCAAGTCCGGTCTGCACCCCGGTCATCTCGCCGACCACGATCACGACCCAGGCAAAACCCAAGCCCAGCCGCATGCCGGTGAAGATCGAGGGCAGCGCCGCCGGCAGCACCACGCGGAAAAACTGCGCGGTGCCGGTGCAGCCGAGCATCGAAGCCGCCTCGAACAATCGCGGCTCGACCGAGCGCACGCCGAAAATGGTGTTGAGCAGGATCGGATAGAACGCCCCCAGGAACACCAGGAAGATGGCCGAGCGCGGTCCGAGCCCGAAGATGATCATCGCCAGCGGCAGCCATGCGGTGACCGGCACGGGGCGCAGGATCTGGATGGTCGGATCGATCAGTTGCCGGATCAGCGGCACGCGCCCGATCAGCATGCCCAGCGGCAGCGCCACGATCAGCGCCATCGCAAAGCCGCCATAGACCCGGCCCACCGAGGCCAACAGATGAATGTGCAGGGTGCGGCTATAGGCGTCGTCGTTGATACCGCCGAAGGCGAGATCCCTTAATTCGAGCCAGACATCGTGCGGCGGCGGGATCAGGCTGCCCGGCCGGCCGACCGTGGCGAAATGCCAGATCGCGAGCAACGCCAGCGGGAAGGCGAGCGCCAGCAGCACGGGCTTTATGCGAGACAACCACCCAGGCGAAGCCGTTTCGCGCGCAGCTTCCGGCGCGGTCGTCTCGCGCCGGGTCTCGGAGGTCAGGGTCGACACGGTTTCAACTCATCTTCAAGTTCGTAGGATGGGTTGAGCGCAGCGAAACCCATCGCCAAGGTGCGATATCGGTGATGGGTTTCACTTCGTTCAACCCATCCTACAGAGCGACCTCACGTCGGCTTCACGGCTTCGACGAAGCTCGTGTCCATGAAGGTCGCGAAATCCGGCACGCGCTTGATTTGTTTGAGCGCCAGCATGTGGTCGGCGTAGATTTTTGACTCTTCGATCTCCTTCGGCCCGAGTTTCCAGGTCAATTCGACATTGGGCACGGAGGCTTCGATCGCTTCCTTCTTCTGGCCGAGTTTGCTCGCGGCCATTGCGACCAGCGCCTCCTTGTTGGTCTGCGCGAAATCCGTGGCGCGCTGGTGGATGCTGATCATCACCTTCACCAGCTCCGGCTTCTCGGTGATCACGTCGCGATGGGTGCCGAACACCATGTTGAGCGATCCCATCGGCGTCGAATAGGGATATTCGACCAATTGCCCGACGCCGGTCGAAAGCGACACGCCGGGGCCGGGCTCGGCGCCGACATAGGCGTCGATGTCGCCGCGCGCGAGCGAGATATGCATCTCGGAAAAGGAGACGCGCACCGGCTCGACATCCCTGATGGTCATGCCTTCCATCTTCAGCCGCTCCAGGAAGAACACCTCTTGCGTGGTGCCCGGGAATACGGCGACGCGCTTGCCTTTCAGGTCCTTGATCGTAGCGATGCCGGAATCTTTTTTCGCAATGATCGCCATGCCGCGATTGCAGGTCGAGGCGATCACCACGACCGGCTCGCCGGCGGCGGCGCCGAGCAGCGCTGCCGCGATGCCGAACGCGCCGAAATCGACCGACTTGGTCACCACCGCATTCTTGCATTCGGTCGGTGTCTCGAACGGCAGCACCTCGACCTTGTAGCCCGCAGGGACAAACTGCTCGTAGAAATAGGGCGCGATCGAATGGATCAATTTCAGCGCGCCGGCGCGGATCACGACCGGCTCGCCGGCCGCGCGCACGATCGCAGGCGCGGCGAGCAGCCCGGCGCCGATTCCGGCAATGAATTCACGACGGCGGATGGTTTGGATCATGGACGCTGGCTCCGGGTTGGTTTGCCCAGAAAACAAGCAACAAACATGCCGGGGAGGAGGTTTTCGTGCCCGCTCGCGGGGATGTGTTGTGGGGAAGAGCGGCCCAGCGGGGGCGGACTTGCGACATTCTTCTTATACGCATCGGGGCTAGCCAGCGTAGGGTGGGCAAAGCGTTAGCGTGCCCACCATTTTTACGCGACACGGTGGGCACGGCGCAAACGCGCCTTTGCCCACCCTCATATGGGGCCTCTTGAGTCAAGCGTCCTAACTGGGGCTTGGGTTTTATTTTGATCGCATGGCGCAGCGGCGGTGCGCGGAGCCATGCGTAGCGCAGCGTACCGCCGCGGTCGACGCGCTCAGGGACCAGCTTCCGGCGATTTATGCAGTTGCTCACTGCATCACCTCATATCCGGTCGGACCGCAATGGCCCGTACCCACATTCCGCATGCTTGCGGCGAGGAAGCTACGAGGATGAGACCCATCTACGAAACAGCCTGTTTGTTGGCCCTAGGGTGGCACGGTCATCATCCATCCCGCGCTGACCGCGGCAGATGCCGCGACGCTGACGCGTTCGTTAAATCATTGCGCCTCCGCCGACTTGAGCACCGCCCCTGCGGGCACAAGACCGGTTGTGAGGTAACGCCAAAGCGCCACCACCAGCTTGCGCGCCAAGGCCACAATGGCGATGCGCCTGATGCGCGTGCCGGCATTGAGCGTGCGCTGCCGGAACCATTGGCTGAGCTCGCTGCCAGGCTGATGCCGCAGCCACAGCCAGGACAGCTCGACCGCGGAGCAGCGGGCGCGCGGATTGCCCGCCTTGCTGATCCCCTGGTCGCGATCGGTTCCGCCGCTTTGCCATGGACTGGGCGCCAGCCCGAAATAGCTCGCGACCTCGCGCCGGTTGCGGAAGTCCTTGTAGAACACCTCTTGGGTCAGCGTCTTCGCGAACGCCGGGCCAAGACTTTTGAGCCGCTGCAAAAGTTCGCTGCGCCGAACCATCTCAGCCACCGCAGGCGCCGGATCCGCCGCAGTTGGCGTCCGCGCGAGCGCATCGAGCTGCTTGCGCACCAGCATCAGCCGCGCATGCTCGTTCTCGATCTCGGTCAGAACCCGAGGCGGCACCCCCTGGCCCTGCCAATCCCGCTGCCCTGCCAGCCAGGTCAACCAGTCGCGCCGGCGCGGGTGCCCGACCGCAAAACCGTGCAGCCGCAGCAGGGCCTTGATCCGGTTGGTGTGAGCGGTCTGTTCCTTGGTCAACCGATCGCGTTCGCGCGTGTCACGGCGCGCATCCTCATGCTCAGGCGTCGGCACACGGACGGTCCGAACCACGCGCGGCTCTCCGCGCAGGTAGGCCATCAGCGTTCGCAGCATCTTCTCGCCGTCGATCCGGTCGGTCTTCACCCGCCGGGCCCGCTGATCCACCGCAATGCTCGAAGGGTCGAACACGTAGTTCGCGATCCCCGCCGCCATCAGAAGCCGATGCAGCCAAAACCCGTCATAACCAGCCTCCTAGCAACTCACCACCGCGGGCACCGCTCCCAGCCTCCGGGCCGCCCGATCGCGCACCCGATCGATCAGCGCCAGCAGGCTCGCGTGATCACCGCCCCGCACCTTGTGCCGGGAAATCTTATCCCTGTCCGGACTGTGCATCGTCACCAACCAAGTCTTCTGGCTCAGTTCGATCGCAACAAAAATCCTGCTAATATGCTCTGTGATGGGCGTGCTTACGCTGGGTGCTTGCATCCGACGTCTCCGTGGGTTCGAGTGTCCAAACCCAAACCTAACGGATGCACGCTCATCACCCCATGGAATCTACGAATTCGATTTCAAACAGCCACAGTTTCGCGATCTCGCCGCGTGTTTTTGCGCGAGCTTTGCTATTAATTTCCTGTCCTCCACAAGGGCGCAGGGAATACCGGGCGCTCAATGCACCCGCAGCCTCGCGTGGGAAATGAAAAAACCACACGAGCATAGTCACCACGGTCACACCGGGATCACCCGGCATTCCCCGCGCAATGGTTTACGGCTTATTTCGCGCTCTCCCCGGTGACCGGGCTTTCTTGCCACCGTCGCTTACGCGGATCATCCCGCGAAAACTTGACGCCAGCGTCGGGGCGTCAGGACCACACGACTTCGCCGTCCGCGTTGGCACCGCTCGTCTTGCGTCGCCACCCGCGTCCATCGCATCCCGCCCCACGTCCGTGACGATCGCGAGCGCCCCTCAAGAGGAGCGGGACGGCGAAAACTAGTGGCGGTGATTTGCCCGACGGGACAAGCGAAATATTTTTTGCGGGAGGGCTGGACACAAACTTTGCAAAACTGCCCGTCGGGCAAAATCGCGCGATGTGGCGCAGAGCAGATATGTATCACATCATGGAACATTTGCATCGACTTATGTATCATTCCATGATACATCAAAATATGTGATCAAGAGCTTCAAGGATGATCGGACTCGCGCAGCATTCGAAGGCGTCGCTTCGAAAGGTTTTCCCGCCGATTTGCTCACCGTCACACGGCGTAAGCTCGGCTATCTGAACGCGGCGGCAACGTTGAGCGATCTGAGGGCTCCGCCTGGAAACCGGTTGGAGGCCCTCAAGGGCAATCGGCAGGGACAGCACTCGATCCGGGTGAACGATCAGTGGCGGATTTGCTTTGAATGGACGTCGGAGGGTCCGAAAGACGTGGAGTTCGTCGATTACCATTGATTGCCGACCAATAGAGAGAGGAGAATCGCATATGGCCAGGAAGCTTGCTCCGATGCATCCCGGCGAAGTCCTGCGGGAGGAGTTTCTTGTGCCGCTGGGCTTGTCGGCTGGCGCGCTCGCAAAGGCGTGCGGGGTTCCGCGCACTCGCATCGAAAGAATTGCCAACGAGGAAACCGCGATTACGGCGGATACCGCGCTACGGCTTGGCAAGGCGCTCGTCACGTCGGCTGAGCTTTGGCTGAACTTGCAAAATGAGTTCGATATGCGGACGGCGAAACGCCAGATCGGGAAAGAGCTGGAGAGGATCACGCCAGTCGCGAGACGCGCCGCCGCTTGAAGGTCGTTCCGGGTTGCCGACTTGTCGGCCAGGGGCTTGATTCAAAAGGGCCCTCACTAGGAACCCATCTCGCCCGTCATAATACGATTTGCGCCCCTGGCTTATCATCCGATCAATTGCAGTGTGACGCGAACTCACGTAGAACTTCGGTTGCCCTCTAACTGCCGTATCTTCAGGGCTGTTGAGACCGTTGGCCGTGAGATTGCCGGGTTGTTGGCCAACCGTCTTTCTGAACTCGAACCTACGATCTGAGACGGGGCGCGTACCGGTACTCTCGGCCGTGTCGTTTGGCTTGGGTAACGGTAAAGGGACAGGGCTCTCTCGTGGTTGACTACGAAATGGTGGCCGGAACCGAAACGTTAGAGGCATCGGACGTCCGGGAAAGGACTATCCTCACGACCGACATCGTGGGCAGCACCGCGCTGCTGCGCCGCTATCCCAATGACATGATGAACGCCATGGATCTGCATGACCAGATCCTGCACAAGGCCATTCGCCACTTTTCCGGCGATCCCTTCCGCTCGACCGGCGACGGCGTGCTGGCGATCTTCGACCGGCCGCTCGATGCGGTGATGGCCGCGATCGAAGCGCAACGCGAGATGCGCCGGATTTCCTGGGGCCCGACCGGGCGGCTGCAGATCCGGTTCGGCATCCACACCGGGCTGACCCGGGCGCGCGGCGCCAAGGATTTCTTCGGCCCGGCGTTGCCGACGGCGACCCGCCTGCAAAGCGCCGCCAACGCCGACCAGATCCTGCTTTCTGGCGTCACGGTGGAGCGGCTCGCGGCTGATCTTTTGCGGACACCGTTCCAGATCGCCGACCTCGGCGAACACCACTTTAAAGGCATCGAGCCCATTCGGGTGCACCAGGTCTCAGTCACCGACCTGCCGAACGCCTTCCCGCCGATCGGCGGAAAACGCGAAAGCGCCAGCGGCAATTTGCCGGCCAATCTGAGCTCGTTCCTGGGGCGCGAGCGCGAGATCGACGAGCTCGCGCAAATGGCGCTGGAATCGCGGCTATTGACCCTGATCGGCCCCGGCGGAATCGGCAAGACACGGCTTGCGATCGAATTCGCCCGCTCGCTGGAGGCAACTTTCCCCGATGGCGCATGGCTGGTCGATCTCTCCGCGCTCGAGCGCGACAGCGAGGTCTGGCCGGCGGTCGCGGAGGGCTTGCTGATTCTGCCGGTCCCGGGCACCGAGCCGCGTATTCAGGTGCTCGAGCGTTTGCACCACGCGCGGGCGATCCTGGTGATGGATAATTGCGAGCACGTGCTTGATCCGGTTGCGGATGCCGTGACCGAGCTCGGTTCGGCCTGCGGCGAATTGTTCCTGATCAACACCAGCCGGCGCGCGCTCGGGGTCGAGGGCGAGGCGCTTTACGAGGTCTCTTCGCTGGATTCCCGTGTCGAGGGCGCGTCGGGCTCCGGGCTGTCGCCGGCCGCGCGCCTGTTCGAGGAGCGCGCCCGGCTCGGCAATCGGCGGTTTCAGCCGACCGCGGAGGATTTTGCCGTGATCGAGCGGATTTGCGCCAATCTCGATTGCATTCCGCTGGCCATCGAGATCGCGGCCGCGCAGCTCAGGCGGCACAGCCTTGCCAGCATCGAAAGCGGCGTGACCAAACCGCTTGACCTGCAGGCGAGCATTTTCCGCCGCCGCAGCGGCCGCCATCAAACGCTGCGGCAAACGCTGGAATGGTCCTACGAGCTGCTCGATCCGAACAGCCGTCAGGTCCTGCAGCGGCTGTCGGTGTTCTCCGGCTCCTTCCACGAAGAGCAGGCGCTCGCTGTCTGCGCCGGCGACATCCAGAGCGAGCCCGAGGTGCTGCGCGGGATCGACGAACTGGTGGAAACCTCGCTGCTCGCCCGCAACACCAGCAGTCATCATTTGCGAATGCTGCAGACCGTGCAGGGCTTTGCCCGCGAAATGCTGGACCAGGCGACCCCGCTCCAGACCGTGGAGGCGAGGCATTGCGTGGTCTATGCGGCGCGATGCCGGCAGCTCGGTCAACAGATCGCGACCGTCAATGAAGCCAAGGCCGCGAATGCGATTTACGACGAGATGTCCAACCTGCGCGCCGCCTTTGAGCGGGCCATCACGCGCGATCTGAAGCTGGCGGCGGAGCTCGCGGCACCCCTGTTCCTCTTCAACTATTCGCACCGCGGGGCGGAAACCGGCCCTTGGTATGAGCGGATCATGGCGCGGCCCGGCGCCGACGAGCTCGAACAGGCGCCGCTGTTCTATGCCGCCGCCGTCGGCCACGCCTTCCACGACGAGGGCGATCAAGCCAAGGCGGCCGCTTTCATGGAGCGGGGTTTCAAGGTTGAAGATAGGGGGTCGCGGACCAGTCACGGCTGGCTCGCCCATGTCGCCGGTCAGATGGCGCAATGGTCAGGCGACACCAAAGGCTGCATCGACCACCTTGCCGCCGCGGTCCGGCAGGCGCGAGAAGCGGGCAACACCCCGTGCGAGGTGATGTCGCTATGCATGGCGGCCTACGTTAAGGCGCGGATGGGCGATCGGGACGGCGCCCGCGAGATGGTGCGCGAAGCCACCGAAATCGCACAGCCCGCCATGCAGCCGACCCTGATGGGATACGTTTATTATGCGCGCGGCGGCATCGCCAAGGACGCCGCACAGGCGATCGATGAGTACCAGGTCTCGGCGGAATGGGCGGTCATGGCCGGCAACCATCTGGGGTCACTGCGGGTCAAGCAGTTGATCGCCGATCTTAAGGCCGCGAACGCCAATCCCACTGAGGCGCTCGCGATCCATGTGCGCTATCTGATTGATCTTCCAACCCACGGGGCGACTTTCTACACCTGGCTCACGATCCGTTCGCTATTGCAGCCGCTGCTGGAGCTTGGGGCGGACGAACATTTTGCGGTGTTGGCGGGCGCGCTGAAGGCCTCGCCGTTAAAGCTCGACCGGGCGGCGCGAAACGCGGTCGATAGAGCCCGGGAGCGGCTCGGCGAGGGTGCGTTCGAGCAGGCCGCCGCCCGCGGATCACGGTTTGACCTGGCGGAGGCGCGAAGATACATCATTGACGTCTGGCGAGTAATGCGCGCAAGTTGAGTGAAGTCGGGCCTGGCACCCTTAAGATGTGCCGGTCCATCGCAATGGGGAGGGGCTATGACGGATCCAACCCAGGCCGAACGGCTTGTCCAAAGCATCATTGCCGATTTCCCGGACAATGACCCCGAGAAAAGACCGATCCACACCATCGGTATCGGGGTCAAAGGCACGTTCGAGCCATCGGAAGTGGCGCGCAACTACTGCATCGCCGAGCACTTTCAGCCGAGGCAGAAGGAGCGCGGTCCCATCCCGGTCACGGTGCGATTCTCCAACGGATCGGGCAGTCCGAAACAGCATGACGGCTGGAACGACGTGCGGGGAATGGCGACCCGCTTTCATTTGGCGAACGACGGCGCCACCGATTTGATCGCGATGACGCTCGGCGGCTTCTTCGTGCGCAGCGTCGATGAGTTTTTCGATTTCACCAAGAGCGCGAAGCAAACCCCGGTGAAGCCGGAATCGGCGTTGTGCAAGATTGTCGACACGCTGTCGCTCAAGGTTCCGCTTCCCGACCCGCCGCCGGGACAGACCAAAAGCGGCAACGCCGGCACGCTTGATTATGCCAACAAGCACCGCTTCGCCCAGCTCGCGATATTCCAGGCGGGGATCATCGGCGCGCCCGTCAGCTACGTCCGCGCGGTCTATCACGCCGTCCACACCTTCTTCGTGGTGGGTCCCGACGGCGTTCGCCGCCCGGCGCGCTTTTCGTGGAAACCGGTCGCCGGCGTTCAGACCACCAAGGATACCATCGTGGCGCCGGTCGACGACTATCTGCAAGGTGAGCTTCGCAAGCGGCTTAAGAAGTGGCCGGCGCGGATGATGCTGATGATGATGATCGGCGAGGCCGGCGACGTGCTCGAGGATCCGACCATGCCGTGGCCCGCGCATCGTGTGCGCGTCGTCATGGGTACGCTGTCGCTTGAGAAGGTCGCCGAGAATCAGGACACCGATTGCGAGAAGCTCAGCTTCAATCCATGGCGCCTCACATCCGGCATCGAGCCGTCCGCCGACCCGCTGCTCAGAGTGCGCCGCGACGCCTATGAGGCTTCGCGGGTGGACCGCCACGCGCAATGCCCGTTTCTACCGGAGTGAATTCGATGTCACGGAATGGAACAAGCGGTGGAACGAGTGGCGCAACAAGCGACAAAAGCCTGCGCGATCGATTTGTCGCATGGCTAAAGATGTTCTTCGCCGCGAAGATCCTGGTGCCGTTTTGGGCGTTGCTCACCCCTGTCAAAAAGCTCGAAGGTGGTCCGCGCCCGTCGGTGCAGCCCGGCGACAACGTCCAGCGCATGATGAACCTGATCATGCCGCTCCAGGACAAGTCGGCGATCGGCCGCGCCAAGGCGGCGCTTGCGATTGCCCAAAACAAGGACGAGATCTACGCCGGACTGGATAATGTCGGCACCGTGCACTTTGCGCGCTTTGTCATCGTCGACGACAATATCTGCATGTTCTCGGTCTATGACGGGGATTTCACCAACTACATCCGCGACTTCATCGTCACCATCGGCAGCGTGTTCGACGCCGTGGTGGAATTGGTCGAGGGCGGCGAGAACGTGATCCCATCGGCCGAGAATGTCGAGAAATTCATCGATTGGGTGCACGATCACGACGCGTATCAGGTGTCGGATGTGGCCACCGATATTCTGCGCGACCAGGAAGAGGCGAACGGCGACACAGGCGCAGGCCATGACGATCTGCGCAAGCTGCCGCGCGATCTGATCCTGCAGCTCAACGTCAATACCAACGTATCGCTCGGCAGCGGCTACCGCGCCTATCCCGGCTATTCCGCGGCTCAGGTCCGCCAACAATTCGGAGTGGGCTGGTGAACGATCAGAACGATCAGAACGGCAAGTTAGATCACGCCGATGTGCAGGGAAACATTTTGCGCGGCTACCGCAAGCAGCGGGTGCGGTACCTGATGCTCAAGGTCACCGATGCCGCCGCAGCCCGGCGCTGGCTCACCGCCAGTCTAACGGGAGCCGATGGTGTTCCGCAGATCACGACCGAAAGCGAAAAACGCTGGGGGACCAAGCCCGACACCTGTTTCAACATCGGCCTGACCTACGAGGGCCTGCGCGCGCTCGGCACACCTGCCGCTTCGCTCGCTGACTTCCCGACCGAGTTCAAGGAGGGCATGACCAAGCGGGCCGTGAAGCTCGGGGACGTCGGGCCGAGCGCGCCGGAAAACTGGGACAAGCCCTTCAACGAGCCGGCGAAGATCCACCTCATTGCGTCGATCTATGTCGGCGACGTCAAAAACCCCGACGCCGTCGGCGAGGTCGCCCAACTCGACGCCATTCAGCATGCCGCCATTTCCGACAAAAGGGGCCTCGCGCTGCTTGAGGATGCGCGCAATGGCTGGTGCTTCAACAAGGACTACGTTCACTTCAACTATACCGACAACATCTCGCAGCCGAAATTCGAGGAAATTCACAGCCCCGACGAATATGGCGACTATCCGGATGGGGACAGCCAGCCGATGGCGTCGCTCGGCACGGTGCTGCTTGGATATGAGACCAATTTCGAAGGCCTGAAATGGCGCGTCCCGCGGCCGCGGGCACTCGGCTTTAACGGCAGCTTCAACGCCTTTCGGGTGCTGGAGCAGGACGTGGTCGGCTTCGAGGAATATCTCACCACGGCCGCGAATTATTTGCTTACGCATCCGAAAGTCGATCAAGTGCTGCCGCCCGGCACGGAATCCAATATCGGCGAAGGCCTCTCGCGCCGCGACGCGCTGCGCGAGGTGGTCGCCGCCAACATGTGCGGCCGCTGGCGCAACGGCGTGCCGCTGGCGCTATCCCCGGATACGCCCACTCCGTCAAAGAAGGTGAGCAACACCGATTTCGATTACGATCGTGACTCGCGTTGCCCCTACGGCGCCCATATCCGCCGCTGCAACCCGCGCGGCGCGCAGATCGTGCAACGGGTGGCGAACCACAGCCGCCGCCTGGTCCGGCGCGGCATGCCCTACGGGCCGGCCTATGTCTATGATCCGTCAAAGCCCCGCGATCCGAAGGAAGAAAAGCGCGGGCTGCTCGGCAACTTCATCGGCGCCAATCTCGGTGCGCAGTTCGAGGCGATGTCGTGCGATTGGCTTAATCTTGGCTTGCAGGATCCGCGGGTCACCGGTTCGAACGATCCGCTGCTTGGCGCCAATGATCCCGTGACCAGCTGGTTCGACCTGCCGCTGCAAGGAGGCGACAAGATCCGGTTGCTCGGACTGCCGCGCTTCGTCACCACGAAGGGCGGCGCCTATACCTTCCTGCCGAGCATCTCCGCGATAGGCTATCTCGGCTCACTGAGCGGCTGAGGCGGCAAAACAAAACGGCCGGATCGTGCGATCCGGCCGTGCAAAAAAACTCTTCGATGAGCTAGCCTCAGCTCGCCTGCTTCGCAGGCGCTGCCGCAGCGCGCTTTTTCTCGATCTGGCGCTTCAACTCGAGCGCGCGCGGCGACAGCGCGGAGGCGCGCGCCTTGATCAGAAACGCATCGAGGCCGCCATTATGGTCGACGCTCTTGATCGCGTTGGTGGAGACGCGCAGGCGCACGTTCCTGCCCAGCGCATCCGAGATGAAGGTGACGTTGCACAGGTTCGGCAGGAAGCGCCGCTTGGTCTTGATGTTGGAGTGGCTCACCTTGTGACCCACCAGCGGGCCCTTGGCCGTCAGTTCACAGCGCCGCGACATCGCGAAATCCTCTTCCATCCCCGCGAAGCAACGCGCCGTTTGGCGGCGGCACGGGGGTTCAAATTCGTCCATTTCCAGGAACCGCGGACGTATAGGGGGGAAGGCTTGAAGCGTCAAGGTTTTGATCGCCAAGGCTCTGGTATCATCGATCTTTCCGGCACGAAAAGCCGATTTTTCAGGACCTTGCGCGGTCTTGAGGATCATATAAAGGGCGTATTCCGCGGCGAGTTTGACAGGGTTCCCGGTGGGCAAAGGGCTTTTGGCCCGAAACCAAGCCAAATAGTTGTTTGCCGGATATTTTTGCTTAGATGAAGACTAGCGCGCGCACCCAGCAGGACCGTCGGTCAGTGACCACTCAGCGGATGATTTTGGCTCGGCCTGCGGTGAAGGCATGGGCCTCTCTGTTCGTGGGCGCAGCCGTGTCGCTCGCGCTGACGCATCCGGCAGCAGCCCAGGGCCGGGTGGAAGCGCAATACGAGGCGACGCTGTCGGGCATTCCGGTCGGCAAGGGTGCCTGGACCATCGAGATCGGCGACGATCAGTTTTCCGCCTCCGCGTTCGGCGGCACCGCGGGCCTGCTGAAGGCGTTTGCCGGCGGCAGCGGCACCGGCGCGTCGCAGGGCCGCGTCGTCAACGGCGCGCTGGTCGCGTCCAATTATTCGGCGAGCACCACCACGTCGAAGAAATCCGAGGCGATTCACATCGTTCTTGCGAACGGCAACGTCAAGGAATTCGGCATCGATCCGGAACCGCCGGTTGATCCCGATCGTATCCCGGTGACGGATGCGCATCGCCGCGGCGTGTTTGACCCGATGACGGCATCGCTGGTGCGGGTGCCCGGCAACGGCGACCCGCTTTCCCCCGATGCCTGCCATGGCGGCGTTGCGGTATTCGACGGCCGCATGCGCTATGAGCTGAAGCTCGATTTCAAGCGCATGGAAACGGTAAAGGCCGAGCGCGGCTATCGCGGTCCGGTCGTGGTCTGTGCGCTCTATTTCTCGCCGGTTGCCGGCTATATCCCCGATCGCCCCGTGATCAAGTATCTCGCCGCCCAGCGCAACATCGAGATCGCGCTCGCGCCGGTCGCCGGAACCCGGGTGCTGGTGCCGTTCTGGCTCAAGGTCCCGACGCCGCTCGGCCCCGCGATGCTGGAAGCGACCCAGTTCGTCACCCAGCCGATGCCGCCGCGGATCGCAAAAACGCAGTGAGTTGCCCCGGTCGTGGCTTCGAACTCTTCCCCACTTCTGATTCAACTCCGGACCTGCCAAAATTTTAAGAAATTCGCCCTCCAACCGCCGCTTGTGGACCCGCGCCAAACTTGATCTAGTGCCGTGATCAAGGCGTCAACGCGAGATGTTGCGGTGAACGAAGCAGGACGTGGGGTGGAGTCAGCGATTCGGGCGCGATTCGTTCTAGACTCGTTCCAGAGCTTAAGCCGCGACCTCGCAAGCGTCGCATTGTGACACAATCTTAGATACAAGCGCCGCACCAAAAGACTGTAGAAACTCCTAGAAAATATGGCTTTCTCTCCTCAAGCAACGTTCACCAACGAACGGGCTCCCGGCTCTGGCGTCACCGCAGTGCTTGGGCCGACCAACACCGGCAAGACCCATCTGGCGATCGAGCGGATGCTGGCGCATTCCTCCGGCATGATCGGACTGCCGCTGCGGCTATTGGCGCGCGAGGTCTACAACAAGATCGCCGACCGGGCGGGTGTGGACTCCGTCGCGCTGATCACCGGCGAAGAGAAGATCAAGCCTAAGAACCCGCGGTTCTGGGTCTCGACAGTAGAGGCGATGCCGCGGGATCTCGACGTCTCGTTCCTGGCGGTCGACGAGATCCAGATTGCGGCCGATCTCGAGCGCGGCCATGTCTTCACCGATCGCATTTTGCATCGGCGCGGCCGCGACGAAACGCTGCTGCTCGGCGCGGCCACCATGCGCCCGATTGTCGAGCGGCTGTTGCCGGGCGCCGCTATCGTTACGCGGCCGCGGCTTTCTCGCCTCGAATTCGCCGGCGACCGCAAGATCACCCGCCAGCCCCGGCGCACCGCGATCGTCGCGTTCTCGGCCGATGAAGTCTATGCGATCGCGGAGCTGATCCGCCGCCAGCACGGCGGCGCGGCCGTGGTGCTAGGCTCGCTGTCGCCGCGCACAAGAAACGCGCAAGTATCGATGTTCCAGAATGGCGACGTCGACTATCTGGTCGCGACCGACGCGGTCGGCATGGGGCTCAATCTCGACGTCGACCACGTCGCGTTCGCTTCCGACCGCAAATATGACGGCTACCAGTTCCGCCGGCTCAATCCGTCCGAGTTCGCGCAGATCGCAGGACGGGCGGGCCGCGCCACCCGCGACGGCACTTTTGGAACCACCGGACGCTGCGCGCCGTTCGAGCCGGAGCTTGTGAATGCGTTGCAGAACCACAGCTTCGACAGCGTCAAGGTTCTGCAATGGCGCAACTCAAAACTGGATTTCTCCTCGCTCGGCGCCTTGCACGTGTCGCTGTCGCTCCCGCCCGGCTATGACGCGCTGACGCGGGCGCCGATCGCCGAAGACATGCGCGTGCTCGATCACGCCGCGCGCGATTCCGACGTGCGCGGCATGGCGCATGGCGCAGCCAGTGTGGAGCGGCTGTGGGACGCCTGCCAGATTCCGGATTACCGGAAACTCTCGCCGGCAGCCCATGCCGAACTTGTGACGGGTCTGTTCGGCTTCCTGATGCAGAAAGGCCGCATTCCCGACGCCTGGTTTGCCGCCCAGGTCGACCAGGCCGATCGCGTCGATGGCGATATCGACACGCTATCGGGGCGGATCGCGCAGATTCGCACCTGGACCTTTGTCGCCAACCGGCCGGATTGGCTGGCGGATCCCGAGCATTGGCAGGGGATTACGCGCGAGGTCGAAAATAAATTATCGGACGCGCTGCACGAACGGCTTACGGAGCGTTTCGTTGATCGCCGTACCAGTGTATTGATGCGCCGCCTGCGGGAGAACAGCGTTTTGAATACCGAAATCGGCAAGACCGGCGAAGTGATCGTCGAGGGCCATGTGATCGGCCGCCTCGATGGTTTCACCTTCGCGCCTGACGCGGCGGAGGCCGGCTCCGATGCGAAAGCCTTGCAGGCGACGGCGCAGAAGGCGCTGGCAGGCGAGATCGACGCGCGTGCCGAAAAACTGGCCGCAGCTCCCGACGATCAGTTCGTTTTGACGTCCGACGGCACCATTCGCTGGACCGGCGATGCCGTCGCCAAACTTGTGGCGGCCGAAGACGCGCTGCATCCGCGGCTGCGCATCATCGCCGACGAGCGGCTGAACGGCGCCTCGCGCGAGAAAGTGCAGACACGGCTCGATCTGTGGCTGAAGACCCATATCGAGAAGCTGCTCGCCCCGCTGTTCGAGATCAACAAGGCCGAGGACGTCACCGGCATTGCCCGCGGCATCGCGTTCCAGCTGGTCGAGGCGCTCGGCGTTCTGGAACGCGCCAGGATCGCGTCCGAGATGAAGGATCTCGATCAGCCGTCGCGGGCCTCGTTGCGCAAATACGGCGTCCGCTTCGGCGCCTATCACATCTATTTCCCGGCGCTGTTAAAACCCGCGGCGCGGTCGCTGGCTTCGCTGTTGTGGGCGCTGAAGCAGGACAATGTCGATCTGTCGGTGCTGTCGGGCGCGCAGCATCTGGCAAGTTCGGGGCGCACCTCGTTCCCGGTCGACGAGCAGCTCGCGCGCGACGCCTACCGTGTGCTCGGCTACCGGCAATGCGGCGAACGCGCGGTGCGCGTCGATATCCTGGAGCGGCTCGCCGATTTGATCCGTCCGGCGCTCGCATGGCGCGAGACCTCGCCTGGCGTAAAGCCCGGCGGCGCGTTCGACGGTCGCAGCTTTGTGGTGACCCAGGCGATGACGTCGCTCACGGGCTCCGCCGGCGAAGACTTTGCCTCGATCCTGCGCGCGCTCGGCTATCGCATGGAGCGCCGCGCGCCCTTGCCGCCGAAGCCGGTCGTGGTTGAAACCGTCGCCGAGCCGCCTGCGGTCGAGGGCGCGTCGGAAATGCCGGCCGCGACGGTGACGGAAGCGCCCGCCGAGACTGCTGCGGAACCGCCGGCCGAAGCCGAGGCTGCGAAAGCAGAGACCGCCTTGCCGGTTTCCGGCGATCCCGCGCCTTCGGCCGCGCTGCTGCCGGAAATTTCGCCGGTGCTGGCGGCGAGCGAAGGGGCGCCCGCCGTTGTGGAAGCGCAGCCGGAGCCCGCCGCCTCGGTGGAAGCGCCTCAGGCGGAAATACCCCAGGAACACCAACAGCAGACCCAAGAACAAGCCGCCGTCGACGCAACGTCGGCGCCCTCTGCCGGCGAGGCCATGCCTTCAGAGGAAACGCCAGCGCCGGCCGCGACGGAGGCGGCAACGCCGGAGCTGATCGAAGTCTGGCGGCCCGGTGGCGGCCGCTCCGACGAACGCCGGCCGCGCCATGATCGGGGCCGCCATCGCCACCAGAGCCATCGGCAGGACGGCGCGCAGCCTGTGGCCGCGGCGGGCGAGGCCGGCCAAAGCGAGAAACCAGGCGAGAAGCGCGAGCATCACCGGCGCGGACGGCGCCACCGCGATTTCCACAAGCCGCGCGAGGGCGCCCCGGTCGAGGCTTCTCAACCGGCCGCAACAGCCGACACCGCGCCGGCAGCCGAAGCGCGCGAGGACAAGGGCTCGCGGGGCGAGCGCTTCGAAGGCAAGGGCGGCGAGCGCGATGGCGAGCGTCGCCGGGATAAATTCCAGGACAAACGTCAGGAAGGTCGAGAAGAACGCCGTGGCGATCGCAAGGGTGATCGCGACAGGGGCGGGCGCGACAAGGGCGGCCGCGAGCACGGGCGCGACAAAGGCGGACGTGACAAGCGCGAGAGCGGACCGTCGCACCGTCAATATGCGACCAGCGCGTCGCCGCGCGAACGCGAGCGTCCGATCGATCCCAATTCGCCGTTTGCCAAACTGGCGGCGCTGAAGGAACAGCTCACCGCCAACCGCAAGGACTAAACTCGCAACCGATCCGGTGGGGCTATTTGGAGCGTCAGCGTCTCGATAAATGGCTGTGGCACGCGCGCGTGGTAAAGGCCCGCAGCAGCGCGGCGGCACTGATCGAGGCCGGACATGTGCGCATCAACGGCGTGCGCGAGAAAGCGCCCGGCCACGCCGTGAAGCTCGGCGACGTCCTGACGATCGGGCTCGATCGCAGCGTGCGCATCCTGAAAGTCGCCGCTTTTTCCGAGCGGCGCGGTGATGCGACATCTGCCCGCGTGCTCTATGAGGATTTGCAGGTCGAGCAAAAATAACTATCTGAGGAAAGCAATAACTTGCTCGAAAACGCATCTGGGAGCCAATTTGCTTCCCTTGCGGCAGCGCATCGACTGCGCTAGGCAACCACTGAAAAATTGGAAAAATGGACCGTTTTCGGAGCCTTGGATGACTTACGTCGTCACTGAAGCCTGCATCAAATGCAAATACACCGATTGCGTCGAGGTGTGCCCCGTCGATTGCTTCTACGAGGGCGAGAACATGCTGGTAATCCATCCGGACGAATGCATCGATTGCGGCGTGTGCGAGCCGGAATGCCCGGCGGACGCGATCAAGCCGGACACCGAGCCTGGGCTGGAGAAGTGGCTGGAGGTGAACACCGAATACGCCAAGAGCTGGCCGAACATCACCCAAAAGAAGGAATCACCGGAAAATGCCAAGGACTTCGAGGGGATGGAAGGCAAGTTCGAGAAGTATTTTTCTGCAAACCCTGGTAGTGGAGATTAAAGCCTCTCATTTGACGGGTTTTCTTTACGCAAACAGCACCCTCTTTGCTTGAAAGCGCGCCAATAGGCCCACTCCAGGTTTAACCCTAATCCCGGTGATATCGCCAACGCGGCCCTGAAGTCCTCTAAATCATTGATTTTTACGGAAAATGTGCTATATTGGGCACATTCTTAGCTGAATCGGGTCAGCCGCTTTGACCCTTTTATGGGTTTCCGCGAAAAACATCGAACAGGGGCGTGGCAGTTCCGCGCACAGGCTGTGTCACAGAAAACGCGTAAAAAGAGTGCTTCCAAACCTTCCAGAAAAGCCGCTACGGCCAGCCGCAGCGCAACCAAGAGCCGTGCCCGCGCCGTAAAGGTATCGGCTGCAAAGTCCTCCAAGAACAAAAGAAGCGCAATGCCAAACAAGACTGCCAAGACTGCCGCGAAAGCGACGGGCTCGAAGGCCAATGCCTCCAAGGTCGCCGCCAAGACTGCCCCGAAGACTGCTGCCCCGAAAACCGCTGCTGCGAAGCCAGTGGCGCACAAGCCTGTCGTCGCCGCAAAGCCCGTGGCTGCCCCGCCGCGCGTCGAAGAGAAGAAGGTCCTGACCCAGCGTCAGGGTTTCAAGACCAATGAATTCGTGGTCTATCCCGCCCACGGCGTTGGCCAGATCCTGGCCATCGAGGAGCAGGAGATCGCGGGCGCCAGGCTTGAGCTGTTCGTGATCAATTTCATGAAGGACAAGATGACGCTGCGGGTGCCGACCGCAAAAGTCGCCAATGTCGGCATGCGCAAGCTGTCGGAGCCGGTGCTGGTGAAGAAGGCGCTGGAAACCTTGAAGGGCCGTGCCCGCGTCAAGCGTACGATGTGGTCGCGCCGTGCCCAGGAATACGAAGCCAAGATCAATTCCGGGGATATCGTCGCGATCGCCGAAGTGGTGCGCGATCTCTATCGTTCGGAATCGCAGCCCGAGCAGTCCTACAGCGAACGCCAGCTCTATGAAGCGGCGCTCGATCGGCTGTCGCGTGAAATCGCCGTCGTGCAGCACTCGACCGAGACCGAGGCGGTCAAGGAGATCGAAAGCCAGCTCGCCAAGAGCCCGCGCCGCGGCGCCAAGACCGAGTCCGAGGCCGGCGCCGAGGGTGATGCCGAAGGCGATGTCGAAGAGAGCGATGGTGACGACGCAGCCGTCGAGGACGAAGCCGCGTAAGCGAATTCGCATCCCAGAAAATCAAAGGCCCGGTCCGAACGACCGGGCTTTTTGTTTGTCCACGTCGTCCCGGACAAGCGAGCACGGCGAACGCGATCCGGGACCCATAACCACAGGACTTCGCAACTACGCGGGCTGTGGTCCCAGCGCGTTTCAAGCAGCGAGATTTGTGATTATGGTCCCGGATCGCGCTTCGCTCCATCCGGGCTACGAGATCGGACCAGTGATCGAGCGAAATTTGTAGGGTGGGCAAAGGCGCGTTTGCGCCGTGCCCACCGCCTGTCCAAGCGTGTCGCGAGATGGTGGGCACGCTTCCGCCTTCACTCGTTGAGCTACGGCGGACGGGGTCGCTCTGCCTCACACTACGGATATCACTCTGGAGGCTTGTTGACTCCAGCAAGAATCTCTCCCGTCGTGACCCTGATGAACTTCGCGATGGGGTCACGATTGATGTCGGCATCACGCCGGCGACCATTTTGTAAATCCCCGATCGTTCGTATCTAACCGAAGCGAATAAAGGTGGAGAAGGTCGCCTGCTTTGGCGTGCGGAGACATGTCAATCCACCACGATCTTGACGCGGTCGCGCGACCTTGACCTGGGCGTGGGCGTCGAGCCCGTTGAGCACGCGGAAGCGATCGGCCGGGCGATCGACGCCGGCCATGCGGTGCGACAGCGATTCCACGGTGTCGCCGGGCTGCACGGTGATGACCTTGATGCGCAGCGGCCGCGCGGCCTGGATTTCCTCGAGCGTCAGGCGGCGGAACGAATTCACGGTCTCGCGCGCGTTGCGCTCGCTCTCGGTGGTCTTCTGCTTGGCGGCGAAGATGAAACGGTAGACGTCGCTGCCGAAGCGCAGCGCATAGACCTTGAACTGCCACTGATCGCCATGTGCGGTGGCGGAGGCCGCCGGAAAACCGTTGATGGTCAGATCCTCGGTGGACGCCTTGTCGACGTTCTCCATCCAGCCGGAATTGAGATAGTCGCCGAGCGACTGTTCCGCCGGCACCCGCACCACGTCGAAGCGCATCGCCTGCGTGCCGCCATCGCGCACGCCGATCACGGCCTGCGCGGTGTTGTCGAGCGTGAAGGTTTCCGGGGCCTGGAAGGTGAAGCCGAGTTTTGGATGCAGGAAGCGCCGGCCGCGCACGAAACCCTCGCTCGGGTCTTCGCCATAGACGATGTTGTCGATCGCGGCGAGATAATCCTCGCGATCGCGTTCGCTACCTTCGGGCGAAGTGTATTGCCGCGCCGTTGTCTGCGCCTCGCTGCACCCGCTCTGGTGTCGCCGGATGCGACGACAGAAAGTCCTGCACGCGCGGATCGAGCGCGGTCTTGCCGGCCTTGAGTTCCGCATTGCGTTCCATCGAGGTCAGAAAACCGCGCCGCGCCGTAAGGGATCGAAATGCGCGCGCGCCGAAATGCCGACGCCGATATCGTCGGCCTCGAACTCCTGGGTGGCGCGAGAAGCTCGCCATCGTCAGCTTCGACTTGGCGAGCGCAAACGCGGTCAGATCCGGATCGCTGCTCATGTCGGTGACGACGCGGGCGACGATCGCGGCCTGGCGCGCCTGGTCTTCGCGGATCGAGGCGTGCTTTGCGAGCACATGCGCCATCTCGTGCGACAGCACCGAGGATAATTCGGAAGTGTCGCTCGCAAGCGCGATCAGGCCGCGGGTGACGTAAAGCTGGCCGGTCGGCAGCGCGAACGCGTTCACCGCGCCGGAATTGAGGATCGTCACCTTGTAGGCCTGATCGGGCCGGTCGGAGGCCGCAACCAGCTTGTCGACGGTCTTGCCGATCAGCGCCTCCAGTTTCGGATCGTCATAGGCGCCGCCGTAGGAGGAAAGGATACGCTCATGCTCTTTTTCGGCGGCGGGCGTCTGGGCGATGGTGCGGTTCGGCTTGGCGGGGGTGGTCGAGGGAGCTGCCGTCTGGAAACGGCCCATGTCGCCGCAGGCTGCAAGCGTCAGCACGAGGCAGACCAGCCCCGACGCAGCCCAAAGGCGGCGGCTCATTCCCCTTTTGCGCCGACCCACTAACCCATTCACTTGAACTACTCTTAGGATACGCGCGCGTTCCGCACGCTAGTTCACGCTCAGCACCTCAATTTGCCCCACCCGGAGCACTTCGATCCGTGGCCCGCCGCGCGCCTCGACCACGCCGCGGACTCGAATCTTCTTATTCTCTAGGGACTTAACGATGAGCCCGGCAGCCTCGACCGCCGGCATCATGCGCCTTGAAATAGTCACAGCAAAGTCCCGCGTCCAGTTCCGCCCAAAATTGAGATAAGTCGTTGCCCCGGCCTGCCGTACGGACAGAACTTTGCCCTCGACCACCGTAAACCGCCCGATCCCGGTCAAAATATCGTCCGCACTTTCCGCGTTTTTTATGACGGAAGCATCGGCCCAGGTTCCCTTTTTGGCCTGCCGCGCCTGCGCCTCGGCCGCAAACAGCGCCGAGGCGCAGTCCTTGTCGGCGATATCTGCGGAGACCAGCGCCTCGCCTTGCCTCAACAGTTCGTTCTGCACCGGCGTCTCGGAGCCCGCAAGATACACGAAAGCCACTTGCCGGCCGGAACGGTCGGGCGCGTCGTCCTGGCCGCGCAACGTCACATCGCGCCGAGGCGAATTTCGCGGCCATCTTCGAGGCGAAAACCGCGCGCATCAGTCACCGCGGTGACACGTCCTTCGCCCTGCGGCTCGAACAGACAAGCCGCGGCGCTTGCCGGATGAATGCCGGCGGCGACAAGCAGAAGGCTCGGCAGCACTGCGGACGCGGCGAGCCCGAGCCGCATGCGCTAGTCCTCGGCGGGCACTGAATGGTGCTCGTGCGTGACGCGCCAGCGGCCGCCGATCCTGCGCAAGCCCATCGTCAATCGAAACTGCAGCGGTTGCCGCTTGCCTTTCGTATCGAAGTAAACGCAGCTTCCGACCGCGCTGGCGAAGGCGACTTCCTCGCCGGCGGTGATCTCGATGTCGTGAAAGTCGAATGCAACCGGCTTCTCTGCCGTTGAGAAAAATGTCTCCCAGGTCGCCATATACGCTTCGAGCCCACGCGACTGGAACGGCGGCGGGACGTCGAACATCAGCATGTCGGCGTGGTGATTTTCGCGGATGGCCGCCCGATCCTCGTTGCGAACGGCCGCCGTCCATCGCTCGATCAGCGCCAGGATTTCGGTTTGATCCCTTGAAAGCGATGTGTGGCGGGTCTTTTCCATCATGGCTTTTGCCCTCGTTTTCGCGGGCCTCACTTAGCCGCTCCGCAGGCTGGCGTCGATCCGCAAATCGTCATCCGCTGGAAAATTGATCGATGCGTCGGGAAGCGGCTCGAGCGCAACCACGTTTCCCCCGAGAAGGACTGTTTGGGCGGTCGAGGAAAAACAAGCTTAAACCATCATTCCGCTTAGCGGAAAAACCGGCACCGGCGCGCATCCACCGGCTGCTTGCCGCTACGGAACGCATGCGGCATGATTGCCGGCAACGGAAAATGAAAGCCGCCACGTGAGATAGCGGCAGTTCCCGGGAGGTTTCGATGAAACGGATTTTTGCCGGCGTTGTCGCCTCGCTGGTGGCGCTCGCCGCGACCTCGGCCTTCGCACAAACAAAACCTCCGCTGAAACTCGGCGGCATCCTCGACATGTCGAGCCTCTACGCCGACATCACCGGCGCCGGCAGCGAGACGGCCGCCAAGATGGCGGCGGAGGATTTCGGCGGCGAGGTGCTCGGGCGCAAGATCGAGATCGTCACCGCCGACCATCTCAACAAGGCCGATCTCGCCGCCAATATCGCCCGCGACATGTTCGACAACCAGGGCGTCGAGATGATGTTCGACGTCGCGGCCTCCGCCACCGCGCTCGCCGCGCTCGAGGTCGCGAAGGCGCGCGGCAAGATCATCATGTTCAACGGGCCCGGCTCGATCCGGCTCTCCAACGAGGCCTGCGGTCCCTACACCGTGCATTATGTGTTCGATACCTTTGCGCAGGCCAATGTCACCGGTCTTGCCGCGGTCAAGCAGGGCCTCGACAGCTGGTTCTTCCTGACCGCGGATTATGCGTTCGGGCAGGATCTGGAAAAGGACACCACCAATGTCGTGCTGAAGACCGGCGGCAAGGTGCTGGGCAGCGTCCGCCATCCGCTCAACACCTCGGATTTCTCGTCGTTCCTGCTGCAGGCGCAGGCCTCGAAAGCCAAGGTGATCGGGCTCGCCAATGCCGGCGGCGACACCATCAACGCGATCAAGCAGGCGGCCGAGTTCGGCATCGTCAAGGGCGGCCAGAAAATCTCGCCGCTGCTCGCCTTCGTCACCGACATCGACAGCGTCGGGCCTCGAGACCGCGCAGGGGCTGTTGCTGGCCGAAGCCTTCTATTGGGACCTCAACGACGAGACGCGCGCGTTTTCAAAACGCTTCATGGAGCGCATCAAGCGGATGCCGACCTCGGCGCAGGCCGGCGTCTATTCTTCGGTCACGCATTATCTGAAGGCGGTGAAGGCCGCCGGCACCACCGATGCCGCCGCCGTCATGAAGATCATGAAGGAGACCCCGATCAACGACATGTTCGCCAAGCACGGGCGGATCCGCGAGGACGGCCGCATGGTGCACGACATGTATCTGTTCGAGGTCAAGAAGCCGTCGGAATCCAAGGGGCGCTGGGACGACTACAAGCTGCTCGCGACCGTTCCCGGCAACGAGGCGTTCCAGTCGCTGGAAGCCTCGCGCTGCCCGCTGGTGAAGAAGTAACGGAGTGACGAAGTCATCCCTGAGCGATGCGCCAGCATCGAACCGTCAGATGCGCAATTGCGCACCGGGGATCTCGAGATTCCGGGTTCAATGCTTCGCATTGCCCCGGAATGACGAAGATAAACAACAACAACGAAAGCGAAATCGCATGAGCGCAAATGAAATGGTCCTGCAAAACCTCGACCAAGGCCTCCTCACCATCACCATGAACCGTCCCGACCGGCGCAATGCGCTCAATCCGGACATGACGCGGGGCCTGGTCGAGGCGGCGCGGCGGGCGCCAGGAGGATCACGAGGTCCGCGCCGTGCTGCTTGAAGGGCGCTGGCGGCACCTTCTGCGTCGGCGGCGACGTCAAGTCGATGGCGGAGGGCCGCGCGCCGCTGCCGTTCGAAGCCAAGATGACAAACTTGCGCAAGCGGCATGGAGGTCTCGCGGATCCTGCACGAGATGCCAAAGCCAGTGGTCGCCCAGCTCGATGGCGCCGCCGCCGGCGCGGGGCTGTCGATCGCGCTCGCCTGCGATCTCCGCGTCGCGTCAGCGTCCTGCAAGATCACCACCGCCTTCGCCAAGGTCGGTCTCTCAGGCGATTACGGCGGCACTTATTTTCTCACCCATCTGCTCGGCAGCGCCAAGGCGCGCGAGCTTTATCTGACCTCGCCGGTGCTGACCGCGCAGGAAGCGCTTGCGCTCGGCATGGTGACCAAGGTCGTGCCCGACGCTGAAATCGACGCGGCCGCGTATCGAGCTTGCGCTGTCGCTGGCGCAGGGGCCGTCGGTGACGCTCGGTTACATCAAGCGCAACATCAACAACGCCGAGCATTTGTCGCTCGAAGCCTGCTTCGACGGGGAAGCGATCCATCACTCGTGCGCGGGCGAGACCGCCGACCACAAGGAGGCCGCCAAGGCTTTCGTCGAGAAGCGCAAGCCCGTCTTTCAGGGCCATTGACGTGGCGAGCTACATGAGGCTGCGGCAGATCTGTCTGGTCGCGCCGCAGCTCGAGCCCGCAATTTCCGATATCGCCGGCATCATGGGGCTCAACGACTGTTATCGCGACGGCAACGTCGCCAAATATGGCCTCGAGAACGCGCTGCTGCCGGTCGATACGATTTTGCTGGAGGTGGTCGCGCCGTTCCGCCAAGGCACCGCGGCAGGGCGCTTCATCGAAAAGACCGGCGGCCGCGGCGGCTATATGGCGATCTTCTGCTGCGACGATCCGGACGAACGCGGCAAGGATGCCAACGCGATTGGCGTGCGCACCGCCAATTTGATCACGCATGCGCCCTATCACGGCGTGCAGCTGCATCCGCGCGATTGCCGCGCCGCCTTTATCGAGTTCAACCACACCGACGGCAGCGACGATGTTCTGGGGCCCTATCCGCCGGCGGGACCCGACTGGCAGAATTTCATTCGCAAGGACGTGACGCAGGCGCTGATCGGCGTCGAGATGCAAAGCCCGGAGCCGCATGATCTCGCCGCGCATTGGGGCAAGATCATCGGCGTTGCCGCCGGCAAGGGCGACAACGGCGAAGCCGAGCTGAAATTGCCGAATTGCAGTTTTACCTTCGTCAAGGGCCCAAGCGAGATCATGAGCGGATTGACGTTTCGCGTCGCTGATGTCGCAAAGGTGCGTGATGCCGCTGGAGTGAAGAGATATAAGGTGTCGGGCAACGAGTTTCTTATTTGCGGCGTGACTTTCAGACTGGGGGCGTGAACATCGCTCGTCATCATCTCCAGAACCGTCATCCTGAGGAGCGCGCATCGCGCGCGTCTCGAAGGACGACGGTTGCATCTCGGCCGCGCATCCTTCGAGGCTCGCTGCGCTCGCACCTCAGGATGACGGTGATGCACTGAGCCCGTCCTGGACCAGAAGAATAGAAGGACGGTGTTGAATGCCGCATCCGCTCGACAGCTTCTTCGCGCCGCAAAGCATCGCCCTGATCGGCGCCTCGCGCGATCAGGAGAAAATCCCGGGGCGGCTGTTGTCGATGCTGCGCAAGAACGATTATCCCGGAAAACTTTATCCCGTCAATCCGAACTACGGCGAGATCGACGGGCTGAAATGCTACAAGTCGATCGCCGATGTCGGCGCGGCCGATCGATCTCGCGGTCATCATCATTCCGGCGCGCGCGGTGCTCGGCGCGCTCGAACAGTGCGCCGCCGCCGGCGTCAAGAACGCGGTCATCATCTCGTCGGGATTTGCGGAAGAAGGCGGCGACAGCGCCGCGATGCAGGACAGGATCGCCAGCCTCGCCAAAAAGACGGGCATGCGGATTTCCGGCCCCAACGCCGAAGGATTCTACAGCCAGGTCCAGCGTGTCGCCGCGACCTTCAGTCCGACCGTCGACGTCAAGCCGGGCACAGCGCCACTGGTCGCGAGCAAGCGGCGGATCGGCATTGTCGCGCAAAGCGGTGGCATCGGCTTTGCCATCTATCACCGCGCCAAGGCGCTTGGCGTTGCGCTGAGTTACGTCGTCAGCGCCGGCAATGAAAGCGATCTCGGCGCCGGCGAGTTCTTCGAATACATGGTGCAGGATGCATCGACCGACGTGATCCTGCTGTTCATCGAGGGCATCAGCGACGTCGATAAATTCCTCGCCGCCGCGCGCCGCGCCGCGGAGATCGGAAAGCCCGTCATCGTCACCAAGGTCGGCCGCTCCGGCGCCGGCGAGCGCGCCGCGGCCTCGCATACCGCCAGCATGGCCGGCTGGTCGGCGGCCTATGACGCGGTGTTCGCCAAATATGGCTTTATCGTCTCCAACGATCTCGACGAGGCCGTCACGATCGCGGCCGTGCTGACGACGAACCCGCTGCCGAAGGGCGATCGCGTCGCCGTGCTCACCGTGTCCGGCGGCGCCGGCATCTGGGGCGCGGATACCGTCTCGATGCAGGGCCTGAAGGTGCCGGATTTGTCTGAAGGCATCCAGTCCGAGATCAAGAAGCTGCTGCCGTCCTATGGCGCGACGCGCAACCCGATCGACGTCACCGCGCAGGGCGTGCACTCCGGCGGCTTGCAGAAGAGCATCGACCTGCTCGACGTCTCGGACGAAGTCGACGCCATCCTGGTGGTGCTGTCGCTGTCGAGCGAGACGCGGATGCCGTTCAAACAGGCCGAGCTGAAGCCGGTGATCGACGCGCAGAGCAAGCCGGTGGTGTTCTATTCCTACACGCTGCCCTCGGAGTTCGCGCGCCGCGAACTCGCGCAATCCGGCGTTGTGGTGCTGTCGGGCTTGACCCATGTCGGCGTCGCGCTGCGGCAGCTTGCGCAATACGCAAAATTCAAGCTGGCGCCGCCGGCCGATGGCTGCGGCGCTGCCGCCGCGCGATATCTCCGCGCATTTGAAATCGCCGGTGCTTTCGGAAGCCGACAGCAAGTCGCTGCTGCGCGCCGCCGGCATGGCGCTGCCCGACGAGGTGCTGGTCGACGCGACGTGACGCGCTCGACGCCGCGATCGCTCGCGTTGGCTTTCCGCTTGCGATGAAGATCCAGTCGCCGGATATCCCGCACAAGAGCGAAGTCGGCGGCGTGCGCGTCAAGATCACGACCAAGGGCGAGGCGTTCATCGCCTATCGCGAGCTGCTGGACAACGCGCAAAAGCATCGGCCCAATGCGGCGATCCAGGGCGTGCTGGTCGGCCCAATGGCCAAGAAGGGCGTCGAGATCATCATCGGCACTTTGCTGGATGCGACCTTCGGTCCGATGATCATGGTCGGGCTTGGCGGCATCACCACCGAACTGTTCCGCGATGTGATCTACCGCCCCGCGCCGGTCGGCGCGGCTGAAGCGTCTGCGATGCTGGCCGAGTTGAAGGCAGCACCCCTGCTCAACGGATTTCGCGGCGCGGCGAAAGCCGATGTGCCAGCGCTGTCGCAACTGATCGCGCAGGTCTCGATGCTCGCCGCCGCACCACGCCGGCGAGATTTCCGAGATCGAGCTCAACCCGGTGCTGGTGCACCCGATAGGGCAGGGCGTCACGATGGTCGATGCGCTGGCGGTGAGGAAGAAATAGCCGTCGTCCCGCTTTCTTCTCCCCTCCCCCTTGCGGGGAGGGGTCGGGGTTGCGGGTGCCGCGTCGGTGGTGCGAGTGAAGTGCGTGGCGCTGCGATCACAGATTGCTACAGTTTCGCCCGCGGCCACCCCCCACCCCAACCCTCCCCCGCAAGGGGGGAGGGAACGATAGAGTGCGCTAAACCTCACCGCCCCTTGAAATTGGCGACGCGGCGTTCGGTGGTGGCCTTGACGCCTTCCTTGAAATCCTCGGTGGCGCGCAGCTTGGTTTGCTCGACCAGTTCGTGATTGGTCGCGGCGAGCACGCGGTCGGCGAGGCCGGCGCGCATGGTCGCGCGGGTCGAGATCAGGCCGAGCGGCGAGCATTCGGCGATCTCGTGCGCGAGCTTCATCGCCTCGGCGCGCACCTGATCCTGCGGCACGCACACATTGGCGAGGCCCATCCGGGTGGCCTCTTCGCCGGTGACACGGCGGCTGGTGTAGAAGATCAGTTCCGCATTGTTCTTGCCGACCAGTTCGGGAAGCGTCGCGGTCAGACCGAAGCCGGGATGGAAACCGAGTTTGGTAAAATTGGCGGCGAAGCGCGCTTCGGGGCAGGTGACGCGGAAATCCGCCGACACCGCAAGCCCGAGGCCGCCGCCGATCGCGGCGCCATGCACGGCTGCGACGATCGGCTTCTTGTTGCGGAAGATGCGCACCGCCTGGACGTAGAGGTGATTGATCGGCAGGTTGGAGGCCGGATCGTTTTGCGCGCGCACTTCCTGCTCCTGCCGCGCCGGATCGTTGAAATTGGCGCCGGCGCAGAACGCCTTGCCTTGCGCGGCGAGCACCGAGCTGCGGATCTCGATATCGCGGTCGAATTCCTCCAGCGCGTCCGCGATCTGGTTGATCAGCGAGACGTCGAAGAAATTCAGCGGCGGTTTTCGGATTTCGATCAGGCCGACATGGCCGTGCTTCTCGACGCCGATATCCGTGAATTTGCTCATGTTGTTTCCTCGTTGAATTAGCGCAGACCAGGGCCGCGCGCCTAGCGCAGGCCAAGCCCGCGCGCGATGATGCCGCGCAGCACCTCCGTGGTGCCGCCCTGGATGGTCAGTTTCGGTGCGGTCTTGATCGCGAACGACAATTGCTGCTCCAGCGTTTCGCGGTTGGTCGCGGTCTCATCGACAAAGGCGGCGAGATCGCGCACCCGGTGCGGCAATTGCTGCTCCCACACCGTGCCGATGTCCTTGACGATGGAGGCTTCCACCACCGGCTCCTTGCCGGCCTGCAGCATGCCGGCGACCGAGACCGACATCCGCCGCATGGTGTGCAGCTGCGCCACCAGCCGGCCGATGCCTTCGGCGCTGCGGGTATCCGGATTCGTTGCCGACCGCGCGCACCAGCTCGGTGAGCACGTAATAGGTTTCCAGGAAACGTTCCGGCCCGCGAGCGCTCATAGGCGAGTTCGATGGTCGCCTGCTTCCAGGCGCCGTCGATCTCGCCGAGCACGTGATCGTCGGGCATGAAGTGGTCGGTGAACACCACCTCGTTGAATTCGTACTGCCCGGTGATCTGGCCGATCGGGTTCACCTGGATGCCCGGCTGCTTCATCTTGACCAGGAACTGGGTCAGGCCGTGGCGGCGGTTTTCCTTGGTCGGCGGCGAGGTGCGGAAGATCGCGATCATGTAGTCGGCGATATGCGCCGACGAGGTCCAGATCTTGGTGCCGTTGATCAGATAGCCGCCGTCGGTCTTGGTCGCGCTGGTCTTGGCCGCGAACAGGTCGGAGCCGGAATTCGGCTCGCTCATGCCGATCGCAAAGCAGACCTCGCCGCGGCAGATGCGCGGCAGGATGTCCATCTTGATGTGCTCGGGCGCGTATTTCAGAAGCACCGGGCCGCTCTGCCGGTCGGCGACGAAGAAGCGCCGCGTCGGCGCGTTGGCGACCCGCATCTCCTCGGTCACGACATAGCGCTCGAGGAACGAGCGCTCATGGCCGCCATATTTCTTCGGCCAGGTCATGCCGAGCCAGCCGCGGGCGCCGACCTTGCGGGAAAATTCCGGCACGTCGGTGTCCTCGCGGTTGGGCTTGAACGGGTCGAAGGTGCCGGCGGCGATCTCTTCGGCGAGGAAAGCGCGCACTTCCTTGCGAAGCTCGACGCATTCGGGCGGCAGGCGGATCGGATCGAAACGGAGGGCTGCGGTCATGTTGAGTCTCGAGTTCCAGATGTCCTAGAAAAGTTCAGCGCGACGCGACCAGCGGCCACAATTCGTCGGCGCCGCGCACGGCGACCAGTCTGCCGAGCTCGACCGCCCAATAGCTCTCGGAGCCGAAATCGTCGCGCCAGGCCAGCGCGCGCAGGGAGTAGCGATGCAGGATGTGCTCGATGGTGAAGCCGATCGCGCCATGCACCTGATGGGCGATCGCGCCGCCCTTTTCGGCCGCTTCCGAACAGCGGATTTTCGCTGACACCGCTTCCAGAAACACCGCGTCGTCGAAGGATTTGGCGTTGGCGATGGCGTCGGCGGCCGAGGTCGCGGCCGCCAGCGCCGCCGCCGACTCGCCGGCGAGTTTCGCGAGATTGTGCTGCACCGCCTGGAATTTCGAAATCTTCTTCTCGAACGCGACGCGCTCGTTGGAATAGCGCACGCTGAAATCTCGAGCATCGATTCCAGCGCGCCCGCGATCTGCAGGCTGCGCGCGACGCCGCCCATCAGCATCAGCGTGGTCTGGTCGATCCCTTTCGGCGCCGGTTTGACCGCAAGCGGCTGGACATGATCGAAGTTCACGGTATCGCTGTGGTCGCCACCGAGATTGAGCCCGGCCTCGATGCGGATTTTGGCGGCATCGACCAGCGCGATCGAGAGGCCGCCGTTTCCGCTCGCGAGCACCGCGATGTGCTTCGCCGCCTTGGCAAAGGGAACGCCGCGGGCGCGCCCCGAGAGGCTGCCGTCGGCATTGAGCGTGATGCGGTCCTTCGGACTTGCGGGGGCAACCGTCATCTCGCCTTCGGGCGAGGATATCCTGGCTTGCGCGAGCAGCCAGCCGGCCAGCATGGTTTCGGCCAGCGGCACTGCGATCGCAAAGCGCCCGGCAGCGCCGAGCACGCCAAACCCTTCGGCGAGGCTTGCGCCCGAGCCGCCAAATTCCTCGGCTACCCAGGACAGCGGCAGGCCGGCCTCGCTCAGCGCTCGCCACAGCGGCGCTTTCCACTCGCCCTTCTTGTCGCGATTGATGGTCTGGGCGTCGGCGAGATCGGTAAAGATCTTTTCCGCGGTCTCGACGACGATGTTCTCACTCTCCGCCACGGCGTTCCCCGACATTGAATTGGCATACC
Organism: uncultured Alphaproteobacteria bacterium; assembly: GCA_963713785.1. Classification (GTDB taxonomy): domain Bacteria; phylum Pseudomonadota; class Alphaproteobacteria; order Rhizobiales; family Xanthobacteraceae; genus Bradyrhizobium. Next base: position 165,580 of record CAVQNB010000023.1, read on the forward strand.
ACCAGCCCGGCTGTTCCGCCGCGACCTCAGGTTTGCGATCTTTTCTCGATCATTCTTCGGTCTTTTCTTGCGCTTTATGATGGGGAAAAGCCATAGCCGTGACAAGCGCTGTCTGCAGGGGGGCATGCGGGGCGGGAATTAATTCCGCATAGCGGAGTTTCGCCGATTTGCAGCAACCGGGCTGCGCGATATGGTAAAGCGGCAGCCGCAACAACGGGTCAACATCAACCCGCAGCAGCGGGTCAACAACGATTCGCAACAGCGGGTCAACGATAAGAGGAAACGCGGATGTCGAAGGATGGTTTGTGCGCGATCGTAACGGGGTCTGCATCCGGTCTGGGAGCGGCAACCGCGGCCATTCTCGCCAAGGGCGGGGCGCGCATCGTCGTCAACTATTCCAACAGCAAGAAGGAAGCCGAAGAGACCGCCGATCTTTGCCGCAAGGCCGGCGGCGACGTCGTCGTCGTGCAGGGCGATGTCTCGCGCGATGAGGATTGCAGGAAGATCGTGGCGGCGGCAGCACCTTTTGGGCGGCTGGATGCGCTGATCAACAATGCCGGCACCACAAAACACATGGCACACGACAATCTCGACGGCCTCTCGGCCGAGGATTTCCAGCGCATCTTTGGCGTCAACACCATCGGCCCGTACCAGATGATCCGCGCGGCGCGCTCGCTATTGGAGACGGCCGCCAAGGCATCTAGCCGGGCATCGGCCGTGGTCAACATCTCTTCGGTGGCCGGCATCAGCGGCGTCGGCTCGTCGGTCGCCTATGCCGCGAGCAAAGGCGCGCTCAACACCATGACCTATTCGCTGGCGCGGGCGCTGGCGCCCTTGATCCGCGTCAACACCGTGTGCCCCGGCTATATTGATACGCCCTGGTTCACCAAGGGTCGTGGCGAAGCCGGTGCCAAGCAGGTGCGCGACACCGTGATATCGAAGGTGCCGCTCAAGGTCGCCTCATCCGCTGACGACATCGCGCAACTGGTGTGCTTCCTGGCAGGCGCCGCGTCGAGCCAGATGACCGGCGAAGTGGTTCGCATGGACGCCGGCATGCATCTTATCTCGTGAAGGGCTTCGTCATTCCGGGATGGTGCGTTAGCACCAGACCCGGAATCTCGAGATCCCGGGTTCGCTTCGCGCCCCGGGATGACGGCTACGCCGTCATTTATTAAAGTCAGGAATCACGCCGCGCGCCACCAGCCGGTTCCAGATGAACAGCACGATCAGCGCGCCGATCGTTGCGGTGATGAAGTCCTGCGCCCTGGTCGGGGCCGTAATGGCCGATCGCCTGGCCGATGAAGGTTGCGAGGAACGCACCGACGATGCCGAGCACGGTGGTCAGGATGAAGCCGCTCGGGTTGTTCGGCCCTGGCGAAAGCATGCGCGCAATGATGCCCGCAATAAAGCCGACGAGGATAACCCAGAGAATGCCGCTCATGGCTGTCGTCCTTTCCTTGACTGAAAACAGGTCGCGAAGCGCAGGCGTTGAGGTCGTGACTTCAGAGCCGGCCGGATAGTTCGCTGTCGGTCGGCAGCCTGCCGTCCGGCGTCAGATGATCGATCACCTGGGGCAGATAGCGGCTGAGGCCGCTGAGCAATTCATCCGGCTCCAGCCCGCTTTGCGAGGCCAGCGCATTGATCTGGTCGGCGCCGAGCGCCTTGGCGAGATCGCCCGGGGCAATCGGCTTGTTGTCGCCCTTGCCGACCCAGGAATTCGCGGTTTCGCTATTGCCGCTCTGCTGCAGTTGCTTGAGCACGTCGCCGAGCCCGCCGCTGAGCACGCTGCCCGCAGCGCCGCCTGCGAGCAGGCCGCCGAGAGGGCCCTTCAGGACGTTGCCGAGACCACCGCCCATTCCGCCGCCGGCGGGCGAAGGCGCCGGTTGTGGGGCAGCGCCAGGCTGGCTGGCGGTCACGTGTTTGATGGCCTTCCAGGCAAGTAGACCCAGGATCGCCATCGTCATCGGCGACATTCCGCCGCTGGATGGCGCGCTCGGGTTAGAGGTAGAGGGGCCGCGCGGGCCTTGCTGCATGCCGTTCAGTACGTCGAGTAAACCCATGGTTATCTCCTGCCGACTGCTCGCCCCGCGGGAAAAACATAACGGCGGCCCATGACGGTTACAAGGCAGGGTTTCGAGGCGCGGTCGGACCGGGTGTTTGCGCGTTCGATAGGCAGCGAACGCGGGCTCTGTTATCGGTGCAGCGCACCAAGGCAAAAGGAAAGCGGCAAAGGAAGCAGGATGAATTCGGGCCGGCCGATCGGCGTGGCGGGGGCCGGCAGCATCGGCTGCTTCGTCGGCGGCATGCTGGCGGCTGCCGGCCAGCGCGTTGTATTGCTGGCGCGGCCGCACCTGATCACTGAAATCAGGGCCGATGGCCTGCGGCTGACCGGCTTCGACGGCTCCGAGCGGAAGATCGCCGCGAATAGGCTGACGCTGTCGGATGATCCTTCGATTTTCAGGGATGCCGGCGTGGTGCTGGTGACGGTCAAGAGCGCCGACACCGCCGGCATGGCCGATACCATCGCAAGCCATGCGCCAAGGGACGCTGTCATCGTCTCCTTGCAGAACGGCGTCGGCAATGTCGCGAGCTTGCGCGCGCGGCTGGCCGGGCGGCAGGTGCTCGGCGGCATGGTGCCGTTCAATGTGGTTGCGATCGGCGAGGGGCGATTTCATCGCTCAACCTCGGGCGACATTTATATCGAGCAGGATCGCGCCGGCACCGCCGAGAGGCTTTCGGTGCCGGGCCTAAAAATGCGCGCCAGCGGCAATATCGTCGGCGTGCAATGGGGTAAGCTGATCGTCAACCTCAACAACGCGCTCAATGCGCTCTCAGACCTGCCGTTGTGCGAGCAGCTGGCGCAGCGCCAATGGCGGAGGCTGTTCGCCGACCAGATGGCCGAGGGGCTGATGGCGATCAGGGCGGAGGGGATTTCGCCGGTATCGCCGACGCCGATCCCGTCCGTCTGGATGCCGCCTCTGCTGCGGCTGCCCGACGGCATCTTCGGCATGCTGCTCGGGCGGACGATGCAGATCGATCCGCAAGCGCGCTCCTCGATGTGGGAGGATCTGCAGCGCGGTCGCCGCACCGAAATCGATTATCTGCAAGGGGTCGTCACCGCGATTGCCGACCGCCATGGGCTGAGGGCGCCCTTGTCGCGCCGCGTCGTCGAGCTGGTCCGGCAGGCCGAGGCCCTCGGTAAGGGCTCGCCAGGACTGGCGCCGGATCAGATCCGGCCGTGAGGGGGCGGGGCCTTGCGAAACTTCATTCAATTTTAACGAAAATTGGTGCGATTTCGCGGTTCAAGGCACTGCGAAATGGCGGGATTTCGAACATCCTGGATAGAATCCGTCAACGGTTTCGCCCCTATGATGCCCAGGCACATTCTGCGGCTTCGCGGGAGAGGATTTGCCTGACATGTCGACACCCCGGCACTCACGAAATGCAATGGCGCTGCTCGCCCGCTTTGGTCGCGACAAGAGCGCGAATATCGCTGTTATCTTCGGCATCGCGGTGATCCCGATCATTACGGCCGTCGGAGTCGCGATCGACTATTCGACTGCGACCCGGATGAAGGCCAAGCTGCAATCCGCGGCCGATGCCGCGAGCGTCGCCTCGATTTCGCAGAATTCGGCCGGCTACAAGGCGGCGGCGGCGATGACATCGAACGGCTCGGTGGCGGCGGGCGTTGCTGAAGCCAACAACATCTTCAACGGCAACGCGGCCACGACCACCGGCTACACCAATCTTTCGGTGACCTCGACCGTCACCAAGAGTGCTACCATCCTGACGGCCAACGTCACGTTCAGCGCGCAGGTCCCGGCGTCGTTCCTGGGTGTCATCGGTTTCCAGAACCTGACGATCGGCGGCACTTCGAAAGCGAGCAGCTCGCTGCCGGCGTATCTCGATTTCTATCTGACGCTGGACGTTTCGGGGTCGATGGGCCTGCCATCGACGCCGGCCGAAGCCGTGCGGATGCAGTCGATCAACCCGGATAACTGGGTCCAATATCGCACCGGCTGTACCCTGGCCTGCCATTTCGCGCCGCAAAAGAGCGCGTGCGTCGATCCCCCTGTCACTCCCCCTGCCGCTCCCAATCCCAATCCCGCTACCAATGCCAATTATTCTCAGCAATACAATACGAACAATTATTGCATGGGCTTCGTGTATTCGCGCGTCAGTCAGACCTTGCTCTCTAACCTCATCAACATGACGTCGACTGCCCAAGTGCCGAAGCAGAAGCCTGGCTTGCCAGATTCGATGATTCCCGGCCTGCCGGGTTCGCTCAACACGGATCCCAAGTGGGGTATAGGAGCAGTTACGTCCTGCCCGACCGCCGGCACCGACTCCTGCATCCAGTTGCGTCTCGATGCGGTCGGCTACGCCGTGACCCAGCTATTCCAAACGGCTAACAACACCGAGAAGGTTATCAATCAATACCGGATCGGTCTGTACCCGTTCATCCGGTACCTCGATTCAAATTATTCCCCGCTGACCACCAGCATCAACGGCTCGGCCATCACCAATGCCGCCTCCAACCTGGCCTCGCTGCTTGATACCAATACGAATGCAACCCTCGGCTCCGGCGGCACGCATATCGACAATGCGTTCAGCAGCATGAACACCCTGATCACCAGCGTCGGTGACGGCAGCGCCTCGAACAACACGAAGCCCTACGTCTTCCTCGTCACCGATGGCGCACAAGACAACCAGGTCAAAGGCGTTCCCAACGGCAGCTGGTCGGGCAGCAACCACGCCACCACGATAGACCCAATTGCAGTCTGCAAGCCGCTCAAGGACCGCGGCATCACCATTTCCGTGCTCTATATTCCCTACGTGCCGATCAATCCCGTGAACGCCTCTTTTGCCGGTGACGAAGACGATTATGTCAACAACATCATCCCGGATATCCCGGGCAGTCTGCAAAGCTGCGCGTCGCCGCCCAACTCCGCGGGCAGCTACTTCTACACCGCGAACACGCCGCAGGATATCACCAACTCATTGAACGCCATGTTCAACCACGCGGTCCAGACCGCCCACATCACGAATTGACGCTTCGGTCCCCGCCTGCCTTGAAATCGCGCCGTTCCGGCGCGATTTTACTTTCGGAAGCGCGCCAGCGCAGCGAGGCGGCAGCGGGAGGAACAGGATGAAGCGGCTTTATGCGTCCCTTGCCATTACGGCTGTTGCGATGTCGGTCGGTTCAGTTTTGATCGCGCCAGCGCGTGCGGCGCCGCCGACGGTGACGCCATCGCCGGGATACGATGCGCGATTGCAGGAGCAAAGGGCGCCAGCAACAGTCGTCTTTGCGCCGGTGGCGCCGGCTCCGAGGCCGGTTGGCCCGCATCACGTCAAGCGCAAGCATCCCCACTAGATCCGGCCCATCGCGTCGGCGTTGCCTTTGCCAACAATACAAACTCGCCCTACCGAAGGTTCTGGGCGCTGGTGATCACGGATTGACGCGATAGAGCGTCAGCTCCGCTTGGCCTTGCTCGACGACGAGGTGAACAGTTTTTTCTTCAGTTCGTTGAGGCTTTCCGAGAGCCGCGGCCATTCGCAGGAAAACGAATTCTTGACGCAGTTTGCGGCTTTTGGGCGCCTGATCGGCAGCGGAACTCTTTCAGGTTCGCTGCGCAGCGAGACCGTCTGTACCTGTTGCACCTGCTGCTGTTTTGCCGCGAACGCCGCCGCGATGCTGTTGCGCCGCTGGTTCTCGAGATAGACGGCATATTGCTCGTCGATTTTCTTCTGCTCTTCCGGCGTCGGATTCGGGCCCGCGATATCGAAGGTGCGGTCCTGCATGAAATCGTAGTAGGTGTAGCCGCCGCCGGGCTTGCGGCGGCCGGCGAATTTCGCGTTGCATTCGGCGAGCGCTGTGGTTTTCTCTTCCTTGCTGGGCGCTTTCTCCGCGACGTCGGCACATGCCTCGAAGTCGGCCGGCGCGCGGCTCCACCATTGCGCATGCGCGTTCGACGGCTGCAGCACCATCAGGGCGCCAGTCGCACCAACAAGCAGCGCGGGTATGTGCGATCGAATCAAAGGAATTATCCCCGCCAGTTCCGTCAACATAATTGCAGCGGATTGTTGCCATTTTGGGGCCGCCTGCAACCCCGGAACCGGACAATTTTCCCGCATCAGTTGCGCGATTTTTTCTTGACGCAGCGGATCGCATTCACCGCGCGGGCAGGCCGCCCGCGGCAGTCGCAAGCTTGTGAATATTCAAGTCGGTGTGCCGCGTGGGGCGCCGTGAACCCGCGTGCCCAATTTGGCGACGAAGCGGCATCTGCAACAAGCCCGATATGCTACGCTCGGTTGTATCGGGCTTTCAGGAGGGTCAAAAACCATGCCCTATCGTCGCACCCAGCGCGGTACCTTGACGTTGATTGTCTGTCTGCTGTTCGCGGCGATCGATGCCCTGATCGCCTGGCGCAGTGGGCAATGGTCGCCGGTGGTCGTGCTGGTCGCGGTTGCGATCCTGTTCTCCTCGCTGACGGTCGACGTCGGCGACGATGAGCTGCGATGGCACTTCGGGCCGGGACTGTGGACCTACCGGCTTCCGCTTGACGAGATCAAGGGAGTCGCCGTCGTGAAGAACCATTGGTGGAACGGCTTTGGCATCCGGATGGGGCCGAGCTTCCGGCTTTACAACGTGTCCGGTCTCGATGCCGTCGAGCTGCGCCTCAAGTCGGACGAGGTCCGCCGCATCGGCACCGACGATCCGCAAGGTCTGGCGAATGCACTCCAGTCGCCGGCGCGCCGCTGAGCGCGGGGCCGCGTTGGCTAATCGTCGGATTGCTCGCGCTGCTTCGGCGCCGCCGACCTTGCCGTGATCATGGCCGTCACCGCGTCCAGCACTTTTCCGATCGCCGCGTGGCGATAGGCCCAGCGCTCGTCCTGGCGCGGCGGCGCGATCACCATGGTCGCGTTGGCCTCGAACAGCAACAACTCGCCGTCGGCACCGATCGCGAAATCGACGCCGGCATAATCGAGGCCGAGCGCGTCTCTGATCCGTTCCAGCGCGGCCATTGCCGTCTCGCCGAGCGCCGACGGCATGTCTTCTAGAAAGCGCGCTTCTTCGCTCCGATGACCAGGTTGGTCGGCCATGTCTGCGGTGAAATAATGCACCTTCCAGTTTCGCGATATCGCAAGATGCAGCGGATAGATCACGCCATCGATCATCATCACGCGGTATTTTCGCGCGTTGCCGTCTTTGCCGCGGGCATCGAGATATTCGATCGCCAATAGCTGATCGCCCGGAAGGCCCGCCACGGCCGCAGCCAGGTCGGCCGCGGTTTCGACCAGAACAAAATTGCGCCCGGTGTGGTAGCCGGGCGAGCGCAGCAACAACGGAAACGCGAACCCTTCACCGGCAAGCGAGCCGGCGCCATCGACGCTGGCGAGGATCTCTCGCGAAAATGCCGCCGTGCGCGCGGTCACCACGCCGGCAATCGCGCCGAGCCGCCCGGCGTTGTCGATCCGGCCGGTCTGCATCACCGCATTGGGATCGTTGATGACGGGCGCCTTGCTGCGCGCGATCACGCGAATGGCGGCCTCTAGCGCGGGCCGGCAGAGGTCGGCATCGCCGATGGCATTGAAGATCAACTGGTGCGGCGGCAAAGCCGCGCGCGGATCGAGATGATCGGCGACCACGACGGAGGTGAGATAGATGCAGTCGTCGAGGAAAGACGCCGTCGGGATATTGCCGCCGCCGGAGGAGATCAATTGCAGCAGGCGGATCGGCGGCCCGCTGCCGCGATAGGGCAGCGTCGAAACCGCATGGTCGCGAAAGCCGCGGCGGAAATGCGCTTGCGCGCCGGCGCGATCGCCGAGATCGGCCAGCACGGCGCCGAGCCCCTGATGCGCCGGCGAATAATCCGGATCGAGTTGCAACGCCGTCTCATATTGCACGCGCGCCTCGTCGTGCCGGTTGGCGCGCAACAGCAAATTGGCGAGATTGACGCGCGCCATCGGATTCGCCGGATGGTGCAGGATCGCCTCGGCATAGACGCGGCAGGCGGCATCGATCGCGCCCATCTCCGCCAACAGGGTCCCGAACTGGTTCAGCGCGCCAAAATTCGTCGGCGCCCGGCGCAGCAGTTCGATGAAGGCCTGCTGGGCTTCGCCCCGCCGGTCGAGCGCGCTAAGGAGTGCCGCGCGTTCGACCTCGAGACCGACATTATCGACACCATGGGATTGCCGCGCGAGCAGGGCGTCGAGTTCGGATAGCCTTGCTTCTCGCGCAAGCCGCGGCGCCCAGCCGGCCTCGCTGTTCCTGATATCGCGCGAGGCAGTGCTTGGCTTTGAGGTCATGAGGGAGCACCGGGGAGGGTCGATGCTCCTCTTACACCGGGGCCGGCTGATTCGCAGGCCCGCGCCGGGAGAACGGCGTCTAGCTCACGCGGATGCGGGGCAGATTGCTGGCGGGTTCGCCGAGCGCGGCGCGCCGCTCTTCCACGGCATGGTGGAACTGATGCAGCACGAGGCTGAATGCCGCCAGGTCCAATTCCTCGATCGCGCCGTCATCATAGCAGTCGAGCGTCTCGCGCAGGATATCGTCCGCCTCGGCATGCAAGGCTTCCAGTTCCCCCAGCGAAGCGGTCTTTCGCGCCAGGCAGATCGTCGCCAGCAATTTGTCGCGGTGTAGCGTGTTCAGCTTCCGCTCGTCGCGCTTGAAATAATGACGCAGCCAGGCGCTGGCGGAGCCGAGCACGGACAACAGCAGCACCGCGCCCCAGACGTAGTCGCTGTACTTGTCCATGAAGCTCTTTTCATTGCCGTCGATATAGGCGGCGGCGCCGCGATGCGCGGGGATCGCGGCATCCTTGTCGGTATCCGGCTTTTCGATCTTGAGCGCGTACGGCATTTCCCTTGCGAGCGAGGCCCGGGCGGCAAACAGTTGCCGGGTGAAGGTCGCGATCGTGGTTTCGGACAGCGCCTTCGGCGTCACGATCAGATGATTGACGCCGACCGTCTCGACCGTGTCGTCGGGCCTCGCCGGTGACGAGGTAAAGGCGCTGCCGGGAATTTCCTCGGACAAATAAAGCGGGTGCCGCGTGGCGATCGCTTCGGAAACCTCGATCGGCAAAAAGATCGGCTCGCCCCGGATACGCGCGGTCGCAAGGATAGCGTCCAAGGTGATCTTGCTGTCGAGCGGGCCGACGGTCATGAACGCATCGATGGCGCTATCGCGCACCATCTCGGCGGCTTGGTCGGTACCAAATTGCGAAATCTCCACCTTTGCCGGATCGACGCCGGATTCTTTCAGGATCACGCGCAGCAGCTTTGGGTTCACGTCGGTTCGGCCGACGACACCGACGCGATGACCCGGCAGGTCGTCGATCGCCTTGATCTTCGATCTCGCGGCCCTCCTGGCCGCCTTGCGCGCAGCGCCCGCGGCGGTCCAGAGCACGACCACGTTCTTGCGCACGACGGCAACGGATTCGGTGCCCTCCGGCATTTCCTCATCGGTGCGCGCGACCGCGAGATCGGCCTTTCCGGCCTTGAGAGCCGCGATGCTGTCGACCGGGCCGGCGGTCGTGATCACCGAAAGCCTGACCGAACTTCCGTCATCGGCAAAGGTTTGCGCCAGCGCCTCGACCAGTTTCGAATCATCGCTGCCCGACGGCCCGACCGCGATCCGCAGCGTGGTCGGCCGCAGCAGGAGAAAGGCTGTGCCGACCGCGGCGGCGAAGATCATCAGGCAGGCGGCGAGCACCAGAAACGGCGAGCTCCGCTGTCTCCGGCGAACCGGCTGGGCCGCGTTGTCGTTAAGACTGTCTGCCGAGGACATCCGCCAAACTGCCAATGATCGGGGCTACCGCCTGGAAAAGCGGAGGCTAGCATGGTTCGCCACCGGGGTGATACCGCGCGGCCGCCTCCGCAACGGGCACTTCGGCAGAGGCTGGCGACCCGGCGCCTGCTCTGCTATGGAGCTTTCTCTCGGTCCCGTAGCTCAGCTGGATAGAGCGGCGGTTTCCTAAGATAGGGCTTCGTTCCAAGACCCTGACCGCTCTGATAAAAATCGAGCGGTTAGTCCGGGTAAATCCAAAGTAAATTAGCGGAAATCCTGCTTGCCGAAGCGGCCTTCCGACTTCGCCTCCGATGTCTGCGGTTTTGGCAGCGTGACCGTGATGCCAGCCTCTTCGCATGCGAGGATCTCCTCGCCTTTGAAGTAGCCGCGATCGGCGAAGGCTTCGAGGTTTTCCGCCTCCAATGCCGCCTTCGCTTGGTTGGCCATGTTCGCAAGATGCGACTTGTCGGTGCCGACGTTGGTTACCTCATGCGCGACGATCAGATGGTTCGTCGTATCGACGGCCGCTTGCACATTATAGCCGACCATCCCAGAGCCGCGCCCGCTGGTCGCCATCGAGCGGGAATCAGGATCGGTGAAGGAGACCTGCTGATCGGGCGCGGCAAGCATCACTTTCTCAATCGCTTTAAGGCGCTTCACCTCTTCTTCGAGCTTGATCAGCTTCTCCTTGAGCCGCGTGGTCCTGGACACAAGCCCCTCCGACGGCGCCTCACCGGAAGCTGTCTGGCGATCGGCGGTGTCAAGTTGGCTCAGATAGCGCGCAACGCTCTCCTCGATCTGCGCCAGGCGCCGCTCCATCTTTCCCTTCGTGAAGTTGTTGTCGCGCGAATTGACCGCCTTGAACTTGCTGCCGTCGATCGCAACGCTCGCTTTCCCCAGCAGACCCATCTTGCGGCACAAGGCAACGAATTGCGCGCAGACCTTCTTGATGGCAGGGCCGTTGTCTTTGCGGAAATCGGCGATGGTTTTGTGATCCGGAACGAGCCGTCCCGTCAGCCACATCACTTCCAGATTGCGGCCAGCCTCACGCTCCAGCCGCCGGCTCGATTGGACCCGGTTGAGATAGCCATAGATATAAAGCTTGAGCATCGGCGACGGATGGTATCCCGGCCGGCCGGTCGCTGCCGGGGTGACGCCATCGAACCCCAGCTCGCGCAGTTCCAGCGCATCGACGAACACATCGACCGCACGAACAGGATTGCTCCCGTCCACCCAATCATCAAGGCATTCCGGTAACAGTGTCGTCTGCTGGCGATCCGCCCCTTCAACGAAACCCTTCATCATCCCCCCGCGATTCAGCAAGGGAATCATAGCATCGGTCAGGTTTTCACACAGTCTGGACCCGGACCGGACATGGGGCCTATCCATCAAACAGCAGCCGTCATCCGCTCCATAACCCGCATTGCAAGTTGGGGTTCTCGCAAGGCACTTTGAGGCCTTAGCAGGTGATTGACTTCCGTCGCCAACTTGTGCACGGCGGCGTCCTCTGATGCCAAGCGGGTTAGCGCCATTCCATACTGAATCCTCTGGGCAAAATCGGGAGGCCGCTGTCCTCGTGTCTTCGGATATACAAAATCGCTCATCGCAACTGCCCACGGCGTTTCAATTGCATCCTGACAAGCAGCAAAAAAGTTAAGCGCCAGATTGCCCAGTGCGTCTTGGCCGTCGGCTCTTGTGGCCAGAAGCCCATCGAGTATTACGGCTTCCTGAGCAGCAACACTCATTCCCTGTCCAAAGACAGGATTGAAGCGACAAAACCCGTCCCCGATGACAAGCAAACCCCGAGGGAACGTCGGAAGTTTTTCGAAATGCCGCCGCACGCTGCTCGGCAGCACAAACCGGGCTATCTCACCGACAGGATTGGCATCCTTAACGGCGTCGTAGATCGTCTGTGTGCGTAGTGTTTTCAGGAATTCGAGAAATCCACCGAGGTCACCGGGAGGCGCGTCTCCATGGTTGCCACCAGCCGTAACGATCCATTTATTGTCTTCGATCGGAAACAGGAATGCACCCCGGCTGCTTGTAGGTGCAGAAGGCAGGACAATCATGCTCTTCCAATTGGGCAGTCCGGTCGCTGGCCTCTCAAAAATGGCCGTAGAATAGGCTTGATCGATGCCGATTTCCGTCTCCTCGGGCCTTGGAAGACCCTGAGCCTCGAGCGATTCAATCGTTAATGTTCCTCGGCCTGAAGCATCAACGATGATGTCAGCATGGAGTGTACCCACTTGGCCATCGGACGACTCCCAACACACGCCCGTGATTGATGAACCGTCCTGTGAGGTAATCAGCTCAGTAACCCGGCTCTTTGGCAGCAATTCGATGTTTTCTTGCTGCTCAATCCTTCGCCGTGTCACCAGTTCAAATAAGGGACGAGACGCAGAATAAACGTCGAATCCGAGATCACGAACCGGGAAAGGATCATAGCCAGGTCGTTCCATGCAGGCCTCCAGCCCAACTCGCATTTTAACGGCGCCAGCCTTGTGAACGTCTTCCTCAAACCCTGGAAATAGGACTGAGAGAGCCTTTAGTCCGCCTCCAATCAGGGCGTGGGTATGCTTCGACTGTGCAGTCCCAACACGTGGCTCAGCTTGCGAGGGTAAGATGTCTCGATCAAGCACAGTAACGTGGCCAAAATGATTGGCTAATGCCTTCGCTGCCGCCAAGCCGCCCATGCCTGCACCAATGACAATGGCTTTCTTTTCAATCAAAGATGACATTACAGATTTCCCCAAAGGTTATTGCAGATCCAGTCCGTTCAAAAATGTTAAAAAATATAACAGTGCCGAATTGAAATTGTCAGGCTTCTCCTGCTGCGTCCAGTGTCCACAGTCTGGCAACATGATTTTTTGCTGCACTGCATGAGTTCGCTTCGGCGGGATAAGCGGAAGTGACGCAGACGTCGTTAAACGGACGCTTGTGACCCGTATCGGACGACATCGAACTACAGGCTGTGCGCTCGCGCGTCGTCGCTATCACTGCCCGCTCCCGGGTGCGGTTTTTAACCGGTCACGGCGCTCGTGGGTTCACTCCGCTGCGCTGCGTCTGCGACCTTGCAAGGCGATGCGTCAAGCGCGCGCGCCGATGGAATCAGGTGGATTTCCGACGAGCCCTGAGCAATTCTTGAGCAGACTGCTTGGGGAAACGGCCGATGAAGTATGCTGACATCGAGGGGAATGTTCGGGAGGCAGAGCCGGGCCTCGCCGGCAAATGCCGCGATTGCGGTCATGTCATGGTCGCCAAATGCGGACAGCACCGCGTGTGGCATTGGGCGCACTGGAAATCCAAAGCCTGCGATCCTTGGTGGGAGCCGGAGACGGAATGGCATCGGTCGTGGAAGAACCAATTTCCCGTCGCGTGGCAAGAGATTGGACACACTGCGCAAAGCGGCGAAAGGCATCGGGCCGACGTTAAAACGGAGAGGGGGCTGGTCCTAGAGTTTCAATACTCGGCGTTGAGCGAAGCCGAGCGAGCCTCTCGCGAGGAATTTTACACTAGATTGGTCTGGGTCGTTCACGCCGCCAGGCGTCTCCGCGACCGAAAGAAATTCTTTGCTTCGCTTTCTGGTCCGCTACACGTCGCATCGGAACTGCCGACTTATACGATCCACCGAGACGACAGCGCTCTTTTGCGCGATTGGGGAAAGAGCCGCGCCCCGGTCTATTTCGACTTCGGCGAGACTGAGCAAGGCGACAGCGCTCTTTGGCGACTTTATCCGCTTAGCGGCGACGTGTTGGCTTATGTGACGCCAATTGTTCGAGCGGAGTTCGTCAAGGCTCATCGCGATGGGGTCAACCTCGAAGAGATGTTTGATCAGATCTTCGCGCGCGACCGCGAGATTGCCTCTGCCCAAGCCACATGGGGGCAGCCGCTTCCGGGTTTTTCCCGGTATTCGACACGAAGAATGCGACGCCTCTAAGCGTCCGCGTCCCGCAAGGCAGTGACCGGTGCGGAGCATTTCGCCGCCAGCCTGCGCCTTGCCGGATTCTCGAGGTCTGGCATCGGGGATCGTCCCACACAAGCGCCGATCGCTCTCATCACCCCCCGAGTGGGGTCGTCTTCCCTTGGCGCCAAGGGGACGTTCGGAAGTAGTCTAGCCGCACACTTTCACCTAAAAGAGAGCGAGCATGTCTCTACCGCGTGGCCGGCAGACGATATTTTCGCCGTCACACGCCTGAGGGCCGACACCGGCATTCCGGATCGCACGACGCCGGTGCCAAGAGAGGCTGCGCTCCTCGTTTCGGTTTCGATCCTGCCCGTGCCATTGGGGGTTTACCAGCTTTGGATCGACGGAAAGAGCATTGACGTTCCCTACATCCCTTCGCTCCAGACCAGCGTCATGGACCTTGAGTCTGATCCAGTCTGCTGGGTAGGCACGGGCTTCGACTATGTCCACTACCACGTGCCTAAAACTGGGTTGGACGAAATCGCGAGTGACCACGGGGTAGAACCGGTTGGCTCTTACAGGTTTACAATACGCGAGCACGATATCGTCCTGGCCCAACTTACGCAGCTCGTCATTCCCTTCATAGGTTCACGCGACTGGACGAACTCACTGATGCTCGACCAGTTTAGCCTCATCCTCGGCGCGCACGTGTTAAGGACCTATGCCGGTCTTCCTCCTTTGGCCGTCACAAACCGAGGAGGACTGGCTCTTTGGCAAGAGAGGCGGGCCGCTGAGATGATGAGCGAGAATCTCGGTGGAAACGTCCGTCTTTCCGAGTTGGCACGTGAGTGCGGCCTGTCGGTGAGTCACTTCACGCGCGCATTCCGGAAGAGCTTCGGCATGTCTCCCTATCGCTGGCTTCTTGAACGCAGGATTGATCGCGCGAAAGTGCTGCTGGTGACCGGCGATCTTCCGATAGCCAATATCGCAATGCAATCGGGCTTTTCCGATCAAGCCGCATTCTAATGGGTCCAGGCCGTGTGGAAACGTTTTTTACTTTCCAAGAACTGCACGCAGCCGCGCGTGATCCACGTCGGTGCGACCATCTGAGCATATTTTGGCTGTATCGAGTCAATCGAGGCGCAACCTCGGGCCGCGTTGAGCGACCTGAACGGTCAGACGACGCGCACAGCAGTACACGCTCCTCACGCCCGGACCGCCGCGAGAAGTGGTTTGATGCCGACGATGTTCATCACGCGCGTGAGGTTGTAGGCGAGGACGTGCAGCGCCATCTCGGTCGCCACCTTCGGCAACGTCTTCACCAGAAAGTGCGTCGCACCCATCCGCATCTTCAGCGTGGCGAACGGATGCTCGGCGGTTTCGCGACGCAGGCGCATGGCCTCCGGGTTCTGGTCGAGGCGCTTCTGGACAGCCTCCAGTACCTGCTCATGCTCCCAGCGCGTAATCCGCCGCTCCTTGCCGGTTGTGCAGCGAGGCTTGAGCACGCAGTCGCGGCATGCATTTGTCCAATAGCGCCGCAGTTTCTGGCCGTGCTCCTCGTTCGTGTAGTGGAACTTCAGCTTTTCGCTGGCCGGACAGCGATACACATCCTCATCGCTGAGATAAACAAAGTCCTGCTTGCCGAAGCGACCCCTTGCCTCAATGCCAGAGGTCATCGGTTTGGGAAGCGTCACGACGATGCCGGCTTCGCGACATGCCAAGATTTCCTCGCTGCTATAGTAGCCTCGATCGGCAACAGCTTCGAGTTCGTCGACGCCGAGGACTTCCTTCGCCCGACAAGCGATGTTGGCGAGTTGCGCTCGATCCGAGCCATCGTTCGTAACCTCATGCGTGACGATCAGGTGATGTTCCGTATCGACTGCGATCTGCACATTGTAGCCGACCACGCCGGAGCCGCGCCCGCTGGTCGCCATCGAGCGGCTGTCGGGATCGGTCAGCGAGATCTGCTGATCGGGTAACGCTAGCAGCGCTTTGATCGATGATCGATTTGCTGGCACTAACGCAAACTGACTGACATTCGTCGTTAGCGGATCGCCGTCCGGTATTTGACGACCTCCATCGCGCCCGGTGCGATCTGCATGACGCCGGTCTTGTCAGAGAACTCGCCGTCGAAATCCGCCGGGCTGGCAAACCCGCGCCAAGGCTCGATGCACAGAAACGGCGCGCCGCCGGGCTTCGACCAGATTCCGAGCTCGCGAAATCCTTCCCGGGAGATTTCCAGCGACGGGCCTTTGTCGGCCATGTAACGGACCGAACGGCTGGTAGGCAGATCAACAATAACAGCGTCGTCATCGAACAGCCGTTCCGACAGCGCGAGCCTTTTGCCGTGGATCGGCGCCGGCTCTTCGTTGGAGAAAGTGAGCGCGTAATTTTCCTTGGCGCTACCAGAGAGCAACGGCCAATTGAAGGCAGGGTGGGCGCCGATCGACGCCGGCAGCATCTCCCCGCCAGCGTTCGTGATTTCCATCGTCACATCCAGGTCAGCCTGTTGCACCTGGTAGGTGACCATCAGCCGAAACGCGAACGGATAACCCGCGCGCGTTGCGGCGTTATCACCCAGAACCAGCGAGCACGAACTCGGGCCACGCTCGACCCATTCAAACCGCTGATCCCTGGCGAAACCGTGCTGAGTCATCCGATAAATTTTTCCTCGATGCCGCAATTCATCGTTCTTCAAACGGCCGACGATCGGAAACAGCAAAGGCGCGTGGCGCGGCCATTGCGGGCCGGCCTGCCAGAGCAGTTCAAGCCCTTGTTCATTCCTCAGGGAACACAGTTCCGCGCCGTGCGCCAGGACGGTCGCCGTGATCCCGTCCGCGCGAAGCGTATGGCTGTCTTCGCTCATGTCTCGCCTTTCCAGGAATCGGTCTGTAGTAGCACCTCGTGAGCCCTCACCAAGGATGCCGTGTAGTGTTGCGGTTTGCGACCTCCGCGCGGGGCAGCCTCGCCGCGGATCACATCAATGCGACGTCGAGCCAACAGCCTGGCCGGTCGCCGCATCAAACAGATGAGCACGCTTCAAATCAAGCCGCAGCATTACCTGTGCGCCAGGCGCGGGACGAACGTCGGGCCGCACCCGCGCGGCGACTGGATGGCCTGACATGGTCGTGAATACCAGCGTGTCGGCGCCGAGCGGCTCGATGACTTCGACAACCGCCGGCACATCGACCTGCGCCGTCAAAGGCACGCCCTGCGCGACGTCAACATCCTCCGGACGCATGCCGAAGACGAGATCGTTCGCGGATCCAGCTATCGGCTTCGGCAGCGCAATGATCTGATCATGCCCTGCCAATCGCAATTCGTTGGGGCCGCCGCGGATCGCCGGGATCAAATTCATGGTAGGCGCGCCGATGAAGCTTGCGACGAAGAGGCTCGCAGGCGTGTGATAGACCTCGTCCGGTGTGCCGGTCTGTTCGATATGGCCGCCGTTCATGACCACCACGCGGTCGGCGAGCGTCATCGCCTCGATCTGGTCATGCGTGACGAAAACCGTCGTGACGCCAAGCCGCTGATGCAGTTTCTTCATTTCCACCCGCATCGACCCGCGCAGTTTGGCGTCGAGATTCGACAAAGGTTCGTCGAAAAGGAAGACCCGCGGCTTGCGCACGATGGCCCGTCCCATGGCGACGCGCTGACGCTGGCCGCCGGAAAGCTGCTTCGGCCTGCGCTGAAGATAGGGCGTGAGGCCGAGAATTTCTGCCGCATCGCGCACGCGCGCGTCGATCTCCTTGCGCGGTACTTTCCTGTAGCGCAACGAGAACGCCATGTTCTCGTACACCGACATATGCGGATAGAGCGCGTAATCCTGAAACACCATTGCAATATCGCGATCCCGCGGCTCGATCTCGTTGACCGCGCGCGCGTCGATCAGGATTTCGCCGCCGGAGATATCCTCCAATCCGGCCAGCATGCGCAGCGTCGTCGATTTGCCGCAGCCGGACGGTCCGACAAGCACGATGAATTCGCCGTCCCGAATCGTCAGGTCAATCGCGTGAACCACCTCGAGCGGGCCATAGCGTTTGATCAGCTTTCTGAACTCAACGGTCGCCATCTCAACACCTCACACAGGTTCCGCAGCACCTACCGTGTTGACCAGCGATTTGCAAAGGCTATCATTAAGCCAGTCACGCTCATCAACTCCGGTCAGAAGAACCGGCTGCGGCGATAGACGGCTCGGCAGGACGACTTTCGCTTCCGGTCGATTTGCAACGACACGAGGGAGGATGACATGGACCGCAGAACCATTCTGAAGGCAGGGGTGACGGCTGCCGGAACGCTGGCCATGCCGGCCTATCTCCGAGCTCAATCAAACAAGACACTCAGCATCCTGACCTGGAATATCGCCGATCAGGAAGCGCTTTTCAAAGAAGAGTTTGCCGATTTTCAGAAAGCCAATCCGGGCGTCGAGATCGAATGGCTCGACAAGAAGGGGCCTGACCTTCCGGCGTTCTACCAGACCCAGCTGGTCGCCGGGACTGCGCCCGACATCATCGATCTTCAGGGTGAACTCTGGGTCGAATGGGCAGTCAACGGCGCGTTGCTCGACTTGACGCCATACCTTCAGAAGGAGCCCGAACTCGTCAAGCTCTACAACCCGGACTATATGTCGACCTTCGTCTACGACAAGAAGAACTATCTCATTCCGTTCTATATCTCCAAGACGCTGCTGTACTACAACAAGATCATGTTCAAGGAAGCCGGCCTGTCCAGTCCGCCAACGTCGTTCGACGAACTGATCACGTTTTCGCAGGCGATGGCAAAGGGCGAGAAAACGGGGTTCATCACGCTCAACTTCGACTGGCTGTACTGGCCGCTGATGAAGATGAACGGCATCGAATTGCTGACGCCGGACATGAAGAAGCCCGCCTTCAACACGCCCGAGGCGGTCGCCGTTCTCGATCGACTTGCCAAGGCGACCGAATCCGGAGGGATCAACAAGGTCGCATGGACCGGCCGCTGGGTTGAGCCGAACGGCGCCTTCGCCGGTGGCAATGTCGGCATGCTTCACGCGCACTCGGCAGCGTACTTCTTCGTCAAGGGACAGGGCCGCTGGATCAACCCCGAGACGTTAGGCGCCGTGCAGACGCCCGGCGGCTGGTCGACCCCGACCAACCACGGATTTGCCATCTCCAAGACCTCGAAGAATCCCGATCTCGCCTTTGCGCTGGTCAAGCACATGACCGGCAACAAATGGGCTACGCGGCTTGCGGAAATCCGGCGCGTGCTGACCGCCAACATCGAGGCTGACAAGGCGGGACTGGCAAGCGTGCAGGCGGCGGATCCCCTGGCGCATGCCGTGCTGCAAACCCAGCTCGAGCAAACCGACAAGATGACAGGCAACTGGCCGCTGCCGAACGACGCCCAGGTCAAGGACGCGTTCTGGCCCGAGATCCAGAATGCAGTGCTCGGGCGCAAGGACGCCAAGACCGCGCTTGCCGACGCCGAACGCGCCATGACACGCGTCATGCGCCGGTCGTGAACGCTCTGCATTGCCGCAAGCCATGTTCGCCGCATGACGGCGAAAGCTGCCGCCTCGGGCACGCTCCATGGTGACGGCCGATTCCCAGACCGCGATGCGCGGATCTCGTTTCACAGCGCGAAAGTCGACACGCAAGGCCACTTTAATCTGGAGCTTCCTGGCGCCGTCGCTCGTTATCTTTCTTCTCTACCGAATCCTGCCGCTGGGATGGAACGTTCTGCTGTCGTTCCAGGCATGGTCGCCCATGAAGCCGGCGGTTTTCATCGGCCTCGACAACTACGAGGAAATGCTCTTCGAGGAT
Source organism: uncultured Alphaproteobacteria bacterium (assembly GCA_963713785.1). Lineage (GTDB taxonomy): Bacteria > Pseudomonadota > Alphaproteobacteria > Rhizobiales > Xanthobacteraceae > Bradyrhizobium. The sequence continues at coordinate 185,075 of CAVQNB010000023.1, forward strand.
GAAGTGTTCTGGCAGGCGCTCTGGAACACGCTCGGCATCATCGCGTCGGCCCCCATCGGCATTGGCATTGCGCTCGGACTGGCGCTGCTCGTCAATTCCGACATCAGGGGACGCGACGTCTATCGCACGGTAATCTTTCTATCGTATCCCCTGATGACCGTCGCCGTCGCCATCATCTGGCGCTGGATGTTCGACGAGCGCGTCGGACTGATCAATTATGTTGCGCGTATGCTCGATCTAGTCGACAAGCCGATCCCGTTCCTCAACTCATTCACATGGGCGTTGCCTTCGGTGATCGCCGCCAATATCTGGCAGATGCTGGGATTTTACATGATCATCATCCTGACCGGACTGCAGAATATTCCCGGCAATCTCTATGAGGCCGCGGCGATCGACGGAGCCAACGCGTTCCGCCGTTTCCTTCGCATCACGCTGCCATTGCTGCGGCCGTCGATCTTCCTTTGCTTCGTCATCGGCATGCTCAATTCGGTGACGAGTTTCGACCTGGTCTATGTCATGACCGCCGGCGGCCCGGGACGCGCCACCGAAATTCTCATCACCTATATCTACAAGCTCGGCTTTACGCAGACGCGTTTCGACTACGCCGCGGCCCTGACGGTGACCTTCTTCCTGCTGCTGCTCGGCGTGACATGGACCGCGAACCGGCTATCCGGCGGCAATGCCGGCACGGTGGAGCTCGACTGATGAAAAAATATCCGCGCTGGCCGATTCATCTCGCCTTACTTGCCGCAAGCTTCGTGATGCTGGTGCCGTTCTATTGGGTGATGAAGACCTCGATTTCCGGCGAAAACATCTTCTCCTATCCCCCCAGTATCATTCCGCGTGACCCTAATCCGTTTTATTACGTCGACGTCTGGTACGCGATCCCGTTTGCCCGCTTTTTCCTCAATAGCGTCATTGTTTCCGTCATGACGATCGTCGCCAACGTCGTGCTCAATGCCATGGCGGGATACTCGCTGACGCAAAGTTTTCGGGGCAAGACCCTCGTGCTGATGCTGTTTCTTTCCTGCATGATGATTCCGTTCCAAACCACCATCATTCCGGCCTATCTGATCACCGGCAAGCTTGGCCTGCTCGATTCCTATCTGGGCCTGGCGCTGCCGATGTTTTCGACGATCATCTGTATCTTCGTGTTCAAGGCGAGCTTCGACGCAATTCCGCGTTCGCTGATCGACGCGGCCCGGATCGACGGCCTTTCGGAATGGCAGATCGTCTGGAAAGTGATGATGCCGCTGGCGAAGTCGGCGATGGCGACCAACGTCATCCTTTCATTCATCTGGTCCTGGAATAATTTCATGTGGCCGCTGATCGCGACGCGGTCGGCCGACATGCAGACCCTGCCGCTCGGTCTTGCGCGCTTTTTGTCCTATCAGGAAGATTCGACGGGAGCGTTGTACGCCTTCTGCATCATGGTGCTGGCACCCGGCATCCTGCTGTTCCTGTTGGCACAACGAGAATTCGTACAAGGTCTGACATCGGGCGCGGCAAAGGGATGACGGTGAACGACGAGGATATCTCTCGCCCGAAATGGAAGAGGTGGCTGCTGAATCGTTTCGTACTGGTGCCGGCCGCGCTGGTCCTCGTCACCGTCGGCTGGAATCTTTGGGTCGTCACCCACGACCACGGCATCGTCGCAGGCCGCGTCGTTGATGCGGCCGGTGGACCGGTCGAAGGCGCCGAGGTCAAATTGTGGGTGTTCAACTTCGCGACCTTCGTCGTAAAGGCATCGACAACCACCAAGCCCGACGGCTCCTTTGAATTTGCAAATAATCCGTCACACAATATTCAAGTCAGCGCGGAGAAGCCCGGCAAGGGGCGATCCGCGCGCGTGCCGATCCGCCTTTACTTCGCTTCGGAAGATTTTGTGCTGACGGAGCCGCTCCGGCTGGCGGGCGGTACCTGAGCGACGACCCGATTAGCTGCACTGCTGACCTCCGCTCCCACGTCCGTAACCGGGTTCGATCTTCACCAAGGCATTGGCTGGTCGTGGTAGGTGATGAAACTGCCGGTATGATGCGGCCCCGCGCGGTGCACGACGCCGCGCATCCCGGCAACGCTTTCCGCCACCGGCACCCGCCCGCCCGGCTCTGTTGCCGCCCATCCCGGATGGAGCGCACGCACACAGATCCGGCGCGGCGCCAGGTCCACCGCCAATGTCTTCACGATCATGTTAAGGCCGGCATTACTGGAACGATAGGCGTATGACGCGCCGGAATTGTTCAACGTGATCGATCCCAAGCGGACTCATTTAAATCTGTGATCACTCGATCAGTTCGTCCGCGAGGGCGAGCAGCCGATCGGGAACTTCGAGGCCGAGCGCCTTGGCGGTGCGGGTGTTGATGATCAGTTCGAACTTGGTTGGCTGCAGTACCGGCAAGTCGGCAGCCTTCTCACCCTTGAGGATACGACCCGCATAAACACCGGCCAAGCGAAACGCATCGCTGATGCTGTCGCCATAGCTCATCAGGCCGCCGGCCGCGGGAAATTCGCGAATGGGATAAACCGTTGGCAACGAATGAAGTGCCGCCAAGTGGATGATTTGATTGCGCTGGGCTTCAAAGAACGGAACAGCAGAAACAATGAGCGCGTCAGGGCGCTTTTGGGCAAGCCTGGCAAAGCCGGCATCAATTTCGCCTTCCGTGCTGGCCTGCAAGACATCAACTCGCCAGCCAAGTGCCAAGGCCGCTTCTTGAAGGGCCTTCAGTTGGTCGGCGCTGGTGACAAAACTCGGGTCTATCAACGCGGCAATGGCCGTCGCATGTGGAAGCAGTTCATGCAGCATGCCGAGCCGTTTCGCTTCCAAAGCAGCACTCAAGAAGCTCACACCCGTTGCATTGCCGCCGGGACGGTTAAAGCTTGCGACAAGCCCGAGCTTCACTGGGTCGGCGCCCGTCGCGAAGACAATGGGAACAACCGACGTAGCCCTCTTTGCCGCGACTGCCAGAGGGGTGTTTCCGACAAGCACGGCCACCGGCCGATGCACGAGTTCGGCTACAAAAGCCGCTAGCTGTCCGTCCTGACCGGCCGCGTAGTAGCGGTACTCGACCGCCAGGTTCTTCCCCTCGATAAAGCCGGCTTCGCCGAGGCCCTGACGGAAAGCCTCCACAAAAGCAGCCGGTCCGCTAGATGTTGTTCCTGCGTAGATGAAGCCGATGACGGGAATGGCCTGTTGCCCCTGCGCCCTAAGCGGCCAAGTGGCTGCGACGCCGCCAATAAGGCCGATGAACGCGCGCCGCTTCATGGGTCCGCCCCAGGCTTGTGACAAGGCAACTCAGCTCAATCTAACACAACTGCAGTCGGGTTGATGGGCTCGGCGACATTTCGGCTAAGGGTCAAAGTCGGAAGAACTCATTTCGAGCAAATGTCTTCCGGGTTACCCCTGACAGCAGACATCGTTCGATGAAGTCGGCATGTCGCAAACGTGCCAAACTCGGAAGTCGCCGTTCTCATTCGATCACCTCGTCGGCCGTCGCCAATATCTCGGGCGGAATGGTCCAGCCCATGGCCTTCGCCGTCTTGAGGTTGATGATCAGCTCGAACTTGGTGACCTGTTCGACGGGGAGGTCGGCCGGTTTGGCGCCCTTCAGGATCTTGTCTACGAAATAGGCGCCGCGACGATACATCTGGGCCAGATTTTCGCCGTAGGACATCAGGCCGCCGGAGGCGACCCATTCCCGCGCAACAAACATGCCCGGTAGCCGCCTTTCAACCGTGAAGTCGATGATCTCCTTGCGGTGCTGGAGGGTGAGTGCGTCCTGCAGAACGATCAGCGCGTCCGGTCGCGCTTCGGTCATCTTTGCAAAGGCGGTCTCGATGTCTTTGGGAGAGCGCACCTCAACGGGTTCAAGCTCCACGCCCAGCGCACCCGCTGCATTCTGTGTCAGCTTCCAGGGATAGGCGAGCGCCGGGTTGGCGCCATTCCAGAGCACCGCGCCGCGCGATAGTCCGGGCACGACTTCCTTGAGGATTTCGAGACGCTTGGTGCTGAGCGCAGCGGTCTGCGCTGCGCCACCGGTGATGTTGCCGCCGGGATGCGCGAGGCTTGCGACGAGGCCGCTTTCGACCGGACTGATGGCGTTGGGGAAAACCACTGGAATGTTGGTTGCCGGGCTTTTGACGGCGAAGCCCGCTGGCGTCGTCGAGACGATAATCACGTCCACCTTCAGCCGTACCATCTCCGCGGCAAATTCCTGGAAGCGTTCCGCGCGTCCTTCGGCATAGCGGCGCTCGACCAGCAGGTTGCGACCTTCCTGATAACCGAGGTCCTTCAGGCCATCGAACAGCGCGTCGTAGAACTTCTCGTAACCCTGCGCGAGGAAGCCCATGCGCCAGACCTTGCCAGGCTCCTGGGCGTAGGCAGCGAGGGGCCAGGCGGCCGCCGCCCCGCCCACAACGCGGATGAACTCGCGCCTTCTCATTCCTATATCCCGGGGGCACGCTGGAAGCTTTGAGTGTCCCGGAACTATGTCGTTGGCCGTCTGAAAATGGAAGTGAGCGTTTGATAGAAAAGACGCCCTTAGGCGACGGATGCCCGAAATGGGTCAATCGCGTCACTTTGATCGGGTACCGGATACTTCCGGTCTGCCCTTACGAACGGACATCGTCAGACCGTCTCGGCATGTCTCAAACGTGCCGATTTTGTTGCAAAAGTCTTTTTGGGGTGGCGAACCAAAATTCTTAGAGCCGCTGACGCGTCTTACGCGCGGCGACGTGAGGGACCTTATCGTTTCACCCAAGATCGATCACCGATCTCCGTAGTGGCGTTGAAAAGCGACGCAGCAGCAGAGAAGTCCAATGATCAGCTTTCGCGAGATTTTTAGGGTTGTTCGATTTTCGACTTTTGCAACAATATCTGCCAGGAACGGACGTGCACAGGCGCAGGTTAACTCCTATCCGTTGGGAGAAGGAGGGGTGATGACAAACGACTCCGACATCCTCAAGAGGTGGCAGCTACTTAGTCCCTACTTAGACCGACGACAGCAGATTTGCTGGGCAGCGGCAGAGACCTTGGTGATCGGTCCCGGCGGCTGTCAGCTGTTGGCTGCCGCAACCGGAATCGCGGCTTCGACGATATCGAGCCGGGGACGCAAAATGAGACTGACCAAATCTGCGCAGGCTGGAAGCCTGAAAAGGACAACCCCTCGCACCGGCAGAAAACTGACTGAAGTGAGCGATCCTGAGATCGAGCCCGCTCTTCAGCTAATGCTGTCAGAAGAAATCGCCGGTGACCCAATGAACCGTCAAAGATGGGTGCGTAGCAGCACCCGAAATCTCAGTAGGCGTCTCATAGAGCAAGGGCATCAAGTTGGCTATCGTACCGTCGCGCGATTGCTCCGCAAAATGGGATACTCTTTGCAAGCCACCAAGAGGAGGCAAGCAGGAGCAGAGCATCCCGACCGTGACAAGCAATTTCAACACATCTCGGCGCTGAAGGCTCAGTTTCTTGGCCAGGGACTTCCCGTCATAAGCATCGACACAAAAAAGAAAGAGCTAATCGGAAACTACCGGCCAGAGGGAAAAACTTGGCGCAGGAAGCCTATCGAGGTCGAAAACTCGTTTTTCGCAAGTTATGCGAAGTGTATAGCGGTTCCTTTTGGGATCTACGATGTCGCTAAGAACGCAGGCTACGTAACCGTTGGAATATCCGGAAACACAGCGGAATTCGCCGCGAACTGTTTGGTGAACTGGTGGAAGCAGCACGGCCTTTCTGCATATACATCTGCCGACCGGTTGCTAATTCTTGCCGACGGAGGCGGAAGCAATGGATACAATCTTCGAACTTGGAAAATGGATCTACAGGAGAAATTATGTGATGCCTTTGGGTTAAGGGTAACCCTGTGTCGCTACCCGCCAGCCTGCTCGAAATGGAATCCCATCGAATATCGGCTTTTCAGCCAGATCAGCCTGAACTGGGCAGGCCAGCCTCTTCGTAATCTCGATGTGACGCTCAGTTTTATCAGAGGAACGACAACAACTACCGGTCTAAAGGTTGAAGCCTATCTCGATGAGCAAATTTACCGAAATGGTCGCAGGGTTACAGAAGAAAAATTGAGGGGTCTCGCACTGTCTGAGGATGATATCTGTCCACGCTGGAATTACACGCTCGCCCCGCGTCTTAACCGCTGACTTCCTGCTCTTCGTTTTTTTTAAAGCGAAAGGGTTTCGCTTCTAGTCCGTTCCGGGTCATTTTCGACCGAGTTGGGTTGTCGGCGCGACTTCCGCTTGTCCCCAAACAGCGGAAGTACTGCGGACATCGTGGCCCATCTGTATGGACCGGCCGTGCGTTGCAAGCCGAATGTGATGATCTGGAGATGATTGGTCTTGCTGATCTGTATTCGGCCCTTTGAAGGGAGCAATTGCTCCCGGCCATCACGGATATCCGCGCGCACCCGATCTCATTCGCGTCTAGGCCCTTGAAGGCCGTATGTGCCACCAGATCACGGATGTGACGGTCAGACCGTTTCTCCATCTCCTCCATCCAACTCGCAAACCTCGGCGGGAATTACAGAGTTCCGGGTCGTTTGACGTTAGCTATTCACGTTGGTTTCCCTCGGTAGATGCCATTCTGTTCAATTATGCGGCTGCCGATACGATGCGCGTTTCGTAGCTGCGGCCTTGGATCAAGACAGTCAAAGCGATCCGCGCCAGCTTGTTGGCGAGCGCGATGGTCAGAATGTTGCGATGTAGACGCCGCGCCGCAGTCGTGAGCCAGGGTCCAAAGCTATGCTTTGCCCAACTCTTCGGTCGGAGCAGAATGGCGCGGGCGCCTTGGACGAAGAGCATACGCAAATAGCGGTTTCCGCGCTTCGTGATGCGGCCAAGGATGGTGCGATCACCGGTCGACATCTGTTTCGGCACCAGGCCAAGCCAAGCGGCAAAGTCTCGCCCTTTCGCAAAGGCAGTTCCATTGCCGACTGCCGCCACCGTGGCGCTTGCAATGATCGGGCCGATGCCCGGAACACTGATCAACTGCCCACAGTTCACGTCGATGCGTGCTAGACCTTCGATCTCATCCGTTACCCTTTCGATGCGATCGTCGAGATATCTCCAGTCGTCGACGGTGTCCTCAATGATCCTGAGCATCCGAGGTGATAGCACGTCAGTGCGCGTGGCTAGAATCTGTGGGAGCTGTTGCCGCAGAGAGCCAGGTCCTTGCCTCACGGCAATGCCGTGCTCCAGAAGAAAACCACGGACCTGATTGATCACAGCGGTCCGATCCCCGATGAGGCGAGAGCGCACGCGGTGAAGCGCCTGCAGGTCCAATTGATCGTCGGTCTTTATCGGCACGCAGCGCGTTGAAGGGCGTTGCACGGCTTCCGCAACCGCGTGAGCGTCTCGGAAGTCGTTCTTGTGGCCTTGCCGAAACGGCTTGGCATAAGCCGGTGGCACCTGTTTGACCTCGTGACCAAGCGCAAGCAAATCCCGGGACATGTAGTGAGTGGCCATGCCAGCTTCGATCCCGATGAGGCACGGCGGTATGTTCACAAGACGTGCGGCAATTCGGTTCCAGGAAACTTTCTCACGCAGAACGATCGCGCCTTTCTCATTCAGGCCAATCATGTGCAGCGTGTTCTTGCCGGTATCGATACCAATTGTGCGGACAACGGCGACGTCTTTCTTGCAAGTCATGGCATGTGCTCCTTGTGCTTCAAAACCCCCGAACCGATTCTGTCGGTCGCTCGGGGCAGGAGCACGGCCGGTCCAGTGCAGCGAGGCTAGCTGCCATTCCAGCGGGTGGAAGTCCCGCCAACAGAGGAGTCCAGACACTGTTGTAGTTATATCCAGCGACGGGGAGGGTGACCGACCCGTCGAAAGCCTGGAAGTAAAAGCCCCCGTTGGCTGGGAGACCGGTCAGATCCGTACAGGGGGGCCAGCAACCTGACAGGCCGTAGCAGTTGCGAACCAGTGTAGCCGCGAAAACCGTGCCCCGCGTGAAATGGATTGCGGGACAATTGGGAGTGCCGAGCTCTTTGGACCATGGCGAAGGCCAATGTCGACGTCGGTATTCTGGACGGAAACGATGATCGAACTCCCCGAGGTCATAGAGGACGGCATGTCAGGAAGGAATGTGCAGCGAAAGCCCGGAACCGCTCGTGGGTCGCCTAGGCGCTCCCGCACAGCGAAGGCATCGCGTATAAGCCGCCTTGCGGTGAAATCGCGGTGTGCCCATGAGGGGGACGGATGGGGTCGCATAAGTGATGACGGATCGGGACACTATAACCCGAACCCGAGCGAGGACCCCTGGGGTGGAGGAGTAATATCCCTCCATGGCGGTGCGCAATCGAGTCTGTGGCCCGACACAGTGCGGGATAACCGCGATGACCCCGAGGTGCACAAAGAGCGGAGGCAAACTGGACGGTGGACAGCGTATGCCGGGAGCAGGCTTAAGCTGCCGACGATCCAGGAAGGCACCGCTTGGAAAGCCAACCTTCCAGCCGTACTGGGGAAAACCCGCCGTACGGATGATAGGGAGGATCGAGGAAACGTTGGCATCATTCGAAGCCCACTACGCGCCTCGATCCTACCCGACTCCCATTCGCGTTTGTGCCAATGCCGGAAGTCTTGCGCTTTTTCCGGCCTTCTTTCGCATCAATGAAAACTGGATGTGCCTATAAAGTAGAGCGACGCAGTCCCTAGTGAACAAAGAGGACGACCATGACACCTCGAAGGGCTACGTTCCACCATACGGCCGCCGTAGCTCCTTGGACGACCGCGCAAACACCGGCGACGCCCGATCTCGCATGGAATACGATGCAGGTGATGACGATGGCCCGCAACGCCGCGGCATCGCTTAGCTTGACAGCAAAAAAACATAGCGTAGCGAGGGCGAGTTCCGATGCTCCCAGCAGGTAGCAGAGGAAAAAGGCCGACCGTGGAAGTTCGATTCCGGCCACGCCGGGAACCAGCTCTGGCCACAGGAAGAGAACGACGCCGGCAGCGAGCATTGCCACCGCGTTGATTATGAGCAGTCGTTGCAAGTTCATCGCGGCCTCGCTTTGGGGTCAATCGCGTCGCTTTGACTGCGGGCTGGTTACTTCCGGTTTGCCCCCTATGAACGGACATTATCAGACCGGCCCGGTTGGTCCGGTTGGTGCCAATAGGCGGCGTCACTCCCGTTTATTCGATCACCTTGTCAACGGTCGCAAGCAACCTTGACGGAAGTTTTAGGCCGAATGTCTTGGCGGTCTTGTCTCGAAGGTTTAGCCTCTCGGTGCCGTTTTGGCTGCCTTGGACCATCGTTCATTTGCAACGAGGGGGGAGCTGACGATGAAGACGATTTTGGTGCCAGCCCAAAATATCCCGACCATGAAATCCACGCTTGAGACCGCGGTGCTGCTCGCGCAGCGCACCGGCGCCTATGTCGAGGGTGTTCCACTGTGGTTTGGCGTTCCCGAGTTTGTAGTGGCAGAGATGGCCAGCACCTTTTCCATTGAAACCTATCGAGCGCGGCGCGACGAAGAGACGGCGGGAGCGCGCAAGCTCTTCGAGACCTTCATGCAGGAGCACGGTATTGCTGCTGCCAGAACGATCGTGGACCGACCTTCGTTTGGCTGGTTTGCTGAGGTACCGCCGGGTGAAGACCTTGTCGGCAGCTATGGCCGCGCATTCGATGTGATCGTCATGAGCAGGCCGGACGCTGATACGGTCGCCCCATATAATCGCGCGATCGAGTCGGCACTATTCGAAAGCGGCCGGCCTGTTCTGCTGTCGCCACCGACCGCTCCGAAACAGATCGCGACCAACATCATGATCCATTGGAACGGCAGTACCGAGCAGGCTCGCGCCAACGCTTTGGCCATGCCATTGCTGCACCTTGCCGGACGCGTGACAGTGTTGACCGTCATTGGTGGACAGGACGTACCGGGTCCATCAGCCGATCGGGTCCGCAAGCATTTGCAGTATAACGGTATTGCCGCCGAGCCCATGAGCATTGAACTAGGAGGCCGCAGCACTGGTGAAGCGGTCCTCGCCGCGGCCAAGGCGGAAGGCTGCGATCTGTTGGTCAAGGGCGCCTTCACAAGGAACAGGTTGCGGCAAATGATTTTCGGCGGCGCTACCAGCCACATCATGCAGCACGCAGACTTGCCGTTATTGATGGCGCATTAGACGAACATGCAACCGTTGCCCTTGATGGCAGACATGCTGCAGCTTTCGAGTTTCGTCAGCTCCGGGTCAAAAGCGCCGTTTTGATTGAATGGCGCTCATTTCGGGTCTTCACCCGAAACCGGAGATAACACTCAACTTCGGTGCCATCAGGATCAAGTCGTGTTCGTCGGGCCGAAGTATCTCGGAGGCCAGCTGCCGGACCCGAAACGATCGTTCGAACGCGTCTTCATTGTAGGGCAGACATGATCGCCTGACGCGCCAGAGCGCTGCCAAGCTCGTGCCTAGGTCGGACAAGTCTAGTTTTCTGAGATGATCGAACGCGTCCGCGGGACTCGGCATCCATTTTATAACGGGTGGGCTGTCGATGGCCGCGCGATCTGCCATCCGGTGCACGAGGCGCTCGATCGTGTCGGCGTCGACACGGTTCGTTGCGGTGCTGGCCCGTCTGGCTCGCTCGATCAGCGATCGGGTCAACTCATGACATTCCGCCACCTCGCCGTTAGAGGGCGCAGCTTCCGCCCGTGTCCTGCCGGTTACCAAAGTCATCGCGAAGGCGAGGAGAGCTTGGCGACGATCTAAATCCATCCCGGCCTCCGAAAGAACTCGACGGATCGGGCTATAAACTGAGAGAGACGAAGGAACAGGGGCCGGCCGGCCTTCAAATCACGAGGGAGCTCGGCCGGGCTGTTCTTCTAATTTTACCGGGTGAAACCCTTACTGACTTCTGGGCTGCGTAGCGGGGGCCTCCCGGGACCGGAAGCCAAACTTACTCACCCTTCTTTCGGGCTGAGCCCCTGGAGGGCCGCCGAAAGAACTCCGCCGGTTCGACCTCCAGGATGGTCGCCAGTTTTCCGATTATCTCGAGCCCGACGTAGGTCACCGCCCGCTCGACCCGGCTCATGTAGGCCCTGTCCACTTCGGCGTCATGAGCCAGCTGCTCCTGAGACAGCTTCCTCGCGTGCCGGATGCGTCGAAGGTTGGTCGCAAAAAGTTGGCGTAGGTCCATGTACCCAGCCAACCAACCTGTGGTTTATTAGCCCACGGCTTTAAAGCCTCAAACGGAAAGCGCTCTCGAAGCTGGTCAAAAACGGGCTTGGAGGCGTCGTTCAACCGGGGGTCGAAATGAAAAACGTTATCCTTCTTGCAATTGCTGCGATCGCGCTGCTGATTTGGGATTACAAGGCTGGCGGGATCTTTCCTGACGAACTGTACTGCGCGCTTGGTGCCGGTTTCGTCGATCGCGTTCCGCCGCGCGAGATGGCTTGGCACGTTGACCCATCAACTGGCAGAAGGACGCCATACAGCTGGTCGGCGGAATCGGAAGTTTGCCTGCACCTGACGCTCTGGGACGTATATCGATCGAAGTTGCAGAAGGCAGGTCTGCTGCCGGCGGCGAGCGTCTCGCGCTAGGCTTAATCTCTGGGACGCCGATCGTGAGACCTCGGGCCGCGCGCGCCGCCCAGGTACGTAGTGGTCTCGTGGCGCCATGACCCCAAGTTCTAGCGGCTTGCGGTTTGTTCTCTTTTCGTTCCCATTAGGCTTACCCTTGAATTGGCGCCTTGAGCTGGACCCGGCGAGAGAGCGAGAAATCATACGCCTGTGGAACCAGCTGCGGCTTCTCGAACGGGAGGGCCGGCCGGTCACGGCTATTGTCCGACAGATTGAAAAGGCCTTGGGCCGAACGGGAACGTCATGCAGCTTGATTTTGTACGCCGCGAGATAGAGAGGATGCGTACCCAAGTTCACCGACAGCGCGGTGAAATCCGCCAGCTGCAAAGGGCGGGTATCCCCACGGCGTCGGCGGAAGCGCTCTTGGAGCGAATGCTGGACAAGATCGACGAGCTTTGTACCGAGCGGGACAAGCTCAAAAGAGGTCAGCCAGGGCCAACCAGAGGCAAAGTCCTCGGGGGCGTCAGCGGTGACCGAACTGAGGTGGTACGATCCCAAGGATGACCATCCGCCATGGATCAAAGCGCTCGCCGAGGTTCGTCAGAGGGCAACACGCGAGGGTTGGTGCCACCAGCATGTCCAAGCGATCATAGTGGCGATCGACCAATACGCCGAGGCGGCCTTGGGCAACCGTGATTTCTTTTTAAACAAGCCATACAGCGTCGGAGGAAGCAGGAAAGCGGACGTGCCTTGACCGTGCATCCGTGGCGCTACTGCAGAACCTTCGGCAAAATGAGCACTATTCCGATATCTCGTTTCAGGATGTCCGTCGCGACTATCGAGATGTGCAGGGCGTAGTTGTCTTCTATCTGCGCCGCGCAATTCTCATTCTTGGCGTAGACAAACAAAAGATCCCCGTCGACCTTATCAAAGCGAATACCCGCAAAGAAACGATCAAACGTCTTCGCTCCCACGATAAGCGCCATGCGGGCTTGGATTGCTTGGTCTTGGACCTCGGTCAAATGCAATTGGTGTTCACAAAGTGATGGCTTGCCGAAGTAGACAATATTCACTCACCTGCGGCGTTCAAGGGTATTGGCGGGCACGTGAGAGACTTAGTTAGCTCTTGCGACACCGCACGATGCCTCTAGATTAATGCTCCAACGTTTTGCCGGCCTCAATGTGCAACCTCTACTCAATCACGACTAACCAAGCCGCCATCACCGGTCTATTCCGAGTGATCAACCGCTACGTCGGCAACCTGCCGCCGATGCCCGGCGTGTTTCCCGACTATCCGGCTCCCGTGGTGCGCAACAGTGGTGAAGGCCGCGAGCTGACGATGATGCGCTGGGGCATGCCGCCACCACCGCGCACGGGCGGACCGCCGGTCACCAATATCCGCAACGCCTCTTCCCGCATTGGCGGGGTTGGCTGAAGCCGGAGGCCCGGTGCCTGGTCCCGTTCAACAGCTTCGCCGAGTACGCGCCGGAGCCGAACCTGGAGACCAAGAAGAAAGATGTCGTTTGGTTCGCGCTCAACGACGATCGACCGCTGGCAGCCTTCGCTGGCACCTGGACCGAGTTCAGGGGCGACCGTGGAACAAAGTCAAAACCGATCCCCGGCCCTCACCTCGTCTACGGATTCCTGACGACGTCGCCGAACGCGGTCGTTGAACCGATCCATGACAAGGCGATGCCAGTGATCTTGACGACCGACGAAGAGCGGGACGTCTGGCTGCGCGCGCCATGGGATGAGGCGAAGGCGCTGCAACGGCCGTTGCCAGACGATGCGTTGAAGATCGTCATGCGCGGCGAAGACAAGGAAGACAAGGCGGCGGCGTAAGTGGCTCGCCTGGTGTTACCGCAATTTGCGTGGTCTTGGGTTTTCGATTGACGAGTAGCTATTCAACAGAAACGCGGACCACTCCGCTTTCCATCATGCCGAGAGCGCGCGCCGCACTTACCGAGAGGTCGATCACGCGGCCGCGAATGAACGGTCCTCTATCGGTTACGCGGCAGCGGATCGACCGTCCCGAGTAAGAGACGGTTACGATGCTGCCGAAAGGTCGCGTCCTGTGAGCGCAGGTCATTTCGCCGCGATGCCTAGGGCTATAGCCGTAGTACGAGGCAAGTCCATTCTCTGCGCGGGCTTGGGAAAGAACAGAGGCAAATGAAAACGCAATCAAAAGGGTGCGGTACAAGGGGGAGATCCTCGCTCGTTAACCTGCCTCCCACTTAATCTTCCAGATTGGGTTGGGTTCCAGGCTTGCGCCCGAACTAGTTCTCGCCTCCGCATGCGGACTGCCACGCCGACAGCCAGCCGGTAAATCTTCCCGCTGTCGCGTGCGCCGCCATGCCAGGCGGCGGTGACCGAGCCGTTGTCGGCGACCAGCAGCACCACGTCCAATCCCTTCGAACGGCGCAGCGTGTCCACCGCCTGCTGCGGCGTCTGCGCGATCGGGCCTGCGACATTGAACGAGGTGTTGACCGACATCTCCACGCCGATGCGCCGGCCAAGCGCCTTGAGATAGGCGTGGGTAAGGGGATCGTCCAGCTCGCGCACGATCTGGATCCGCCCGGTGCCGTCGGCATGGATTACCGCCGGGATTTTCGCTTTCGCATGCGGCTTCGAGCGCGCCGTCAGCACCATGTAGTTGTAGGCGTTGAACTCGCCGTCGGAAGCGCCGTCCAGCAATTCGAAATATTCGCGCGCCGCCTCCAGCGTCGCCATCGGCGCGAGCGGGCGGATCGCCTCGCGATATTTGACGCGTTCGTTGAGGTTTTCGCGCGCCTTCGCGTCGCAGGGGTTGGCAAGGATCGAACGGTGGCCGAGCGCCCGCGGGCCGGTCTCGGCCGCGCCCTGGTAGATCGCGATGACGCCATTCTGCGCCACCATGAACGCCATCAGGTCGGCGATGGCCTCGCGCCCGGCATCGGTCGAAATGTCGCCGATGCGTTGCGAGGCGATATCGTCGGCGGCAAGCGCGGCTTCGATCTCGCTTTGCGGCGGCGGCAGGCCGCAATAGAAGGCGTGCGTCATCGGCGCGCCGCGCGGGCTGCCGGCCAAATGCGCGAACCGCCAGGCGGCCCCGATGGTGACGCCGGGATCGCCGGGCACCGGCGGCACCCAGAGATGCAGGCGCGCCTTGCGCCGCTGGTTTTTTGCAAACCATGCCGCATCGAAATGCTCGAGCAGCCGCATGTTGCCGACCGCGTTCAGCGCCACGCCGCCGGTCAACACCAGCCGGTTGGCGCCCGTCAGGCGCAACAGATGGTCCACGACATGGATCATCGCGTCTTCGAACACGAGCTGCGTCGCGGCGGCCCTGTCGAGCCGATCCTGGGTGTCGGGCCGGTGCTTGATGTCCTCGATGCGCAGGACCGCATCGGGATTCCAGAGCTGGTCGGGTTGCAAGGGTTCGCCGAGAAGATCGATCAGCGGCTGCTTGTAAGGGCGGTGAAACGGGTCGGCGTACCAGTTCGCCATGGCCCGATTGAGCCTGATTTCTCCGGCGGCGCCGAACGCCAGAACTTCCTTCATCCGCGCGTAATAGGGATTGCTGGCGCGAATTAATGTCACCCCAGGCAGCCGCGCCCATGTAACGGCCTTCGCTCGACAGCCAGGTCCAGCCGCCCTGCGTCGACGGATGACGTGTGCGATCTTCCCGGGCGACTCGAAGAGGCTGTTGTTGCAATAGAGCGGCCGCATCTCGCCTTTTTCGACGACGAAGGGAGATCGACCCGGTATCGCCGTTCCGTCAGCACGGCGAGCGCCACCGGCTCATCGTCATCGGCAAAGGGCGAGGCGGCGAACAGAGAACCAGGCGTGATTGCCGTGATGGGGCATGCAGACCAGCGGCACCCGCTCTTTGAGCCCGAGCTGCCGCGCCAGGATCTTGGGTGAACGCGTCATCTGGTCCAGCCACCGCCGGTCGATCCGGGTGCGTCCTCGACGCGCGCCAGTGCAAGGCTTTGCCGGGGGGGCTTCTTCCACGAGCGTCCGTGCGAACGTGCCGGCGAGCGCAATATAGTCATAGCTCGTGAGCCGGCATCGATGTCGGAAATGTCGCGGCCCCTGCCGCGCAGGGTCGCAACCATCGCGTCGATCGATCGCTGTGGATATTCGGTGGTGTGCTTCTTGCCGGAGAAGCGCCTCCTCATTGTTGAGAGTCGGGTGTGGGCCATGCGCTTGCGTGGACCTCGACCAGCGCGACCCCCGAATTATGCATGCCGGGCAGTCCGATCCCGGCCAGATAAAGCGTATCTCCGCGTGCAAGCTTCTCGCGGGTTTCCGCAATGCGCTGGTCTGCGAAAGCCGAGCCGAGATGATGAAAGCCGGCAGGTCCCATGGTCCGCGCGGCGATCCACCGCGCCACGTGGAAGGGCCAGCCGCTCGCCAAGCTCGGGATGTCGCGGGCCTGTCGTTCTCGCCAAGTCAAGGCCCGCATCTCGATTGCCTCAGCCGGCCGTTTCAGGAATCCGCGACGATAAGGCGATCGCTAGAGCCGTTTTGACCAGCCTAAAGACCGCATTTTAGGTCCGTTGGTGGGTCTCCGCAAAGCAAACAGGGACACGGATACGTCCGCTTGAAGTCGGCTGAGTGAGTGGACCCAAATTCTTAAGTACATCTTTATATTGAGGTACGGCCGAGCCGAAACGGAGGCCGCAATGCGGAGGGCATTTTGGGCGCTCATCGCTTGCGCGGCGGCCTGACACGGGCACGCAACCGGCTGCGGCCCAGACGTACGATCCGGCTTATCCCGTTTTGCCTGTACGTCTACACCCGGGGGGCCAACTATTACGAATGCCGCTACACGTCGCTGCCTCAGTGCAACGCGTCGGCATCGGGCCGCGCGGCAGGGCGCAGTGTCGTGATCAATCCATCTCGCGAGCGCGGGAGAGCCCCGCGCGGGGTATCGGCGGCATCGCCGCGTCTATAAAGCTTTAGCGAACGATGCAAGCCATCACACGTTCGGATACGAATCCTCGGAGACTATAATGAGACACGTTTCCTTAGCACTCGCCACGCTCATAGTAGCATCAGCCGGAAATACTGCCTTTGCTCAATATGATTGCCCAGGCGGGCAACGACCTGTGCCCCTTGGGTCGGAACGAATGGCTCTCCCCCTCTGCGGCTTCGACGCTACCAAGCGTTCGGCTGGGAATCTGTGCCAGTTGTGCAACTCGCGGAACATGTATCCAAACCCATTTGTTGCCTACAGCGTGCCGCGAGGTCGCTATTTCGAGCTCGGTGATCATCCGAATGCTTCCGTAACCCGCTGCATCGCGGGCGAAGCCAGGTCTTGACGTCGATCCAGTTCGGAGACTCCGAAATCTCTGGATCGTGCTATCTCTTGCTCACCCGCCTCTTCATCCTCACCCCTGCCCCCCGCTCGTCGCATCACCGCAAGCCGTGGGGACAAAAAAGGCGCTTCAAGAGCTGAAAGTGTATGTAATCTTACGCTCAGTGGTGTCGGGGGATCAGTCCATGTCAGCGGTCATATTGCGTATTCGTGCGTCGTCAGCATCGTTATTGTTTCAGGAGCAATTGCCGCCGGCCCATTCGGCAATTCACATCGGAGGCTGGTCCGGGGGCGCCTACACCGATGACAAGACGGGCGCCTTCTCGCATTGCGCCGCGAGCGCGGGTTATGCCAATGGCATCACCGTTATTGTAGGCCAAAACGCAAATGCTTCGTGGCTAATCGGTTCGCGAGCCCTTCATTTCATCTGACGCCTGGCGATTGACAGCACAATGCGCGACCCGCCACGACGTTCGCAATATCGTCACGGACACGTCTGGCTTCATCAGCGTCTCAAGCGGCGACACCAGTCGGCGCCGGTGTTGCGCATGTTGCCGACGTGGTCGACGGGCCAGCAATTATCTGGCATAAAGGGCGTTCAGCGCGCCGCCCCTGTGGTTGTCTCCGAGGGACTGGCGGCTGGCGGTGGGGTACGGTCTCGTACCGTCGATCCCGGTGTTCCGCTCGTCCGGGATTGCTTTTCGCAACATGCTCAGTGTTCGACGGTCCCCATTTGAGGATAGCAACCGCCAGCGGTCGTTCCGCAACTCGATCCGGTCCGGCGAACGTTCGAAAGTGCATGCGGCTCTCCGCGTAGTTCAAGTGTCTTGGCGAACAATGTCAGGACACCGTCGGCAATGTTGATGTTAGCAATGACTTGTGCCGAACTCAGGCCCTTGGCCTTAAGCGCGGATGCCGCCTCCGGTGTCACGTCGATAGACTGCCGAAGTGACTGTATATCTTCCTCGCTTGTCTGCGCGACGATTTCATCGACCTTAGCGCGCCGCCGGCTCAATTGCTTAATGTCGACGACCTGTATGGTCCGTA
>CAVQNB010000024.1:0-159810 GCA_963713785.1 uncultured Alphaproteobacteria bacterium
CAGCCCTGCGATCACGGAGATCGCGAGCAGCCGGCGTATGGTGATCTGACGCTTCACAAGGATAAAATCCCACAGAACAAACTGGATTAATAGTCCATCGAAGCTGACGACGCCGTGATCGATCCAAAAAACATATCTTGCGAGATCGCGCGAAGATGAACCTGACGTCGATCCTCAGCGACCCACGCCGAATGCGTAGGCACCTTTCACGCGATGGGTATCTTCGGAGACGGCATGCCATTCGACCTTGTAGGTTCCGGGCGGCAACGGCTCGCTGATCGGCACGATCAGCACATTCCGGTTGGCGGGATCGACCACGGCCTTGACCGTTGCGATCGATTTTCCGGTTTGATCCTTCAACACCACGCCCTGAAAATTTCGCGATCACCGCTTCGCCGAACGTCAGTCGTACCTCCTTGGGCGAGGTCGTTGCGGCCGATCCCGCAGCGGGTTCGGCCGATTGCAGCTCCGCATGGGCAAACGCCGCGCCGGCTGAAAGGATCGCCACGACAAGGGCAGCGGCGGATGTTGAAATCACCTTCGACACGTGTTTTTCCTTCACGTATTTTTGTGTCTGCTTGGGCCGATCTCAGGTCAAGTCGAGCAGAATGTTCCGATCAGGACATTTGCGCCACCCTGTCGCCTGATTTTGTCCGCTCGCGCTGCCCCCGGGATGGCTAGAGCTTGTCCGCGAGATCGGCCGCGGTCCGCCAACAGAATGTAGGGATCCTCCCCGTGATGCAAATAATGCAGGAATATCGAGATTCCGATCGACAGAACCATGTATAGGGCGATGACGAAGTAGATTTTCTTAAATCGCTTGTAGGCCGCTGGCTGTGCCGTCTTTAGTTCCGACAATGTCAAGTCCGCATACCAAACAATAACGACGGCAATGCACGCAAAAGCCAGCACGGCGCAGATTCCATGCAGCGAGAGTTGCGGCAGGCGGATCCATGCGAGGACGAAATCATAATCGTTCTTGCCATGCTGAGACATGGGAAACACGGCAACGCCCAAGGCGAACAGGCCTGCAAGACTGAGCCAGTTATTCTCGTTTTTGGAAAAGCCCTGATATTTGTAAAGAAAAACACCAACGACAAATAAGAGGCCGCAAAACCAAAGGCTGACGGGGAAGAGGTCGACCCTTCCGCTGACGGCGTCTTTCGCAAAATAATAATCGCTCAATGCGGGTTGAGTGCCAGGGCCCCAACAAAAGCCCACCAAAATCAAAACGACGGGAAATGCCAGCGCAATGACACCAATCCGTGTTCGCAGTTTCCGGTAGTTTTCGACGATAGCGTTATCGACATCATTGAGGTCCATAATGCCCCTCCGTGGATCCAAAATAACGGCGAATGCTGTCTGAGTTTCAGATTGCGCAAAACTGATCATGCACACAAAAGTTGTGGAAAAATCGAACGCGCGGCATGCTTTCGTTGGCGTGCGGTAGCAGGGATCTCCGGTTGACACTGCCGGCGGCCCCGTCGTTTTGGCGACCAGCGTTCCCCCGCATCTGCATGCCCAATATTGCGGCAGTGTGGGTTGACGGATAGGCAGAAGCCGCCGAAATTGCGGCCTGCCGTGGAAATTTCTTCTCAACTTCCTTCCAGTCCTGCCGCATTCACGCCCGACTCCGGTCAGGCCTGGGTTCGCCTTGCGCTGGCGGTATTGATCGCCTCGATCGGCGCGGTCGGAATGTGGTCGGTGGTGGTGGTGCTGCCGGTGGTGCAGGCCGAGTTCGCGCAACCCGCGGCGCAGTTTCGCTCGCGTTTACCTCTGATGCTCGGCTTTGGTCTCGGCGGCGTCGCTCACCGGCAGGATCACCGATCGCTTCGGCATCGTGGTGGCGATGGCGATCAGTATCGGCTTTCTCTGGCGCCTATGTGCTGGCCGGACTATCGACCGTGCTGTGGCAGTTCATCGCCGTGTTCCTTCCTGATTGGGCTCGGCACTTCCGCCACCTTCGCGCCGCTGATGGCCGAAGCCTCGCACTGGTTCGAGCGCTACCGCGGCCTTGCCGTAACCATCGTCGCCAGCGGCAACTATGTCGGCGGCACGATTTGGCCGCCGCTGGTCAATTGGGGAACGCAGACTTTCGGCTGGCGCACGACCCATATCGCGATCGGTATCTTCTGCGGCGTGTCGATGACGCTGCTCGTCCTTGTGCTGCGTGCTATCGTGGGCGGCGGATCGGCGCGCGATCATGCCAATGCGCCGCCGCCCCGGGTCGATCTGCGGCTGTCGACCAATACGCTGACGGTGCTGCTCGGCATCGCCAGCATCTCCTGCTGCGTGGCGATGGCGATGCCGCAGGTCCATATCGTCGCCTATTGCGGCGATCTCGGCTATGGCGTCGCGCGCGGTGCCGAAATGCTGTCGCTGATGATGGGATTCGGCATCATCAGCCGCATCGGATCGGGATTTCTTGCCGACCGGATCGGCGGCATCCTCACGCTGTTGATCGGCTCGGTGGCACAGGCTTTTGCGCTGCTGTTCTACCTGTTCTTCGACAGCCTCACCTCGCTCTATCTCATCTCCGCGATGTTCGGCCTGTTCCAGGGCGGCATCGTGCCGAGCTACGCCATCATCGTTCGTGAGGCGATGCCGGCCGCGCAAGCCGCGACCCGCGTCGGCATCGTGATCTTCGCCTCAGTGTTCGGCATGTCGTTCGGCGGCTGGGTGTCCGGTGTGATCTTCGACGCGACCGGCTCCTATGCGGCGGCGTTCGCCAACGGGTTCGCATGGAACGTGGTCAACCTCGCGATTGTGGCAGGGCTGCTGATCCGCGCACGCACGTCTTCGTGGGAATGGAGACCGGTCTTGCGAGCCGGGTGCGTGCCGCCGAATAATGCCCAGCGCTTGCCCTATACCGCTTGCCTTTATACCGCTTGCCCTGCCTTGAGCAGCACGCAGCCGATGATTTTCAGACTGCCGTCCGGCTGCTGCTCCAGCGTATAGAGCGCTTCCCAGGCTTCGCCATTGGCATCGACGATGTGGACGCGCTGCGCGACCTGGCCGTCTTCGACGCGCGCCTCGCCGAATTCGAAACTCTTGTGGCGATAGACCGGGGCGTAGCTGTTTTGAACCATGAACATGAAGATGTCGGCCCGCGGGAACATGCTCGCGGATCGCGGGCGCGGCGTAGGAATAGGCGGCCGCCGCATCGTCACGGCTGAACGCCTCGACCTGCGAGCTGATCACGCTCTGCGCGGCGGCGACGTCGTCCGCGGCGGAGGCAGGCGCGGTGAAAATCAGCACAACTGCGAAAAGCAGTACGATGGTGCGCACGGCTGGCTCCGTAACGACATCTCGCCGGAGCGGGCACATTAGCAGGAAATCGGGTGATGGTCGCCGTCAGATGGCGGCAGGTTCGGGCGGATTTCTCCCCGGCCGCTACGCGATGCGCGTTTGACGCGTTCAGGTCACCGGGGCGGGATTGAACAGCGTGAGATCGTTGTGAATGCCCCAGCGGTCCGACCAGGGCTTTGTGCGCCCGCTTGCGACCTCGAGGATCAGGCGGAACAACTCCCAGCCGGTTTCCTCGATGGTCATTTCGCCGGTCGCGATCCGTCCCGCGTCGAAATCGATCAGATCCTTCCAGCGCCGCGCCAGTTCGGTGCGGGTCGCGACCTTGATGACGGGTGCTGCCGCAAGGCCGTAAGGCGTGCCGCGGCCGGTGGTGAACACTTGCAGCGTCATGCCCGACGCGAGCTGCAGCGTGCCGCAGATGAAGTCGCTGGCCGGCGTCGCCGCGAACAGCATGCCCTTTCGCGCGCGCCTTCTCGCCCGGCGCGAGCACGCCGGTGATCGGGCTCGAGCCTGACTTGACGATCGAGCCGAGTGATTTTTCGACGATATTGGCAAGCCCGCCCTTCTTGTTGCCCGGCGTGGTATTGGCGCTGCGGTCGGCGCCGCCGCGGGCGAGGTAAGCGTCGTACCAGGCCATCTCGCGCACCAGCGCGCGGCCGACGTCCTGGTCGACGGCGCGCGCGCGTCAGGAGCTGGATGGCATCGCGCACTTCCGTGACCTCGGAGAACATCACGGTTGCGCCGGCGCGCACCAGAAGATCGGCGGCGAAACCGACCGCGGGATTGGCGGTGACGCCGGAGAAGGCGTCGCTGCCGCCGCATTGCAGGCCGATCACGAGGTCGGCGGCCGGGCAGGTCTCGCGCTTGCGCTTGTTGAGCACCGCAAGCCGGGCATCGGCCATCGCCATGATGGCGTCGACGATCGCGCCAAATCCCTCGAAGGCCTCGTCCTGCATGCGCACGATGCTGTCGCCGACGCCTTCCGGCACCAGCCGCTCTGGCGCGAGCTTCTCGCAGCCAAGGCCGACCACCATCACCTCGCCGCCGAAATTCGGATTGAGCGCGAGGTTTTGCAGCGTGCGGATCGGCACGATCGGCCTCGGGTGCGGTGATCGCGACGCCGCAACCATAGGCATGGGTCAACGGGACCACGTCGTCGACGTTGGGATATTTCGGTAGCAGCTCGGACCGGATTTTCTTGACCGCGTATTGCAGCGTTCCGGTGACGCACTGCACCGAGGTAGAGATGCCGAGGATGTTCTTCGTACCCACCGAGCCGTCGGGATTGCGAAAACCTTCGAATGTATAGCCTTCGAGCGGAGGCAGCTTTGGCGGCACGGCGGTCGCGATTTCCAACGC
The DNA here is from genome assembly GCA_963713785.1 of uncultured Alphaproteobacteria bacterium. Taxonomy (GTDB): domain Bacteria; phylum Pseudomonadota; class Alphaproteobacteria; order Rhizobiales; family Xanthobacteraceae; genus Bradyrhizobium. The sequence continues at coordinate 4,669 of CAVQNB010000024.1, forward strand.
ATCGAGCGACGGCGCTTCCGGCATGCGAATGCGCGCCTCGTCGACCCATTCGCCGGCGCGGATGGTTGCGGCGGCATAGCCGATGGTTTCGCCATAGCGCAGGATCGGCGCGCCTTGCTCGATGTCGACCAGCGCGGTCTTGTGGCCCTGCGGCACGAAGGCGCGAAGCGTCAGGCCGCAGGAAAACCGCGAGCCGGCAGGCAGGCCGAAATCGTTGACGACGATGGCGACGTTGTCGCGCTCGTTGAGCTTGATGTAGCGGGGCTGCTCGGCGGCAGCGATCGACTGGTCCATGCGCGACCCTTGTTTTCTGGAGGTTGGACCTTGCTGATCCCGGCGTCAACGAGACCGCGCCGGGGTACAGCTCCGCCCGGCTGCCGAGGCCGGGACAGCAGCTAATACCGCCCGCCACGCCATTAAGCCGGCCTTAGCCACTCTTGAATATTTTAACCAAACACAAGGCAATGGAAACACAACATGCGGATCGGTCGGCTCTTTACGGTATCAATGCTCTCGGTGACGGCCCTGGCGGTCGTCCTTGGCGCGGAAGTTCTTGTTCCACAATATCGTACCTTTGCGAGCAAAACCGAAGCGATCAAGGCCGTGGAGGCGTTCGGCGCGGTTCTGGCGGTCGGCCAACAGATCGCGGGGCATCGGGCGCCGTATCTAAGTCCGCTGTTCAAGGATAGTGTGGCGACACCTGCTCAGCTCGAGGCGATTGCCAAGGCGGTGCAGCTGTCGGACGCGGCATTTGCCAACGCACGCAACGCCGTCGCTGCGCTCAGCGACAGCGCCGTGATCGTCGATGGCCTGAACAAGGCGGCGAGCAAGCTCGCCGATGTCCGCGCTGCGACTGATCGCGCGCTTGGCGTGCCGATGAGTGCGCGTGATGCAACCGTGGTCAAGGGCTTCCTGCCCGGCGTCGCACAGGTTGCCGCGATGGTCGAACCGCTTTTGAATCGTCTTGAGAACCAGGTGGCGGCGGCCGACGCGTCGCTAACGGCGCTGTTGAGCGTCGCCCGCACCGCTCAGGATCTGCGGGTTTCCGCCGGCGGTCGCGCCGCTTCGATGTCGGCTGCGATCAGCGCGCGCCGTCCGCTGACGGCGGCTGAAATATCCGCGATCGACCGCGCCCAGGGCCGCGTCGACCTTGATCGCGAGCGGATCGAAGCCGGCGTCGATCAGATCGGCAGTCCGGCACGGCTCGTGAAACCACTGAAAGATGCGGTCGATCTTTATTTTGGACAGGCTGCGCCGTGGCTGGAAAAAGAGGTGCTGGCTGCGCGCAACGACGGCAAATACGGGGTCGGCTCCGAAGATGAACTGGCTGCCAAGATCGTGCCGGCGGTGCAGAGCTTCTTCGCCGTGCGCGACGCTGCGCTCGCCGAGGCGGCCGATCGCGCCGGCATGGCGCGCGACGCAGCCTTGATGATGCTTACGCTCGCGGGCCTTGCCGTGGTCGCGCTGCTCGGGGTGCTTGCCGGCGTCACCGTGATGTTGCGGCGGCGCATGATTACGCCGCTCGCCACGCTGACCGAGGTAGTTGGCGACATGGCCGCCGGCCGGCATGACGTGATCATCCCGACGATCGGCCGCGCCGATGAAATCGGCGCGATGGCGGGGTCGCTGCAGGTCTTCAAGGAGGCGCTGATCGCCAAGAAAGCCGCAGACGAGGCGGCTGCGGTCGAGGCCGACGCCAAGATCCAGCGCGGTCAGCGCGTGGACAAGATCACCCGTGATTTCGAGGCGATGATCGGCGAGATCGTCGACATCGTGTCGTCGGCCTCGAGCCAACTCGAAGCCTCCGCCGGCACGCTGACGGCGACAGCGGAGCGTTCGGAAGAACTGACCACGATGGTGGCGGCGGCCTCCGAAGAAGCCTCCACCAATGTGCAATCGGTCGCATCCGCGACCGAAGAGATGGCCTCGTCGATCAACGAGATCAGCCGTCAGGTTCAGGATTCGGCGCGGATCGCGGGTGAGGCGGTCGAGCAGGCCCAGCACACCAATGATCGCGTTGGTGAACTCGCGAAGGCAGCGGCCAGGATCGGCGATGTCGTGGAGCTGATCAACACCATCGCAGGCCAGACCAACCTGTTGGCATTGAACGCGACCATCGAGGCGGCGCGAGCGGGCGAGGCGGGGCGCGGTTTCGCGGTGGTGGCGTCCGAGGTGAAGGCGCTGGCCGAACAGACGGCGAAAGCGACGGGAGAGATCAGCCAGCAGATCAACGGCATCCAGGCCGCGACCCAGCAATCGGTCGGCGCCATCAAGGAGATCGGCGACACCATCGGACGGATGTCCGAGATCGCCTCCACCATTGCCTCTGCGGTCGAGGAGCAGGGCGCGGCGACACAGGAAATTTCTCGCAACGTGCAGCATGCCGCGCACGGCACCCAGCAGGTCTCTTGCAACATCGCCGACGTGCAGCGCGGCGCCAGCGAGACAGGATCCGCATCCTCTCAAGTTCTCGCGGCGGCAAAATCGCTGTCCGGCGAAAGCAGCGCGCCTCAGGGCCGAAGTCGGCAAGTTCCTGAGTTCGGTGCGGGCGGCTTGAGCGTCCGGATCACCCGAAGTCTGGGCTCCAGTCCGTCTTCGCTCTCGCTGCGCTCAAGCTACGCAAGGAGAGCAGCTATGCCTCGTTCAAAGCCTGCGCGATGTCCGCGATCAGATCGGACGGGTGTTCGATGCCGATCGACAGCCGGATCGTGGAGTCGAGAACGCCTATTTTTTGGCGGATGTCAGCCGGAACGCCGGAGTGGGTCATGCTTGCGGGCAGGCTGGCAAGCGACTCGGTGCCGCCCAGGCTCACCGCCAGCTTGAAGATTTGCAGCGCGTTCAGGAATTTGAAGGCGGCGGCTTGGCCGCCGACAATGTCGAACGAGAACGTGGAGCCCGCGCCGGTGCATTGCCTCGCGAACACACGGCCGGCGGGGGAGGCCTCTTCGAGGTGAGCAAGGTAATGGACTTTCGCCACTTTGGCGTGGTCGCGCAGGTAATCCGCGACGAGCCGCGCGTTTCTGTCAGCTTTTTCCATGCGGATGCTCAGTGTTTCGAGCGACCGGCTGATCATCCAGCAGGAATGGGGGTCCAGTTGGGTGCCGATGGCGCCTCGCAACGCTTTGACGTCTTTCATGAGGGCTTTTGAGCCGAGCGCAGCGCCCGCGATCAGGTCGGAATGACCGCCGACATATTTGGTCAGCGAGTACAACGAAAGATCCGCGCCGTGTTCGATCGGCCGCTGAAACACCGGCCCGAGCAGCGTATTGTCGCACGCGACGATCGGCGTGTGCCCCTGAGCCTGGCCGATCATCTCGGCGACGCGGCGGACCATCGCGATATCGACCAGGCCGTTGGTGGGATTTGCCGGGGTTTCGATGAAAATCATCGCAACCCGGCCTTTGCGCATGGCGTCCTCCGCCGCCAGCCTGACTGCGGCTTCGTCGATGCCGTCGGCAAAGCCCACCGCGCCGATGGAGAGGCCCGCAAGCGTCTTTGCAAACAGAGTTTCCGTCCCGCCATAGAGCGGTTGAGAGTGCAGAATGACGTCGCCAGGGCGGACGAACGCGAGGATCGTGGTCGCAATCGCCGCCATGCCGGACGAGAACAGCGCGCATTTCTCGGTGCGCTCGTAGACAGAGAGCCTGTCCTCGACGATCTCGCTGTTGGGATGATTGAACCGCGAATAAACCAGGCCCGCACCCATCCCCTCGGGAGGCTCGCGCCGACCCGAGACGAAATCGAAGAAGTCCTGTCCGTCTTCGGCGGTCCTGAAGACGAAGGTCGAGGTCAGAAAGACCGGTGGTTTGACGGCTCCTTCCGACAGTTGCGGATCGTAGCCGTAGTTCAGCATCAGCGTTTCGGGATGCAGCATGTGGTTGCCGATGTGGGTCTTCGACGGAAACGGTTTCACCATGGCCTGCCTCGCTGTCTGGATTCGGAACGTTGCCCTGCTTGGGGGTCTTCCGCAATGACGATGCGGTCAGGAGCGGTGGATGCGACGGCATCCAACGGCTCCAGTCAACGTTGCCAGGATCAGCGTAGCAACATCCGGGACCGATTTCACCGCGCCCGAGGCGGATTTCGCAGCGCTGGAGCGGCGCTCGCGTGCGCTTGGCGTATTGCGCGAAAATCAGCTTCCATAGACACTAGGAGACGACAGACAGGACAACCGCCTCCTTTTCACCGGAGAAAACCATGTTGAAACAGTTCCACACGGCGCTGGCGTCGAATACACAGCGATCTCTAGGCTTCCTCAGCATGCTGATGTTCGGCGTTGCCACCATGATGCCGGCGCACGCCGACATCAAAATCGGCTTCCAGGCGCCGTTGACGGGTCCCTCGGCAACCGATGGCAAGTCTGCGCAAATCGCAGCGACGATGGCCGTCGAGGATATCAACGCCGCCGGTGGCGTGCTCGGGCAGAAAATCGAACTAGTCACCTATGACGACCAGGCCAAGTCCGACCAGGCAATCTTCACCGCCAATAAGCTGATTGGCGAAGACGGCGTCAGGCTGGTGGTGAACGGCAGTTATTCAGCTTCCGGCCGCGCCGCGGCACCTGTATTTCAAAAGGCCGGTGTCGTCATGATCTCGGCCTACGGCGTGCATCCCGACATCACCCGCGCCGGCGACTATATGTTCCGCCTGGTCCACCTCGGCCCGCCGCAGGGCGCAGCCACCGCCCTGTATGTTGGCAAGACGCTCGGAATTAAAAAGGTTTCCACCATCACGATGGACAATGATTACGGTCAGGCGACGATGGATGGCTTTCTCGAAGCGGCCGGCAAATATGGTATCGAAGTTCTCAACAAATACAGCTATTCGCTGAAAGACCGCCAGTTCGGTTCGATCGTCGCCAGCGTGAAGCGCGACAACCCCGATGCAGTCTATGCCACCGGCTATTTCTTTACCGCGGGTCCGCTGGTCGCACAGCTTCGCGCCGCCGGCATCACCGTGCCGATCATCGGTTCGCAGGCATTCGATTCCGAGAAGTTTGTCGAAATTGCCGGGCCGGCCGCCGAAGGCACCTACATCATGGACAGCTTCGATCGCGACCGGAAGGACGAAAGCCTTCAGAAGTTCTTTGCCGAATTCAAAAACCGCGCCGGATACTCGCCGGAAGGCGTCGCCGCGGTCACTTATTCCGCGGTGAAACTCATGGCGGATGGCATCAAGCGTGCCAGCAGCGCCGATCCGGCGAAGGTAAAGGACGCGCTTGCGGCCACCAGGGACTTTCCGATGCTCGAAGGCAATCTCAACGGCTTTAACAGCCTGCATGAGATACTGATGCCGATCAGCGTGAACGTGATCAAGGACGCCAAATTCACGCCGGCCGGCGTGATCACCGATCTCGGTGCCTTCGCACCGCCCGAGAAATAGTCAGGGACGTGAACGGAAGGCCGCGCGCCTCTCGCGCTCCCCTCGGCAAAGGATGATTTGGTGTACTACATCGATCTGGCCGTAACCGGCATCAGCTTCGGCTGCATGTACGCCATGATGTCGGTTGGCCTGACGCTCGTCTATGGTCTGTTGCGCATTCTGCATGTGGCGCATGCCGCGGTCTTTGCATTGGGTGCGTATGTAACGGTTCTCATTGCCAACGCGACCGGCAGCATCGCGCTCGGTTTTCTTGCCTCCGTCGTTGTTACGCCATTGTTTGGAATGGCGATCTATCGCTCGCTGTACGAGCCGCTCTTGAAATACCGGCCGGACGTGCCGATGATCGCCTCGGTTGGGTTGCTGGTGTTGATGCAGGACGCCTTCCGCATCGCGTTCGGCGAGCAGGGCGTTACGTTTCGCCGGAACGCATTCGCGTTCACGACCTTCAATTTTGCTGGCGTCACCGTGAGCGCGGTGCAGATCGCAATCGTGATCACTGCCGCGGTGGTGTTCGCGGGGCTGCATCTCTTCACCACCCGGACCCGCATCGGCATCGGCTGGCGTGCCACGGTATCCAGGCCGCAAATTGCGGCGAGTTTTGGCATTGATCCGATCAAGGTACGCTATCTCAATTTTGCGATCGGCTCGGCGCTCGCCGCGGTGGCCGGTGGATTGGTCGCGCTGATGAACAATCTGGTCGATCCCGGGATCGGCTTCGTGGTGAGTTACAAGGCGCTTGCCATCATCGTCCTTGGCGGCCTCGGCAGCGTGCGCGGCACGTTGATCGCGAGCCTGGTATTGGGGCTGGTCGAAGCCTACGGCACAATTTTCATCGGTGCCTGGCTTGATCGCGATGCGATCGCCTTTCTGGCCCTCATTGTGCTGCTGATGCTGCGCCCGCAAGGCTTCACCGGAGCGCGCACGGCGTGAGCGCGTATGAAATCAGCATCGTCTCGATCATCGGCATCAATGTGATTCTGGCCGTCAGCCTGAACATGATCAGCGGCTTCTGCGGGCAGATCAGTCTGGGCCACGGCGCCTTTTTCGGCGCCGGCGCCTACGCGGCGGCGTCGGCAATGGTCAGTACCGGAAGCGTACCGCTAGCCATCCTGGTGGCCCTGATCGCGGGGAGCCTGCTCGGCGTGGTCGTCGGCTTCGCCTCATTGCGCGTGCGTGCGGATTTTCTCGCCGTCACGACGATCGGCGTGAATTTCCTGTTCGTCGGTTTCGTGCGAAAGCAGGCGTGGCTCGGCGGCGAGATGGGAATCAGCGGCATCCCCGCGACAGGCCTCGGCGCCTACGGCAACATGATCATGATTCTGCTGTTCGCCGGCGCAACGATTGCCCTGAGCTTCTATATCAGCCGTTCCTGGATGGGCTTTGCGTTCCGGGCCGTCGGCGAGGATGAGGCAGCCGCCGCCACCCTCGGCATCAATGCCAGCGCACTACAAGCTGGCTGCGTTCGGCATCGGGACGGCGCTCGCCGGCCTGGCCGGTGGTCTCTACACGTTCTTCACCCAGTTCATTACCGCCGATGCGTTCGACTTCATCTTCTCGGTGATGTTGATGGCGATGGTCGTGATCGGCGGTATCGGATCGACCTGGGGCGTCGTGATCGCCGCCGTCGGGCTGACGCTGTTGCCCGAAGCGATCCGCTTCGTGAACGATTATCGCTTGCTGGTATTCGGCGGGCTGCTCGTGCTGGTGATTCGTCTGGCGCCGGGTGGTCTTGCGGTCATGATGCAAAACCTCTTCCTGCGGATGCGACGGTCATGAGCGCGGCGCTGCAACTCGACAATTTGGCGATCCGCTTCGGTGGCGTGCAGGCCGTCGATGGCGTGTCGTTTGCCGTCGAGCAGGGCGATTTCGTCGGGCTGATCGGGCCGAACGGCGCCGGCAAGACGACGCTGATCCGGATTATCGCAGGCATCCTGCGTCCTGACAGGGGACGGGTCCAGCTTTCGGGCGTCGATGTCACCGCGGATGCCACCGCGGCGCGGGTGCGCCGGGGCCTCGCACTGACGCACCAGATCGTGCGGCCGTTTCGCGAGATGACGGTTCTCGATAATGTCGTGCTGGGCGCGGGCTATCGCCGCACCTCAAATCCATTCCGCGCCATGCTGCACACCGACAGGCGCCGCGAAATCGAACGTGCCGCGCACATTCTCGCGCAGGTGGGACTGGGCGGCACCGAAAACAAGTCTGCCGGCTCGTTGCCGCTCGGCCAGATGAAACGGCTCGAAGTCGCGCGAGCGCTCGCTGTCGATCCCCAGGTGATCCTGCTTGACGAGCCGTTGGCCGGACTGAACCATGCCGAGGCGTCGAAACAGGTCGAGACCATTGCCGAGGTTCACGGACGGGGCATCACCGTGGTGCTGGTCGAGCACAATCTGGAAGAAGTGATGCGGATATGCCGGCGCCTGATCGTGTTGAACAACGGGAAAGTCATCGGCGACGGCAAGCCGCGCGAGGTGATGGCCGATCCGGTCGTGCATGACGCCTATGTCGGGGGCGGGATGGTGGCGCATGCTGAAGCTTGACAATTTGAGTTGCGGCTATGGTTCGGTGGAGGCCGTGCACAACGTCTCCTTCGAAGTCGCCGCCGGTTCGGTGTTCGCATTGCTCGGCCCCAATGGGGCGGGCAAGACCTCGACCATCATGGCGATCATGGGCCACGTCGACATTCACGGCGGCCGCATTGTCCTTGATGGCGAGGACATCACGCGCCGCCGCGCCATCGACCGCGTTGGTCTCGGGATTTCGCTGGTGCCGGAAGGCCGTCAGCTGTTTTCTGATCTCACGGTGGATGAGAATCTGACCGCCGGCGGTTACGCGCGTCCAATCAGCCGCGACGCCGCCAAGCGCGACCGAGTGTTCGGCTATTTTCCGCGGCTGCATGAGCGCCGCACCCAGTTGGCGGGATCGCTGTCCGGTGGCGAGCAGCAGATGCTGGCGATCGGCCGCGCGCTGATGGCCGAGCCGCGCCTGTTGCTGGTCGATGAACTGTCGCTCGGTCTGATGCCGAAGATGGTCGATCTCTGCCTCGATGCGCTAATTCAGCTCAAGCGCGAAGGTCTCACCATCGTGCTGGTCGAGCAGAACACGGCGCGCGCGCTCGATGTGGCGGATCAGGTCTGCGTTCTGTCGTCAGGTGTGCAGGTATACCAGGGCACGGCGTCGGAGGCCAAGGCGGCCGGCTCGATGTTTGCAACGTTCCTCGGCATGAACGAGCCTGTCTAGTCATGACATGAAAGTGCCCGCGTGGTGGTCGAAAGGAAAAACAATGGCGCGAATGCTGACGGCGGAGGATGTGGAAGCAGGGCTTGTCGGCGGATTGTTCCTGTCTGCGGGGGGCAGCGGCAGGAACGCGGTTGAAAAGAATCGCGGGCTCGGGCGCATGGCGCTGGATTATGGCGGTGTCCGTCTGGTCGGGCTTGAGGAACTTGACCCCAACGCGACGATCATCACCGCAACCGCGGTGGGCGCGCCGGGCTTCGCCAATTGGGCGATCAAGCCGCGAGACTCGATCAACGCGGCACAACGGCTCGTGGAAAAGCTCGACAAGCCGCCGGTCGGCGTCATCTGCGGCCATGTGCCGGGCTTCAATGCATGGCTGGTCGCCGCCGCGCTCGGGCTTGACTATGTCGACGCCGCATCGAACGGCCGCGGCCATCCCACCGTGAAGATGGGCGGCATGGGGCTGGCGTCACGGCTCGACCTCTCCATTACCCAGATTGCGAGCAGCGGCAGCAAGGCTGAAAACTCGGAGTTCGCAATCGTCGCGGAAGGCGACATCGTCCGCACCTCGAACGTGATGCGGCAGGCGGCGGTGATCAATGGCGGGCTGATCTATGCCGCGCGCGGTCCGCTGACGGCAGGCTTTATCAGGGAAAACGGCGCGCCAGGCGCGATCACCTTCCAGCTCGATCTCGGCCGCGCCATGCTCGCGGCCGGCGGTGCGGATCGTGTCCGTGCGACGGTCGAATTCCTCGGCGGCAAGTTGCTGGTCGACGGCGAAGTCGCGCAGAACACCGTGGCCTATGGCGGAGGCTTCGATCTCGGCCAGATGACCGTTCGGGGCAAGAACGGCGAAGCCGTGCTCGGCGTCTACAACGAGTTCATGACCGCGGATTTCGCGGGCAAGCGCGTGGCGACCTTCCCGGATATGATCGGAACGCTCGATCCGCAGACCGGAGACGTGGTCTCGATTTCCGAGTCCAAGCCCGGCAGCCGTGTCGCCGTCATCATCGCGCACCGCTCGAAATTCCCGGTCGGCAAGGGCGCGCTCGACCCTGCGGTCTTTCCCGAGGTGGAGAAGGCCATGGGTGTCGATATGCGGTCGTATCTCTGACGAAAGGCAAAGAACAATCATGCTGCGTCTCTACGATAGCCGGTTGTCCGGCAATGCCTGGAAAGTGCGTATCCTGCTCACGCAGCTTGGCATTCCCTTCGAACGCGTCACGCTCGATCTGGCCAAGGGCGCGGCCGCTGAACCGGCGTTCCGCGCCAAGAGCCGTTTCGCGCGCGTCCCCGTGCTCGAACTGGAGGATGGCCGCACCATCGTGGAATCCGCGGCGATCATGCTTTACCTGGCGGAAGGCTCGCCATTGCTGCCGGACGATCGCTATCTTCGTGCCGAAGTCACGAGCTGGTTGACGTTCGAGCAGGCGGATCTGTTGCGCGCACTGGCGCTGCCGCGGTTCTACAACATGCGCGGCATCGCCGATCAGATGAAAAGCCGGATCGCCGATTTTCAGGAGGGCGCCTATGTGGCGCTCGCCAAGCTCGACGATTGGCTTGCCACGCATCATTGGCTGGTCGACAACCGCTACACCATCGCCGATATTGGCATGTTCGGATATGTGTCGATGGCGTCGCAGGGCGGCTACGACATGGTTAGATTTCCGTCGATCGGCGACGTGGCTCGCGCGGGTCAAGGCCCAGCCCGGCTGGGTGCCTTTGGTCGAGGAGGCCTGAACATGAATATTCCCGTTCGTCGCGGCAAGGAGGTCAAGGCCGGGCGCGGCACCGTCTTGCGCTGCAAGGGCTGGCGCCAGGAGGCCATCTTGCGCTTATTGGAGAACAACCTTGAAAATGGCGAGGATCCCGAAAATCTCGTGATCTATATGTCGATCGCGCGTGCCGCGCGCGACTGGAACAGCTTCGATCGCATCGTCGCGACGCTAGCGACCATGCGCGAAGATCAGACCTTCGTCATGCAGTCGGGCAAGCCGATCGGCGTCTTTCCGGGCCAGAGCACGACGCCGCTCGTCATCATGGCCAACGGCAACCTCGTCGGCGATTGGAGCAGCGAGGAAAACCGGCGCAAGCTCGACGACATGGGCCTTACCGTCTATCCGGGAATGACGGCCGCCGCCTGGCAATATATCGGCAGCCAGGGAATTTTGCAGGGCACGTTCGAAACCTTCATGGCGGTCGCGCGCCAGCATTTCGGCGGCACGCTTGCAGGCCGGCTGTTACTGACTTCCGGCTGCGGTGGCATGAGCGGAGCGCAACCGCTCGCCGGCAAACTCGCCGGCGCATCGACGCTCGTGATCGAGGTCGATCAGGCGCGGATCGACCGACGGATTGCCAGCGGCTACTGCGATGCGAGCGCGGACAATCTCGACGACGCGATCGCGCGGTGGCAGGCCGCGCGCGACGCAGCGGCGTCCGCTGGCGCTGGCGCTGTGCGCCAACTCCGCCGTCGTGCTGCCGGAACTGGCCAGACGCGGCATCCTGCCCGACATCGTCACCGATCAGACCTTTCCCGATCCCTTGAAGGGTTATGTTCCGGCGGAATTGTCGCTCGAGGAGGCGCGCGCGATGCGGAGCAGCGATCCCGAGAGGCTGATGGCGCTGGCACGGAAATCCGTCGCCACGCATGTTCGCGCGATGCTGGGCTTCATGGATCGCGGCGCCGATCGTGTTCGAATACGGCAACAGCCTGCGGGCCGAGGCAAAGGCCGCTGGCGTCGAAGATGCCTTTCGGATGCGCTCCTTTGTCGATCTCTATATCCGCCCGCTGTTCTGCCAGGGGATCGGGCCGTTCCGCTGGATCGCGGTTTCAGGCAACCCGCAGGACATCTACACTATCGACGACATGATCCTGGAGGCGTTTTCGTCGAACCATCCGATATCGTCGTGGATCAGCAAGGCGCGCGAACATGTCAAATTCACCGGACTGCCTGCGCGGATCGGCTGGCTCGGCTATGGCGAGCGCAGCCGTCTGGCGTCTTTTGGTCAACGACGCGGTGGCAAGCGGCAGGATCTCGGCGCCGATCGCCTTCACCCGCGATCATCTCGACTCCGGCTCGGCCGCGCTTCCGCATCGGGAAACCGAAAACATGAAGGATGGCTCCGACGCCATCGCCGACTGGCCGTTGCTCAACGCGCTCTTGAATTGCTCGTCCGGCGCCGATCTCGTCGCCATTCACGGCCTCGGCGGGCGCGGCGTCAGTGCCGGCGTGACCATCGTCGCCGACGGCAATCCGGCGACCGCCGAACGGCTCAAGCGCGTTCTGGACGGCGATCCCGGGATTGGCGTCTTGCGTCACGCCGACGCCGGTTACGATATTGCGATCGAGCAGGCCGAGCGCACCGGTCTTTCCGCCACGTTGCCGTTGGGGTGACGTTCCGAGCTTAAGCAGCGGCGTTACCGGCATGAGCGACGCTGGAGTTAGAAGAGATGGATCGTTTCAACCTTGGCAGTCATACCAGGACTATTTCGACCGGCTCACCGGAAACACAACGCTGGTTCAATCTGGGTTTGAACTGGTGCTTTGCCTTCAACAAGTCTGAGGGCGTCAAGTGCTTTCGAAAGGCGCTCGAATTCGATCCCGAATGCGTCATGGCTCATTGGGGCATCGCCTATGGTTGCGGGCCTTTTTACAACATGACGTGGCGCGACCACAGCGAGGAAGAGGCCAACACCGCGACCCGGATCGCCTGCGAACATATCCAGATGGCGCGCGCCCTGACCAACAAGGCGACGAAGCTCGAAAATTGGCTGGTGGAGACGCTGGCCTGCCGCGTTCAGAAGCCGCATTCCGTTCAGCCGGAGGAGTTTGATCGTTGGGACGACGACTACGCCGCGGAATTGCGCCGGGTTTACCATCAACATCGAGACGATGACGATGTCGCCGCGCTTTTTGTCGAAGCCTTGATCATTCGAACGCCCAGACGCTTGTGGAATGTCAAGACCGGATTGCCTGCAAAAAATTCAGACGTGATCGAAGCGCTCGAGGTGTGCGAGCGCGCGATCGAGCTCGCCGACCGGGACGGTCGAAAAAAGCATCCGGCGATCGTGCATCTGCACATCCATATTCTTGAAATGTCGAATGAGCCGGAACGCGCGGCGGCCTCGGCAACGGCGCTTGCCACGATGTGCCCGGACGCAGGGCACATGAACCATATGCCTGCGCATGTCTACGTACTGTGCGGCGAGTACCAAAAAGCCAAGATCGCCAGCGCGAAGGCGATCGCCGCAAACGACGTCTATCTCGCTTATGCCGGCGCCCTCACGCCCTACACGACGGCCTGTGCGCACGACCTTCTCCTGATGATGCATGCCTGCATGTTCATGGGCAGATATGAGGACTCGATCGGGGCTGCGAATAAATTGCGCGCCATGCTGACGAAGGAAGTTTTCAGTGTAAAAGGCCGCCCCAGATTTTCCATGAGCCTTGAAGGTTACTATTCGATGGGTACGCACGTGATGGTGCGTTTCGGGCGCTGGCAGGAGATTATCGACACGCCGCTGCCGGATGACCCGGAGCTGTATCTGGTTTCGACCGCGATGCACCACTACGCCAAAGGCGTCGCCTGCGCTTCGCTCAAGCGGTTCCACGACGCCGATCAGGAGCGACGACTGTTTCACGACAGCCTGAGGCGCATCCCATCTCAGCGGAAAGTCTTCAACAACAGCGCCCACAGCATATTGGCGGTGGGCGAGAAGATGCTGGATGGCGAGTTCGAATACCACAAAGGTAATCATGAACTTGGCTATGCTCATCTGCGCCAAGCCGTCGATAGGGACGACAATCTGGAATACGTCGAGCCGTGGGCCTGGATGCATCCGCCGAGGCATGCGCTCGCGGCACTGCTGGCTGAGCAGGGCCATTACGGCGAGGCCGAGGAAGTCTGTCGCGATGATTTGGGCTTGAGCGGCCGAATTCAACGCTGCGCACAGCACCCGGACAATGTTTGGGCGCTGCAAGGTTTGGCGGAATGTCTGCGGCAACGCCACGAGGTCGTGGAATTGGCGGTCGTGCAACGAAAGCTTGCGGCTGCGATGGCGCTTGCCGACGTGCCGATCATGTCCGCGTGCATGTGTCGAACGACGGTCCAGGCCGAAAAGCCGGACGGCTGTTGTTCGTAAGGGAATCGACGCCGTTGATCAGAGGGGAACGGCCCGTCTTTGACGAAGAACCGGGGCAACGTTGACTTTCCAGGCTTGCTCGATAATGTCTAGACATATTATTCCGGGAGTGCCTGCGTGCCGCCGATCTACATCGCCTATCTCAACCGTCTCGACATCGACGAGCTGAAAATCACCGATGACGAGATTCTGGCCGCGATCGAAGCCAGTCTCGCCGCGCAGGGCAGGGGCGAGACGGTCATCGAACCCCGCGTCCATCTCGAACCCGGTGTTGCCAACGGCCATTTCAACGTGCTGCGCGGCGCCATCAAACCGCCGATCGACTCGGCAGGCGTCAAGATCGTCGGCGACTTCGTCGACAACTACAAGCTCGGCTTTCCTTCGGAGCTTGCGATCCTGGCGCTGTTCGATCCGCGCACCGGCGCGCCCAAGGCGATCTTGGACGCGAGCGGCATCACCGACATGCGCACCGGCGCGGTAACCGCGATCGGGGCCAAACACCTGGCGCGGAAGAATTCAAAGGTGCTCGGCCATATCGGCGCGCGCGGGACGGCGTACTGGAATGTGCGCCTGCTCGATCATCTCTTTGACTTCGACGAAATCCGCGTCCATTCGCGCCGCAGGGAAAGCCGCGACAGCTTTGCCGAACGGCTGAGCCGGGATCTCGGCAAGAACGTGGTCGCGACCGAAGACTGGAAAACTTGCGTCGAAGGCGCCGACATCGTGGTCGAGGCGTCGCGGCTCGACAAGCCGACGCCGCTCTTGAAGACGGAATGGATCAAGCGGGGCGCCTTCGTGGTTCCCTATGGAACGATGAGCGCGATCGAGCTGTCGCTGACGGATATCATGACGAAGCTGGTCGTCGATGACTGGGGGCAGTGCAAAGGCGGCAAGTTCGGCAGCCTGCGCGCGCATGTCGAGGCCGGTAAACTGTCCGAGGCGACGTTGCATGCGGAGCTCGGACAGATCGTCGCCGGCCTCAAGCCGGGCCGGCAGGACGATTCCGAGAGCAATTTGCTGTGGCATCGCGGGCTTTCGCTTTCGGATATTGCATTGGGTCACGCAATGCTTGAGAAATCCGAGCGGTTGGGCGTGGGCCAGCGCCTTCGCTTTGCCTGACCGGATTACTGCCGCGGGACATTGAATTATGCCGTACGCCGCGAACGCGCGAATGTATGCGGTCAATCCGCAGGCGGCTTCGGCATGGCGGGAGCTGTTCGCGTGGCTTTCGCGCGAAAGCGGCGTCAAACTCGATGTCGTCGATCACGCGTTTCCGCTTGCGTTGTCCGAGCTGTGGTCACGCCGTGATCTCGCCTGCGCCTTCATGTGCGGATTTCCCTATGTGCTTGCATCGCGTCGGCCGCAGCCGGTCGCCGCGCCCGTTCCGGCTCACGCGCCGATTGCCGGAAAGCCGGTCTACGCCACGCGTCTTCTGGTGCGGGCCAATTCGCCATTCAACTCGCTGGAGCAAACCTTTGGCGGCCGCCTCGGCTATACGGTCGAGGATTCGCATTCCGGCTACAACGCGCTTCGCCATCATCTGTTGCCGTATTACCGGCAGCTCGGAGCAAAGCTCTATCGCGAGAGCATCGGGCCGCTGGTGACGCCGCGGCGTGTCATCGAGACGCTGCTTTCCGGCGATATCGATGTCGGTCCGCTCGACGGCTATGCGCTCGATTTGATGCTGCGCCATCAACCCGATCTCGCCGCGCAGATCAGGATTGTCGCGACCACCGATCCCGCCCCGATCCCGTTTCTGGTCGCCGCGCCGGATTGTCCTGACGCGATCGTTCTGGCGTTGCAGACGGGCCTCTTGGCTTTTGGCAATGCTCCGGCGTGCGCCGGCTTGAGGGTGCAATTATGCCTCGACGCTTTCGTACCGGTCGCCACCGTGGATTACGGCCTGATGACGCGCTGGGACGCGGAGGCGCGGGCGGCGGGATATGATCAGCCCGGCTGATCTTCCGTCAGCCGAGGCTCGGCAGGTCGAGCGCGTTCGCCCGCGCGCAGTCGATCGCGAGCTCGTAGCCGGCGTCGGCATGCCGCATCACGCCGGTGGCCGGATCGTTCCACAACACCCGACCTATTCGTTGCGCTGCTTCCGGCGTGCCGTCGCAGACGATCACCATGCCGGCATGTTGCGAGAAGCCGATGCCGACGCCGCCGCCGTGATGCAGCGATACCCAGGTCGCGCCGCTGGCGCAGTTGAGCAACGCGTTCAGCATCGGCCAGTCGGAAACGGCGTCGGAGCCGTCGCGCATGGCTTCGGTCTCGCGGTTGGGGGAGGCGACCGAGCCCGAATCGAGATGATCGCGGCCGATCACGACCGGTGCCTTCAGCTCGCCGCGGGCGACCATCTCGTTGAAGGCGAGACCGAGCCGGTGGCGGTCGCCAAGCCCGACCCAGCAGATCCGCGCGGGCAGGCCCTGGAACGCGATGCGCTGCCTCGCCATGTCGAGCCAGTGATGCAGCGAGGCGTCGTTGGGCAACAGCTCCTTCACCTTGGCGTCGGTGCGATAGATGTCCTCCGGATCACCCGACAGCGCGGCCCAGCGGAACGGGCCGATGCCGCGGCAGAACAGCGGGCGGATATAGGCCGGCACGAAGCCAGGAAAATCGAAAGCGTCCTTGACGCCCTCTTCGAGCGCCATCTGCCGGATATTGTTGCCGTAGTCGACGACCGGAATTCCCATCCGGTGAAAATCGAGCATGGCGCGAACATGCTCGGCCATCGAGGCCCGCGCCGCGCGGTCGACGGCCTTGGGATCGCTCTCGCGGCGCGATTGCCATTCGTGGATCGACCAGCCTTTCGGCAAATAGCCGTTGATCGGGTCATGCGCGGAGGTCTGGTCGGTCACCGCATCGGGCCGCACGCCGCGGCGCACCAGTTCGGGGAAAATCTCGGCGGCATTGCCGAGCAAGCCGACCGAAACCGGCTTTCGCTCGCGTCCGGCCTGCACGATGATCGCCAGCGCTTCGTCGAGATCCCAGGCCTGGCGATCGAGATAGCGCGTCCGCATTCGCATCTCGATGCGCGACGGCTGGCATTCGATCGCAAGGCATGACGCCCCCGCCATTACCGCGGCGAGCGGCTGTGCGCCGCCCATGCCGCCAAGGCCGGCGGTGAGAATCCATTTGCCGGCGAGGCTGCCGCTATAGTGACGCCGGCCGAGCTCGGCGAATGTCTCATAGGTGCCCTGAACGATGCCCTGGCTGCCGATATAGATCCAGGAGCCTGCCGTCATCTGGCCGAACATCATCAGGCCCTTGCGGTCGAGCATGTTGAAATGCTCCCACGTCGCCCAATGCGGCACCAGGTTGGAGTTGGCGATCAGTACGCGCGGCGCGTCGGCATGGGTGCGGAAAACGCCGACCGGCTTGCCGGACTGCACCAGCAGGGTTTGGTCGCCTTCGAGCCGCTTCAATGTCGCGACGATGCGGTCAAAGCTCTCCCAGTCGCGCGCCGCCCGTCCGATGCCGCCATAGACCACGAGTTCGCCGGGCTTTTCCGCGACATCCGGATCGAGATTGTTCATCAGCATCCGGATCGGCGCTTCGGTGAGCCAGCTTTTGGCCGAAAGCTCCGAGCCGTGCGCGGCGCGAACGACGCGGGCGTTGTCGATACGTGTCATGGTCGCCATTCCGGTTCTGCCTGGAAAAAGAGCGTGATCATGTCGGAATACCCCGCCAGACGCGCGCGTAAAGCGGGTTGAAACCCATACGGTAGACCAGTTCGGCCGGCCGCTCGATGTCCCAGATCGCAAGATCGCAGCTCTTGCCGGCCTCGAGGCTCCCGGTCTCGCCGAACAGCCCCAGCGCCCGCGCCGCCTCGCGGGTCACCGCCGCGATGCATTCGTCCACGGTCAGGCGAAACAGCGTGGCCCCCATGTTCATCGTCAGCAGCAACGACGTCAGCGGCGAGGTGCCGGGATTGCTGTCGGTCGCAAGCGCGATCGGTAGTCGATGCTTGCGCATCAGTCCGATCGGCGGCGCTTGCGGCTCGCGCAGAAAATAATAGGCGCCGGGAAGCACCACGGCGACGGTTCCGGCCTTGCGCATCGCGGCGACGCCGTCTTCGTCGGCATATTCGAGGTGATCCGCCGACAGCGCGCCGAACCGCGCCGCAAGCGCCGCGCCGTGCAGGTTCGAGAGCTGGTCGGCGTGGAGCCGGAGTGGAAGGTTGAGCTCGCGCGCGCGGGAAAACACCTGCGCGGTCTCATCCGGCGAGAACGCGATGGCTTCGCAGAAGGCGTCGACCGCGTCGATGAGGCCTTCGGCCGCGAGCGCCGGCATCATCTCGTCGCAGACATCGATGATATAGGCTTTGGAATCTCCCGCGCATTCCGGCGGCAAGGCATGAGCGCCCAGGAACGTGGTTCGCACCGTGACCGGGTTTTCGGCGGCGAGCCGCCGCGCCGCGCGCAACTGACGGCGCTCTGTCGCAAGCTCGAGGCCATAGCCCGACTTGATCTCGACGGTTGTGACGCCTTCGCCGATCAGCGCATCGAGGCGGCGTCGCGCGCCCGAGACCAGCTCGTCTTCGCTCGCGGACCGCGTGGCGCGGACCGTCGATACGATGCCGCCGCCGCGGCGGGCGATCTCCTGATAGCTCGCCCCGGCCAGCCGCTGCTCGAATTCCTCGGCCCGGTTACCGCCATAGACCAGATGGGTGTGGCAATCGATCAAGCCGGGCGTGATCCATCGTCCATCACAATCGATCCGGCTCGCTGCATCGAGGCGGGGTGCGTCCGACGCCGGACCGGCATAGACAATGACGCCGCCTCGCTCCGCGATCAGGCCGTCTTCGACGACACCAAGGCCCTCGCGCTCGGGGGAAAGGGTTGCAAGCCGGCAGCGGTGCCAGACGTGATCGACGGCGGTCATGACGATGGAAGCTCGCTATCCTCTCGCGTCAGCGCTTGGCAGTCTGTCAATTTGTCTATACATATTACAGCGCATAGATGATGTCCAGCGCCGCATCGCGGTCGGAGGAGAGCTTGCCGCAGCTATTTTTCAGCGAGGCGTTGCTGGCGAGCGGCTGGTCGCGCGACGTGAGGATATCCATCGAGGGTAACCGTGTCGCTGCCGTCGAATCCGGCGTAGCGCCGCGTGGCGGCGACGAGCGTCATGCGATCGGACTGCCGGGACTGCCCAATCTTCACAGCCACGGCTTCCAGCGCAGCATGGCCGGCCTGACCGAGGTGAAGGGCACCTCTTCCGACAGTTTCTGGACATGGCGCGATCTGATGTATCGTTTCGTCGGCCGGATGTCGCCGGAGGATGTCGAGGCGATCACCACGCAAGCCTGTGTCGAAATGCTGGAAGCAGGTTTTACCCGGGTCGGAGAGTTTCACTACCTTCATCACGATCAGTCGGGCGAGCCTTACGCCAATATCGGCGAGCTCGCCGAACGCGTTGCGGCTTCCGCGCAGACCAGCGGCATCGGGCTGACGCTGCTGCCGGTGTTCTATGCGCATTCCGGTTTTGGCGGAAAGCCGCCCGACCACGGCCAGCGCCGCTTCATCAACGATGTCGACGCCTTCGCGCGCCTGATGGAGGCCTCGCGCCGGGCGATCGCGGGGTACGACGGCGCAAAAATCGGTATCGCTCCGCATTCGTTGCGCGCGGTGACGGCGCACGAACTTGCCGCGATCCTGCCGCTAGCGGCGGACGGCCCAATCCATATCCATGTCGCCGAGCAGACCAAAGAGGTCGAGGATTGCATCGCCTGGAGCGGCGCACGTCCGGTTGGTTGGTTGCTCGATCACATGCCGGTCGATTACCGCTGGTGCCTTGTTCACGCGACGCACATGACCGATGAAGAGACCCGCGGCCTGGCGGCAACGGGCGCGGTCGCGGGGCTTTGCCCGGTCACTGAAGCCAATCTTGGCGACGGGACCTTCAAGGCGCCGGAATTCTTCGGTGCCGGCGGCCGCTTCGGCGTTGGCTCGGATTCCAACGTCCTGATCGGCGCGGCCGACGAGTTGCGCCAGCTCGAATATTCGCAACGTCTGGCCCGATGCGCGCGCAATGTGGTGGCGACGACCGACGCCCCGTCGACGGGCCGCGCGCTGTTCGATGGCGCGCTCGCCGGAGGTTCGGAAGCGCTGGGTGTCGTCGGCGGCCTCGCCGAAGGCCTTGCTGCCGACATCGTCAGCCTCGATGCCGGCAACGTCGCGCTCGCCGGCCGGTCCGGCGACGCTATTCTCGACAGCTGGATCTTCGGCAGTCGCCGCTCCCCTGTGGACTGCGTCTGGACATCCGGCCGCAAGGTTGTGACAAACGGCAGGCATCACCGGGCGGAACAGGTCGCGACCATCTTCCGCGAGCGGGTGGAGGGGTTGCTCGCCGCATGAGCGCAACATTGAAATCGGGCACCAACGGCGGCATCGCGCTTTATCAGCGCATCCGTCACGACATCGAGGGCCGTATCATGTCCGGCGAGTGGCCGCCCGGGCATCGCGTGCCGTTCGAGCACGAACTGATGGACACCTATTCGTGCTCGCGCATGACGGTGAACAAGGTTTTGTCCGGGCTTGCCTTCGCCGGGCTGGTCGAACGACGGCGCCGCGCCGGCAGCTTCGTGTCCCGTCCAAAGGTCCACTCGGCGGTGCTGCAAATCCCGGATTTGAAGGCCGAGGTCGAAAATCGCGGCGAACGCTACGGCTACGCGCTGCTGGAGCGGCACAAACGCGGCGCCACGCGACAGGACAAGGCCCGACTAGAAGTCGACCTTCGCGCGCCGGTGCTGGCGCTGCGCTGCCGCCATGATGCAGCGAAGCGGCCGTTCGCGCTCGAGGACCGGCTGCTCAATCTGAGCGCGGTGCCCGAAGCCTTGCAGCAGGATTTCTCGGTTATCCCGCCGAGCGCCTGGCTGGTCGATCACGTGCCATGGACCGAGGCCGAGCATCGTATCTCGGCCTGCAACGCCGACAAATCGATTGCTGCCGAACTCGGCATCGACGCGGGAGCTGCTTGCCTTGTCATCGAGCGGCGCACCTGGCGCAATCGCGAGCCGATCACCGCGGTCCGCCTCACTCATCCCGGACCGCTCTACGACCTGATCGCGCGATTCACGCCGGCCGGTTGATCTAAAGTGCGATAGCTATCGCACTTTGGCTTATTGTTTGAGCATGATCTCTTCGGAAAACCGGTGGCCACTTTTCCGGATCATGCTCGCCACTATTTTGCCTTCGCGGCGTCGACGAAGCGATTGGTCCAGAGATCGTTCTCCGCGGCCTTCGCGTCGAAGTCCTTGCCGAAATCGGTGCCGATCTCTTTCGCAAAGGTCAGGGTGTTCTGGAAGCCCGCCGTATCGAGCTTGCCGCCGTCCGCGACACCACTGCTCATCGCCTTCACGGCCGCGATAATGGCTTCGGGCGCAGCCTTGGCGAAAAACTGCTTCTGGATCGCCTGTGCGGTTTGGTCGGGCTCCTTCAGCAACGCATCGCTCGCCGCCTGCAGCGCGCGGACGGTCTTCACAAAAAGCGCAGCCTTCCTGTCGTCGATCGGCTTCTTGGCGGCGAGCACAAGGTAGGGCTGATGGTTGAGCAGGGGGAAGTCGTCACCGAGCGAGGCGATGATCCCGCCGGAGCCCGCTTTCTCCGCGAGGAAGCCTTCCGGCGGTGACAGCACGAAGGCATCGATCTGCCTGTTTTCCAGCGCTGCCTGCAGCGCCACCGGATTGCCGATCTGCGCGACCTTGATGTCGGTTTTCGGATTGAGGCCGCCCTTGGCCGCAAGCCATCGCGCGGCGGTGTCCTGGGTGCCGCCGACTGCAGCGACGCCGATGATAGCACCCTTGAGCACGCTCAAGCGCTTCTCGATCGGATCGGTTGCCTTGACGCCGGTCCGCTCCAGCAGCGCGGATGAAACGACGAGCTGGATCGTCACTTTCGACATCAGGGAGTAGACGATCTGGAACGGCTGGCCCTTGGCGTCGGCGCGCAGAACCGATTCGGTCCCGACCGCGGCAAGGTCGATATCGCCAGCATCGAGCGCGGCGAGCGCCGCGGCATCGCCGCCGGGCACGACGACCGCGCTTGCCGTCAGTCCTTGCGGCGCGAACGTGTTGAGCGCGCGGGCGGCCCAGATCGGGACAAAGCTCAAGGTCGACACGCCCTGCGCGATCCGCACCATCTCCTCGGCCGAAGCCAGTGTCGGGGTGACAAGAACCAACGTCGCACCGAGCGCGGCTGCGCTGATCAATCGGGAGGTCAAGCTCATGGCGCGCTCCAGGTGGAGAAAGGCATGGTCAGATATCGCTCGGGCCGTGACCCGATGGTGTCCGCCACCGCAACAGCCGGCGCTCCAGCCGGCCGGCCAGCGCGCCCGCGATCATCACGAAGGCGAGCAAAATGACGATACCGGCGAATACGCCGGCCGGATCATAGGTCGCCGACGCCTCGTGAATGAACAGGCCGAGCCCCTGGGTCGACGAGGTGAATTCGCCGACGATCACGCCGATGACGCTATAGGGGATCGCCATCCGCATCCCGAGCATGACAAACGGAGCCGCCGCCGGCAGGAAGACGTGATAGGTGAGCTGGCGCTGGTTTGCGCCCATCACCAGGGTCAGATTGACCAGTTCGCGGTCGACGCTGCGCACGCCCGCGAACACGTTGTAGAACACTAGGAAGAACACCATGATCGAGGCCAGCGCCACTTTCGACCACATGCCGATGCCGAACCAGATGATGAAAAGCGGCGCCAGCGCGATCTTGGGCACGCCGTAGAACGCCATCACATAAGGCTCGAAGATCGTGGCGAGCCGCGGCGAGCGGCCGAGCGCATAGCCGCCGACCACGCCGCCGGTCACGCCGATGACATAGCCGAGCACCAGTTCCTGACCCGTCGTCCACAGATGCGGGTAGATCTCGCCGGATGCGAAAATCTCATAGAGGCGGGCGGCGATCGCGGTCGGCTTGCTGACATAGATCTCCTTGATCAGCCGGCCCGAGGCCCACTGCCAGAATATCAGGAAGGCGAGGCCCGGAAGCAGCGCCAACAGCCCGTGCGTCAGCCTCGCGACCCACGCGCTGCGAGGCTGAACTGCCGGCTGTTCCGCGGAGGAGGGCGTATCATAAGCCACGTCGGTCATCGGCTTACTCTCGTTCAATGGGCGCGTCCGATGTCGATCTGCGAACGGAACTCGGTCCATACCGCTTCGTAAGCCGCCTCGAATCCTGCGTTGCGGAACGGCTCGAACATATTGCGCGGCCGCGGCAGATCGATCGGGATGTTCGCGAGCAGCCGCGAAGGCCGCTGACTCAGCACCACGACGTGGTCTGCGAGCAGCACGGCCTCGGTGATGTCATGGGTGACGAACACGATGGTCGCGCCGGCTTCGAGCGACAGCGTCTGCAAGTCGTTCTGCATGACCATGCGGGTCTGGGCGTCGAGCGCGCCGAACGGCTCATCCATCAGGATAATGTCAGGCCGGTAAACAAGCGTGCGCGCGATCGATCCGCGCTTTTGCATGCCGCCGGAGAGCTGGCTCGGGAAATGCCGGTCGAAACCGTCCAGGCCAACGGCGCCGAGCGCCTTGGCAACCCGCTCGCGCCGTTCGGCTGACGCGACGCCGCGCAACAGCAGAGGAAGCTCGACATTTTCCGCAAGCGTCTTCCAGGGAAACAGCTGCGCCTGCTGCGGCACGAAGCCGACTTCGGTATTGACCGACGTCACCTTGCGGCCGCGATGACGCACCGCACCGCGGGTGGGAGCGAGCAGGCCCGCCGCCATCTGTAGCAGCGTGCTCTTGCCGCAGCCGCTCGGGCCGATCACCGCGATGAATTTGCCCCGCTCGACCTCGAAGCTGATGCCGTCGAGCACGCGGATCGTCGTGCGCCGTCCCGGCGCCGGAAAGTCCTGACCGATTCCGTCGAAGGCGAGTACGCAGTCACTCATGCCGGCTCTTCCTTGCCCGAACATGTCTATACATAATCGAACCCGGCCAGTCGGGCAAGCGGCGATACAAGCGGCGCAAGCGGGCTAAAGAGCATGCAGCAGCCTCTGCGGGGAGCACCGCGCTTATGAATGTTCGCCGCAAATCGTCGGCAACAGGTTTCCAGCAGTGGCCGCAATCGTGCCATCACGCACCAGCGCAATCGCTCTCTGCAGGTCAGGGTAGAAGTACCGATCATCCTCGAGATGCGCCACCTCGCTACGCACCACCGCGCGGACGCGTTCGAGCGGGGGGCTCGATGTCAGCGGTGCATGGAAATCGCAGCCTTGCGCTGCCGCCAGCAATTCGATGCCGATCACCGCGACGGCGTTCTGCACCATCGGTAGAAGACGGCTCGCGCCATGCGCCGCCATCGAGACATGATCCTCCTGATTGGCGGATGTCGGGATGGAATCGACGCTCGCCGGATAGGCGCGCTGCTTGTTTTCGGAGACCAGCGCTGCGGCCGTGACCTGGGGAATCATGAAGCCCGAGTTGAGCCCCGGTTTCGGTGTCAAAAATGCCGGCAAACCCGACAGGGCGGGATCGATCAGCATGGCGACGCGTCGCTCGGCGAGCGAACCGATTTCACAAACCGCCATGGCGATCATGTCGGCGGCGAAGGCAACGGGCTCAGCGTGGAAATTGCCCCCGGAAAGCGCATCATTGTCGTCCGGGAAGATGAGCGGGTTGTCGGTGACGCCGTTCGCCTCGGTGGCAAGCGTGATGGCCGCTTGCCGCAACACATCCAATATCGCGCCCATCACTTGAGGCTGGCACCGCAGGCAATAGGGGTCTTGCACCCGTTCGTCGCCGATAAGATGCGATGCGCGGATCGACGAGCCCGCCATGAGATCTCGCAAGGCATCGGCCGCCTCGATCTGGCCGCGGTGACCGCGAAGCAGATGGATGCGCCGATCGAAGGGTGCATCCGAGCCTTTCGCGGCGTCGGTCGAAAGCGCGCCGGTGACAAGCGCGGCGCGAAACAGGTTTTCAGCTTCGAACAATCCGGCGAGCGCGGTGGCGGTGGAGAATTGCGTGCCGTTCAACAACGCCAACCCCTCTTTGGGACCGAGCGTCAGCGCCACCAGGCCCGCGTGGGCCAGCGCCGCTTCGGCGGGAATGCGGTCGCCGGCGACGAAGATTTCGCCGACGCCAATCATCGCCGCTGCAAGGTGCGACAAGGGGGCGAGATCGCCCGAGGCGCCGACGGAACCTTGCGACGGCACCACCGGCGTCAAGCCATGGGCGAGGAAGGCTTGGAGCATGGCGATCGTCGAAGGCTTGACCCCGGACGCGCCTTGCGCCAGGCTGGCGAGCTTCAGCGCCATCATCAACCGGGCCGTTGCGACCGGCATCGGCTCGCCAACTCCCGCCGCGTGTGAGAGGACGATGTTGCGCTGGAGCATCTCCAGATCGTCGGCATCGATGCGGACGCTGGCGAGCTTGCCGAACCCGGTGTTGATGCCATAGACGGGAGCGCCTTTGGCGACGATTGCTGCCACCGTGGCCGCGCTCCTTTCAATGAGGGGCGAAGAGGCAGGATCGAGCACGGCGCCGGTGCCACGATAAATCCCGCGCCACTCGGCCAGGGAGACCTGCCCCGGCCGCAAAAGGATGTCGTTCATCGTACACTCCCATACGCGCGCACTCATTTGGCTAGGAAACACAATACTCGATGGACGAGAATACAAAGGGCTTCTTTGTCCCAGGTCGGGCGATCGCGATCCTTAGGCTCTACCCCTGCAACGACGAGACACTTGCGGCAATGTTGCCGGCCAGGCTTTTCAGAAGAGGCACGTAGCGCTGGACGACGTCTGCGCGGTCGAGCGGGTGCTCGCTGAGGGGATGATCGTCCGCTTATGGCCGTTCTGCGCGCGCGCGTTGCGGTGGATCGCACCCGAGGTGTGTCAGTTCGCAAGCGAAAACCAGGCAGCGACGAGGGCCGTTCTACTGGCCGCGAAACTGCGGGCGCCGTTTGGCAACGAAGGCAGCAATCCCCTCCAGCGCATCATCGGTGCGGCTGGCGGCGACGATTGATTCCCTTTCCGCTTCCAGTTGGTTGGAAATCGCTGTCTCGAAGGATTGACGCAGCATGCGACGGACGGCGCCGTAGGCCGGCGTCGGGCCTGCGGCGAGTGTCGCGGCAAGGGTTGCGGCCTCCTTTTCCACGGCATCACTTGGTGCGAGCCGGGATACCAATCCGAACTGCAAAGCCTCCTGCGCGGTCAGGCGGCGGTTGAGCAGAAAGAGTTCCTGGGCGCGCCGCATCCCGACCAAGCGCGGCAGGAACCAGGTATTGCCGCCATCCGCGGTCAGGCCCAGCGCACCGTAGCCAAGGGCAAATCTCGAATCATCCGCCGCGACGACGATATCGGCGGCATAAAGCAATCCGAGGCCGCCGCCGCCGGCGCCTCCGCGTACAGCCGCCACGACTGGTGCATCGATGCTCGTCAACCGCTCGATCGCCAGATGATAGCTGTCGATCATGCGGCGAAGCCGGTCCGGCAATTGCTCGCGGGCGGTGCCTGCAAACAGGGCGAGATCGCCGCCGACCGTGAAGTTGGATCCGTTGCTCGTGATCAGAACGGCGCGGACGCCGGGCCTTTCCGCGATCTGCGTCGCGGCCTCGGCGAGATCGTCGGCCATAGCGGTGTCGATTGCGTTGCCTTTGTCCGGTCGGTTCAACCGCAATGTCGCGACGCCCTCTGCGAAATCGAGCAGCACGGTCCGCAGCGGGCCCGCGGCATCGTGCCAGCGCGCGGTGTCGGTATATTGCTCCAGTGCCTTGATGCGCTCGTCCTCGATCGTGATCAGGTGCGCGAACGCGGCATCGAGCGGCGCGCCGCTCTGCTTGCCGCGGCCGCGGTAACGGCCGGTCACCAGCAGGCGGCCGTCGGTGACATCGAGAAAGCGCTCCGGCTCGGCCCGCGCCTCGAAGTGCCGGGCGATTGTCCCCCAGGCGTTGCGGCGCATCGCCGACGGACTGTCATGATCACCGCCGATGCCGAACGGCATTCCGTCGGCGGTGCGACCGGTGAATTCCGGATGGAGCAGGGCGTCGAGTTGGGCGCGGTCGCCGGCGGCGAGTGCTGCATAGAACGCGCGTGCGAGATCGGCGTGTTTGCTGTGTTCCATCCCTTTGGCCCCTTTTTGGTTTCAAACGGCCTGGCCGCGTTCGTCGCAAATTACCCTTGAAGCCGGGAAAAGCCGATGCTATTATTAGAACGGTCAGTCGGATTATTTTTAGCGCATGCCGCAAGCCTCCGCAAGAGAGCCGTGGCCGAGCCATGGGAGATGCAGCGATGAACGTCATACCGCGCGCGTCGCAGTGGGACGAACTGATCCGGCCGGATCGGGTCCATGGCTCGCTCTACCGCGATCCCGCGATCTTCGAGGCCGAGCTGCAGAACATCTGGTACCGCACCTGGGTCTATGTCGGGCACGAAAGCGAGGTCCCGAACGCCAACGACTACGTCGTCAAATCGATCGGCCCGCAATCCGTCATCATGACGCGCGACGAGCAAGGGAAAATCAATCTCCTGCTCAATCGCTGTTCGCATCGAGGCAATCAGGTCTGCTCTTATGACAAGGGCAATGCGCGTTCGTTCACGTGCCCGTTTCATTCATGGACCTTCGCCAGCGACGGTCGTCTGGTCGGTTACGCCTTCCCGGATGGCTATGAAGGTCAGGACAAATCAAAACTGGCGCTCGGCCGTGTCACGCGGGTGCAGTCCTATCGCGGTTTTGTATTCGGCTCGTTTGCGGCCGAGGGCCCGACACTCGAGGAGCATCTCGGCGGTGCGGCTGAGACTATCGACCGCCTGGTTCGCTTCTCGCCCGAAGGCGAGGTCGAAGTCACCGCCGGCTTCCTCAAGCATCGCGTCAAGGCCAACTGGAAGTTCATCCTGGAGAACGAATGCGACGGCTATCACCCGGCATTCGTGCACTCCTCGATCTTCGGCGTTGCCGACAGCGCCATCGGCAAGCTCTATGGCGGCGCCTCGACGGCGCTGACGCGCGACTACGGCAACGGTCACACCGAGATCGACCTGCGCCCGGAGTTTCGTAAACGCGATCAGCCCATGAGCTGGTTCGGCACGACGGAAGAGCGGTTGCCGGACTACACGGCGCGTATGAAGGCCGCCTATGGCGAAGCGCAGGCGCGCCAGATCATGGTCGACGGCACGCCGCATGTGATGATTTTTCCGAACCTGTTCATCGCTGAAATCCAGATGTTCGTGATTCAGCCCTTAGCGGTCGACGACAGCGTGCAGCACGTCACTGCGCTGCAGTTCAAGGGCGCGCCGGACATGAACCGGCGTTTGCGGCAGCAGACCATGGGGTCAGTCGGTCCGGCCGGACTGCTGCTGGCCGATGATTCCGAAATGTACGAGCGCTGCCATCGCGGCGTGCTGGCGCGCAATCCCGAATGGATCTTCCTCGGCCGCGGCGAACGCCGCGAAAGTCGCGACGAACTCGGCTTCAAGGTCGGTCACGTCACCGACGAAGTCCCCTCGCGCGGTATCTGGCGCCATTATCACAAGCTGATGGAGCCCGTGTAATGCTGTCGCGCGAGAGCAGTGCCACGCTGATGGCGGCGGTGACGGCCTTTATCCACAAGGAGGCGCGATTCCAGGACGAGCATCAATACGAGGCGTGGGAAGCGCTATGGACTGACGACGGCATCTATTGGGTGCCGGCCAACGGCGTCGACATCGATCCCGAGAAGGAAATGTCGATCATCTACGACAACCGCTCGCGGATTTCGCTGCGCGTCAAGCAACTGCTGACCGGCAAGCATCACACCCAGACGCCGCAATCGCGGCTGCGGCGCCTCGTCTCCAATATCGAGCTGCTGGACGAGCAGAAGGGCGGCGATATCTCGGTTGCCAGCAACAGCCTGATCTTCGAATCCAGCCTGCGCGACGACACGATCTGGGCCGCCCGCAACGAATATCGGCTGCGCTATGTCGATGGTGAGCTGCAGATGGCCTACAAGAAGGTCATCCTGGTCAACAACGAGAAAGCCTTGTTTACGCTCTCGTTCCTCATCTAGCAGTTGGGAATTGGCAATGATCGACAAGCGACCTGTTCTGCTCGATATCGCCGACGGCATTGCGCGGCTGCGGCTCAATCGACCGGATGCAGCAAACGGCATGAACGCCGAATTGTTGAGTGCACTGTGCGACGCCATCATGGACTGCCATGGCCGACCGGATTTGCGCGTGCTGATCCTGAGCGGTGAGGGTAGTAATTTCTGCGCCGGCGGCGATGTGCATGCCTTTGCCTCGAAGGGCGAGAAGCTCCCGGACTACATCCGGCAGGCGACCGCCTATTTGCAAAATGCGGTGACTGGATTGTTGCGGCTGGAGGCTCCGGTCGTCACCGCGGTGCAAGGCTTTGCCGCCGGGGGCGGCGGCTTTGGCCTCGTCTGCGCGTCCGATATCGTGATCGCGGGTGAGTCCGCCAAATTCCTCGCCGGCGCCACGCGCGTCGCCATGGCGCCGGACGCTGGTGTCTCCGTCACGCTGTCGCGGCTGGTCGGCTTGCGCCGGGCGATGTCGATCCTCTTGACCAACCCGGTGATCTCAGCAGCCGAGGCGCTGGATCTCGGCATCGTCACCAAGGTCGTGCCTGACGAAGAACTCGAAAATACATCGCTGGCACTGGCCAAGGAATTGGCTGCCGGCGCGCCGAAAGCGCTCGCCGCGACCAAGCGCCTGGTCTGGGCTGGTACCGGCACCAGCATCGAGCAGTGCCTCTCGGAAGAAGCCCGAACTGTATCCGAACTTTCGGGCATGGCCGACGCGCGTGAAGGCCTCGCCGCGGTCATCGAACGGCGCAAGCCAAAATTTACGGGACGCTGACGGGTGCCGGCCTCCGGCACGTTGCCTTTCGGACGGCTGGACGGCCGACGCGCCTTCGTGTCGGGCGGCGCACAAGGCATCGGTGCCGCGATCGTGCGCAGCTTTGCCGGTGCCGGGGCCAAGGTCGTCATCGGCGATCTCGATGTCGTGGTGGCATCGGAACTGGCCGGGCAGTTGGGCGCGACTGCGGCAAAACTCGATGTCGGCGACACCGAGATGGTGCAGCTGACCCTGTCGCAGCACGGGCCGTTCGATATTGTCGTCAACAATGCTGGTCTCGACCAACACGCCTTCTTCACCGACACCACGCCGGAGGATTGGGCGAAGCTGCTCGCGGTCAATCTGGTTTCGGTGCTTGCCTGCACGCACGCCGCGCTGCCGGCAATGCAGGCGGCCGGTTTCGGGCGCATCGTCAATATCGCCTCCGAAGCGGCGCGGCTGGGCTCGAAAGGCGGCGCGGTCTATTCCGCCGCCAAAGGTGGGGTGATCGCGTTCACGAAAAGTATCGCACGGGAAAACGCGCGCTATGGCATTACTGCCAATGTGATCGCGCCGGGACCGATCCGCACGCCGATGCTGGAGCAGGCCGTTGCAAAGGGTGGTGACAAGATTCTTCGCGCCATGACGGACGCGACCCTGTTGCGGCGATTGGGCGAGCCGGAAGAGATTGCGGCGGCCGCGCTGTTCCTGGCTTCCGATCAGGCGGCCTACATTACGGGCGAGACGCTTGGCGTTTCCGGCGGCATGGGATTGGGCGGATAGCATGGCACGCCCTGCGGAAGACGTTGCGATAGCCCCGGTCGATCTGGTGATCGAACGCATGCGCCGCGTCTATCGAGGTTGGAATCGCGAAACCACTGTTGCGGAGATGCGCCGGGATTGGGACGCGGCCTTTGCAGTTTGCACGACGCCGGTTTCGTGCGAACGCGTCTCTGATGGCGGCGTCGACGGCGAGTGGATCACACCCGCCGCCCCGGCAAAGGACAAAGCCGTCCTGTATTTTCACGGCGGTGGCTTTCGCCTCGGCTCGGTGTCGTCGCATCGCGACTTGATCGCGCGAATTGCGGATGCAAGTGGCTGTTGCGTCCTCGCGATCAATTATCGCCTCGCGCCGGAACACCGCTTTCCGGCGTCGCTGGAAGATGCCTTGGCGGCTTACAACTATATGCTCGATCGTGGATTGAAGCCGCAGGATATCGCCTTTGCCGGCGATTCCGCCGGCGGCAATCTCGTGCTCGCGACCATGCTGGCTTTGCGCGACCATGGCCTGCCGCTGCCGGTGGCCGGCGTCTTGATGTCGCCTTGGACCGATCTCGCCGCGACCGGGATGAGCTACACGAGCCGGGCCGAGGCCGATCCGATCCATCAGCGGCCGATGATCCTGGCGCTGGCGAAAAGCTATCTTGGCGAGCAGGGCGACCCGCGCGATCCGCTGGCATCACCGCTTTATGCCGATCTTCGGGGCTTGCCGCCGCTCTTGATCCAGGTGGGCGACCGCGAAACCGTCCTGGATGATTCAATCGGGTTCGCCGACAAGGCGCAGTCCGCCGGCGTCGATGTCGAGTTGCAGGTCTGGGACGGCATGATCCATGTTTTCCAGATGTTTGGCGCGGAACTTTCCGAGGCACACCAGGCCATCGCCTCAATCGCGAAATTTCTCGACCGGCATCTTCACATCAAGGCCGAGGGCGTACCAAAATGAATGTCATGGCAGCCGATCCGCGTAATCAGGTCGAGACCGAATTTCACTTCTCGGAACAGCTGGACCTGTCCGAGGAATTGCGCATGCTGCGTGAGCAGGTGCGCCGCTTCGTCAAGAAGGAAGTGGTACCCTGCGGGGAGCAGTGGGAGCGCGACGGCAAGATCCCGCGCGAGATTTACCGCCGCATGGGCGCGCTCGGCTTCCTCGGCATGCGGCATTCGGCCGAATATGGCGGCACCGATATGGGGCCGTTGGCGTCGATGGTGTTTGCCGAGGAACTGGGGCGCTCGACCTTCGGCGGGTTCACCTCGTCGGTGCTGGTCCACACCGATATGTCGGCGGTTCACATCACCTTGCGCGGGACGCCAGAACAGAAGCAGAAATACCTTCCCGCCATCATTGGCGGCGAGACGATCTGCTCAATCGCGGTGACCGAACCCGATGCCGGCTCCGATGTCGCGGGGTTGAAGACTCGCGCCAGACGCGACGGCGGCTCATGGGTGATCAACGGTTCAAAGATGTTCATCACCAATGCCGTCTATGGCGACATCCTGATCGTTGCGGCCCGCACCGATCCGAACGCCAAGGGCAGCCGGGGGATTTCACTGTTCATTGTCGAACGAAACACGCCTGGTATCTCCGTCACAAAACTCGACAAGCACGGATGGCTTTGTTCGGACACCGCCGAGATCGGCTTTCAGGACGTTCGCATTCCCCTTGAAAATCTGCTCGGCGAGGAGAACCGCGGCTTCTACGGCATCATGGAAACCTTCGAGAACGAGCGCATCTGCATCGGCGGCATTTGCGCCGGCGAATCCGCCAAGGCTATCGAACTGACCGCGAACTACGTGCGGAGCCGTCAGGCCTTCGGCGGACCGCTCTGGAATCAGCAGGCGGTTAGGCTCAAGCTTGCGATGCTCGCGGCCAAGGCGGCCGCCGCGCGCCAGCTTGCCTATCATGCCGCCGAACTCGCCGAAGCCGGTAAGCCCTGCGCCCGCGAGGTATCCATGGTGAAGGCGTTGTCGCCGGAGGTATTGCACGAGGTCGTGCACGGCTGCCTGCAATTGCATGGCGGCACCGGCTTCATGCGCGGCACGCCGATCGAGCGGATGGTCCGCGACGCGCGGGTGCTGACCATCGGCGGCGGCGCCACCGAGGTGATGCTGGAGGAAGTCGCCAAACGGATGTGATGTCCGCGGCTGACCGGCGCACCGACGCCGGTCAGTATTATCAGTGGCTTCCGTGCGTCGCCATCAATTCACCGGCTTGAAGCTCAGTGTCGAAAACTCGGCCTGCATGATCTGCAGCTTCTGGTTCGAGAAACGAACGCCGGGGCCGAAGCTGATCGGCGCCATCACCCCGGTCTCGACATTCTTGGTCTTTTCCAGTTCGGCGATGGTGCAGGCCCAGCTTGGCTCCTTGCCGCAGCGTTCGATCGCGGCGATCAGCACCTTGGCGGCCGCATAGCCTGACATGGTGTAGCGGTTGATGCCCTTGAATTCTGCCTCGGACACCAGCGGTTTTGCCTTCTCGAGGAACGCCTTGCCGGCGGCACCGGCGAAGGGCTCGACATAGTCGACGGCGTAAATGCCGTCGCCCGGCGGTCCCATCAGTTTCAACACCGGCTCGACGCGGCCAGGCCAGAAGATGCCGACGACCGGCTTGATGCTGAGCTTTTCCAGCTCCTTCATCATGGCGATGTTTTCGCTGATGATGCCGCCTGCCAGGAATACCTCGGCGCCGGACTCCTTCAATTGCAGCATGTCGGACGAAAAGTCCTGCTGGCCCTTTTTGTAGTTGCCACTGTAAACGACGTTCAGCTTCCTGGCCTTGACAACGGAATCGAAGCCATCGTGGACGGTGATGCCGTAATCATCGTCCTGCGTGATCAGGCCCCATTTCTTGCCGGGATTCTTGTCCGCCAGATAAGTGACGAGCTGAATGATGCCTTCCTCGTAGGATTGTCCGACCACGAAGACGTTCTTGCGCGGCGGTTCCCACAGGAATTTGACCGGGGCGACGTCGATCACGGTCGGGATGCCGGCCTTCTCAAGCACGGGCATGACGGCGATCGACTGGCCCGAGCCGGAGATGCCGAGCATGGCAAAGACCTTGTCGACGTCGATCACCTTGCGTGCGCCCTGGATGGTGCGCGCCGTGACATAGCCGTCGTCTTCCAGCACATATTTGATCTTGCGGCCGCTGATGCCGCCGGCACTGTTGGCTTCCGCAATCGCGATCTTGTGGCCGATCGAGGCTGCAACGCCGAGCAGGGCGGGCGGCCCGGTCAGGGGTTCGACGTCGCCGATCAGAATCTCGGTGTCGGTGATGCCGGGATCGCCCGCGATTGCGTTGCCGGCGGTCAGGTATGCGCCCGCGAGCAATAAGGACGCAGCCGCGATGTGTTTGATCATTGTCTCCTCCCAAAGTGTGTTCGTTAGTATCGCAGCGGCCAGTTGACCCAGAACCGCCTGATGTCGTGCCACGCGCCAACCAGGCCGCGCGGCTGAAAACGCAGGAACAGAATGATGACAAGGCCGTAGAGCATGCTCTTCAGCTCCTGCGCGCCGGTCGTGAACATCGCGTCGATCTGCGCGCTGAACAGGCTGAACAGCAGCCGGGTGGCTTCGGGCAGCAAGACGATCAGGATGGTCCCGAGTACTGCGCCGAGCGCGGACCCGAGCCCGCCCACGATCAGGATCGCGAGCGCTTCAATGGAGAGCAGGAAGGGAAAACCCTCGACGCTGACAAACGAGAGATAGATCCCGTACAGGGAGCCTGCGATGCCGGTAATGAAAGCGGAGGTGACGAAGGCGAACAGCTTGTAGGCGTGCAAATTGATGCCCATGGCCCGGGCGGCGGTATCATTGTCGCGGATGGCGACGAAAGCCCGCCCGATCCGGCTGCGCCTGATATTCAGCGTGGCGAACAACGCGGCGATCGCAAAGCCGAGACAGAGATAGGTGAAGGCGGCGTCACTGTCGAAACTCACCCCTAGAATGTTCGGGCGCTGAACGGAAATGCCGCGCGCGCCATTGGTGAGCCAGCGCGCCTCCAGGATCATTGTGTTGATGATGAAGGAGAAGGCCAGAGTCGTGATCGCGAGGTAAAGGCCCTTGAGGCGCAGCGACGGTGCACCAACCACGAGGCTCGCCAGCGCGGGCACCAGACCGGCCGCGAAGAAACCGACGACAGGCGGCATGCCATACTTCGAAACCACGACGGCATAGGCATAGGCCCCGGTGACGAGAAATCCAACATGACCGAGCGATATCAGGCCGGTATAACCCGTGAGGACATTCAATCCCAACGCGCCGATCCCGGTGATCAAGATGATGGTCAGGAATGAGAGCGCGTAGGAGTTTAAGAGATAGGGCGCGAGAATGAGCGCGATCACCAGCACCAACGACCATAGCCAGACCGGGGGAGAATCGGTGAGTGCGACAAGCTCGCCATAGGTTTCCTTGAAATCACCGGTGCGCATCCTAGACCCTCTCGATGTCGCGTTCGCCGAAGATGCCGAAGGGACGGATCATCAGCACGAGGATGATCATGAGAAAGCCTGCGACCTCCTTCATGCCCGAGCCGAGATAGCCGCCGGCGAGGTTCTCGGTGATGCCGATCAGGAGCCCGCCAAGGCCCGACCCAAGCACGGCGTCAAGCCCGCCAAGAATGGTCGCCGGGAACGACTTCAGCCC
Source organism: uncultured Alphaproteobacteria bacterium (assembly GCA_963713785.1). Classification (GTDB taxonomy): domain Bacteria; phylum Pseudomonadota; class Alphaproteobacteria; order Rhizobiales; family Xanthobacteraceae; genus Bradyrhizobium. Next base: position 39,644 of record CAVQNB010000024.1, read on the forward strand.
GAGCTGAAACATGGCGGGCGAAAGATCGTAAGTGAGTGCGAAGAACACACCGGCGATGCCGGCGATCACCGAGGACGCGGCCCAGGCCGCGGCGTGGACGCGCGGCGCGCTAATGCCCATTAACAGCGCGGTGCGGTCGTCGGCCGCGACCGCGCGCATCGCCACGCCGAATTTGCTGAAGCGGAAGAAGGCCCAGATGCCGATCAGCAGCAGCAACAGTGAGGTGATAACCGCGATCTGTCCGGTACGAACCCCAATGGAACCGATCCGCACGATGCCGCGGCCGACGCCGAGGTCGAGCCCATGCGGATAGGCGTCCCAGATGAAATTGATGGACGAACGCAGGATTACCGCGAGCCCGATCGTCACCATCACGGTCGCAAAGACAGGCTCGCCCAGCATCGGCCGCATCACCACGCGCTCGATGACGAGGCCGAGTACGATGGCGGCGAGAATGGCGCCCATGGCAACGACGAACACGTTGCCGCTGACGGTCGTCGAAATGGTCCAGGCGATGTAGGCCACAATCATGGTCATTTCACCTTGCGCGAAATTGACCAGGCCGGTCGACTTGTAGATCACCGCAAATCCCATCGCGATCAGGCCATAGATGGCGCCGATCGCAAGGCCGGAGATCAGGAGCTGAAGGAAATACTGCATCAGCCCTCCGCCTTGTAGATGATGGCAAGCTCCCGCGCGAACTTCTTCTCGATCATGGCGCGGCGGACTTTTTGCGTGGCGGTCAATTCGCCGTCATCGTGGTCGAGTTCCTTTTCGAGGACGGCAAAGCGGCGGATATTCTCGACGCGCGCGAAGCGCTTGTTGGTCTCGTTCACGACGCGATCGACCAGCTCATGAACCTCAGGCAGTTGAGACAGCGACCTGTAATTGGTGTAGGGCAGGGCCCTGTCGCGCGCCCAGCGGCCGACATTGTCGTAGTCGACCTGAATGATCGCGCCGAGAAACTTTTTGGCTTCGCCAACGACGATCGCTTCCTTGATGAATTCGGAATCCTTCAGCGCGTTCTCGATCTCGGAGGGCGCGATGTTCTTTCCGCCGGCGGTGATGATGATGGCCTTCTTGCGGTCGACGACCGCGATCTCGCCGTTGTCGATGACTTCGACGATGTCGCCGGTTCGCAGCCAGCCGCCCGCTTCGATCGATGCGGTGGAAGCTTTCTCGTCGAGGAAGTAGCCCTTGAAGACCCCCGGGTTCTTCAGGAGTATCTCGCCGTCGCGGTCGAGCTTCCATTCGGTATGGGGGATCGGCAAGCCACATCCGCCGATGCGGTTATGGCTGGCTGTCTGGATGAAGGCGACGCCGCCGCTTTCGGTTAGTCCGTAACCTTGAGAGACCGGTCGCCCGATAATGTCGAAGAAACGCAGGGTTTCCGGCGAGATCGACGCGCCGGCGCAGAGCCGGTGGCGGCTTTTCGCCAGTCCAAGGTGGCGCTGCACGCTGCGGAACATCAAGATATAAAGCATGGCGTGCATCATGCGATCGTGCCAGCTCTCTGCGCTTTGCTGCCTGCGATCCGACAGCTTGCGTCCCAGCGAGAGGCAGGCCCTGGTGAACGCCTGCCGCAGCCGTCCGCTTTCGCCGAGCTTGAACAGAAAGCCCTGCTGCAGCTTTTCGTAGATGCGGGGAACACCGACGAAGAATGTGGGCGCGATTTCCCGGATGTTGAGGGCGACGGTATCGATCGATTCCGCAAAACTCACGATGCCGCCAAGAACGAGCTGCATCACTTCTGAATAGCAGCGTTCGGCGACGTGGCAGAGCGGCAGGTAGCACACGGACCCGAACGGCTTGTCGGCAATGCCGACGGCCTCGGCGTAGGTGTAGGCTGCGTAGATCAGGTTGCGATGCGTGAGCATCGCGCCTTTCGGCGGCCCGGTCGTGCCTGATGTGTAAACCAGGATGCAGACGTCGTCCGGCGAGGCTTGTGCGATCAGCCGGTCGAGCGCGACGTCGGCCTCGGGATGCTCGCGCGCATATGTCTTGCCACGCTCGCAAAGTTTCTCGAACGACATAAGCTGCGACTGTGGGTAATGCCGCAGTCCCTTCATGTCGATACACACGATAGCCTCGAGCGCGGGCAATCCGCTCTCATTGGCGATCGCATCGAGCACCTTGTCAGTCTGTTCCTGGTCGCCGGTGATGACGACACGCGAGCCGGAGTGCCGGACGATATATTGCAGCTCCACCCATGGATTGGTTGGATAGATGCCCACGGCAATAGCGCCGATCATCTGGGTGCCGAGATCAGTGTAAAACCATTCCGGGGTGTTCTCGCCGGCAATGGCGACGCGGTCGCCGGGCTTGATGCCCAGCGACAACAGGCCCAGTGCGACCGCGCGCGCCGTCTCGTAGTAATGGGTCCAGGAATAGCGGTTCCAGATGCCGTATTCCTTCTCGCGCAGCGCGAGACGGTCGCGATTGAGCTCGGCACGCCGCCGAAGCAGTTGCGGGATGGTGATGGCTGAGTCCCTCAGGGTCCGCCGCAACGAATTCGGCAGCAGAAAGGGGCTCGGCCTGTGCCGCATTCGTGGATATTCCAGGATGCGCGGTTCGCATCGTGTCAAGCGCTGACATGGCTATCCAACTTCTGCGCCGCTGTCTGTGCGCGTTGGCTGCCCAGATAGGCGTCGGCGACGGCCGGGTCGTGCCGTACCTCATCCGGCGTGCCCTCTGCGATCTTGCGCCCGAAATTGAGGACATGAACGCGGTCCGATATGTCCATCACAATCCGCATCTCATGCTCGATCATCAGCACGGTGATGCCGAGTTCATCGCGGATATCGAGCACAAAGCGGGCGATGTCCTCGGTCTCCTCCTGGTTCATGCCGGAGACCATCTCATCGAGCAGCAACAGCTTTGGTTCGCAAGCGAGCGCGCGCGCAAGCTCAACGCGTTTCTGCTGCCCGTAGGACAGCGTTCCGACGATGGCGTCGCGGATGTGCTCGATCTCAAGGAATTCGATGATCTCCTCGACCCGACGCCGTGCCTCGATCTCTTCGTTTCGGGTGCGGCCGAAGAACAGCACGGCATCGAGTACCGTGGAGCGCAGATGGGTATGCCGGCCGGTCAGGATATTTTCCACGGCCGTGCCGTGCTTGAACAGCGCCAGGTTCTGGAAGGTGCGGCCGATGCCGATGGCGGCAAAGCGCGACGGCGATACCCGGCCGAGATCGATGCCGCCGAACAGCATGCGGCCGCCGCTTGGCCGCAGCACACCGCTGATCATGTTGAAGAGCGTGGTCTTGCCGGCGCCGTTGGGCCCGATGACGCTGCAGATCTCGCCCGGCGCGACCTTCAGGCTGACCTCGGAAACGGCTTTGAGGCCGCCGAAATTCTTGCTGAGGTTTTCAACCGCAAGCAGGGGGGTCACGACAGCCACCTCTTGCGCCGCTTGTAGTGCTTGACATCGCGCAGGCTCTTGCGCCCCGTGCGGGAGACGCCGAGATAAAATTCCTGCACATCTTCGTTGGAGCTGAGCTTTTGGGCGGTGCCGTCGAGAACAACGCGCCCGGTCTCCAGAATATAGGCGTAGTCGGCGATGTCGAGCGCACGCTGCGCATTCTGCTCTACCAGCAGCACGGTCATTTTCAGCTCGTCGCGCAGTCTCGCGATCACTTCATAGATGCGGTCGATGATCAGCGGCGCCAGCCCAAGCGACGGCTCGTCGAGCGCCAGCAGCGCGGGATCCGTCATCAACGCCCGGCCGATCGCCAGCATTTGCTGCTCGCCGCCCGACATGTAGCCTGCAATCTGGCTGCGCCGTTCGAATAGGCGGGGAAAAAGCGAAAACACCTTGTCGCGCCGCTCGCGGGCCTCAGCGGCGGTTTTTGTATAGCCGCCCATCTGCAGGTTTTCGTCGATGGTCAGGGCCGCGAACACGCGCCGTCCTTCCGGTACCTGGACGATGCCGCGCCGAACAAGTTCGTCCGGGGCGAGGCGCTGTACTTCCTCGTTTCGAAAGCGGATGACGCCGTTCTCGATCACGCCCTCCTCGGTATAGAGGATGCCGGACATCGCCTTCAGCAGCGTCGATTTTCCTGCCCCGTTGGACCCCAACAGGGCGACGATGCCACCCTGGGGCACGGCGATGCTGACATCGCGAATCGCCTCAATCGCATTGTCATAGACGATGCGGACATTGCGAAATTCGAGCAGGCAGGCATTCGCCGGCGATGCTTGATCGCCTTTGACCTCGATCTGTGCCACCATCGCCATCAGGCCAGCGTCCTAGGGTTCAAAGGCGGCGGGCGTCGGCGGCGCGCGGCCGCCTCGCCAGGATCGTGTCGGTGACAAGTTTTGCGGTCTCGGCGCAGGCCTGCGTTCCGCCGTTGCCATATTCTTTCACCGCATCGCCGACGCACCACAGCCCCTCGATGCCGGTTTCGCGCGGTAAATCGTAGCCGGCGCAGCTTCGCTGCGCGGGCCAATCGTCCCGCATCACGCGGATCGAAAGAATTTTCGCGGAATTGAAGTTTGCAAATTGCTCGCGCAGATCGGTGAGCGCCAGCTCGACCTCCGCGTCGGAATCGAAATCGCCGAGCGCGGGGACCGGCACCGCATAGGCGACATAGAGGTGCCAGCCGGGAGGTGCGAGCTCGGGGCAGGTGGCGGTGAGGTTCGCCAAGTTGCAGAGCCGCCGGGTCTTGCCGAACGTGACGATACCGGGATGGGTGATCAGCGGCTCGCGGCTGGCGACGTTGATGACAATGTTGGCTGCCGGGCGAAGCCGGTCTCGTACCTGCTCAACATAGGCAGCAGGAAAGGTTGCCTCGCCGCCGAGCGCGACGGTCGCCTTCGGGCCTGCGTTGCTGATGACCAGATCGGTGTCGATCCTGACTTCCTGACCGTCGCGAACGACAGTGATGCCCTCGACGCGGCCGCTGGCCGTGTGAATCTTCACCGCCGGCGTCTCCAGCCAGATGTCGCCGTTGCGCTTGATCGCCGAGCCAAGTGCGTTCCAGATCCCGATCGTGCCTTGCGGGCAGAAGCCGAAACGCTTGAACGCGCCCTTGCCGGTGAAATAGGTGAGGAAGGCGCGGGCCGGCAGCTCATCGGCATTGCAGGCAAAGATCGCCGCGCACAAATTACGAAAGATCGCATGCACCGTGGCATTGCGGGTGTAGGATTTCAGCCAGTCCTCGGTCGATTGCCGTCCGTCCGGAAGATTGCCGGAGCGCGCATCGGCGAATTTTTCCAGGATGCGCGATGCCTGCTTTGTCAGCTGGCCGAGCAGCAGCGACCATCCGCCGCGGCCGACATCGATCAGCTTGCCATCGATGAAAAAGGAACTCGTGGGCTCCGGCACCCGGATGTCGAGGGGCGCGCCGACGGTCCTGAAGGTTTCCTCGAAAATACCCCCGAGCTCGATCGCAATGGCGCCGATATTGACGATAAAACCGTCGATCTGTTCGGTCGATGCGCGTCCGCCAAGCCGGTCCTTGTCTTCCACCACGAGGGTGTAGAGCCCGGCATGCGCGAGCCGCGCGGCGGCGCAAAGCCCGCCCGCGCCAGCGCCAATCACGACAGCATCCACCTTTTGATAATCCACGCCGGACCTCCCTCCGTGCCGCCGGTTGCCCCGCGCGTGCCCGCTTGCCTTGTTCGAGATGAGGGACGATATTATAATCCGACCGACCGTTCAAATAATTTTTTGACCTGAATCTGGGGGTGGCGGGCCATTCGTCGACCCGGCTCGGCGATTGTCGGATCGCGGGCAAGGGAACATGCCTGCGCGGCGTCACCTGTCCGGATAGACCATCAGGCTCTCTTGGGTCGCGGTAGCCAACATGAGCCCGTCCTGGTCGTGGACTCGCGCAATCGACAAGCCGCGTCCTCCCTCTGCGCAAGCGCTTTCGGATTCAAAATGCATCCATCTATCGGGAGAAAATGCGCGGTGAAACCAGATGCAGTGGTTTAGGCTGGCGATATATAGCGGCTCTTGCGATTGCAAATCGCGGAGATGACCGCCGAGGCTGCTGAAATTAAGCCACCAGTCCGACAAATACGCGAACACGGCGGCGCGGGTGCGAGAGTCGGAAGCGAGAGGATATCTGCCGCGCAACCAGTATCGCAGCCGGGACTGGGCGCTTTTCGCAGAAAGCTGGTGATCGATATCCGGAATACGAAAATCCATGCATGGCTTAACGTGATTTGAGTAGGGCCCCAACGGACGCAACTGTTGCATCAGGGCAGGCGGCAGGATGTTCAGCTCCGGCAGGTTCTCAGGGTTCTCTTCGCGAGCGAAGAAGGGTGCGGCATGGCTGGGCGCCAATTGCGGCGCGCAAAACGTCGCGTGCGCATCCAGCACCACGCGTCCGTCGCCTTGAAAGCCGGAGATATGGCGAGACGAGAACCGCTTGCCCTCCTGGAGAATTTTGACTTCGAAGTCGACCCGCTGGTCAGGATCAGCCCCGCGAAGAAACAGCAGTTGGAAGGTTGACACCGACCGATCTTCGGGAGCGCTCAGCGACGCAGCCATCATGGCTTGGCCAAGAACCTGGCCGCCGTAGGAACGCCCGTTCAGATTTCCGTCCCCATAGCGGCTGCGATAGCGAAGAGACCCAATCGGCTCGAGAGCAACGAGCGCCTCAATATCGATGCCGTCCCAAACGTCGCAGGCCGATCCGGCCACGCCCGGGCAACCGAAGGATCCTTCTTTCATCGTCGCTGTCTCAAATTGACCGAAAACGTGGCGAGACCGGTTGAACCGCCCTCGAGTTCCGTTGACTACAGCGCCGGAAACTTCTGCGGGCCTTCGTAGAGCGGATAGCCGGCCGCAACCCCATACTCGCTGATGCCGAATCCGACGTCGCCGGCGCTTTCGAGTTTCACGACATGATCGGACAGAGTGCGCGCGATCCTGCGCGTCGCCGGATCGTCCAGATTCCAGACGTCATGGGCGGTATGATAGTCGCCGCGGTCGTCGCCGTGAGTTCCAGCCCTGCAGGCCGCCATACATGCCGGCCTTTAGGTAGTAGCGTGTCGGAAGGCCGTGCATCCTCACATGGCGCGGTGCACCTCGATCAAAATCGAAGGTCAGATCGGCTATTGCAATGGTCTGTCCAAGCGGATCGTTCGCCCAGTCGATCCTGTGCTCGACCGCGACGACATCGCGGTGCGATACCGATCCATTGGATTCCCGCTTGAATTCCGTTCCGGACAGATAATGCGGTTTGCCCGGCGACCGCTCCTTCAGGAAGATCGACAAAGCTGAGTCGCTGAATTGAAGCATCGACCAGGTCCAGAAGAAGTTCCGATGGGACGCGACAGGCGGTCTGGTTTCATCCGTTCGCATTTCAGAACGCAAGCCCCAGGAGCGATCGCGCTGTCCCCACCACAGCGCCGGTTCGACATCGAAGCGCTGGCCATCGGCGACAATCCATCCGCGCCAACGGCCAAACTGTGAGACGCGCGCGAGATCTTCCTCAACGACGCCGTCGCGCTCACGATAGTTTTGCTTCTCCTGGGCCGAAGGAAAGGTGGCTTCGAATTCGAGCGAAAAGCTGATGCCCGAGGGATTTTCCGCAAGCGTGAGCCGGTGCCGCTCCATCCCTTCGATGATTTCGATTCGCAGCGGTCCGACCGATGTTTCCAGGGGGCGCCTGCCGAGCCGCCGCGAGGCGCGAAAATTGTGCTGTCGCCGGCCAATGGTCACTCCGGCGAACCCATCCATCACGCCTTTGTTGGGATAGTAACCAAGCCCTGCATCGAACAGCAGCTCATTGCCATCGATCGGATGGGCCGTGTACCAATAGCGCTCGGTAAAACGGGTATCGCCGGCGCCCGACTTTGCGAACGGGGCGGGCGTCTGGTGGCCGATCAGGTCGTCTTGCGCAGTGAGCATGTTCTCTTTCCCCAAGGGGCGCGCTGGAAATCTGACCAGCCCTCCTGTTGCGCCGGTTAGTCCTTGCCGGCTCCCGCACCGATGATGTCGCCGAACAGCACCCAGGTCTTGCCATCGAATCGGGCAAATTGGCGCTGGGTTATCGCCGCGTAGTCGTCGGGAGTGGTTTGGATGGATATTCCGGGGAGCAGCATTGGCAACTCGATACCCTTCAGATTTGTTGCCTGCTTGAGCACGTTTTCGCGCGTGAGGCTGATGCCACATCGTTCCAGGATGATCGCGCCGAGCTGCGCGGTCGTATAGCCGGTAACGGCAATGACATCGTTGGGGTCCTGTCCGGGCAGGTATTTCGCCATGAAAGCGAGATAGTCGGCCACGCCCTTGTCGTTAGCCCACGTTGGATCATTGGGGGTTTTGTAGGACGTGGTCGTCAGCACGCCGACAGATGCCTCGAGGCCGGCGGGCGCCAGAACGCCGGCGACCGAATTAGCGGTTGAGCCGAGAAAGATCAGCGGCTTCCAGCCCAACTCATGAATCTTGCGGATAGCCATCGAGGCGAACTTGTTCTGTGCGGCGATCAGGATCGTGTCGGCGCCGGATGCCTTCAAGTTCACGATTTGCGAGTCGATCGTCGGCTCGGTCGTTTGATAACTTGCTTCCTTGACAATCATTGAATCCGACTTCGCGCCAAGTCCTTCCTTCAAACCTGAAAGGAAATCCTTTCCGATGTCGTCGGCCTGAAAAAGGACGCCGACCTTGGCGTCCGTTTTCGCCTGCAGCAGATAGCGTGCGATAATCCTGAATTCGTTGACGTAGGTTGGCGAGTAGGGCGTCGTCCAAGGATATTGCTTCGGATCGTTCCACCGCGTCCCGCCGCTCTGCACCAGGAGTTGCGGCACGCTGTTGGCGTTGAGGTATTTCTGGATCGCCGCATTGGTTGGCGTCCCGAACGGGGCCATGATGGCGAGCACATCATCGCTTTCGACCAGCGACCTGATCACTTCGACGGTTTTGGGCGGACTGTAGGCATCGTCGCGGGTTAAAAGATTGATCTGGCGTCCGTTGATCCCGCCTTTTTCGTTCAGCATCGCAAAATAGGCCAGCATCGTGCGAGGGAAGCTCGCGTAGATCGATGCCGGACCGCTGTAGGGGGCGTTCGCGCCAAGCTTGATTTCGCTGTCGGTGACGCCCGGCCCGTATGCCTTCTCGGCGTTCGCGGCTGCCAGCGTCCATCCGAGCGCCAGGGTCCATGTTGCAAATAAAGACCACGCTCTTCGCATATCTTTCTCCCTGGTGTGCGGCCGTCTTAGCGCGGCTCGATACGGGACGGCGCGGCAAAGGCTTTACCCGCGACGCCGCCCATGTAATAATAGACCGTCTATCCGGATTATCAACTGATTTCTCTTGGAGAGGTCAAGCGAAGGCCGCTTCCCGGGAACGGTCGACCGGATCAAAGGCCCGACGGAAAGATCCGGGCACCTGCAAGGGGCGGAAAGGGGAGGGAAACATATGAAGTTGACGCAGGCTCTCACCTCAGCGATCCAACTGCGTAAGGACAATGTCGGCACGATCCATGCAGGCCGTTCTCGTAGCTGGAGGGAGATCGGGCGGAGGGTTGCGGGGGCGGCGAGCGGTTTTCGCCGTCTTGGCATAAGGACCGGCGACCGCATCGCCATCCTCGCTTTCAACAGCGATCTTTATATCGAGGCGTTCTATTCCATTGCCTGGGCCGGCGCGGTCGCGGTGCCGCTCAACACGCGTTGGGCCGCCGCGGAGAATGCCTACGTTCTGCGAGAATTCCGAACCCACAATCCTGCTGGTCGATAGCGCCTCCGCAGCAATGGCCGCGGAGTTAAGGATGTCGCAGTCGCTCTCGACACTGGTCTACATGGGTGAGGGACAACCTCCCGAGGGCATGATCAGTTACGATGCGCTCGCCGACGAAGAGCCCATCGAGGATATGTCGGGCGCCGACAGCGATCTGGTCGGAATTTTTTATACCGGGGGCACCACGGGCTTTCCGAAAGGCGTGATGCTGTCGCACGCCAACATCGTCTACGAATCGCTGGTGTGGATCTACTCACTCAACTTCAGGGAGGATACCCGTTATCTGCATTCAGCTGCGTTGTTTCATCTTGCCGGCACTTCGCCGATGGTCGCATTGACCCTGGTCGGCGGAACGCATGTGACCATTCCCAAGTTCGAGCCGGAAGCCGCGATGAAGGCCATCGCCGATCACAGGGTCGACTACTGCCTGTTTGTGCCAACCATGCTCAACATGATCCTCAATCATCCCTCATTCGGGCAGTATGATTTGAGCAGCGTCAAGGATTGCGAATACGGCGCCTCGCCGATGCCGGATGCCCTTCTCGTCAAGCTCATGAACGTTCTTCCCGGCTGGCGGTTCCATCAAGGATATGGAATGACCGAATGCGCGGCGCTTGCGACCATTCTGCCGTGGAAATATCACGCCCTCGACGGGCCGATCGCCGAGAAGCGAAAATCTGCAGGGCGTGCGGCGCCCGGCGTCGAGATTCGAATTGTCGATAGCGTCGGCAAGGAATTGCCCCGCGGCAGCGTCGGCGAAATTGCCATACGCGGCTCAGGCGTCATGCTCGGTTACTGGCGGAAGCCGGAGGAAACCTCGCGCGTGCTGCGCAACGGTTGGCTGCATACCGGCGACGGGGCGTGGATGGACGACGATGGATTCGTTTACATCGTCGATCGCCTGAAGGACATGATCGTCTCCGGCGGGGAGAACGTGTATTCCGGCGAAGTCGAGAATGCCATATTCCAGCATGATAACGTGAGGGAATGTGCGGTCATTGCCGTCCCGGATCCGCATTGGGGCGAAGCGGTGCACGCGATCGTGGTGCCGAAGGAAGGTCGTGCGCTGGAGCCGGAAATGGTGATTGCTCACTGTCGAAAATTGATCGCCGGCTACAAGTGCCCGCGATCGGTCGAAATTCGCCTTGAGCCGCTGCCGCTGACGGGCTCCGGAAAGATCATGAAATCCGCGCTGCGTGAGGAAAAGTGGCGCGGCTACGCACGATCGGTCAATTGATGCTGCAAGCCACCGCACCATCCGACCGCATGTTGCACCTGACCGCTGGTCATGTGCCCCCGCCCCATGTCGTGGACGACAACGTCATCCGTTCTGCCCTTGCCGTGCATCTCGGCGGGAAGTTCGGAGGCGAGGTTGTGATCGATGGCTTCGCCCGCAAATCTTCCGGGTTTTCCTGGATTACCTACAGCTTCGTGGCGCGCTCGTCATCCATCCCCAACCGCAAGCTCATTCTTCGTGTCGGGCCGCCGAACGGGCTGTTTGCTCCCTATTCGGTTCTGCCTCAAGTCCATGCGCTCCAATCCATGGCGGGCACAAATGTCCCCGTTCCCGGTCTCGTCAGCTTTGATCAGGATGGCGCGGAAATAGGTTTTCCCTTTTTCATCTGCGAGCATGTCAAAGGCGAAGTCCCGGAACCTTGGGCGAGCAGCTGCCTCGATGAAGACCACAGACGCGACATCGCCAGGCAATTCATCGCGATATTGGGCGAACTGCACAAGGTCGATTGGAGCAAAACGCCGTTGGCCTCGTTGGGCCGTATCGGAGAAGAAAGAGGGGAGATTACCGCCATCGCAGCCTGGCGCTCATCACTTGCGCGGCCGACGGCGCGATATTATCCGCTGCTTGATTGGGGCGGCCGCTGGCTTGAGGAAAATTGTCCCGTGCCGCCACGCAGGACAATCGTGCATGGAGATTACAGGATCGGAAACTTCCTTGAGCATGCACGGAAGATAACCGCCATTCTCGACTGGGAGCTCACTCATCTCGGCGATCCTCACGAAGACCTCGCCTGGGCCTTGATGCCGACGTTCAACGCCGGAAGCCGCAAGTTCTATGGCGTCGTCGAGCGCGACGAGGTGATCGAGTTGTATCAAACAGCGTCCGGCATTCAGATATCGGCCAAGAGCTTGGCCTTTTACGAGGCCTTCGCGCTCTATCAAGCCGCCGCAATTCAGATGTGCGCGGTCCGCGCCTTCGAGGTCGATCGTTTCAACGACATGCGGATGGCCGTGATGGGAAGCCAGATGGCTTCGATTGTGCGTGCCTTCGATCGTGCGCTGGAAGCTGCGGCATGACCAAATCCTTTGATCTCGTCGTCGATGGCGTGATTGACGCCTTGCGCGCGCATGTCCTGCCGAAGAGCAGCGACGAGTTCGTCCGCGGCCAGGTGTTCTCGATCATCTTCGCTCTGAACAGCCTGAAGCTTGCCGCCGACTGGAAGGCTGGACCTTTGCTGGAACAGGTGCGGCTTCAGGATGCCGCATTCGCCGAGGTCAGGCGGTTGGTGGCTGGAATGGACCACCCGCCCATCCCCGCGACGCCGCGTGCAGAAATAGGGTTGGCCGATCCGGAGCGTCTTGAAGCGTTGCGGGACGAGGGGGACCGCCAGTTGGGCGAACTCCTCCTGTGGGCGGCAAGCGAGAGCGCCCGGGCTGCTCAACCCATCGCGGCCAATGAAATCGAGCGCACGCTTCGCAGCTTCATTCGCGACCAGCTGAAGGTTGAGATTGGGATGACCCCCAAATCGATGCTTCATCAGATCGCCACGGGTGATGAGAGGTAGACGTCACGAGGTCAGTCACCCTTGCCTTGGCCGGCCGCAGGTCATATTTATTAATCCGGCTGACCGTTTAATTGAGGCAGATCAACTCCGGTGATCCGGGATCGGAAACAGTTGCGGTGGATTGCCCCTGCGGCAGCCGCAGCGTTCGGGTCGCCGCGGTAGTATAGTGAGATGCAACGTCGTTTGGATTCGCGCACCGCGTGAATGAACTGAGAGACTGCCATGGCGCGAACACGCTCCGAAAATTACGACGGTATCTACCAAGGCATATTGAATGCGGCCTGCGGCCTGTTCGCGAAGCAGGGCTATATGCGCAGCTCGATTGCCGAGCTTGCCGACGCATGCAAGCTCTCGCGCGGCGCGCTGTATCATTACTTCAACTCCAAGGAAGCGATCCTGCTGGCGATCCTGGATGCCCATGTCCGCGAGATGATCGCCGACGTCGAGGTCGCGGTTTCCGGCGGATCGACCCCGCTGGAACAGTTTCGCGCAGCGATAAGGGCGATCGTTGCGCTCAACGCACGCTCGACAAACGAACAGCGATTGATCCTGAACGACCTTTCGTTTCTGAGCGAGGACGAGCAGAAAACGATCAAGGCGCTGGAGCGGCAGCTCGTGGATATGGTGTCCGATCTTCTGATCCGCCTCGACAAGGAGGGCAAGATCGTCAAGCGCACCAAGAAAGTCTACACGATGATGCTGTTCGGCATCCTCAATTTCAGCCACACCTGGTACGATCCCAAGGGCAGCATTGATCCCAAGGAATTCGCCGACATGGTGGTCGACCTGTTCTTGAAGGGATTTGCGTCGGCTGAAGCCGCAAAGGCGGCTGCGGTCAACCGACGCGAGAGGGTCAGCTAGCGTTTTGAACGCTTGTCGCGGCGGCTGCTACGCGCTTCAAAAGCGTCATCTTGAAACTATGGTGCACGCAGTTAATGTGGTGCGAAACTGGTGCGGTAGACTGGAGGAAGATGGATCGATGCATGAGAACGAACGCGAACGTTGAACTCGACGCCGGCACCAAGACATTTGCCTCGGGCCTCCTGCCGGATTTGATAGCTGCGCTACGCCGCAGCCGCAAGGGCGACCTCGTGGCCGTGATCAGCGGCGATCCAGGCATCGGCCCCGAGCTCGAGGCATGGTGTCGCTTCACCCGCAACAGTTTGGTCGATATGGCAGTCGAAGAAGGTCGCACCCGTTGGGTGCTCCGGTACGGAGAGGCTCCCGAGAATGTCGGAGAAGATCGGCCTGTCGGCTCTCGCTTGTGGCTTTACACCAACTTCGACTGCAACCTGAGCTGCGACTATTGTTGCGTGCGTTCGTCACCCAAAGCTCCGCGGCGGGCGCTTGGTATCGAGCGCGTGCGACGGATCGCTATCGAGGCGGCGGAGCTCGGCGTAAGCGAAATTTTTGTGACCGGCGGTGAGCCATTCATGCTGCCGGATATTGGCGAGATCCTTGCCGCGTGCGCTGCGGCGGCGCCGATCACGGTCCTCACCAACGGCATGCTGTTTGCCGGAAGTCGGCTCGAAACGCTGCGCTCGTTGCAGCGCGAGCGCGTAACCTTGCAAATCAGCCTCGACAGTCCGACGCCGGAGCGCCACGACAGCCATCGTGGAAAAGGGACATGGGCACGCGCCTGGAAAGGAATCGAGCGGGCCCGCGCCGAAGGATTCCGGGTGCGACTGGCGGCGACAGTGTCGACTGACGCGGAGGCCGAGGAATTCCGCGGCTTCCTTGACGCCCATCACGTTAGCGAGGAGAACCGGGTGATCAGGCGAATTGCACTGCGAGGCTCCGCCACACAGGGCATCGCTTTGGCAAGGGCAGACTTGGTTCCCGAGGTGACGATTACGGCGGAAGGCGTGTTTTGGCATCCGGTCGGAGCCGAGGATAACGACCTGCTGGTCAGCCGCGAGATCTTTCCGCTTGCCGATTCCTTCGCGGCCGTGCGCCGCGCCTTCGATCGCGAACATGATCATCAGCGCCGGTTGGCCAAGATTTTCAATTGCGCCTGATAAGCGCGGAGCGTGAGCTTAAGGCCGCTTCAAAAAACCCTGTTGCGCCGACGCTTCCCGCAACTCGGCATACGCTTCCAGCTGCGGCGCGATCCATTGGCGCAGCCCTTCCGCCTCGAGCACAGGACGATGCGTCGGGTTGTCATAGCTCATTCCGAACAGTGCTTTGGCAAACGCCTGCTCCAACGCGGGGTCGAGATCCGACCGAGCCGTGAACATGCAGTGATTATAGGGCCGCGAGGTCCAGATCTCGGTCAGCGCGCCTTCCGGCACCAGGCGCTCGGTACGCACGGTATTCCAGAATGGGCTGCCGATTGCGCCGGCATCGGCGCGGCCGTCGAGCACCGCGCGAACGACATCAACTTCGCTTGCGCCGGTGTCACCGTGCTTGCCGACGTCGCTGTTGAAGCGCAGCGTTCGGTAGTCCTTCCCTTCAGCCAGTCCCTCGCGCTGCAGAAAGTAAACCGGGAGGATTGCCGCATGGCCGCTGTCGCGGCTGCCGAGCGCCAGGGTGCGGTTCTTGAGATCGGCAAGCGTCGCCACCGGGCCCCCGGTGACCGCGACGATCTTGGTCATCCAGCCCACATCCGTATCGCGCATCGCGATCGGTCGGCAGCGGTGGTCGCTCCAGGCATCGGCCTGGATATAAGCGAGGTTCGTATTCCATCCGATGTCGATGCGCGGCAGCGGATCGCCGGGCAAGGCCAGGAGGGCAGCGACCTGCGCCTCGTAGCTCTGAAACAGCACCACCTCGACGGGCAGACGCGCTTCCTCGTGAAAGTACCGCCGCATGCCCTCCCAGATCCTGACCACCTTCGGATCATATGCGACGGCACCTACCCAGATCGTCCGGCTCATGCTTCACCTGTCACGCTCGATATTCAGATGCGATCAATCGCGCTTGCCCCGCGCTGCCAAACGGCGCAGCGCTCTCGCGCTCAGAACAGCGGTATTCCCAAAATGGCTTTGCCGATGAACTCGCGCAGAACATCGCCTGTCGGCGCCATAACAGCGCCCGCTTGCGCATCGCGGAACAGCCGCTCGATGGCCAAATGCTTGGAAAACGCAGCGCCTCCGCACGCCCGCATCGCCGCCGAGGTGACGGCGATAGCGACATCGCCTGCCGACGCCTTGCTCTCGAGCACGCGCAGCATGGTGGTGTCTCGGGGGCGCTCCAGGTGATCGACTAGATCGTCGACGCGCGCCGCAAGCCCGTCAGTGTCGATCTGCATCGTCGCAAGCTGCGCGCGAAGCGTCGGCAGGCTCTCTCCGAGGGTCTGGCCCAGATGCTCGAAGCGAGCGCTCTTGAGATGCGCCGCGGTCCCCGCCACCGCGGCCCGGCAAAGGCCCAGCGCGACCGCCGATGTTCCGAGGTTGAACAGCGGAAGCACGACTTCCAGCATCGCCTTGAAGCCGGCGCCGTCGTCGGTCAGCTGCAGACCGGGCGCGACCTCGCAATCCTCGAGGATCATCGGCGCGGAAGCGTTGGCGCGCATCCCAAGACCGTCCCATGGGCCGGCGACCGACAGTCCGGGCGTGCCACTGGCGACAGAGATAGAGGGTCGAATCCGTTGGACTCTTCCCTTCAGGAGCCAGCGCCGAAACGACATAGCTTTGCGCGTGACCGGCGCTCGTCACCCACGATTTCTTGGCCGTGAGGTGCACGCCGGCGCCGTTGCGCTTCGCTCGCGAGACAGGCGCCCAGAAGTGGCTGCGCGATCCGGCTTCGCTGAATGCCAGGGTGGTCAGGTGTTTTCCGGCCGAAATATCCTTTAGCGTCTGCGCGACCGTGGCACCCGGACGGGCCGCTGCGATCGTTGCGGTGGCGCACATGTGCATCAAGTAAACCATCGCGGCGGACGCGTCCGCTTCCGCGAGCGTCGCGATGACGGCAGCAAGCGTCCGCGGTCCCAGGGCCGAGCCGCCCACCTCGGTGGGCAGCATGATCCCCAGCAATCCGGCCGGACCGAGCGCCGCAATTGCCTCGGACGAAAATCGAGCTTCCTTGTCGTTTTGCCTGGCCGCCGGTGCGAGAATGCGATCGGCGATCTCTTTGGCATTCGAAACTGCGGTCTCGTGATTCATGACGACCCTCGACACCTTGGCGCTGCAGCGGGTCGAAAATATCGAACCGCTCTCCGCCATCGATGCTACGCGATCAGCACTATCGGATCAACACGACTAGCCTCAGGCATCGCAAGCTTTCGCCGTATCAGCAGCGCAGTGATATCCGTGGTCATTACGTCCTTCGAAGCCATCTTGTTACGTCACTCGAAGTCTTTTTTCATGACGTCGGTGACACCCATGCCCTCGTCCGGCTGCGATCTCCGATGCCGAGCCAGCGTGCAGCACTTGCCCGCTGTCGAGGAGAACGCTACCAATGACCGGCAACGGCGTAACGAGGGTTTGTCTGGTGATGGCGGTCAATGACGGCGGGGTCCCGCCCATCCTCGCGCAAAAACATTACGCGCAACCGTCCGCATTTACGCCGGAAAATCTGCTGCGCGAAGCGCGCAGGCAAAAGCGCACTACGGGCTCAAGCATCCCGGAGATCTGTGTCCTGGACCCTGACGGTGACATCGTGCGCAGCCTGCTCGCCCGTGGCGAGGCCCGGCTTGAACCGGGATGGGCCTGCTATCACACGCAGCTCTACTCATTCGGCCGCGGCGGGATTGAGTTCGGAATTGTCGGCTGCGCCGTCGGCGCCTCGTACGCAGTGCTGATCGCCGAGGAAATGTTCGCATCAGGCTGCAAGCTCTTGATCAGCGTCACCTCCTCCGGACAGATCGTACCGGTGCGCCCGCCGCCTTATTTCATCATCATCGAACGCGCGCTGCGCGACGAAGGCACCAGCTATCACTACATGGCGCCGTCCGATTATTCGGATGCCGATGCCGGATTGATCGCGGCGCTCGACGGCGCATTCGGCGAATTTCCCGTGCCGGTGTTTGCGGGCGCGACCTGGACAACCGATGCGCCGTTCCGTGAAACCCAGTCGGCGATCGACGCAATGTGCAGGAGGAACCTGATGGCAGTCGAGATGGAAGCCGCCGCGCTTTACGCGTTCGCGCAAGTCCGACAAAAGCCTGTCCTGTGTTTTGCCCATGTCACAAATCAAATGGGACGCATCGACGGCGATTTTGAAAAGGGCGAAGCGGACGGCAGCCATGACGCGCTGCAATTGATCGCGATCGCCGGCGATCGCCTGCGGTCCCGGCTCCTGCCGTGAGCGGCGCCGCGATCGGGATCATATGCAAGGCGCCGCAGCCCGGCCGCTCAAAGACGCGGCTTGCCGCGGCCATTGGTGTCGCTGCCGCTTCGGAGTTATCCGCCTGCTTTCTGCGCGACGTCGCCGCGGCCATCGAGGCGGTACCGGAGGCGCTCGGCAGGCGCGGCTATGGCGTCTATGCGCCGGCAGGCGCCGAGCACATCATGCGGCAGCTGCTTCCGGCGGAGTTCGGATTGTTGCTACAGGCCGGCGATGATCTCGGACACGTGCTGATTGGCGCGACGCGCGCTCTCCTGGTTGCCGGACATGACTGCGTCCTGCTCGTCAATGGCGACAGCCCGACCTTGCCGACCCGTTTGCTGGTGCAGGCGATCGAAGCCCTGCGCGAGCCCGGCGACCGGATGGTGCTTGGGCCGGCAAGCGACGGCGGCTACTACCTCATCGGCCTGAAACACCCGCATCAGCAGCTGTTCACGCGCATCGCATGGGGAACAGAAACCGTCGCTCGCACCACATGCGAGCGCGCTGCCGAAATCGGGCTTGCCACGACGCTGCTTCCGGAATGGTACGATGTCGACGACATCAAAACGTTGCGTTGGCTGCAGGACGAATTGTTCGGCCATGCGACCCGCTTTCGTGGCGGCGGGTTTGCCGCGGCGAGCCGAGCCTTCCTCAAAGACGCACCGCAGATAAACCCTTAGAGCCAATGCCCGGGGCTGGCGCAAATCAATTCGGTCGACTGGCGCGCTCCGCCAACAACGTGCCTCCGCTTCATCTGTTGGCCGGCATCGGTGCTGTCCTGGTCGCTCTGACCCTGGTGACCCCCTTTGCCTTCGAGGCTCTCGGTGACAATGCTTTCATCGCTCTGACCATCCTCGCAGGTCTGCTGACGATCGTAGCGACTCACCTTGCCGAGCGCGCACCACCCGAACGCGCGCTATGGCTCATCTTTGGACTTGGCGATCTTTCTGAGAGCCTATGTGCTGCTATTCGATCCGCTTCTGTCCAGCGACATCTATCGCTATGTCTGGGATGGCAGGGTTCAGGCCGCCGGCATCAATCCCTACCGCTATTTCCCGGCCCATGAGGCGCTGGCGTTTCTGCGCGATGGGACGATCTTTCCCCACATCAACCGGGCCGATTTTGCCGTCACGATCTATCCTCCGGTGGCGCAATTTTTCTTCCTCATTGTCACGCGGATCGGTGAAAGCGTGACGATGATGCGTCTCGCACTGCTGGGGTGCGAGTCCGTCACCGTTACACTGATCATGCTCCTGCTGCGGCGCATGAACCGCCCGGTGACGCGCGTGATCGCCTATCTCTGGCATCCGCTTCCCTTGTGGGAGATTGCCAATAGCGGCCATGTCGACGCGCTGATGGTTGCGCTGATGCTGCTGGGCCTGTGGATTGCCCTGACCGGCCATGCTCTCCGCGGAGCCGTCTTGATCGCGTTTTCGGCGCTGGTGAAGCCAATTGCTGCGCCGGTGCTGGCCGGGATCTGGCGCCCGTGGGACCTCAAGATGCCGCTCGTCGTGATCGCCGCCGTCGCGCTTTGTTATCTTCCCTATTTATCGGTCGGTTGGGGGGTTCTCGGATTCCTGACCAAAGGCTATCTGACGGAAGAGGGCATCAGTGCCGGCAACGATCTCTGGCTGTTGTCGCTCTGGCGGCTTGTGTTTGGCGAGCATCAAGGTGATGTTGTCGCCTACGCCGTGCTGGCCGCGCTGGTCCTCCTGTTCAAGGGGCTCTCCGTGGCCCGCAGCTCTCATCGCACCATCGCCTCCAGCCTTGCCGACATCAACATGCTGTTACTCCTCGCTCTCCTGTTGTTGTCGCCCAACTATCCCTGGTATTTTCTCGTCATCACGCCGTTTGTCGCCCTGTGCGGCTCCCCGCCGACGTGGGTCGTTTCGATCGGGGCGCTCTTGCTGTCCGAACAACTCGACTGGGATTTCTACATTCCAAGAATGGTGACCAAATCAATTCTGTTCGGAGGTCTTTTGCTGGCTTGGGCCTTGGTGGCCTGGAGGACCCGCATGCAGCGGACCGCAGACGCAGAGTTATCGCCATGAGCCTTTCCGGCGAAGCGCCAGGCACGCGCGCGCCCTTCGATCCGCGCCGCTATCACGAGTCGGTCACGGGCGAGCGCACCGAGGTCGCGCGAGCGTCCGCCGGTCTGCCTTTATCTGGAAGTGACCAACCGCTGCAATCTCTTGTGCACCACCTGTCCTCGCACCTACGAGGAGCTCGAGCCGCCGGCGGACATGAGCTGGGACCTGTTCGCGTCGATTGTCGACCAGGTTCCCGATCTCGCGCGGGCGGTTCTGCACGGCGTCGGCGAGCCGATGCTGGTCGCGAACCTGCCCCGGATGGTCAGATACCTGAAGGACCGCAGCGTTTACGTCCTGTTCAACACCAATGGAACGGTCCTCAGCGAGCGCAACGGCCGTGCGCTGATCGACGCCGGGCTTGATGAGCTGCGTGTGTCGCTCGACGCGTCAAACCGCGAGAGCTTCAAGGCGATCCGTGGCAGGGATTATTTCGGCCGCATCATCCGCAACGTGCGCGCGTTTCGCGAGCTGCAGGAGCGGGAAGGACACACTAGGCCGCAGGTTTCGGTTTGGCTCACTGGCCTGAGAGAGACGGTCGAGCAACTCCCGGCATTTGTGAAAGTTGCAGCCGAGATCGGTGTCAAGGAGGTCTATCTGCAACGGCTCGTGTTTTTCGACGAATCGGCCATTGGCAAGGCACGGCCGGATCAGGCCCTGTTCGAGCGCCTGACGCAGGAAGAAGCGGCCTATCTGAAGCAGGCCGAGGATCTGGCGCGCTCCCTTGGCGTGACCTTCAGCGCGTCGGGCGCAGCGAGCGAGCCGGGGTTAAGTCTGAAGGGCAGCGGCGACGGTTCGCCGTGGTCGCTGTGCCGGCGGCCGTGGTCGTTGATGTATTTCACGGCCAATGGCCGCGCCTTGCCGTGCTGTATCGCGCCGTTTTCGCAGCATGGCTACGACAACTATACGCTTGGCCATGCAGGGCAGCAGTCCTTGCGGGAGATCTGGAACGGGCCCGCGTATCGGGACTTTCGTGCGGCGCTGCTTTCGGACAAGCCGCCCAAGAGCTGCGCCAATTGCGGCCTGCGCTGGAGCCTGTGAGCGAGGTGACCGTCGTCTCGGCGATCATTCCGTGCCTCGACGAGGAAACGGCGATCGGCCAGGTCGTGACCGCGGTGCTGGCGCAGAATGTGAGCGAAGTCGTCGTTGTCGACGGGGGCTCGCGGGACCGTACGGCCGAGCGGGCAGAGACCGCCGGAGCTCGCGTGATTGTCGAGCCGCGACGCGGCTACGGTCGCGCCATCCAGGCAGGCATCGCCGCTGTGCGCGATGACGCCGACATTCTGGTCTTCCTCGACGGCGACGGCAGCGATCCCGCGGAATTCATCTCTGATCTGGTGTCGCCGATCGTCGCCGGGCAGGCCGTCTTCGTTCTCGGCTCGCGCGTTCGCGGTTCACGCGAGCCCGGCAGCCTGGCGCCACAGCAGCTCCTCGCGGCCCATGTCGGCAGGCTGCTCCTGCGCCTCGTCTATGGCGCAAGCTTCACCGACCTGTCGCCGTTTCGCGCCATCCGGCGGGATGAACTCAGACGTCTCGGCATGAAGGAGGAGACCTATGGCTGGAACCTGGAAATGCTGATGCGGGTCGCGGCCGCCCGTTTGCCGGCAGCTGGAGATCGCCGTCGGGCAGCGGCGCCGGATCGGCGGCGTATCGAAGGTCTCCGGCAATCTCATCGCCGGCGTCAAGGCGGCCTGGTCGATTTCGACGACGTTTGTTCGCCTCGCGCTTGAGCTGCGCACATCTCGACGACGATAGCTGCTCTCAGAGCGGATGATCAGCGAGTGCCGGCACGATCTCCACAAGCAACGATATCCCGGGGAGATTTTCGACTGGCTTCGTCAGGTGGAGAGAACACCGCCAGGTATCCGCCATCGCCTGCGAGCTGATGCGTGGCGATCTCGCGATAGCCGACGGCGGCCAGTTCGCAGCGCAAGAGCTCAATTGGCGTGCCATGCTCCGACGTCGGACGCTCGAGGTCGACAATTCCGACCCGCGCGCCTCGCTTCAAGGCGGGCGCGAGATTGTAGAGGAAGGCATAGGGTTGGGCTATCTCGTGATACATGTGCACGAGGATGGCGGCATCCAGCGAGGAAGCGGGCAGGCGCGGGTCGTGTGGTTCGCCCAGCGCGAATTTGACGTTTGTCAGCTCCAGCCGTTCCGTTCGCTTGGCGAGCTCGATGAGGTAATCCCGCGTGACGTCCTCGGCGACGACAGAGCCGGTGGGGCCGACGAGCGGCGAGAGCCGGACCGTGTGGTAGCCACTGCCTGCACCAATGTCGCCGACCGTCATGCCCGGCTTCAGTTCAAGAAGACGGGCGATCTCACCGGCCTCATTCAGGGAGTCGCGGCGCTCCTCGGCGGAGCGGCTTGGGCTGACGATCTGCGCAACCGGGCGCTGGGGTGAGGGAAATTCCTTTGCAGGGACTCCCGGCGGAGCCAGATAACCAATGTCAGCGGCGTATGCGCGAGTTGCGCCCAGCGCCACAAGAAGCGTCGCTGCGCGGGCCAGTGCCCTCATGTGCTCGTCTCTCACGCAAAACGATGGCGACTAACCCGCGATGTTGAAGAACCAGCCAATAAGGCCCTTTCCGTCGCGCACGGCAGGGACTTCGCGGCGCAACCAGGCATCGAAGCCGAGACTGCGGCCGGCGCCCTCGACCGCAAACAGGAACATCAGCATGGCCAGGAACATGTACGTCCACGGCCACTCGGACGAATTGTCATAGAGGCCGAGCCAGAGCTGCAGCGTATAGGCGACGGCCAGCACGCCCACGAATCGCACCGCAAGCCCGAGGATCATCGACCCAGCGAATACCAGCTCGGCAAGAAAAACAATCGGTCCAAAGACGCTCATGTGAGGCAACACGATATCCTTCAGGAAGGTGCGGTGAAACTCGAACGCCGCGTTGGTCGATTCCTGTTCGGTCCAGTATTGCAGGCCGTCGGACACCGGCAGCGGCAGTTTCCACAACATGCCCTGGAACCACATGCAGCCGATCAGGACCCGGACCAGCCAGATTCCAAGATGCCGGCCGGTCCGTTGCGTCGGATCCTCCTGCCAATTCCGGACCGCCACTGCAATGCTGACGAGCAGCAGCGCCCAGAACAGCGCCAGGATCAGATAGCGCCAGTTTCCCTGATGGAGATAATCACTCGTCGTCGCGGTCAGGAATTGCCAGACATCGGTGAAGGGATTGTGGGCATGTGCGCGTGCTCCAAAGACTGAATCGTCATGTTTTACGTGTCGGTTGATCGGATCGTTACGCTTCGTCTCGGCGAGCTGACGAGGCGCACCTCACTCGCGATCTGGCGGTGCGCCTCGGCCTTCGCAATCAACCGCTCGAGGTTCATTGCGCGTTGATCCATTTTTCCGATCCCGTCAGCTTCACCGACACGTCCGAAATGGAAAGCCGGAAGGACTTTCCGTCCACCGTTCCGCGGTGATCCGTTGAGACGAGGAGCGGGCCAGCCTTCTTGTAGGCCGTATATATCCCGATCACGAAGTGCGGCGGGTTGGCAGCGCCGCGGCGGTAGACGATTTCCTCAATTCGCTTGTCGGCGCCCACATAGAGCTCCCAGGTGTCGCCGGGCTGGTAGCCGCCCTCCGAAGGGTATTTGACGACGACCTTTTGAGCGGACGCGTCACCGGTGGGTCGCTTCTGCTGACCCTCATCGGTCACGGTCGCGCCGTCCCATAGGACGTGGAACGGGAGCAGCGTCCAATACTGATCGTTGGCGAATGCCGGATCGATTTCCTTCTTGACCACATCGCTCTGGCTGTCGAGCTGCGAGCGCTGATAGGTCACCTTGACCGGATTGCCTTCCTTGTCTTTCCCTTCGTAGGAGACCGTGTCGGTCTTCGGGCTCCATTCCCATTTGCGAGAAAGTTGGAGACCACCAGGAAACTCCGCATTCCAAGTGTAGCGGATGGCCTCGATTTGCCCAAACGAATCAAGGCCGTAGGTCTTGGCAATTTCTTCGGCAATCGGTGGGCGCTGTTGCGCGCCAGAAGTCGTGGGGAGGATCAACAGCATGCTGAAGGTTAAAAGGCTGAGCACATTGAGTCGGCTCATCTCGCTACGCGCCTGAGTACTGCCCATCGTCGAACTCCTTAGGTTTGGGTGCAATGCATCGGTCGAACCGAGGCCCGGTTGCCAGATGACATTCGCGCAGAAGCCCGGAAATTTCCAGTTATGTATTGTTAGAGGCTGTTCGCGATTGCGAGCAGCCTCTGCGTCACGCGTAGCCCGAAAGGGCGAAGGAAGTGGCCTGGCAGCAGTAGCTCGCGGGCACGGCCGCCTTCGCCGAAGGCTTCGGCGGGCGGGCTTCACTCGGCTCTCGCGCGGGTCCAGTCCGTCTTCGCTTTCGTTTCACTCAAGCTACGCCCACCACGCTTCGCCCTGACGGCTCGGCGCGGCTGCGCCACGCCTAGCCGTCAGGGCGAAGCGTGGTGGGCCCGGCAGGACTCGAACCTGCAACCAGACCGTTATGAGCGGCGGGATATCGATCAGCTTCGTTGATTTTGTTGCGGTTTCGTTTGATTTCGATCGCGTTTGTTGTGCTTCGTCGACGTCGTTTCTGGTGCGAAACTGGTGCGGTCCGCGACCGTCGATCGAGTGGGTCGGCCCTCACGGACAACGCCGGCAGCCGAGAGCGTCTGCTATCGGGCGAGAAGTGGAAATGAATTGCTCAAGCTAAGCCTTTCCGCTTGCAACCCGCGCGGACAATCCAAGCGCCGACGAGCGGGGCCACGGTTCACATGAACTCCGCTAAATCGCATCTTCATCCGCGGTTTTCGCGTTGGCCGAGTAGGCCCCGGAGTCGCTTACACCACTCGCGACGCAGCTTCGTAGGATATCGCGGATCCAAGCCTCCGCCGAGGCCTTTGATCTGAAGTCGCCGACGTCCTCACACGCGATACCAGGGCTCGCAACCTCCACGTACCACGTGCCGTCTCCACTTGCGCGGGGCGTGAATGTGACTTCGGTAATCGACGCTGACATTTCGGTAATCGACGCTGACATAGTCCTGTCCCGCTTCGCTGAAACCCCGGGGAAAATGGTTGCCTCTCCGACGATCAGCGACCATCGGCGTAGATGCGAGTGGGATCGCACCAACAGAAGATCATCAATGCGACAACTACCTCATAAGAGCCGCATGAACTCCGAACTTTCTTCATGCTTATTATTTGTGGCTTTTCTTGGGGGCTCAGATGGGCTCCGTCACTTTTTACAACCTGGGGTGAAATCCGATTTCAGGACCAGATCGAAGATTTTGGGTTCCCAGGATCCGGGGTATTGGCCGTGATGTGTCGGAGCAAATCGCTGGCGTGAGGCCTGATCATCGCACGGAGAGCCAGCTAGTCGCCCGTGAAAAGATCATCTTGATGCCCCAAGCGAGGAGCACATCGGCGGTACGGTTCGAGATGCAGTGCGCAGCGATTAAGGTCCGGTTTCCGACAGAGCTCAAGAACGAAAAATCGACTTAGGTTGTGCCGGGGCTATGTCGCTCGACAGCGACTTGATGTCATCGCGACTGTTGAAGACAAAGCTGGTCGATGTCCGGGATCGATATTCGCCGGCGTGCGACTTCAGAAAACTTACTTGCGTGGGGTTCCCTGGCTCGATGCCTGCCACGACCATCGCGGCGCGATGATTATCGATGGATTGGTGCGATGGATGCCGTGTTGCATTGCGATAGGTGAAATCAGCCTTGCCGCCGCCACAAACCTCAACCAAAAGATGTAGTTCTGATAAATCGGTTATCGGCTCTTGCTTGTAGGCGCCGACGTGTCCAGTGAAAGCGCTTCAGTTCGTGGCGACAGGGATAGCCATGACCGGTGATGATCTTCGCTCTAGCATCGAGGCAGCGTCTTCGGACGTCGGACGCCCTCCGGCCGCCACGACCGAACGGTCGACCTTTACCGCCGCTGTCTTACCGCTAAGGCAGATTCCTCCTGCATACCCCAATCAACGCCTCTTGCCCGAGCGCCTGCGCCAGATCGATCGCGCATTCTTTGGGCCGTTCTTTAGAGAGAAGTACGGCATCGGAGGAGACAAAGCACTTGAGAACAGTCGTATCCGCTACTACGGCCCGGTTCAACCGGCGAACGATGTGGGTGAGTTGACCGGGCGTCGGTACGTGCACGAGTTTGACACCATGACGGGATGCACGCGCGGTTGGCATGAGACCTTGGATCGAATGGGCAATGTTCGGCAAATTCGTCCCGAGCGGCACGATGGGATCGTGAGACACTATCAATTTGATAGCAACGGTCAGTACAGGGGGAGTTGGTAGATGGAGGTCGATCTCCAAGCCGTCCGTCGGGTCTTCGAGGATGTGTTGAACGGCCGCATGTCGCGAGAGCAAGCGGACCGTTGGGCGTACGCCGTGGTGCAGGAGGAAGAAACCGATGTCGTTAAATACTCGCCACCTCGCGCAAGAGAACGCATTTGGGCCGGTGTGATGTACCTTTACGGGATCGACACGATGAAGGCTCCGAACGCATACCTTCACTCGAACGACGACATCAGGGAAGCCATGATGGCGAGCCTCTGCGAGGTTGGCGATAAGGTGGCTGGCGACGATTTTGCGGGCCATCGAGCGTCCGTCGCAACGCTTGGCCGTAAATAGAACCCCTGTTCTAAGGCATGACCCGGCAAAGTGGCGTCCACTTTTCCGGATCATGCTCTAGAAAGCGGCTTAACGCCCCCGTGCAAGCGCCAACGCTGTTCGCAGAAACCTACCGCGCAGAGCCATTGGGCGCTATTTCGGTGCGCTGCTCGAACCGCAACAGCTTGCCACGCAGATCAAGACTTCTGTGCTCGGCAAGATCAAGCGCCCCGCAGCCGCCGAAGTTCTTGATCTTGACGTCGGCCCCAGAAGCCAGGAGAGCGATGGCAACATCGGCGTGACCGCCAAACGCCGCGCAAATCAGAGGTGTGCTGCCGCCATTGTCGCGCGCGTCGACATAAGAGCCTGCGACCAGCAGCGTTTCAACGGTTGCGGTGTACCCGCTATAGGCAGCCAGGTGCAGCGCGGTTTCGCCTCTGTCATTGTGTACGTCCACATCCGCCCCGTTTCGCAGCAGTACCGCGACGATGCTTGTATGGCCTTGCGCCGCCGCTAGCATGAGCGGCGTATCGCCGTCGCTGTCGGGCTCGTTGACGTCCCCGCCGACGCCAACCAGCTCTATCACGCGCTCCGTTTGTCCACGAAACGCGGCGTGCTTCAGCGTCGTGCTGTAAGCGCTATCGACCACTGCGCCCTGGCGCAACTGGCGATTGACATTCGTGCTCATAATCAGCCCCCCAAATGATGTCGTTCCAGAATCAATTGCGTTCGCTGCGGTCGAACCCTCGCGCAGCAATTGCTGCTTTGCTGGTCCTCCCGCGTTTCACTTAGCGTCCCTCAGCATTTTCCTTGCCGGGTTTTCCTTGGCGACCCTCCTTGATCAGCTTGCGCACCTTTCAGCGCGACAAGGCCCTTCGCGGGCTGGCTTGGTTCGAATTGCGCTCGTACGGCGGCAGGCACGAAGACCTTGCCGAGATTCTTTTCGCTGGTGGGTGGAGGGCTGGCGACAGATTGCGACCGCGCTTCGGCATAACTGAATCTCGACGTTCAGCGCCCGCGTCCGCTTCGACAAAGCCGGTCGGGTTACCGGCTGGCCGCTCGGTCCACAAGCGTTGCAGTGTTGACTGCGGCGTAACTCATCGTCGCTGCAAAAGCCGCGCTTCATTTCGCGGTAGTCTCTCGAAGCACGGCGCGTTTTTGAGTTGCAAGGGTTTCTACTCAATCGGGGGTTTAGTCAAGACCGAAATTCTACGGACTGTGTGCAATCATTGGTGCGCCGCACATCAGCCGGAACAGGACCAGGATCAGGCGATCGCGGAAATGCGCAGTGTGTAATCCAGCAGTGACGGGACGGCTCGCAGCCGATCGTTAGAGTCTCATTCCGACAAGCCGCGTCAGCGGCTGTCACGACAAAGCAGCTGCTTTGTTCGTCCCTCACAGCGCTTTTTGGTGCCGGAGATGCTCGAGATGTTCTTGAACGTAGAATCAGCCTGTCGCGCCGAACGATGACCGCGCCATAATAGATGCGCTCGCTGGCAAAACGGCTGGGTGACGCGGCGGAAGTTCAGTATTGACCACCGCCCCAATAGCAACCGCCGGCGCCACCGATACACGGCCCGGCTGACCGGGAATTTCGGCGTATCTCTTGTGGCATCAGGTCCCCTAAGGCGCGCGGCCGCAGCATTCGAGGACGATCGTTCGCTGCCGACTTTGAAGGGCTACCTTTCGCGTCGAGACGTGGCGTTGAAACCGGTGGACCTGCTGGGGCCGCCGGAGAAGGTGCGGAAGGAGCTGATTCATTTGCCGAAGGAGCGGGCGCGGTCGCGGGGGGAGCCGGCGCAGTGGCAGGAGCTGCCGACGGAATTGCGGACGGCGGCGAAGGGGCTGCGGCCGGCGGTGACGGGGCCGCCGGAGGAGACGGGGCCGCGGCCGGAGGAGACGCGATTGAGGAGGTGGCCGTCGGCGGCGAAGCAGCTTCCTTGGATTGCGGCAAGATCCGCTTATCGACGAAAGAACTCACCGACGACATCGCCTTATCCACGCGCTGACGCGCGCCGGCAACGCCATCGACAAATCCCGAAACTTGCTGGCCGACACCCACAAAGCCACGCAAGGCGCTGAACAGCAAGATGGCGAGGAGTCCGATGGCGCCGAACCGCAGGGGATGTCGCACAGGAAAAAAGACAATGCGTACGAAAAAAGCAAGAACTTTCAGCCACACGGGCACACCCGTCTCGATTGCCATCTCCATCTGGTGCAGCGGCTCGCTCGTCTGCACCGGATCCTCGCGTCGGGGCGCGGCCCTTCCGTTAAGTTCGATTGCTTCGGCAATTTGACGAAAACTCTGACCTTCTCTGCGGAGCGCGCTGCCCGCGTCGCGGAATGCCGCGTCTCCGAGCATGTCGGGCTGATCCATGCGTTTGATGTTGGCCACGATCTTTGGCCGTAGCAGCAATCGACGCTGTTCGATCAACTCGGCCATTTTCGAGAAGCTCAGCTTGGCATTGCTGAGGATCTGCGCGGCGCGGTCCTTGGCGGCATCGGCCACGGCAGGATCCTGCGCGTCCATCTGCTCCATGGCCTGTTTCAGGGATGCCATGTCATCGATCATCGCAAAACCTCTCCCGCGACAATCGGACGCTTATTATCGGGAACTGCGCGGGTAAGCTGCTCTCATAGTGACGGGCAACCATACTAAGAAACAGTAAACATGGCCAGCCGGGCCGCGTGACTCGTACTTTGGCGGATCATGCGCTGCGCGTCGCAATGACGGCCGAGAGCGCCAGGTCAGCGCAAGAATGGCTGATGGTTTTGACCCTCAGACGTGGTCGATCCAAGGCCGCCCAACTGGACCGCTTTTCGTTGACTTCCGGCCATCCAATGTTCGGCCTCAGAGCAATGATGCCGGAATTGTTCTCATCGGTGGATGAAACAAGCGGCTCAGGCCCAGCAGGTTCAGCTTTGCTCGACGATGTCAGGATTTCCAACCGTCGCGAAGCCTTCGCCAACCAGGCGTCCACCGGACGCGAGGGTATTTTCTGCGATTTCCTCTATCAAGTACTCTATAGCTATAGACCCAATCAAATATATCAGGATCCCGTTTTCTTTCTATTATTTCAAGCCAGACAGTAACGTTATCAATAATAACAGGATGCCAAGCAAACCATCTTTGCCATTCAACTCTATCTTTGGGTTTCATTCTCATTTCGTCATCCCTTCATTTGGTTCGCGGATGCAGCGCACTGAAGTAGCCCCGTGTTTGGGACCGTCGAGACCAAATTATGAGTTGGATTTTCAGTCGTTCCAACCTCCTGATCTAACGCCGCGAACATGCTCTATCTGCCGCTACTGTTGCGGCGTCATACCCGCAGCGCCATCGGCGCGCGATCGCCAGCGCTTGGTGGGCGCGCAGCATGACAAGACGCGAACCACCGAGCAATACCGGCTTGCGCTTCGCGACCGTCAGCGTAGCCTTTGGAGGATAATACCCTTGTGCTTGGACAAGCGCCACGGCCGCTGCATTGCAATGCAACCTAAAGCTTTCCTCCTCCGAGGTAGCCAGCCCGTCTCCAAGATCAGCTGGGTATGTCGGGACCGCTGGACTCAATGTCGACATCATCGAAAACTACGAATTATTCACGCCGTAGTGAGTTTGCGTGGTCACGCAGCCGATGATCGACAGGCTGAATGATGAAGTCCCTTCGCGTACTTTCGATCGCCTCAGAGATATATCCCCTGATCAAGATCGGTGAACTTGCCGACGTTACCGGCGCGCTTCCGATCGCATTGAAACCGGAGGGCATCGAGGTCCGCACCGTCGTGCCGGGATATCCCAGCGTCATGAACTCGCTCGGGCTGGTTGAAGGTGTGATTCATCTGCCGCATTTTTTTGGCGCAGAGGCTCGGCTTCTCCGGGCGACATCCTGTGAACTCGGCCTGTTTGTTCTCGACGCGCCGCACCTGTTCTCGCGTGCTGGAAACCCTTATCTCAGGCCTGACGGAGTGGATTGGCCGGACAACGCGTTGCGCTTTGCGGCGTTGGCGCGAATCGCCGCCGATATTGGCCTTGGAGGCGTCTCGTCCTTTGTGCCCGATATCGTCCACGCCCACGACTGGCACGCTGCTCTTGCCTTGGCGTATTTGCATTACAGCAATCGGCGACGTCCGGCCACGGTGATGACGGTTCACAACCTCGCCTATCAAGGTGTGTTTCCGCGGGAGATGCTTGCTGCGATCGGTTTGCCGGCTGAGTTGTTCACCATTCACGGCGTCGAATATTATGGAAAGATCGGGTTCTTGAAGGCCGGTCTGTATTTTGCCGATCGCATCACGACAGTCTCCCCGACCTATGCCAGGGAGATCCTGAGCGATGAGGGCGGCATGGGGCTTGGCGGTCTCCTGCGCGAACGATCCTGTGACCTCAGCGGAATCCTCAACGGAGTTGATACTTCGGTGTGGGATCCTGCAACAGACCCTCACATCCCCGGCTGTTTCTATACTGACATGCCGAGTAGTTTCGAAACGGACGTTCTGAAGAATAGGGCGACCAACAAGGCTGCCTTGCAGCATAGGCTTGGTCTGCAGCCCGCGCCTGATGCGTTTCTGCTCGGCGTCATCGGTCGGCTGTCCAGGCAGAAGGGGTTCGATCTTCTCCTCGAAAATCTCCCAACGATCTTAAGCCAAGGAATGCAATTGGCCGTGCTGGGGAGCAGAGGAGATCGCAGCCTGCAATCTCGTTATCGTGCGGCCGCACAAGCCAATCCGGAACGGGTGAGCGTTACGATCGGGCACGATGAAGGTTTGGGCCACCTGATTCAGGCCGGCGTCGATGCGCTTGTGGTGCCGTCGCGGTTCGAACCGTGCGGCCTGACGCAGCTTTGCGCCTTGAGGTACGGCACGGTTCCCATCGTGTCCCGTGTCGGCGGCCTGGAAGATACGGTCGTCGACGCTGGGGATTTGGCTGTCACCGGCGGCAAACAAACCGGGTTCAAGTTTGGACCGGTCACCGCCGAAAATCTTACCAGGGTCCTCCAACGGGCTTGCGCCACGTTTCACGACGTTGCTGCTTGGCGACGGATTCAGCGCAACGGCATGTCGACCGACGTGTCGTGGCGCAATCCAGCGAGTCGCTACGCGAGTCTTTACAACGGATTGGTCGAATTGCCTCAGGAGAAAGTTGCCTAGAGTTGGCGCTGCCGAAAGTTCATTGAGGCAAGGCGGATATCACCTTGCGTTTTGGGCTCCGCTTCGGTATCGGCCCTGCCAAAACGACCTTCAGAGCGCGAACCGCGCCTGCGCTTCGCCTTCACATCATCGGCCACCATCGCATAGACCGCATATCGAGAAAAATTCTCGAGAAGATGGTTAATGCCAATTGCAGCAACGCGTGTTGGCTGCGCTCGCGTGCCGGAACTCCTACTGAAATCTTCGTGTTTCCTGTCACTTAGATCAGCCGCTGCGGTATGTCGGTGCAAGATTACGAGCCGGCTTTGTCGCCCGCGTGGAGCGAAGGCTTGCTTATCGACGTGGTTACGCGTGCAACCGGTCGCACTTAAGTCGAATTGTTTGCCATGACTGCGGCTCGACTAGGCGTTCGCATGTTGGAGATCACAATGAACAGTCCTGCTACCGCCCGCTCGACAGGATGCAGCCGATTGGCGCTGATCGCAGCGGGCTTCCTCGCATTGCTCGGTTCGTTCGTGGTCACAGCACCTGCGCAAGCTGGTTACTACGGCAATTCGTATTACGATTCCAATCCCTGTTCCTACCGCCCCCGCTGCGGCTACGGCTACTCACCCTATCGCTACGCGCCCTATCGCCGCTATGGGTGCTCCTCGTGCGGTTGCTGGCGGCGCTGCAATTCAGGCGCTGTTTACGAGCGTCGCTACGTCGAACGCGAATATGTCGAACGGCGCTATGGTTGGCCTGCTCGCTATTACCGCCCTCACTACGGCTATAATACGTACGGGGGCTATCGATTCGCGCCGAGCGGATTGCCCGTGGGGCTATGGCGGTGTCAGGAACTGGCGGGCGCCGTATGGCTACGGATACCAACCGTCCGCGTATGGATACGAGGAGCCGCCGCGGCCGCCAGCGCTGGTTTGGGACGGTGCCGGCTATGATGGCAACGAGGGGGCCTATTAGAATGGCGGCCAATCCTGGCCACACGATCCAACATTGCAGGCACCTGTTGCTTCATCTGGACCAGCAGATGTCGCAACCGCTCGCGCGGACCGTTGGCGATGCTCGCGTCCGGACTGCTCGGATCTCTCGACCTCGGAACACCGTGAGTGAGGCTGCAAGGCCGACTATTCCACTCTTGAGCCCGCCAGTATGATGTAAGCGCCGATCGCGAACCAGAAGGCATAATTGCTGACAATCGGTATCTCGATGAACACGCTGAGGACCGCAAGGATCACCACTAAGAGCGAGACTATAACCCCAAAGTTCACTGCGCATATCTCCTCGCGCTGCGACGAAGCGCCCAAAACCCTGCTTAAATGATCGCACCTAGCAACGAGATATTGTCGCAACTTCGAAGGCCGTGTCTGGAGATACGCGGCCTAACAAGCATGCTTCATCACTCGCAATGCGCGTGCGCTTGAGATTTTGGTGCTAGAGTGACTATGAATGCTAGCTTTCTGCCCCGTACGTCCGCGGCAAGCCATTGCGCGTTGCCCTTAAAATGACGCCCAATTCTGGTATTTTTGAGGGCATTAGTTGGAGCGTTTCAAGGCCGGTAAAACTTTCGTTCCGCAGAACACTGGTTTCGGCGGGGGTTTATCGGACGTGACAAGAAACTCATAGGTGGGAAGACACCTCCGAGAGCGTTCGCTGGCTTTGGCGGCGAGCCGGCACTCGCATTGATAGACGCCGTCATGTGCGCGCCATGTGAATGGAGAATTTCCAATGCTCGTGACCGAAGAAGACGCAGTGATGAAGAAATGGTGCCCCATGATCCGGCTTCGCTGGGAGCAAAGGCAATTTGCCTTCAATCGCTCCAATCCGGGTCCAAAAGGCCGCCTCAACAACATGCTGTATCGGATGTTTTTCCCACGCCTGCATCACCAGATGAGGGGTCACTTCTTCCGATGCCAGGGGTCGGGTTGCATGATGTGGCGCTGGGAGACCAAAGATCCGCGGCCATCAGAGCCGCGCAGGGGATATTGTGGCTTGGCAGGCACGCCCTTCACGTTTACTTCGCAGTGATGGATCGCGCGTTGCGAGGTGCAGGTCCGGTCGCCGATATTTCGACACTGTTTGGGCAGGCGGCGGGTCAATAGGACCGTTGCGCGATGAGCGTTTCGGAACAAGGTAAATAATTGGCACCTGTCGCTAACTGCTGGTCGTACAAGCAGTTTGCGGTCTCTCCGCGAGCGACCATCGTGCGCCCAGATTTCGCTCTCACTTTAGCCAAAAAAGCACCCCGAATCATCCCCGAATCATCTGCTTTATCCACAGGGTAAGAACCGGTGGAGTTCGTCATGCGTGGCCATGCCGCTATCCTAGCTGCGATACTGGCATGGTTCATCAGTATCGAAAGCGCCGAGGCAAAGCTCGACATTCTTGTCGATAAAGCGACGCAGCGCATGCTTGTCATCCAGGACGGCTACATCCGCTATATATGGCCCGTCTCCACCGGCCGCGATAACATGCAAACCCCAAACGGGGTCTATACTCCGCAGCGATTGGAGCGCAACTGGTTCTCCACCGCGTACTACGACTCGCCGATGCCATTTTCAATCTTCTTCCACAATGGCTACGCGATCCACGGCAGCTACGCGATCGATCGACTTGGGGGACCCGCATCGCATGGATGTGTACGGCTGCATCCCCATCATGCCGCAATACTCTTCGACCTGGTGCAACAGGAAGGTCCGGACAGGACGACTATCGAAATAGCAGACCAAGGACGCCCTGCGGAGCCATCGTTGCCCAGGCGCGAGATCGCTGCGGGACCAGGCGTGACCCTGCCGGTGCCGAGGAAAGTCAATTATCCGGACACCGGTGATATGCCTGACCCGCCCCCGGCCCAGCGCGGCAATCGGCTGATTGCCGCGAGGAATGCGCTGCCGCTGCAGCTGCCGCCGAAGCCGGTGCCCATGACGGACGAAGGACGCTTTGAGGAGCCATCGTTGCCCGGGCTTGAGATCGCTGGGGGACCAGGCGCAAACCCAACCGTGCCGAGGAAAGTGCCTTATCGGGCCATCGGTGACATCCTTAACCTGCCTGCTGCACAGCGCGGCATTCGGATTGCCGCGAAGAATCCCTTGCCGCCGAGGCCGGCGCAGCCAGCCGATCGTCGTATACTGGCCGATGTCAGACCGCCCGCCAATGCGCCGCGCGCACCCTATGGGGCAGGGGAGGCCAATACAGCAAACGGCTCTCCACGGCCGTCGACCGAATTTTCCGACTACCGTCTGCAATCGAAGGTTGCCGAAGGATCGCCGCCAGAACAGGCGCCATCGAATTGTGGCTTCAAGCTCTTACCTGCCTCCTGTTGGTCCGGCAGCGCTTCGCGATGGCAGTGGTGGGCATCGAGCCAGGGAACTCCCTGCAAGTAATTTCTCGAAGATCGAACGAGCTTTGTCTCTATCTTGCGCATTGGCCAGCTTCGTTCGGACTGAGGCGAGTGCCGCTTACCGACATCAATGACACGGGCGTCGCGTTGTCCTAATTGAACGCGACGGCCTACTTTGAATCCGATGGCGGTTCGGTCTTAGTATACGTCTGGGTCCAAAAACGCTGCGAAGGCAGTCGTCAATAGGTAGATCAGCAGGAAGAGAACCTCAAATCCCAATGCGTACAGGATGCCGATGGGACCAAGGAACAAACACAATACTGCTGCGATCATCACGAACCCAATTATGGTTCTGACGACAGCGGGCTGCTCTCGAAGCGAATGCGTTTGAATCATCGGGTAAGTCTCGCCTCAGTTGAGGTGCGCCCCGGAGTCATGGTGCAAAGAGACGTCGACAGGAATCCTATCGCGCCAACGTGGGACCGGCGCTCAGGAGACGCCGCGCATACGACGCGCCCGGCCCCTCGCGCTCATGATCGGGCCATGACGGCTTCCGCCGCAGCAGGAAAAACCACCGCCAGCGATAATTGTTCCTTCACTTTCCCGTATGCTGCGCCCCACGGCCGGCGCACTTGCCGTGATCCGCTATGCCAAGATCCATGGCGCCGGCGCTGGATCATCACGTTGCTGACGCGGCGACTAACCGCGGAGTGCCCATTTATTAGTTGAGGACCCAGCTGCGGCGATCGCTGCGTAAGGCAACCGGCTCCTGGAAGCCGCGCAGCATCAGATGGTCGGCGCGCACCTCAAAGCTCTCGAGCCGGTCGAGAAAGCTCATGCCGAGCAGATTAGTCTTCATCTGCCCGTGCGGCACCACCAGCGCCGGCACCGAACGTTCGACCAGCTTGCCGATCGTCATCCGATCGAGCCAGAGCCGCGCCGCCTTGGTGTGCCCACCCGCGGTTTGAACATCGACATTATATTCGAGCAACTCCAGCGGGAGGCCAACGGCCTTCGCGGTTTCGTAAGTCAAGACGACCGAAGTCGCCCCGGTATCGACCACCATCGCCGCGGCAATCCCGTTAATCCTGGCCTGCACGGCGAACTCGCCGTTCGAGCCGCGCGGGATCTGCACAGCGTAGGCCGACTCGCGCTGGCGCCAAAAATCCGAGCCGGCGCCGTTGGCGCGCGCGGCCCGCTCCGGATCCTTGTAAGCGACAACGGCGTTCGCGGTTAAGGCCAGCAGGAACAGCAAAATCAGGAGGCGCCTCATGGTTCGCCTCTCCTAACGCGCGGCGACGCGGCGATTGCGGACGCGGCAATCGGCGGCTCAGCCGGAAGTTGGACAGCTTCGGGCTTATCGGCGGCTTTACTCATCAAGCAACACACGTCCCGCCCGCAATCTGCGGGCCGTTTTCCATTGCCTATCAGTGGCAACAAATCCTTAAGAGCTGCCTTAAAAAGCTAAGAAATCCCGTTAACGGGAGGTTGAGTTGACCTTTGGAAGCTTGCGAAAATCGCCGTCATTGCGAGGAGCGAAGCGACGAAGCAATCTAGTCGGCAATTGGCCCACACCGACGAAGTCGAGCGTTCGTCCATATATCGGCCGCAAAGGGCATAACCGAACATGGGCATGACCGAACATGTTGCCGATCTTGTGGGGGACGAAATCGGCACGGGCTCGAATCCCCCGCGCTCGGCGCCCCCGGGCCACGCACCAACAGTTGGCCAAGATGAAATTTCGACCGTGGAAAGAGCGAAAATGATTTGGCGGTATTTGGCGGCGAGAACTGGCACCAGCACGGAATAAGCGTGAGGCTCGCCTACGCGACCATGTGCATGTCGCGTGAAGACTTGATCAGGTTCCACGCCGAGGTTGATCACGGGCATGCCGATCAAATGATGGTCAACTTCTTCGAGCGGCCGAGTTTAGCGGCTAGCGAGCCATCGAAGGCAGCTAAGT
Organism: uncultured Alphaproteobacteria bacterium; assembly: GCA_963713785.1. Taxonomy (GTDB): domain Bacteria; phylum Pseudomonadota; class Alphaproteobacteria; order Rhizobiales; family Xanthobacteraceae; genus Bradyrhizobium. Next base: position 76,548 of record CAVQNB010000024.1, read on the forward strand.
CGGTGACACAGGGATGACAGATGAATGACGCGGAGCTAACGGTCCCGTGTCAGGGCCATGCTTCGTGGCCGATTTGTTGCGGCCAGCCTGTGGATAGCGGTGCAAAAGTCGGCACACGAGGCTCCTGTCATTCGCGCGATTCCCTCAGCGTATTAGTCGAAAGCGTGCTCCGAAACGTGAGGCGGCGAACATCGCGCGCCCCAACAGCAGACCGGAGCATAACGTCGGACAAGAGGGGGCATAACATGGAAAGCAAAAAGGTTGCGGATAGTGCTGAGGTCGACGCGCGAAGAGCGCAAGTTGCCCCCTTTTTGGAACGTGAGCTTTGTGCGGACCTGGCCGTTGAGCGCCTTGATGGGTTTGGAACTGCGTTGATCGAGATATACGAGGCGGGCGCTGAACACCCAATCAAAATAGACTTGCTGGATCAGTTCGTTTCCATCATCCGGCGCAAAGGCAGACCAGATGAACGTGCCCGAGAAATTGCCAAGCTGATGCGCGGCTGGCAACAGATGTGCCGCGGCTGATGCGGCGACGACAAGGGTACGGGGCTTTCGGGTCTCGCGTCTCTTGTTAGGGATGTTGGATGTTGCGGATACTGGGCAGGCCTTCGTGGCGGCATCTTGCGTACGCGAACCCATTCAGCGAGTATACCCGCAACTTATTCAGTAACAGTGCCGCGATAATCCTTTTGCAAAGTCCATGGCGAGGACAATGGCAAGCCGGTCGGTCGGTCGGGGACTGGCCCGGATAGAGCCAACCTCTTCTGACACGCTGATCGCTTTCGCGGCAAAGGCCGGAATGACCGCAGCCGACGGCGATAGCCTTCACAGCCCGTTTACGATGGCGCTATTGAAGCATCTGGTTACGCCGGGATTAGATGTGCGGCTCGCCTTGGGGCGTGTCCGCGATCAGGTGTTGGCATATACAGCCAACAAGCAAGAACCATTCGTTTATGGCTCGTTGGGTGGAAATACGGTAACGCTGGCTTCGTTGTCGAAAGACAACCGAACGGACGTTCCGGCAGCGGGCGATCCAGATGCCCCGGCGGCGCGTGACTACGAAGCTGCCGCAAAGGTTGGAACAAAGGAAGCGTGGGATTCGTTCCTCGCTAAGTACCCTGTCGGGTTTTATTCGGACCTAGCGAAGGTTCAGAGAGACCGGTTGAAGGACTCGGCCACATCGGAGAAAGCATCAAAGTCGTCCGCCATACCTTCGGTCGATCCACAGCCCAAGAGTGAGAAAAAGAAAAAAGAAAAGAGTCAGCAAGCAGGTTCATCGAACATGGCGTGCTGCGTTGCCTATTATCACCGATACGGATGGCCAGATTACCAGATATACGGAGCTGAGGGCTCTTGCCGCTCGCTAAATCTAGCGACACTAGACTACTGCAAACGATAAGCGTCTATGCTAGTGCCCCATATCGATACTGTGTCGGTGAACTGCGCTCTCATGCGCTTCTCTCTCAGGTATAAAGGATCGACGTGAGGCTAGTTGGTGTGGTGTGATGAAACTAGATCGCATCGAAATCATCTGTGAGCAACCGGCCAAGACAATCCGAGATTTCTTGGGGCGTGCGCGCAATAGTGCATTCCATGATGACGATGATTGCGACGCCACCGTTCTTAACAAAATTGCTGAAGATTATTTCGGGAAAAAATCTAAGGCTGTTCTTGCCGAGCTGTTCAAGCGCCGTTGGATGGTCAAAGGCAAGCGCGACGGAGAGAATGGCGAACCAAAGAAAGTTGCAATCGTTAGTTTGACCCAATCCGGTAAACAGTCGCGGGCGGCTTCTCTGCAAAAACGCTTCCCCCGCGCTGTTGGCGAGGAGGTCGTTGCCGAGTTGGTTGGACGGGCCAGAGCCATCAATACGCGAGACGATTTACTCTGCGGAGTCGCGGAGCTTCGGTTATTCGGCAGCATGCTCGATCCAAAAGCAGAGATGGTCGGTGATGTTGATGTCGCTGTCTCGCTTGACCGTAAAGAGCCGCCAGCGGGCAAGAAATGGACCGATTGGAATATCGAGCGAGCGAAAGCGAGCGGGCGTCATTTGCAGTATATCGAGCAACTCTGTTACGGCACCAGTGAAGTTAAATTACTCTTGAAAGCCCGCAAACCGCGCTTGTCGCTGCACGAGGTTTCGGATTTGGAAAGACTAGACCCAGTGCCAAAGAGCAAGGTAATCTTCACCAACCGCGATACCGAGAACGGGACGTGAGGGGTCAAGCTAACCTGCGGGGTAGCATCGAGCGACCCCACAGCAGCCCGCTGGGCGCTTCGTTCGGATCGAGCCATCGGACTGGCAATTCAGCACCAAACCCGCTGTCGCGGTCACACAGGGCGATGGGGCCGTGTGACAACGATCAGTTCAATAGCGGCGGTCATTCGGCGGCTGGTGTAACGGTGTAAAGGATCTCTGTTTCCGTAGCATTAGACAGAAAATACATACCCCTTACACCAATACACCAGCTCTCCCATAATCTCAAAAGCCCCCGTATTCGTTGGCTAACTAAAAACGGATCCGGTGGCACCCGGCTTTGCTCGGTGTACACCAAAACAGGATTTGTGACCGACAGAGCTGTGCCGATGTCACACCGGTGCGGCGTTGGTGAGCGAGTATCGACCACCTTTCCCACCTTTCCCGCCTGGCTTTCCGCGGTTCGTCAGTTCACCAGTCCCGTCGATCAAACGACCTAACGCGGCATCGTATTGCCTTGGCTCGGCTTGGCTGACGCCAGCCTTGCGAAGCAACTCTGCGTTTTTTAGTCCTTTCGGGTCTTTGCACTGACGGATCGCCTCAACCATCGCTTTGCACAGAGCCTCGAACGGGCTGCCCGACATAAATCGATCGGCGCCGTCCTCAGCACGATACCCAATGCCCACTCAAGATCCTCGACAATGAGCAAAGGTTGGGACGAATCACGCGATATGGCACGGATCGTCGCGAGTTTGCTGGTGTAATCGCCGGCGCGGTTGACGATTAGCCCTCGTTGTTCGTCCGCGATGCCGATATCCCGCGCCCAATGCCTAATTTGCATCAATCGGTCCTTGACGCTGCCGTTAGCCCAACCTGCTGCGATCAGCCTAGGCCTCATCGTGGAATCTTGTTTCAGGACGTCGGCCAGCACACCTCCGCTCGGAACCACCGCCATGGCTTGTTTCAGATCGGCGACGAGGGCTTCAGGCATTTCAGGCACGCCGTCGATCGCTTGAAGCATAGGCAGCTTTTTCACGGAAATTACCAGCAACCTCGCCATCAAGCCGCTACTAAAAGCGTCGCCTTCCAAACCGTTGTAGAAAGTGCTGGGTGTTGTCGTGCCGAGAATGGAAAGGGTTGGACAAAGTATTGGTGGCTTCGGTGGCTTGTCGTTCTTCCCGGCGTCGGCAGCCCGAACCTTTGCCACCCTATCTCCGGTCGAGGATGAAAACAACTCAAGTAGCGACTTACGACGCGCTCGCGCATAAGGATCGGCCATTTTACCCGATGCGCTAAGTACCATTGCGAATTCGTCTAGCGGTAGAACCAAGCACGGGTGATGACGCAACACGTACTCAATGGCGGAGTCCGATGATACGTCATTCGGCCCAATCAGATATCCTCGATTGATGCTGGTAGCGATTTGCTTCATCGCTTTTAACGGACGGTCCTTTCCGAATCCTGATCCTGCTACCAACACCGCATAGATGTTCAGACCCAAGCCGTCCGGGGTGACGTACTTTCGACCGTATAGGACGGCGTGCAAAACCACCGCAGACATGACCGAGAATTCCGCTATCGGGGAAGGTGACGTGGCGTAAATCCAATGCGCTAGCTTGCTTACCATCCCGCCGGGCGCGTCCAGGCCATGTGACGGGGCAGCGTTGACTGCACCGGCGTTGCAGCAGCGGCGTCATTGTCGTTGTCGTGGACCCAGTGTTCGACGGCTTCGGCGTTCGCTAACGCTTCGGCGTCTTTCGGTGCAGCGAATTTTTCCCAGCAGCGTTCGATATCCTTGATGAGGGCAGGGTCATCGCGATACTTTTCCGTCCACGCTCCCGGACGCTCGAGACAAAGCGAAATCGTTTCGTCCAGGGTAAAGCCTTCGAAGTGAAGCTGTTCAACGACCCGCGCAGCTTGTGCGGATCGATCAGGTTGGCCATCTGATATTAGAACAGCGTGACCGATATCGGATAGACGTTGCAAAAGTGGGGCGGTATCGACGCTAGATTTAAATATCGCGCGCTCTCCGCTGGCTGTTTTGCAAATGAACGGCGACAATATTTCGGTCAGCTTTTCCTTGCTGTAAACCTCACCGACGAATGCCGTCTGAAGGAAGACAGCCACCGGCTCGGGACTACGACCACGGGCAATCTTGCCAGCGTTGGGGTAGTTGAGAGTTCCCGGAATACGCCATACGTGAGCGATATCACCCGTCCCAAAGTCTGATCCGGTAGCCCTTTGGAGAGCTTTGGCTAACACTTCCGCATCTGCCGGTGAGAGCGGCTGATCAAACACGATCACGGGTTGGCAGTTGCCGGGCGATGTCTCGACAACATAGCTTGACTCAGCCGGCATTTTGCCGACTTTGCCCGTGTCGGCATCCATGTCTGCGACGAGTCCGAGTACCGACACAACGTCGCTTTTGGATCCTCGCTTCCCGCGTGGAAGATTGCTGCGCATAAGGTGTAGTCCGCAATAGACGTTCGCACCTGGCGTAGAGGCGTGAAAGCTCACCGCTTCCACCATTCCATTAATGTCGCCGATCTTATGGTGTGTGATTGTACTCGGTGAATCGCCGTTGAAGACCGACACGACAAACTTGCCGTCGCTGCCTCTGGCTGTCTGATGAAGTAATTCAACGTGGTTGCGGATGGCCAAGTTGTCGAAAGACGCAATTGGATCCGCCGGCGCGTGACCAGATAAATGAGCCAAATTAATTTCCTTTGAGCCGTTTTGCCAAAATCCAACATTTTGGAGTGCAATTGTCTTTTGCATGAAATACAAATGAATGCCAACAGCAAAAAGTAGTTGGTCATTTTCGCCGAATTGAATCCAAGGATAGATAATGGCAACACCACGCCAACTTGTTGAAGATACAGCAGAAATCCTAGGAGTCTCGGAGGCTACGGTCGTCGTCCATGACCGAAATCTTGCCACTGCTCCGACGCCGCTGCGCAGTGTGGCCGGTCGCGGCAGAGCCGCTGCACGGGTTACCGCAGGTGACGCTGCGAACTTGCTGATCGCTGTAGCCGCCAGCGAGTCGGTGAAAGATAGTGCAAAGACAGTTCTTGCCTACCGAGACCTGGTGGGGGGAAGCGCTGTTGATAGCGGGATTCAGAGTTACGACGAACTTCCGGCGCGCCACACCTTTGGCCAAGCTCTAGCGGCGCTTATTGAGGCAGCTGCAGCTAAGGAGATAACACAAAGCCGAAATTTGAACCTTACAGTCACGTGCCGTGGACCACGCGCAACAGCCAAAATCGAATGGGAAATAAATGGCAAGAGTTCTTGGACCCTGTACGAGCCGCAGTCGAAATGGCCCGCACGAACTAAGCTTCGTCCTGTTGGCGACTTGGAGCGTATGACAACCGTCACGGAGAACACCATCTTTCGGCTCGGCGCGGCAGTGGCCGATTCACGATGATCTGTCCTCAACCCGCAAACGACAACATTCATCCCGATGACCCACTCCGATTGGAGGACGCCATCAAATTCGCATTTCCACACGGTGGCATGACGGTAAACGGTTTGCGCCGAGAGGCTGCGCGGGGAAAACTCATAATTGAGAAAATCGCGAACAAGGATTTCACATCACTGCGACACATTGAGGAAATGAGGAAATTATGCCGCGTCAAGGCCGAGGACCGCGTTTGTGGTGGAGGAAAGAGCGGCGGAGTGGCCGCAAACTTCTTGCGCAAGGAACATGGATTGTTATCGACGGAGGCAAGCATCACGCCACGGGATGCTTTGCTGGCGAAACTCGAAAAGCGCAAGAATTCCTAGCTTCGTACATCGCCGAGAAGTACAGCCCAGACCGTAGGCTCAAAGACATTGAGTCTATCGACGTGGCCGATGTGCTGTCTGTCTACGACGAAGACTGTAGAGAGCGGCAAGCGAACAAACCTAAATTCGATGAACGTATGGTGCGGCTTACAAAGTGGTGGGGCGGCAAGATGTTGTCGGATGTTAACGGTGCCAATTGCCGCGCATACACAAAATCGCGTGGAAGCAACGGCGGTTCGCGTCGCGACCTTGAAGACCTTCGAGCCGCAATCAATCATCACGCCAAGGAGGGTTTTCACCGTGGCATTGTTCGGGTGGTCCTGCCCAAAAAGGGATTGCCGCGCGAACGATGGCTAACGCGTTCGGAGGCGGCGCGGCTATTGTGGTCCTGCTGGCGGTATCGCGAAACTCAGACTGTCCATGTCGGGCCGCTCAAGGGTCAGAAGATCGAAACTGACAAGAGGCCTTTGCGGCACGTCGCTAGATTCATTTTGATCGGCCTCTACACGGGTACGCGAGCCGGTGCCATTGCTACTGCCTCGCCCTACCGTGCGGCAGGCAAATCGTTTGTGGATTTGGACAGCGGAATTTTCAACCGGCTTGCGGTGGGGAGGCGCGCGAGCACCAAACGGCAGACACCGGTTCCTATGCCGAGGCGGCTGCTCGCCCATCTGCGGCGATGGTCGCGGCTCGGAATAGCCAAAGGCCACTTCGTCGAATGGAACAGCAAGCCTGTGGCGTCGGTGAAAACGGGTTTCGCATCGGCAGTACGTCTTGCCAAGCCTGACGTGACCGTTGGCAACGTCATTCCGCACACGCTCCGACACACGGCGGCTACTTGGCTTATGCAGGCGGGCGCGCCCATGTGGGAAGCTGCCGGCTTCCTAGGTATGAGCGAAAAGACACTTCGGGAAACCTATGGCCATCATCACCCGGATTTCCTGCGTGTTGCTGCGAACGCTATTGGTACGCGTCCAGCACCAAATAGGAACGTAGTATTGGTTGATCGATTGGTTGACGAAAAATCGAAGCGTTCGAAGGTTCCGCAACCCATTGATGAGATTGGTGGGCCCGGCAGGACTCGAACCTGCAACCAGACCGTTATGAGCGGCCGGCTCTAACCATTGAGCTACAGGCCCCGCCGCGGGCTGCCGCTTATTGGGCATGATCATTTTCGGAAAAACCAGTATCCACTTTTCCGGATCATGCCTTCAAGGGCGAGGCAACGGTGCCGGCATCGTTTACAGGGTGACCGGCGTTCCGGCAATGCCGCGCCCATAGCGTTTTCGAGCGAAGTGGATACCGGTTCGCGTCAAGAAAACGCGTCAAAAACGAAAGGCTCAGTCCACCGAGACGCCGGCGAATTCGACCACCTTGCGCCATTTCTCGGTCTCGTCGGCGATCAGCTTGCCGAATTCGGCCGGCTGTCATCGGCTTCGGGATGCCGCCGAGCTCGGCCAGCCGCGCCACCAGTTTGGGATCGTTCAGCGCCTCGCCGACCGCCTTGTTGAGGATTTCGACGATCTCCGGCGGCGTGCCCTTGGGCGCGGAGATGCCGTAGAAACCGACCGATTCGAAGCCCGGCACGGTCTCGGCGATCGCCGGGAACATCAGGCACGCCGGGCCAGCGCTGCGGCGAGGTGACGCCGAGCGCGCGCACGGTGCCGGCCGCGCGACTGCTCCAGCGCCGACGGCAGATTGTCGAAGATCAGCTGCACCTTGTTGGAAATGATGTCGGGAAAGGCGATCGCCGAGCCGCGATAGGGCACATGCACCATGTCGCATTTGGTCATCGCCTTGAACAGTTCGGCCGACATGTGCACCGAGGTGCCGTTGCCCGACGAGGCATAGGAGATCTTGCCCGGATTGGCCTTGCAGTAGTCGATGAACTCCTGAACGGTCTTGACCGGCATGCGCGTTCGACACCACCAGCATGTTGGTCAGCTGCATGATGCTCGCGACCGGCACGGTGTCGCGGATGAAATCGTAGGGCAGATGCTTGTAGAGCGAGGTCGAGATCGCGTTGTTGGGCGCGACGAACAACAGCGTATAGCCGTCCGGCGGCGAGTTGATCGCCGCCGCGGCGGCGATATTGCCGCCGGAGCCGGTGCGATTCTCCACCACGAATTGCTGGCCGAAATGCTCCGACAGCCACTGGCCATGATGCGCGCCACGATGTCGACCGGGCCGCCGGCGCGCAAAGCCGATCAGCCAGCGCACCGGGCGGTTCGGATAGTCGGCGGCGGATGACGGCGCCGTACCGGCAGCGAGGCTGAAAAGGCAGATCAGCCGAGCGACACTGCGCGCAAAAATCCCGACATGGCCGCTCCCGTGATTTTGTCTTTCTCGTTGAAACCCATGCTTCCATAAATTCTCAGCTTGCCTACATCGCTCTCTCGCGCCGCGGTGTTAATCCTGGCGTCGCGAGGGGCGGCGGGCAGGGTTCGACCATGAACATTTCGCGAAATTGATCTGCGCCGGCCTGCTGGTGCTAGCGCGCGGCGCTGCGGCGCAAGAGGGAGGCAAGGCCATTCCAAAGACCACGATCAGTCTCGGGACGGCGACGCCGGGCGGCGGCTTTCCGCTTTACGGCAACGCGTTCGCGCGAAGTCATGAACGAGGCCGATCCGACGCTGTCGATCGAGCCGCGCAACACCAAAGGCAGCAACGAGAACATCCCGCTGCTCGAAGCCGGCCAGCTCGATCTCGCGCTGGTCGCCGGCGAGCCCTCTTACGAAGCCTTCAAGGGGATCGGGCGGCCGGCGACCAACCTGAAAATCCTGACCGCGATGTATTCGATCGCCCGGCATGTTCGTGGTGCGCGCCGATAGTCCCTACAAGACCATTCGCGATCTCGTGGGCAAGCCGGTCGCGTTCGGCGCCAGCGGCTCCGGCCTTCCGATCCTGTCGCGCTTACATGCTCGACGGGCTCGGACTGAAGCAGGACGAGGATTTCCAGTCGGTCTATCTCGACCACGCCGGCGACGGCCCGGCGATGGTGCTCGACGGACGGGTCGCGGCACTTTGGGGCGCCGGCATCGGCTGGCCCGGATTTACGGCTGTCGCGAGCAAGCCCCGGCGGCGCCCGGTTCATCGCGCCCGACGCCGACGAGATCGCGCGCATCAGCGCCAAGCACTCGTTTCTCAAGCCGATGACCGTGCCGGCCGGCAGCTATCCGAACCAGAACGCGCCGATCAATTCGATGGGCTCATGGAGTTTCATCCTGGTCGCGCGCCGACCTGCCCGACGACGTCGCCTATCGGCTGGCGCGCACGCTGCACGGCGCCGAAGGCCGCATTCTGCAAGAAGCTGGCGCAGGCCTGCGAAACCACCGCGGCCAACACGGTTGCCGCGGCGCCGAATGCCGGAACTGATCCATCCCGGCGTGATGAAATATTTTCGCGAGATCGGGGTGGTGAAGTGAAGCGTCATTCCGGGGCGCGAGTGAAAACGAGCGAACCCGGAATCTCGAGATTCCCCGATGTGCAATTGCACATCTGAGGTCTGGTCCTTCGGACCACCCCGGAATGACTGCTGCGCAGTCACTTCTTCACCAGCGGACAGGCCGGATCGGGCGGGCCGAACGCGTCGTCGCCGGAAATCTTCGCCAGGATCTTGTAATAGTCCCACGGATATTTGGACTCTTCGCGGCTTCTTGACCTGCACCAGCATGAGGTCGTGCACCATCAGATTGTCGTCGCGCAGCTTGCCGTTGCGCGCGAAGAAATCCTCGATCGGCTTCTCGCGCATCTTCGCCGCCACCTTGAGCGGCTCGTCGGTGCCGCTCTCCTTGATGGCGTTGAGATAGTGCATCACCGACGAATAGACGCCGGCCTGCCACATCGTCGGCATCCGGTTCATCTTGGCGAAATAGCGCTTCGACCATTCGCGGGTCTTGTCGTCCATGTCCCAGTAGAACGACGTCGTCAGCAGCAGGCCCTGCGCGGCCGGAAGGCCGAGCGAATGAATGTCGGTGATCAGCGCCGAGCAGGCCGGCCATCTGCTGGCCGCCCTTGAGGACGCCGAATTCGCCGGCGGTCTTGATCTCGTTCATGTTGTTGGGCGGCCCGCCGGCGATGCCGATGATCTTGGCCTTGGAGGCCTGCGCCTGCAGGATGAACGACGACAGGTCGGGCGTGGCGAAGGGCGGCCGCACCGAGCCGAGCACCTTGCCGCCGTTCTTGACGATCACGGCCGAGGCATCGCGTTCCAGCGAGTGGCCGAACGCATAATCGTCGGTGATGAAGAACCAGCTGTCGCCGCCGCGCTTGACCACTTCCTGCGCGGTGCCGACCGCGAGCGCGCGGGTGTCGAACACCCACTGAATGGCGTAGGGCGAGCAGAACTTGCCGTGGAAATCCGCAGTGCCCGTCGAATGCGTGATGAACAGCCGCTTCTTTTCGTTGGCGACATTCTGCACCGCAAGGCCCGACCGCCGACACCGGCACGTCGACGATCAGGTCGACCTGCTCGGTGTCATACCAGCGCCGCGCGATCCCGGCGCCGATATCGGGCTTGAACTGATGGTCGCCGACGATCACGCTGATCGGCTTGCCGAGCACCTTGCCGCCGAAATCGTCGACCGCCATCTGCGCGGCGGTCACCGAGCCCTGGCCGGTCGGCGTCGACGCCGGCCCGTTCATGTCGGTGAGAACGCCGATCTTGACCACGTCGTCCGATATCTGGGCGAGCGCCGCTGACGAGGCCAGCATCGCGGCGGCGAGCGCGCCAAGCATGGATAGGTTGCGATGGATTTCTGGCGAACATCTCGTCTCCTCCCCTTTGCATCGGCGCATCGGCCGTTTGTGTCTTGAGGCGGTTGCTTCGCCAATTGGTCTCATTTGCAACTAATTCAGGCTGGCGTCAACTTGCTCGAAGAGCGGTGGCTGACAGCGGCGGCACGGGTTCTGTATATTTCCGGCCCAATTCAGGACATAGGCAAGCCATGACCTCGACCCAGCGCCTGCCGGCTTCGCTTACGCCGCTCGACGTGGCGCTCGCGGCGTTGCTGCAGCGGCGTCGAGCCGGTCACGCCAGGCGAACTTCCGCTCGCCGACGCGCTGGGTTGCGTCGCGGCCGAGATGCCGCCGCTCGGCGCGCTTCCGCCGCACGACATCGCCGCCGTCGATGGCTGGGCGTTGCGCGCCCGCGATCTCGTCGGCGCGTCGTCCTATTCGCCGCTGCCGCTGGCCGACGTCGCCGGTCTGGGTCGAGGCCGGCGACCGCATGCCGGACGGCTGCGACTGCGTGCGTCGATGCCGATTCCGTCGATCAGACCGGCCCGATTGCGCAGGTGCTGGCGGAGGCGATACCGGGGCAGGGCGTTCGCCGCGCCGGCGGCGATATCGCTGCAGGCAATCCTGCTCGCGGCCCGGGCGCCGTGTGTCGCCCGCTCGATCTGTTGATCGCGCGCGCGGCGGGCTGGAGAGATTGAACGTGCGCCGCCCGCGCCTGCGCATCGTCAACATTCCCGCGGCTCAGGCGAACGGTGACGGCGACAGCTGATCGCGGAAAGCGCGCGGCGCGGCCGGCGCCGAAGTCGTGCTGCACCGAGGCCGCGGCGCGCGATGCGGCGTCGATCGCCAAGGCGCTCGACGCCGACGCGTGCGATCTCCTCGTCACCATCGGCGGCAGCGGCGTCGGCCGCACCGATGCGACGATCGCGGCACTGGCCGAGCGCGGCGAAGTCATCGCGCATGGCATCGCGCTGCAGCCCGGCCGCACCTCCGCGGTCGGCAGGATCGGAAAGATCCCCGTCGTTGCGCTGCCGGGCGCGCCGGATCAGGCGCTCGCGGCGTGGTGGACGCTTGGTGCTTCCGGTGCTCGACCGGTTGTCCGGCCGGCGGCCGCGGCGAGCCGTCGACGTCTGCCGCTGGCGCGCAAGATCGCCTCCAGCGTCGGCATCGCCGAAATCGTCCTGCTCGAGCGAAGCGACGACAGCCTGGATGCCGCTTGCGGTCGGCGATCTGTCGCTCGCAGACCATCGCCCGCGCCGATGCCTGGCTGGCGGTACCCGGCGGCAGCGAAGGATTTGCTGCGGGCACGCCGGTCGATGCCTATATGTTGCGGGACTGATATGAGTTCCGACATGACCCAAAGCCCGCAGCCGAAAAACCGCGACAGCGTCGATCAGGATCAGTTCCTGACCATCCTGTCGCGCGAGGACGCGCTGGCGCGCTTCGAGGCCGCGCTGTTTCCGCGCGCCATCCCGAGCGAGCACGCGGCCGCTTGCCGATGCGCTCGGCTGCGCGCTGGCCGCAGGATGTCGTGGCGCCGATCGACGTGCCGCCGTTCGATCGCTCCAATGTCGACGGCTTTGCGGTGCGCTCCGCCGATCTCGCTGCGGCCACCGAAGCCACGCCGGTTCGCGTTGTGCTGAACGACGAAGTCATCGCCTGCGGCATCGCGCCGGCGCGGCCGGTGCTGTCGGGAACGGCGACTTCGATTGCGACCGGCGGTCCGGTGCCGCGCGGCGCCGACGCCATCGTCATGGTCGAGCACACCCAGCCGGCCGGCGCCCGCGCGATCGAAATCCGCCGCGCCGCCTCGCCCGGACAATTCGTGTCCTATGCCGGCTCCGACATCGCGCGCGGCGAGGCGCTGCTGCGCGCCGGCACCGTGATCGGCTCGCGCGAGATCGGCATGTGGCGGCCTGCGGCATCGCGCAAGTTGTCGGTCGTGCGCCGGCCGCGCGTCGCCGTGATCTCCACCGGCGACGAACTGGTGCAGCCGGGCGAGCCGCTGCGCCCGGCCGCGATCTACGACACCAACGGCGCGATCGTCACCGCGGCGATCAACGAGAATGGCGGCGAGGCGATGTTTCTCGGCGCCATTGCCGACGATGAGGCAGCAGCTCGAAGCCGCGATGCGCAAGGCGCTCGCGACAGCGACATGCTGGTGCTGTCGGGCGGCACCTCCAAGGGCGCCGGCGACGTCTCCCATCGCATCATCGCGCGGCTCGGCAAACCCGGCATCATCGCCCATGGCGTCGCGCTGAAGCCGGGCAAGCCGCTGTGTCTTGCGGTCTGCGACGGCAAGCCGGTGGTCATCCTGCCGGGATTTCCGACCTCGGCGATGTTCACCTTCCACGACATGATCGTGCCGGTGCTGCGGCGGATGGCGGGCCTGCCGCCGCGCTCCGATGCGAAGGTCACGGCGAAAGTCCCGGTGCGGATCGCCTCCGAACTCGGCCGCACCGAATTCGTCATGGTGTCGCTGGTCGAAGGCGCCGACGGGCTTGATCGCCTATCCCACCGGCAAGGGATCCGGCGCGATCACGTCGTTCGCGCAGGCCGACGGCTTTCTGAAGATCGACGCGCTCGCCGACCAGATGCCGGCAGGCACCGAGGCCGAGGTCACGCTGTTCACGCCGCATGTGCGGGTGCCCGATCTCGTGATCGTCGGCAGCCATTGCACCGGGCTTGATCTCGTCACCGCGCCGCTGGCGCGCGCGGGCCTGTCGGTGCGCTCGATCGCGGTCGGCAGCCTCGGCGGGCTCGCGGCGGCCAAGCGCGGCGAATGCGATTTCGCGCCGATCCATCTGTTCGACGAGAAGACCGAGACCTACAACACGCCGTTTCTCGGCGACGGGCTCGAACTGGTGCCGGGCTGGCGGCGGATGCAGGGCATCGTGTTTCGCAAGGGCGACACGCGTTTCGAGGGATTGAGCGCGCAAGAGGCGGTGCGCGCGGCGCTCGCCGATCCCGCCTGCATCATGGTCAACCGCAACCAGGGCGCGGGCACGCGCATCCTGATCGACCGGCTGCTCGGCGAGGCGCGGCCCGACGGCTACTGGAACCAGCCGCGCTCGCACAACGCGGTCGCCGCCGCGGTGGCGCAGCATCGCGCCGACTGGGGCATGACGATTGCGCCGGTCGCGCATGCCGCCGATCTCGGCTTCATTCCGCTTGCCGAAGAGCATTATGATTTCGCGCTGGTGACGGCGCGCAAGCAGCGGCCGGCGGTGCAGGCATTTCTCGACGCGCTGGCGTCGGAGGAAAGTCGCAGCGGCGCGGAGCAGGCGCTGACGCAGCGACGAGCGTGGCATCGATTCCGGCTGCGCGTGCTTCACGGCACGATCAGCATCGGCTTAGCCCCCATCCAGCGCCGCCAGCCGCTCGGCTTCGGCGATGTCGTCCATGGTGTTGGCATTGAAGAACGGATCGAGCGGCGTGCGTCGGCCAGGTCACGGTGGCGAGCCGATAGCGCGCGGTCCAGCGGTCGATCTTCCGGACATCTTCCACGACCAGCGCGTGGCGAAGCTCCTCGCGCAAGGCGACGCTCCACAGTCCGATCACCGGATGCGACTGTCCGTCGGAGGCGGCGACCGCGAGCTGCGCGTTCTGCTCGGCGCGCGCGCGATGCAGGCGCGCGACCAGATCGCGCGGCAGGAACGGACAGTCCGCCGCCGCGCTCAGCACCCAGCGAGACGTCGGGCCGGTTCGCCGCGGCCCAGTCGAGCGCCGCGAGAATGCCGGCGAGCGGTCCCGGAAAATTCTGCGACGGTGTCGGCAATGACGGGCAGGCCGAAGCCGGCAAACCGCGCCGGATCGCCATTGGCATTGAGAATGAGCCCGTCGCATTGCGGCTTCAGCCGCGCGATCACGCGCTCGAGGATGGTGCGGCCGCCGATCTGGCGCATCGGCTTGTCGCCGCCGCCCATCCGCCGCGCCAGCCCGCCGGCGAGCAGCACGCCGGGCGTCGCTTCAGTCGTCACGGTCGTTCGCCCTTGCGCTTGTGCCGCGCGGATTCTTCTTCGACAAAGGCGAGGTTCTGGTCGTAGACGATGCGCTCTTGCGCCCGACAGCGCGATGAATCGTTTGCCGCGCGCGCGCCCGACCAGCGTCAATCCGACCTGCCGCGCCAGATCGACGCCCCAGGCGGTGAAGCCCGAACGCGACACCAGGATCGGAATTCCCATCCGCACCGTCTTGATGACCATCTCGGAGGTCAGCCGTCCGGTGGTGTAGAGAATCTTGTCGGCGGGATCGACGCCGTGGCGATAGATCCAGCCCGCGATCTTGTCGACGGCGTTGTGGCGGCCGACGTCCTCGGTGTAGCAGACCGGCGTGCCCTCCTTGCACAGCACGCAGCCATGGATCGCGCCGGCCTCGAGATAAAGCGAGGGCATGGTGTTGATCGCGTGCGTCATCTGGTAGAGCCAGGAGGTGCGCAGCTCGGCCTTCGGCAGCGCGACGCTTTCCACCGCTTCCAGCAGATCGCCGAACGCGGTGCCCTGCGCGCAGCCCGAGGTCTGCGTGCGCTTCTTCAATTTTGCTTCGAAATTGGTGTGGTGCTCGGTGCGCACCACCACCACCTGCAGGTCGTCGTCATATTCGACCTCGGTGACGACGTCGTCGTATTTCAGCATGTTCTGGTTGAGCAGATAGCCGAGCGCGAGATATTCCGGATAATCGCCGATCGTCATCATGGTGACGATCTCCTGCGCGTTCAGATACAGCGTCAGCGGCCGCTCCACCGGCACGTTGATCTCGACCGCGGCGCCGGTCTGGTCGGTCCCGGCGACGCGTTCGGTCAGCCGCGGATCGTCCGGGTTTGGGCACGATCAGGGGGACCGGGGCTTTGTCGATCTTCATCATGATCGCAGCGTTAGCATGACATTGCCTGCTGAGCCGATATAAAGCACGCTTGGATGCAAAGCCTAGCCCCGGTTCCGGCGGTTGGCTGCCGGAGAATGAGATGAAAGTGATTGGCCTCGCAGGATGGAGCGGCGCCGGCAAGACCACGCTTGCTGACGCGGGTTATCCCGTATTTGCTCGGCCGAGGGCCTGCGCGTCTCCGTGATCAAGCATGCCCATCACGAGTTCGATGTCGACGTGCCCGGCAAGGATTCCTGGGTGCACCGGCAGTCGGGCGCGACCGAGGTGCTGGTGTCTTCGACCCGGCGCTGGGCCCTGATGCATGAATTGCGCGGCGCCGCCGAGCCGCGGCTGCCGGAATTGCTGGCGAAGATGTCGCGGGTCGATCTCGTCGTCATCGAGGGTTTCAAGCGCGAGCCGCATCGCAAGATCGAGGTGCATCGCGCCGCCAACGGCAAGCCGCTGCTGTTCCCCGACGATCCCGGCATTGTCGGCATCGCAACCGACGCCAGCGGTTGAAACCACGCTTCCGGTGGCCCATCTCGATGATATCAAGGCGGTCGCCGCCATGATGCAGAGGTCGGCGATATCGGTCGAAGACGTGCTGGCGCAAAGCGTCAGCGAGACCTGAGAGGCAAGATGGCGCAATTGTCCGACGATTGCTTTGCCTTCGGCGGACCGATGATGTCGGTCGATGAGGCCGTCGCGCATCATCGCCGCGCGGGTGACGGCGGTGCAGGAGATCGAGACCGTTGCGCTTGACGAGGCCGATGGACGCATTCTCGCGCGCGACATTTCCGCGCCGCTGCCGCTGCCGCCGTTCACCAATTCCGCCGTCGACGGCTATGCGGTGCGCGAGCGGCGATCTTCCGCATCGGCGAGGAACAGGCATTTCCCGTGACAGGCCGCGTTCAGGCCGGCGCCTCGGCGCAAGCGCCGGTCAAGCCCGGCCACGCGATGCGGATCTTCACCGGCGCGCCGATGCCGGAAGGCGCCGACACCGTGTTCATGCAGGAGGACGTGCGCGTCGATGGGGACGGCAAGGTCGTTCTCCCGGCGGGCTTGAGGCCCGGCGCCAATGTGCGCCCCGCGGGCGAAGACATTCCGCTCGGGCATGCGGCGCTGGCGGCCGGCCAGCGGCTGCGGCCGCAGGATGTCGCGCTCGCGGCCGCCTTCGGCCTGACGCAGGTCGACGTGCGCCGGCGCATCCGCGTCGCGGTGTTCTCGACCGGCAACGAACTGGTATCGCCGGGAGAGCCGCGCGCGCCGGCGCAACTGTTCGATTCCAACCGCTTCATGCTGATGGCGATGCTGACGCGGCTCGGCTGCGAGGTCAGCGATCTCGGCATTCTGCGCGACGATCGCGCCTCGCTGGCGCAAGCGCCTGAAGAAGGTGGCCGGCACCCACGATCTGATCCTGACCACCGGCGGCGTTTCGACCGGCGAGGAGGATCACGTCAAGGCCGGCGTCGAGAGCGTCGGCAAGCTCGTGCTGTGGCGGATGGCGATCAAGCCGGGGCGTCCGGTCGCGATGGGCATCATCGGCGGCACGCCGTTCATCGGATTGCCGGGAAATCCGGTGGCGAGTTTTGTCACCTTCGTCCATGTGGTGCGGCCGACCGTGCTGGCGCTGTCGGGCGCCAGGCAACAGCCGCTGGTTCCGATGCCGGTCCGCGCCGCCTTCAGCTACAAGAAGAAGATCGCCCGCCGCGAATATGTCCGGGTCAGCTCTGCGCAAGGCGCGACGACGGCGTGCTCGAAGCGGTCAAATTTCCGCGCGAGGGCGCGGGGCTGCTGTCGTCGCTGGTGGACACCGACGGACTGGTCGAACTCGGCGAAGAGATCACGCAGGTCGAACCCGGCCAGACGGTTGGGTTTCTGGGCTATGCGAGTCTGATGTGACTTGACCGCTATGCGTCTTACGTGACTAGGCCGACTTCGCTTAAGACGTCTGCCGTTGACGATGCGAACCAGCTTCGCCATGTTCGGGACATGACCACGACAAAACTCGACCTCACCGGTCTGAAATGTCCGTTGCCGGCGTTGAAGACGCGCAAGGCGCTGAAGGCGCTACAGCCGGGCGATTTTCTGGAGGTGCATTGCACCGATCCGCTGTCGGTGATCGATATTCCGAACCTGATCCGGGAGACCGGCGACAAGGTCGAGATCACGGAGCGACGCGAACGTCGGATCGTGTTCTTGATCGAAAAAACCAATGGTCTGATAGATAAATCCAATGGCCTGTCGCGCTCGGTCAGATAAACGCTCTGGTTGATACGCTACCTTTTGCCTATCGACACCCGTGCCGCCTTCTGTCCCAATTCATGATCTCCGCAGGTGCGCGGAGGTCGAGTCGTGCCTCCGGCCGACTGGGGCCGGGGCTGGCATGTCGCTCACGTCAGGCCGTACAATGGCTTACGGGCATAACGTGTCGCGAGCAGGTGTTCAAATCTTTCGAATGCGCCCTGGCGATCCCGGCGCATCCCGAGAGTTGTGCGGAGCAGCAACGTGGCTGCTGATCCGCTGATGGGCTTCGAACAACGGGATCGAGACCGAGGACCGCAGACATGCCCGGCAAGGGTGGCTGCGCAGGGGAGGGACGAATGACGACATATCAAGGCGCCGGGACTATGTCCGGTGCCCGCGAGGGAATTCTCGATCGCGAGCACACGATCGCCAAGGCCGGCTTCAATCGCTGGCTGGTGCCGCCCGCGGCGCTTTGCATCCATCTGTGCATCGGCATGGCCTACGGCTTTTCAGCGTGTTCTGGCTGCCGCTGTCGCGCGCCATCGGGCTGACCGCGCCGAAGGCCTGCCCGGACATGTCGCTGGTCCAGGAACTGTTCACCACCACCTGCGACTGGAAAGTCGCCAGCATGGGCTGGATGTACACGCTGTTCTTCGTGCTGCTCGGCGTTTCGGCCGCGATCTGGGGCGGCTGGCTGGAGCGCGCCGGCCCGCGCAAGGCTGGCTTCGTCGCGGCGATTTGCTGGGGCGGCGGCCTCATGCTCGGCGCCGTCGGGCATTTACGTCCATCAGCTCTGGCTGCATGTGGCTCGGCGCCGGCGTCATCGGCGGCGTCGGTCTCGGGCTCGGCTACATCTCCCCGGTGTCGACGCTGATCAAATGGTTTCCCGACCATCGCGGCATGGCGACCGGCATGGCCATCATGGGCTTCGGCGGCGGCGCCATGATCGGCGCGCCGCTGGCGAATTTGCTGATCAACTACTTCAAGACCCCGACTCGATGTCGGCGTCTGGGAGACCTTCGTCGCGATGGGCGTGATCTATTTCGTCTTCATGACGATCGGCGCCTTCGCCTATCGCGTGTCGCCGGCCGGCTGGCGTCCGGACGGCTGGACGCCGCCGAGCGAAAAGAAGACGATGATCTCGGAGCACAACGTCCATCTCGACAACGCGCACAAGACGCCGCAGTTCTGGCTGATCTGGTGGGTGCTGCGCTTGAACGTGTCGGCCGGCATCGGCGTGATCGGCATGGCCTCGCCGATGTTGCAGGAAATCTTCGCGGGCAAGCTGATCGGCTTGCCCAACGTCGAGCTTCAACGCGCTTGACGCGTCGAGCAGAAGGCGCAGATCGCCGGGATCGCGGCCGGCTTTGCCGGCCTGCTGTCGCTGTTCAACATCGGCGGCCGCTTCTTCTGGGCGTCGCTGTCGGACTATATCGGCCGCAAGAACACCTATTACTGCTTCTTCCTGCTCGGCATCGCGCTCTACGCGCTGGCGCCGACCTTCGCGGCGATGGGCTCGAAGCTGCTGTTCGTGCTCGGCTTCGGCATCATCCTGTCGATGTATGGCGGCGGCTTCGCCACCGTGCCGGCCTATCTCGCCGACATGTTCGGAACGCAGTTCGTCGGGCGCCATTCACGGCCGGCTGCTGACGGCGTGGTCGACCGCCGGCATCATCGGCCCGGTGGTGGTGAACTACATCCGCGAATTCCAGCTCGCGGCCGGCGTGCCGCGCGACCAGCTCTACAACACCACCATGTACATCCTGTGCGCGATGCTGATCGCGCGGCCTGATCTGCAACTACCTGATCAAGCCGGTCGATCCGAAATGGCACATGAGCGAAGCGGAGGTCGCCAGGCTGCAGGCGGCAAGCGCGAAGAGCGCGGCCGCGGTGCAGCACGGCTCGTTCGGCATCGGCAAGGGCGGTCTCGACGCCAAGGCCGCGCTGTTCTGGGCCTTCGTCGGCATCCCGCTGGCCTGGGGCGTCTGGAAGACGCTGGAAAGCGCGGCCAAGATCTTCTGATCGCAGCTCATATCGCCGCGGGACGGCTCACGCGTAGCGTCCCGCGGCCTTCGTCTTTCAATCAATCAAGAAATGAGACTTGAGGGGATTCCCATGCTTCGCACCAGTGTTTGCCTCGCCGCCATGCTGCTTGTCGCGGGCAGCGCTCCACACCGCTTCGGCCCAGACCACGACTCCGGCGCCGCGCCAGCGCCGACCGCCAAGCCGTCGAGAATGAAGCTGACGATGGAAAAGCTGAAGGAAATGAAGGCCAAGTGGAGCGCGAACAAGCCCAAGCTGAAGGCCTGTCGCAAAGAGGTGAAGGCGAAGGGACTGGCCGGCGACGACCGCTGGTTCTATATCGAAGACTGCATGGACAAGACCTGAAGCCCTTCGGTCGGCAGACCGAGCTGAACAAGGGGCATGACAGCGAGGGCTGCGTGCCCCTTAAATGCATTATTTATGCAGCAATATTCTCGCTTGGCATCTGGCATGCCAGGGACTAGAGTTGCATCGGCTGACGAGCAGGAACGAGACGTTTCAATGAGTCATGACGTGCAACAGGTCCGCTCGTTCGAACATCCGGGCGAGGGACGCCGGCGGGCCAAGTCGACACCCAAGGGCCGCCAGGTCGATCCGACCGCCGCGCACGAGATCGAACTGCTGCTCGGCGACCGGCCGCGGCGGCGCGATCTCCTGATCGAGCATCTGCATCTGATCCAGGACAAATATCACCAGATTTCCGCCGCCCATCTCGCGGCGCTCGCCGACGAGATGAAGCTGTCGTTTGCGGAAGTGTTCGAGACCGCGACCTTCTACGCGCATTTCGACGTGGTGAAGGAGGGCGAGCCCGATATCGCGCCGCTGACCATCCGGGTCTGCGATTCCCTGACCTGCGCGATGCTGGGCGCGGAAAAGCTGCTGCAGCGAATTGCAGAACAGCGCCGGCCCCGGCATTCGCGTGGTGCGCGCGCCCTGCGTCGGCCGCTGCGACACCGCGCCGGCGGCCGAGGTCGGCCATCAACTTTGTCGATCACGCCACGCGTCGACAAGCGTGCTGGCGGCGGCGAAGGGCGGCGACACCCACGCGCATCTGCCCGACTATGTCGACTACGACGCCTATGTCGCCGGCGGCGGCTACGCGCTGCTGAAGCGCCTGCGCTCCGGCGCATTGCCAAAGGAAGATCTGCTGAAGGCGCTCGACGACGCCTCGCTTGCGCGGGCTCGGCGGCGCCGGCTTTCCGACGGGGCGCAAATGGCGCTCGGTGCTCGGCGAGCCCGGCCCGCGGCTGATGGCGATCAATGGCGACGAGGGCGAGCCCGGCACCTTCAAGGATCGCTATTATCTCGAAACCGATCCGCATCGCTTTCTCGAGGGCATGCTGATCGGCGCGCATGTCGTCGAGGCGCCCGACATCTACATCTACATCCGCGACGAATATCCGGCCTGCGCGCGAAATTCTCGAGCGCGAGATCGCGAAGCTGCCGCCGGGCGGTCCGGCGCTGCATATGCGGCGCGGCGCCGGCGCCTATATCTGCGGCGAGGAATCCTCGCTGCTGGAAAGCATCGAAGGCAAGCGCGGCCTGCCGCGGCACAAGCCGCCTTATCCGTTCCAGGTCGGGCTGTTCGGCCTGCCGACGCTGATCAACAATATCGAGACGCTGTGGTGGGTGCGCGACATCGTCGAGAAGGGCGCGGACTGGTGGAAGAGCCATGGCCGCAACGACCGCCACGGCCTGCGCAGCTATTCGGTCTCGGGCCGCGTCAAGAATCCCGGCATGAAGCTCGCGCCGGCCGGCATCACGGTGCGCGAATTGATCGACGAGTTCTGCGGCGGCATGGCGGACGGCCACACCTTCCACGCCTATCTGCCGGGCGGCGCCTCCGGCGGCATCCTGCCGGCCGTCGATGGACGATATCCCGCTCGATTTCGGCACGCTGGAAAAATACGGCTGCTTCATCGGTTCGGCCGCGGTCATCATCCTGTCCGAGCAGGACAGCGTGAAGGGCGCGGCGCTGAACCTGATGCGCTTCTTCGAGGACGAAAGCTGCGGCCAGTGCACGCCCTGCCGGGTCGGCACCCAGAAGGCGGCGCTGCTGATGGAAAGGCCGGTCTGGAACCGCGAATTGCTCGACGAATTGAGCCAGGCGATGCGCGATGCCTCGATCTGCGGTCTCGGCCAGGCGGCCTCGAATCCGCTGACCTCCGTGATTAAATATTTCCCGGACGAGTTCCTGCCGAAGGAAGCCGCGGAATGACCAAGATCCAGTTCGAGCTCGACGGCAAGCAGGTCGAGGCCATCGCCTGGCGAGACCATCTGGCAGGTGGCCAAGCGCCAGGGCCGCGAAATTCCGCATCTGTGCTATTCGCCGGCGCCGGACTACCGGCCCGACGGCAATTGCCGCGCCTGCATGGTCGAGATCGAGGGCGAGCGCGTGCTGGCGGCCTCCTGCAAGCGCACGCCGAGCGTCGGCATGAAGGTGAAGACCGGCGAGCGCCGCGCGCGGTCGCGGCGCAGAAAATGGTGATGGAACTGCTGGTCGCCGACCAGCCGGCGCGCGAGACCTCGCACGATCCGGATTCGAAATTCTGGCACTGGGCCGAAAAGGTCGAGGTGACCGAAAGCCGCTTTCCCGGCCGCCGAGCGCTGGCAGGGCGACGCCAGCCATCCGGCGATGCGCGTCAATCTCGATGCCTGCATCCAGTGCGGCCTGTGCGTGCGCGCCTGCCGCGAGGTGCAGGTCAACGACGTGATCGGCATGGCCTATCGCAACCACGGCTCCAAGATCGTGTTCGATTTCGACGATCCGATGGGGGAATCGACCTGCGTGGCCTGCGGCGAATGCGTGCAGGCCTGCCCGACCGGCGCGCTGATGCCGGCGGTGATGCTCGACGAGAACCAGACCCGCGTCACCTATGCCGGACCGGAAGGTCGACTCGCTGTGCCCGTACTGCGGCGTCGGCTGCCAGGTCACCTATCAGGTCAAGGACGAGAAGATCATCTACGCCGAGGGCCGCGACGGCCCGGCCAATCACAACCGGCTCTGCGTCAAGGGCCGCTTCGGCTTCGACTACATCCATCATCCGCAATCGCCTGACCAAGCCGCTGGTGCGGCTGCCGAACGCGAAGAAGGACGCCAACGACCAGGTCGATCCGGCCAATCCGTTCACGCATTTCCGCGAAGCCTCCTGGGAGGAGGCGCTCGACATCGCCGCCAAGGGCCTCGTGAAGATCCGCGACGAGAAGGGCGCCAAGGCGCTCGCCGGCTTCGGCTCGGCCAAGGGCTCGAACGAGGAGGCCTATCTGTTCCAGAAGCTGGTGCGCACCGGCTTCGGCTCCAACAATGTCGATCACTGCACGCGGCTGTGCCACGCCTCCTCGGTCGCGGCGCTGTTCGAAGGCCTGAGCTCGGGCGCGGTGTCGGCGCCGTTCGCGGCCGCGCTGGATGCCGAAGTCATCATCGTGATCGGCGCCAATCCGACCGTGAACCATCCGGTCGCCGCGACCTTCATCAAGAACGCGGCCAAGCGCGGCGCCAAGCTGATCGTGATCGATCCGCGCCGGCAGTCGCTGTCGCGCCACGCCTACAAGCATCTCGCGTTCAAGCCCGGCAGCGACGTCGCGCTGCTGAACGCGATGATCAACACCATCATCACCGAAGGCCTGACCGACGAGCAATATATCGCCGGCTACACCGAGGGCTTTGACGAGCTGAAGGCGAAGATCAAGGAGTTCACGCCGGAGAAGATGGCGCCGATCTGCGGCATTCCGGCGGAGACCATGCGCGAGGTGGCGCGGATGTATGCGCGCGCGAAGGCCTCGATCATCTTCTGGGGCATGGGCATCAGCCAGCACGTGCACGGCACCGACAATGCGCGCTGCCTGATCGCGCTGGCGCTGATCACCGGCCAGGTCGGCCGTCCCGGCACCGGGCTGCATCCGCTGCGCGGCCAGAACAACGTGCAGGGCGCCTCCGACGCCGGCCTGATCCCGATGTTCCTGCCGGACTATCAGCCGGTCGGGCGCACCGACCTGCGCGGCGCCTTCGAGAAGCTCTGGCAGCAGGAGCTCGATCCGGTGCGCGGCCTGACCGTGGTCGAGATCATGAACGCGATCCATGCCGGCGAGATCACCGGCATGTATATCGAGGGCGAGAATCCCGCGATGTCGGATCCCGATCTGCAGCACGCGCGCGAGGCGCTGGCCAAGCTCGAGCATCTCGTGGTGCAGGATCTGTTCGTCACCGAGACCGCGTTCCATGCCGACGTGATCCTGCCGGCCTCGGCGTTCGCGGAGAAGTCCGGCACCTTCACCAACACCGACCGCCGCGTGCAGCTGGCGCGCGAGGTGATCAAGCCGCCCGGCGACGCGCGGCAGGATCTCTGGATCATCCAGGAGATCGCCAAGCGGATGGGGCTGCCACTGGAATTATTCCGGTCCGGGCGACGTCTTCACCGAGATGACGCAACTGATGCCGTCGCTGAACAACATCACCTGGGAGCGGCTGGTGCGCGAGGGCGCGGTGACCTATCCGGTCGACGATCCGAACAAGCCCGGCAACGAGATCATCTTCACCACGGGCTTTCCGACCGAGAGCGGCCGCGGCAAGATCGTGCCGGCGCAATGTGCTGCCGCCGGACGAACTGCCCGACGACGAATATCCGATGGTGCTCTCGACCGGCCGCGTGCTCGAGCACTGGCACACCGGCTCGATGACGCGGCGCTCGCATGTGCTCGACCAGATCGAGCCGGAGGCGGTCGCGTTCATGTCGCCCAAGGACATGCGGCGGCTGAAGCGTATGGCCCGGCGATTTCATCCGGCTGGAGACGCGCCGCGGCGCGGTCGAGGTCAAGGTGCGCTCCGACCGCGACGTGCCGGAGAACATGGTGTTCATGCCGTTCTGCTACGCGGAAGCGGCCGCGAACCTGCTGACCAATCCGGCGCTCGATCCGTTCGGCAAGATTCCCGAATTCAAGTTCTGCGCGGTCCGCGCCGAAAACGCCGAGATACGCACCGCGGCGGAGTAAATCCGAAAAAGGCCGGCGTTCAGTTGGTGCCGCCTCCGGCCGCAGCCACCTGCTGGGCGATCTTGCTCTGCGCGATGATCGCCTCGAGCCGCGCGATGTTTTCCAGCAGGCGCTGACTGGTCAGGACCAGGAAGTAATAGCCGAATTGCGGGTTCTGGAAGTAGATCTCAAGCAGCTTTTCGTAGGTGATGGTCAGCACATGGCCGTCCTCGATGCATTCGATCGTCGCGGTGCGGCGGTTATCGGGCGTGAGAAAGCCAAGTTCGCCCATCAGGCGTCCCGGCGGAAGCTCGACGCCGATTTCCTTCACCAGGAACTTTCCGGTGACGGTCAGCAGCATTTCGTGGGCCGCATCGTCCTTTTTGAACAGGATATCGCCCTTGCGATATTTGCGCTCGGTCATGAACGGCTTGAGCCATTCCATCGACGTGTCGCCCTGCGTCGCGCTGCGCGCCTTCTTGACGAGAACGAGCATTTGACGGAGGCGATACGCATTGATGGGAACCATCAGGAGATACAAGAGAAAGGTCGTGACGGTTCCGGTGAGCGCGCCGAAGGCGGCGAAGAATGCGCAACCGATCATGTTCGCGACCCGCAGCGGCACCATCGTCTGCGTCAGCAGGGTGGCGACAAAGAAGATCGCGCCGACCAGGGCGAACATGTTGGCCAGCGTGATGTTGTGCAGCAAGATTTCCAGCAGGCGGTTGAAGATGGCGTCGTAGGTGACGTTGTTGGGGTCGAGACCCATTTGAACCAGGATCTTTGCGACCCTGAGATTGTCGGCCGCTGCGTCGAGAATGCGGTCTAGCGCGTTGGACATGTCTGCACCGCTTAGCATTTTCGGTTCTCGCCACTGGGGTTGGTGGTGAATTTGTAGGACGCTGACGGGGATATTCAAGCCGAGACCTGGAACGGCCACGACTTAGACGAAAGCACGACTTAGACGAAAGACTCAGGCCAGAGCCAGATATAGCGCGAACGGCAAGCCGGCAACTGTCGGGAGTACCACCAGCGAGCCACCCTCTTCCAGTGCGAGCGGAATCATGAGCCTCGCATCAAAGCCGGTTCAGGAAGCCGAAGGAAACGGAGATCGCCAGTTTCATCCTTGGCTATCGTGATTTTTCGCTTGGTCCGAATTGGGCGTTTCGGCTGAGCCGCCACTGTGGCTTCCAGCGCGGGCAAGCCTCGTAGGCCGCTACCGTGACGGCGCCTTCCGATCTGGCGCAGCTATAGTAGCAAATCTTGTTGAGCCCTCCGACCTTCTCGCCGGAATTGGTGCAAAGCAAAGGCACCCTGGACGGTCTGGATGTTCGCGGCGATTCCGCCGCCGCCGCAGACGCGGACGCTGCAAAAACGGCCAGTGCCAGAACGATCCTCATCCTTCCCCCAAAACGCGAACCGCTTTGCGCTCGTCCGAGCCTCTCGAATAACCTGATCCTGCCCGCGGTGCAGGTTAAGAATTAATAGTTTAAGCGTGAAAGATTGACGACGGCCTCCAGCGCGATGATGCCGGCGAGGGCACCCATCGCTGCCAGGACCGCGAGGGCGCGCACACAGAATCGCCTGATCATCGCCGGCCGGGCTGCCGCGAGGCTTACCCGACCCCATTTCCGACCTACCCATGAACGGGAAGGCCGTTCGAAGGGGCCGCGAGTGTGCATCAGCATCGTCATGTTAAAATTCCTTCACGGATTGTCTGCCGAGCGATGCCCTCATGGCGCCGCGCTTTCGACCGTGACGGCTTCAAAGCACGTCAAAACCCTTCAATCGGCGCTTGATCGCTTCCATCACATTGCCGATGAAGGCGGCCATCCGTCGCCGCACGCGCCATATCAGGTGCATCAGCCCTCCAAGGTGTTCGACGAGCGGATTGCCGCTGTTTTCGAGGTCGAGTTCGAACCTCTCGGGGATGGATATGGTTGCACACCCTGATGGCCGGCTCTTTTCCCTTGCGAATGACATCGCGGAGGTCTCAAGCAGGAAAATTCCGCCGATTTCGCCCCTGACGTCGCGGGCAATCCAGAATCCTTCCTTGTTGCGCCCGATGAAGAATGCCGGGATCGTCTCGTTGACGATCCCGGGATCGAGCGGCTGAAAACGCGCGATGACCCTTGAGGACTGCTCGCCCGGCAAGATGCCGCGGCGGTCGCTTTCCCGGCCGGCCGCCGTGGCAGATTGTATCGACGTGCGAGGCGAAAGGTCCGGGCTCATGAGTCGCAGGGCGATCATCGGGCGCTGGTCGATTGTGAGCCCTGAGGCTCCTGGGGGCGCTTTTGCTCGGCTTGCGACCCCGTTCGTTGCGCCGGGTTATTGACATAGGTGTCCAGCATGGCGCGGTAGGCGGTGACCGCGGTCTTTACCTGTTCCCGGACGTGCTCTTGCTGGAGTGCGGTATCGATCTCGGCCATGGTGGCCTCCTCACGAATCTGGCGGCCATCATGTGCAGGCGACGCCGTAGGAATGCGAGATGGAAGGTCGTTGCATGTCATAAGAGAGATATAAAAAGCCGGGGATGGAATGACGCCGCTGCCGATCCCGGCGGGCCCTTATGCCTTGCTTATGAGAGACAGTAGGAGGGCGACTCGATTTCCTATGCGGTCAGACGCATCTTCGAACCCGCGGCTCACTGCGATCCGCCTTGGAGTTCGAAGATGGTTCACACCCTTACCAGCGACGATCAACATCGCGGTTCATCCCGCGGCCATGAAGATCGGTCGTCTCTCGGCGGCTACCGCTTCGGCCGTGTCCGCGGAATGCACGGTCGTGGGCGCGCTGCCTTAGGCCGTCTCAGTGGTTATCTGAAGACCATGATCGAGGCGGTCGCCAATTCGAAATTGCGGCGCATGGAACGTGAACTCGAGCTTCGCGGGATTCACCGTGACCGGGTGCACGAGAGCTGGATGCGCCAAGCCCCTCCGGCAGAGCGACAGCGATGAACCGCGGATCGTCCCGGCCGCTTGTTCGGATTTAGCCCTTTGCATGGGGAGTTACATGGTACTTGCCGCATCCGTTCTTGTTTCCCTGCTGCGCAAAGTCGTCCGTGCCGTGCTGACGTTTCTCGGTCCATCCTGGGATGGGCCGCACAAGATCTATCGGCCGGAGGATCACTACATGCGCGGCCCCGGGCCGAAATGGCGGGAAAAACACGTTCTCGATCGCACACCCGCCCGCGGCACCTGAAGTCCCGCGCGGCGATCCCGTCGGTCGCTCCCGACTGGCGCTGGAATTCGGCGGCCCGCCTCCTCGTGAAGGTGACGGTCGCGCCGGCTTTAGCAGGCACAGGCGATATCCTCGTCGGCGATCGCCGCGATCGCGCTTGCGACCTCGGCCTTTGCCGCATCAGCCAGTTCGACGATCGGCAGGCGGGTCGTGGGCGACATGAAGCCGAGCAGGCACAAGGCGTATTTCAGCGCCGGCCGGGTTCTCCTTGGCGAGCGCGGTGGTCAGCGGCGCCAGCCGATGCTGCAGATATCTCGCGGACTGCAACCGTCCCTGCCGGCAGCTTTCGAAAATGACCTGACACAGATCCGGCGCGACATTCGAAATCATCGATATGCAGCCGTCTCCGCCGGCGGCGATGAAGGCGAGCGCGGTGGCGTCGTCCCCGGACAACAGCCGAAACCCGGGCGCCACAAGTGACCTCACGCGCATCGGGCGGGTGACATCGCCGGTGCCATCCCTCAGTCCGATGAACTGGCTCGATTGCGCGAGCCGCGCAAGCGTGTCGTCGGACAATTCGCGGATCGTCCGGGACGGAATATCGTGCAGGATGATCGGGAGGGCGGTCGAGTGCAGCGATCGCGCGAAAGTGCGCCTCAATGCCGGCCTGCATCGGCTTGTTGTAGTAAGGCACGACCGAAAGCACCGCATCGGCGCCGGCAGCTTCGGCGCGCCGCGTCAACTCGATGGCCTGGCTGGTCGAATTCGATCCCGCCCCGGCAATGACTCGGACGCGGCCCCGCGCGATCTCGACGCCGTCGCGGATGATGCTGTCGTGCTCGAGCCGGCGTCAGGGTCGAAGCTTCGCCGGCGGTTTCGCCGACGACGATCGCCGGCGCGCCCGCTTCGATCTGCCGTTCGCAAAGCCTTGCGAAGGCCGCGCAGATCGAACGCGCCGTCTTCATCGAAGGGGGTGGGAAGATCGGGGATGTAGCCCGCGAGCCAGATGGCGGGATTTGCAACGTGCGGTCATCGGATTTCACGCCACGTTTTCCATTTGGCCGAAGCCGTGCCGATAGGCGGAAAGCACCAGCCCCTGCTGGCATCTGACACCGGCCTCGATCCGGAAGCCCATCTGCTCCAGCCGGCTTCGGATCTTCAGGCAGAAGCCGCTTTCTCGCGAATCGATCAGGACGGCGATGGCGGCGCTGGCGCTGAGGAATGGCGATATCTGGGCAAGGGCCGCCTCGATGGCGCCGAGCGAGTTCTGACCCGTGATCAGGCCGACCGCATGCTGCCGCTTTGGAATGCGGCAAGTCGCGGTGGTAGCCACGCGAACGAATCCGCGCTGCCGCAGCGCGAGACAGAGCTCCAGGCTGTCGCTGCCGGCGACGATGGCGCGATGCAGGTAGGACAGGCGGGTGAGCCCGATCATGGTATCGACGACCTGCTCGCGGCTTGAAACGGAATGAGGCTGAACCATCTGGCTCTCCTCAACTGTGGCGTCATGCGACGCGCGCGTGTGCGCGGTGGCGGAGAAGGGGAGCGTGCCGCCCATGTCGAGTTCGATCTCGCGCGACAGCTCGACGATGGTTTCGGGATGATGGCCGTTCTCGAACAGCGCGTATTTGACGGCTTGCGCGCGGTTGACGAACAGGCCGCCATAGAGGCCGTTCTGTTCCTGGGCGACCCAGTTGCCGCGGCTGTTCTTGCCGATAAAGACGATGGTAGATGCGAGCTGCACGATGGAGGTTCGACGAGCTTCACGTTGGTATTCCTTCAGAGATGGAGTGGCGCAGCGCCTACCCCGCCGGCGACGGCAGTATTCCGCTTAACGATGTTCGGACGGCTCTCGTCGGCGGGTAGACTGCTTGACTCAGCGCCACAATATCTTCCCGGCCGGATATGAATTCGAGAGCGACCGCCGCATCGATCTCATAGGCGCCGCATAAGATCGCGCGTGGCCGCCTCAGACCGGGAGCGGGTGATTGAAGCCGCTGACCAGGCAGAACAGCGCCGCATAGGCCACCGTTTCGTCCCAGTGATTGAGAACGCGCTTCGAACGGCGGCTCGCGCTTCATCGGCGCCGACCACGGCGCTGAGGATGATGGACATCCACAGCAACGCGGCAAGGCTTCTGCCGAAGCCGATGCCGCCGAACGCGGCGAAGACAACCAGGATGATCATTCGCAGGCCAAAGCGAACCAGCACCTGGGTCGATCTCAGTTCTCGCGGCAGATTCGGGAGCTGCGCCAAGGTTCGAAACTCCGACAACTCGTCGATCGCGGCTTTACGCGAAATTGTCGCAGCAGAACGGCTCGTAGAGCGGGCTCGGCGTCGCGCGGCACGGCGGGAACGCTGGTCCGGCTCGACGGCGCGCTGATGCGCTGGGCCTCGACGAACGCGCTCAGAATCGCCAGCGGCAAATCCGCATGCCGGGCTTCGATCGATTGATCGAGCCATTCGGGAAGTTCGCGCTCGCGCGACAGCGCGCAGTACCATTCGCCCTCGTCATAGGCGATGCGGCGAACCTGCCATTGCGGCAGCTCGAGGTCGATCAGCGCCAGCGCGGCATCGGTCCAGGCGCCGCGATCGGATCAAGCGTTCGATCCGCGCGGTCTTTTCGCCCTGTCCCACCGACGGAAAGCGCCGGCACGCCGTGCCGATGATCTCCGACATCAGCTCTGCCGTCACCGCATCGCGCGTCGCGAAGCCGATCGCCGAGCTCGCCGGGATCGTGATGTTCGGTAAGGCAGCGGCATGGCGTCATCTCGCATCAGGCGCGGCCGCGACGCGGCGGCCGCTGCCGCAAGATGGTCAAAACGCCATTTGAAAACGAGATGGGGCGAGCGCCGAGATATAGGAATTTCATAGAGGTGCTGGCGGCTACGCCATGGCTCGGCAGCGCCATGGCCGGTTGGCCGGCATGGCGGCGCCTTTATGAGATTCCTATAACTTGCCATGGCGCTCGTCTCGAAAACCTATGCGCCGGGTGGCACTTCTGCACCCGACAAGGCGGAAGGCCACGCGTCTGCGGCCCCGCGGATCACGTCGCACAGGAGCATCTCATGTTGGACATCGTCATGCTGGCCCTCGGCCTCGGCTTCTTCGCGGCGGCGATCGGCTACGCCTACGCCTGCGAACGGCTTTGAAGGGAGCGCACCATGATCTTCGATTATTCACTCGCCGGCCTCGTCTCCGCGGGCCTGCTGTTTTACCTGACCTACGCGCTGCTGCGGCCCGAGCGGTTCTGACCGCTTCCGCACCGATTCCGCGCAACTCCTAAAGGCATATCCCGATGACCGCCATCGGCTGGATTCAAATCATTCTGTACTGCGCGATCATCGTCGCGCTGGTCAAACC
This sequence comes from uncultured Alphaproteobacteria bacterium, assembly GCA_963713785.1. Taxonomy (GTDB): domain Bacteria; phylum Pseudomonadota; class Alphaproteobacteria; order Rhizobiales; family Xanthobacteraceae; genus Bradyrhizobium. The sequence goes on from CAVQNB010000024.1 coordinate 107,932, forward strand.
GCTCGGCTGGTACATGACGCGCGTCTTCAACGGCGAGCGCACGTTCCTGTCGCCGGTGCTGCGGCCGGTCGAGGCCGGGCTCTACTGGATCGGCGGCGTCGACGAGAAGCGCGAGCAGCATTGGCTGACCTATACGGTCGCGATGCTGCTGTTCCATGTCGGCGGCTTCCTCATCATCTAGGCGCTGATGCGGCTGCAGGCGCTGCTGCCGTTCAATCCGGCCGGACAATCCGCCGTCGCCGAGGATCTTTCCTTCAACACCGCGATCAGCTTCATCACCAACACCAACTGGCAGAACTACGGCGGCGAAAGCACGCTGTCCTATCTCGTGCAGATGCTCGGGCTGACGCACCAGAATTTCCTGTCGGCCGCGACCGGCATCGCGCTCGCGGTGGCGCTGATCCGCGGCTTCTCGCGCTCCTCGATGCGCACCATCGGCAATTTCTGGGTCGATGTGACGCGCTGCACGCTCTATGTGCTGCTGCCGATCTGCGTCGTCTACACGCTGTTCCTGGTCTGGCAGGGCATGCCGCAGACGCTCGGCGCCTATGTCGATGCCACGACGCTGGAAGGCGCCAAGCAGACCATCGCGGTCGGCCCGGTCGCCTCGCAGGTCGCGATCAAGATGCTCGGCACCAATGGCGGCGGCTTCTTCAACGCCAATGCCGCGCATCCGTTCGAGAACCCGACCGCGCTGTCGAACTTCGTGCAGATGATCTCGATCTTCGCGCTCGGCGCGGCGCTGACCAACGTGTTCGGCCGCATGGTCGGCAACCAGCGCCAGGGCTGGGCGATCCTCGCCGTGATGGGCGTGCTGTTCCTCGCCGGCGTCGCCGTCACCTATTGGGCGGAAGCCAACGGCACCACCGCGCTCCACGCGCTCGGCCTGACCGGCGGCAACATGGAAGGCAAGGAAGTCCGCTTCGGCATCGTCGCCTCCTCGCTGTTCGCGGTCATCACCACGGCCGCCTCCTGCGGCGCGGTCAACGCCATGCATGACAGCTTCACCGCGCTCGGCGGCATGATCCCGCTGATCAACATGCAGCTCGGCGAAATCATCGTCGGCGGCGTCGGCGCCGGCCTCTACGGCATGCTGCTGTTCGTCGTGCTCTCGATCTTCGTCGCCGGCCTGATGGTCGGCCGCACGCCGGAATATGTCGGCAAGAAGATCGAGGCGCGCGAGGTCAAGATGGCGATGCTCGCGATCCTGGTGCTGCCGCTGATGTATCTCGGCTGGACCGCGGTCGCCGTGGTGCTGCCGTCGGCGGTGGCCTCGATGGCCAATGCCGGCCCGCACGGCTTCACCGAGGTGCTCTATGCCTACACCTCGGCGACCGGCAATAACGGCTCGGCCTTCGCCGGCCTCACCGGCAACACCTTCTTCTACAACCTGACGCTGGCGAGTCGCGATGTTCGTCGGCCGCTTCTTCATGATCGTGCCGGCGATGGCGATGGCCGGCTCGCTCGCCGGCAAGAAGTCGATCCCGCCGTCGGCCGGCACGCTTCCCGACCACCGGCGGCCTGTTCGTCGGCCTCGTCGTCGGCGTGATCCTGATCATCGGCGGTCTCACCTTCTTCCCGGCGCTCGCGCTCGGCCCGATCGTCGAGCATCTCGCCGATGAACGCCAACACCCTGTTCTGATCGACTCTTTCGGAGTTACGTCCATGGAAACCATGAAACTGCAGAAGCAGGTGCCGGTCTCGGCGATGCTCGATCCGAAGATCGTGTTTCCCGCGATCGGCTCGGCCTTCGCCAAGCTCGATCCGCGGCTGATGATCAAGAACCCCGTGATGTTCGTGGTCGAGATCGTCGCCGCGCTGACCACGGTGATCTTCCTGCGCGATCTCGTGACCGGCGGCGCCAGCCTCGGCTTCACCTTCCAGATCATCCTGTGGCTGTGGTTCACGGTGCTGTTCGCCAATTTCGCCGAAGCGGTCGCCGAAGGCCGCGGCAAGGCGCAGGCCGAATCGCTGCGGAAGACCCGCACCGAGAGCCAGGCCAAGCTGCTGACGCGGCTCCGACAAGACCTATCGGCTGGTGTCCGGCACCAGCCTGAAGGTCGGCGACATCGTGCTGGTCGAGGCCGGCGACAACATTCCCTCCGACGGCGAAGTGATCGAGGGCGTCGCCTCGGTCAACGAGGCCGCGATCACCGGCGAATCCGCGCCCGTGATCCGCGAATCCGGCGGCGACCGCTCGGCGGTCACCGGCGGCACGCAGGTGTTGTCCGACTGGATCCGCGTCCGCATCACCGCGGCGCAAGGGCTCGACCTTCATCGATCGCATGATCAAGCTGGTCGAGGGCGCCGAGCGGCAGAAGACGCCGAACGAGATCGCGCTCAACATCCTGCTCGCGGGCCTCACCATCATCTTCGTGTTCGCGACCGTGACCATCCCGAGCTACGCGGCCTATGCCGGCGGCTCGATTTCGGTCGTGATCCTGGTGGCGCTGTTCGTGACGCTGATTCCGACCACCATCGGCGCGCTGTTGTCGGCGATCGGCATCGCCGGCATGGACCGGCTGGTGCGCTTCAACGTGCTGGCGATGTCGGGCCGCGCGGTCGAGGCCGCCGGCGACGTCGATACGCTGTTGCTGGACAAGACCGGCACCATCACGCTCGGCAACCGGCAGGCGACGGCGTTCCGTCCGGTGCGCGGCGTCGACCGAGCAGGAACTGGCCGATGCGGCGCAGCTGGCCTCGCTGGCCGACGAGACCCCCGAAGGCCGTTCGATCGTCGTGCTGGCCAAGGAGAAATACGGCATCCGCGGCCGCGACATGGCCGAACTCGCCGCGACCTTCATTCCGTTCACGGCGCAGACCCGCATGAGCGGCGTCGATGCCGGCGGCATCGTCGGTCCGCAAGGGCGCGGTCGATGCGATCCTGAACTATGTCGGCGGCGGCACCGCGCAGCCGGTGGCGTCCGGCAACACCGTCCGCGCGATCCAGCCGTCGGCGCAATTCCGACGTCGCCCGCGAGATCCAGGCGATCTCGGACGAAATCGCCAAGGCCGGCGGCACGCCGCTCGCGGTCGCCAAGGACGGCCGCCTGCTCGGCGTCATCCAGCTCAAGGACATCGTCAAGGGCGGCATCCGCGAGCGCTTCGCCGAACTGCGCCGCATGGGCATCCGCACCGTGATGATCACCGGCGACAATCCGATGACGGCGGCGGCGATCGCCGCCGAAGCCGGCGTCGACGATTTCCTCGCCCAGGCAACGCCCGAGGACAAGCTGAAGCTGATCCGCGACGAGCAGGCCAAGGGCAAGCTGGTCGCGATGTGCGGCGACGGCACCAACGACGCGCCGGCGCTGGCGCAGGCCGATGTCGGCGTCGCCATGAACACCGGCACGCAGGCCGCGCGCGAGGCCGGCAACATGGTCGATCTCGACTCCAACCCGACCAAGCTGATCGAGGTGGTCGAGATCGGCAAGCAGCTGCTGATGACCCGCGGCGCGCTGACCACGTTCTCGATCGCCAACGACGTGGCGAAATATTTCGCCATCATCCCGGCGATGTTCCTGGCGTTCTATCCGCAGCTCGCCGTGCTCAACGTCATGCATCTGGCGAGCCCGCAAAGCGCGATCCTGTCGGCGATCATCTTCAACGCGCTGATCATCATCGCGCTGATTCCGCTGGCGCTGAAGGGCGTGGCCTATCGCGCGATCGGCGCCGGCGCGCTGCTGCGCCGCAACCTGATGATCTACGGCCTCGGCGGCATCATCATTCCCTTTATCGGCATCAAGGCCATCGACCTCGTCGTCGCCGCCTTGCACCTGGCTTAACCAACCGTCATTGCGAGCGCAGCGAAGCAATCCATAGCTACCACGGAAGACTGGATTGCTTCGTCGCTTCGCTCCTCGCAATGACGAAGAATACTAGGAGACACACCATGTTGAAAGAAATTCGCCCCGCCATCATCATCCTTGTCGTGCTGACGCTGATCACGGGCCTCGCCTATCCGCTCGCGATGACCGCGATCGCCGGCGCGATCTTCCCGAAGCAGGCGCAAGGCAGCCTGATCGAGCGGGACGGCAAGGTGGTCGGCTCCGCCCTGATCGGGCAGGAGTTCAAGGACGACAAATATTTCCATGGCCGGCCCTCGGCGACCACGGCGCCGGACCCGGCCGATTCCACCAAGACGGTGCCGGCGCCCTATAACGCGGCCAATTCCGGCGGCTCCAATCTCGGCCCGACCAGCAAGGCGCTGAACGACCGGGTCAAGGAAGACGTCGACAAGCTGAAGGCCGAGAATCCGTCCGCTGCCGTCCCGATCGATCTCGTCACCACCTCCGGCCAGCGGCCTCGATCCGGATATCTCGCCGGAGGGCGCGCTGTTCCAGGTGCCGCGCGTCGCCAAGGCGCGCAATATGCCGGAAGATCGCGTCCGCCAGCTGGTCACCGAGAACACCGAAGGCCGCCTTGCCGGCTTGCTCGGCGAACCCCGCGTTAACGTGTTGGCGCTCAATCTGGCGCTGGACGCGGCGGCGTCGAAATGAGCGCCGCTAGGCTGGGCGCGGCGCGAGGACTATAATGCCTTATGGCAAATCAGCGCCGCGACCCCGAACAACGACCCTCGCCGGACGCGCTGCTGGAGGCGGCCCGGCGCGAGAACGATCAGGCCGGCCGGCTCAAGATTTTCGTCGGCGCCGCCCCCGGCGTCGGCAAGACCTACGAGATGCTGCAAAGCGCGCATGCCAAGCTGAAGGCCGGCATCGATGTCGTGGTCGGCGTGGTCGAGACCCACGGCCGGGCCGAGACCGAGGCGCTGCTGCACGGCCTCGAAGTCCTGCCGCGCAAGCGGCTCGACTACAAGGACCAGATGCTCGAGGAGATGGATCTCGACGCGCTGATCGCGCGCCGTCCGCAGATCGCGCTGGTCGACGAACTCGCCCACACCAACGCGCCCGGCAGCCGCCATCCGAAGCGCTATCTCGACGTCGAGGAACTGCTGTCGCACGGCATCGACGTCTATACCGCGGTCAATATCCAGCACATCGAGAGCCTCAACGACGTGGTCGCGCAGATCACGCATGTGCGGGTGCGCGAGACCGTGCCGGATTCGGTGTTCGACCGCGCCGACGCCATCGAACTGATCGATCTCACGCCGGACGACCTGATTCAGCGGCTGAAGGAAGGCAAGGTCTACGTCCCCAAGCAGGCCGAGCGCGCGCTCGAGCATTATTTCTCGCCGGGCAATCTGACCGCGCTGCGCGAGCTGGCGTTGCGGCGCACCGCCGAGCGCGTCGACGAACAGCTGCTCACCCATATGCAGGCCAACGCCATCGCCGGCCCCTGGGCCGCGGGCGAGCGCATCCTGGTCTGCCTCAGCGAGGATCCGCGCGCGGCGGGGCTGGTGCGCTACACCAAGCGGCTGGCGGACCGGCTGCACGCGCCCTGGACCGCGATCAGCATCGAGACGCGGCGCAGCCTGCAATTGACCGACGAGCAGCGCGACCGGCTGGCCGATACGCTGCGGCTGGCCGAGGCGCTGGGCGGCGAGGCGCTCACCATTCCCGGCGTCGGACGCCGCATCGCCGACGACGTCATCAGCTTCGCGCAGGCCAACAACGTGACCCAGATCATCATCGGCAAGTCGACGCGCTCGTGGTGGTTCGAAATCATGCGCGGCTCGGTGGTGCACGATCTGGTGCGGCGCGCCGGCAATATCAGCGTCAACGTGATCGCCGGCGAGGAACTGCGCGGCCGGACCCGGTTCCGAAGAAGACCGTGCGCACGGCGGAACGGCCCGAGCCGTTCGATCCGCGGCCCTATCTGATGGCGCTGGTGATCGTGGCCATCGGCCTCGGCGCCGCCGAACTGATCCAGCCGCTGTTCGGCATCGAGAATGTCGATCTGGTGTTCCTGACCGCGGTGGTCGAGCGTCGCGGTTCGCTACGGCCTGTGGCCGTCGCTGCTGGCCAGCGTCGCGGCGTCGCTGTGCTACAATTTCTTCTTCCTGCCGCCGGTCTATACCTTCACCATCACCGATCCGACCAATGTCGCGGCGTTCTTCTTCTTCATGCTGATCGCGATCCTGGTTTCCAACGTCGCGGCGCGGGTGCGCACCCAGGCGGTCTCCGCGATCGGCAGGGTGCGGACCACGGAATCGCTTTACGCCTTCAGCCGCAAGCTCGCGGGCACCGCGACGCTGGACGACGTGTTGTGGGCGACCGCCTATCAGATCGCGCTGATGCTGAAGGTGCGGGTGGTGCTGCTGTTGCCCGAGGATGGCGTCCTGACCGTGAAGGCGGGCTATCCGCCGGAGGATCAGCTGGACAAGGCCGATCTCGCCGCCGCGAACTGGGCCTGGGGCAACGACCGCCCGGCCGGGCGCGGCTCCGATACGCTGCCGGGCGCCAAGCGGCTGTTCCTGCCGATGCGAACCGGGCGCGGACCGATCGGCGTCATCGGCATCGACGACGACAGGACCGGGCCGCTGCTGACGCCGGACCAGCGCCGCCTGCTCGATGCGCTGGTCGATCAGGGCGCGCTGGCGATCGAGCGGGTGCTGCTGGTCGAGGACATGGACCGCGTCAAGCGCACCGTGGAGTCGGACCGGTTGCGCTCGGCGCTGTTGACCTCGATCTCGCACGATCTCAAGACGCCGCTGGCCTCGGTGCTCGGCGCCGCCTCGCACGATGCGCGATCTCTCCAGCGGCCTGAGCGACGCCGAAAAGCGCGATCTGCTCGCCACCGTGATCGACGAGTCCGAGCGGCTCAATCGCTTCATCGCCAATCTGCTCGACATGACCAAGCTGGAATCCGGCGCCATCGTGCCGAATACCGCGCGGCACGATATCGGCGAGATCGTCGGCAGCGCGTTGCGGCGCGCCGGCAAGATCCTGGTGCATCACAAGGTCTCGCTCGAGCTCGCCGCCGACCTGCCGATGCTGGAGCTCGATGCGGTGCTGTTCGAGCAGGTGCTGTTCAACCTGCTGGACAACGCGGCGAAATATGCGCCCGCCGACACCACGATATCGATCAGGAGCTTGCGGGACAGGGATTCGATGTCGCTTGCAGATCATCGACGAAGGCGACGGCATTCCGCCGGCGGAGCTGGAGAGCGTGTTCGACAAATTCTATCGCGCGCAGAAGGGCGATCATGTCCGCCCCGGCACCGGCCTCGGGCTCGCGATTTCGCGCGGCTTTGTCGAGGCGATGCACGGCACGATCTCGGCCGCCAACCGCAGCCGATCGAAGCGGCGCCGTGCTGACCATCCGGTTGCCGATCCCGGCGGCATCCAACGCGCTGGACACCGCCGCATGAGCGCCACCCCGATCAAGGTCCTGGTCATCGACGACGAGCCGCCGATCCGCAAATTGCTGCGGATGGGGCTGAGCACGCAGGGCTACGAGATCCTGGAAGCCTCCAACGGCAAGATCGCGCTGGAATTGCTGGCCGCAGGATCCGGCGCTGATCATTCTCGATCTCGGCCTGCCGGATATCCAGGGCCATGAATTGCTGCGCATGATCCGCGGCCGCAACGACAGCGTTCCGATCGTGGTGCTGTCGAGCCGCGGCGACGAGGCCGGCAAGGTCCAGGCGCTCGATCTCGGCGCCGACGATTACCTGACCAAGCCGTTCGGGATGGACGAATTGCTGGCCCGCATGCGCGCGGCGCTGCGGCATCAATTGCAGGTCCATGGCGAGCGTCCGGTGTTTCGCTCCGGCGATCTCTCGGTCGATCTGGTGCGCCGCATCGTCAAGGTCGGCGACACGGACGTCAAGCTGTCGCCGAAGGAATACGAATTGCTGCGCGTGCTGGTGCAGCACGCCGGCAAGGTGCTGACCCACCGCTTTCTGCTGAAGGAGCTGTGGGACGAATTGACCGACGCGCAATATCTGCGGGTCTATGTGCGCCAGCTCCGGCAGAAGATCGAAGCCGATCCGGAGCGCCCGCAATTCGTGCTGACCGAAACCGGCATCGGCTATCGGCTGCGCGCGCCGGATTAGCGCGAACGGACGGAACTTTCACCTGCCGCGAGGATTGAGTTTCCCGTCACCGGGAGAATGATCATGGCACGAAAATATTCGAAGAAGGCATCCGCCGACGTCGAGCGCGCGATGAAGAAGCGCAAGGCCGGCACGCTGAAGAGCGGCCGCTCCGGACGCAAGGTCAAGAGCCGCAAGCAGGCGATCGCGATCGGGCTTTCCGAGGCGCGGGCCGCGGGAGCGAAGGTGCCGAAGAAGGCCGCCAAGCGGAGAAAATCCGCGAAGTAGGCCTGAACTCCGCGGGTTTTGGTTCCGGGCAGGGGTCGTCGCTGCTAGGCTATACGCGAAACCGAATTCCACGGGGTCGCAAGTTCTACAGGATCGATCGTGTCGCTCACGGAAATCTTTCCACCTACCGCAAGAAGCGGGATTTCGACAAGACCGCCGAGCCGTCCGGCGACGTCAAGGTGGCGCCCGTCGACACGGCGGCGGTTCGTGATCCAGAAGCACGCCGCGACGCGGCTGCATTACGATCTGCGGCTGGAATTCGACGGCGTCTTCAAGTCCTGGGCCGTCACGCGCGGGCCGTCGCTCGATCCGCACGACAAGCGGCTGGCGGTCGAGGTCGAGGATCATCCGCTCGACTACGGCGATTTCGAAGGCACCATTCCGAAGGGCCAATATGGCGGCGGCACGGTGCAGCTCTGGGACCGCGGCTATTGGGAATCCGGACGATCCGCAAGCCGGCTTCAAGAAGGGCGATCTGAAATTCACGCTGCATGGCGACAAGCTGCACGGCAGTTGGGTGCTGGTGCGCATGCGCCACGACCGTGACGGCGGCAAGCGCACCAATTGGCTTCTGATCAAGCATCGCGACGAATATGCGAGAGAAGGCGAGGCCAACAACATCCTGGATGAGGATCGGTCGGTCGCCTCCGGCCGGTCGATGGAGGAGATCGCCGCCGGCAAGGGCAGGGCGCCCAAACCGTTCATGACCGCGAAGGCCGTCCGCGGCAAGGCCGACGCGGTCTGGCATTCCAACCGCGGCGAAGCGGCCGAGGCGCGTCGAGAAGCGGCAAAGCAGCGGCGGCGACAAGGCAAGCCCGTTGCCGAGATGCCGGATTTCGTCGCGCCCCAGCTTTGCACCTCGGTCGATCGGCCGCCGAGCGGCGAGGGCTGGTGCCATGAGATCAAGTTCGACGGTTATCGCGTGCAGTTGCGGGTCGAGGGTGGCAAGGCCATGTTGAAGACCCGCAAGGGGCTCGACTGGACCGACAAATTCAAGGTGATCGCTAATGAAGCGCGCGCGCTTCCCGACGTGCTGATCGACGGCGAGATCGTGGCGCTCGATCACAACGGCGTCCCGAATTTCTCCGCGCTGCAGGCAGCGCTTTCCGACGGCAAGACCGACAAGCTGATCTTCTTCGCGTTCGATCTGTTGTTTGCCGAGCGGATGGACCTGCGCCGCCTGCCGCTCGCCGAACGCAAGGCGCAATTGAAGGAATTGCTGGAGGCGCGAAAGAAGCCAAAGCACATCCGCTATGTCGAGCATTTCGAGACCGACGGCGATACCATCCTGCAATCGGCATCGAAACTCTCGCTCGAAGGCATCGTCTCGAAGAAACTCGAGCGCGCCCTATCATTCCGGCCGGACCGAGAGCTGGACCAAGGCCAAAGCCCGCGCCGGGCAGGAGGTCGTGCTCGGCGGGTGGAAGACCACCAACGGCAAATTCCGCTCGCTGATGGCCGGCGTCTATCGCGGCGATCATCTCGCCTTTGTCGGCATGGTCGGCACCGGCTTTGGCCAGGACACGGTGCGGCGTATCATGCCGGCGCTGAAGCAGGCTGCCGCGAAGGAGAGCCCGTTTGGCGGCGAGAACGCGCCGCGCAAGACCCGCGACGTGCATTGGCTCAAGCCCGAGCTCGTTGCCGAAATCGAGTTCGCCGGCTGGACCGGCGACGGCAACATCAGGCAGGCGGCGTTCAAGGGGCTGCGCCAGGACAAGCCGGCCGACGAGGTGCAAGCGGAGAAGCCTTCCATGACAGCGATTGCCCAGCCTGTTGGAAAAGTCGGCCAGCAAAGACCGGCAAGGCCGGCGACATCCGGCGAAATCCGCCGAGGTCATGGGCGTCGTGATCTCCCACCCCGACAAGGAGCTGTGGCCCGACGCCGGCGACGGCGAGGGCGTGACAAAACTCGATCTCGCGCGATACTTCGAGGCGGTCGGCGAATGGATGATCGACCATCTCAAGGGCCGGCCGTGCTCGATCGTTCGCGCGCCCGACGGCATCCATGGCGAGAAATTCTTTCAGCGCCACGCCATGCAGGGCACCTCGAAGCTGCTGGAACTGGTCAAGGTTTCCGGCGACCGCAAGCCTTATTTGCAGATCGACCGCGTCGAAGGCCTTGCGGCCGTGGCGCAGATCGGCGGGCTCGAACTGCACCCGTGGAATTGCGCGCCCGATGCCTATGACACGCCGGGCCGGCTGGTGTTCGATCTCGATCCGGCGCCGGACGTCGAATTCTTGCGAGGTGATCGAGGCCGCCAAGGACATGCGGCAGCGGCTCACCGCCGTCGGGCTGGAAAGTTTTTGCAAGACCACCGGCGGCAAGGGGTTGCACGTCGTAACGCCGCTGACTTACGGGGCCAAGGACAGAGTGACGTGGAAGGAGGCCAAAGCGTTTGCGCAAGGCATTTGCCAGTGGATGGCCGATGACGATCCCGAGCGCTATCTGCTCAACATGTCGAAGCAAAAGCGCACGGGAAAGATCTTTCTCGATTATCTGCGCAACGACCGGATGTCGACGGCGGTCGCGGTGCTGTCGCCGCGCGCGCGCGAAGGCGCCACTGTCTCGATGCCGCTGACCTGGGCGCAGGTCAAGGGCGACCTCGATCCGAAACGCTACACCGTGCGCACTGTGCCAAAACTGCTTGCCAAGACCAAGGCGTGGAAGGGTTACGACACCGCCGCGTCATCGATCAAGCCGGCGATCAAGAAGCTGGCGGGGAAGGTTTAGCGGTCATTCCGGGATGATCCGAAAGGACCAGACCTCAGATGCGCAATTGCGCATCGGGGAATCTCGAGATTCCGGGTTCGCGCTGACGCGTGCCCCGGAATGACGGTGGAGAGTGTCGTGCCTCAAATCCTCCCGAGCAGCACCAATATCAGGATGATCACGATAATGAGGCCTAGTCCGCCGCCGCCGTAGTAGCCCGTGCCGTAGAACGGGCCGCCGCCGACGCCGCTGAAACCGCCGAGCAGGGCGATGATGAGAATGATCAAAATGATTGTGCCGATTGACATTCAGTTTCTCCTCAGCCCGTCCATGAGGGCGTTTCTCTCTGCCATCAGCCGGGGCAACTTGCGTAAACATCGAATGTTCCGCTTACTGCATCGCGATAGTCTCTTCTTTTCGACCGCGATCGGATTACATGGAGTTCATTCGAAGGAGGATTTTGCGATGTCCGCGCCGCTTGTCGTTTCTATTCCGCATCGCCTCGGCCGCGAGGAAGCGACGCGCCGCCTGAAAGCAGGATTGACGCGCGCCGCCACCAGCATTCCCGTGCTCAAGGTCGACGAGGAGCGCTGGGAAGACAATCGCATGGTGTTCCGCGTCCGCGCGTTCGGGCAGGCCGCCGCAGGTCATCTCGATGTCGAGGACGATCACGTCCGGCTGGAAGTGATGCTGCCGTGGCTGTTGCAGCGCTTCGCCGAAGTGGCGCAAGCCGCAATCCAGAACCGGGGTAAGCTACTGCTGACCAAGCGCAATTGACTGTGTGATTTCTGACTCTTTGATTTCGCATCGCAGCAATAAAGCCTGTGAACAGCGAAACAAAATTGAAGCGACAACTCCGCGTCAGCTTGTCGTTAACGAACTCGCGAGAATATCAAAGCCTGCGCGGGGGAGGGAACCGACCCTTGAGTCGGCACGACATCCGCCAGGGCCGCTCGGCCGTCGATCCCGGGCGGCCTTTGCTTTTTTGAGCTCAAGCGCTGATGCGCTTTCGCACCGGTTTTGCGGCGCCCACAAACCTTGCTTTCAAGACCGCCGCCGGCAGATGTCTGAAGAGATCGGAGAGGCGAAGTTTCGTCGCATCCGCCTCGGCAAAGCCTTTCACGGCATAGCCCCTTGCATCGAGCACGGCATCAAAGACTTCCGCGCGCGGCCAGGCGCGGCCGCTTTCAGTGAACGGCGCGAAAGACTTTGCAACGACCGTGATGGCCGCCTCATGTCCACGCCGCCGGGCGAACGCAATGACATGATCGCGATGCGGCCCGCTCACTTCGAGCGGCTGATAATCGCCGTCGGTGAAGACCTCCGCGAGCCCGCTCCGCAGTCTCAGGAGATGCCGGGTCCAGGCGAGCTTCAGGTGACCGCTGCTCCAGCTCTGTGCGAGGCCTTGCCAGTCGGGCTCGTCTTGCGCAGCGAGCACGGCCGCCCGTTCCGCAAAATCGACCGGCCGGCGATTGTCAGGATCGACCAGCGACAGATCCCAGAACTCGGTGCCCTGGTAGAAATCGGGCACGCCAGGCATGGTCACCTTCAACGTGACCTGGCTCAGCGAATTCAGCGCCCCCAGGAGTGCGATGCGCCGGCCAAATGTTTCAAGCGAATCCAGAAACTCCGCGGAGCCGGCACGATCCAGGATTCGCGCGATGAAATTTTTCAGCCCCGCTTCATAGGTTTCGTGGGGATTGAGCCAGCTCGTTTCCTCCTTGCCCTCGCGCGCAGCCTTCAGCGCATAGGCCTGCATCCGCTCGACGAAGGAATGATCGCGCTCGCCCGGCGCCAAGGCACCGAGCAGTGCCTGGTACAGCATGTACTCGGCTGTCGCCGACGGCGCGCGCAAATTGCCCTCGGTGAGGAGATGCGGCGCATTCAGGACCTTCCACCGCGCCACCATGCTGGTCCATTCGCCCGGGAGTTCCGTCAACCCCGCCAATCTCGCCCGCGCATCCTCGCCGCGCTTGGTGTCGTGTGTCGCGGTCGACGTCATGCCGTGCGGCCATTCTCTTGCGCGCGCGAGCATCAATTGATGGAAAGCGTCGATGGAAAGCGCCTTGGCGGAAGGATCGCCGCCGACCTCATTGAGCGCCAGCAAGCGGTGGTAGCGATAGAACGCGGTATCCTCGAGCGACTTCGCCATCAACGGGCCAGTGAATTGCTGCACTTTCAGCGCAAAGCGGCGCACGCGCGGCTTGCCGTGCGGCAGCCTTCCCGGCTGGATCAGGTCCATGGTCAGGGTATCGCGGAGAAAGTCGAAAATGCCTTCGTCGGCGGCAAACCAGTCGGCGCGCGCCTGCTCGATTGTCTCAACGATCAGCGTGCGGTCATGCGCCGTCGGCCCACCCGATGTCAGGTAGGTGCGATAGACCGGAAAATGCAGCACGTAGAGCTCAAGCGCCTGCCGCAGGCTGTCGGCCGAATAGTCGCGGGTGGCGTATTGTCCGGCGGCAATGCGGGCGAGCAGCCGCGACAACACCGTGAACTCGCTGGCCAAGAGCGTCTCGAGCACCCTGCGTTTGGCGTCTTTCAGGATCGGCGCGAGCCGGGGCGGCCGGCTGCTGATCTGCCGCCACACCTCGTCGAGCTGATCGAGGCCGTTGCCGTCGAGCAGGAGCTGGACGATCGCGTTCATCCATTCATAGCCCGTGGTGCCGTGGATGCCGGCAAAGCGATGCAGCTTTTCGTGCTCGCCCAGAATCTTTTCGATCACCATGTAGAACGATCCGGCATCGTCGCCTCTCACGTCCCGGATCAGGCGGCGCAGCCTTTGGAAATATTGCGCGGGATCGCGCAAGCCATCGATGTGATCGATCCGCAGGCCCTGCAGCTTGCCTTCTTGAATGAGTTTCTTGACCAGGCGGTGGATCGCCGCAAACGTGCCGGCGTCCTCGACCCGCAAACCCGCAAGTGTGTTGACGTCGAAGAAGCGACGGTAGTTGATGTCGCTGGAAGCAAGCCGCCAATGCCCGAGCTTGTAGTGCTGGCGCTCCAAAAGATGATGCAGCGCCAAAGTCTGTGCAGCGCGATCCGGACCGGCGCGATAGGCGGCCAGTCCCCGCGCGATGATCTCCGCGCTTCCCGCGATGTTCCGTAGCTCCGCCTTGAAGTGAGGGGCCTCCGCGCGATTGGGATGGCGCAATCCCTTGTAGCGCGCGGCGAGTTCGAGGATGCGTTTTCCCGTTTCGTTTGCTTCGGCGCCGGCTTCGCGCACCATCACCCGCAACATCTCGCCGTAGCGCTCCGGCGCGATCGGCAGCCGATGTTCGAAATACCAGGCGGAAAAACTGCCTTCGTTGGCGTCGTAACGCAGCTCAATCTCGCCACGCTCCAGTGCCTCACCGTAGGACGAGCCGATGATCGGCAGCAGCACGCCGCCGCGTGCGCGGTAGGGCAGTTGCTCCCAGTCGATATCGAAGGAGGCTGCGTGCGGCGAGGCCGGGCCCCATTCCAGCACGTCGAGCCACCAAGGATTGTCCGCAAAGTGCACGCCGACATGATTGGGCACGAAGTCGAGGATCAGGCCGATATCGTGCGCTTTGAGCGCGGCGCTCAATCGTTCGAAGCCGGCTTCGCCGCCGAGCTCCGGGTTCAGCCTGGTGTGGTCGACGATGTCGTAGCCGTGGGTCGAGCCCTTTCGCGCCTGCATGAACGGCGAGGCATAGAGATGCGTGATGCCGAGCGCCTTCAGATAGGGAACGATCTCGACCGCCTTGTCGAAGTTGAAATCCGCGGTCAGCTGCAGGCGATAGGTCGCGATCGGAATGTCCGGAGGCATTGTTACCCTCCGATGCGCCAGAACACCGACCAGGGCGGGAGCAGTCCGCCCGGCTCGCCGCCCCAAATCGGCGTGCCGGTCGTGTGATTAGATAGGTGCGGAATTTCGTTTGTCGAAAGGTTGGCAGCCAGCCGCGATATCGAGCCGTCGCCCATGCGCCAACTTGCGGTGAGCAAGCCATTGTCGTCGGTGTGGGCATCACCAAAGGCTGCACCCGCAAGGCGCGGCGCGATCTCCTGGTGCCGGATCGCCAGCAGTCGTTGCACCAACCCCAACCGCTTCTCGCCCGCCGGCGTTTCGCGCGTTTGCCAATCGAGCACGGCCGATCGAAATGTCGCGGCGTCGAGGGGATCAGGCACCTCGTCGCCATATCTGGCGTAGGCCCAGTCGTATTCTCTCCGCCGTCCCTTGCGGACGGCGCTGGCAAGCTCTCCCTTAAAATCGCAAAAGAACGGAAACGGCGTTTTCGATCCCCATTCTTCGCCCATGAACAGCATTGGCGTCATCGGCGCCAGCAAGGTGACGGCAAGCGCTGCCTCGATCGCTCTGGGATCGGCGATGCTCTCGAGCCGGTCGCCGAGCGCGCGGTTGCCGATCTGGTCGTGATTTTGCAGGAAATTGACAAAGGCCGCAGGTGACAGGGCGCCGCTCGGCTCGCCGCGCAATTTTCCACCCCAGAAGGCCGCGGCATCGCCCTGATAGACAAAGCCCGAGGAGAGCGCACGCGCCAGGTCTCCGCGCGGCGAACGCTGATAGTCGCCGTAATAGCCCTGAGCTTCGCCGGTCAGCATCACGTGCCAGACATGGTGATAGTCGTCGTTCCATTGCCCGCGGTATTTGCCGCGCGCTGGCTCCTGCGCGGGATCGAGCAGGCTTGCGCGGTTGTCGCCATTTTCGAGCACCAGATGGATGTGGCGTCCGCTTTCCGTGGCAAGCTTGCCGACCGCGGCGCTCAGATCGTGCAGGATCGGGATTTCGCCGGCTTCGACGATGGTGTTGACCGCATCCAGCCGCAGCCCGTCGAAGCGATAATCGCGCAACCAGCTGAGCGCATTCCCGATCGCGAAGGCGCGCACCTGCGGTACGCGATAATCGATCGCGCTGCCCCACGGCGTGTGGGCCTCGGTGAAGAAGTTCGGCGCGTAGCGGCCGAGATAGTTTCCCTCGGGGCCGAAATGGTTATAGATCACGTCCAAAAACACCATCAGCCCGCGCAGATGCGCTTCGTCGATCAGGGTTTTCAGATCGTCGGGTCGGCCATAGGCGCTGTCGGGCGCGTACCACAACACGCCGTCATAACCCCAGCCGCGCTTGCCGGCAAAATCCGCAAGCGGCATCAGCTCGAGCGCCGTGATCCCGCTTCGCACCAGATGATCGAGCTTTTCGATCATCGCGCGGTAGCTGCCCTCCGGCGTGAAGGTGCCGACATGGGTTTCGATCAGCACGGTTTCCTGCCACGGCCTGCCGCGCCAATCGCCGGCACGCCACCGGTAGCTTCTATGATCGATCACTTCGCTCGGGCCCGACACATCGTCGGGCTGAAACGCCGAGGCCGGATCTGGCACGTCGATCTCGCCGTCGATGCGGAATTTGTAACGCGCGCCGGCCCTGACGCCGGCGACGTCAACTGAGAACCAGCCGTCATCGCCGCGTTGCATCGGTTGAGGTGCTTGCAGCAACAGGTCGACGCGCCTTGCCGCCGGCGCCCACAGCCGGAACGACGTGCCGTCCTCTGTCGGCCGCGCGCCGAACTGCCGCTCGTTCATGGCGAACCCGCAAAGGCAAGCACCGAGCGGGGAGGCGCCTTGGCGTCCGCGCCCGCGGCAAAATCGGCCGTGGTCGGCTTGGCGTCGGCCGTGCTCAGGACCTGTTGCCAGCTCTTGTAGTCGGTCATGACAGGCAATTTGAACGCAATCTCCTCGGGCGCGGCATTGAGCACGATAAAGATCGGCGCCTGTCCTTGTTCCACCGGTCCAAGCACATAGGAAAGAAACCGGCCTTCCGGAAACTTCCAGTCGGATTCCTTCATTTCCTCAGCTGCCGGCGTCAGCCACAACACGCCATAGGAGCCGTCGGTGCGGCGCCCATCGAGCCAGTGATGGGTGCGGATTTGCCCGAAGCGCCGGCGCAGCTCGGTCAGTTGGCCGATGAAGGCGGTGAAATCCTCGCCCTCCTTGCCGAGATTTTCCCAGTTGATCCAGCCGACCTCATTGTCCTGGCAATAGGCGTTGTTGTTGCCGGACTGCGAGTTGCCGGCCTCGTCGCCGGCCAGGATCAGCGGCGTGCCCTGCGCCAGCAGCAGGCACGCAAGCTGGTTCCTTCGCAGCTGACGGCGCAGCGCGATGATCGCGGGATCTTCGGTCGGCCCCTCATGGCCGCAATTGTTGCTGTGGTTGTCGCTCGAGCCGTCGCGATTGCCTTCGCCATTGGCTTCGTTGTGCTTCTCGTTGTAGCTGAACAAATCCAGGAGCGTAAAACCGTCGTGGACGGTGATGTGGTTGACGCTGGCGCGCGGCGCGCGCCCGTCACGATGGAACAGGTCGGAGGAGGCGGTCATGCGGCTCGAGACTTCGCCGATCAGGCTGCCTTCGCCGCTCCAGTAACGCCGCATCGCGGTGCGATAGCGATCGTTCCACTCCGACCATTGCGAGGGGAACGCGCCGACCTGATAGCCGCCGAGCCCGAGGTCCCAGGGTTCGGCCACGAGCTTGACCGACGCCAGCACCGGGTCCTGCCGGACCGCGGTCAGGAAGGCGGCGTTGCGGTCAAAACCGTTTACCCCGCGCGCCAGGGTGGTCGCGAGGTCGAAGCGGAAGCCGTCGACATGGCAGACCTCGACCCAGTAGCGCAGCGAATCCATCACCATCTGCAGCACGCGCGGGTGGGTGAGGTTGACCGAAGAGCCGCAGCCGGTGAAGTCGTCGTAGTAGCGCGGGTTTTCGCGATTGAGCCAGTAATACGAGGCGTTGTCGATGCCGCGGAACGACAGCGTCGGACCCAGATGATTGCCTTCGGCGGTGTGGTTGTAGACGACGTCGAGCATCACCTCGATGCCGGCGTCGTGTAGCCGCGCCACCGTGGTGCGAAAGGAATCGAGCGGGTTGTCCTGCGCGTAGCGCGGCTCGGGCGCGAAAAAGGAAAGCGTATTGTAGCCCCAATAGTTCGAGAGCTTCCTTTCGACCAGCACGCGATCATCGATCAGCCCGTGAATCGGCAACAAATCGATGGTGGTGACGCCAAGGCGCTTGAGATGCTCGACCATCGCAGGCGAAGAAAGGCCGCCATAGGTGCCGCGCAGATTCGGCGGCACGTCCTCGCGGGTCTGGGTCAGGCCTTTGACATGCGCCTCGTAGATGATGGTGTCTTCCCAAGGGATCGAGGGACGTATCTCGCGCCGGCCCCAGTTGAAGGTTTCGTCGACCACGACCGCCTTCGGCATGCCGCGGGCATTGTCGCGGCGGTCGAAGGACAAGTCCTCGCGCGCGCTGCCGGTGCGGTAGGCGAAATGCGCATCGCTCCAGACCAGCCGCCCGGCGAGCCGCTTGGCATAGGGATCGAGCAGCAGCTTGTTGGCGTTGAAGCGGTGGCCATGTTCGGGCTCGTAGGGGCCGTGAACACGGTAGCCATAGAGCTGTCCCGGCGAGACGTCGTTGAGATAGCCGTGCCAAACGTCCTCGGTGCGCTCAGGCAGCTCAATGCGTTCGAGCTCGCGCCGGCCCTGGCTGTCGAACAGGCAAAGCTCGACCTTCTGGGCGTTGGCGGAGAACAACGCAAAGTTGGTGCCCCGGCCGTCCCAGCTTGCGCCGAGACGCGAGAAGGTTCCGGCAGACAAACGCATGCGTCAGCTTTCCGGTACGAGAAATATCGCGGCCAGCGGCGGGATGGTCAAATTGAGTTCGGGCACTGAAACCGTCCAGCGTGCGGACCTCGCCGACATTGCCGACATTGCTGCCGCCGTAATGCGAAGAATCCGAATTGAGGACTTCGCGCCACTTGCCGGCGAACGGCACGCGGACACGGTAATTGTAATATACGTTGGGCGAGAAATTCACGACGACCAGGCAGCGCGCGCGTGCATCACTGCCTTTGCGCATCCAGGCGAACACGTTGCGATCGGCATCGTTCGGTGATGATCCATTCGAAACCGGCCGGGTCGCAATCGAGCTCGTGCAGCGCCGGCAAGCGTGCGATAGAGCCGGTTGAGGTCGCGGATCAGCGCTTTGCACGCCGGCATGCTTCGGTTCTGTCGCAGCAGGTGCCAGTCGAGCGAGTGGTCGTGGCTCCATTCGCGCTCCTGGCCGAACTCGCAGCCCATGAACATCAGCTTCTTGCCGGGATGGCCGAACATGAAGCCGTAATAGGCGCGCAAGTTCGCGAAGCGCTGCCAGTCGTCGCCCGGCATGCGGCCGAGGATCGAGCGCTTGCCGTGCACGACCTCGTCATGCGACAGCGGCAGGATGAAATTCTCCGAGAACGCATAGTGCAGGCCGAACAGGATGTCGCCGTGGTGGTATTTGCGATGGATCGGATCCTTGCGAGATGTAGTTCGAGCGTGTCGTGCATCCAGCCCATGTTCCATTTGTAGCCGAAGCCGAGCCCGCCACATTCGACCGGGCGCGACACCATGCGGCCAGGCGGTCGATTCTTCCGCAGCCGTGGTCGCCTGCGGGAAGCGGCGCGAACACCTCGGTATTGAAGCGGCGCAGGAATTCGATCGCCTCGATATTTTCGCGACCGCCATATTTGTTCGGGATCCAGCCGCCCTCGGGCCGGCTGTAATCGAGATAGAGCATGGAAGCGACCGCATCGACCCGCAAGCCGTCGATGGCGTAGCGCTCGAGCCAGAACAGGGCATTCGACACCAGGAAATTCACGATTTCGGTGCGGCCGTAATTGTAGATCAGCGTGCCCCAGTCGAGATGGCGGCCTTGCAGGGGATCGGCGTGCTCAAAGAGCGCGGTGCCGTCGAAATGACCGAGGCCGTGCGGATCGTCCGGGAAATGCCCGGGCACCCAATCGAGGATTACGCCGAGGCCCTCGCGGTGGCAGGCATCGACCAGCGCGGCAAAATCGGCGGGCGAGCCGAACCGGCTGGTCGGCGCAAACAGGCCGGTCGGCTGATAGCCCCAGGAGCCGTCGAACGGATGCTCGGTGACGGGCAGAAACTCGATATGGGTGAAGCCGAGGTCGCGCGCATAGGCCGGAAGCTGTTCGGCGAGGTCACGGTAGGTCAGCCATTCATTCTTGCCCTTGCGCCGCCACGAGCCGAGATGAACCTCGTAGATCGAGATCGGGGCAGTCGACGGCGTTGACGCCCGAAGGCGCCGGCGCGCGGATGCGGAATACTCCTCTCGTCGAACACGATCGACGCAGTCTTGGGGCGCATTTCCGCGGCAAAGGCGAGCGGATCGGACTTCAGCGGCAGATGCTGGCCGTTCGGTCCAATGATGTCGAACTTGTAGTGGTCGCCGGGCCTGGCGCGTGGAATGAACAATTCCCAATATCCGACGCCGCGCACGCGCATCGGATGCCGCCGCGCATCCCAGAAATTGAAGTCGCCGACCACGCTGACCCGCCGCGCGTTGGGCGCGAGCACGACGAAGGCGACGCCGTCGACGCCGTCAATGGTCAAGGGATGCGCGCCGAGCTTGTCGTAAAGGCGCTGGTCGGTCCCTTCGCCCAGCAGATAGAGATCGAAATCGCTCAGGACCGGCGGGAAGCGGTAGGGATCGTCGAGCTCGACGACGTTGTCACCATATCTGGCGCGCAACTGGTAGCGCTTCGAGCCGTTCGGCAGCGTGCCGGTGAACAGCCCGGCGTCGTGAATGCGCGCAAGCTTTGCGGTCTCGCCGTGTTCGCCGATCGCTTCGACATTGGACGCTTGTGGCAGAAACGCGCGCACGACGCTTTTGTCGCCTTCGGTATGAAGGCCGAGATAGTGGAAGGGATCGGAGTGGCGGCCCTCGATGATCGCGTAGGCCTCGGCGGGCAGTTTGGTCATGAGGCTGCACTCGCTGGCTCGGATAGAATTCGAAGCATACCCATCAATGGCACGCGCAGCCAATCGGGTCGATGGGACAGCTCATACTCGATCTCGTAGAAGGCTTTTTCCAGCAGGAAAAAATTCAAGAGGTCGCTAGCCGCATGCGGATCCGACGGCCAGAGCCGGTGATTTGTCATGGCCTCGCGGTAGCCGGCGAGGAAGGCGTCGGTCGAACGATCGCGCCAATCGGCAAGCGCCGCTGCAAGCTTGCCGTGTTCGTCGGGTGCTATCATCAGCGCACGATCCAGCGCCGCCGTCACCGAATAGTCGATCGAGCGGATCAGCCCCGCGGCATCGCGTGCCGCCGGGGCCTTGCGCCGGCGCTCCTCAAGCGGGCGGCGAGGTTCACCCTCGAAATCGATGATGAAGATATCGTCCTTGACGATCAATATCTGGCCGAGATGGAAGTCGCCGTGATGACGGATGTTCAGGCCGTCGATATTTCGCGGCAATAGTGCGCTCAGGCGAGCTTGCAAGCCGGCGCGTTGCGCCAGCATCTCGTCGACCAGCGAACGGTCGGCTTCCCTGACGCCGTCGCGGCGTTGCTTCAGCGCCTCGAAAACCCGCTCGGCCCGCGCCATGACGTCGTCGATCCAGCGTTGCACGTCTTCGGGCCGGGTTGGCTCCGGCGCGAAATCGGCGAGTTCGGAGCTTGCTGCGAGCGCGACATGCATCTCGGCGACGCGGCGTCCGGTCTGTGACATGTAACGCAAATACGGAACCTGCTCCTCGCTCTTGCCGGGTTGCTCGTAGGCCGGCAACAGGCGCTGCTCGTCGACAAAGCGATCGAGATAGGCCGAGGTCACGGTCCAGCCGTCGCCCTGATTCTCGACGAAGGCGTGCACGATCCCGACTGCGCTGCGCTGGTTGCCTTCGACAAACTCAACGCTACCCAGCAGCGCCGGCGTATTGGCGAAGCCCGCAACCTCGGTGAGATACCAGCCGATTTCGATCTCGGGATTGGTGCCGCCCTCGAGCTTGCGATAGATCTTGACGACATAGTCGTTGTCGACCAGCGCCGTGCTGTTGGACTGTTCGGTTTCGACCGTGCGGATGCGCTCGGGCTGCCGGACCGGCTTGTCGGAAAACCTGCTGGTGGGCCGAAATTCAAGACGCAGGCCGTTCTCTTCGACGGTCAAGACCTCGCGCAGATTGCGCAACAACAGCGCGATGAAAATATGATCGGTCGCGACATCGAGCAGCGTTCCTTCGCGCGCGCCCTGGCGCACGGCAGCGAACGCGCGCGGGTTATAGCGCTCGCGGTCGAAGCGCACCCACTCGATCTGCATCGGCAGCACGTAACGCCGGCTGACGCCGCGCTGCGTCGCCTCGAAGAAGGCGAGCCACGGCCGGTTATCGCCGATGTCGCAGAACGGGATGGCCGATGTCAGCGTCGGATGGATGTTGGCCGGCGAACGCTCGGGATACCAGCGCGTGCGCGCCAGATGTCCGGGCAAGACGTCGCGCTCGAACACGCCGCGGGCACGGGCGAGCGACACCCAGGTCGAGTTGAGCGGCACGACCAGCGTTTCGAATTCCGGCACGGCGCGCGGCACGACCGGCTCCGACTTGTCGGGCTCCTGGAGCTGGAACCAGTAGAAGCCGTAAGGCGCGAGCGTGATCATGTAGGGAAGGTCGCCGATCGCGGGAAACCGCGTGCGGCCGAGCATCTCCAGCGGGATCGCGGCCCTTGCAAGGCTGAAAGATCGAGTTCGATCGCCTGGGCGGAGCGCGACAGATTGGCGACGCAGAGAATGACTTCGTCCTGATACTGCCGCACATGGCAAAGCACGGCCCGATTGGCCGGACGGATGAAAGTGATGCTGCCGCGGCCGAACGCCAAGGTCGACTTGCGCACCGCGATCAGCCGCTTGGTCGCAGCTCAGCAGCGACGACAGGCTGCGCGACTGCGCCTCGACATTGACCGCCTCATAGCCGTAGACCGGGTCCATGATCGTCGGCGCGTAAAGCCGCGCCGGATCGGCGCGCGAAAAGCCGCCGTTGCGGTCCGGCGTCCATTGCATCGGCGTGCGCACGCCGTTGCGGTCGCCGAGATAGATATTGTCGCCCATGCCGATCTCGTCGCCGTAATAGATGATCGGCGTGCCCGGAAACGACATCAGCAGCGAGTTCATCAGTTCGATCTTGCGCCGGTCGTTGTCCATCAGCGGCGCCAGGCGCCGGCGAATGCCGAGGTTGATGCGGGCGCGCGGGTCGTTGGCGTAGGTCGACCACAGATAGTCGCGTTCGACGTCGGTCACCATTTCCAGCGTCAGCTCGTCGTGGTTGCGCAGGAACAGCGCCCATTGGCAGTTGGCGGGGATGTCCGGCGTCTGCCGCATGATGTCGGTGATCGGAAAGCGGTCTTCCTGCGCGATCGCCATGTAGATGCGCGGCATCAGCGGGAAATGATAGGCCATGTGGCATTCGTCGCCCTGGCCGAAATAGGCCTGCACGTCTTCGGGCCACTGGTTGGCCTCGGCCAGCAGCACCTTGCCCTTGGCGTAGGCGTCGAGCTCGGCGCGCAGCTTCTTGATGATGGCGTGGGTCTCCGGCAGGTTCTCGTTGTTGGTGCCTTCGCGCTCGCACAGATAGGGGATGGCGTCGAGCCGGAAGCCGTCGACGCCGGCATCGAGCCAGCGCTTCATCACCTGGATGATGGCGCTGACCACGCGCGGATTGTCGAAGTTCAGGTCCGGCTGGTGCGAGAAGAAGCGGTGCCAGTAAAACTGGCCGGCCACCGGGTCCCAGGTCCAGTTCGACTTTTCGGTGTCGGTGAAGATGATCCGTGTGCCCGGATATTTCTGGTCGGTGTCGCTCCAGACATACCAGTTGCGCGCGCTCGACTCCGGGTCGCTGCGGCGGGCGCGCTTGAACCAGGGATGCTGGTCGGAGGTGTGGTTGATCACGAGCTCGGTGATGACCCGCATGCCGCGCTGCTTGGCTTCCTGCATGAAGCGCGCGGAAGTCCTTCATCGTCGCCGAAATCGGGATTGATGTCGCCGATAGTCGGCGATGTCGTAGCCGTCGTCGCGGCCGGGCGAGGGATAGAACGGCAACAGCCAGAGCGCGGTGACGCCGAGATCCTGGAGATAGTCGAGCTTTTCCGTGAGCCCCGCGAAATCGCCGATGCCGTCATTGTTGCTGTCGGCAAAGGCTTTGACGTGCAGCTGATAGATGATGGCGTCCTTGTACCAAAGCTCATCGCTGATCTCGGTGACCGGCAATTCCTTGGCATCAATGGACGGGAGCACATTCATGTAGCTACTCTTTTATGTTTATGCCAAACAGCGGAACAGCAAGGCGGGATCGCGCATCGGATCGGTGCGCAGGCGGATGCCGCCCCATTCCACCGGCGAACGCTCCCCCGTGATCAGGTTTTCCACCGCCGCGACCGGGCGTCGCTCGCCTTCCGCGCCGACCTGGACGTCGCCGAGAGGCAGCCAGAAATCGTGCACATCGCCCGACAACGCGATAGTGACGACCACCGTGTTGGTCTGGTCGACAGACTCTTTCGCGAAGGCAGTGACATTGCCGTCCTCGATCCCGATGAAATGCAAATTGCTGGTCTGTTGCAACGCCGGATTGGCTCGCCGGATGCGGTTGAGGTCGCTGATATACGGCTTAATGTTGCCGGGCTTGTCCCAATCGCGGACCTTGATCTCGTATTTTTCGGAATCAAGATATTCTTCGCGGCCCGGGATCGGTTCGTGCTCGAGCAGCTCGAAGCCGTTATAGATGCCGTAAGTGCTCGAAAGCGTCGCCGCCAGCGCGGCGCGGGATTTGAACATCCAGGCTTCGCCGCCCTGCAAATGATAGGGCAGGATGTCGGGTGTATTGACGAAGAAATTCGGGCGATAGAAATCCCGCTCGGGGTAACTTGTGAGCTCGGTGAGATATTGCTCAAGTTCCCATTTCTCGGTGCGCCAGGTGAAGTAGGTATAAGACTGGGTGAAGCCGAGCTTGGCGAGCCCCTTCATCAGCTTTGGCCGCGTGAAGGCTTCGGCCAGGAAGATCACGTCCGGGTGCTGAAGCTGGACTTCGCGGATCAGCCATTCCCAGAACCGCAGAGGCTTGGTGTGGGGATTATCCACCCGGAAGATCTTGACGCCCTGATCGATCCAGAACAGCACCACGTCGCGCAGCGCATTCCACAGCGCGCCGGAATCTTCGGACGAAAAATCCGGATTGACGATGTCCTCGTATTTCTTGGGCGGATTTTCCGCATAGCGCATCGAGCCGTCCGGCCGGCGTTTGAACCATTGCGAATGCTGATTCAGCCAGGGATGATCGGGCGAGCACTGCACGGCGAAGTCGAGCGCGACTTCGATGCCGAGCTTCTCGCAGGCCGCCACGAACTCGCGGAAATCCGCAAGCGTGCCCAACTGCGGATGCACCGCATCGTGGCCGCCTTCGGCGGATCCGATCGCATAGAAGCTGCCGGGATCGCCTTCTTCTGCCGTCACCGCATTGTTGCGGCCCTTGCGGTTGGTCTCTCCGATCGGGTGGATCGGCGTGAGATAGACGACATCAAAACCCATCGCGCCGACGTCCGGCAGGCGCGCGATGCAATCCTTGAACGTGCCGTGCTCGCCCACCGTCGTTCCCTGGCTGCGCGGTATCATCTCATACCAGGCGCCATACCGGGCCCTTACCCGGTCGGCAACCAAGGGAAACAGCGCCGATCGCGTCAGGTCGGGCCGGAACTGGCCTTCGGCCATGGCGTCCTGCAATTCCGGAGTCAGCAGCGGTGCAGTGTCGCCGGTCTGCAGATATTCTTCGCATCGCTTGAGGATCACCGCGGTCTCGTCGTGTCCGCCGCCCTGCGCCTTGGTCAGCATGGCGGCGCCCTCGATGGCATCGAGCGTGACGTCGGCGCCGGCCTTCTGCTTCAGCTCAAACCCGCGGCGCCAGGTGGCGAATGCGTCGGTCCATGCCTCGATCGCATAGAGGTGGCGGCCCACCTGGTCCGGCACGAACGATCCGCTCCAGCGATCGTTGTCGTGAAGGGTCATCGGCTCACGGTGCCATTCGCGCTCGCGCTCATGGCGCCAAATCAAGGCGGCGGCGGTGACATCATGCCCGTCACGATAAATGTCCGCCCAAATTTCGACGCGCTCACCGACGATTCGCTTAACGGGAAAACGCCCGCCGTCAATCAGCGGATAGACATCCTCGATATGGAAAGTGCCACCGGCACTCTCGACAGTTTGAGTTGTTTTGTTCACGGTGATGCCGCCACTGGTATGGAATTGACGTCCCGGCTCCGGGAGGGCGTTCCGAACCTATATACAAAGCCGCTCACGGGCATTGGTTCCCGGGGAACGGCGGGGAGGAGAGAGCGTTGGATACCTTCTATCTCCTTCCAGCAATTATACAATTTCGTAGCTCCCTCCATCTTCCTGCGTGCAAGCCGCGTGCCGAATGAACCTTTTTACTCAAGCTGAGAATCTGGGAATTCAGACGGAATTTATCGACGGCCAGGGTCACCATCGTGTGACCGGTGAGGCCGCGTTGAAGATCATCCTGGACGCCATGCCTGCCCAGGCCCCACACCGCCTGCTCGGCGGGCCGGTGGTGATTCGTTCCGGCGAGGCCAGGCGGACCGAGCTTTCGCAGGCTGCCACGTTGCCGCTGCGTTGGAAAATTATGGCCGATCTTAAGGTTATCGCCGAGGGCGAGACCCGGGATCCGGTCATCGCCTGGCCAGAGGATTTGCCGGTCGGCTCCTATCGGCTGCATCTGGCGGATAGCGCCTGTTCGGAAGAGATCCCCCTGATCGTCGCGCCGCGGCGCGCCTTTGATGGTGATTTCGACCGCAGCTGGCTGCTCGCCGTGCAACTCTACGGTGTGCGTTCGGTGCGCAACTGGGGCATGGGCGATTTCACCGACCTGGAAGCGCTGATCGAGCTTGCGAACGATTTGGGGGCCGATGGTATCGGCCTCAATCCGCTGCATGTGCTGTTCGACGACCGGCCCGGCGATTGCAGCCCCTATTCGCCGAACAGCCGGCTATTCCTGAACGCGCTCTATATCGACGTCGAGAAA
The DNA here is from genome assembly GCA_963713785.1 of uncultured Alphaproteobacteria bacterium. Lineage (GTDB taxonomy): Bacteria > Pseudomonadota > Alphaproteobacteria > Rhizobiales > Xanthobacteraceae > Bradyrhizobium. The sequence continues at coordinate 134,744 of CAVQNB010000024.1, forward strand.
ATCCCGGAATATTCGGCCCAGGCCTTTGCGGAGGCCGACGAAACCACGCCGCGGCTTCGGCAAAGCCCCGTTGTCGACTATGTCGCGGTGGCCGGATTGAAGTGGCGGGCGCTGCGATCGGCGTTCAAGCGGTTTTCCGCCGGGGCGAAATCCGCTCGAAGCGCGGATTTCGCGAAATTCCGCGCCGAACGCGCGCCGCTCTTGTCGCGGTTTGCCTGCTTTGAAGTGCTGCGGCATCGCTTCAGCACGCCCTGGTGGGAATGGCCGGAGGAATGGCGGCGGCCGGATGACGACAAATGCGCCAAATTGCGTGCGGGCGTCGACAAACGCGAGATCGAGTTCGTCGAATTCGTGCAATGGACCGCCGACCAGCAATTGCGGTCGTGCAAGGAGCTTGCGCGTGACCTCGGCATGAGGGTCGGTCTTTATCTCGACGTCGCGGTCGGCGTGCAATCCGACGGATTCGACGCCTGGAACGAGCAGGCGGCGATCTCTCGCCAGCTCGCGGTCGGCGCACCGCCGGACCCGTTGAACACGCTCGGCCAGAACTGGGGCCTTGCCGGATTCAACGCGGCCGGACTTGCCATGCAATCCTTTGCCCCGTTTCGCGAGATGCTGCAGGCCTCGATGCGCCACGCCGGCGCGATCCGGCTCGATCACGTGCTGGGCCTGAAGCGGCTCTATCTTGTGCCGCACGGCTTTGCCGCCGATAGCGGCGTCTATGTGCAGATGCCGTTCGAGGCTCTGATGGGGGTGACCGCGCAGGAAAGCGTGGCGCATTCTTGCGTCGTGATCGGCGAAGACCTCGGCACCGTGCCGGAAGGCTTTCGCGAGCAGATGGCCGATTGGGGCATCTGGTCCTATCTGGTGATGATGTTCGAGCGCGACGATCACGGCCGTTTCCGCGGCCTCGATCATTACACCGCAAACGCACTTGTCACCTTCAATACCCACGACCTCTCGACCTATGCGGGCTGGCGATCGTTCAGCGATCTGAAGCTGAAGCGGTCGCTTGGGATAGACCCCGGCGAAAGCGACGATGCGCGCTGGCATGCGCTAGGCATGCTGAACGAGATGTTGCGGTACAACGGCATCGAACGTCACGATCTCAACGCGGTTGTGAGGTTGCTGTCACGGACCAGGTCGCGTCTTCTGGCGATTTCGCTCGAGGATTTGCTCGGCGTGGTCGATCAGCCCAATATCCCGGGCACCGTCGACGAGCATCCGAACTGGCGGCAACGCTTGCCGCTCGCGATCGACGAAATCCCGGACGCCGTCGATCTGGCAGCTTTCAAGGCGGCGACAGGAGAACGCACGCGCAAGACGGATTAACGCGCGCGCAAGACGGATTGAAGGGGGCAGGCTTTTTTCGACGAGTGAAACAGAGTTGTCCTGCAAAATCGAAGACTATGGGCTGATCGGCGATTGCGAGACCGCAGCGCTGGTCGGCCGCGACGGATCGATCGATTGGCTGTGCTGGCCCGCCTTTGATTCCGATGCGTGCTTTGCGGCTTTGCTGGGCACCAACCGGAACGGCCGCTGGCTGATCTCGCCTGCGGAAGAGATCAAGAAATCCTCGCGCCGCTACTGGGATAACACGCTGATCCTGGAGACGCGGTTTGAAACCGCAAACGGCGTCGTCGCACTGATCGACTTCATGCCGCCGCGCGGCAACGCCTCCGACGTCGTCCGGCTGGTGCGCGGCGTCGCGGGCAGGGTGAAGCTGCAGATGCAGCTCGTGATCCGTTTCGGCTTCGGCGTTGACATCCCCTGGGTCAGACGGACCGAAGATGGCGCGCTGCTGGCGATTACCGGGCAGGATATGACCGTGCTGCGCACGCCGGTCGAGACCCGCGGCGAGGACTTGACCACGGTTGCGAATTTCGAAGTGGGCGAGGGCGAGACCATTCCCTTCGTGCTCACCTACGGCCCTTCACATCTGCCGCTGCCCGAGCCGATCGATCCGGCACAGGCGCTGGAGGACACCGAAGATTACTGGACCGAATGGTGCAGCCGCTGCACCTGTAAAGGTGAGCGTCGCGATCTCGTGATCCGATCCTTGATCACGCTGAAAGCCCTGACTTACGAGCCGACCGGCGGCATTGTCGCGGCCCCGACGACCTCGCTGCCGGAAAAGCTGGGCGGCAGCCGGAACTGGGATTACCGCTTCTGCTGGTTGCGCGACGCCACCTTCACGCTGCTGGCGCTGATGAACTCGGGTTATACCGAGGAGGCTTTGGCCTGGCACAATTGGCTGCTGCGCGCCGCGGCCGGCTGGCCCGCGAACATGCAGATCATGTACGGAATCATGGGCCAGCGCCGCCTCCTGGAATGGGAGGCGGGTTGGCTATTGGGTTACGAAGGCGCGCAGCCGGTGCGGGTCGGCAATGCAGCGCATGCCCAATTGCAGCTCGACGTCTACGGCGAATTGATCGACGCATTTCACCAATCACGTGTGGCCGAGCTGAAACTTGATGAAGAGAGTTGGGCACTGGAACGCGCGGTGCTTCAGCATCTGGAGGAAGTATGGGATGAGCCCGATCACGGCATCTGGGAACGCCGTGGCGAGCCCAAGCACTATGTTTCGTCGAAAATGATGACATGGGTTGCGTTTGACCGCGGCATCAAGAGCGCCGAAAAATTCGGACTTGAGGCGCCGCTCGATCGCTGGCGGGAGCTGCGCGACAAGATTTGTCGCGACGTCTGCGAAGAAGGGTTTAACCCCGAGCTGAATGCATTCGTCGAATCCTATGGCTCGGATTTGCTCGATGCCAGTATCCTCCTGATGCCGTGTGTGGGTTTCCTCCCTGCATCGGACCCGCGGGTTCGCGGCACCATCGCGGCCATCGAGAAATACCTGATGTGGGATGGATTTGTATTGCGGCACGATCCCCGCGAAGTCTCGGACGAGAAGCCGCCGATCGAAGGTGCGTTTCTGGCCTGCAGCCTGTGGCTTGCCGACGCCTATGTGCTGGCGGGCGAGATCGGCAAGGCCCAGGCGCTGTTTGACCGCGTCGTCGCGGTGGCAAACGATCTCGGGCTACTCGCGGAGGAGTTCGACCCCGGCGTCGGGCGCCAGACCGGCAATTTTCCACAGGCGCTGACGCATATCGCCTTGATCAATACCGCGCATAATCTGAGCGACGCCGCGAAGTCGGAAAAGCCGGCCATGCAACGATCGAAGTAGAGCGCGGAATCTAGTTATACTTGTCGTTGCGCTTTCGTGCAGCGGTTCTCACAATCGCCGCAGGACTGCTGCGCTCCTGCCTCGGTCCTGCCAAACCATGATCGCTTCTTCCTTTCAATCAACGGCAGAAGAACCCCCGGTGGAGGTATCATGCGTTCCTTGCGAAGCCCCTCTCTCGCCGCGGAGGAGTGGTTGACGGCCGAAGAAGTTCCGTCTGACGGGGCTGCACGCGATCTGGACGCACGATCCGAGCAGGGCATTGGCATGCGCCCCGTGAGGCCATCGGTCCGTTCTCCTCGTCCGTCCGGCTTCAAGAACGATCAGGTTGCGAGCCGCCGCCCGTCGATTGGCAGGCGAATATTCGGCACGCTTGCCCGATTTTTTATCGTGGTTCTCATCGGTGTCGGCGCCACCCTTGCATGGCAGTCTTACGGTGACCAAGCAAAAGAGATGTTATTGGCCCGCGCTCCAACGCTGGGCTGGTTATTGTCCGTCTCGGTGACGAAGTCTCCAGCCGTCACTACAAATTCCCCTGACCTGGTGCAGCAGCTTGCTCCCCTGGCGTCCAATCTCGACGTCGTGCGGCGCAACTTGGAGCTGCTCGCTGCCAGGCAGGAACAGATGTCGCAGAACATTGCTGCCCTGCAGGCTGTTGAGCAGGACATCAAGGAGAAGCTGTCATTCCCGCCTCAGCCCCCACCGGCGCCGCAGGCAGTCTCGGTCCCGCCGCGCAAGCCTCCGCAACCGAGGGCGCAGTCATCGGCTGTGCAGTTGGAGTCGCGACCGCCGCCCCCTGCCGGAGCACAATTGCCTTCGCGCTAACTTCCGGCATGGGTTGATCCACACCGCGTTGATCAACGCCGCGCATGACCTGAGCGACGGCCAAAATCGGAAGACCCAGCGATGCGGCCGTCCGGCCGCGGCGTTTGCCGCTCGACCTCGCGAGGGGGCACGTTTCCCCGTTTTCGATTCCCAAGCATGGAACTTGCCCGCGCGGAATTCATTGTTGTCTGGGCTTTGCTGGAGGGTTGCCGGATGATCCGTTCGTCCGTCGCGGCCGTCGTTTTGGGCTCGCTGGTATTTCCGGCGGTGGCGACCGGGCTTGATGCGGCGGCGATCAACAACGCTGGATTTCGATCGAAGCGTCCCGTTGAGGACAAGATCGATCCCGCTATCGTAAAGGCCCAGGTTCTCCTCGATCGGGTTCAATTCTCGCCGGGGGAAATCGACGGAAAGCTCGGTGAAAACGCACAAAAAGCCCTAAAGGCCTTCGCCGAGGCCAAGGGCTTCGTGGTCGATAAGGCGCTTAGGCCGGAGATTTGGACTGCGCTTGTGGCGACAACCAACGACGCCGCGATCACCGAATACACGATCTCTAAAGACGATGTGAAGGGATCCTTCCTGAAGAAACTTCCGGCGAAGCTGGCTGACATGAAAGATCTGAAGGCGCTCAACTACACGAGCCCGCGCGAAGCCCTGGCCGAGAAGTTTCACATGAGCGAAGCGCTGCTGTCGGCGCTCAATCCCGGAAAGAAATTCGACCAGGCCGGCGAGACCATTTTCGTGGCCAGCGTGCCCAACAAGCAAACCAAATTGACGATCGGCCGGATCGAAGTCGACAAGTCCCGCCAGACGGTGAAGGCGTTCGATCCCTCCGGAGCCCTGGTCGCCTTCTTTCCCGCGACCGTCGGTAGCGCGGAGAAGCCGACCCCAAGCGGCAGCTTCAATGTCGTCTCGGTCGATCCCAATCCGACCTATCGCTACAATCCCGACTATAAATTCAAAGGCGTCAGATCAAAAACACCTTTCACCATCAATCCGGGTCCGAACAATCCGGTGGGATCGTACTGGATAGGGCTCTCGGCGGAGGGCTACGGCATCCATGGCACTCCTGATCCTTCGAAAGTCAGCAAGACCGAATCCCATGGCTGCGTTCGGCTGACGAACTGGGACGTGGGGCTGCTCGCCAACAGTACCAAAAAAGGAACGCCGGTCGTGTTCGTCGACGGAGGCGAACGAAAGAACATGGAGGCGCAAAAATAGTTCGAAATGATCAGGCTGCGCCGCTATTGGTCAAAATCATGTCGATCGCCTTGGCAAAACCCTCGTCCTCGTTCGAGGCCGTCACACGCGTCGCTTGCTGCTTGACGTCGTCGGTCGCGTTCCCCATCGCGATCGACAGGCCGCTTTTTCGAAACATCGCGAGATCGTTCTGCATGTCGCCAATGGTGGCGACCGCGTCGGTCGAAATCTTGAGCCGTTTGGCCATTGCCTCGACGAACGTTCCCTTGTCATGGCCCGGCGGCGTAATGTCGAGATAATAGGTCTGTGAGCGGACCGCGGTCGCCTGTTGGCCGACGGCCTCTTGCATCGCGGCTTCGCAGCGCTTCAGTAATTCGGCATCCGAGCTGGCGCCGACGATCTTGCAGGCGCTCGACAGGTACGGTGCAAAATCCGCAACGATGGTCGGATCATGCCTGATCGTGCGTTTTTCATGCGGGACGTATTCGCCGTTGGGATTGCGTGTCAGCCATTTTTCGTTGGTGAACAGCCAGATATCGACGCCGAACTGGTTGAGCAAATCGAGGCTGCGCTGCGCGACAGGCGCGGGGATCAGATGCTGCTCGATCGGCTTTAGCGTTGCATCGACGATCGAACTGCCGTTGAACGCGCCGACCGGTAGCGTGATCGCCAAAGGCGCGATCAAAAATCCCATGCCGATGGTCGGCCGGCTAGAGACGATGGTGAAGCCGATGCCGGCCTCATGCAGCCGCCAGGCCGCGGCCTTCGCGCCTTCGGTCAGGGTCTTGTCCTTGGTCAGTAACGTGCCGTCGCAGTCCGATACCACCAGCGCGATAGGGCTCATGAATGCTTCCTGCGTGCGGCGCCGCGGCTGGCCGGATCAAGCTTTAATTGGCGCAATATGTCCTCGACGATGGTCTCTGCCGAAGCGTCGATCGATACCGTCACGGGATGTTCGCTCGCGTCGGGCGGCTCCAGCGTCCTGAACTGGCTGTCGAGAAGCCCCGGCGGCATGAAGTGCCCCCTGCGCCGGGCGAGCCGGCCCGCGATCAATGCCGGCGTGCCGTTGAGAAAGACGATGCGGACGTCGCTCCGTCCATGCACCAGGATGTCGCGATAGGCGTGCTTCAGCGCGGAACAGGCGATCACGGCGCGTTCGCCCGCCTTGCAGGCCCGGTCGATCTCGTCGGCAATCGCCTGCAACCACGGCCAGCGATCCTCGTCGGTCAGCGGTTGGCCGGCGCTCATCTTGGCGACATTGCTTGCGGGGTGAAACCTGTCGCCGTCCTCGTAACGCCAGCCGATCCGTTCGGCCAGCTTTTCTCCGATGGTGCTTTTGCCGGAGCCTGAGACGCCCATGACGACCAGCGCGCACAGTATTTCCTCGGGGTCAGCCACGAAAATTCTCCGGAAGGGCTGCGGCATCGACAAGCCAGATGGTCTCGCCGATCGAGTGCGCGCGGGCGGCCGGCAGGTTCTCGCCATTGAGCACGCGCGTCAAGATCGCGCGCTTGTCCGACCCCGCCACCTCGAACAGCATCTCGCGGCAGGAGGCGAGGGCGGGTAACGTCAGCGTCACCCGCGGCACGAAAGGCTCGACATGCGCCTGCGGCAGGCCGACGACCCAACGTTCGGTTTCCGCGAGTGCCGGGTAATCCGGAAAGATCGACGCGGTGTGGCCGTCGGGCCCGACCCCCATCAGCACGATATCGAACAACGGCCGCCCGGAGTCCAGCCGGTCGGCGCCATAAAACGATTTCAGCTCACGCTGATAGCGTTCGGCGCTTTCGTCAGGGCTTTTGTCGGTCAGGATCGGATGGATGTGGGAGGCCGGCGAAAAACGATCGAGGAAGATGCCGCGCGCCATCGCCATGTTGTTGAGCGGATCGTTCGCCAGGACAAAACGCTCGTCGCCGATGAACCAGTGCGTACGGTCCCACGGGATCCGACCGCGGTAGGCCTCGGTGCCGAGCAACTCATAGAGCTTCTTTGGGCTCGACCCGCCGGTGAGGCAAATCGCGATGCGGCCGGGGTTTGCGGCCATCCTTGCCAGAAGACGGTCTGCGGCGGCTTTTGCGAGTGCCGGCGGATCGGCGACAACAATCACCTGGCGCTGGTCGTGGGCCGCCATCGTCAGGTCAGCTTGCGCCAGCTTCGGCCGTCGCGGGCCAACAGGTCGTCCGCTTCCTCCGGGCCTTCGCTGCCGGCGTCGTAGATCTTCAGTCCCCTGGCGCCGGCCTTCTTCCAGCCGTCAAGGAACGGCTGCACCGCCTGCCAGCCGGCCTCGACGCTGTCGGCGCGCTGAAACAGGATGTTGTCTCCGATCATGCAGTCGTAGATCAGCGTCTCATAGCCGGTGGCGGGATCGGCCTTGAAGTAATCCTTGTAGCGGAACTTCATCTCGACGCCGTCGATGTTGATCGAAGGGCCCGGCACCTTGGTGTTGAACTGCAGCTCGATGCCTTCGGTCGGTTCGGTCGAGATGACGAGATAATTCTGCGACAGCCGGTCGACCGGAGTATCGCGAAACATGGCGAACGGCGCCTGCTTGAACTTGATCGCGATTTCGGTGCGCTTGACGCCGAGAGCCTTGCCGGTGCGCAGGTAAAACGGCACGCCGGCCCAGCGCCAATTGTCGATGGTGAGTTTCAGCGCGGCATAGGTTTCCGTGGTGCTGCCGGGCCTGACGTCCTCGGTCTTGCGATAATCCTCGATCTCGGTGTCGCCGATCCTGCCGCCGCGATATTGTCCGCGCACGGAATTGTGCAAAGCCTCTTGTTCGCTCTGGGTCTGGATCGCCGCCAACACGTCAGCTTTCTCCGAACGCACCGAGTGCGCGTCGAACCGGATCGGCGGCTCCATGGCGACCAGCGACATGAGCTGGAAAAGGTGGTTCGGCACCATGTCGCGCAGCGCGCCGGTCGAATCGTAGAAGCTGCCGCGGTGACCGACGCCAAGCTTCTCGTCGACCGTGATTTGGATGTGGTCGATGTGATTGCGATTCCAGATCGGCTCGAACATGCCGTTGGCGAACCGCAGCACCAGGATGTTCTGCACGGTCTCCTTGCCGAGGTAATGATCGATCCGGTAGATCTGATGCTCATCCAGGAGCCTTTGCAGCTCGCTGTTCAACGCCCTGGCTGACGCGAGATCGGTGCCGAACGGTTTTTCGATCACGAGCCGCCGCCACGAGCCGTTTTCGGCCAGCATGCCCGTGCGGCCGAGCTCCCGGCTGATCGGCAGGAAGGCATTCGGCGGCGTCGCCAGATAAAACAGGCGATTGCCGCCGGTGTTCCGCGCAACTTCGAGCTTGTCGAGCCGGTCGCGCATCGCATCGAACGAGGCTGGATCTCTCGGGTCGGCCTCGACACAGGTGACGCATTCCAGCAATTGCCTGGCGAGCGCTTCGTCGACCTTGCGGGTGGCGAACTGGCGCAGGCCCTTCATCAGGCTGTCGGTCAGCCCGGTGCTCGACATCCCCTTGCGGGCAACTCCGACAATACAGAATCTCTCCGGCAAAAGGTTGGTCGCGGCGAGATTATAAAGGGCAGGGATGACAAGGCGATGCGCGAGGTCGCCGGTGACGCCGAAGATGACAAAGGAGCAGGGATCTGGCTTTTGACCGTTCGTCATCGGCTTTCAGACCTTCGGCTTCGCAGTGCCCGGCGCTGGCTCCCGGTGACCGCCGAACCCGGCGCGCATCGCGGAAAGGATTTTTTCCGCGAAGGTGTGGTCTTTTCGCGAGCGGAAGCGCGCAAACAGCGCAGCGGTCAGCACTTCGGCAGGGACGGCCTCGTCGATCGCGGCATTCACGGTCCAGCGGCCCTCGCCGGAATCTTCCACAAAGCCCGAATAATTATCCAGCGTGTGGTTCTCGGCGAGCGCGGAGGCGGTGAGATCGAGCAGCCATGACGGGATCACGCTGCCGCGCCGCCACACCTCGGCGATGTCGGCGATGTCGAGATCGAAACGATGGTCGGGGGGCAGCGCCTCACTGTTGGCGTTCTTCAAGATGTCAAAGCCTTCGGCATAGGCCTGCATCAGGCCGTATTCGATGCCGTTATGGATCATCTTGACGAAATGCCCGGCGCCGACCGGGCCGGCGTGGATGTAGCCTTGCTCGATCCTGCCGTCGCGTCCCTCGCGGTGAGGCGTACGCGGGATGTCGCCGATACCAGGCGCGAGCGCTGCGAAGATCGGATCAAGCCGGTCGACCACCGCCTTGTCGCCGCCGATCATCATGCAATAGCCGCGCTCGATGCCCCAGACGCCGCCCGAGGTGCCGACATCGACATAACGGATGCCGCGTTCCTTCAGCGCCTTGCCGCGGCGGACGTCGTCCTGCCAGAACGTGTTGCCGCCGTCGATGATGACGTCGCCACCCTGCATCAATTTTGCCAGCGCCTCGATCGTCGCTTCGGTGATCTTGCCGGCCGGCAGCATCACCCAGGCGGTGCGCGGCTTTTCGAGCTTTGCAACGAAATCCTCCAGCGCTTTCGCGCCGGCAGCGCCGTCGGCGGCGAGCGCCGCCACCGCCTTCTCGTCCTTGTCGTAAACGACGGCCGTATGGCCATGCTTCATCAGCCGGCGGACGATGTTGCCGCCCATCCGTCCCAAGCCGATCATGCCGAGCTGCATGTTTCTTCCTTATTTATTTTGAGCATGATCTGATCCGAAAAACCGGGCCTCCACTTTTCGGGATCATGTTCTAGTTGAGAGCCGCGGTGATCGCTTCGTCGAGCATCTTCAGTCCCGATTCGAGATCGCCTTTGAGATGCACGCGCAGCGCCCGCCGGCCGCGCTCGGTCAGCACGTCGAAATCGCCGCGCGCCTGTGCCGCCTTGATCACGCCGAAACTCGCCTTCTGGCCGGGCACGGGCAAGTCCTTGGTGTCATCGGCGGTGATCTGCAGGAACACGCCGCTGTCGGGCCCGCCCTTGTAGGCCTGCCCGGTCGAATGCAGGAAGCGCGGTCCGAATTCGGCGCAGGTCGCGACATGGCGCTTGTCGCGCACCTTGAGCCGCATCTCCTGCAACGCCTCGATATGCGCATGATCGCGCTCGATATAGGCGAGCAGGGCCACATAATCGTCCGCGTTGGTGCGTGCGAGATGAGCCTTGATCCAGGAGCCGAGATCGCCATCGGCGCCCGCCTTGCGCAAGTCGGCGGCGTTGTGGTCGTCGGTGTAGAGGTCGGCCCTGGCCGACGCCATCACCGGCGTTTCGGGTGGCAGCGCACCGGTTTTCTCGAACGCCGCGGTCAGTTCGCGGGTCTTGATCTTGGCGTCCTCGACGTCGGGCTGGTTGAACGGGTTGATGCCGAGGATCGAGCCCGCGACCGCGGTCGCCATCTCGAAACGGAAAAATTCCTGGCCGATGTGATCGATCGACTGCATGACAATGCGGACGACCGGATGGCCGGCCGCTTCCAGCGCGTCGAGCTTTTCGTCATGCGCGGCGTCGTTTTCGCCTTCGGTGCGGATATCGATGAAGAAGCGATCGTGGCCATAGACTGCGGGATCGGCAAGCGGCTCGCCGTCGATCGGGATCAGGCCCTTGCCCTCCTTGCCGGTGGATTCCGCGATCAACTGCTCGGCCCAGGCGCCGAAATCGGCGATCTTGCTCGATGACGAGATCGTCACCTTGTCGCGGCCTTCGAGACCGGCAAGCCCCATCGCAAGCCCGAGCTGCACGCCCGGATTTTGCTGCGGCGGCACATCGGCGCCGCAGGAACGGACCATCGAAAGCGCGTGCTTGATCAGCTTGCGAACGTCGATGCCGGCGGCGGCGGCCGGAACCAGCCCGAACGGCGATAGCACGGAGTATCGTCCGCCGACCGTGGCTTCGCCGTGGAAGACCCGCGCGAAATCCTGTTTGGTGGCGACCTTCTCCAGCGACGAGCCGGGATCGGTCACCGCGATGAAGCGATGCCCCGCCTTGTCGGCGCCGATGGTCTTGGCGACGCGATCGAAGAAATAATCCTTCATCGCGTTCGGCTCGGTGGTGCCGCCGGATTTGCTGGAGACGATGAACAGGGTCTTGGCGAGATTAACGGCTTTCTCCATCGCGCGGACCTGTGCGGGATCGGTCGAGTCCAGGACGTGCAATTTCGGGAAGCCGGATTTCTTCGCAAACGTTTCCGCCAGCACTTCGGGGCCGAGGCTCGATCCGCCCATGCCGAGCACCACGGCGTCGGTGAAGTTTTGCCCCTTCACGCGCTGCGCAAAATCCTCGTAGTCGGAGATGTCGGCGCTGGCAGGACTGTTCAGCCAGCCCAGCCATTTGTCTTCATCGTCGCCGGTCCAGACCGACTTGTCCTTCTGCCACAACTTTCGGATTTTCGCCGCCGCGCGCCATTCCTCGCTGTTTTTCGCAACCGCTTTTTCGATTCCTGCGCCGAGCGCGAATTTCTGCCGGTCGATCCCGCCGCCGAGCACGGCGGCGCGCTTGTGGGCGACCGCGCCGTAAAGCTTGTCGGCGGCATCGGCGAATTGCTTGACGCCGTCCTTGACGAGCTCGGCGGTGATGGCGTCGAGCGAGACGCCGGACCTATCGAGTTCTTCGAGCACGCTTCGCGCATCCTCGACATCCTCCTCGAGGCTGTCGCGGACCTTGCCATGATCGCGGAACGCATCCAGCGTCGCCGGCGGCACGGTGTTGACGGTATCGGGGCCGATCAGCTCTTCGACATAGAGCACGTCGCTATAGTCCTTGTTCTTGGTGCCGGTCGAGGCCCACAGCAGCCGCTGCGGCTTTGCTCCCTTGGCCTTGAGCTTTTCCCAGCGTGCGCCTGAAAACAGGCGCTTGTATTCCTGATAGGCGAGCTTTGCATTGGCGATCGCGATCCTGCCCTTGAGCGCGGCGAGCCGCTCCTTCTCGGTCGGGTCGTTGGCTTTGGCGATCTTGTCGTCAAGCTGCTTGTCCACCATGGTGTCGATGCGGCTGACAAAGAAGCTCGCGACGCTTGCGACATGCGAGGGATCGCCGCCTTTGGCGACGTATTTTTCCAGGCCCGCAAGGTAGGCCTCCGCGACCTGCAGATAGACCTGTTGCGAGAACAACAGCGTGATGTTGATGCTGATGCCTTCGCCGATCAGATGCCGGATCGCCGGCAGACCCTCCGGCGTCGCCGGCACCTTGACCATCAGGTTCTTGCGGCTGACGTCGTTCCAGAGCCGCTCGGCCTCGGCGATCGTACCCTTGGTGTCCGTCGCGAGATAGGGCGATACTTCCAGGCTGACAAAGCCATCCTCGCCCTTGAGGCGGTCGTAGACCGGCCGCAACACGTCGGCGGCATGCTGAATGTCTTCGACCGCAAGCTGCTCGAACAGGTCGGCGACCGGACGATCGCCGCCTTTCAGCGCCTTTCCGATCGCGCCGTCATATTCATCGGAACTGCCGATCGCCTTTTCAAAGATCGACGGATTCGAAGTGACCCCTTTGACGCCGTCGGTATCGATCAGCCTTTGCAACTCACCCTTGGCGACGAAGCCGCGGGCCAGGAAATCCAGCCAGACCGACTGGCCGTGGTTTTCGAGTGCTTTGACGGGATTCATGGTGCCTGATCTCTGTTTGAGCCGGTCCAACCGAGGGTTCCAGCATCCGGCGGGACAGTCGAGAATGTCAACGTCGGTCGCGGGTCCTGGCGACCCAATTATGTGCAGCCCCAACGCCTAACGCCATTCACGAGATATCGATCCAGCGCAATCCGGAAAGCCGGCGGACGCACGGGGCCCGGACGAGCGGGGGCCCCAGCTACCGTATTCACCCGGATTGTGCGGAAATACGACGATTTGACATCAAGAGAGTGTCACCCACCGGGGCGCGAATCACCTAGATTCAGGTGCGGGCCGTCTGGTTGAGGCAAGAGGAGGCGCGGGGTACCCCGGACCATGAATCCTGACATGCCTGACGATGTCGAGATCGGGTATTCGAGTTCGCGGATAAAATCCCTCGTCGCGCTGGCGACGACGATAACGTTGCTCGGTGCCAGCACCGCCTGCGATTGGTTCGGCCGCGGCGGCGGCAGCGGCTATCACGCGCCAGTGATTTCGATCGGCCTTGCCTCTTTCGGCGTCGCAAACGAGTTCATTCGTTTTGATACGACTGCTGACGTTTCAACTTGCGAATATCGCCCGCGGAAAAATGTCGCACTGAAGATAACGCAAGAGTTGGAATGGCGGCTCTTCGCACTACATCAGTACTTGTATGCCAACGAGGTGATGGGCGTCGAGCGCTTTGGCATCGGTGGTTTGGCCGCCCGCCATAAGGCCGTGAAGGCAGGCGCGGCCCCAAAGCAGAAAGTCATCACGCCGTCGCAAAGGATCGCGCTGTGCGCCTGAAGAGCCAAGAAGGAGCCAGAACATTCGCCGGTTCCGCGGTTCCGCGGTACCTGTTCCATGTTCCTGTGAGATGTTGCGGTCCGGCTACATCACGGAAAAATCAGAGCCGGCATCACCTTTTCGCTCAAGAATTGGGCAAACTGCCTGTTCGTAACTCACCGAGTGCCTGCGTTGTGCATTGCGTCAGGAAGTCTGCCGAGTGTCCAATCGAACCATTGTGCTGATGCTGATTCGAGGAACGCTTCGGCGGCCCGACTCGTTTCAGTATTGCAGCCGACCATATGCGGAGAAGGATCATGTACAACGATTCTCTGTTCAATGCTTTCGCTCGGTCCTTCGAGGCCCGAAGCCAGAGCGACATGTCGATGGCGGAATATCTGGAATCGTGTCGAAGCGATCCGATGCGATATGCCAATGCGGCCGAGCGACTGTTGGCCGCGATCGGTGAGCCTCAAATGATCGACACGGCCAAGGACCCACGCCTTGGCCGTATTTTTTTGAACCGGACGATGCGCACCTATCCGGCCTTCGCCGGCTTCTACGGCATGGAGGAAACGATCGAGCGCATCGTCGGCTTCTTCCGCCATGCCGCTCAAGGGCTCGAGGAGCGCAAGCAGATTCTCTATCTGCTCGGACCGGTCGGCGGCGGCAAGTCGTCGCTGGCCGAGCGGCTCAAGTCGCTGATGGAAGTCCATCCGATCTATGTGCTGAAGGCCGGCGACGAACTCAGCCCGGTGTTCGAAAGTCCGCTCAGCCTGTTCGATCCGGATGCGCTCGGCCCGATGATCGAGGAGAAATACGGCATTCCGCGCCGCCGCCTGAACGGGCTGATGAGTCCGTGGTGCTACAAGCGGCTCGAAGCCTTCGGCGGCGATATTTCGCGCTTCCGCGTCGCCAAGATCCAGCCCTCGCGGCTGCGCCAGATCGCGATTGCGAAGACCGAGCCCGGCGACGAGAACAATCAGGACATCTCCTCGCTGGTCGGCAAGGTCGATATCCGCAAGCTCGAGACATTCGCCCAGAACGATCCCGACGCCTACAGCTATTCCGGCGGGTTGAACCGCGCCAACCAGGGCATTCTCGAATTCGTCGAGATGTTCAAGGCGCCGATCAAGATGCTGCATCCGCTGCTGACGGCGACGCAGGAAGGCAACTACATCGGCACCGAGAATATCGGCGCGATCCCCTTTACCGGCGTCATTCTCGCGCATTCCAACGAGTCCGAATGGCAAAGCTTCAAGGCCAACAAGAACAACGAAGCCTTCATCGACCGCATCTGCGTCATCAAGGTGCCCTACTGCCTGCGGGTCACCGAGGAGCAGAAGATCTACGAGAAGCTGATTTCCGGGTCCGAGCTTGCGGCCGCGCCCTGTGCGCCGGCGACGCTGGAGACGCTGGCGCGCTTCTCGGTGATGTCGCGCCTGCGCAAGCACGAGAACTCGACGCTGTTTGCCAAGATGCGGGTCTATGACGGCGAAAGCCTGAAGGAATCCGATCCGAAGGCCCGCAGCGTCCAGGAATACAAGGATGCCGCCGGCGTCGACGAAGGCATGGACGGCGTCTCGACGCGCTTCGCATTCAAGGTTCTGGCCGCGACCTACAATCACGACACCGCGGAGCTCGGCGCCGATCCCGTCCATCTGATGTATGCGCTCGAGCAGGCGATCCGCCGCGAGCAGCTTCCCGACGAAGTCGAGAAGCGCTATCTCGAATTCATCAAGGCCGAGCTCGTGCCGCGCTATGCGGAGTTCATCGGCCACGAGATCCAGAAGGCCTATCTCGAATCCTATTCCGACTACGGCCAGAACCTGTTCGATCGCTACGTCGATTATGCCGACGCCTGGATCGAGGATCAGGACTTCAAGGATCCCGACACCGGCCAGCTGCTCGATCGCGAGCTGCTCAACCAGGAGCTGACCAAGATCGAGAAGCCGGCCGGCATCGCCAATCCGAAGGACTTCCGCAACGAGGTCGTCAAGTTCTCGCTGCGGTCGCGGGCCCAGAACGGCGGCAAGAATCCGTCCTGGACCAGCTACGAAAAAATCCGCGAAGTCATCGAAAAGCGGATATTCTCGCAGGTCGAGGACCTGCTTCCGGTGATCTCGTTCGGCTCGAAGAAGGACGGCGATACCGAGAAGAAGCACGGCGAGTTCGTCGAGCGGATGGTGGAGCGCGGCTATACCGAGCGTCAGGTTCGCCGGCTGGTCGAATGGTACATGCGCGTGAAACAAGCCGGCTGAGGCGGATGCAAAAGTGGCCATGCACATCGTCGATCGGCGCCTGAATCCGGGCAGCAAGAGCCTCGAGAACCGCCAGCGGTTCCTGCGCCGTGCCAAGGCGCTGGTTCAGGGCGCCGTCAAGAAGTCCTCGCAGGACCGCGACATCAAGGATGTCCTGGAAGGCGGCGAGGTCAGCATTCCGCTCGACGGCATGAATGAGCCGCGCTTTCGCCGCGAAGGCGGCACGCGCGACATGGTGCTTCCCGGCAACAAGAAGTTCGTCGAAGGCGACATGCTGCCGCGTTCCGGCGAAGGCAGCGGCGGCAAGGCCGTCCGAGCCGGGCGAAGGCGACGGCGAGGATGCATTCCGGTTCGTGCTGAGCCGCGACGAATTCGTCGATCTGTTCCTCGACGATCTCGAATTGCCCGACCTCGCCAAGCGCAAGCTCGCCGAAGCGGAAAGCGAGGGGCTTCGCCGCGCCGGCTATGCGACCTCCGGTTCGCCGGCGAATATTTCGGTCAGCCGCACGGTGCGGCTCGCGCGCTGGCGCGGCGGGTCGCGTTGCGGCGGCCGCGGCCGGAGACGATCGCAAAGCTCGAGGCGGAGCTCGCGGACTGCGACGAGGCGCGCCGCGCCGAGCTGCTGGCCGAGATCGATGCGCTGAAGGCAAAGGTGCGCCGGATTCCGTTCATCGATCCGATCGACATCCGCTATCGCCGCTTCGAAACCGTGCCGAAGCCGGTGGCGCAGGCGGTCATGTTCTGCCTGATGGACGTGTCCGGCTCGATGTCCGAGCACATGAAGGATCTCGCCAAGCGCTTCTACATGCTGCTCTACGTGTTTCTGACGCGGCGCTATCGCCACGTCGAGATCGTCTTCATTCGCCACACCGACCGGGCGGAAGAGGTCGACGAGGATACCTTCTTTCACGGGCCGGCGTCGGGCGGCACGCTGGTGTCGAGCGCGCTGCAGGCGATGCACGAGATCGTCCGGTCGCGGTTTCGTCCCGCGCGACTGGAACATCTACGCCGCCCAGGCCTCCGACGGCGACAATTCCATTTCGGACGGCGAGGTCGCGGGCCGGCTGCTGACCGAGATGATCCTGCCGGTCAGCCAGTTCTTTGCCTATCTGGAAGTCGGCGAGGCCGGCGGCAGCACGTTCGACATGCCGGATTCGTCGCTTTGGACGCTGTATCGAGCGCTTGCGCGCCGATGGAGCGCCGCTGTCGATGCGCAAGGTCAGCGACCGCAGCGAGATCTTTCCGGTGTTTCACGATCTGTTTCAGCGTCGCGGCAAGCAGGAGAAAGCCGCGCCATGACCGCAGACCAGCACGAACGCCTGTTCGAGGGAGCGGACTGGGATTTCCCGACGCTGCAGCGCATCCACGATGCCTGCGAGGAGATCGCGCGATCGGAACTCGGGCTCGACGTCTATCCCAACCAGATCGAGGTCATCACCGCCGAGCAGATGCTGGATGCCTATTCCTCGGTCGGCATGCCGCTGTTCTACAAGCATTGGTCGTTCGGCAAGCATTTCGCCCATCACGAGGCGTTCTACCGCAAGGGGCTGCAGGGCCTCGCCTATGAGATCGTGATCAACAGCTCGCCGTGCATTTCCTATCTGATGGAGGAAAACACCGCGACCATGCAGACGCTGGTGATCGCGCACGCCGCGTTCGGCCACAATCATTTCTTCAAGAACAACTATCTGTTCAAGCAATGGACCGACGCCGACGGCATTCTCGACTATCTCGATTTCGCCAAGAGCTATGTCGCGCAATGCGAGGAGCGCCACGGCCGGCTCGCGGTCGAGCAGACGCTCGATGCCGCGCATGCGCTGATGTCGCACGGGATCGATCGCTATCCCGGCAAGAAGAAGCTCGATCTTCGCGCCGAGGAAAAGCGCGCCGGCGAGCGCCGCCTGCACGAGGAGAGCGCGTTCAACGATCTGTGGCGGACCGTTCCGACCGGGCCGGTCAAGAGCGCGCGAATGCTGAACACCGAACGGCGCCGCAAGCTGCTCGGGCTGCCGCAGGAAAATCTGCTGTATTTCCTCGAAAAGTCCGCGCCGCGCCTGCAGCCCTGGCAGCGCGAGCTGCTGCGGATCGTGCGCCACATCGCGCAGTATTTCTATCCGCAGAGCCAGACCAAGGTCATGAACGAGGGCACCGCGACCTACGTGCATTATCGCATCATGACCCGGCTGCACGAACAGGGCCGGATTTCCGACGGCAATTTTCTCGAATTCCTGCAGTCGCACACCAATGTGGTGTTTCAGCCCGACTTCGACGATCAGCGCTTTTCCGGCTTCAATCCCTATGCGCTCGGCTTTGCGATGATGCAGGACATCGAGCGCATCGTCACCAATCCCGACGACGAGGATCGCGAGTGGTTTCCGGACATCGCCGGGAACCGGCGACGTGATGGCGGTGCTGCGCGACATCTGGGCCAATTATCGCGACGAAAGCTTCATCAGCCAGTTCCTCAGCCCGCGGCTGATGCGGCACATGCGGATGTTCCATCTGCATGACGATCCCGACGAACAGCGCCGGCATCAGGGTCGATGCCATCCACGATGAGCGCGGCTATCGCCGCGTTCGCCGCGAATTGGCGCGGCAATACGACGTCGGCTTCATCGATCCCAACATCGAGGTGGTCGATGTCGATCTGGCCGGCGATCGCCGCCTGATGTTGCGCCATGCCGTGGTCAAGGGCGCCCAGCTGAACGAGGCGGATGCCAAGCGCGTGCTGCAGCACCTCGCCGATCTCTGGAGCTATGACGTGTCGCTGGTCGAAGTCGACGCCGCCGACAAGGTCCTTAAGGAATACGTCTTGAACCCCCGCGCGATCGCAGCCGTCGCCTAGATCGACGAGCCGAACCTGACCTGATCAGGAAGGGTTTTCTTCGGCCATTTCGAACGGCCGGTCCGGATGCATGCGAAACGCAAGTCCGGCGCCGAGCAGCAACAGGCCGATCGAGCCGGCGAACGGCAGGGTCCAGCTTCCGGTGCGATCGATCAGGAAGCCGAACACCAGCGGCGAAATGATCCCGGCGACGCCGAAGCCGAAATTCATCATGCCGCTCGCGGATCCCGCATAATTCGGCGCGATGTCCATCGGCACCGCCCAGATCGGCGCCACCACCAGCTCGACGAAGAAGAACGCCGCGGCGAGCGAGATCGCCGCGACGTTGACGTCGTGAATCAGCATCACCGGAATCAGGAACACGAAGCCGCCGAGCATGCCGGCCACGATGACGTTGCGCCGCGCCGCGGTCCGATCACCGGTCCGGCGCAGAATACTGTCGCTC
Source organism: uncultured Alphaproteobacteria bacterium (assembly GCA_963713785.1). Classification (GTDB taxonomy): domain Bacteria; phylum Pseudomonadota; class Alphaproteobacteria; order Rhizobiales; family Xanthobacteraceae; genus Bradyrhizobium. Next base: position 153,824 of record CAVQNB010000024.1, read on the forward strand.
ACCACGCCGCCCAGGGTGTCGCCGATCACGCCGGCAAGGAACACGCCGGCAGAATAGAACGCCGAGTGCGTCAGGTTCTGCTGATAGTTCTGGTAGAAGAACGACGGGATCCAGCTCAGGAACAGCCACAGCGTCCAGCCGTAGCAGAAATCGACCGCGGTCACCGGCAGCATGCGGCGAAACAATTTGAGCCACGGAACCGTCTTGGCCGCGTTGCCCCGGCTGCGCGCAGGAAGCGCAGCAAGTTCCTCGGCGGTCAGCGGCGGCGATGCTCGGCACATCGCGAAAGTACCACAGCCAGATCACGACCCAGACCAGGCTCGAGGAGCGCAAGCACCACGAACGACCCGCGCCATGACACCAGCACGACCAGCCAGGCGATCAGAGGCGGCGTGACCGCGTTGCCGATCCGCGCCAACGAATGCGTGATGCCCTGGGCAAAGCCCCAACTGCGCTCCGGCATCCAGGCCGCCATCGCGCGCGTCGCGGTCGGAAAGGTCGCGCCTTCGCCGATCCCGAGTGCGAGCCGCGCGACGAACAGGCTCGCAGAGGCCGCCGACCGCGCCGGTCGCCGCCGTCGCCGCGCATACGATCAGGCCAGCAGACGAACAGCGTCAGGCGGGCACCGAACTTGTCGCCGAAATAGCCGCCGATCAGCTGGAACAGCGCATACGGATAGGCGAAGGCCGAAAAGGCCAGCCCGAGCTCGGTATTGCTGAGCTTGAGGTCCGCCTTGATCAGCGGCGCGGCAGTCGAGATGTTGACCCGATCCACATAGAGGATCAGGTACATCAGGCAGATGATCAAAAGGACGGTGTTGGAGGCACTGAGCCTGCGCATCAGACCGGCGCCGCGCTGCCCTTGATCTGCGTGCGATGCATGATGCGGCGCGCCGAGGCGTCGAACGGATCGCGCCGGTGCATGGTGCAGCGGTTGTCCCACAGCACGAGATCGCCGACCCGCCAGCCATGCTCCCAGGCGAATTCCGGGCGCGCGACGAAACCCCAGAGCTCGTCGAGCAGCGCTTCGGATTCCGCAAGCTCGAGGCCGACGAGATAGGCGTTGCGGCGGCGGCCGAGATAAAGCATGCGCCGCCCGGTGTCGGGATGGGTGCAGACCAGCGGATGCACGGCGCCCGGCGACGTCCGCGGATCGTCGGTCGCGGTGACGCCCTGGCGCAGATAGCCGCCGCTGTTGTAGGTGCCGTCGTGCTTGATCTTCAAGTCCGCGATCCGGCGCTTCAACTCGTCCGGCAGCGCTTCGTAGACCGCGTACATGCTGCAGAACGAGGTGTTGCCGCCGGCCGGCGGCACCTCGAGCGCGTAGAGCATGCTCGCCATCGGCGGCACGTCGAGATAGGACATGTCGGTGTGCCAAACCGCCTCGCCGGCGCCGAGGCTGCCGATCGGCTCGCCATTCACGATCACGTTTGAGACGATGTAGATTTCCGGCAATCCTTCGACGAAGCGCCGGCCGGTCTCCTGCACCGGCGCCCAGTCGAGATCGCCGAAGCGGCGGCTGAAGCGCGATCAGATCCTCGTCGCTGAGCGTCTGGCCGCGCACCAGAACGACCGCATGGTCGTGCCAGGCGCGCTTGATCGCCGCGAACTGCGACGGGTCGAGATTCCTGAGGTCGACACCGCGGATCTCGGCGCCCAGCGCAGCTTTGGTTGGAGTAACGTTGATCGGTTCAACGCCAACGTCGCGTGCCGATTCGCTCTTGACGCCCAAGACCATCGGAACCTCCCAACTATGTGTGATCCAACCTGACCATATTATCATCGCGCGGCGCGCCGGGGAATTGAAGGTTACGGCACGACGATTTGAAGGCGAATATGGATTTCAGGCCCTCAACCTGCGCAAGAGAGTTCAGCGCAGGCTGGCGTTGATCTTGTCGAGCGCGGCGGAGCCGGGGCACAGCGCCTTCTCATCGAGCGCATTGAGCGGGGTATCGACCGTGTCGAGATGCGAGTGCAGGTCTTCGGAGTCCGGATCGACGTACAAGAGCCCGGTGACGATCTGGCCCTTGGCGGCGTGCCTGGTCAGGAATGCCATGGCGCCTACGCGATCATGCGGATCGTAGTCGGCGTCGATCTTGCGCAGCGCCAGCTTGGTGCCGTCATGCTGTTCGACCACCTGCACCGTGCCCGGCGCATAGTCGACGGTGATCGGTTCGCGGCCGGTGATGACATCGAGGCGATTGACCGCGTCATTGTGCTCGCGGACATAGTCAAAGCTCTTGGTCGAGCCGGCGTGGTTGTTGAAGGCAACGCAGGGGCTGATCACGTCGACAAAGGCCGCACCCTTGTGCTGGATCGCGGCCGCGATCAACGGCACCAGCTGCGTCTTGTCGCCGGAGAAGCTGCGCGCCACGAAGCTCGCGCCGAGCTGCAGCGCCATCGCCACCAGGTCGATGGCGTTGTCGGTATTCATCACGCCCTTCTTGGACTTCGAGCCGCGGTCGGCGGTCGCCGAGAACTGGCCCTTGGTGAGGCCGTAAACCCCGTTGTTCTCGACGATATAGGTCATGTTGACGCCGCGCCGGATCGAATGCGCGAACTGGCCGAAGCCGATCGAAGCGGAATCGCCGTCACCGGAAACGCCGAGATAGATTAGGTCGCGGTTGGCGAGATTGGCGCCGGTCAACACCGACGGCATCCGGCCATGCACCGAATTGAAGCCGTGCGAATTGCCGAGGAAATAGTCCGGGGTCTTGGAGGAGCAGCCGATGCCGGAGATTTTGGCCACCCGGTGCGGCTCGATCGACAATTCGTAACAGGCTTCGATGATCGATGCCGTGATCGAAGTCGTGGCCGCAGCCCGCGCACAGCGTCGAGATCTTGCCTTCGTAATCGCGGTGGGTGAAGCCAAGCTCGTTCTTCTCGAGGCCCGGATGGTGGAATTTCGGCTTTGCGATATAGGTCATGACACGGCCTTGCGGAGGGGGGTCACCTTGAGGTGGTCCTGGTGGTCGCCGATGGCTTTGGCGATGAAGCGGGCGGTGATCGGCGAGCCGTCGTAATGCACGATCGGAATCAACCGGACCGGATCGATACCGTTCTCATTGACGATCAGCGAGCGAAGCTGGCTGTCGCAATTCTGCTCGACCACGTAAACGAAATCATGGTCGGCAATGAAACTCGCAACGCTGGAGTGGAACGGGAAGGCACGGATTCGCAGGCGATCGAGCAAATGCCCGCGCGCCTCCAACAGCCCGATCGCCTCGTCCATCGCCGGCGACGTCGAGCCGAAATAGATCACGCCGTATTTGGTCGGCTTTGCCGCATTGGCCTGCAGCGGCCGCGGCACCATGTCCTGCGCGGTCTCGAATTTGCGCACCAGGCGCTGCATGTTGTCGGCATAGACCGGGCCTTCCTCGGAGTAGCGCGCGTAGCGGTCGCGCGAGGTGCCGCGGGTGAAGTACGAACCCTTGGTCGGATGCGTGCCGGGATAGGTGCGGTAGGGGATGCCGTCGCCGTCGACGTCGAGATAGCGGCCGAAATCGCGGCCTTCCTCCAGCATTTCCGCGGTCATGATCTTGCCGCGGTCATATTGCCTGGCGTCGTCCCACTTCAGTGGGCGGCAGAGCCTATGGTTCATGCCGATGTCGAGATCGAGCATCAGGAAGATCACGGTCTGCAGGCGTTCGGCGAGATCGAAGGCCGAGGCTGCGAACTCGAAGGCTTCCGCCGGATCTTCCGGAAACAGCATCACGTGCTTGGTGTCGCCGTGCGAGGCATAGGCGCAGGCGATGATGTCGCATTGCTGGGTCCGTGTCGGCATGCCGGTCGAGGGGCCGGCGCGCTGGACGTTCATGATCACGGCCGGCACTTCGGCGAAATAGGACAGGCCGATGAATTCCGTCATCAGGGAAATGCCGGGGCCAGAAGTCGCGGTGAAGGCGCGCGCGCCGTTCCAGGACGCGCCGATGACGATGCCGATAGAGGCGAGTTCATCCTCGCCCTGGACGATCGCGTATTTGGCCTTGCGGGTTTTCGGGTCGTGCCGCAGCTTCTTGCAGTGGCTGCCAAAAGCATCCGCCAGCGACGACGACGGCGTGATCGGATACCAGGCGCAGACGGTGGCGCCGCCATAAACCGCTCCCAGCGCCGCGGCGCTGTTACCCTCGATGAAGATGCGGTCGCCGACCTTGTCGGCTTTCTTGATCCGCAGGCCGGTCGGGCATTTCAGGTTCTGCAGCGCCCAATCGCGGCCAAGATGCAGCGCGTGGACGTTCGAGGACAGGAGCTTCTCCTTGCCCTTGTACTGCTCGGCGATCAACTGCTCGACCAGCTTCGGGTCCATGTCGAGCAGGGCACACAGCGCGCCGAGATAGATGATGTTCTTGAACAGCTGGCGCTGGCGCGGATCGGTATAGGTCGAATTGGTGATCGCTGTCAGCGGCACGCCGATGACGGTAATATCCGCGCGGAACTTCGACGTCGGCATCGGCTTGGTCGAAATCGTAGAACAGATAGCCGCCGGGCTCGATCGAGGCGACGTCCTTGTCCCAGGTCTGCGGGTTCATCGCCACCATCATGTCGACGCCGCCGCGGGCGCCGAGATGGCCGTCTTCGGTCACCCGCACCTCATACCAGGTCGGCAGCCCCTGGATGTTGGAGGGAAAGATGTTGCGCGGCGAGACCGGCACGCCGTGGCGCAGGATCGCGCGGGCGAACAGCTCGTTGGCGCTGGCCGAACCCGAGCCGTTGACGTTGGCGAAGCGGACGACGAAGTCGTTTACGCTGCGGATCGGCTTTTGCTCGGGCATGATGAACCTGCGTGAGTCATATCGATGAGGTATTTCTGCATGTCCCAGGCGCCGGTGGGACAGCGTTCGGCGCACAGGCCGCAATGCAAGCAGACGTCTTCGTCCTTCACCATCACCCGCCCGGTCTTCAAGCCGTCGGCGACATAGAGCGCCTGGTCGTGATGCGGCGAGGGCGCTTTCAGCCGCGTCCGCAGATCACCTTCCTCGCCGTTCTGCGTAAAGGTGATGCAGTCCATCGGACAGATGTCGACGCAGGCGTCGCATTCGATACACAAGGGCGCGGAGAACACGGTCTGGATATCGCAATTCAGGCAGCGCTGCGCCTCGCCGAGCGCGAGCTTGATGTCATAGCCAAGCTCGACCTCGGTGCGGATGTCCTTCAGCGCCACGACCTTGTCGCGATGCGGTACCTTGAAGCGCATGTCGGCGGATATGTCGTTGTCGTAGCTCCACTCGTGGATGCCCATCTTCTGCGACGAAATCTGCACGTCGGGTAGCGGCCGCTCGTTGATGTCCTCGCCGGACAACAGCTGGTGGATCGACAGCGCGGCGTCGTGGCCGTGCGCCACCGCCCAGATGATGTTCTTCGGCCCGAACGCGGCGTCGCCGCCGAAAAACACCTTCGGGTTGGTCGAGCCCATGGTCTTGGGATCGACCTTCGGCATGTTCCATTGTCGAGCTCGGTGCGGAATGCGCTCGATCCGGGAAACGCGTCTCCTGGCCGACCACGACCAGCACGCCGTCGCAGGAAATACGTCTGGTTCGGCTCGCCCCGCGGGCCCCAGGCTGCGCTTGCCCTTGGCGTCGTCTTCGGCCTTCACCTTCTGGAGTGACGCCGGTGGGCTTCCGTCGTGGGTGAAGGCGATCAGCACCATGAAATTGAGGATCGGGATATCTTCGTCGAGGGCATCCTCTTGCTCCCAGGGCGACGCCTTCATCTCCTCGAAGCCGGAGCGCCACGATCACCTTGACGTCCTCGCCGCCGAGCCGGCGCACTACAGCGATCCCATGGCGGTGTTGCCGCCGCCGGCGCGGTCGCGGCGGCCGATCTTGTGGGTCTGGCCGAACCAGACGCTGGAGAGCCATCGATGCCGATATCGATGTCCTGGCGGCTTCCTTGCGCCAGGAATTTCGAGCTTCGCGGCCGCGCAGCAGGCGGCGAGGTCGGCGTCGTAGCTGTTGGCTGAGCAGCTTCTTCATGCTGTTGATGCCGTCG
>CAVQNB010000025.1:0-187701 GCA_963713785.1 uncultured Alphaproteobacteria bacterium
CACTACGGCCAAACACGCCGATTGGGACGAGGCCAAAAAGGAGTGGACCGTCGTCGTCGAGCGCAATGGCAAAGAGATCACGCTCATGCCGAAGCAGCTTGTGTTTGCGGACCGGAATGTCGGCCAAGCCGAACATGCCGCAATTCAAGGGCATGGACACCTTCAAGGGTGAGCAGCATCATTCCGCGCGCCATCCCGGTCCTGACCGCTACAAGGGCAAGAAGGTGGTCGTGATCGGCTCGAACAATTCCGCGCATGACATCTGCGCCGCGCTGTACGAGGCCGGCGTCGACGCGACCATGGTGCAGCGCTCGACCACCCATATCGTGCGCTCGGATTCGCTAATGGAATTCCTGGGCGACCTCTATTCCGAGCGCGCCGTCCGCGGCGGCATGACTACGGCGAAGGCCGATTTGATCTTCGCCTCGCTGCCCTACAAGATCCTGGATCAGCTTCAGAAGCCGGTCTACGACAAAATCCGCAACGATGATGCCGATTTCTATGCGGGACTAACGAAAGCCGGTTTCCGGCTCGACTTCGGCGACGACGATTCCGGACTGTTCATGAAGTACCTGCGCCGCGGCTCGGGCTATTACATCGACGTCGGCGCCTCGCAGCTCATCATCGACGGCAAGGTCAAGCTGGTCGCAGGCCAGGTCGAGAACATCACGCCTAACGGCGTCAGGCTCGACAACGGCAAGGAACTGCCGGCCGATGTAATTGTCTACGCCACCGGCTACAGCTCGATGAATGGCTTTGTCGCCGATCTCATCAGCCGGGAAATGGCCGACAAGGTCGGCAAGGTCTGGGGGCTCGGCTCGAATACGACCAAGGATCCCGGCCCATGGGAAGGGGAACAGCGCAACATGTGGAAGCCGACCCAGCAGGAAGGATTATGGTTCCACGGCGGCAATCTGCATCAGTCGCGCCATTACTCGCAATTTCTTTCCCTACAGCTGAAAGCGCGCAATGAGGGGATTCCGACGCCGGTCTACGGCCTGCAAACCGTCTATCACGAGGCCTAGGGTTTCATAGCACACGGTAGGGCTCGCGGATTGGCGTAGCCGATTACGAACTCTGTGCGCATCAGCATAGGGGTCCTCTGGTCGGCTGTGGGTGGTCAATTGCAGACATGCGCTGAAAGCATCGAGGGTCCGCTCTTGCCCCCCGAAAGCGGACGAACCTAGTCGACGCAAGTCGATACGTAACCGGCGAATATGAACCGTTCGGCTGATTGGTTATATTTGATCCCTTCTATCATCAGTTCCTCCAAGTCGTTGACATGGTTAGCCTTGATTAGGGGTCAGTTTCAGAGCTCGTCGATACTGGTGATATTTCTGCTCCTGAGGGCAACATTATCATCGGAATGTTGGAGCTAGAGCCGGCGTCGGACGAAAGGTGAGGGGATGACGGTCCCGAGGCCCCGCCCATTTTTACCGAGTAAAACTAGATCGGAACCCTATCTGATCCTCGGCCGCTTCCCGGGATGGACACCGAACTCGGCGCTCAGGTGCAATTCTGGAAGGCGGAGGCGGGTCGTGGTATCATACGTGTAGTCGATCAAGGGCGGGCAACCCCGATGATCCACGTAACCCATTTCACATCCCGCGTGCGATCCGGTTTCGCAAACCGGCTGTGGCTTGCCGTTGCCATTTCGCTCTTTTCTCATGCCGCTTCGGCGGAGATCTATCCGGTCACCGGCGTGTGGGTCGCGAAGGACGATCGTTTTCCAGGTTCGACAGCGGGGGCATGTTTGCTCCTCAAGGAGTTCGGTGTCGATGCAGTCTTAGCTCAGCCCTTCCCAAGCATCATGATTTTTTCTGGGGACGAACGATTCGAAGTGCGGGGAGATTTTCATGCCGAAAGAACGATCAAATCGGTAAAGGGTGCAACAGACGGCGTCTTTCAAATCACTGAAACGCTTGGCAAGCGCTGGCTTCCGTTTTCCAAAAGACCGTTTTTCACTTTGAAAATCGTTAACCCAACCACCATCGAAGTTACTGAACGAAACTTCAGCACTCGATTATCTAAGTGTGCATCCAACAGCCCATCACTTTGACTGCGGCGCTTAACATCTCGACCGGCGTCCCATATTGGCCGCTAGCTGAAAGATGCTGACCTCCCTCGGCAATTCCTCATAAGTGTGCCGGAGCGAGCGGATTATCCCACTCACCAAGTAGCTGTAGGAAGCTGACTCCTTTTTACCGAGTAAAAACGGCATCCATCAACGAACCGGTCCCCGATTCCTCGCCGGCGCGAGTTCATCACGCGCCCTCGGCAGGAGCAGGATCCCCTCGTCGTACGAAACGCGCCCCCTGAAGATCGTCTTGAATACGTAGTCGACCACACGCTCGTGAGCTCCCGTGACCGGCCGGACGTCCAGCTCCCGGATCAAGCGACGCTTGCCGAGGTAGATGTCTTGGTTGTCACGAAAGTGCTCCTCGACCGGAAGTCCGAGCCAACTCGTCGGCGGGACCAGCAACAGGCCATGGAAGTGAAGGCCGCCATTGCAAACGACGAGGGGAGAGGATGTGGAATCCCGCTTATAGACCTGCAGGTCGGCAGTCCCGATAAGGATCGGAAGCTCGTCAGGAGAGGCGGTCCGAGGCTTGCGGTTCGTCCTGGTCACGAACGTCGAATAGACCCTATGGAGTTCATCCTTCATCGCCTGGATGACGGCGCTGCGAGGACCGGGAAGCTGGGAGAACGGGAACGTCATGAGATGGCAGGACCATCCGCAATCCACCCGGTCGATGACTAGTTGGGCGTAACCATCCACGAGTTGCCGTGTGGTGGGATCAACTCTGCAGATCCGGTCGTATTCGTGAACTGCCCGGTTGGACTTGATCGATTGACCGGTATGATCAATCTCGCATGGGTGTTGGTTGAATTTGTACCGGTTGGATTTGTTGGTATCGTTGGATTGGTTCGAATTGGATGTAGATGACCAATTGCCGCGGAAGTGACCCGACATTGCGAAGCTCCGATGATCGCAGGCACGGTCGAGTGGCCATCCATCAAGATACGTGGGACTGCCTTCTATTTACAATTCCAAGACCCCAATCGAAGACCTCACGTCAGGACTTTTTTCCTGCCCAGAGTTGGGGTCACTTACCGCGTTCGACACACTTTTGAGCAACTACTACAAACAGAACTTGGCAGGCTCGACCGAAGAAGAGAAGGTGCAATTGCGTTCTGAAGAAGCGGACTGGCCCCACCTCTGACTTCGAAGGGTTTAGGTTTGTCTTGGTCGGTTCGCCGAGTTTTACCGAGTAAAACTCGATCGAAACACCTATTCGATCCGCTCCCTTCTGTCCTTCGTCACCTCCGTCGCCATCTTCGGGTCGCGCATGCGTTTCTTCCCGTAGAAGTCTTCCAGCATCTCGACCGACGTGCCCATGTTGGCCGCCAGCTGGAAAACGCTCACCCCCTCAGCGATCCTCATCGTGGCGTAGGTATGCCGGAGCGAGTAGGGGACCCGCTTCTTGCCATCGGAAGCGAACAAGACGCCGGCCTCCTTTAAAGCCCTCTGGAAGCCGCCCTTGAAGGACCCCACCAATCCCCCGGTGGGATGGCAGAATACGTATTCTTGGTCAGGCGGGGTATGTCCCAGCTCCTTTGTCCTGAATGACCGGAGCTCATCCAGGTAGCGCTCCACACCCCTGTTGCAGACCACCTCCCGCTCCCCAGTCTTTCCCCTGACGGAGAGGATGGCCCTAACCTCATCAGTCAGGGTCCGGGTGGTCGAGGCGTCCCTCCACCTCAGCCGCCGCGCTTCGCCGATCCGGATGCCGGTGTTGCCCAGGACGAGGATGTACAGTGCCAGGTAGAACCGCTCGCGCAGACGCCGCCTGTCCTGGGCTCGGTCGACGTAGATTGGCAAAGAACGCGTCAGCCTATTCCATTCGACTTCGGGAATGTCGGGCCGTGCGTTGATCCTGCCCGACTTGATCACGAACTCGGGCACGTCGGCGATGTACCCGCGTCGCTTCGCAAACCTAAGGAGCTGGCGGATGGCCGTCCGCTCGTTCTTGAGGGTTACGACCGCTGGTCTCCTCGGTTGTGAGAGCCTCCAGTCCACGTAGCCGGCCAGTTTGGTCTCCGTGATCCGGTCGATCGTCGTGTCCGCGAAGTACTGGAGAGCCCAAAGCTCTACTCGTCGGACGTTGCCGTTCACGTACTTCGCCGTCCGGACCACTTGCTCAGCGACCGGTACCCTTGACCATTCGGCGAAGACCCTTCGGAAGGTCGGGGAGTTGATCGGCTCGCCCCTGTGAGCCTTCCCCTCAAGCCGGTAGTACAGGTCCTCGGCGAACCGTCTCGCCTCAAAGTCATTAGTCGTCTTGGTCGACTTGACCACGAAGCCCGAGACCGTGGGGACCTTGAGCCGAACCGTCCACTTTGGATTTTGGTGGTCGGCCCTCTTGTAGAGCACGATCCGGCCGTCACCCCTCAGGTCTAGGAAATCTCGATAATGGGAATGGGACTTGGGCAATGGGCCCGGCCGGATTTCGGTTAAAGTAAATCCGGAGTAAATTGAGGTTCATGAAAATGACAGGGTCTTCGGGGGAGCCGATAGCGTAGGCCACATACCAATGTTGCATGATACTGGCCGACGCCGACGTGTCGTGATCTTGGACTTTAATTCCATGAGCAGCGGGGCGGCCCAGCCGTGGCCCTAAACGAAAAACCCCGGCATGAAAGCCGGGGGCCGTGATGCACGCTCCCTCCTATCGCGATGAAGCCACCGCCATTAAACTTAACCAGCAATCTTAATCCGCGAGATTTCTTGCACAGCACCGTCGTCGCGCTACCGTCGTCTCATCGGTCACGGAGGTGATCTATGAGCGATAAGACAAAGACTAAGGCTGAGCTGATCGAGATGCTGGCCGAGGCGGTCCGCAATACGCAACCCCGGCCGGTCCGTAACACGCAACCCGAGCCGGTCCGCGACGCGCAACCCGAGCCAAAGCGCAAAACGCAACCCGAGCCGAATTGCACGGCCAAAATTAGAAGCGTCCGGGCATCTGCTAGCCGGAAGCAACGGCGTCGATAATGCAGCCGGTGATCCATGATCGATAAAATGAGGAAGGACCTCGCGCAATTTCCAGGAGCAGGTAAGCGAAAGGCAGTAACTGAATACGAAAAAGCGCAGGTAGCCCTCCAAAAAACTACGAACGATTGCGGGCTAAGCGATTAGCTAGGGAAGCCGCGAAGAAGCGGCGCTGACATCCCGCCGGAAACGCGCCAAAGCATACCAGATCACTCGATGATGCAGCGACGACGCCGGGAAGACGCTGCCGCGTGATCGCAAGGATTGGTATGATAGAGCCAAGTGATAGGTCAGCACTACTGACAGGAGCAGAAAATGGCTCTCCTAAAACGCGAATTGCATCGTCAAGTGAAAGGACCTGAAGTCACCCACGCGGATCGTTGCACACTCGTTTTCGATACCGACGCAAAAAAGTTATACGTCGAACGCGAAGTGGCGCACTTAGACGCGAGCGTTGATGGTGCGATTGAGATCCAAACAGCAACGATGGATATCGCTGACTACCTCAAGCAGGGTGGTCAAACCGCCGGGCACCGCGAGTTGTGGCGGTTGCTAAGATCGCTGTTCAAAGAGGACAGTAGCTCGGAAGAGGCAGCTTAAATTTCTCGAACCGCATGGCCGACCAGCTACCCGCCGGTCAGATGATCTTCGATGTTACTGGCGACCTCTTCACACACGGACGCCAGCTCAAGCATCTCGTTTTTAATGACAGGATCGTCAGTCTGCTCGGCAAGTTGCCGATACTTCGCCGCTTCGTCCCGCAGATAGTCAGGCCAATCCATGTTGCAAGCCAATTCCAATGTTACTTGGCACCAGGGGCCAACCGCGGAGGCCTGATGATGTCCGTTCATCCGGGGATACTGTTGAAAAAGTCGAAAATTGAGAGGCTCCAAAAATCTCGCGAAAGCCGATGGTTGAACGTTTTCACCGCTGCAATGCTCGCAAAGGGCGATACGAAGGTCCGTGGTCGTTTTTGTGAAAGGCGTTGTGATCCCTCACGTCGCCGCGAGCGGAACACATCAGCGGTCCTGAAAAATTTCGTTCGTCTGCCGGAAAGGACTTTTTCAACGGTATCCCGGCAGACCGGAAGTTGCCTGCGCACGAGCAAAACGGCGCAATAGACCCTGAACGGTCGTTGGCTAGACAGCTTTTGACGCAGGTGCGCGGACCTTGACAGACGCTTGCGGCCATCCGTATACCATCCACATAGATGTTTTATGGATGGTAGAAGTCATGACCAACAATGTCCACGAACTCCGACCAAAGCCCGCTGACACTGAAAAAATCACGATCAATCTTGGTTATGTCGACCTTGGTCACGTCGATTTAATGGTGCAGGAAGGGTTCTACTCGAACCGTACCGACTTCATTCGAACCGCAATCCGCAATCAGCTCGACCGTCACGCCGACGTGGTCAAGCAGTCCACGGCCCGAAAAAGTCTGGACCTCGGTCTGCGGAACTATAGCCGCGAGGATCTCGAAGCGGCGCGGCGAGCCGGTGAGATGCTGCACATCAACGTTCTGGGCCTTGCCAGTATCGCCCAAGACGTCACGCCCGAACTTGCTCGCGCGACAATTGCCTCAGTCTCCGTGCTGGGCGCTTTGCATGCCAGTCCGGCGATCAAGGCTGCTCTCGCTGACAGGATGCGGTGAAGGCGATGCTGAAACAGGACATAGTTCGCGAGGCCACACGCCTCACGCGCGCGGGCCAACTCGTTGAAGCAACCGTTCTCCTTCAACGCATGCTTCGAGGCGAGACCGCTCCAGACGCGATGTCGGGCGCCACTGGGCGCTTCGCTCTTACCGGACGCGAGCCGCCAACCATTGACGCGAAGGCCGATGCTATCGAGGGGGCCAATAGTCCGCACCTGGCGCGGGCCACTCCCGCTCGACCGCGCATGCTCCGCGCGCTGCTTGATCGAACAAGGGAGCGCTCAGGGCGCGGACAGCGCAGAGTGATCAAGCGCGCCCCGCCGTCCACGCCGGACATCGTGCCAGTGGGCGCACGGTTCATCGACGGTACCTACAGTAATCCGGCCGGAAGCCGTGCTTACAGGCTCTTCATCCCCAACCGCTATCAGGGGCAGTCGCTTCCTTTGGTCGTCATGCTACATGGCTGCACCCAGTCGCCCGACGATTTCGCCGCCGGTACGAGGATGAATTTTATCGCAGAAGAGCAGACCTGCTTTGTGGTCTATCCTGCACAGCGCAAGGAAGCGAACCAGGCAAGATGCTGGAACTGGTTTCGCACGGTCGATCAGCAGCGCGGCACAGGTGAACCCTCTCTCATCGCGGGCATCACCCGCGAGATTATGCGCGACTATTCGGTCGATCCAAAGCGCGTTTACGTTGGTGGACTATCCGCCGGAGCGGCCGCGGCTGCTATCATGGGAGTAACCTACCACGATCTGTACGCGGCAATCGGCGTACATTCTGGCCTCGCCTGTGGGGCCGCCACTGACCTTCCTTCTGCATTTGTCGCCATGCGACAAGGTGGCGGGTCCGATGACAGGGTCATTCTAGCTGACGGGCTAACTGTCCCGACCATTGTTTTTCACGGTGATCGCGACATCACAGTTCATCCAAACAACGGCGATCATATTCTTGAGCAGTCTATGAGAACAACGAGCACGCGAAAGAAGGTGCATCGCGGGCGGGTACCCGGAGGACACGCCTTTACCCGCACGGTCCATATCGATGCGAGTGGACGCGGAATTTTCGAGCACTGGATCATCCATGGAGCTGGACACGCGTGGTCGGGAGGCAGTCCAGCTGGCTCTTACACTGATCCGCGAGGACCGGACGCCACGAGGGAAATGCTGCGTTTCTTCCTCGAGCATTCCCTCCCACACTGAGGATGTTAGAGTTTGTGCTCAAACGGATTCGGTGCCCTCCGGCATTTCCTCATCGGTGCGCGCGACCGCGAGATCGGCCTTTCCGGCCTTGAGAGCCGCGATGCTGTCGACCGGGCCGGCGGTCGTGATCACCGAAAGCCTGACCGAACTTCCGTCATCGGCAAAGGTTTGCGCCAGCGCCTCGACCAGTTTCGAATCATCGCTGCCCGACGGCCCGACCGCGATCCGCAGCGTGGTCGGCCGCAGCAGGAGAAAGGCTGTGCCGACCGCGGCGGCGAAGATCATCAGGCAGGCGGCGAGCACCAGAAACGGCGAGCTCTGCTGTCTCCGGCGAACCGGCTGGGCCGCGTTGTCGTTAAGACTGTCTGCCGAGGACATCCGCCAAACTGCCAATGATCGGGGCTACCGCCTGGAAAAGCGGAGGCTAGCATGGTTCGCCGCCGGGGTGATACCGCGCGCGGCCGCCTCCGCAACGGGCACTTCGGCAGAGGCTGGCGACCCGGCGCCTGCTCTGCTATGGAGCTTTCTCTCGGTCCCGTAGCTCAGCTGGATAGAGCGGCGGTTTCCTAAACCGTAGGTCGCATGTTCGAGTCATGCCGGGATCGCCATCGCTTCGCGCCAGCAAGGTCTAGTCTGCCTGGGTACCGATCATCGCCGTCAATCATGTCTGCTATGCGTCACTTGCAAGCATGAGCATCGGGACGCGCATCAACTTCCGATAAACTTTTCGCGCGGCAGCATCGTCGCGTCCTGATCATGCGTGGAGCGGGTTTCTCGCATCGAGATGCAACAATGCGCGCTCGCAAAAATTCGAATCGCACAAGCCTTCATCTGACTGTCATCGCTTCAACATTGATTGAAGGCGATGGCGGTTGTCGCTCGACATCCCATCTTAGCGCCGGGGCCAAGAAACCGAGAGAACGAAGAGAGCAAGATGAGAGATGTTTTGAAAGTAACAACGGCGTCCGCTGCGGCTTTGGTCGTGGCCATCGCCTTAGGCACCCTGCTCGCGCCCAAGGCAAACGCCGGCGAGTTTTGCCGCACGGACGTCAGCGGCCACATGACGGGCTGTGGCTTTAGCAGTATGGAGCAATGCCAGGCGGCATCGTCGGGTATCGGCGGCGACTGTTTCCGTGATCCGAATCTTCCAGAGGGCAAGAGCGCCAGCGACGGCCGGAATAGCGGCAAGAGCAGCAGCGCTTTTGCCTATCAGCCGAAGTCCTCCCATACCAGGAGAGGCTCGCCTGCGGCCGGAAACACAGCCAACACCAACCAGTAAAACACGATCGTGCTGATCAGGCCGGCGCAGATCCGGCGCTGATAAACAAGAGCCCGCGCGGGCCCTCCGCGCGGGCTTCACGATGTGCGGAGGATTCTGGAACGTAACATGACAACGGAGGTTTTCGCATATAGATCAACAAGGAATCAAAGGAGATGACCATGCGCAAATTGATCTTTGTCGGGATGCTGGCAGTCGGCGCCCTCGGCTCGTCGGCGGCTTCGGCGCAGGATTACCCGTATTGTCTGCAGGGACGTGAATTCGGCTATCCCGGCAACTGTCAGTTCACGAGCTACGCCCAGTGCGAAGCCACGGCGTCGGGCACCTTCTCGTATTGCGGCATCAACCCGCGATTTGCCTTTGCGCGGATGCCGCGCGGCCGGCATCAATGGGGAGGGTATTAATCCGAACGCTTTCGCCGCAGGCATGAACG
This sequence comes from uncultured Alphaproteobacteria bacterium, assembly GCA_963713785.1. GTDB lineage: Bacteria > Pseudomonadota > Alphaproteobacteria > Rhizobiales > Xanthobacteraceae > Bradyrhizobium. The sequence continues at coordinate 9,621 of CAVQNB010000025.1, forward strand.
ACACGGCTGGCGGAGTAAGGACTAGCCCGCATGCGCGGTCTTGCCTCCGTCGATCACGAATTGACCGCCGGTGGTGTAGGGATGATCGTCGGATGCCAGCGTCACCGCGAAGGCGGCGATCTCCTCCGCTGTAGCAAGGCGCTGCATGCCCGGCACATGGGTCTTGGCCCATTGCGCGACCGCGACATGCCAGGCCGCATCCGGAACGTTTTCCATGCCGGCCAGGCGCCGTACGAACGGCGTGTCGGTGGTTCCGGGGATCAGCGTGTTGATGCGGATGCCGTGCTGCGCATAATCCAGCGCCGCCGCCTGCACCAATCCGACCAGTCCCCGCTTGGCCGCCGAGTAAGCCGAGCGGTTTGCCGTGGTCGCAATCGCGTTCGACGACGAGGTCACGACGATCGAGCCGCCGCGATCGAGCATGTGGGGGATCTCGTACTTGATCGACAGGAACACGCCGCGCAAATCCGTGTTGACGACGTCGTCGAACTCGCTCGCCGCATATTCATGCAGCGGCTTTTCGATCGAAATGCCGGCATTGTTGAAGGCGACGTCGAGCCGGCCATAGGTCTCGATGGTCCGCCCGACGAATGCCTTGACCTCGTCCTCGTTGCGCACATCGGCGCGAATGAACACGCCATCGCCGCCGGCCTCGCGGATCTTGTCCTCGACCTGCTTGCCGCGCTCGAGATTGCGGCCGCAAAATGCGACGCGGCCGCCCTCGGCAGCGAACATCAGCGACGCCGCGCGCCCGATCCCCGACGTGCCGCCGGTGACGATCACGACCTTGTTTTCAAAGCGGCGCTTGCCGCTCGGCTTTTGCTGAGGCAGCAGGGCGCCTTGTCCGAGCGCCACGCCGCCCGCAAGGCCGCTGACGGCGCCCGCAATCACCCCGAGCGCGGCGCCCCCGACCAGATGACGGCGCTTTACGCCGGAAGGGGCGGTGATATCTTGATTTTCGGACATGTCGAACTCCCAGACGGCTGGATAAGCAGAAATCTTAACAATGTTAAGTTCGAGATAAAGCGCAATCTAAACAGCGTCAAGTTAATTATGCCGAAGAAAGCAAGCCTAGTCGTTGCCGCCAAGCGGAACCGAGCCGAGCCGGAATCCGGCTATCATCACGGCGATCTGCAGGAGGCGCTGATCGCCGCGACCGAGGCCATCCTGGCCGATCAGGGCGCGGAAGGCTTTACGCTGCGGGAAGCGGCGCGGCGTGCCGGCGTTTCACCGGCCGCGCCCGCGCATCATTTCAAGAATGCGCCGGGCCTTCTGACCGAGGTCGCGATCCGCGGCTATGACGCGCTTGGCGCCGCGCTGAAGCAGGCGGCCGCGGGCAAGGGCCCGGAACACCAGCGGCTGCAAGCGCAAGGCCTCGCCTATGTCTCATTCGCGCTGAAATATCCGGGACGATTCCAGATGATGTTCAGCAACAAGCGGCTGATCGCCGACGATGAGCGGCTGCGGCGCGCCATCAAGGCCGCGCATCACGAATTCGATATCGTCGTCGACGAATTGATCGCCAAGGAATCCGCAAGGCAATCTGCCAGGGAAGCGCTCGCCGCGCCAAGGCAGGCCAAGATTGTCGCAGCGCTGGCTTGGTCCACGGTGCATGGATTTGCAAAGCTTGCGCTCGAAGGAAAGTTTGGCGCGGCCGGCACGGACGCGGGCCGTCGGGAAATCATCGCCATGTTGCGGCAGGTGCTGGAATATCTTTGGCCGGTTATTGGCGCCAAACCTGATCACTGACCTGCAAGGCACGATGAAGGGAAACAGCCCACAAAAGCTCGTCGTCGAGGTCGGCAAGTCGACTTCGGTCTCGGCGCTGCTGGTCGCGCCAAAGGACGCGCGGGCCTGCCTTGTGTTTGCCCATGGCGCCGGCGCCGGCATGACCCATTCTTTCATGGAGACCGCCGCTATTGGCTTGGCCGAGCACGGCATCGCGACACTGCGCTATCAATTCCCCTACATGGAAAAGAAAAGCAAGCGGCCCGATCCGCCTGCGATCGCGCATGCCGCCGTGCGCGCCGCGGTCAACGAAGCCGCACGACATTGCCCCGGCCTGCCGCTGATCGCCGGCGGCAAATCCTTTGGCGCGCGCATGACCTCGCAGGCGCAGGCGAAAGCTCCGCTCGCCGGCGTGCGCGGACTGGCGTTCTTCGGTTTCCCCCTGCATGCGGCCGGAAAACCTTCGACCGATCGTGGCGATCATCTCGGGGATGTTCATGTGCCGATGCTGTTCCTGCAGGGCACCAACGACAAGCTTGCGGAGCTGCAACTGCTCAAGCCCGTGGTCGAAAAACTCGGGCGTCTTGCGACCTTGCATCTTGTCGAAGCAGCCGATCACTCCTTCCATGTGCCGGCGCGCTCGGGGCGGAACGACCGCGAGGTCATGATTGAAATTCTGGATGCGCTTGCGGCGTGGGTCGGCACGATCTAATCAAGAACAACAGGTCAAGAACAACAAAAAGGGAGATCGCCGTGAGCGTCGAGGCCATCAAGAACAACGTCAAAGTCTGTATGTTCGACCAATACGGCACCGTCGTCGACATGCAGGGCGGGCTCGTCGCGATCGCGACGCCGTTCTTGAAAGAGAAGGGCTGGACCGGGGATCCGAACGCCTTCGTGACCTGGTGGCGGCGCACCCATTTCGAGAATTCGATGATCGACGCGCTGCTGCATCGCGAGCACACGCCCTATCGCGAGATCGGGCACCGATCGGTTGCCCATGTCATGGACCGCGCCGGCATCAAACACACGAGGGAAGACGTCAAATATCTGGTCGGCGAGATCGAGAAGCTGAAGCCGTTTCCGGAAGTGCCGGCGGCGCTCGCGAAGCTGCATGGCAAATACGAGCTCGTCGTGCTCTCCAACGGCGATCCCGACATGCTGGAGGCGGCAAAGCAGTATCACAAGATTCCGTTTGACTGCGTGATCTCGGTTGCGGAGGCGAACTCGTTCAAGCCGCATGTCGCGACCTATACCAGGGCGGCCGAACTGCTCGGCCTGAAGCTGGAGCAGATCCTGTTTGTCGCCAATCATGCCTTCGATTGCATCGGCGCGAAATCGGCGGGCATGCGGACCGCCTTCATCGATCGGCGCAGCCGGCCGTTCGGCGAGACCCCGCACCAGCCGGACATACTTGTGCCGACCATGAAAGATTTGGCGGAGGCGATCGTTTGACTCCTCCCTCTCCCCGCAAGCGGGGCGAGGCAAGCCATGCGTCTACGCCGCTTTAGCCCCCGTGCTGACCGCCATAGATCTTGTCGCGCAGCCGCCGCATGCCGGCGAGCCAGCGGTCGCGGCTGGAGGCTTTCCGCTCCGTGTATTCCTGCACTTGCGGGTGCGATAGGATGAGAAAGCGCTCTTGCTCCATCGCCTCGATCACCATGCGTGCGACTTCGGGCGGTTGCAGCACGCCGTCGACCCGCGCCGCGCTCGGGCCCGGAATCGTCATGCCGGTCTGCACCGATTGCGGGCACAGCACCGAGACGCGGATGCCGCGGTCGCCATATTGGATGGCGAGGTGTTCGGCCAGCGCCACCGCGGCGTTCTTGGTCACTCCGTAGGGCATCGAGTTCAGCGACGCCAGCAGTCCCGCCGCTGAAGCGGTGTTGAGCAGGTAGCCCGAGCCGCGCGCGAGCATGCCAGGCACCAGCGCACGCGCCGCGAACACGTGGCTCATGACGTGGACCCGCCAGCTCACGTCCCAATCGGCATCCGATGCCGTCTCCTGTCCCTTGCGCGACAGGCCGGCGTTGGAGAAGAACACGTCGATCGGGCCGTATTTGGCTTCAGCCGCCGCGATCAGCGCCTTGATGTCATCCTCGAGACCAACGTCGGCGGTCACCGCCAATCCATCGATGTCGCCGGCGACCCTGGCGAGGCGATCGCGCGAGGTTTTTAGGTCGGCGACCACGACGCCGCGCGCGCCGGCGTCTGCGTACGCACGAGCCACCGCCTCGCCGATGCCGCTCGCCGCGCCCGTGACCACACAGACTTTGCCGTTGACGCGCATTTGCCTGCTCGCTTCTTTTTGTGACGGTGACCGCAAGAGAGTGATACGAGCGGTGATGCGTCGTCAATATCCGTTTGATCGGGTGATCGATCTTTGAAAAATCCGACGAGTTGCGCTGGCCTCGGATTTGTCACTATGCGATGGTCCACCCGCAATCGGGATTTCGGAGAGTGGAATGCTTGACGTAAGGGACGAGACGAATCGGATGACGCCGCCCGCGGCCTCGCCGGCGTGGACCAATGACACGGCCTGGTCGCTGTACCGGCTGCCGTTCAACGATCTCCTGTTCAAGGCGCAAACCGTTCACCGGCAGCATTTCGATCCCAACCGCGTGCAGCTCTCAAAGCTCCTCAACATCAAGACCGGTGGCTGCCCGGAGGATTGCGGCTATTGCAGCCAGTCCTCACATCATTCGACCGGCCTTGCCGCTTCGAAGCTGCTGGACATCGAAAAGGTCGTGACTGAGGCGCGCAAGGCCAAGGCGGGCGGCGCCACGCGCTATTGCATGGGCGCCGCCTGGCGCAATCCGAAGCCGCGCGACATGGATGCGATCGTCGAGATGGTCGGCGCGGTGAAGGCGCTCGGGCTCGAGACCTGCATGACGCTCGGCATGCTCGACCGCGAACAGTCCGACCGTCTCTCAGCCGCCGGGCTCGACTATTACAACCACAATGTCGATACCTCAGAGCGTTATTATCCGAAGGTGACCTCGACGCGCAGCTATTCCGATCGGCTCGACACGCTGGAGAATGTCAGGCAATCCGGCATGAAAGTGTGCTGCGGCGGCATCCTCGGCATGGGCGAGGAGGAAGGTGACCGCGTCGACATGCTGGTGACGCTGGCGAATCTCGCCGAGCCGCCGGAAAGCGTGCCGATCAACATGCTGATTCCGATTCCAGGCACGCCGCTTGCGGAATCCGCGCCGATCGAACCGATCGAGTTCGTCCGGATCGTTGCGCTGGCGCGCATCATGATGCCGAACTCATATGTCCGGCTGTCGGCGGGCCGCTCGGCCATGACCGACGAGATGCAGGCGCTGTGTTTCTTTGCCGGCGCCAACTCGATCTTCGTCGGCGACACCCTCTTGACCGCCGGCAATCCGGAAGACGCTGAAGACCGCAAGCTGTTCGACCGGCTGGGACTGCAAGCGATCTGATCGGTCTTGCATCAGGATAGCCATTCGGCCTGGTAAAGCCCCTTGTCCCGCGCCCGCTGGATCGCAAGGCCGGCCAGCATGTCGAGCATCGGCGTCGAAAGCCCCGCGGCGCGCGCAAATGCAGCGGGGGCGCGCACCAGCACATCGATCTCCATCGCGCGGCCGAGCTCGTAATCCTGCAGGATCGACGGCTTGTGCTCCGGCGCGGGACCAGAGCGCGTCACGCGCTTGACGTCCGGGCAGCAGCTTTGCCCGATCGCGTTCGCCTCATCGAGCAGGCGCGGGATCACCTCGCGCAACGACGGCTCGTCCCGCACGGCGCGTGCGGTTTGTCCGGTCAGCAGGCACAGCACCGACATCGACATGTTGGTCAGAAGTTTGGACCAGATCGTCTCCCGGATTTGCTTAACCGGCGCCGATGCGATCGAAGCCTCGTTCAGCGCGGCGCGCAGCCGTTCGATGCGCTCGCCTTGACGGTCGTCGCATTCGCCGACCAGCAGCATGTTCCGATCCGGCGAAAGGTTGGCGACCAGGCCGGGCTCGACCACCTCGTTGGAGGAAAAGATCACGCCGCCGATGATCCGCTGCTTGGGAACAGCGGCACGCAAGGCGCCGCCGGTATCGAGAAAGGTGAGATCCGGCGGCGGCTGATGACCGGCGGGCAGGCCGATGTCGTACCACCACGGGATTCCGTTCTGCGCAAACACCACCGGCGTCTGGTCGCGGAGCAGCGGCCGCAGGCCGTTGGCGAGACCGGCGACGCCGGTCGCCTTCAGTGTGCTGATCACAAGGTCCTGCGGGCCGAGCGTTGCCGGGTCGTCGGAGGCTTTTACCTTGGCGTTGAACGCGGTATCGCCGACGCGCAAGGTCAGGCCATTTGCCTTCACCGCTTCAAGATGCGGCCCGCGCATCACGCAGGACACGTCATGTCCCGCGAGCGCAAGCTTGACCGCAAAATGGCTGCCGACAGCGCCCGCGCCGAAAATGCAGATACGCATGGGGGAGGGGTCCTGTTAGAAGTGCAGTGATCGAGCTGCCAGTTTCCACAAGCTGGCCGGCAAGCGCAACCGCAACACGAAAAATACCGAGCAAAAGGAAACGTCCATGTCCGCCAATCCAGTTTTGTGGAGCCTCGACGAGCGAGGGGTCGCAACGGTGACGCTGAACCGTCCCGAGGTCAACAATGCCTATGATGGCGACCTCATTGGTGGCGTGCTTGCGGCCATCGGTGAACTGAGCCGCAAGCCGCATCTCCGCATCGTGGTCCTGAAAGGCAACGGCAAGCACTTTCAGGCCGGCGCCGACCTGAAATGGATCAACGCGGTGAGGCCGCGATCGCCCGAGGAGAACGAGGCGGCCTCGCGGGCGACGTTCGAGGCTGTGCAGCGGCTAAATCGTTTGCCGATCCCGACGGTAGCGCTGGTGCAGGGCGGCTGCTTCGGCGGCGGCACCGGGGTGATCTCCGCCTGCGATGTGGTGATCGCGGCGGAGAACGCGATCTTCTCTATCACCGAAGTCCGTTGGGGGCTGACGGCAGCGATCATCATCCCGCAACTTTGCGACGCCATCGGCGTGCGCCAGGTCCGCCGCTATGCGCTGACCGGCGAGCGCTTTGGCGCGGAGGACGCCCGCCGCATCGGTCTCGTTCACGAGGTGGTGCCGCTTGCCGAACTGGAGGCCGCGGGCGCAAAAGTCGTGGAGCAGTTGCTGGCCAACGCACCCGAGGCCTTGGCCGAAACCAAGGCGTTGGCGATGGAAAGCTCGTTCGGCGGCATGAGTATTGACGATGCGGCCTATGCCCGCCTGGTCCGGATGCACGCGGCCAAGCGCCAGACGCCGGAGGCCGCGGAGGGCCTTGCCTCGTTCGCCGAAAAACGCGCGGGGAGCTGGGGCGCCGGCAAGAAGTGACGCGGGCTCAGCAGCCCCGGCAGATGCTGCGCAGGCTTTGGTAGACCGCACCGTCTTCCTGTCGCATCTGCCGCAGCGTATCCAGCGTCGTCGTGTCGCGGGCCGGTTCGGGTTTGCGCTTTGCGGCGAGCTCGGCCTCCTGCCGCTGGTAACAGGCTTCGCGCTCGGGCTTGGCCTGGATGAACCGGCATTGCTCCACCGCGACGGCGGAAGTGGTGCCGATCATCAGAGCAACCATGACGGATACAATAAGATTCAAGGTCGGGCGTCCTTTGCCGTGCTGCTTCCTCAAGCTCGCTGATCCCCAGCAATAGCAGACTTGCGTGTCAGCCCGAAAGCCCGGCGCTTTAGGGAGCGGCGCCCCGCATCACCTCGGGTCGCGCGCCGTCAGCCGCACGGTCACGACGTCGCCGGTCTTCTTGCCGAGCAGCTTAAAGGTTTCGGCCTTGACCGGCAGCTTGTGCACACCGCTGCCCATCGCCATGAACGCGCTCCTGAAAGGGCGCCCATCGATCGTGCCGCGGACCTTCACAAGGCCGCGGGTCGCAAAGAACGCGGCCGATTCCGGCCAGATGACATAGCTCCAGCCGCCCTTGGCGGGGCTCTTGCGGAGTTGTGCCGTGAATTGAACTTTTAGGGCCTGTTCAGTCGCCATCTGGTGCACCTCCTCGGCTCGCCGATCACCCAATCGACAGGATGACGAAATGGGAGGGCGGAATCCGACAGCCCTTTGACGAGATGGCCAAAATTCCCTAACCCCGGCATGATCCTTTCGGCGACTATCGGGAACCCACCTTGCCCTCTCGCACCATCACCGAGCCCGCGCGGCAAATCCCGCTCTACGGCGAATATGAAATCGCCGTGCTCGGCGGCGGGCCGGCGGGCATCGCTGCGGCCGCGGCGGCCGCGCGCGCCGGACGGCGCACGCTGTTGATCGAGCGCTATGGTTTTCTTGGGGGTATGGGCACGGCCGCGGGCGTGACGAATTTCTGCGGGCTGCATGCCAACGTCCATGGCGAGATGCACCGGGTGGTGCAGGGCATCGCGTCCGACCTGTTGGCGCGCATCGATCGCCTCGGCGGGCTCAACGCGCCGCACCTGATCCTCGGCAAGATCCTGGCGCAGGCCTATGACACCGCGGCCTACAAGATCGCCGCCGACGATCTGCTCGGCACTTGCAAGGTCGATATACTCTTTCATGCGCTCGGCGCCGGCGTCGTCATGCATGACGACAAGCGCATCGGCGCGCTGATGGTGGAAACCAAGGCCGGCCGGCAGGCGGTCGCCGCGGACATTTTCATCGATTGCTCCGGCGACGGCGATCTCGCGGCCTGGGCCGGCGCGCCGTTCGAGGTGGGCGATCATGAAGGCCGCCTGCTCTATCCCTCGATGATGTTCCGGCTGAACGGCATCGATCCCGAAAAAGCTGGAGAAGCCTGGCGGACGATCCCGGCGCTGATGGAAAAGGCCGAGGCCGCAGGCACCCACAAATTTCCGCGCAAGGGCGCGATCGTGCGGCCGCAGCGTTCGGGGATCGAATGGCGGGTCAACTTCACGCAACTGAAGCGCGACGACGGCAGCGCGATCAATGGGCTCGAGCCGGACGATCTGACGCAAGGCGAGATCGACGGCCGCCGTCAGGCGATCCAGGCTTTCGAGTTCCTGCGCACCGTGCCGGGCTTCGAAAAATCCTACATCGTCGACCTGCCACCGCAGCTCGGCATCCGCGAAACAAGGCGGGTGGTCGGCGGTTATATGCTCTCGGGCGAGGATGTGCTCGGCTGCGCCTCGTTCGACGATTCGATCGGCGTCAACGGCTGGCCGATGGAGGTGCATGTCGCGGGCGACGTGATCTTCAAGTTTCCGCCGATCCCGGAATCGCGCGGTTTCAACGAATTGCCTTACCGGATGCTCCTTCCCCAGGGCATCGACAATCTGCTGGTCGCCGGCCGCTGCGCCTCGATGACCCATGACGGGCAATCGGCCGCGCGCGTCTCCGGCGCCTGCTTTGCAATGGGCGAGGCCGCAGGCACAGCGGCGGCGCTGGCGCTGTCGGGCAATACGATTCCGCGCGACATCGCGCCAGAAAAGTTGCAACAAGCGCTCAGGCAACAGGATGCCTTCATCGGGCGGGATCAAAGCGTGCCCGAGGGATTGTAAGAGAAAACAAGACGGAGGAAACTGAATGAGGGGATATTTGCGGCTCGCCCTCGCTTGCTTGCTGGCGCTTTCGGCAAGCGGGATCGCGCGGGCCGATGAGGCGCTGAAAGCAAAAGTCGGCGTGCTGCGCCTGTCGTCCTCCGCGCCGGTATTCATCGCGCAGGACAAGGGCTATTTCCGCGACGCCGGGCTCGACGTCGAATTGAAATTCTTCGATGCCGCGCAGCCGGTTGCGGTCGCGACCACCTCCGGCGATATCGATTTCGGCATCACGGCGTTCACCGCGGGCCTCTATAACCTCGCGGGCAAGGGTACGCTAAAAGTGATCGGCGGCATGAGCCGCGAGAAGGCCGGCTATCCCCTGATCGGCTATTTCGCTGGCAATAACGCCTATGCTAGCGGCCTCAAGACGCCAAAAGATCTCGCGGGCAAGCGCATCGCGGTGACGCAAGTGGGCTCAAGCTTTCACTATTCGCTTGGGCTATTGGCCGACAAATACGGTTTCAAGCTTTCCGACGTGAAGATCGTGCCGCTGCAATCGCTGTCGAACGCGGCGGCGGCGCTGAAGGGCGAAACCGTCGATGCCGCGCTATTGCCAGTCTCGACCGCGCGAAAGCTGATGGATGATGGCGGCGCCAAGCTGTTGGGCTGGGTTGGCGACGAGACGCCCTGGCAGCTCGGCGCGGTGTTCGCTTCGCCGAGGACGCTGACCAACAAGGCTCTGGTGACAAAACTCCTTGCAGCGCTCACCCGCGCCGATCGTGAGTACCACGACGTGATCCTGGCTGATGTCATCGATGGCAAGGCGCCGATCAACGAGAAGACAAAGCCGTTGTTGGAGATCATCGCAAAATACACCAACCTGCCGGTCGAGCAGGTGGTCGGCAATTGCGCCTATATCGATCGCCGACGGCAAGCTCGACGTCAAGAATGTCGACAACCAGATCAAATGGCTGCAGGACCAGGGTTTTGTCGACAAGGGGTTCGACGCCGACGCCATCCTTGCCAAGGATTATGTGAAGCCGGATTGATGCGTGTGCTAGTTGAGGCAGTCATTCCGGGGCGATGCGAAGCATCGAACTCCGATGTGCTATTGCACATCTGAGGAATCTCGAGAATCCGGGTCTGGTGCTAGCGCACCATCTCGGAATGACGCCTAGGGAACCAGATGGACCTGATCGCCGACCATATCAGCCACCGCTTCGGCGCGCTTGACGTGCTCGATTCCGTGTCGTTCACGGTTGGCGCCGGCGAGGTGGTTGCGATCGTTGGCCCCTCCGGCTGCGGCAAGAGCACGTTGCTGTCGATCCTCAGCGGCTTGCTGCAGCCGACCGCCGGCGCGGCCGAGCTGCGCGGCGCGGCACCGTCGGGCAGCCTCAATCCGCTGACCTTCGTGTTCCAGGATTTCGCGCTGCTGCCCTGGTGCACGGTGGAAGACAATGTCGCCTTTCCGCTGTCGCATACCGGCCTCGCCGCCAGCGAGCAGCGCGCCGCCATCGACGACGCCCTGCGCCGCACCGGGCTAACGGATTTTCGCGGCACCTATCCAAAGCAATTGTCCGGCGGCATGCGCCAGCGCGTCGGCATTGCGCGCGCGCTTGCGGTTAGACCAGCGATGCTGCTGATGGACGAGCCGCTGTCGGCGCTGGATTCGCAGACCCGCGAACTCCTGATGGAGGATTTTGTCCGCCTGCTCGCCGACTGCGCGATGGGCGCGGTCTATGTCACGCATAATCTGGAGGAGGCGATCCGGCTCGCCGACCGCATCGTCGTGCTGTCGCGGCGTCCCGGCCGGGTTCGCGAGGTCGTGGCGATCCCGATGACGCGCGGTGAGCGCGGCGCGATCGATGCCCGCGGCAAATTGCTGGCGTTGCAGAACGAATTGTGGTCGCTGATCCGCGAGGAGGCGATCGATGCCGAGCGCGAGGTCCAGCATGCTTGACCGCGCGGCATCGGAAGATCGGCCGAAAACCGAGGCGGCGTCGGATACGCGGCAGGTCGAATTTCGCGGCGGAGGCTTTATCCCCTCGACCGGCCGCTATGGCGGCTGGATCGCGCTGTTGCTGGCGATCGCGCTCTGGCAACTCGCCGCCAGCACCGCGCTCGTCAATCCGCTGTTTCTCCCCGCGCCTACCGCGATCGCGCGCGCGATCTATCAACTCGCGATCTCAGGCGCGCTCTGGCAGCATCTGTCGTATTCGATCATGCGCATCGGCGTGGGCTGGATCCTCGGCACCGCGGCGGGAATCATCGTCGGTTTTGCGATCGGGCTTTCGGCGCTGGCGCGCAGCGTCGGCATCACCTTCATCTCCGCGCTGTTTCCGATCCCGAAGATCGCGCTGTTGCCGCTTCTGATCCTGTGGCTCGGGATCGGCGAGGAACCGAAGATCGCGACCATTGCACTGGGTGTGTTCTTCTCGACGGCGATCTCGGTCTATAGCGGCGTCGATAACGTGCCGCGCAATCTGATCCGGATGGCGCAGAGCTTCAATGTGCCGTTTCCGGCCATCGTGCGGAAGGTGATCTGGCCGGGCGCGCTGCCCTCAATCCTCGCCGGCTTTCGCATCACCGCGTCAGTCGCGCTGCTGCTCGTGGTGAGCGCGGAGATGATCGGCGCGGAATACGGCATCGGCGCCTTCGTGCTGCAGGCCGGCAATCTGATGCAGACCGATCAGCTCCTCGCCGGCGTCGTCATCCTGTCGCTGTTTGGCCTCGTGGTCGGCAAGCTGATCAATTGGCTGGAGACGCGGTTGTTGCACTGGCGGTAGCCGTCGTCCCGGCCTTCAGCCGGGACCCATACCGCGTGATCCATCGATAAGGCGATGGGGTTAAGGTCTGCCGTAAAACGAGCGCCTGTGGTTATGGGTCCCGGCTCGCGCGGAGCCTGTCATCGGGCGCCATTCGCGCGACCCGTTGGCTTGGCCGGGACGACGTGGGCTCACGCGTTCCCGCGGTCTTCGCGGAACAGATCGAGCTTCTGTTGCACCGGGCGATCCGAAAAGCTGAACAGCACCGAAATCGGCTTCCGCCTCGTGGGTGACCCACTGCCAGCTCGGCACCACGAACAAATCGCGCGGGCCCCACTCAAAAGTCTGTTCGCCGATTCGCGTGCGCCCCTTGCCTTCGATCGCCGCGAACACGGTGGCGTCGGTTGCACGATAGCGCGCGGTCTTGAAACCTTTGGGCAGGAGCTGGATGAAGGTGCCGATGGTCGGCATCGCGAAATCGCCGGTCTCGGGGTTGGAGAATTTCAGCTTCAGCCCGTGGCAGGCGTCCCACTCGTTGCGCACTTTCGCCTGTTCCAGCGCCTCGCGGGTATAGCTGTAGGGATAATTGAAGATCGGCGATGTCTTGGACGCGCGCTTCTCGTCGATCGGCAAGAGGTTGTGGCCGTAGCGCGCAAAGCTGTCGCCGGCGGGCCGCGTGATCTTCTGCTGGTCCTCGTTCGACCCTTCCGCGAACGAGGCATCGAAGAATTGCACCATCGGAATGTCGAGCCCATCAAGCCAGAACATCGGCTCCGAAGTCTCGTTGGAGTGGTCATGCCACGTCATCGAGGGCGTAATGACAAAGTCGCCGGGCGCCATCGCGGTGCGTTCGCCGTCGACGGCGGTATAAGCCCCCTTGCCTTCGAGCACGAAGCGCAGCGCCGACTGGCTATGCCGGTGGGCCGGCGCAATGTCGCCGGGAACCACCATCTGCACGCCGGCAAACAAAGAGGTCGTGATTTTCGACAGCCCGCGCAGGCCGGGATTTTCCAGCACCAGCACCCGCCGTTCGGCTTCCTTGGCGGTGATCAGTCGGCCTGCCTCAGTCATGTAGTCGCGGATGGCGTCGAACTTCCAGAGATGCGGCCGGCAGGCGCTCTTCGGTTCCGGCGTGATCAGGTCGCCCATCACGTTCCACAGCGCGGAGAGATTCTCGCCGTCGATCTTCTTGTAGAACGCCTCGCGTTCCGGCGTCTTGAGCACGGCTTCCATGGTAGCCTCCCGTCGTTCTTGTTGGCTGATTGACAGCATACTTACAATATGGATAGCGTCAATGTGCCGCCTAGAACAAACGACAAATTTGCCAGGGAGGGTTCCGATGAAGCTGCACGGCTATTTCCGCAGCAGCGCGTCATACCGGGTCAGGATCGCGCTGAATCTGAAGGGCTTGGCCGCCGAGCATCTCGCCCACCACCTTCGCAAAGGCGAACAATGCGCGCCCGCCTATCTCGCCATCAACCCGCAGGGGCTGGTCCCGACGCTGGAGGACGATGCGGGAAGTGTGCTGACCCAGTCGCTCGCCATCATCGAATGGCTGGACGAAACCCATCCCGAACCGCCGCTATTGCCCAAGGATCCGCTGCGCCGCGCCAAGGTGCGCGCGTTTGCGCAAGTGCTCGCCTGCGATACCCATCCCGGTGCAGAATCTGAAGGTGCTGGCGCGGCTGCGCGAGCTCGGACTGCCCGAGGACCAGGTGACGGGCTGGGCGGGCTGGGCCAACCGCGAGGGCCTTGCCGCCTGCGAAAAGCTGATCGCGGGCGAGAGCGGCCCGTTCTGCTTTGGCGCCCAGCCTACCATCGCCGATCTCTGTCTCGTGCCGCAGCTCGCCAATGCGCGGCGCTTCGGCGTCGACGTCGCAGCCTTTCCGAGGCTGTTGAAGGCCGAAGCCGCGGCCAAAGCCATGAAGGCGTTCGCGGACGCAGCACCGGACAAGCAACCCGATGCCGAGTAAGCAAGCTTCCATCACCATGGATGCGGTCTACACCGCGCCGGGCTATCTGTTCCGTCGCATGCAGCAGATCGCGGTGTCGATTTTCATCGAGGAATGCAGGACCTGCGATCTGACGCCGGTGCAATATGCAGCGCTGGTCGCGATCCACACCCATCCCGGCATCGACGCGACGAGATTGTCGGCCGTGATCGCGTTCGACCGCTCGACGCTTGGCAATGTGATCGAGCGGCTGGAGACGAAGGCGCTGATCGAGCGCAAGCCGTCACGTGGCGACAAGCGGATCAAGCTGCTCCATCTGACCAGAGCCGGCGCGGCGCTGCTGCGCGAGATCATGCCGTCGGTCGATCGCGCGCAGGCGCGGATGCTGCAGCCCCTGAAAGCCGGCCGACCGCAAGACGCTGATGGCGCTGTTGACGCAGCTGGTCGATCTCAACAATGAGGCGTCGCGGGTGCCGCTGCGCGCCGAAGACGCGCTCGAACATCTCGGAAAGTCGGGCTGATGGCGCCCAGGGACGCACGACCGGTCCTGATCGCGGGCGGCGGCATCGGCGGCCTTGCGGCGGCGCTTGGCCTGGCGCAAAAGGGCATTTCGCTCGATCCTGCTGGAAAAGGCTCCCGCGCTCGGCGAGATCGGCGCCGGCATCCAGCTCGGGCCCAACGCGTTTCACGCCTTCGACTATCTCGGCGTCGGCGAGGCCGCGCGCGGCATGGCGGTCTATATCGATCAGCTCCGGCTGATGGATGCGCTGACGGCCGAAGAGATCACCCATGTCGATCTGCGCGAGGCGTTTCGCGCGCGCTTCGGCAATCCCTATGCGGTGGTGCATCGCGGCGATCTGCACGGCGTGTTCCTGAAAGCCTGTCGCGACCATGCCGCTGATCGAGCTGCGCGTCAGCAGCGAAGTGATAGGCTACGATCAGGACGGCTTCATCGGTGACGGCGCATCTTGCCTCCGGCGAGCGCGTGACCGGATCGCTCCTGATCGGCGCCGACGGGCTGTGGTCGAACATCCGAAAGCAGGTCACCTCCGACGGGCCGCCGCGGGTTTCCGGCCACACCACCTATCGTTCGGTGATCCCGACCGAGCAGATGCCGGAGGATCTGCGCTGGAACGCGGCGACGCTGTGGGCCGGCCCGAAATGCCACATCGTGCATTATCCGCTGTCGGGCTGGAAGGTGTTCAATCTCGTCGTCACCTATCACAACGACGCGCCGGAGCCGGTGGCGGCCAAGCCGGTGTCCGAGGAAGAGGTGATGCAGGGATTTGCGCATGTGCATGAGCGCGCGCAGAGCATCATCCGCCACGGCAAGAACTGGCGGCTCTGGGTGTTGTGCGACCGCGACCCGACCGAGCGCTGGATCGACGGCCGCGTCGCGCTGCTCGGCGACGCCGCGCATCCGATGCTGCAATATTTCGCGCAAGGCGCCTGCCAGGCGATGGAGGACGCGGTGTGCCTGTCGCACATGCTGGCGCACATCCGGACGATCACGCGACCGCGCTCGAGCACTACCGCGCCGCAGCGCTTTCCGCGCACCGCGCGGGTGCAGCTGTTATCCCGCGCCATCGGCGAGCACATCTATCATCCCTCCGGCGAACACGCCCGCCTGCGCAACGCCATCATGAGCGCGAAGACGTCGGAGGATTATTACGGCGATCTGGCGTGGCTGTATGGCGGGACGGGGCTGGGGGGGCTAGATCTTGCGTCGTCCCGGCCTGCGAGCCGGGACCCATAACCACCGGCGTGCGTTCGGCGAAAGCTGGAGCGACACTTGCGCAACGACAGAGCATCGGTGGTTATGGGTCCCCGCCTTCGCGGGGCGACGACTCCGCGGTATCGCGAGTTGAGCGTGCGGAACAGCGATCGGACGGGCCCCACCCCGGCCCTCCGCCTCGCACGAGCGGGAGAGGGAGCGCAGAGCTGCTACGCCGCTACATCCTCATCACCGCCTGGCGGTCGATCTTGCCGGTGCCGGTCTTCGGCAATTCGTCGACGAAGCGCACCTCGCGCGGATATTTGTAGGGCAACAGTTTTGCCTTCACGAAATCCTGCAGCTGCTTGGTCATGTCGGCGGCCTCGAAGCCGCTGTTGTTCATCACCACCACCGCCTTCAGCGTCATGCGACGGTCCGGCAGTTCGGCGGCGAACACCGCGCATTCGCGCACGTCGGGATGCTCGGCAAGGCAAAGCTCGACCTCGAGCGGATAGACCCATTGCCCGGAGATTTTGATCAGATCGTCGGCGCGGCCGCGGAAGAAATGAAAGCCGTCGCCGTCGCGCACGAAACGGTCGCCGGTATAGATCCAGCCGCCTTCGCGGATGGTTTCGGCCGATTTGTCCGGCCGGTTCCAGTACAGCGGCGTTGAGGAATCGCCGCGCACCCACAAAATGCCTTCCTCGTTGTCGCCGACCTCGCGGCCGTCCTTGTCCCTGAGCGCGATTTCGTAGCCGGGCACGCGCAGGCCCGGCGGCGCCGAGCTTTTTCTGTCTCGGGCCGATTGCTGAGATAGATGTGCAGCACCTCGGTCGAGCCGAGCCCCTCGACGATCTCAAGTCCGGTCAGCGCCTTCCAGCCGTTGAAGACTTCGGCCGACAGCACCTCGGCGGCGGACAGCGCCATCCGCAGCGATGAAAAATCAGCCGCCGCCGCGCCATCGGCCTTGGTCAGCGAGGTATAGAGCGTCGGCAATCCGAAGAACACGGTTGGGCGATACGTTCCGATCGCCTCGAAAATCGCCGCCGGTTTGGGCTGGCCCGGCAGCAGCAGCGTGGCCGCGCCGACCGAGAACGGAAAGGTGATGGAGTTGCCGAAACCGTAGGCGAAGAAAATCTTCGGCACGGAAAAGCAGATGTCGTCGGGCTTCAGCTTGCAGGACGCTGCGCGCGAACGCCGCATCGCTATAGGCCATGTCGTGCTGCAGATGGACGATGCCCTTGGGCCGTCCGGTCGAGCCCGACGAATACATCCAGAACGCCATCTCGTTGCGGTCGGTGTCGGCCTCTGCGAGGTCGGTCGGGAAAGTCTGCAACCAGGGCTCGGCGGCGATCAAGTTCGGCGCGGCATGATTCGCCCGCGGCACCATTGACCACGATCAGCGTGCGCAGGCTTGTGTCCTTGCAGGCGATCGCGTCGAAGCGCGCACAAAACTCGGCCTCGGCCACGGCGACCGAAGCGCCGCAATCGGCGAGATAGAATTGCAGCAGGTCCGGCGGCGTCAGCGTGTTGATCAACAGCGGCACGAAGCCGGCGCGCACCGCGCCGAAAAATGCCGCCGGATAGACCGGCGTGTCGTCGAGGAACATCAGGACGCGGTCGCCGCGCTTCAGGCCGAGCGATAGGAAGCCGTGGCCCCATCGGGAGGCGTCCGCGCAAAGCTCGTTGTAAGCTCCGCGTTTCCGCCGGACCAAGGAGCGGCAGGGCGGTCGCCAAGACCTTTGGCAAGGTTGTCGAACAGGATGCGGCTCGCGTTATATTTTTGCGTAACAGCAAATCCGATCTCGCGGGCGCCCGCACAATCCTTCGGCACCAGGTCTTTGATTTCGCGCGTCATGCGGCTTTCGCTCCTTGCGGCCTCATAGCGCGCCATGAAGGCGGGCGACATCGCGCGCAGCCGCGCATCGTCGATCCGCCCGGAGCGGGTGATGTAGCTATAGGCGAAGTCCATCAGATCGAGCTTCATATGCTCGGGGAAGTGTTCGTACCAGTCGGCGCTGGTGCGCGCCGCCGTCACCAGCTTTTTCACGATCGGCTGACGCTCGGCCTGATAGCGGGCGAGACCGCCGGCAATATCTGTTTCCGCCTCCAGCGCCTTGGTCAGCGCGATCGCGTCCTCGATCGCAAGCCGCGTGCCCGAGCCGATCGAGAAATGCGCCGAATGCAGGGCGTCGCCGATCAGCACCATATTCCCTGACGACCAGCGTCTCGTTCCAGATCCACGGGAAATTGCGCCACACCGATTTGTTCGACACCAGCCCGTGGCCGTCGAGGGTGGCGGCGAAGACCTGCTCGCAAATCGCTTTCGATTGCTCGACCGTCTTGTCGGCAAAGCCGTAGGCCTGCCAGGTCTCGGCGTCGCATTCGACCAGGAACGTGCTCATGTCCGGCGAATAGCGATAGTGATGGGCGTTGAAGGCGCCGAGATCGGTCTTCACAAACGTCTGCGACAGCGTCTCGAAGCGTTTGGACGTGCCGTACCAGGCGAACTTGTTGGTCGAATAGGAAACCGAGGCGCCGAATTCCTTTTCGAAGCTGCGACGCACCAGCGAGTTCAAGCCGTCGGCCGCGACGATCAGATCGTAATCCGGTTAGCTCATCAACCGAAGAGATCGCCGTGTCGTATTGCGGCGCGACACCGACCGCGCGCACGCGCCGCTGCAGGATCGTCAGCAGCTCGAGCCGGCCGATCGAGGAGAAGCCGACGCCGTCGATCGCGACACTTTCGCCGCGCAGGTTGAGCGTGATGTTCTTCCAGCTCTCCATCTGCGGTGCGATCGCATCGACCGTGTCGGGATCGTCGGCGCGCAGGAATTCCAGCGCCTGCTCGGAGAACACCACGCCAAAGCCCAAGGTGGCGCCTTCCGCGTTCTGCTCGAACAGATCGATGCGGGCATCAGGATGCCGCTTCTTCCAGAGATAGGCGAAGTAGAGACCGCCGGGCCCTCCGCCAAGCACGGCAATGCGCACGATCCTCCTCCCTCAAGAGTCCCATAATTGACAGTATACTTACAATTGACGGCCACATTACCCTGCGCCGGAAGGCGGCGCTACTGAAAATATCGGCTGGAACCCGGCCTTAGATCAGACGCAGCGGCGCACCATTACGCCGTTCACCAGCACCATGCGGCAAACAGGGACAGGGCGGCGAACCACCACCGCGCCGTTAGGTCCGGCACATCCGGCACGGACGACGCCACGGGCGCAGACCACCGCATTCGCGTCGGACGTCTCGAAGGTCATGGTGGCGCCGAAGGCCAGGATGGCGGCAGCAATCAGCAGGAATGAGCGCATCTTTGTCTCCCTCTTTGCTTTGTTTTGTTTTCGTTAAAGCAAGCAATGTGCTGCGGATTAAAATCTGAAATGCATGCATGCGGTCACTGCGCGGCAAACGGTGCCAGCACTTCCTTGCACGGGGGCGATAGCGAAGCCGCCTGCGCTGCCAGACATTCGATGATGCGGCCGCCGCCGGGTTCGACGCCGGGGCAGAGCGCGCGGACGTCGCCGCCGCAAGCCGATCGCATCACAAACAGCACCTCGCGCGGCCGCATCGGCCGCAGCACCAGCACCGTCGGCGCCGCTGCCGCGGGGGCCGCAGCCGGGCTTGCGGTTGCCGCCGCTGCCGGCGCACCGCCGGAAGCCGGCGCGCCGCCACCACCGCCGACCGCGGCGACCGCCTTTTGGCATGCCACGGAGACCTTCGACTTGTTCTTCTCCAGGCACTCCAGCGCCGGAGCGCCGCCGGTCGGCACGCCCGCGCAGACCTTCGGATAATCGGAGCGGCAGGCGCTGCGTATCGCTGATATCTGCGCGCTGTTCGGCTTCTTGGCTGGCGCGCTTGCGGCAGCCTTCGGCGCTGCCGCCGGTTCCGCGGCGGGCTTCGCCTCCGTTGCCGCCGGGGCGGACTCCGGCTTGGATTTCGGCTTTAGGCTCGGCGGCCGGCGTTTCGACGGCACGAACCGCACTTTGGCATCGGGGCGCGAGACTCGACATGTTCTTCTGCAGGCATTCCAGCGACGCCGCGCCGCCCGGCGGGATACTGGAGCAATGCGCCATATAGTCGGAGCGGCACTCGGATTTGATCGCTTCGCGCTGGGCCTCCGTCGGGGCTTGCGAAAATGCCGCCGTCGTCGCCACGAATGTCACTGCCGCCAGCAGCGGCATCAGCGCCGCCACTCCTCTCAAGCCATTGATCATTGAATAAATCCTTTTTGTTATTCGCTGGGCCGTCGCTTCAACCGAAGCGAGATCCTTGAAAAGGCGCGTAAGAAAAAGCCGCGCGCGCGGCATCATTTTCCGCTTTTAGCATCAACTGCAAGCCAAATTTGGGCGACACAACCCTTGCGGGTTGCCTCGCGGAATTGTCACACCTTGATCATCCGCTTGCCGCGGTTTTCCCCCGCGAGCAAGCCGATCAGCGCTTTCGGCGTATTTTCAAGGCCGTTGATGATGTCTTCCTGGACCTTGAGCTTGCCGGAGGCGACCCAGGATTGCAGGTCGGCCAACGCCTTGTCGCGCTGGTCCATAAAGTCCATCACAATAAAACCTTGCATGATGAGGCGTTTCACCACGATCAGGCCGGGCACACCGCGCGGTCCGCTCGCCGATGGCGCGCCGTCATACTGCGAGATTGCACCGCAGCAGGAGATGCGGCCGTAATTGTTCATCTGCGGCAGGCAGGCTTCGAGAATATCGCCGCCGACATTGTCGAAATAGACGTCGATGCCTTTCGGCGCCGCCGCCTTGAGCTGCTTGAACACGGCGCCGTCCTTGTAGTCGACCGCGGCATCGAAACCGAGCTCGGACGTCAGCCACTTGCACTTGTCCTTGCCGCCGGCGATGCCGACGACGTGGCATCCCTTGATCTTGGCGATCTGGCCGACGATCGAGCCGACCGAACCCGCCGCGGCCGACACCACCACGGTCTCGCCGGCTTTCGGCTTGCCGACATCGAGCAGCCCGAAATAGGCGGTGAGGCCGGCGATGCCGTACACGCTGAGCAGATGCGTCATCGGCTCCAGCTTCGGCATCTTGGTGAGATGCTTGGCCGGCACCGCCGCGTATTCCTGCCAGCCGGTATCGCCGAACACGATGTCGCCTGCTTTCAGTCCCAGCGCCTTCGATGCGACGACTTCGGCAATGCCGCCGCCGGCCATCACCGTGTTGGCCTCGACCGCCGCGCGATAGGTCGCGCCATGCATCCAGGCGCGGTTCGCGGCATCGAGCGAAATATAGCGCACCCGCAACAGCGCCTCGCCGTCTTTGGGTTCCGGAATGGCGGCGCTTGCCATCTTGAAATGCTCGGGGCCGAGTTTGCCGGCCGGCTTCTCCACCAGCAATATCTGCTGATTGACGCTCGCGTTCATGGCTTCTCCTCCCGTGGTGATTATTGGCGATTATTGATGCAGCCAGCGCGTAGCAAACGTGCAACTGCATTCATTGTGCGTTGCATGCAACGCTATCGGGCCGTCGCGCATTCCACAACGGGAACATTATGGCAAGGGCGGTGACCGGGCGTCGCGTGCCGCGAAGCGTGTTGCGTCGCCCACAAAATCTGCCAAACTCGCGCTCACAGGACTTACGGGGGTAAGCAATATGTCGAACAGGTTTACGCAATACATCCTGATCGCGATGGCACTTGGCATCGTGATGGGGGCCTTCATCTTCAACTATCTGCCCGACAGCCGGGCGGATATCGCCGCAGACGTAAACCTGATCGCGATGCTGTTCCTGCGTCTGATCAAAATGATCATCGCGCCGCTGGTGTTCGCCACCCTCGTCGGCGGCATCGCCCATATGGGCAGCGGCGCCAAGCTCGGGCGGATCTTTGCCAAGACCATGGGCTGGTTCGTCAGCGCGTCCTTTGTGTCGCTGCTGCTCGGCCTCGTGATGGTCAATCTGTTGCAGCCCGGCGCGAATTTCCCCGGCACGCTGCCCGACAAGACGCAGTCCACGGGACTGCCGGTATCGGCCTTCTCGATCGAGAAATTCCTGACCCATTTGATCCCGACCTCGATCGCGGACGCCATGGCGCAGAATGAAATCCTGCAGATCGTGGTGTTCGCGGTGTTCTTCGCGGTGGCGCTTGGCGCGATGCCGGAGCGGGCCAAGCCGATCATGTCGATGATCGACGATCTCGCCCACATCATGCTCAAGGTCACCTCCTATGTGATGCTGTTCGCTCCGATCGCGGTGTGGGCGGCGATCACGGCGACGGTGGCGAAGAACGGCCTCCTGGTATTGTGGAAGCTGATCGTCTTCATGGGCGGCTTCTATCTCTCGCTGATGATCCTGTGGGGCATCCTGGTCATCGTCGGCTTCATCGTGATCGGGCCGAGATACAGCCATCTGCTGCGGCTGATCCGCGAACCCCTGATGATCGCGTTCTCGACCGCGTCTTCGGAAGCCGCCTATCCGAAGACGCTGGAAGGCCTCAACCGCTTCGGCGCGTCGTCGCGGATATCGGCCTTCGTGCTGCCGCTCGGCTATTCCTTCAACCTCGACGGCACGATGATGTACTGCACGTTTGCGAGCATCTTCATCGCGCAGACCTATCACATCGAAATGTCACTCGGCACGCAGTTCGCGATGTTGGCCACCCTGATGATCACCTCGAAGGGCGTGGCCGGCGTGCCGCGCGCATCGCTGGTGGTGATCGCCTCGACCTTGGGCCAGTTCGGCATTCCCGAAGCGGGCCTGCTAATGATCATGGGAATCGATACGTTCCTCGACATGGGACGCAGCGCCACCAATGTGATCGGCAACTCGCTGGCAACTTCCGTGGTGGCGAAGTGGGAAGGTGAGCTGAAGGCCGAGCATGAACTCGGACCCGACGACGCCGTTCCGTCCGACGCCGTGGCGGGTGATGCCGTGCTGGCCGGCCATTGATTGGGGGCTGAGGCCATGCGTCACCCCTTAAGGTCGCTATCGTCGGGTGGGTTGTGGCTGGCAGCTTGCCTGCTCGCCACAGCCGCCTCCGCCCAGACCAGCAGCGGCGAGGGGCTCAGCCCCACGCTCGCCAGCATCAAGAGCACGAATGTCGTGCGACTCGGCTATCGCGAGAGTTCGCCGCCGTTTTCGTTCCTCGATCAGGCCAACCGGCCGATCGGCTACAGTCTCGAAATCTGCGAGGCGGTGGTCGATGAAATCGGCGTCGAGGTCGATGATCCCGATTTGAAGATCGCCTATGTCAAGGTCACCTCGGATGACCGCATCCAGGCGGTGCTGCAGAACAAGATCGATCTGGAATGCGGCTCGACCACGGCGAATGCCGAGCGCGCCAAGCAGGTGGCGTTCTCGCCGCTGATGTTCGTTGCCGGCACCAAGCTGATGGTGCCGAAGGCCTCAAGCGTGCAGGCGGTAACCGATCTGAAGGGCAAGACGGTGGTGGTGACGAAGGGCACCACCAACGAGCAGGCGATGCACAATGTCGACAAGAAGTTCTCGCTCGGACTGAACATCGTGACGTCGCCCGATCACGAGCAATCCTATCAGATGCTGGTCGACGGCAAGGCCGACGCGTTCGCGACCGACGACATTCTGTTGTACGGCCTGATCGCGCGGCACAAGTCGCAGGACAAATTTCGGGTCACCGGCGATTATCTGTCCTACGACCCCTATGGCATCATGTTCCGCAAGGGCGAGCCGCAGCTTAACGCCGTGGTCGAGCGCGCGTTCCGCAAGCTCGGCTCCAACCACGATTTGATCCCGCTCTACAATAAATGGTTCGTCTCGCGCCTGCCGACCGGCGAGCGGCTCAATGTCGCGATCTCGCCGCAGCTCGAGGAAGCCTTCCACGTGCTCGACGACTCGCCGGGCGCGAATAACTAACCAGGCGGAAACGTGGGGTGGGTTAGTTAGCCGAAGGAAGCGTAGGGTGGGCAAAGGCGCGCTTGCGCCGTGCCCACCTCATCTCGCGAAAGCCGAAGTTGGTGGGCACGCTACCGCTTTGCCCACCCTACGCTCTACGCTCCGAACACCCTGTCCAGCGCGGCGCTGTAGGCAGCATCCACCAGTTCGGGGTGAAGTTTTCCCAGCGCTTCCATCATCACGCCCGAATTGACTTCGACAACTTTCAAGGCGCCGCCGACACGGACGACGTCGACGGATGCAAAGCGGATGCCGATCGCGCTGGTCGCCCGCCGCGCGATCGCAACGCAGGCATCGCGCGCTTCTCCGTGTTCCAGCAGCACCGGCCGCGCACCTGCGTCGAGGTTATGGCGCCAGTTCAGCACGCGCCGCTCTCCGGGCGGCAGGATGGCTTCGATGTCGTCGCGTTCGAGATCGTCGGCGATCGCCGACAGGACCGTCGCGCGCTGCTCGGCCGGCGTCGCCGCCAGCGTCAGCTCACGCAGCGAGCGCTTGCCGTCGCCCACGACGCAAGGTCGGTCCTTGCTGTAGACGACGAGCGGATCTTCGTCGATCACGATCACGCGGACCTCGTCCTCGATCTCGACATAAGGCGAAATCGCCAGCGTGAGATGGGACAAGAAAATCTCGGCGACGGCGCGCTCAAGTCCTGGCCTGGTCGATACCCGAAACACCGATCTGCCCGACGTGCCCTCGTTCGGTTTGACCACGAGGCCTTCGGGATGTTTTTCGAGAAGTTCAAGCATGGCCTGCCGCGACCCTGACGGCGCAACGCGCTCGCCAAGCTTCGGGTTCAGGAACACCGTGTGCGGCACGCAGGGAATGCCGGAAATGGTCGAGAACTTCCGCGGCCGCTCCCTTGTCATTGGCGATCCGGTGAGCGATCGCGCTGTTCAATCCGAGATCATAGCCCAGCGCGAAATGTCGCTGCGAGCCGCGCTGCATGACGATCAGCCAGCCCTGCGACCTGATCTCGATGGTGATCTCGTGCCGCGCGCAATAGCGCTTCACGGCATCGACGAATATCCGCTCGCTGCTCGGCATCGCTTGCTGTTCACATTCCTCGCGCCTGGGCACGCCTCGGTAATTTATTGCCAGATCGGCGCGGATTTCAGCAAGTATATTCCACGAGATTTACGGTCTTAAAGAAATTCTGATCGAACGATCTGCAGAGATAAAGCGACAGCTATTTGCGTCGCACGACTATGCGTCAACGCGGCTTGATTATCTCCGGAATTGACGTAGATGGACCCTCGAAATCCCCAATCGTATCAGGGGTTTTGCTTCATCTGGAGCTGAACAATCGCTTCCTTCCAACTTCACGGCAATCGGAAAAACGAAACCAATGAGCGCGTTCTATAGAGAGAAAGTTCTTTCTGTTAAGCACTGGACCGATACGCTTTTCAGCTTCACCGCGACCCGCAATTCCGGCTTTCGCTTCCAGAACGGACAATTCGCCATGATCGGCATCGAGGTCGACGGCCGTCCTTTGATGCGCGCCTACAGCATGGCGAGCGCCAATCACGAGGAAGCGCTCGAGTTCTTCTCGATCAAGGTCGCCGATGGCCCGCTGACCTCGAAGCTGCAGAAGATCAGGGAAGGCGACACCATCCTGGTCGGGCGTAAGGCGACCGGCACGCTCATCGCCGACAATCTGATTCCGGGCCAGCGGCTGTTGCTGCTGTCGACCGGAACGGGGCTTGCGCCATTCGCAAGCCTGATCAAGGACCCCGACGTCTACGAGCGCTTTGAGACCATCGTTCTGGTTCACGGCTGCCGGCAAGTGTCTGAGCTCGCCTATGGCGAAGAGCTGGTGGCAAAGCTGCGCGACGACGAATTGTTCGGACCGCTGCTCGCCGAGAAGCTCATCTATTACCCGACCGTCACGCGCGAGCCGTTCCGCAACCGCGGCCGTATCACCGATCTGATCACCTCCGAGCAATTGTTCGGCGATATCGGCCTGCCGCCGCTCGACCTTGCAACCGACCGCATCATGATGTGCGGCAGCCCGGCGATGCTGGAAGAGCTGCGCCAGATGTTCGAGGCGCGTGGTTTTGTCGAAGGCAATCACGCCGAGCCCGGCCATTTTGTGATCGAGAAGGCGTTCGTCGAGCGGTGATTGCGCCGTCATTCCGGGGCGCGTCGAAGACGCGAACTATGATGTGCAGCTGCACATCTGCGAAGCTCGAGATTCCGGGTCTGGTCCGGAGCCTGTCATCGGGCGGTGCAAAGCGCCGACCCGTTGGGACCATCCCGGAATGACGATGCCGGTGGTGTGCCCCTATTCCCCGCTGCTATAACGCCCCAAACCGTCGTGCGGCCGTAGCCGATGCGCCGCCGAAGAGGGAGCAACGCCAGCCTTGTCCGTATCCGAACCGACCGCGCCCGCAAAAACTGCGCTTGTGTTTGCCGGCGGCGGCAGTTTTGGCGCCATTCAGGTGGGCATGATGCATTCGCTCGCCAAGCACGGCATCACCGCGGACATGGTGGTCGGCTCGAGCGTCGGCGCGATCAACGGCGCCTATTACGCCGGCAATCCCACGCTGAAAGGCGTGCTGCAGCTCGAACATATCTGGCGCGGCCTGCAGCGGCACGACGTCTTCCCGATCACCTGGCGGACGCTGCTCGGCTTTGTCTGGCGCCGCGATTTCCTGATTTCCCATGACGGCATCCGCAAGCTGGTCCGCGATCACATCCCCTATCGCCATCTGGAGGAGGCGAAGCTTCCGGTGCACATCGTCGCGACCGACATCATCTCGGGCGACAGCGTGGTGCTGTCGAAGGGGTCGGTCGCCGAAGCGATTGTTGCGTCCACCGCGATCCCCGGCGCTTTTTCGCCAATCCATTACGAGGGTCGTTATCTGGCCGACGGCGCGGTCTCCAGCAACACGCCGATCAAGATCGCGGTGAGGCTGGGCGCAAGACGCCTGATCATCCTGCCAACCGGGCACGCCTGCGCGACGCAGGCGCCGCCGATCGGCGCGGTCGCCAATGCGTTGCATGCGCTGACGCTTCTGATCGCCCGGCAATTGGTGATCGAGCTGGAGAGCCTCGATCCCGCCATCGAGTACTATGTGGTGCCGCCGCTATGCCCGCTGGTGGGATCACCCTACGATTTTTCGCGCACGGCGGATCACATCGCACGCGCGATCGAGAGCACCGATGCCTGGCTTTCGCAGAGCGGCCTCGAGCAAAGCGGCATTCCCCACGAGCTGCGCCCGCACAGCCACTGATTTGCGCAACTCACGTTGCAGTGCAATAAGGCCCATTTCCGGCTGGTGGCCAGCCATGTAACGGATTGATTTATCGGCGAAGAATTCGGTAGCCTCAAAGGAGAGGCGTTGTCATATCCATGACCTGTCCGCCAAATATCGTGTACATCGTTGTTACATGGTTGGAATAGACTGCGGCCAACAACAATAATAAACCTCACAATTCCGCCATAAGGGGTCCCATGGAAACGTTGCTGCTTCCATTCTCGCCGCGCTTCATCGTTCTCACGATATGTGCCGTCGTCACGGCGTTGCTGTTGGGCGTCGGGATCGTCGATCACAAGGCGTTCGACATCGTCCTCATCCCGATCGTCATCTTCGGCGCCCTGACGCTGCTCGGCATCCGCGATCTCACGCAAAAGAGCCACGCGGTTTTGCGCAACTATCCGATCTCGGCCCATATGCGCTTCCTCTTGGAAGAGATCCGCCCCGAAATGCGGCAGTATTTCTTCGAGAGCGAAAAGGACGGCATGCCGTTTTCTCGCGACACCCGCGCCTTGGTCTATCAGCGCGCCAAGATGGTGCTCGACAAGCGGCCGTTCGGAACCCAGGAGGACGTCTATCGCGACGGCTATGAATGGATGCACCATTCGGTGGCGCCGAAGGTTCACAGCGGCGGCGAGCAATTCCGCATCACCATCGGCGGCCCGGATTGCGCGAGGCCGTATTCGGCCTCGGTGTTCAACATCTCGGCAATGAGCTTTGGCGCGCTCAGCCCCAACGCGGTGCGCGCGCTCAATGCGGGCGCGAAAAAGGGCGATTTCGCGCATGACACCGGCGAGGGTGGCGTCAGCCCCTACCACCGCGAGAACGGCGGCGACATCATCTGGGAAGTCGGCTCCGGCTATTTCGGTTGCCGTAACCGCGACGGCAGCTTCAACGCGGACGAATTCGCGCGCATCGCGGTCGACGATCAGATCAAGATGGTGGAGCTCAAGATCAGCCAGGGCGCCAAGCCCGGGCATGGCGGGGTGCTGCCGGCGGCCAAGGTTTCGGAAGAAATCTCCAAGATCAGGGGCGTCCCAATGGGCGAGGACTGCATCTCGCCGGCCACGCATAAGGCGTTCTCGACGCCGCTGGAAATGATGGCCTTTATCGGAGAGATGCGGCGGCTGTCGGGCGGCAAGCCCGCCGGATTCAAGCTGTGCATCGGCCACCCCTGGGAAGTTCTGGCGATCTGCAAGGCGATGCTCGAGAGCGGGATCTATCCTGACTTCATCGTGATCGACGGCAACGAAGGTGGCACCGGTGCTGCGCCGCTGGAATTCATGGACCATCTGGGCATGCCGATGCGCGAGGGCGTCAATTTTGTCCACAACGCGCTGGTCGGCATCGGCGCGCGCGACCGCATCAAGATCGGCGCCTCGGGCAAGATCGCCACCGCCTTCGACATGGCGCGCGCGATGGCGATCGGCGCAGACTGGTGCAACTCGGCACGCGGCTTCATGTTCGCGCTCGGCTGCATCCAGTCGCTCTCCTGTCATACCGACCGCTGCCCGACCGGCGTCACCACCCAGGATCCGAGCCGCGCTCGCGCGCTTGTGGTGCCGCACAAGATCGATCGGGTCTTTAATTATCATCACGCGACGCTGCATGCGCTGGCCGAATTGCTCGGCGCCGCGGGTCTCGAACATCCGCAACAACTCCGCACGATCCATTTCTCGCAGCGCACCTCCACCACCGAGGTCTGCACCTTCGCGCAGCTCTATCCGGCGCTTCGTCCCGGCGAACTGATCGACGGCACCAACGATGTGCGCTTCCGCGACGCCTGGGCGATGGCGCGCGCGGACACCTTCCAGCCCACCGGCTAGGTCTTCTGCAAAGCCGATTGCGGTTTTGCCCGTTCGGCCTTAGGGTCGTTGCCGGGGACGTCGCAGCCTCCCCGTTAAGTGGTGATCCCATGCAAGCGCTGCTCGCTTTCCTTTGGAGCGAGCACATGGATGGGATGACCTTTGAACTTCCGCTATTTTTATTTGCCACGTTTGCCGGCGCCTTTATTGCCGGCCTGTCGGGATTTGCTTTCGGCCTCGTCGCGGCATCGCTGTGGCTCTATATCCTCAACCCGTCGCAGAGCGCGGTGCTGATCATAGGCTTTGGCCTTTTGGTGCAAGGTTATTCGGTCTGGAAGCTGCGACGGGCGCTCGACTGGCACAGGCTCTGGCCCTTCGTTGCCGGCGCAGTGCTGGGCGTGCCCGCCGGCGTGACGCTTCTGACCTGGTCGGATCCCCGCAATGTGCGGATCGCGGTCGGCGTCCTGCTCGTGGCCTACAGCCTCTATGCGTGGTTTCGTCCGCAACTCAAATTGGCCGCAACAGGCGGCCGCGTCAGTGACGCGATCGTGGGATTCTTCAACGGCGTTCTCGGCGGCCTCACCGGCCTCGCCGGGATCCTCGTGACCATCTGGTGCGGATTGCGCGGCTGGCCCAAGGAGGCGCAGCGGGCGATCTTCCAGCCGGTCGCGGTTGCGATCTTCCTGATGAGCGCGTTGTGGCTGGGCGCGAAGGGAACCGTCACGGCGGACACGATCAAATTCTTCGTGATCGGATCGCCCTTCCTGTTTGCCGGAACCTGGCTTGGCCTCAAGCTTTTCGGAACACTCAATGAAGTGATGTTCCGGAAGATCGTGCTCACGCTGTTGTTTGCTTCCGGTGCTCTGCTGATCGTCTGAGTCCAATTGACAGGCGCGGCGGCAATCGGTTTATTGCGTCGCATTGGGGGCTTGCGATCCCCCCACGAGGCGACATGCCCAAGTATCGCGTCCCGTTTCCACGAGGGCGCACGCATGTCTTATTACTACCTGCATCTCACATCGTTCTTTGCGCTGCTTTCTCAGCGCGTTGTCATGCGCGCGTCGCGCTGAGGCGACGCGCCGCCATGCCATGAGCCTGCAATGAGGGGCTGGGGGTGTTCAACCAATGGAGAATCCGATGACCATGAATACCGAGCGCCGAAACTTCATCGCGGCCGTTGGCGCTGCCGCAGCATCGACGGCCGTGCTTGCGACGACCCAAGCACTTGCCCAAGGCGATCAACAGACAGGAGCCAAGGCGATGCCTTATCAAGCCAAGCCGATGCCGTTCGATCCGAAATCCATCACCGGCATTTCGGAAAAGGTGCTCGTCAGCCACTACGAAAACAACTACGTCGGCGCGGTGAAGCGCCTCAACGCGATCGGCACGCAGTTGGCCGAGCTCGACTTCGCCAAGGCGCCGAATTTCGTCGTCAACGGATTGAAGCGCGAAGAGCTGATTGCCTCGAATTCGATGATCCTGCACGAAATCTATTTCGACGGGCTCGGTGGCGGCAGCAAAGCCGAGTGGCGCGCTGGCCGATGCCATCGCGCGTGATTTCGGCAGCCTGGAGCGCTGGCGTGCCGAGTTCGCCGCGATGGGCAAGGCGGAAGGCGGCGGTTCGGGTTGGGTGATCCTGGCCTATTCGCCGCGCGACAAGCGCCTCGTCAATCAATGGGCCGCCGACCATACGACGACGCTCGCAGGCGGCCGTCCGGTTCTGGTGCTCGATATGTATGAGCACGCCTATCACATGGACTATGGCGCCGCCGCAGCGCGCTACGTCGACATCTACATGGAAGCCATCCGCTGGGACAACGCCGCTAAATTATACGAGCAATATCAGCCGGGAAGCTTAAGCCTTCTCCTCGGGCGGCTTGATGTGGCGGAACGAATAGAGCAGCGCAAGATCGTAGGCGATCTTGAGTGTTCCGCAGACGACGAGCGGCAGGCCGGAAAACGTGGTCATCAGAAGCGCGCCTGAGATCGCAGGGCTGATGGCCGAAGCCAGGCTGCGGGGCACGGCGGTGACACTCGCCGCCGCCGGCCGCTCCGCCGGCGTGACCACGGCCATGACATAGGAGGTGCGGGTGGGGACATCCATTTGCGATAGTGCTGCGCGCAGCAACAACAGGCCGAGCGCGACATAGAGGTTGGGCGCAAAGGCCGCGAGAATCAGGAACAGGCTGGACGGAATGTGCGTGAACACCATGGTATTGACGAGGCCGGCGCGCTTCGCGATCCATGCCGCGACCGGATAGGAAAAAGCGCTCAGTGTGCTTGACCAGAAGAAGAACAGTCCTGCCGCCGACAACGAGAGGTCGAAGCGCTCGAACAGCCAGAGCACCAGCAGCGATTGCGCGATGAAGCCGCCCGCAAAGGCGTCGACGCTAAAGAGGGCCGCAAGCTTGTAGACGGTGCGGCGCGAAGGTCCGAGCGGGGCGTGGTGGGCCGTTTCTTCCGCCCGCGCGCGGGGGACCCGGCGATAGAGCGCCGCGCTCAAGCCACCGAGCGCGGCGTAGGCGTAGAACATCAGGCGGAACGCCGAAAGCCTGGTGCTTCCGGCCGAGACGAGGAAGTCGGGCAATGAGGCGGCAAGCGAGCCCGCCGCGGCGGAGAGCGCACCGATCAGGCTATAGCGGGCAAAGACGTTGGTGCGTTTGTCATCCGTTGCGCTCCGCGCCAGCGCCGCGTGCTCCAGCGGAACGAGAACGCCGAGATCGCCGGCGGAAGGATTGATGGTACCGACAAAGGCCACCAGCGCGATCAAAAGGAAGTGCTCGACATTCGGAAAGGCGAGCCCGGTTGCCGCCGTCAATCCGGCGCCGGCGATCATCAGCGCGCGCAGGTCGTGACGCGGCGCGATCCAGCCAACGATAAATGTCAACAGCGCCGTTCCGAGCAACGAAGCGGTGGCAACAAGGCCGACGGCAATGGCATCATAGCCAAGCGCCGTCATGTAGGCCGGCAGGATGATGATCGCAAATCCGTCGCCAAATCCACGCAAGCCCCGCGCCGCATAGAGCAGCGTGGTCGGAGAGCCGGAGCTTGCCGCTCCGGGCTTACTCGCGATTTCAGTCATGGTGCGTTCCGGGGCATGCTGGTTCAATCGCGGCCCTGCGGCAAAGGCGTGATCTTCACCCGATCGAAGCGCGTGACGCTGTCGGCCTTGGTCCAGAGCGCAACGCCGCCGGCTTCCGTAAAGGTCTTGTCGGTCACGCTGAACAGCGTCTTGCCGTCATAGGAGACGGTGAAGCGATCGCCTTCGGCGCGAAGGCCGAGCGTGTGCCATTGGTTTGCCGTCACCCTCAAATTGGCACCTCCCAGTTGTTCGCGGCGGCCGTTGACGACGCGATAGAAGCGGACGTTGTCCTCGAGCGCATTGGCGCGCGCCACATAGTAATTGTCGGAGTCTTTGAGCCGCACGGCAATTCCGCCGGCCTGATCGACTTTGCCGTCGACCGCCTTGAACCGGAGTTCGACATTGAGGTTTGCGGCGGACAGGCTGTCATGAATGGCGAGGGGAAACCGGTAGTCGGTGCGGTCGGCGCTGCTTTGCTCGATCGCACGTCCCATTGAAGCCGTCGGGTCCTCGACAATTCTCCATTCGCCTTCTCCACCCCTCCCGGTGCGCGCAAAGGTGAAACCGGAAGGTGGCGATCCAGGTGTCATGCGGTCAATGGCAATCATGGTTGCTCCCGTCTCCGCTGACGCGGATGACCCGACGCATGCGAGAAGGCACGCGGCCAAAGCAGCTTTCAGAACCGGTCTTGCAAGGTGAAAAAGTCTTGTAAGCTGAAAAAGTCCCGGGCTGCTATCGTCCACGCGCAATCCCCCGACACGTCGAGTGGTGCGCAGAGCTTGGACGGAGCCCGTCTGACGGGGAGCCTGCTTTGTCCCCGCCAACAGAAGCTAGATCGAACCGATCGCTTCGGCAAGACCGTTAATGCGGATTTTCCAGGCTGAAGGTTTCCGACTGCTCGTCATAGGCGAACAGCTCGGCGTAGCGCGCCCATGAGACGATCGTCTTCAGCGTCTCGTCGGCCTGATCTTCGGCCATGTAATCCTCGAGCTCGTTGCGGAAGCGCGCGGCGGGCGCGGTGTGCGACGGCCGCTCGTCGAGCACCCGGCGGATCAGCCCCATCACCGGCACGTAGTTCACGAGATGCTCGGCGAACAATTTCTTGCGGGCGTCGGTTTCGAGATGGGCAAAGCGCTGGCCTGCATCCGTCAGCATCAGATCGCCCTCGCTCAATTGGGCGAACCGCAGCAATTGCAGGGATTCGCCAAGATGGAATAGCTCGTCGGCTTCGAGTTGCAGCTGTCCGGCGAGAACCGGCAGGTCGGCGCGCCCGTTATAGGGCGGCGCCGCCAGCGTCTCGATCAGACCGGATAGTACGTTGGAGGAGACGTGCCGGAGAATCATGCCGACGCCGGTGCCGTGGATGCCTTCGATCGCCGGCGTCTTCGGCTCGGCGCGCTGCGTCATGCGGGCATAGATGCTGTCGACGAGCTGGCGGAAGGTCGGATCGAGGCGCTTGCGCGGATGCGGCAGATCGACCTTGATCTCGGCGGCGACGCGACCCGGATTGGAGGAGAACACCAGGATGCGGTCGCACATCAAAACCGCCTCCTCGATGTTGTGCGTCACCATCAGCACCGACTTGATCGGCAGCCGGCCTTCGATCCACAGATCGATCAGGTCGGTACGCAGCGTCTCGGCGGTCAAGACGTCAAGCGCCGAAAACGGCTCATCCATCAAGAGCAGGTCAGGATGCACCACCAGCGCGCGGGCAAATCCGACGCGCTGGCGCATGCCGCCGGACAATTCCTTGGGGAAGGCGGATTCGAAGCCGTCGAGGCCGATCAGGTCGATCGCGGCCAGCGCGCGCTTGCGGCGTTCGGCGGCGTCGATGCCGAGCGCTTCCAGCCCGAGTTCGACGTTCTGCAGCACCGTCAGCCAGGGAAACAGCGCAAAGGACTGAAACACCATGGCGACGCCGTGCGGCGGTCCCTTGATGATCTCGCCGCGGCATTTGGCGTCGCCCGAGGACGGCGCGATCAGTCCGGCGATGATGCGTAGCAGCGTCGATTTACCCGACCCGGACCGGCCGAGCAGGCCGACGATTTCACCTGAATGGATCGTCAGATCTACTTTCTCCAGCACCAGCAAATCCTCGCCGCTGCCTTTCGGGAAGGAGCGGCAGACGCCACGGATATCGAGCAGGTTGGCCTTGTTGGGTTGGTCAAGCATGAATGTCCCCTGATCAGCCGAGGCGGAGCCGGCGCTCACCGAAGGCGTAGAGTGGCCTCCAGAGCAAGCGGTTGAAAAGCGTCACCAGAATGCACATCACCGCGATGCCGAGAACCACGCGGGGGAAGTCACCGGCTTCGGTCGCCGTTGCGATGTAGGCGCCTAGACCCGCGGCCGTCAGATGGGTGTCGCCCCAGCTTGCGACTTCCGCGACGATCGAAGCGTTCCACGATCCGCCCGACGCCGTGATGGCGCCGGTGATGTAATACGGGAAAATACCGGGCAGCACGACTTTCATCCACCACCGCCATCCCTTGAGGTGGAAGCTGCCCGCGGCCTCCCGAAGGTCGGTCGGAAAGGCGCTGGCGCCCGCGATCACGTTGAACAGGATGTACCATTGGGTGCCCAGGATCATCAGCGGACTGAGCCAGATGTTCGGGTTCAGGCCGTAGCGGACGATGGCCACCACGACCACGGGAAACGCGAGGTTGGCCGGAAACGCGGCCAGGAATTGCGCCAGCGGCTGGATCCGCTCGGCAAGCTTGGGCCGCAGTCCGATCCAGACCCCGACCGGCACCCATATCAGCGTCGCCAGCGCAATCAGCACGACGACCCGCAACAGCGTGATGAAGCCATATCCAAAGGCGCCGAAGACATCCGTCGGGCTCAAGGTCGCTGAGAGATAGTCATAGGCTCGCCAGCCGGCATAGGCCGTGCATACCGAGATGAATGCGAGCCAGATCGCATCGACGGCTCGCGACGGCTCGGCATCTGGTTTCTTTGCCATCCTCAATTGGCTTGGCAGTGCGACCTGAGAATTGGCGAAGGCCTTGTTGAGGGCTGCAAACGGATAGGTCAGGGCCCGCAGCGCCCGCGTGCGGCGGAACAGATCGAGCATCCAGGACGTCGGCGCGGTGGCCGAGGCGGTCTGCTCGAAGCGGAATTTGTCGGCCCAGGCGACCACGGGGCGGAACAGCAGCTGGTCGTAAGCGATGATGACCAGGAGCATGGTCAGGATGGCGTAACCGATCGCAGGCAGATTCTGCTTTTCAATGGCAAGCGCGACATAGGAGCCGATGCCCGGCAGCGTGATCGTGGTGTTGCCGACGGTGATCGCCTCCGAGGCCACCACGAAAAACCAGCCGCCCGACATCGACATCATCGTGTTCCAGATCAGGCCCGGCATCGCGAACGGCACATCCAGCCGCCAGAAGCGCTGCCAGCCGCTCAGGTGAAAGCTTTGCGAGGCTTCCTCCAGATCCTTCGGGACGTTGCGGATCGACTGGTACATGCTGAAGGTCATGTTCCAGGCCTGGCTGGTGAAGATCGCGAACACGCAGGCAAGTTCGGCGCCGAACACGCTGCCGGGGAACAGATTGAGGAAGAAAACCACGGTGAACGTCAGAAAGCCGAGGATCGGCACCGATTGCAGGATGTCGAGCAGCGGGATCAAGACCATCTCGGCGCGCCGGCTCTTGGCGGCAAGTGCGGCATAGACGAAGGTGAAAATGATCGAGCAGATGATCGCCAGCAGCATCCGCATCGTCGTTCGCAACGCGTAGTGCGGAAGATTGGTCGGATCGAGCGATACCGGCGTGACGTCGAGCGCCGACAACGGAAGGGTGGTCTCTCTGCCGCCATAGACGATCAGCACCATCGCGCCGATCACGAGTATCAGCGCCACCGCGTCCCAGACGTTGGGCCGTAGCGCCTGCCCCAATCTCGGCGTCAGAATCTCGTGAAGGTTCATGCGAGGCGCCTTGTTTAGAACTCGCTGTGCAAGCGGCCCGAGATGTTTTTGACAGGCCCGGATCAGCGTTTTGGGCGGGGTTTGTGATGGGTATTGGCGGTAGCGAAGGTGAACGAGCAATGAACTCCGGTGGCGGGAAGTGCGGTTCTTCATTGCAGAATCCAGGCGCAGACATCAATAGCCTTTGCGGCTTTTGGATCGCTGCGAGCTGATTGCGCACGCATCCGCTAACCGGATCTCGAAACGGGCCCGCGACAATATGATGGATTTACGACAAGAGATGGCTCGGCCGACCTTCGAAGCCAAACGGCTGGCCTGTTCGAAGGCACACGGAAAAAGGCACGAAGGCCGGATCGGTCGCCGCCATCGACGTAGCTTTTAAATAGCCGACAACGGTTGCGATTGTGGGAGCGCCTTACCTGATATCGGCCGGGCCACGGCAACTATGTGTTTGGGGATCGCGGACGCGGCCCCGGCCACAGCCACCCATGAGGTCGCCCGGAGATACATTGGGCGTTGGCAGCGAAGGTGCAATTCCGGCCGTCACCGCCTTCGGGAACGCCGGCTTGGTTTGAAAGGACCCGGCAGCTTGGCAATTCGACCAAGAGAGGGCCGTGAAAGCCATTACCAGTATCAGGAAGCGGCACATTGCAGTTCCAGCGAACCAAATCGAGCCGATTGACGTACGGAATCGCAATTGGCAACGAGCCTGCTCAATTTAGATCGGATGAGAAGTCTCCACAAGGCGGTGCAAGGAGGGCCCGTGCGCGCAAGCCGGAAATTGGGTCATTATCGCTTTCCAAACTCGACCTGGAACAAGCGCGGAACCTGGAAAACATCGGCGGCGAACAGGCGCGGGAAAAAGCTAGTACTGCGTATGCAAGCGCACGCCGAACACCGAAGCAGGTCCGCGGTCGCGATTGTAGGAAGGGTTTACGATGAGCTGATAGTCGAGCGTGATCCTCGAAGCAAACCACGGAAAGTTATAATAGGTCTCGAGGATCTGCTCGTTGCCCGGATGAGGCAGCATGCCGTCGCCAACCAGGATTCCAAGTCCGCCGGCGTTGAGAAACGCCTGGTGTATGTTGGAAATTCCGTTGACCACACCGGCAATGCCGAACGTGTCGTCATCGCGTCCCCATTGCCTGCCCGAGATCGACAGGCCCGCGGCGACAGTGCGGTCGATGTCGGTGAATTCATAGGGCTCCTTGTGGCCGTCCGCCCATCCGGCCCGGACAAACAAACCGACATTGGTCATCAGCTGCTGCTCCAGGTTCATGCTGATGCCGCCCCGGCTCTGATAGGTCCGCACGGCGGCGATATCGGCGGGCCCTCCGGTCAGCGCTGCAAGCTGGATGGCGTCCCAGAAGCTTCCCATCCGGCCTCGCGTCAGAAAACCTGTGATCGCGACTTTGCCGGGCTGATCGAAGATCGAATAGCGACGCTCGATTTCGCCGACCCACTGGAACTGGTCGAACCGCGAATCCAGCCCGGTCTGGTTCGGAGTAACGGAGAGGTCGAACACCCCGCCGCGAAACGTCCACGGGCCTTGATACCACTCCGCGGCCGCGCCGACCGAATAGCCCCACGCATCCGCCGCGTAGTCGAACGTTCCGGTGTCGACGATGGACCAGTTCATGAAATCGCCGCGAGGGTCGTGGGCGTATTTGTTGGTGTCGAAGATATCGACCACGCCGAATTTTCCGACCGTGAACACCAGCCGGTCCGACGTCACCGATCCGGAAAACTGGTTGAGCCCGGGCTCGAACCTCCCGACTTCACCACCGAGGTTGATGGTCTGCCGCAGGAACGCGCGGTGCAGGCGCGTGTAGGGAAAATCGGCACCGACCTTATAGGCTTCGCCGCTGGGGAATCCCGCGGCGCCGACCGATCCGCTCAGGCCAAAGCCCTGGTCGATTTCCGGATTGACCCAGATTTCGGCGCCCTGCCAAAGCTTCACGCCCGCGAACACGGTGAAGTCAGCGGTCTCGCGGCCGATGTTCGCAGCGAGACTGTTGCGGCCGAAATAGGGAGATGCAAACGGCGCATCATACTGGTTGAGATAGGTGGCCTGGGCGTGAAACGCGAAACGGTCCATCTCGAGCGCAGAGGGTCCCTTGGTCAGGAAGTCCGACACATGGGCACTGTCATCGCCGATCCGGTAGTTCATTCCGAGCCGGATGCTTTGCATCGCGAGGTCGGAATTGAACGGCTCCGCCGCGGCCGTGAACGTCAAACCCTTGCGGCCAAATCCGGTCGACAGATATTCGGCCCTCGCCGTCCAGCCCTCGGCGACTGGAATCTCGATGCCGGCTCCCGCCGCCCACCCCAGACGCCACAACAGCCTGGTGTCGAGCGTGCCCTGGGCCGCAAAGCCGTTGAAGGAGACACCTGCATCCTGGTTCCGCGTCACGGTGTCGTAGGACCAGGCCAATCCTCCCGTTCCATACAGCAGAAAATGATCGAAAGTGTAACCGACGCGGGCGCGGGCTGAGCCGTAATGCATCACAGCCTCGCCGTACGTCACCTGGCCGATCAAGGGTGAGGTCACGGTCTGACTGCCGCGCACCGAATAGGGTATCACCACATCCGAATTCGGAGCGGTGACGTCGGCCTCGACGCCCAGCATCAGGCGGGATGGAAAAACATAATTATAGCCAGCCTGCAGCCCGAGGAAGTAGCTGCCGGTCCCGGCCATGAAATCGAGATTGAAGGGTAGATTGAACGATCCGTTCAGGGCGGGGGCGCCTACGCCCGGTTGAGCGGTCCAGTTCGACGCGCCTCTGATGACGCCGGCGTGGGCGCCGACATAGAAGCCATTCCAGTCGTAAGCCGTCGAGACATACGGAACGGGCGCCTTGACCGGAAGGCTTGGCGGCAGGTCGGCTGCGAGTGCGGGGCCGTCGAACGCGAGCAGGCCAAGGCCAAGACCCGCGAGTACGCGCTCCCAGGTCCGGCCTTGGCGGCTCATCATCGTTTCCCGCGCGAACATTCCGGCGATTCTTTCACCATCAGATTTGCATCATCAGATTTGCCGGCCCGCTACCACCAAAGAAATGAGGTCAACCGTCTTTCGGCCCGGTTTGACGCCTGCGCTCTTGGTCAAACCCGTTCCTCTCGGGAGAGATCGCTTCCCTGCAAGGGATTGAATTACAAGCGGAACTTTATTGCGAGTAATTCGCAATTGCAGCAGTGGGCAAGACTGTGAGTAACTGGTTGGCATTGTTCTGTGACGGAGATGCAACAGCCCGCGGCGCCGCCTCCGCTGTGCGGATCGTGCCGCGACCGTCGATTCCACCATCCGGTGCATCATCGGGCTCGGCGTGCCAGCGACATTCCAGCCGGCCATTGCGTTCGAACCAACGACAGGTAAGCGCTGGCGGCGGAGACCGCCGCTTGCCTGCCGCCGGGCGGCGAAAGCCCGGCAGGTTGTCGTTGCAATGAGTGATGGCCATGCGCGGTCCCGGCGCGATGCGTCGTGACGGAGCAAGCCAGGATTTTGCGAGCGTTTTGAACATCGCTCACCTCCACTTCCGCGTTTAGCGCGGCAGGCCGGTGAGCGGACGGCCAGCTAGGCGCGACCATCACCCCTCACGCGGCGAAAGCCGGCGCGATTGATCTTGATGTCTTGCAGCAGCGCTGACCCGATCACCGGGGTCACGTTGCCAAAGCTGGTACTGCCCATGTGCCCTTCGTTAGGGTTGATGAGGATGAGGGTTGATGAAGCGCATCGCGAACCATGTCCGCGAGACACTTGCGCAAGTAGGCCTGCCCTCTATCGCTGTCAAGTATATTCTTCGTATCCTCCCGGGAGGATGGCTGATATCCTGCCGGGAGGATAGGAGAAATAGATGGATCACCCGCATCCAGCGATTGCCCGGCGCCTGAAACGCGCCAATGGCCACCTCGAAAAAATCATTGAAATGATCGAACAAGACCGGCCCTGCGCCCAGATCGCGCAACAACTGCAGGCCGTGGAGAGCGCCATTGAAAGCGCCAAGAAGGCGCTGATCCACGATCATGTGAGCCACAGCCTCGAACGATCGCTCAAGGCGTCCGGCTCGAAAGGTCAGGCAGCACTGCGGGACTTCAAGCTGATCGCCAAATATCTTTGACGGACGGGCTCGCGCAGCCTGCGCTAATGCGACGGCAGGGCGATCAGGAGCCCGACGTTGACGGCCATATTCTGATCGTGGCCGCGGCTAAAGGCGTAGCTGTAACTGGGCTCCACGAACCAGCCGTATTGCGGGGTGACCCAGAACATGAAGTCGAGAACGGCAACCGCGCCAAAAGAATTGGTGGAGGACCATTGCGGGCCGGCGCCGACCATGAACTCCA
The DNA here is from genome assembly GCA_963713785.1 of uncultured Alphaproteobacteria bacterium. GTDB lineage: Bacteria > Pseudomonadota > Alphaproteobacteria > Rhizobiales > Xanthobacteraceae > Bradyrhizobium. Next base: position 49,570 of record CAVQNB010000025.1, read on the forward strand.
CGTTCTTTGACAGCTGGAACGGCTTCTTGAAGACGAGGTCAGCCTCCCATTCGGTGCCGTCCTTGCTGCGCAGCGGGCTGATGCCGGCCTCGATCTCCAGCCAATGCTCGATCGGCGTCACCTCGATCGCAACGCTCGGGCCATAGCTGGGCTTGCCATCCTGCAGGCCCCATTCCCCGGCCGCGCCGATCTCGAGAACGGCCCCATGATGGTCGTCGTCCGCGCGCTCGCCTGCGAAGATCTGCCCCGGGGCCGCTATGAGGCCGGCAACCAGCAGGGCTACCACCGCATTGAACAGCGTCATGACCCACCCCCTTCGGGTACGCACCGAATCGCCTGTAGCGATAGTGCACAGGCCGTGACCCGCCGCCAGATTGTAAAAAAAAATACGAAATGCGCCTCAGGGCCTGTGCGCGATCTCGATCGTGAGATGCGACAGCGACTTGAATCGGGCGAGCCGAGCACGGTAGTAGTCGGCATCGCGCTGTTTGCTGGTGACGACCGAAATGATCGCGCCGAGATGTCCCGGCCCGAGCCGCCAGAGATGCAGGTCGGCGAGCTTGTCGCCGTCGGCCTCGACTTCCGCGCGCAGCTTGTTGGCCATGCCCTTGTCGGGATTCATGTCGAGCAGAATCGCGCCGGTGTCGCGGATCAACCCATAGGACCAGCTGGCGATGACGCAAGCCCCGATGATGCCGGCGAGCGGATCCATCCAGAGCCAGCCAAAGGCGCGGGCAAGCAGGAGGCCTGCGATCACCAGCACCGACACGGCCGCATCCGCGATCACATGGATCACCGCGGCGCGCATATTGTTGTCGCGGGCGGTTGAGCCGTGGGCGTGCTCGTGCTCCTCGAACGCCACGAGATAATTTTGTTCGCCGATCTTAACCGTCGCGGTGAAGGCATGCGGTTCCGGAATCTCGTCATGCGACTCCAGGAACCCGCCTTTGTCGGCCATCGCGAAAAGCTGTTTCGTTCCATCGGGGCGCAGCGTTTCGATCGATGACGCTTGCACGTCCAAGGCCGCGCCGGCGATGGCTCGAAGCCGGAACCGCGGCGGGACGCCGTCTTCAAAGACCTCAAGCGCAACGCGCCCGCCGGCGGTCGCGATCTCATGCTGCTCGGCATGATCCTGATCTTCATGCGCGTGTCCATGTCCGTGACTATGGCCATGACCGTGGTCATGATGCTCGCCGCCGGCAAGCAGCCAGGCGCTCGCGACGTTAACCGCAAGGCCGAGACAGGCGATCGGGATCGCCTCGGCAAAATGAATCGGAACCGGAGCAAAGATACGGCTGACGGATTCATAGCCAATCAGGAGCGCGATCATCGCGAGCACAATGGCGCTGGTGAAACCGGCGAGGTCGCCGAGCTTGCCGGTGCCGAACGTGAACGCCGGATTGTCGGCGTGCTTGCGCGCGTAAGTGTAGGCGAGCGCGGCCAATAACAGCGCGCCGGCATGCGTGCTCATATGCAGCCCGTCCGCCACCAGCGCGATCGAGCCGAACAGCAGGCCGCCGATGATTTCGGCAACCATCATGATGCCGCAGAGCCAGATCACCGCCCAGGTCTTGCGCTCGCTCTTCTCGTGGCCTTCGCCGAGGAAGATGTGGTTGTGCAAGACTTGGTTATGAAAGGCAGCCGCTGCGCCGTTGTTGTCGATCATGATGTCCCTCACTTGAGGTAGGTGTGGACCACTTCGATGAGCTGATCCGCGGCGTCGGCATTAAGCGCGCCCGGATTCTTGTCGGGGTCGACGAGATGGGTGCGGATGTGGTCTTCCACCACCTCGGCCATCAGGCCGGCGACGCCGCCGCGAACGCCCGCAATCATGTGCATGATGCGCTCGCATCCGGCTTCATCGTTCAACGCCCGCTCGATCGCTTCGATCTGGCCGCGAATGCGGCCGACGCGGGCGAGCAGTTTTTTCTTTTCTCGGATTGTGTGTGTCATTGCGGATATATAGGGTACCCCCCTATACCATGTCAACCTGACGAAGGCTGCCGATCGACCATCGACGAACTTCGTGACGGCCACCCGGCGCACTTGGTGGCGTCAGCCCTCCGACCAATCAAGGGTGCTCGAATTGCGATTGCATGGGATCGCGGCCGACAAGGCCTGTCGCGGCGGGTTTAATTCACAATGATATCGGGTACTTTGGCCGAGTTGTCGAAAATGGCTCTCATAGTCTCGCAAGGGAATGCGGCGAAGGGCGGTGCAGTTGCCTGAGGACAGCGATCGGAAACCTCGGCGCACGAAGCCTCTTCTCGTCCTTTGGGACCGTCTCAGGGAGCATCCGCTGTCGCGGCTGGGTCCAGGCCTCATCACAGGCGTGGCTGACGACGACCCAAGCGGCATTGCCACCTACTCCCAGGCGGGGGCGCAATTCGGCCTCAACATGCTCTGGACGATGCCCTTGGCCTATCCGCTGATGGCCGCGATCCAGGCGATGTGCGCGCAGATCGGGCGCGTCACCGGCAAAGGCCTGGCCGCCAATATCAAGATTGCGTTCCCGCCGATCGTGCTCAAGGGCGTGGTCCTGCTGCTGTTGATCGCCAACACGCTCAATATTGCCGCGGACGTCGCCGCCATGGGCGAAGTCGCAGAGCTCGTCAGCGGTTTCGATCGCCACCTGATGACGGCGTTTTTTGTCATCGGAACGCTGCTGCTGCAGATCTTCGTGCCATATCACCGCTACGTCTTCTTCCTGAAGTGGTTGACGCTTTCGCTGCTGGCCTATGCCGCCGTGCTGTTCACCGTCGATGTTCCGTTGAGCGAGGTTGCGCTGAGAACGGTCTGGCCGCACCTGACCTTGAACTCGAGCGTCGCCGCTGTGGTTGTTGGCGTCTTCGGTACGACGATCAGTCCATATCTCTTCTTCTGGCAGGCATCCGAGGAAGTGGAGGACATGCTCGCCAAGGGAGGTACCGCGCCCCTTCTTCAGGATCGCGCCGCCGCCCCCGCCGAACTGCGCCGCATCCAGTGGGACACCTGGAGCGGAATGTTCTATTCCGATCTCACGGCCTATTTCATCATGCTCGCCACCGCTGTCACGCTCCATGTGTCAGGGGTTACCGACATCGAGACGGCGGCGCAGGCGGCGAGCGCGTTGCGGCCGCTGGCCGGCGATTTCGCCTTCCACCTGTTCGCGATCGGAATCCTCGGCGTCGGCTTGATCGGGGTGCCGGTGCTCGCCGGCTCCGCGGCTTATGCTCTCGCCGAAGCCATGGACTGGAAATCCGGCCTTGAACGCAAAGCCGCCGATGCGCGCGGCTTTTATGGTGTGATTGCGGTCAGCGTGCTTGCCGGATTGTTCATCCAGTATTCGCCCATCAGCCCGATGAAGGCGCTGTTCTGGAGTGCCGTGATCAACGGAGTTGTGGCAGTCCCGCTGATGGTCGTGATCATCCTGGTCGCTTCAAGTAAATCCGTGATGGGCGCGTTCACCTCCAGCCGACCGATCGTGATCCTCGGCTGGACCGGGGCAGCGGTGATGGGCGTGGCGGCGGCGATGATGTTCATGCCCGGCTAAGGTGTCCACGCCAACCGGGCGCGACTAACCGGAACGTGAAGCACAACAAGGGGTTCTGACTTTGCGCGACGGGCTTTGCGTGTCACGATCCCGAACGACGGGAGGGCGCGGGATGCGCTGGCATGTTTCGATCGGGGCGGTGCTTGTTGCGGGAGCGATAGCTGCTGCTGACGTTGCCGGCACAGCTGCACCGGATTCCAGAGCCCAACTGACCGACGCCAAGGACAATTCGGCTACCGTCGATATCGAACTGGTCATCGCCGTCGATGTCTCCTATTCGATGGATTTGGACGAACTTGCTGTCCAGCGCGAGGGCTACGCGCAAGCCATCGTCTCGAAAGAATTCCTGCAGGCGATGAAGAACGGACCGCACAGCAAGGTGGCCATAACCTATTTCGAGTGGTCGGCATCGAGCGACCAGAAGATTATCATTCCCTGGCGTGTGATCGACGGCCCGGAATCGGCCGACGCCGTCGCTGACGAGATCATGAAAACGCCGGTTCGCCGGGGCTCGCGCACCTCGATCTCCGGTGCGATCAACTTCGCCATGCCGCTGTTCGAGGAAAATCCCTATCACGGCTTGAGGCGCGTCATCGACATCTCCGGCGACGGCCCCAACAACAATGGCGCTCCCGTCACCGGTGCGCGCGATGAAGCACTGCAGAAGGGCATTACCATCAACGGCCTGCCGATCATGGTGAAGGAGCCGTCCTATTCGACGATGGACATCGACAACCTCGATTTCTATTACGAGGACTGCGTCATCGGGGGCCCAGGTTCGTTCGTGGTATCGATCAGGGATCGTGAAAAATTCAAGGAGGCGATCCGAACCAAGCTCATCCTCGAGGTCGCGGGCCGGACGCCGGAGCACCGGATCGTTCCGGTTACCGAAAAAGAGCCGCGGGTGCCCTGTCTGATCGGCGAGAAATTGTGGCAGGACCGCTGGGGGCGATAATTGCCGCCGGACGTCATCGCGAAATCGCCTCAGGCGAAAAAACATGACCCGCCCGGGGGGACGGCCGGGCGGGTCGGGTGCGACACGGGGTGGATGAGGCGCCCGTGCCGGACGCGGGATCCACGATCGGAAGCGTTTTGAAGCAAGGTTCTTCGCGTGAAGAAACGCCTCGGATCTCAAACAGTGTCGATCAGTAGCAGGTGTTCACGCGGCCAATGTAGTTGCCAAGGGCGTCGAACTGGCGAACCCAGCCGCATTGGCGATAGCCGTAATAGGGATAAGGATTGCTCGCGGCGATCGCGCTGCCGACGATGGCGGCACCGACGAGGCCGGCTCCAACGCCCCAGCCGAGGCCCTTTGCTTCAGCCTGGGTGGTGATGGCGGTGATGCTGCCGGTGACGGCAAGCGCGGCAAGGGCGAGGGCGGCAATCTTGGTCTTGATCGACATCTTAAACTCCATCCGGTTGACGTGCGGCCGGTATGGTCCGCACGCCCGATTGGACGGAGGCTTGCCGATTCCGGTTCGAGCGCGCCTGCGTGAAAGTTCCGCAATGAGGTTAATTAAGTAATTACAACTACTTATGAGACGATAAATTCATCTTTTCGGACCCGCCGAGAGCGTGTTCGCATCGAACTTGTCGACGTCCTCAAGCAATTCGATGAAGGCGCGGGCGCCGTGCTCGATCAGCCGCTCGCCTTTTTCCGCTGAGGCCAATTTGGCATTTCCGACCGCGCCGCTTTCATGGAGATCCTGCGCCTGCCAGGCGAACGGCGCCGGCCGGTGCGCGGACAACCAGCGATAATCCTTTTCCATCGCGATGCCACGGGAGCGAAAATCAGCGATCGCTTCGAGTCGCACATGCTTCTTGTAGCGCGCCAGCATGATCGATGTTTCGACCGCGCCGCCATGGATGCCGTGGCGTATTTCGTCTGCGGGAAACAATCCCTCCGGCACACCGAAGCGCGACCATGACGTGGTGACCGCGAGAAGCCCGTGATGGGCGCGCAAATCCTGCGCGACCAGCGTCATCGCCGCACTGTTGCCGCCGTGGCTCGTGACCATGACAAGCTTTTTGATGCCGGTCTGCGCGACGCTGATCCCGAGCGCCATCCATTGCGTCAGCGCAGCCCCCGTCGACAATGTCAGCGTGCCCGGAAAATCGATGTGCTCGGTGGAAATCCCGATCCTCTCAATGGGCAGAAATGTCGCCGGAATAGCGTTAGGCAGAAGCTCGCGCACGCGCGCGAGATAGGCGTGAGCGATCATCACATCGGTTTCGAGCGGCAGATGCGGGCCGTGCTGCTCGGTCGCGGCGAGCGGCAGCACCGCGATCCATCGCGCCGCCGTTTTCGGCTCAACGTCGGCCCAGTTGATATCGGTCCAGTCGCGGGGAGGGACGCCAGTCATCGCGCGAGATGTTTCTTTCGCCGGATTTGCAGGCTAGTTAGGGTGGCTCTCCCTATCATGGGGCAGAACGAAGGACGGAGTCCAATCATGAGGGTGGCCCTTTTGCCGCGAGCGTTAACAGGCCTTTTGGTTGCCTTTTTGGTGGTCCCGCCCGCCGCAGCGCAGGAAAAACAGGAGAAGCTGGACAAGGTCTCGTTCGGAACCAACTGGGTGGCCGAGGCCGAGCACGGCGGCTTCTTTCAAGCGGTCGCTGACGGCACCTACAGGAAATACGGCCTCGACGTCACCATCGTGCCGGGAGGGCCGAACGACAACAACCGCATGCTCTTGATCGCCGGCAAGATCGACTTCTTCATGGCGGCCAACACCCTGATGTCGTTCGACGCGGTCACCAACGACGTGCCGGTGGTGACGATCGCCGCCATCTTCCAGAAAGATCCGCAGGTGCTCCTGACGCATCCGGAATTGAAGATCACCAGGCTCGAAGAGCTCAAGCCGCTGACGCTATTGGTTTCCAAGGAAGGCATCTCCAGCTATTTCCAGTGGCTGAAATCCGAATATGGTTTTAGCGAGAAGAACGTCAGGCCCTATACGTTCAACCCGCAGCCGTTCATCGCCAACGCCCAGAGCGCGATGCAGGGCTATGTCACCTCTGAGCCGTTCGCGATCGAGAAGGCCGCCGGCTTCAAGCCGGGCATCATCCTGCTCGCCGATGCCGGCTTCAACACCTACTCGACCCTGATCGAGACGCGGCGCGACGTGATCGACAAGAAGCCGGACCTGGTGCAACGCTTCGTCGACGCTTCGATCGTCGGCTGGTACAATTATCTGTACGGCGATAATTCGGCCGGCAATGCGATGATCAAGAAGCTCAATCCGGAAATGACCGATGAATTGCTGGCCTATTCGGTGGGCAAGATGAAGGAATATGGCATCGTCGATTCCGGCGACAGTCTGCGCGACGGCATCGGCGCGATGACCGACGATCGCGTCGCAAGCTTCTTCAACAAGATGGTAAAGGCCGGCGTGGTCCGTTCCGATCTGGATTACCGCAAGGCTTACACGCTTCGCTTCGTCAACAAGGGCGTCGGGCTCGATCTGCGGCCCAAGAAGTAGTCCGAGCAGTAAATTCGAGCAAACAGGCCCAACAGCGAGATGGCCGAGGCCTCCTCCGACATCGACAGCGCGATCGAAGGCCTTGCGGCCAGCCTGCGCGGCGTCACCAAGGCCTATGACAACGGCGTCATGGCGCTGGGGCCGCTCGATCTCGATGTGCGCAAGGGTGAATTTGTCGCGCTGCTCGGGCCGTCCGGCTGCGGCAAGTCGACCGCGCTGCGGCTGATCGCAGGCCTCGCCGCGCCGACATCGGGTACGGTGGAGGTTTCGCATCATGAAGGCGAGTCGCAGGCAGGTCGTAAAATTGGCTTCGTGTTCCAGGAGCCGACGCTGATGCCCTGGACCAGCGTCAGGGAAAATGTGCGGTTGCCGCTAAAGCTCGCGCATGCGCCGGCGGCGGAAGCCGACGCGCAGGTCGGTGCGGCCTTGGCGCGCGTCGGGCTCACCGAGTTTGCCGACAGCTATCCGCGCGAATTGTCGGGCGGCATGAAGATGCGGGTATCGCTGGCGCGCGCGCTGGTGACCGATCCGGATATTCTCCTCATGGACGAGCCGTTCGCCGCGCTCGACGAGATCACCCGCTTTCGGCTGAACAACGATTTGCTGGCGCTGTGGCGCAATCTGGGGAAGACCGTCATCTTCGTCACCCATTCGGTGTTCGAGTCGGTCTATCTGGCGCAGCGTGTGCTCGTGATGACGCAGCGGCCGGGCCGCATCGGCGCCGAGATCAAAATCGAGGCGCCTGAGCCGCGCGGCGAGGATTTTCGGACGTCTGCCGAATATGCGCATTTCTGCCGTGAGGTTTCAGCTGCGCTGGCGCCGTCCTATTCCGGGCAGTCGGCGCTGTGAGTGCTCCGCAGACATCGAAGGCCTCACCTGATCCGATGCGCTACGTGCGGATCCTGCTGCCGATCGTGGTACTCGCGGTGGGCACGGCTCTGTGGGAGCTGGTGGTCCGGCTCAACAATATCCCGCCTTATGTGTTGCCCGGACCGATGGCGGTCTTCAGTACACTCGTTTCGGACTGGCCGGTGTTGTCGCAATCACTGCTGACGACGCTGCTCACCACGCTCGAAGGATTTTGTGCGGCGGCGATCGGCGGCGTTGGCCTGGCGTTGTTGTTCAACCAGTCGAAATGGCTGGAATATTCATTGTTTCCCTATGCCGTGATCCTGCAGGTCACCCCGGTGATTGCGATCGCGCCGCTGCTTTTGATCTATCTGCCGCAGCAGACCGCGGTGATCGTGTGCGCCTGGATCGTCGGTTTCTTTCCGGTACTGTCCAACACCACGCTCGGCCTCAACTCGGTCGACCGCAATCTCACTGGCCTGTTTCAGCTTTACGGCGCCTCGCGGATGCAGACGCTGCGCCTGCTCAAATTGCCGTCAGCGCTGCCCTATATCCTCGGGGGTTTGCGGATTGCCGGCGGCCTGTCGCTGATCGGCGCCGTGGTCGCCGAGATCGCGGCCGGCACGGCCGGCGCCGGTTCCGGCCTTGCCTATAGAATCGCCGAATCCGGCTATCGCCTCAACATTCCCCGAATGTTCGCGGCACTATTGCTGCTCTCCGTTGCCGGGATTGTCATCTATGGTCTGCTGGCGCTAATTTCGAATCTGGTATTGAGGCGCTGGCACGAAAGTGCGCTTGGAAAGGAAAACTGATGGCGAGCGGGACGATCTCTTCCGAGAAAATCGATGTGCTGGTTCATGGACCGAACAAGCCGATCGTCGATAACGGCTTTTCCGACCAGTTCGTGCTGCATCATTTTGAGACGACCCACGATCTGGAGCGATTGACGCCCGAGGTCGCGGCCAAGGTGCGCGGCATGGCGATCACCTACAACACGGTGCGGGGCGACGCCAAAACGCTGGCGCGTTTCCCAAAACTCGAGATCGTGTCCGCGTTCGGCGTCGGCTACGATCATGTCGACGCCGCCTATGCGCGCGACCACAACGTCATGGTCACCAACACGCCCGATGTCTTGACCGAAGAGGTCGCCGACATCGCGATGGGGCTTCTGATCGCCACTTTACGCGAATTCGTCAAGGCCGACCGCTACTTGCGCTCCGGATTGTGGCAGACCCAGCAGTTTCCGCTGAGCGTCGGCTCGCTGCGTGACCGCAAAGTCGGGATGGTCGGCATGGGCCGCATTGGACAGGCGATCGCGCGCCGGCTCGACGCCTCGAAAGTGCCGGTGGTCTATCACTCGCGCAAACCGGCCGATGGCGTGTCCCATAAGCACTATCCCGATCTGATCGAGATGGCCAAGGCGGTGGACACGCTGGTCGTGATTGTCCCCGGCGGGGCGGGCACCGCGAAGATGGTCAACGCCGACGTCATGAAGGCGCTCGGGCCGCGCGGGGTGATCATCAATGTCGCGCGCGGCACAGTCGTCGACGAACCGGCCCTGGTCGCTGCCCTCAAATCGGGCACCATTCTTGCCGCGGGTCTCGACGTCTTTGAAAAGGAGCCGCACGTCCCGGACGAACTGAGGGCGATGCAGAATGTCGTCTTGCTGCCACATATCGGTTCAGCTTCGGTGGTAACGCGAAACGCCATGGATCAGCTTGTCGTCGACAATCTGAAAGCCTGGTTCGCTGGAAAGCCGCCGCTGACCCCGGTGGCCGAGACCCCTGCAAAGGCCCGCTGATGACGGTTCGGTTTGGTATCGTGCTTGCGGCGCTGTTGGCGCTCGCCGCGGTATCGCCCGCGCGGGCGCAGCGGGATGCCGCCGCGCTGAAGAAGGACATGGTTGGGCAGTGGGAGCTTGCGACCACCGACCGCAGCAAGACCTGCGTCGTCACGTTGAAACCGGAGGGGGCGGCGCAAGGCCTGAAGCTTGAACTCGAGCCCGGCTGTGCCGCGGCGCTGCCCTTCACCAAGGATATCACCGCCTGGAACGTCAAGGGTCTCGACATCGTGCGATTGCAGGATACAACGGGAGAAGCGGTGATTGACTTCACCGAGGTCGAGACCGGAATCTTCGAAGGCTTGCGGCAGGGTGAGGGGGTCTACATCCTGCAAAATCTCGCTGCCGCCCGCTCGCTTGCCAAATCGATGGACCAGATGATCGGCGACTGGTCGATGGTGCGCGGCAACGGCCAGGCGATCTGCGGCCTGACGCTGACCAATACCGAAGCCGACCAGGATAATTTCCAGGTGTTCTTGAAGCCGAAATGCGATCCCGCGGTTGCCGCCTTCGCGCCGACGCAGTGGCGGCTCGAGCACGGCCAGATGCTTTTGATGTCGAAGGGCGGCGAGACCTGGCAGTTCGAGGCCGACGACAACGCGCAGTGGCGAAAAGTGCCCGACAGCGCCGACCCGCTGATCATGCTGCGCGGGCAGTAGGGCCTGCGACGGCCGGGGCCGGCTCGGGGCTGGCCAAAATTTTCTTAAACCGATGTCGATCCGCCTCTGACTCGATCGTCGATCCTGTTAGCGGGACCATTTCGCGGTAATAATTACCCCGGCTCGCCTCAACAGGAGTTTTCAAGATGCGCTTCATGTATATCGTCACCTCGCCCAAGCCCAACATGGGGCCGACGCCTGAACTATTAGGCGCCATGCACAAGCTCGCCGACCGCGAGATCAAGGCCGGCCGTATGATCGATAATGGCGGGCTGATGCCGTTGCAGACCGGCGCGCGGGTGCGTATCGCCGACGGCAGGCTCAGCGTCATCGACGGCCCCTTCGTCGAGGCCAAGGAAGTCATCGGCGGCTACGCGATCTTCGAGCTGCGCGACAAGGAAGAGGCCCTGGCGATGGCGGAAGGAGTTCATGCAGCTGCACCTCGATCACATGCCGGGCTGGGAAGGAACGTGCGAGATTCGCGCGTTTGCCGGCCCGCCGCAATGATTCGCAAGCCCGGCACAAATCATCGGCGGCGATGACGGAAGCCGACATCCATCGCACCATCCTCGCGGTCTGGCGCATCGAGCAGCCACGGCTGATTACGGGCCTGTCGCGAATGCTGCGCGATGTGCCGCTGGCCGAGGATCTGACGCAGGAAACCCTGCTGGCGGCACTCGAGCATTGGTCCACGACGGGCGTGCCCGAGAAGCCGGGTGCCTGGCTGATGGCGGTGGCAAAACGCCGGGCGCTCGATCATCTGCGCCGCGGCAAGATGCTGGCCGCGAAGCACGAGGCCATCGCGCGCGACATGGTGCAGGAGCAACAGGCGATGCCCGATCTGGACTCCGCGTTGGATGACGATATCGGCGATGAATTGTTGCGGCTGATCTTCACCGCCTGCCATCCGCTGCTGTCGCGCGAGGCCCGCGCGGCGCTGGCGCTCAAGATGATTTGCGGCCTGACCACTGACGAGATCGCGCGGGCCTTCCTGGTGCCGGAGGCGACGGTCGCGCAGCGCATCGTGCGGGCCAAGCGGACGCTCTCCGAATCGAGGCTCAGTTACGAGACGCCGCGCGGCGAGGAATTGTCGGAGCGGCTCGCCTCCGTGTTCGAGGTCGTCTATCTCATCTTCAACGAAGGCTATACCGCTGCGCGCGGCGAGGAGTGGCTGCGGCCGCAGCTTTGCCATGAGGCGCTGCGGATGGGCCGCGTGCTCACAAGAATCGCGCCGCGCGAGCCGGAAGCGCATGGATTGCTGGCGCTGATGGAGCTGAACGGCTCGCGCGCGACGGCGCGCACCGATCAAGCCGGCGATCCCGTTCTCCTGATGGACCAGAACCGCGCGCTGTGGGACCAGCTCCAGATCCGCCGCGGCATGCTGGCGCTGTCGCGCGCCCGCGAACTCGGCGGCGCCAAGGGCTTCTACGCGCTGCAGGCGGCGATCATCGCCTGTCACGCCGAGGCTGCGACATCGGAGGCAACCGACTGGCAGCGCATCTGCGGGCTTTACGCGGAGCTTGCAGCCCTTGTGCGATCGCCCGTGATCGAACTCAACCGCGCGGTGGCGGTCGGCATGGCCGAGGGGCCGGAAGCGGCGCTTTCGATCGTCGACGCCCTGGCGGACGAGCCCGCGCTCAGGGACTATCATCTGTTGCCAAGCGTCCGCGGCGACTTGTTGCAAAGGCTCGGCCGCTACGACGAAGCCCGCGCCGCGTTCGAGGCGGCAGCGGAGCTTGCCGGCAACAAGCGCGAACAGGAATTGATGCGGCGGCGTGCGGCGGAAGCAGCCGGGGCTGCGACCTCATTGTGAGTCGTTGCGGAACACGCCAAGCAGGCTGGTGATGATTTTCTGCCCGCGCTCTCTCAGCTTCTTCGGGTGATCCGCCTCCGGTAGCAACAGCGCCACCTCGCAGATCATGGCGTCGACCATGCGGCTCAAGAGATCGATGTCCTCAAAATCGAGTTCGCCTTCGCGCTTCAGCGCATTGAGCGTCGCGGCGAGAGGGGCCAACGAATAGGTTTCTTCGATTTCTCGATGGCGTTTGTCGCCCAGCACCGCCGGCGCTTCCTGGATGACGATGCGCCGGTAAGCCGGCTCGAGACAGACGTCCAGATACGCGTCGATCCCCACACTCAAGCGATCCCACATCTTGCGTTGTGCCCGGGCCCTCTCTCCGATCTTGGCAGTCGCCTCCGCTTGCAGGCCGACGACGACGGCATCGAACAGCGCCTGCTTGTCCTCGAAGTGATGATAGAACGCGCCGCGCGTCACCCGCGCTGCCCGCGAGATCGCTTCGATCCCGGCCGCCTGATAGCCCTCTTTCGCAAAAATATCGCGGCCGGCCGCCAGCAGCGCCTGTCGGGTGGCCTCAGTGTATTCGTCTCGGCGACTTCGCTCAGCCTTGTTCTCTTGCATGCAGCCAACATACCGCTTGACGGGACATGAACGTTTGATATGTTACATACAGCTGTTATGTTAGAAACACAATGAATGCACCAACCCCAATTGGTGCCCGCGCGCAATCGGCCCGTGCGGATCGGCGCCCCGTGGCTGGCATTGGAGGATCGCATGGATGGCAATCGGATGTTCGCGCTGGCGCAGGCGCTGGCTGTCGCCAAGAGCCGGCAGGACGTATCTGCGGCCCTGAAACTCCTCCACCAGGACATGGTGCTGGAGAGCCCGGCGTTCGGGACCATCGCCAAAGAACTTACCGAGAATGAGAAAGTTCTGAAGAGGTTCTTCGCCTCTTTTCCGGATTACGACGTCGTCCTGGAGGGCCACGCCAACAACGGCGACACGTTGGTCTGCTGGGGAGCGGCGCGGATGACCATGACCGGCGATCGGCTTGGCGTCGTCCCCAACGGCAGGCGCGCCGAACTTCCGGTGTTCATCCAGTTCTCCTTCAACGACGACCTGATCGCCGGCGAGCGGTTCTTCTTCGACCTGTCAGAGCTCTGCGCGCAGTCGGGCGTCTCGACGGATGCGGTCCGGCGCAAGGTGTTCGGCGACGCTCTGATCTCGCAGATCGCCGCGGAATAGCGCCGGGACCCGCTTCCCTCTCTCCAGCAAATCAAAGGCGGTGACACATGACATCAGACCAGCGCGCGAAGGCGATCGCTGAGATCAAGACGGTGCATCTGTTCGACATCGTGATCGATTTATCTCCGCGACTGAATATTGGTGACGGTCCGCTGGGCCGCCGCATCCTGTTCGGCGCCGCCGGCGGATCGTTCGAAGGCGAGCGGCTGCGCGGCGAGGTTTTGGCGGGCGGCGGCGACTTGGCGCTGTTTCGTTCGGACGGCGCGATGGTGCTGGATGTCCGGCTGACCCTGCGCACGCATGATGGCGGCCTGATGCAGATGACCTATGGCGGCCGCTGGATCGTGCCAGCGGAACTGCGCGCCGACATGGCCGACCCCGTCAAGAGACTGCAAGTCGATCCTGCGCGTTACTACTTCCGCACCAACCCGTTGTTCGAAACCGGTGCACCGCAATACGCCTGGTTGAACGACATCGTTTGCGTGGGGTCCGGCTACCTGGTTGAAGACGGCATCGCCTACAAAGTCTCTCAGGTTATCTGAAGCGATATCGATCCCGCTACAACGCGTTTAATCTATTCTGCGTATTGCGCGATGCCGCCGCCGAACGACCAGTTTTCCTTCGCGACCTCGACGAGGTTGATCACCACGTCGTCGCGCCGCACCTTCAATTGCGCATGGATGTCGTCGGCGATCTTCTTGAAGAACGCCTTCTTCATCTCGACCGTACGGCCCCCGTTCAACGTGATCTGAATCAGCACGATGTCCTTGCTGTAGGTATTGCCGAGATAACTGTCGGCGACATTGATCTCGCCGGCGGCATGTTCGGTGATGATCTGGAATTTGTCGTTGGCCGGCACGTTGATCACCTCGCGCATGGCCTGATAGATGATTTCGCCGAGCGTCTTGCGGAATTCGAGGGATTTGCCGGCAACAAGATCGATGCGAACGAGTGGCATGGTGCTGTTCTCCTGATGAGCGAGAGATGGGGTGCCGTCACCGATAATTAAGCCTCATCTCCAGAGATATCAGAGATAAGCGTTGCTTATCCTGCTGCGAGCGGAACGGATCAGGTGCTGCCGCGTTTGCCGCTGACGACGCGCAATCACTGTTCCGTCAATCGGATCGGGAGCATGGCGATGACAAAAAAGACGGTGCTTGCAATCGGCATAGAACCCGCCCTTGCGGACTATACGATGATGCCGGGGCTGACGCCGGAGCTGATCAGGAGCTACATCGATGTGCAGCTCTCCCAACTGCGCGCGCTCGGCTACGATGTCGAAAGCTGCCTGATCGATCTCGGCGAGACCGCCGAGCGGGTGCTGACAACGGCGCTGCAATCGAGGCAATTTGACTGCATCGTGATCGGCGCTGGACTACGGCTGCCGCCGCCGCGATTGTCGCTGTTCGAAATGGTCATCAACCTCATTCACGCGCACGCACCGCCGAGCGCCAAAATCTGCTTCAACACCACGCCGGCGGATACGGTCGAAGCGGTGCAGCGCTGGGTCAGGCCTTAGCGGCGGCGCGGCCGGTTTCAGTCCGCTCAGCTCTGCGCGGAACATGGTTCCGCTCATCTGGTCGCCGTCACATCCGGCATGATTTGCAGCAGCGGCTCCGGCGTGACCGAGATTTGTCCGGTAAACGGCCGGTCGTGAGCTGCGATCAAGAGTACCGCGGCGGCGACGCCGGCCGCGTACAGACCCATGGCAACCATAGATGCCAGCCGGTCGTCGCAATGAACCATCGCGATCGCCAGTAGCACGCACGCCGCCTGGAGATAGAGGCAAGACCATTTGACGAAATTCACTTCCGTCCGGCTAACGATGATCCGCTGCCGGCGCGCATCGAGCGCGGTCTCGATCGCGATCGCAATCTCGCGCTGCGCAGTCTGCTGACCCGGACTGGTTGTCGTCAGCGAGAGGACGAGCTGCAGCGCTTCGGCAAGCGGGGGCGGGGTGATTTTGAGCGAGGCCGTCTGGTGCGCCATCATCGGCCATTCCACTGTTTCGGCTTCCTCAATGTAGGTTCGAATGAGGCTCCGCAGCCGGGTCTCCGGCTCGCCTGCGAAACTGCCGGCCAGAACAACGACCGATCTCAATGCGCTGGCCTCGCGGCTGACCGCAGCGCTGGCGCGATCATTGTCGCTCCACACCTGGGCTGCGGTGAAGGCGACAAACAGGCCGAAGATGATGCCGAGTGACGGCAGCAGACCGGGAGAAATCGCCTTGAAGGATTTCACCCGCTCACCCACCGCGAGCCTTGCGACGCCGGCGTAGATCGTTGCAGCAAGCAGATAGGTGAAGCCGAAAATCAGCAACGCCATCCATGGCACCGGCAGATTGTGCAACCAGTCGTTCATCGCTTCCCCCCGGGGTGGACCTAGATCAATTTCAAGTCCTTCAAGCTCGCATGTCCGTTCTTGCCGACGATGATGTGATCGTGCACGGAAATTCCAAGGGGCGTGGCGATATCGACGATGGCGCGGGTCATCTGGATATCGGCCTGCGACGGCGAGGGATCGCCGGAGGGATGGTTGTGCACCAGTCAACCACGCCCCGACTTTCCATTGAATTCTCCGATGCATGTCTGATTTCCGAAATTAACTGGGGTATGGGCTCGGGATCGGTTTCTCATGCTCAATCGTGACGAACCTTCGTCCGACCCAGCCCGACGTCGCAATTACGATCGCCACTCATGGACGAGGCTATGACTGCGTCCCCTAACAGCAATTGGAAGATGTCATAGGGTTCGCTATCTCCTGGAATATGACGCAGTCACAGCCAGGGCCGCCGATACAAGCCGCGTCACAGACAGCCACGAACCGCTGTAAGTGACTTGCAAGCGCTCGCAGTTCGGCTTGCTTTTCACGTACTTGGTTCAGATGGGATTGCGCGATATCTCGCACTTCGCGGCAATCCGCACCCGTGCTTATCGATAGGCTCGCTAGGACGCGTACCTGATCAATCGAAAACCCGAAATCACGGCATCGCTTGATAAACATCAGCCGCTGTAGGCCGGCATCATCATATATGCGCTGCCCATTTGCGCCGCGTCCGGCCTGAGGAAGGAGCCCAATTTCCTCGTAGTAGCGGATCGTGGGGGTGCTGACGCCGGTTTCCTTCGCCAGGGCCCCAATGGTCAACACGCGGACGTGAACCTTCATCTCGCAAATCTCCTATTGCCCTTCAAGTTACTTGAAGGGGTAGGCTTAGGCCACAGTGAATCGGACGAGAGCGTTTGGATGGATAAGTTGGTGACACCGATCGTTGTCCGCGTTGGGGTGTTATTAGGCCTATTGGCTCTATCGGTTGGGGCCACAGCATTAGGTCCCAGTCGTGCCGTTGCTGCTGCCAGCGCACCCACGCGAGTTGCAGCGGATTTAATTTCCGAGACCACGTCTATCCAACCGGGCACCACCTTGTGGGTTGCGCTGCGACTTCAGCCTCCGGCGGGCTGGCACACCTACTGGTCCAATCCTGGTGATTCAGGTTTAGCCACCAGCATCGATTGGGCCCTGCCGACGGGTCTGGTCGCGGGTCCCATGGCTTGGCCTCGGCCCGAGCGGCTACCGATTGGGCCTCTGGTAATCTATGGATACGGCGGTGAGGCCGTTCTACTAACCCCAATCGCCGTGTCCGCGCAGTTTGTCGCCGGTCAACCAGTGACACTGTCTGCGGAAGCGAGTTGGGTCGTCTGCAATGAAACCTGCATTCCTGAACAGGCCAGTCTCAAGCTAACGCTTCCAGTATCCGACTCCGCTGCGCCGATTAATCAATCAGCGAAAGCCCTGTTTGAAAAAGCCCGCGCCGAACTGCCCGGGATCAGCCCGTGGCCTGTGACGTCTTGGCAGAGTAACCGAACCATTTCGGTGCGCCTTGCTGGCGCCGGCCTCGATCGAATCCGGATCAGTCATGCGTCATTCTTTCCTACTGAGGATGGCGTTATAGATGCGGGCGCATCACAGGGCATCTCGGTCGATGCAAAGGGCTTGACGGTTACGGCCAGTCGCCCCGGGCAGTCGAATAGCCCGCTCAAGCGACTAAGTGGTGTCCTGGAGTTCAATACCGCTGACGGTGCTGGCGATGTGCGTCGCGCCTACGCGGTCGATGTTCCAATTACGGCCGCGCCTTCTAACGCCGGCTCGACGACATCTGTAGACATCGCCGAAGCGTTGCTCTTGGCGCTGCTTGGCGGGCTTATCCTGAATCTCATGCCCTGTGTCCTGCCTGTACTCGCAATCAAGGCATTTGGATTTGCTCAGCAAGCCGCCCAGAATCCATCAGTCGCGCGCCGCCATGGGCTCTCATTCACGGCCGGTGTCCTTTTCTTTTTTGGAGTTTTGGGCGGATTGATAGTGGCGCTCCGCGCCGCTGGCGCGACAATTGGCTGGGGCTTTCAACTCCAGTCGCCGATTGTGGTTGCAGCAACAGCCTACATTCTCTTCACCGTCGGCCTAAATCTCTCAGGAGTCTTCGAGCTCGGAACCATCAGCATCGGCGGACGCTTGGCCGATCGCAATGGGTATGCGGGCTCGTTCTTTACAGGAGTGTTAGCGACCCTGGTTGCAAGTCCATGCACAGCGCCCCTCATGGGGGCTGCGCTTGGTCTCGCGCTAGCGCAGCCTTGGTACGTTGCCACTTTGATTTTTCAAGCAGTCGGGTTGGGCATGGCCCTCCCATATCTCGTTCTCAGCTTTGTTCCGCGGCTAATGCGGTTATTGCCGCGGCCTGGAGCATGGCTCGGGTGGTTCAAACAAGCCTTGGCATTTCCGATATACGGCGCCTGCATATGGCTCGTATGGGTCCTGGCCCAGCAAGTTGGCGTTGATGGTCTCGCCTGGACGCTAATCGGACTTCTGCTGATCGGATTTTCCGCGTGGCTCGTCGGTGTGGGCCAGACGGGGGTTGTACGGACCCGTTTGGTGACACGCTGTCTTGCGACAGCGACGGTGATCACCGCGATTGCAATTCTCGCGATGATGCCTGCGCCGAACAAGGGGGCAGTCCGTCAGCAGACCGCGGGTCTGGTCTGGGGGAAGTTTTCGCCGGCAGAATTGGACTCCGTTCGAGCAGCGGGGAATCCAGCAATGGTCGATATCACGGCTGCGTGGTGCGTATCTTGCCTGGTGAATGATGCAACGGTGCTCAGCTCCAGCGAATTCGCTCAATCGGTGAAACGCAACCACCTGGCCTTATTGCGCGGTGATTGGACCAAAAGTGATCCTGAAATCACGCGCTATCTCGAGAGCTTCAACCGAGCTGGCGTGCCGCTCTACGTGCTTTACCCAAGCATCAACGCGAGCGGCGAACCGACTGTGCTGCCGCAAATCCTAACCAAAGAAGGCGTTGTAGCAGCAATAGAACGGCTGCAATCGGCAGCCGCCGAAAATCCAAAACAAGGAGAAAAACCATGACGAAGGCGAAAGTAATTCGCATGCTTGGTTTCGGGGCGTTCCTCGCACCAGCAATATTGTTTGGGGTTGGCCTGCTCCCTCATGTGGAATCGTCATACGCTTTATCGAGCCCAGCGAACGGCGCTCCCGCACCGGACTTCACGGCGGTGGGCAGCGACGGCGCGCAGCATCGATTGAGTGACTATCGGGGATCAACCGTCGTCCTCGAATGGACGAGCCCTATCTGCGAATTCACGGTACCACAGTATGACAGCGGCAACATGCAGGCGCTACAGGCTTACGCTGCCGAGCACAAAGTGGTGTGGTTGTCGATCAACACGGCCGCGCCCGGCAAGCCTGGTTATTTGACGGCGGCGGCGGCCGAGAGTCTGACAAAAGCGCGAGGAGCCACGATCACGTCGTTCTTATTCGATCCGACGGGAGAAATCGGACAACGATACGGTGCCAAGAGCACCCCATCGATCTACGTCATCGATCCATCAGGCACTCTGGTTTATCAGGGAGCCGTCAACGAACAGACAAGGGGTGATCCGCGAAAGGCTCAAAACTACGTGCGGCCTGCACTAGACGAGGTTCTATCAGGTAAGCCCGTGTCGCTGGCGTCTACGCGACAATACGGCTGCCCGGTCGAGTACTAGGCGGCGTTTACGTAGTCATATGCGGCATTCAAACCCGATGGTGCTGCGAGCAGCGCCATTCAGCTTCAGCCCCTTCAAACTAGCATGCCCATTCTTGCCGACGATGATGTGGTCGTGCACGGAAATTCCAAGGGGCGTGGCGATATCGACGATGGCGCGGGTCATCTGGATATCGGCTTGCGACGGCGAGGGATCGCCGGAGGGATGGTTGTGCACCAGGATAATGGCGGTCGCGGACAATTCCAGCGCGCGCTTGATCACCTCGCGCGGATAGACCGGCGTGTGATCGACGGTGCCGGTCTGCTGCACCTCATCCGCAATCAGCCGGTTGCGCTTGTCGAGAAACAACAGACGAAACTGCTCCTTGTCGGCGAACGCCATGCTGGTGCGGCAATAGTCGATCACGTCGTTCCATGACGACAACGCGGCGCGTTGCTTGAGCTCGCTCTTGGCGATGCGGCTTGCGGCCGCAGCAATCAGCTTGAGCTGATTGACCGACGCATCGCCGATGCCGTCGACCTCGCGCAACAGCGCTTCCGGCGCATGCATGACCTCGGCGAAAGAGCCGAATTTTTTCAACAGCGATTTGGCAAGCGGTTTGGTATCGCGCCGCGGCAGCGCCGCGAACAGCGCCATTTCCAGCAGTTCATAGTCGCTGAGCGCATCGGGGCCGGACTTGCGAAAGCGTTCGCGCAGCCGCTCGCGATGGCCGTGGTAATGCGGCTGTTCGGCGGACTGTTCATCGTTATCGCTGGCTTTCGCTGGCATCGGCTGCAACCATGCCGTGTCGCGCAGCTTTTGCAAGTGCTGGAATCACGTGCTGGAATCTTGCCGACGAGGATGACGATCCGTTGAACCCGGAGGCGGTGCCGCCGCTCATGGTCGGGTCGGGACATGCTGCTCGAGCAGGCGCACGATCTCCTTTTGCTGGGCCTTTGCCCCCGCCGAGCCGGTGCCGCCGCGCCCGGTATTGTGAGTTGCGAGCAGCATCGGCGTAGAGCCGCTGTTATTCTTGCGCTTTGCATCGGCGCCCCCGGCGAGCAGCGCGCTGACGGCCGCGGCACAACGCGTGCGCACGGCGCGATGCAATGGGGTCACGCCATTTTTGTCGATGGCATTGGGGTCGGCACCCGCCGTAATCAGGCAGGTGATGGAGGCCTGCTGGGCCTGCGGATTCCAAGTCGGCGACCCGGGGAGGCCAACGGCGGCGAGGTGAAGCGGCGCGGCGCCGCGGCGGTTCCGCGCGTGCACGTCGGCGCCCATGGCGATCAACTTTTGCACGATGTCGGTTCGGTAAACCGCTGCGGCGATGTGCAGCGCAGTGTCGCCCGCAAAGAAATAGCGTCCGAATTCGTCAAGATAGGCTTTTGCGGTCTTTCGTGTGACGCCCGCCTCGAAGGACGCACGGGCCAATGCCGGCGATGCGTCGAGGAGCCGCAAAGTGCCGGCGTCATCGTCGCCGGCGATGCTCCGGGCCAGCGCCACAAGGGCAGAATCGCTTGCGTTGAGCTCGATCACCGACGTCGTCCTGCGCGGTGGAGGCCGGATCGAAATATTAGACCGCGGCCGGCGGCTTGTCGCCATGGCGGTGCGACGGCTTGCCATTTCGACGCCGGTCGTGGTCACGTCCACGCATCCCGGATGCGACACAGATATGTGACTTGATATAGGGAATGATCATTCCCTATACTGGACAGATGGAAAAGATTGCCAGCCAGTCCTCGCAGGCCGTGCGCGCCCGCGGGCGGCCGCGGGAATTCGATATCGACAAGGCGCTTGACCAGGCGATCCGGGTGTTTCGCGAACGCGGCTACAACGCTACCTCGATTGGCGACCTGATCGACGCCATGGGGCTCGCCTCAGGCAGTATCTACAAGGCCTTCAAGGACAAGCGGGCGGTGTTTCTGGCGGCCTTCGACCGCTACATGTCGCTTCGCAATGACCAGATCGCCGGCGTCGCCCGCACGGCGAAGCCGGCGCGGCAGCGGCTGCGCGATGTGCTCGCGTTTTACGTCGAATCCTCCAGGGGCATCGAAGGCCGCCGCGGCTGCCTCGTCGTCGGCAGCGCCGTCGAACTCGCCATCGTCGATCGCGACGTGGCGATGCGCGTCAGCAATGCTATCGCCGGCAACGAGGCGTTTCTGGCGGCGCTGATCCGCCAGGGCCAGGCGGATCATTCGATTCCGGGAGAGATTGATCCGGAAGCGACGGCGCGGGTGATGGTCTATTTGACGCAAGGGATGCGGGTGGTCGGAAAGGCCGGACGACAGCCGCCGGATACGCCAGCCGTCGTCGAGATCGCCATGAAGCTGGTGACCTGATTTTCATCTATTTGAGGGATCGTTATCCCCTGAGGATTGGAGACTGCTTAGTGACCACGATCACTCCGGACTGCCAGGTTGCTTCGCAGCCGGTCTCGAATTGGATCACCGTTCTGCTTGCCGTGTCCTGCGGGCTGATCGTCGCCAATATCTATTATGCGCAGCCGCTGGTCGGTCCGATCAGCGCCGAGCTTGGGCTGTCGCCGCACTCGGCCGGCCTGATCGTGACCATGGCGCAGCTCGGCTATGGCGCGGGCCTGCTGTTGATCGTGCCGCTCGGTGACCTGATCGAAAATCGCCGGCTGGTGCTGTCCGTGATGGCGGTGGGCGCACTGGCGCTCTTGGGCGCGGCGCTGTCGACCCATGCGCTTTCCTTCCTCGCCGCGGCGCTGTTGATCGGGCTCGGCTCGGTCGCCGTGCAAATCCTGATCCCCTATGCGGGGCACATGGCGCCGGAAGCCATTCGCGGCCGCGTCGTCGGCAATGTCACGACCGGATTGATGATCGGCGTGATGCTGTCGCGTCCGCTTTCGAGCTTCATCGCGGCGTTTTCCTCCTGGCACGTGGTCTATGGCGCATCGGCTGCGGCCATGGTCGTGCTGGCGCTGGTGCTGCGCCGGATGCTGCCGCCACGCATGCCCACGGCCCGTCTCAGCTACGGCGCCCTGCTGGCCTCGATGGTGCAGGTGGCACGAAACACGCCGGTGCTGCGCCGCCGCGCTTTCTACCAGGCTTGCCTGTTTGGCGCGTTCAGCCTGTTCTGGACCACGGTGCCGCTGTTGCTCGCAGGGCCCGCGTTCGAGTTTTCGCAATCCGGCATCGCCCTGTTCGCGCTGGCGGGCGTCGCGGGCGCGGTCGCAGCGCCGATCGCGGGCCGCGTCGCGGATCGCGGCTGGACGCGGACGGCAACGGCGTTCGCGATGATGCTGACGACCGGCGGCTTTGCGCTCACCCATGTCGCCGAGCTCGGCTCGACCTTCTCACTCGTGGCGCTGGTCGCCGCCACGATCGCGATCGATTTCGGCGTGCAGGCCAATGTCGTGCTCGGCTACCGCGCGCTGTTCGTGCTCGGCGCCGAATCCCGCAGCCGCCTCAACGGGCTCTACATGACGACGTTCTTCCTGGCTGGTGCTGCCGGCTCGGCGGTCGGTGGTTGGGCCTATGCCACGGGCGGCTGGGCTCTTGCCTCATCGATAGGGGCTGCGCTGCCGATCGCAGCGCTGATCTATCTGGCGACCGAGCCCGACAACCAGTCGTAGGGTGGGCCACGCCAACGATCGCGGATGATCAACTCTGCTTGAAGCGGCAGGCGATACCCGGCCGCAATCTGAACACTTGCTGGAAAAATCAAAGGCAGCAACACCGGATCGCGTGCTAAGGAGATGCGGAGCGGTCACGGGCCGCGGTTGCGATTGGCGTTCGAACCACCACATCTGTGCCGCGTGTACGTTCAGGTGAATTCATTGTCTGGAAAGCGTGTCTCGTGAGAATTTCCCAGGAGAAGCCGATTTTGACACCCGGACACGGTGTCGAGAAGTATGGTCCCGCTGGGTTGCTGACTTCTTCGGCAGGTCGAGGCTGGTCAGGCCTGTCTGCAGAACTTCGAAGTCACCATGGTGGTGTCATCCCGTGGAAAAACACGCAGCCCGGCGTTGAGATTTGCGTCGACGTGAGCGGCAGCGGTTCGGTTATCACGCGACAGGGCGGCGGCATCATCGATCGCGCGGCCAGCGAGCGAGGAACGATCTGGCTTTCGCCCGCCGGTTTGCAGCAGGGCTTCATCGATATCTCCGATCCTGTGCCGGGAATCTTGCATATTTACCTGCCGCCAAATCGCTTCTCGCCGAACAGCCTGGGTATCGACGTCGATCCATCGGTGATCGCATCGCTGCGCTACGAACGTAGCTTTCGAGACCCTCTTCTGGCTGAAATCGCCTTTGCAATTTTATCCGAACTTCAGACCCAGACTTCTGCCGGCAGACTGCTCGCTGAAACGTTAGCTTCTACCCTCGCCGCGAGGCTGGTTCAAAACCACGCGGGCCCATCATTGCCGGAAGCAGGCTCCCATACCAGGCGTGAAGGGCTTGATCAGCGCAGACTGGTACGCGTGCTTGACTATATAGAGGCCAACCTGGAAGACGATCTTGCGCTTGATCACCTGGCTTCGATTGCGTGCCTGAGCCGCTTCCATTTCGCCCGCGCGTTCAAGGCCGCTGTCGGTCAATCACCGCATCGTTACGTTAGCGGGAAGCGGCTGGAGCGCGCCAAGGCATTATTGGTGCGAGGCGATCAGTCTTTGGTCGATATCGCGCTCGCGCTCAAATTTTCCTGCCAAGCCAATTTCACACGCGCATTTCGGCAGGTCACCGGTCAGACGCCCGGTCAATATCGCCGGAGTTTCTCGGTCTGAATTTACCGGCGGCGAAAAGCCGGTCGGTGCCCAATCGACGTTGCGCTTCTCTCGAGCAAGAAATGACAAAACCCCAGCAACCGGCGCAAAGCCGCGGTGGGTCGGATTAGTCCATCAGTTCGGTCGGATACACCTGCCAACCAGAACAGGAACGACCATGACCCCTGAAAGGAAAGTTGTCGTCATTACCGGGGCCTCCCGGGGCATTGGCGCCTGCCTGATGCAAGGCTTCCGCGAAATCGGCTACGGCGTCGTTGCCAACTCCCGCTCGATCAGCAAGGCCGACATCCCCGGCGATCCCGATATCCTCCTTGTCGATGGCGACATCGCTCGTCCCGATACCGCCGAACGTATCGTCAGCGCAGCCATCGCGCGTTTCGGACGGATCGACACGCTGGTCAATAACGCCGGGCTCTTCATCGCCAAGCCTTTCGTTGAATATTCCGAGGCCGATTTCACGGCGATGGTCGCGGTGAATCTCGCAGGCTTTTTTCACATCTCGCAGAAGGTGATCCCCTGGATGCTGCGAGCGGGCTCCGGCCATGTCGTCAACATCACCGCAAGCATTGCCGAACAGCCGCAGGCGTCGCTTGTCGCGGCCCTTGCCTCTCTGACGAAAGTCGGCCTCAACGCCGCGACGCGCGCGCTCGCCATCGAATATGCCGGCCGCCGCATCCGGGTGAACGCGGTTTCCCCGGGCGTCATCCGGACGCCGATGCACTCTCCCGAGGCGTACGATTTTCTCGCGACGCTCCAGGCGACGGGCCGCATGGGAGAGCCGCAGGATATCCGCGACGCCGTGCTGTATCTGGAAAAGGCGGATTTCGTGACAGGCGAGATCCTGCACGTCGACGGCGGCGCTTCTGTCGGCCGCTGGTAGGAGGTGCGCGATGTGGCCCGACCGACGTCTGATTGATCTTTTCAAGATCGAGCACCCTCTTGTCCTAGCGCCCATGGCGGGATTTGCGACGGTCGAAATGGCCGCGTCGGTCAGCGAGGCCGGGGGCCTCGGTTCGATCGGTTGCGCGATCATGCAACCCCGGCTCGCCGCGACGACGATCGCAGAATTGCGACGGCTGACGCCGAGGCCGATCAGCGCCAACTTCTTTTGTCATTCCCCGGCGAAAGCCGACGCCGAGCACGAACAGGCCTGGCGTGATCGGCTCTTACCCTATTATCGCGAGTTGGGAATTGATCAGGAGTTGCTGCCTCGGCTGGATATCGCGCCGTTCGGCGAAGCCATGTGTCAGGTGGTCGAGGACACAAGGCCGGACGTGGTGAGCTTCCATTTCGGTCTGCCGGCAGCGGAACTGGTGGCGCGGATTAAGGCGGCGGGCTGTCTCGTGATGTCGTCAGCGACGACGGTCGAAGAGGCGCGCTGGCTGGAAGCTCATGGCGTCGACGCGGTGATCGCGCAAGGCGCCGAAGCCGGCGGACACCGTGGGACCTTCCTTGCGGGCGATCCGAACCGCGCGGTCGCCTCGCAATCAGGCACATTGGCTCTCGTGCCCCAAATCGCGGATGCCGTCAGCGTGCCCATCATTGCCGCCGGTGGCATTGCCGACGGGCGTGGCATCGCCGCCGCCGTCGCGCTCGGAGCGTCCGGAGTGCAGATCGGGACTGCCTTTCTTCTCTGTCCTGAAGCCGCGACCTCGCCTTTGCATCGCGATGCCTTGCGGCATGCGCGCGAGACCGAAAGCTTGCTGACGAACGTATTCACCGGGCGGCCGGCCCGCGTCTTGGCCAACCGGTTGCCGCTCGAGCTGGGTCCGCTGTTGGACCTGGATCTGGATTTCCCATTGCCGATGGGCGCGCTGGCGCCTCTGCGTGCCAAGGCCGAGCAGTGCAACAGCAGCGAGTTCACACCGCTGTGGTCGGGTCAGGCCGCCGCATTGGGAAGAGAGATGCCGGCCAATGTGCTGGTGCCGACCCTGGTGCAGGAGGCAATCGCGCGATTCGGTTATCTTGGACGCAGCTAGGCCGCCCGATTTCACCCAGCCGGATCGTGCCAGCGATCCGAGGTCGGGTCGCAGCCGGCCTGCGAAGCAGCTACACCACTGGCGGCTTCTCGCCGTGGCGCTGCGACAGCGTGAAGATCTCGACGCCGGTTGCGGTCACGCCGACCGAGTGTTCGAATTGCGCCGACAGCGAGCGATCGCGGGTCACCGCGGTCCAGCCGTCGGACAGGATTTTTACGTGTGGCTTGCCAAGATTGATCATCGGCTCGATGGTGAAGAACATGCCGAGCTTCAAGGTCACGCCTTCGCCGGGCCTTCCAATATGGATGATGTTCGGCTCGTCGTGGAACAGCCGGCCCAAGCCGTGGCCGCAGAAATCGCGCACCACGCTCATGCCCTGCGGTTCGACAAAGCTCTGGATGGCGTGGCCGATATCGCCGGTGGTGGCGCCGGGTTTTACGGCGGCGATGCCGCGCATCATCGCTTCATAGGTCACCTCGATCAGCCGCTCGGCCTTCCGCGCGATCGGCGCAATCGCATACATCCGGCTCGAATTGCCGTACCAGCCCTCGACGATGAACGTCACGTCGATATTGACGATGTCGCCCTCCTTCAGCGCGCGGTCGCCGGGCATGCCATGGCAGACCACGTGATTGATCGAGGTGCAGGTCGAATAGCGGTAGCCGCGATACATCAGCGTCGCCGGATAGGCGCCATGGCTGAAGGCGAACTCGCGAACGAATTCGTCGATTCTAGCGGTCGGCACGCCCGCCTTCACGATGTCGGTCAACTCATCGAGGCATTTCGCCACCAGGGCGCCCGCCTTGCGCATGCCGGCAAAGCCGCTCGCGCCATGCAGCTTGATCTGTCCTGTCTTGCGTAACGAGATGTCGGTGGCTTCGATATAGCTCATGAGCGATCTTGCTTCGGCGGATGTGGTTTTTTCGAGAGCGGCTGATTTGCAAGACCTAATTTAATGATCGCAGCGGCCAGCTGCAAGCCAAGCTTCGAGGCACTGGGCGGGCTCTGATGCATGGGTTCAGCCCGAAGCCTCAACCACGGTCTCGACCGGCAGCGCTCCGCCACGGACCAGGATTTCGCGCACCGGATAGGCCACTTTGATGTTCTCGCGCCGGAACGTGTCCCACAGCGCCAGCATGACATCGCTCTTCACATTGTCCATGCCGTCGGGGTCTGCGATCCAGAAGGTGAGGGAAAACTTCATGCCGGATTCGGCAAACTCCGTCAGGATGCAGTTCGGCGGCTTGTTCTTGAGCGCGCGCGGTGCGCCGGCGGCGGTCTCGATCGCGAGCTTGCAGACCAGCCTGGGATCGGCGTCGTAGTTGGTGCCGAACACGACCTTCACCAGCGTGTTCTTGTCGGTATAGGTCCAGTTGGTGACCTTCTGCGTCACCAGATCCTCGTTCGGAATCAGGAATTCGCGCCCGTCGCCGGCGGCGACCGAGATATAGCGCGTCTTCATCGCGCTGATGCGGCCTGAGCTGTCGCCGATGGTGACGAGATCGCCCGGCTTCACCGATTTATCGACCAAGAGGATGATGCCCGAGATGAAATTGGCGACGATCTTCTGCAGGCCGAAGCCGATGCCGACGCCGGCAGCACCGGAGAAGATCGCAAGCGCCGAGAGATTGATGCCAACCGCGCTCAGCACGACCGCCACCGCAAAGACCATCAGCCCGACGCGGATCATCTTGACCAGCAGCACCTGGAGCGACGGCGTCAGGTCGCTGGACTGCGTGATCCGGCTTTCCGCGAAGTTGGAGGCGATATTGGTCAGCCAGAGCGCGGCGATCAGGAGCACGCCAAGCTTGATCACGAGCAGCGGCGTCAGGCGCAGGCCGCCGAGCACGATGGCGACCGAATTGAGCGCGTCGATCACAGGGTCGAGCTGGCCGACAATGCTCAGGGCGGCGACCAGCCAGGCCGCCAGCGATATCAGGCGCACGAGAGTAGAGTTGCGTATCACCGAGGTCACGAGGCGGATGATCAGCCAGGCGAGCGCAAGCTTCGCGGCAATCGACAACAGATAGCTGCGGCTCGGCCAGGTCGAGGCCGCCATGATCAGGCGTGCCGCGATCATCAGCGCCGCGAACACCGCGGTCGAGGCGCTGCCGGCCAGGACGCGCATGAACACCCGCAGCGGGATCGGCCAATCCTTGCCGAGCGACTTCAAATCGAGCCGCGAGCGAATCGCGGCGCCCACGGCGAGGGCGATGCCGGCGGCGGCCAGCACGAGACCGAGTTGCAGATAGAACCAGGGCGAGGTGACTTCCGCGCCGACCGAGCGCGCCCCGGAATTCAGGAAATCAATGATCTCGTGGAGATCGGGGTCCATCGTCAAAATCTCGTTTCAAGCCGCTTTCCGGCGAGTTCGATTCGAAAGTCTTTCGGAAAATCCCATAATCGTGGGATCGGCGCTATCGGTACGATATGCGCCCCGAGGCGAGTTGAGGGCCGAAAATCGGGCATATCGCCGCGATCTGTCCGAAATGGGTTGGCGTTGAAGTGTGGCAACGATAAGGATGCAAAGTCCAGTATTTGCAATGATTTGGGCGCATGGCATCTCTCGATTCGGTCAGCATAGCCATTCTGCTTGGCGCGGCGCTGGTGATGGCGGGCATCTTGTCGAGCCTGCTCGCGCTACGCTTCGGCGCGCCTTTATTGCTGGTGTTCCTCGTGATCGGCATGCTGGCCGGCGATTCCGGTCCGGGCCGGCTCCAGTTCGATGACGTCCGCACCACCTATCTGGTGGGCTCGGTGGCGCTGGCGCTGATCCTGTTCGACGGCGGACTTCGCACGCGCTTTCAAAGCATTCGCGCGGTGCTGGCGCCGTCGATGGTGCTGGCGACGATCGGCGTGCTCTTCACAGCGCTGATCACGGCACCCTTCGCCAAATATGCGCTCGACCTGAACTGGACCGAATCGTTCCTGGTCGGCGCCGTGGTGGCGTCGACTGACGCGGCGGCGGTGTTTCTCCTGGTGCACACCCAGGGTCTGCGCCTGCGTCCGCGCGTCGGCGCGACGCTGGAAGCGGAATCCGGCACCAACGATCCGTTTGCGATCTTCCTCACCTTGATGCTGGTCGAATTCATCTCCAGCGGCACCAGCTCGCCCGCGCATGTGGTGATCGAGTTCCTCCGCGAGGCCGTGCTCGGCGCCATCATGGGCGTGATCGGCGGCCGGCTGGTGGTGCTCGCGCTCAATCGCGTTGCGTTGCCGCAGGGCCTGCACGCGCCGTTCGTCGCCACTGCCGCGCTCGTGATCTTCGGCGCCGCGCAGATCGCGCATGCCTCGGGCTTCCTCGCGGTCTATCTCGCCGGCATCATCATCGGCAACCGGCCGACGCGGGCGCATAATTCGGTCGTGACCTTTCTTGACGCGGCGACCTGGCTCGCGCAGATCGTGATGTTCGTGCTGCTCGGCCTTTTGGTCTCGCCGCTGCGGCTCGGCAGCAGCGCCGGTCCGGCGGTGCTGGTGGCGCTGGTGCTGATGCTCGTTGCGCGGCCGCTTGCGGTATTTATCTGCCTGGCGCCGTTTCGCTTCAGCTGGCGGGAGAAGGTCTTCATTGCCTGGACCGGCCTGCGCGGCGCGGTCGCGATCTTCCTGGCATCGATCCCGATGCTGGTCGGGCTGTCGAAGGCCTATCTCTATTTCGACGTCGCCTTTGTCGTCGTCATCATCTCGTTGTTGCTGCAGGGCTGGACGATGGCGCCCGCCGCGCGGCGCCTGCATGTGGCGCTGCCGCGCGCCGATCGCGGCCCGCGGCGCGTCGAGCTGGATCTGCCCGGCCAGCTCGAGCAGCAGCTCGTCGGCTATCCGGTCCGCGCCAAGAGCCTTTACTTTCGCCGCGGACTGGTGCCGTCCTGGTCGAAGCCGACGCTGGTGATCCGCAACGAGCACATCCTCTCGCCGAGCGAAGCCGATCCGATCGCGCCGGGCGACTACATTTATCTGCTGGCGCCGCCAGAAAAGGCCGAGGCGCTCGATCGCTTCTTTGTCGACATGCAGCCGGGCATGGCGCCCGATCCGCATGTGCTCGGCGATTTCGTTGTCTCCGGCGAGCACACGCTCGGCGAACTCGCCGAGATCTACGGCGTGAGCTTGGATGAGGAGCAGGCGAAGTTGACGCTCGCGGACTATTTCGACATCCATCTCGATCACGCGCCCAAGGAAGGCGCCGAGCTTGCGCTCGATTCCATCGCGCTGGTGGCGCGCAGCATTGGCGGCGGCCGGGTCAATGTGGTCGGATTACGGCTGCCGGAGGAAGAGGAGGATGCCGAGCCACTAACGCGCGCTCAGGCTTTCAAGCGCAAGCTTTCGGATATCTGGTCTTCGGTGGCGGGGGTCTAGGCCGTAGGATGGGTGGAGCGAAGCGATACCCATCATATCGTTTTTTTCGTAGATGATGAGTTTCGCGAAGCCTCAACCCATCCTACGAGCTGTCGTCAAGCCGCCGCGCACAGACGGACCCGCGCGCGAACTATGAGATGCTTTAGCCTAAGTGGCGCGCCGCGGTCGATGAAGACGGGCAATACTCGTTCGCCGTGGCGCTATGATGAAATGCGAAAGCGCCCGCGGCAGTGCGCGGTGTCACGCGTTGAGCCGCCGAACTTGCTACGTATCACCTTGCCTGTATCTCAAAAATGAGATACAAGCATTCGTGGCTTGGCGGGTCGAGATCCTCAACGAAACGGTCGCCGCGGAAATCGCCGGCCTTCCGGCCGATATGCAGGCGCGGTTTTTGCGCTAGCTGAGCGCATCGCCTCGGTGGGGCTGGAAGGCCTGAGCGAGCTACACCTCAAGCACCTGGAAGGGAAGCTGTGGGAGTTGCGGCTGACGGGCCGCGATGGAATTGCTCGCGCGCTTTATGTCACGGCGATTGGCCGAAGGGTGGTCGTGGTTCGCGCGTTCGTGAAAAAGACGCAAAAGACCCCACGCTCCGAAATCGAGCTCGCGCTGCAGCGAGCAAAGGAGGTCACATGACGATCCCGTTCGATAGGCTCAAAGCTCGTCTTCTGGCTAATCCGAAGGTCAAGGCGGAGTACGATGCGCTGGCGCCGGAGTTCGAGATTGCCGCCGAGTTGCTCAGGGCTCGCCTGCGCGCAGGTCTCTCGCAAGCCGAACTGGCTGCTCGGATGGGGACCAGCCAGTCCACGATCGCCCGACTCGAAAGCGGTCAAACGCTACCGAGCACGAAGACGCTGCTGCGCTATGCCGAGGCAACCGGCAGCAAGTTCCACGTGCGGCTGTCGGCGGCTTGATGCGGCATTTGCCCAGCGAGGTATGAAATCGCGCAAAATCGTAGAGTGGCGCGCCACGGCCGATGAAGACGGGCACTACTGCTTCGCCATAGCGCTATGATGCGGCGGCCGATCAAGCGCTCCGACCTGATAGTCTGCGATGGCCTGCGATCTTGCGCTACGTTTTACTGGCGCTCGCCGATGCCCCTCGCTTCGGCGATGTGGCAACAACAAGCTCAGCGGCCACCCTGACCTTCGCCTTGACGGAGTTCGAAATGAAGCAGTGAGCTTCGGCGCTTTCCATGATCTCACGGGTGGGCTCAAGCTCGGCTTGGCTCTTGACCGTTATAAGGGGGCGAACCGTCACTTCGGTGAAGCTGTATTTGCCGTCGATGTTCTCAAGTAGGCCTTCTGCTTCACTTTGATATTCCGCTGGGGTCAGCCCCCGCGCTTGGGCGAGGGAGAGGAATGTCAGCATCATGCAAGTATTGACCGAGCCAACCAGCAATTCTTCGGGCGCCCAGAGGTTCGGCTCGCCTTTGAACTCCGGTGGGCTGCCAACGATGATAGTGGGCTTCTCCGCTGTTGAAAGCAGGCCCCGCCGCGCGGAACTCCAGATGGTCTTGGCCCGGTAGCGAAAAGACTTGGCAGCCCTCTTTGTTTCCATGCAAACCTCCGTGCGTCCGTCGTCTCGAGCGGCCCTTCTAGGCACTGCAAATGTGCTGTCCGGCAGAGCGATACGTCAAGGAGGCACGCCGTGGGCGCTTTAATGCGGCGGTTGCGCACCAATCGGCAACAATATCGCGCAAAATCGTAGACTGGCGCGCCACGGCCGATGAAGATGGGCACTACTCCCTCGCGATTCCCCTATGATGCTGCAGCCCGCGATGCGCTCCAATTGGCAAGTCTGCGATGCCCCTGCCATCTAGCACTACGCATCGTGGATCTCCCGATGTTGCTGGGTGGTCCGCTTACCCCTCAATAGCGGTAATCTCGACCAGCCTCCCAGATAGACGCGAAGGGCCAATAGGAGACATGGCCCTCATTCGATCACCTCGTCGGCGCGCGCGAGCAGCGTCGGCGGTATGTCAAGGCCGATTGCCTTGGCGGTCTTGGAACTCACGGCCATCTCAAATTTGGTCGGTTGTTCGATTGGCAAATCGCTCGGATGAGTGCCTTTCAGAATTTTGTCCACATAGGAAGCGGTGCGACGAAAGAGATCGGATCGATCTGGTCCATAAGCTAAGAGACCACCTAAGCGCACGAATTCCGGCAGATGAAAAATTGATGGAAGGCGGTTGGCCAGCGCAAAATCCGCAATTAGCTTTTCGTTATCGACGAACACTGGTGCCGGCGTCGCGATTATCGCGTGTGCCTTATCATCGATTGCCCTCGCGAATGCGCCTTCGAACTCATCGCGGCCTTCCACCTGCAAGGGCTTCGACTCGATCCCCAGCCTGGGTGCCGAATCCTGGATTTGTCGCCATACTAACGCGGAAATTGGGTTGCTCGGGCTCCAGAGAGTTGCGACGCGGGAAAGATCGGGCACGACCTCCTTGAGAAGTTCGAGCCACTTTCCGGCAAGGTCTGTGGACATTCCCGACAGGCCGGTTACGTTTCCGCCAGGGTGCGCGAGGCTTGAGACGAGACCGACTGCAACAGGGTCCCCGGCCGCGGCGACTACGATGGGAATCGTCTTAGTTGCTTTCGCGGCTGCAATAGCGTCTGCGGTAACGGCAACGACGATGATATCAGGCTTGAGTTTGATGAGTTGCTCTACTAGCTCCGGCAGGCGTTCGGACTTTCCGTCGGCAAAGCGATATTCAATTCGAAGGTTTGCTCCTTCGACCCAAGCAAGATCGTGCAGTCCTTGCCTGAACGCCTGATGCCACGACTCGGTGTCGGCCTGCGAGAATGGGGATAGAACCCCGATAGTCGCAATCCCACTTCCTGATTGGCGGCTCCGTTGAGCACTTACTCGGCCGTAGGGTAGACAAAAAATCGCAACTCCACCCAACGCCGCTATTAACGCGCGTCGATTCCTTTGACCGACAGGCATACAGATTTCCCTCCCCGGGAGCGAAACAGACTGACGGTCGCCAACTATAGCGCAAACCTACAAACCAAGAGCGCGCAAACCTGCGACCTAAAGTCCGCTCCGGGTGTGCGCCGTGACAAGGCGGCGCTTTCCAGTGGGTGCAAGTCCCACCCGGCAAACGCTCCAGCCGGAAGCAACCGGAGCAGTCATGGAGGTAACGAAATGGCTGAAGCCTCTGGTTAGCGTGTCACGAATTGGTGACAGCGCGAGTGTGCAGGCCGTAACGCGAGTGAACGCTGAGCAATCCTCGAAAAGGACAATGCGCAGGCCGACCCGACAACCCTTTCGGGGAAGGCTGATACGGCTGGGTGAAGCAGAGCGAAGAGTACGCCCAGCCGCTGCGCCGGGGTAGTGGCGACAGCATGTACACAAGGAAAGCGTACGCAACACGGGAAGCCCCATGGCGTGGTCGGCAATGACCAACCGGAAGCCCGCGAGGGACAGGCTGGGCGCCTTGGGGTGGCGGAGAGGTTCGTAGTACCGCTGAAGCCGGGTAACGCCGGTGGAGGGAAGGGACCTCAGTTCAAGACAGACGCAATACGTAGGGAAGGACCTTGGAGATTGGGAAACCTATCAACTCCGATAAATGGTCAGAAACTGCAGAAGGCGTTGCACGCGAAAGCGTGAGCTCTTGTCCGAGAGCCGGATGCGAGAGATTCGCCTGTCCGGTTCGATGAGCGGGATGTGAAAACGGAGTCATGGTCGAACCACTAAGGCACCGCCAGACGAAAGAGGCGGCAACAGATATGTTCAGCCTAAAGCCACCGCGTCACATTCCGACTCTACCAATCGCGTCGATTTTGCGACGTCAGCTTTAGCGTCCGCTATCCACAATACCGGACATTATCACGTCCGATTGGGACCGGTCTGCCTGGCTCCGTCCTGCGCTCGAATTGCTTACGACCGGCTTAACCGCGGCAGCTCCGGCGTTCTGTCCTCGACCGGCTAAGAGACATGAGCTGCATCTGCGGTCGACAAAGACCCGGGATATCAACTGCGCCAAATCCGCGCGGAACCTGCTCGCGTTCCGCTTGTCCTGGTTTTTGTCCGATGGCGGTTTGGCGAAGGATAGCGCAGGACCGGCGGGTCCATGAATGAGCAGCGCGGCATCTGGCAAAATCGCCGCGGTGCCCCTCGATTGTCCGATCCTGGGTATCGGCGCCATGTCCGTTCCTGGGGACGAACCGGAAGTTGAAGGCAAGGTGCCAAAATGGCGCGTTTGACATTAGGCCCGCACAGCGATCTGTGCCTGAAACTCATGCCTCGCCCCTTTAGCTGTGCTAGTTTGCGCCGGTTGGGTGCATTGTCCGGAGCCCGGATCGAACATGAGACGGCGCGAGTTCATTAGCCTTCTCTGCGCGGCGGCCTCTTGGTCGCGCGCAGCATTGGCGCAGCAAGGCGAGCCGCTGCGGCGGATCGGAGTGCTGATGAACCGGGCCGCTGACGATCCATCAGGTCAGGGTGGCCTCGCAGCGTTCCAACAAGCCCTGCAACAATTGGGCTGGGGCGAGGCCCGTAATGTGCGGATTGACACCCGCTGGGGAGAAAACAATGTCGACCTCGCTCGCAAATTTGCGGCGGAATTGGTCGCGCTTGCGCCGGACGTCATCCTGGCCGTTGGCACCCTGGGCGCGACGGCATTGCAACATCTCACCCGCACCTTGCCAATCGTGTTCATAAACGTCACCGATCCAGTCGGCGCGGGCTTGGTGAATACCCTACCCCAGCCGGGCGGCAACGTTACCGGCTTTATGCTGTTTGAATATAGCTCGAGCGGAAAGTGGCTCGAACTCCTCAAGCAGATCGCACCCAGTGTGACGCGGGCGGCTGTCTTGCGGGATCCCGCTAATCCCGCTGGCCTCGCGCAGTTCAGCGCCATTCAGGCTATAGCGCAGTCGCTAGGGGTGGAGGTGAGCCCCGTCGGCGTAAGCGAGGCCAGCGAAATCGAACGCTCACTCGCGGCCTTCGCCGGCTCTCCGGACGGCGGCCTGATCGTGACGGGGAGTGCGCTGACCTCGGCCCATCGCAATCTGATCATCACGCTGGCGGCCCGGTACAAGCTGCCCGCGGTTTATGCCGACCGCTTGGGCATCATCAGCGGCGGTCTGCTGTCCTACGGGCCCGATCGGGGCGATCTATACCGGCGCGCGGCTGCCTACGTCGATCGTATCCTCAAGGGTGAGAAGCCGGCCGTCTTGCCGGTTCAAGCTCCGACCAAGTACGAACTGGTGATCAACCTCAAGACCGCCAAGGCGCTTGGCCTGACCGTTTCGCCGACGCTACTCGCGCGCGCCGACGAGGTCATTGAGTGAGACTGGTAATGCTGTGGAGCTTGAGTCTCCTATTGGGCACAAAACCGACATGGCGCGATGTTCGAGTCGAGTTCGCTTTCTGGGGTGAAGCGGAAGTGAAAGCGGCACTACCAGACCCGGGGAACGGGGAATTACGGTGACAGTGCACTTAACTCGTCAGCGCGATCTATTGAGATTGCGAGCCACGCGGCCGGCGGATGGCAACGCGACAATGGCGCGCCAGACACGATTCGAACCCGCCAGTTGCCATGAGCCGCCGCGACGAATTCTGCGCACTTGCTCGCGTCATCTGATTTGCCCGACGGGCAGCATTAGTGTGTACGATGAGGCGACTACACCACCACTTAGTCAATGTCGCATTTTGCTGCATCCGACTTTTGATCGATCGCTTGACGCTCCCCCCAAATCAACGATTTTATCTCCGACGTCTCGCGCTCTCTGAGAGGGGCGTACGCGTCGTCACGAACGTTGGGTGCGGGATGCGGTGGACGCTTGAGCGGCGCAAGACGAGCGGCGTTTTTGGCGGACGGCAAAGTCGTGTGGTCCTGACGCCCCGACGCTGGCGTCAAGTTTGCGGATGATGATCCGCTGATGACGGTGGCAAAAGAGCCCGGTCACCGGGGAGAGCACGAAGTAACCGTTAAAACCATTGCGCAGGGAAGGTCGGACTTTTCGGCGAACCTGTGGTGACTATGCTCGTGTGCTTTCACTTTGTTGCACGCGAGGCTGCGGGTGCAGCTGAACACCCGGCTTTCCCTGCGCCCTCTATTTCGGAGGGCCGCGAATGCCCATCAGCTCGGGGCGCGCATTGCCTGCGAGCGCGAACGCGCGTCCGGACCATTTGAACCGGCGCCCCTCGCGTCGTCGAGGTGCAAACTGTCCCAGCCATGGCCGCCGGAGGAGGGGCTGATTTGCTATTTCCGTTGTTGAGGAACGATCCCACAAACCTTAGTCTAAGCGAAAGTCGATATTATATGCGGTGTAAACGAGAGGAGAAACAAATGTCCGGCTCACTCGATGACCAGCTCGGCTTTGCGCCCGACTACGACTCCCCGGTCCCCTATATGCAGCGGACCCGCGACTACTATGCTGCGATCGGCTACACCACGCCCTACCGCTGGGCGCATTATGTCGATGCGCCGTTCCAGCCGTTGAAAAAGCCCTTGGCGCAATCACGCGTGACGATCGTCACCACGGCCGCGCCTTATGACCCGGCGAAGGGCGATCAGGGCCCAGGCGCGGCGTACAATGGCGGTGCCAAGTTCTACAAGGTCTATGACGGCGACACCTCGAAGCTGCACGATTTGCGCATCTCGCATATCGGCTATGACCGCAAGCACACCACGTGCGACCGACAGCGGCACCTGGTTTCCGCTGCCGGAGCTCCTGAAGGCCAAAGCTAGAGGCCGCATCGGAGAGGTCGCGCCGCGCTTCTTCGGCGCGCCG
Source organism: uncultured Alphaproteobacteria bacterium (assembly GCA_963713785.1). Lineage (GTDB taxonomy): Bacteria > Pseudomonadota > Alphaproteobacteria > Rhizobiales > Xanthobacteraceae > Bradyrhizobium. The sequence goes on from CAVQNB010000025.1 coordinate 86,831, forward strand.
ACCAATCGCAGCCACCGGGTAACGATCGACGTCGATGCCCCGGAAATCCTCGCCCGCTGCCTCGCCGATGCGGTCGATGTCGCCGTGCTGGTGCCGAATTGCCCGGTTTGCCACCAGACCACCGCGCTCGTGGCGCGCCACCTCGAAGTAAACGGCATCGCCACCGTGGTGATGGGATGCGCCAAGGACATCGTCGAGCACGCCGCCGTGCCGCGCTTCCTATTCTCTGATTTCCCGTTGGGCAATTCCGCCGGCAAGCCGCACGATGCCCAGTCGCAGGCGCTGACGCTTGAACTCGCGCTGGGTCTCTTGGAGCACGCCTCCGGCGCCGCGCACCACGATGCAGTCGCCGCTGCGCTGGAGCGCGGATGCCTCCTGGAAGCTCGACTACAACAACATCTCGCAGATGAGCCCGGAAGAGCTGGCGCGGCGGCGCGCCGAATTCGACAAGCAAAAAGAGATCGCGCGCGGCAATCGCGCCGCCTGACGCGGTGTTAGATGAGCATGATCTTTTCGGAAAACCGGTATCCACTTTTCCGGATCATGCTCCGAAGAACAACACTATCGACCAGGAGGACGTCGAATTGACCCGACCGTTCGAAGGGGTGAAGATTCTCGACTTCACGCAGGTGCTGGCTGGGCCCTATGCGAGCTATCAGCTCGCGCTGCTCGGCGCCGACGTCATCAAGGTGGAGCGGCGCGAGGGCGAGGACATGCGCCGCACCCCGTTGAGCCGCGAATGGGCGGATCGTGGCCTGGCGCCCGGCTGGCAGGCGGTCAACGGCAACAAACGCAGCCTGACGCTCGATTTGCGGAAGGCTGACGCGATCACCATCGTCAAGCAGCTCGCCGCGCAAGCTGACGTGGTGATGGAAAATTTTCGTCCCGGCGTGATGGACAAGCTCGGCATCGGCTACGCCGCGCTCTCGGACATCAACCCGCGGCTTATCTATTGCGCGGTCTCAGGTTTTGGCCAGACCGGTCCGGAGCGCAATGGCGCGGGCTATGACGGCAAGATCCAGGCGATGTCGGGCATCATGGCGATCACCGGTCACGAAGAAACCGGGCCGACGCGCGCGGGCTTTGCAGTTTGCGACGTGCTGTCCGGCGCCACCGCGGCGTTCGGCGTCTCGAGCGCGCTGTTCCAGCGCACCCACACCGGCAAGGGCCAGCTGGTCGACGTCTCCATGCTGGAAGCGACCTTGGCATGCCTGTCGGGACCGGTGGCGGATTACACGGTCGCCGGCCATCGCCAGCAACTGTCCGGCAATCAGGCGGTGAGCCGCCGGCCGACCGCCAATCTGTTCAAGGCGGGTGACGGCTATCTGTTGCTCGCGGTGAATACCGAGAAGCAATACCGTGCGCTGATGGCAGCCCTCGGCCGCGCCGACGTGCTGGAAGATCCGCGGTTCGCCGATTGGTTCGCGCGGCAGGAAAATGAGCCGGCGCTGCGCGCCATCATCGAAGAAGCGCTTTCGCACAAGGATCCGCGCGAGTGGGAGAAGATCCTGGATGCGGCAGGCGCGCCCTGCGCCAGCATCTGGAAGGTCGAGGAAGTGATCGATCACCCGCAGATCGTGGCGCGCCGCGCGGTTCAGGAGATCGATACGCCCCATGGCCGCCTGCGCTTTGCGGGCAACGGATTCCAGCTCGCGCATGGCGGCGGCCGGCTCGATTCAATGGCGCCCGAACTCGGCGCCCACACCGATGAGGTGCTGGTCTCGCTCGGCTATGACCAAGAGGCGATCGCCGACCTGCGCGCGCGCGAGATCGTCTGAAGGGGCGCGGTATCGTCAGGTACCGGCCCGCTCAGCGCGGCGCGAGTTGCACGATCAGTCCGTTGGTGGCGGCCACGGCGGCGGTAAAGGCGCCGGTGTTGAACTCGTTCATGACGAAAAACGCGGCCACCCCGCGGGTCGGCGCGATCGCGAGATAGGCGAAATTTCCTTGCAGGCCGCCGCTCTTCTGCATGATCAGTGAGTGACTGCCGGCGGGCATGTTGATCACCCAGCCAAGCCCCATCGCGTCCATCGGCCCGCCATCGTCGAGGCCCGAAACCACGGTGAGCCCGTCGCGGTAGAGATAGGCCGCATGATCGAGCAGGCGCAGGTCGCCGTCGGTCGTCGCAGCGCGGTCGAGATGCCACTTCATCCAGCGCGCCATGTCATTCGCGGTGGTGTGCAGCCCTCCGGCGCATTCGATACTGGTCGGCGTATGCGCCGCCGGCATCGGCGATCCGTCGAAATTGTGGCCCCGCATGGCACGCGCTTCATCGCCCGGGCGCAGATTGAAAACGGTGTCCTTCATTCCCGCGGGATCGAGCACGCGCTCCTTGAGGAGGTCGGCGTAGGGTTTGCCGCCGGCGTTGGCGAGCGCGGCGCCGAGCAGGTCGAAGCCGTAGTTTGAATAGAGCGCGGCAGTGCCCGGGGCAAACAGCAGCGGATCTTTCTTGAGGTCGGCGATCTGGGCTTCCTTGGTGTTGGTGCCGAACGGATCGTCTGCCGGCCCATCGGGACGCGGCACTTCGCGCGGCAGGCCGGAGGCGTGGGTTGCAAGATCGATCAATCGGATCGGGCCGCCATCCCTCTCGGGCAGCGTGACCTCGTAGCCGAGCCGGTCCTGCAGGCGATCAGCAAACCGCACCTTGCCGTCGAGCACCATGCTGGCGAGGACTTCGCCGCAAAACACCTTGCTGACGGAGCCGATGCGAAACATCGTGTCGCCGTCGGGCGTCTCGTCGCCTTTGTCGGCGATTTTTCCAAAGCCGGCGAAGGCCATCTCGCCGTTGCGTACTCCGACGAGGATGAAGCCAGGTACCTTGGTGCTGAGATAGGTCAGCGTTCCCGTGAAGTTGACCACTTCCGTGAGTAGCTTGTCTTCGGCCGTTGCGCGTTCGCACCAGGCGATCTGCGCTGCGATCAACGTCGCGATACAGGCGGCACCAATCCATGTTCGAGACATGTGCAAATTGCTGTTCCTGTCCAAGGTCGAACGATATCATATGCGATGAACTACGGTCATCAGGCAATAGATGGGCAGACACGTCAGGAATCCGAACATGCGAACCATCCATATCGACCGGCGCAGGTTGACCCGCTTCCTTGCTATTTTAGGACAATGTTGCGTAATCATGTGCTGCGGCTTGCCGTTTGGGCCCAGAACGGCAATGGCGCAAACCACAGAGATCGGTGGTCCCTATCCCGTCGGGATGAAACAGATGGAATCTGTCGACCCGGCCGACGGCCGGCATCTGGCGTTCGCGCTGTTCTATCCGGCCGCGCCCCCGGACAGTTCGGCCGTGCCTTACAGGATGACGTTCTTCGCCAATTTGCATCTCTACGCTGATGCACCTGCCGTGCCCGACACGATCAAGCGTCCGCTGATCATGTTCTCCCACGGCGCCGGCAGCAACGGCTTGTACTATGCTTGGTTCGGCGAATATCTCGCCGCGCGCGGTTATCTCGTCGCCATGCTCTATCACTATCGCGCCAACACCTATGATTCGACGGTGATGTACACGCGGAGCAAGCTCTGGCAGCGGCCGCGCGACATCAGCCTCGACATCACGCATCTGCTGCAGGACAAGGTGTGGGGACTGCATATCGATCCGGACCGGATTGGAGTTGCCGGGCATTCGCAAGGTGGGTTCACCTCGTTCTGGATCGGCGGCGCCAGGATCAATCCCGATCTCTATCTGGCTTACCAGACCGGATGGCGCAACAACCCGGTGGTGCCGGCGTATCTGCGCGCCGAATTGCCGCTCGATGCGGGACCGGCGCGCGACGTGCACGACAGCCGCGTCAAGGCCGCCTTTGCGATGGCTCCGGGCGACCTGCCGGCGTTCGGCATGGATGCCGACGGACTCCGGCAGTTGATGATACCGACCTATATCATTGTCGGCGCCAGAGACACCCAGGCTCCCGCCGAAGAAAACTCGGTGTTCGCGGCAAAATACATCCCGCATGCCCAACTCGATGTACTGCAAGGCTTGGTGGACCACGAGATCTTCGTCAACGAATGCGATGCATTGGGACGGGATACCTGGCCCGAATCCTGTATCGATGCTCCCGGCATCGATCGACCCAAGCTGCACGAATATATCGGCAGTACCGCCTTGAAGTTTTTTGATTCAAATCTGGGGGTGCAGCGGAAGAGCGCGAATTGAAGCTGCGTCGATGAGCAACGATACGGCCAGCCGCCTTTCGGAACACGCGGAGGAGTCCGCTATGCTTTCCGCTTAGCCAATATGCCGCCAACGAGCGGCCGGAACCGCCGAAGATTTGCGCAGCTTCTTGAACGGTGAAGTCGGAACACTCGGCGGTTCCATGGGTTTTCTCGAATGTTGCGCAGCTCTGACGGCGCGACAGGTAGTTGGCTTTGAACAGGAGTAGCCCATGCGAAAATATATCCTGCCAATCATCGCAGCCGTCGCGCTCGGGATCGCGACGCCAGCCATGGCCTATGATACGGGTGGCCTGTTGTCGATGCAGGCAGCTCTCGATGTCGCTACCGACATCGGTCTTGCAACGGTATCGCACACTCAATTTGAAGGCGATAAATGGGAAATCCAGGGCCGGGACAGGCTGGGCCGATACATGGAGGTGGCTGTCGACGCCAGCACGGGTGACGTGCTTTGGGTCAACCGCTAGCCGAGGCCTCAAATAGGTCGTGACCGATTCGACTAGTCTAGGGGGGCGTCGGCGTCAGCACCTTGACGCCGCCAAAGGAAGTTACGCGTCCCCGCTGCAGCATCACGATCTGGGTTGCGAGCTGGCGCAATTCCGCGGCGTCGTGGCTGACATAGACCATGGGAATGCCGGCTTCATCGCGCAGCCGCACCAGATAGGGCAGGATCTCGACCTTGCGGCCTTCATCCAGCGAGCCCAGCGGCTCATCGAGCAGCAACAGCCGCGGCTTCGACAATAGCGCGCGGCCGAGCGCGACGCGCTGGCGCTCGCCGCCCGACAGTTTGCCGGGGCGGCGATCCATCAAATGGCCGATGTCGAGCAGATCGGTGACGCGCTGGCGTTGCGCCGGATCGTCGGCAAGTCGATTCATGCGCCGGCCATAGTCGAGATTTTGCCGCACGTTGAGATGCGGAAATAGCCGCGCATCCTGAAACACATAGCCGATGCGGCGGCGATAGGGCGGGACATGAACATGCGCCGCAGTATCGTCGAGCGTCTCGCCATCGACGACGATGGTGCCGCGATCGGGTTTCAACAGGCCTGCGATGATGTTGATCAGCGAGGTCTTGCCGGCGCCCGAGGCGCCGAACAGCCCGGTGACCCGGCCTTCACTCTCGAACGAGGCGGAAAGCGAGAATTCGCCGAGTTGCTTTGCGACGTCGACGCGCAGCATGGTCAGTTTCCGTGCAGGCGCAGCAGCGCGCGTCGCGCGAACCATTCCGACGCCATCAGCGCGCCCATCGCAATGACGATGGAGACGACGACGAGCCGCAATGCCGCGGCGTCGCCGTCGGGCGTCTGGATCAGCGAATAGATCGCGGAAGAAATGGTCTGGGTCTCGCCGGGGATATTCGACACAAAGGTAATGGTCGCGCCGAATTCGCCGATCGCCTTGGCAAAGCCCAGCACCATGCCGGCCAGAACGCCGGGCAGCGAAAGCGGCAGCGTCACGGTCGCGAACACCTGCAAGGGCGTTGCGCCCAACGTTTCCGCGGCCTGCTCGAGCCTGCGATCAACCGCCTCGATCGACAGCCGGATCGGGCGCACCAACAGCGGAAACGACATCACGCCGCAGGCGAGCGCAGCGCCGGTCCAGCGAAACGCGAACACGATGCCGAGATGGTCGGCGAGCCATTCGCCGACCAGGCCTCGCTTGCCGAAGGTGAGCAGCAGCAGATAACCCGTCACCACCGGCGGCAGCACCAATGGCAAATGCACCAGCGCATCGAGCACCGACTTGCCCCAGAAATGGCGCCGCGCCAATAGCCAGGCGAGCCCAATGCCGAATGGCGTCGCCACCAGGGTCGCGATGATCGCGACCCGCAGCGACAACAGGATCGCCGTCCATTCCGTTGCCGAAATCTCGAACACTTAGGACGTCGGGCGGATCAGGTAGATGAAGCCGTATTTTTCCAGCACGGTCTTTGCCGCCGATGAGCGCAGGAAATCGAGATAGGCGGCGGCCTCAGGCTTTGCGGTCGCGGTCGCCGCGACCGGATAGATGATGGCGGGATGCGAATCCGGCGGGAAGGTGCCGACGATCTTGACGCCGGGCTCGACCTTGGCGTCGGTCGAATAGACGATCCCGAGCACGGCTTCGCCGCGCGCGACCAAGGTCAGCGCCGCGCGCACGCTTTCGGCCATCGCGAATTTCGGCTCTGCCGCCTGCCACGCGCCGAGCTTCTCCAGCGCCGCCTTGGCATATTTGCCGACCGGCACGGCCTTGACGTCACCGGTCGCGATCTTGCCGTCGCCGGCGAGTTTGGCGAGGTCGAAGCCCCGGTCCGATCGTGACGTTGTCGATCTTCGAATCCTTCGGCGCGATCAGCACGATGCTGTTGCCGAGCAGATTGACCCGGGTCGGCTCGTTGATGGTCTTTTTGCCGATCGCATAATCCATCCAGTCGGTGTCGGCGGACACGAAGATGTCCGCGGGCGCGCCCTGTTCGATCTGTTTTGCCAGCACCGAACTTGCGGCATAGCTGGCGTTGACCTTGACGCCGGTCTTGGCGGTGAAGGCGGCATCGATGTCGTCGAGCGCGTTCTTCATCGAGGCGGCGGCGAACACGGTGAGGGTCTTGTCCTCGGCGAAAGCAGGCGTTTGGACCGATCCGCACAGGATCACGAAGGCTGTGAAAATTCCGGCAAGACGATGCATCGAAGGCGCTCCATGCGGATTCGCGGGCGCGCTTTTCGCGCGCGCAAATCAGGCGTTGGTTCAAGTCAGAGGTGCGACCGGCGGAAGCGCTGTTCCGGCTATCCCCAAAGGACTTACGGTCACCAGGGATGTCGCTCGAGGCCGACCATAACAGGCTGAGAATCCTGGGTAAAGGCGGCCGTTTGTCCGGTTTGGGCCGCCTATTCGCGCCGGCAGGATCGCGATCGAGACCGAATCCTCCTTGGTGCCGCTGATCTGCAGCACGAACGGGCTCGCCGATAGCTCGTACTTCATGGTCTTGCGGATGCCGTCGCAATCGGTGGCGCCGCTAAAGCCCTTGGGCTTGAGGAAGTGTCCGTCCTGAACCACGTCGACCCAGCCTCCGGCCGAGAGGCTGATGGTGTAGACGCCGGCCTTCGGCGCGGTTTTGACGCTGGCAAAGCCGGCAAAGGTGCCTTCCTTTGGCGCGCGCTCGGGCGGCGTCGGCAGCTTGGCGTCGCCTGGTGCGGCCAGCGCCAGCGTCATCCCGGTCGCGGGCAGGGCGGCGAGTTCGGCACCCGAGGCGAGCTTGGCGCGATCCGGCGCGGTCAGCGCCGCGCGCTCGCGATCGATCGGCCATTTGAATTTGTCGCAGCCGCTCGGCTCCTCCGCCGCCCACGCGGGCGCAGCACCGAGCAGCAGCAACGCGACGAGAAGAAATGGCGCGCATGTCAGTCCACCGCGATCATGACGTCGGACGCCTTGATCACCACGGTGACGTTGCCCTTGGCCTTGATGCCGAGGTCGTCGACCGCCTCGTTGGTGATCGAGGAAGTCACGATCTGGCCGCCGCCGATATCGACGCGGACATGCGACGTGGTCGCGCCCTTCTTCACTTCGACGACGGTGCCCTTGATCTGGTTGCGTGCACTGATGCGCATGATGGGTCCTTCACTGTTGTTCATTCCGCGCATGACAATGGCTTATCTCGGCGACAAACGGGAATGGGATGGGGATCAGCAGCCCTGATCCGGGGGCGATAGATCGCGCTTACGGCGCGACGACAACCATATTAGCGGAAGTTGTGACGGAATCGAAACATCGGCGCAGCCTCATTGCTTCGCATCCGGCGCGTTCAGCACCTGTCTTGCAGGCGGCCGGCAATTGCGCCAGCGTGATCCTGGCCGCGGCTTCGCCGGCTCTTTCGGCGGCTCGGGGTGAATGATCGAATCCTTGAACCAGTAGGCGAGATCGTCAGCGCCGCAGCCTTCGCCGCCCGCCTGCGTCGGTCTGGCCCTTGCATTCGCTGCTGCCGGGCGGGCATCTCATGCGGATGTGGAAGTGATAATCGTGGCCGTACCACGGGCGGATCTTGGCAAGCCAGCTGCGGTCGCCCTTGGCCTCGCGGCACAGCGCCTTCTTGATCGCGGCGTTGACGAAGATGCGCTGCACGGCGGCTCCTGCGCGGCGTCGCGCAGCACCAGGACATGGCCCGGCGTGAAGACTTTCGGATCGACGTCGAGCCGGTCGTCGCGCACCATCATGACGGCGGACATTTCCTCGCGCTCTTCGCGCGACAATCGATGATCCGGCATCGGCGTCAGCCAGATGTCGGCGTCGAGCCCGATCTGGTGGCTGGCGTGGCCGGTCAGCGCCGGACCGCCGCGCGGCTGCCCGATGTCGCCGACCAGTATGCCGGGCCAGCCGGCGTCCTTGTGCGCCTTGACCGACAGCCGCTTCAACAGCGCGATCATGTCGGGATGTCCCCAATTGCGGTTGCGCGACAGCCGCATCACCTGCCAGGTGTCGCCGTTGATCGGCATCTGCTCGCGCGCCGGCGATGCAGCCCTTGGCATAGGAGCCGATCACGCGCGGTCGGCATCGCCGCCGGCAGCAGCTTGCGCGCGAACAATTGCTTGGCGCCGAGCTTGGGATCGTTGGGATTGGTCCAGCGGCGGCAGCGGCTTCGGATCGACGCTGCCCTTGTCCTGCGCCGACGCGGAGCTGGCGCTGAACAGGATGGCTGCGAGGCAGAAGCAGGATCGGAAGTCAGGCGGGACGTCATAGGATCACTCTATTCGCCGCGAAAGCGTAGCATGAAAGAGGGATCGCCGCGCCAATCGCAATTGCTTGATCCCCAAGGCGTCACGACTGGCCGGATCAGGATTGGCCGCGAAGCGCTCAGCCAGCAGCCCTTTACAAGCCTTGGGCGGAGACGACATCATACGGCCCGTAAAGAGTTTGGGCAGGGCATCATCGTGAAACGGGTTACTGGCGCGGCTCGCGCTAGCGGCCGCTTGGATCGCCGCGGCGTTGGTGGTGGCGCCGGCGCGCGCCGATGTCGTGGTCCAGATCGACAAATCGTCCCAGCGCATGGCCGTGAGCGTGGACGGCGCGATGCGCTACAACTGGCCGGTCTCGACCGGCCGCGACGGCTATGGCACGCCGAGCGGCACCTTCCATCCGCAGTCGATGATGCGGAGCTATTTCTCGCGCAGGTACTACAACGCGCCGATGCCGCACGCGATCTTCTTCTATTACGGTTTCGCCATCCACGGCACCAATGACATCTCCCGGCTCGGCGGTCCGGCGTCGCATGGTTGTGTCAGGCTGCATCCGTCGCACGCGGCCGCTTGTTCGCGCTGGTCCGGCGCAACGGGCCGAGCAACACGCGAATCGAGATTTCGAACTGAGGTCGAGAAGCCTTTGTTAACCGCGCGATAACCCTGTCGGCGTTGACCAAATTTCATGCGAATTCGCGCATTCGGTGTACAATCACCGCCTGTTTCAGACATCCGTCATCAAACATCGCCGCTTTTGCCTCGCACATTCGCAGGTTGTGCCGTTCGCCGCGCGACGCGGTATGTCGATCGCCGGAATATCGCCTTTCAAACAGGCACCGATATATTCCGCGTGTATACGGGCGATCGGATGGCACGCCGGAAAGAGATACCATTTTTTCAGACACTTATCGGAGAACGGACGCGTCAGAATGCGAGTGGGGCGTGGGAATGCCGAGAAAACGGCCAAAAACAAAAAAGCCGAAGCATGCAGCGATCGCCCGCACTTCGGGCCGTCCGGGCCGGCCGAGCCCGAAACTCCCGGCGCAGCAATCGTGTTTCGGCCGAGATCGGCGAGACTCGTGCGCAAGCGCGCCGAGGCCGAGGCTGCGATCGCGGACGCGCGGAAATCGCACGAGCGCTTGCGCGAGGCGATCGACATCCTGCCGCAGGGCATCGTGTTTCTCGATGCCGACGGCCGCTACATTCTCTGGAACAAGAAGTATTCCGAGATCTACAGCCGCAGCTCCGACCTGTTCGAGCCGGGCGCGCGGCTGCAGGATACGATCCGCATCGGCGTCGAGCGCGGCGACTATCCGGAAGCGATCGGCCGCGAAGAGGAATGGATCGCCGAGCGGCTCGCCAAGCTCTATCAGGCCCGGCGAGCGCCACGAGCAGATCCTCGCCGACGGCCGCTTCATCCTGATCGAGGAGCGGCTGACCGAGGATGGCGGCATCATCGGCTTGCGCGTCGACATCACCGAACTGAAGCAGCGCGAGGCCTCGTTCCGGCTGTTGTTCGACAGCAATCCGGTTCCGATGATCGTCTGCGCGCTGGACGACGAGCGCATCCTCGGCGTCAACGACGCCGCGGTCGAGCATTACGGCTATAGCCGCGCCGAATTCGAAAAACTCACCATCCGCAACCTCCAGGCGTTCGATACCGAAGCCACCATGGGCCGGCGACCGCTCCAGCGACGAACAGGCGGCGCGCACCTGGAAGCATGTCAGGGCCGACGGCATCGCTGATCGATCTGGCGATCTATTCGCGCCATCTCGTCTATGCCGACCAGCCGGCGGTGCTGCTGGCGCTGATGGACATCACCGAGCGCAAGCGCGCCGAGGCGCGGCTCGCCTTCATGGCCCAGCACGACGGCTTGACCGGGCTGCCGAACCGCAACCTGCTGCGCCAGCAGATGGACGAGATCCTGCTGCATACGCGGCGCAGCGCCGACAAGGTCGCGGTGCTGGTGCTCGGCCTCGACAATTTCAAGGCGGTCAACGACACGCTCGGCCACGGCGTCGGCGACAAGCTGTTGCGCGGCGTCGCCAAGCGGCTGCGATCGATGCTGCGCGAGGAAGACATGCTCGCGCGCCTCAACTCCGACGAATTCGCGATCGTCCAGAGCGGGCTGGCGCGCCCGAGGATGCCGTGTTGCTGGCGAGGCGGCTGCTGGAGGCGATCGGCGATCCCTATCTGCTCGACGGCCATTCCGTCGTGATCGGCGCCAGCATCGGCATCGCGATGGCGCCCGGCGACGGCGACGATTCCGAAAAGCTTCTGAAGAACGCCGACATGGCGCTGTCCCGCGCCAAGAACGACCAGCGCGGCACCTTCCGCTTCTTCGAAGCCGGAATGGATGCGCGCGCGCCAGAGCCGCCGCAAGATCGAGATCGATCTGCGCGACGCGATCCAGAACGACGTGTTGCGGCCGCATTATCAGCCGCTGATCGATCTTGTCGACCGGACGCATCACCGGCTTCGAGGCGCTGGTGCGCTGGCCGCATCCCGAACGCGGCATGATCTCGCCGGCCGAATTCATCCCGGTCGCCGAGGAGACCGGCCTGATCAACGCGCTCGGCGGCTTGATGCTGCGCCGCGCCTGCATGGACGCGGCGCTCTGGCCCGACGACGTCCGCGTCGCGGTCAATCTGTCGCCGCTGCAGTTCCGCACCGGCAATCTGTTGTCGATGGTGATGGATGCGCTGAAGCAATCCGGCCTGCCGGCCAAGCGGCTGGAGCTGGAGATCACCGAGACCCTGCTGCTGGAAAAGAGCAGCCAGGTGCTGGCCACGCTGCACGCGCTGCGCGCGCTCGGCGTGCGCATCTCGATGGACGATTTCGGCACCGGCTATTCGAGCCTGAGCTACCTGCGCAGCTTTCCGTTCGACAAGATCAAGATCGACCAGTCGTTCGTGCGCGATCTCGGCGCCAATCGCGACGCGCAGGCGATCGTGCGTTCGATCATCAGCCTCGGCAAGGGCCTCGGCGTCACCATCACCGCCGAAGGCGTCGAGACCGAAGCCGAGCTGCAGCTGCCTGCGCGCGGAGGGCTGCCACGAGGGACAGGGTTTTCTGTTCAGCCGGGCGCGGCCCAATGCCGAGATCGTCAAGCTGCTGAAAGCGCAGTGCGGCGCGGACGCGGTGGCCGACGTCGAGGCCGCGCTGGTGGCCTGAGCGCCGCGCTGCAGCAGCCGCCTAGGCGGCGTCGCGCAGGCCGGCCAGGAAGGTATCGACGCTCTTGAACAGGGCTGAAGCGTGCTGGCTGAGTTCGCCGGAGGCGACCAGGACATTGTCGGCGAGCGCGCGCGACTGGTCGGCGGCCTGGCTGGCGCCGGCGACGTTGAGCGAGACTTCGCTGGTGCCGGCGGCGGCCTGCTGCACGCTGCGCGCGATCTCGCGCGTCGCCGAATCCTGTTCCTCGACGGCGGCGGCGATCGTGGTGGCGATGCCGCTGATCTCGCGGATGGTGTCGCTGATGCCGCCGATCGCGGTCGACGCAATCGCCGGTGGCGGACTGGATCGCGGTGACCTGGCCGGCGATCTCTTCGGTCGCCTTCGCGGTCTGGCTGGCGAGCTCCTTGACCTCGGAGGCGACCACGGCAAAGCCCCGGCCGGCCTCGCCGGCACGCGCCGCCTCGATGGTGGCGTTGAGCGCCAGCAGATTGGTCTGGCTGGCGATGGCGCCGATCAGGCGCAGCACGTCGCCGATCTTCTCGCCGGCGGCGGCAAGGCTGCCGACCATTTCGGTGGTTTGCCCGGCCTTGACCACGGCGCTATCGGCGACGCCGCTGGAATGGGTGACCTGGCGGCCGATCTCGGCGACCGAAGAGGCCAGCTCTTCGGTGGCGGCGGCCACCGTGCTGACGCTGGCCGATGCCTCTTCGGAGGCCGCCGCCGCGGCCGTGGCCCGCTCCGAGGTGCCGTTGACGCTGGTCGTGATCTCGCCGGCGACGCGCTGCATGTCCTGCGGTCGCCTTGCGCGACCGCGCCGACCACGCTCTTGACGTCGGCCTCGAAGCGGTCGGCCATCTGGCGCTGCAGCGCCTTCTTCTCGAGCTCGGCCTGCTGCTTGGCGGCCTCCTGCGCCTCGCGCAGCGTGCTGGCCTCGATCATGTTGCGGCGGAACACGTCGACGGCCACCGCCATGGTGCCGAGTTCGTCCTTGCGGTCGCCGCCGGGGATCGTCACATCGGTGTCGCCGCTCGACAGGCGGTTCATCACCGCGGTGATCGCGGTCAGCGGACGCGACAGGCCGCGGCCGAGCAGGAACGCCAGCAGCGCGGCGCCGGCCAGAATGGCGAGGGTGCCGAGCATCAGATTGCGCTGCGAACTCGCTGCCGCCGCCTCGTATTCGGTGGTGTCCTTGATGACTTCGAGCACGGCGACCGGCTGGCCGGCGTAGTTCCTGATCTGCCCGACATAGAGCGCGGCGGGATGGCCGTCGAAGGTGGCGTCGCGATGCAGCGCTGCGCCGTCGAACACGCTCTTCAGCTCGTCCTGGCGTCGCGACCATGGTGTCGCCGAAGGTCGAGGACAGTTTCTTGAACGCCTTGCCGTCGAACGAATGCACGGCAAGGTCGACGCCGAAGCGCTGCTTGGCGCGGTCGACGAATTCCTTGCCGAAGGCGACGCCGACGTCGACGACCGCGATGCTCTTGCCGTCGCGCACGATCGGCGTCATGGCGAAGATGCCGAGCGCATCCCGCCCGGGTTCGACGCCGACGATCGGTTTGCCGGTCTTGTTCGCTTCCACCACCGTGGTGCGGCGCGCCGAGACGTCGTCGCCGAAGACCTTGGGCTCGTGGACACGGAGAAGACGATCGCCGGCGGCAGGGTGGAAGGTGATCAGCGGGATGCCTTGCGCCTTCAACGCCTTCATCGGCGCCGCCGAGCAGCGCCGCCAGCCCGTCGCGATCGCCCTTGGCGATGGCGTCGGCGACCGGCGGCAGCGCGGCGACCACGGCGCTGACCGCGAGCGCGGCGCGTCCTTCATAGTCGATGGCGGCGATGACGCTGTCATATTGCAGCTTGAGCTGCTGGTCGAGCGCGAGCTGCGTCAGCGCGCGCTGCTGCATGATCGAAAAGGTCCCGAGGATGCCGCAGGCCGCCGCGACCGTCAGCGAAATGGCCAGGATCAGGCGGGCCGCGATCGATCGAAGTTTGAACATGGGGATACCGAAGCTCCGCGAGAGGGAGATTCGGAAAGTTCCCAGAAAGTGCTTAACAACTGACGCTAATAGTCGCAGGCCGCTGCACCTCATGGTTGAGCGCCTCACTGCGTCTCATCGGGTCGTCGGCGGCGTATTGAGCCTGCCGGACAGGATCACCTTGCCGACATCCTCATAGTGGGTGTCGCGGGCCTGGATCTGCTGCGCGATCGCGTGCATGTCGCGGAAACGGCGTTCGAACGTTGTTGGCGCGAACACGGCGGTGGCGCCGGCCATGTGATAGGCGGCATCGACCACCGAGGCCGACTGATGGATGGTCCAGGTCGCGGCGAGGCGGAGCGCAATGCGATGCGCTTCGGTCACGGGCTCGCCGCTGCGTCGAGGTCGTGCCAGACCTCGGCGGCCGTCGCATAGAGATAGGCGCGCGCGGCGCGCAAGATCGCCTCGGTGCGCCCGATCAAGCCCTGCACGGCGTTGTTCTCGCGCATCGCCTTGCAGCCCCGACGGCTGCTCTTGCCGCGCGCCAGCTCGATCGCGGCATCGAGCGTCGCGCGCGCGACGCCGAGCGAGATCGCGGCAAAGCCCATGCCGAACATGGCGTTGGTGGTGAGCCTGTAGAGCGGGCCTTTTTCGCGCAGCGCCGGTGGGATCGTCGCGCAGCGCGAGAATTTCTCCGGGATGAACAGATTGTCGACCGAATAGGAATCGGTGCCGGTGCCCTTCAGGCCGATCACGTCCCAGACGTCGTACATGGTGGCGCTCGCCGCCGGAAACAGGATGGTGCGGATTTCCGGCGAGCCGTCCGGCTTCTTCCGCTGGCTGCCGTCGGCCTCGACGACGCGGACATGGGCGCCGAGCCAGCTCGCCTGCCGCGAGCCGGAGGCGAAATCCCAGCGCGCGGTGGCCGCGATAACCGCCGGGAACGACCTGCACCTCGTGGGCGATCGCGCCCCAGGCGAGGATGCCGGGCGGCGCGTCGAAGATCTCGTCGCGCGGCTTCGCGATCGAGATAGGCCGCCGTCATGGCGCAGACGCTGCATTGGCCGAGGCACCAGGCGGTCGAGGCATCGGCCTTGGCGATCTCCTCCTGCATCTGCATGAAGATCTCGAGCGGCGCCTCGGCGCCGCCGAGGCTCTGCGGCAGCAGCGCCCGGTAGAGCCCGTTCTCGATCAGGGCGGAGACCACCGGCTGGTGTCAGACGCCGCGTCCGCTCGATCTCGTCGGCCTCGCGCGCGATCAGGGGAGCCAGCGCGCGGGCGCGCTCGACCAGGCCAAAGCCGGGAAGCTTGTTCATGGCGTTTCCTCGCTCTTTTTATCGAGTGATCAATTAACGCCATGGTGGTCTATCTCTGGCGGAAGGGCAAGATGTCCGTCGTCATTCCGGGTGATGCGAAGCATCGAACCCGGAATGCTCGAGATTCCAGGTCCATCGCTATCGCGATGTCCCGGAATGATCGCATTGGTAGGTTTTCAGCGTAGCGATAAAGCCACACGCGTGATCAGCTTGGGTTTCTACCCGCAATTCCACGCCGGCCCGATCGGCGTCCAGCTCCAGCACGGGCCGAAACTGCCGCCATTGTAGCGACCGCGGTAAAACCCGGGACGGCCGAAATAGTATCGCTCGCCGTTGTAACCATAATAGAAGGGGGAGTAGTCGGGCTCGCCTGTTGCGGCTCCCTTCGCACCAAACACCGGAACGCTGTTGTTGGGCGGTTGATGATAGCCGGGCAGGAAGCCGTAGCCATGCCAATGCGCGACGTGCCGCCTGGGAGCGGGCGCGCCCGACGTCACGGCCGGCAGCAGAGAGAAGAGAATGGCGATCGATGCGGAAAATATGCGCGACATCGCGGCAGCATAACAAGGTTGGCGTTCAAATGCGATTCAAATCCAGAAGCGCTTCAATGTTGTCGAGGCAAGCGCTGGAAGCAGGCCGCCGCCTCAGCTATCCACCTTCAGCGCGGCAATGAAAGCTTCCTGCGGGATGTCGACCTTGCCGAACTGCCGCATCTTCTTCTTGCCTTCCTTCTGCTTCTCCAGAAGTTTTCTTTTGCGCGTGACGTCGCCACCGTAGCATTTTGCGGTGACGTCCTTGCGTAGCGCGCGCACGGTCTCGCGCGCGATCACCTTGCCGCCGATCGCCGCCTGGATCGGAATCTGGAACATGTGCGGCGGGATCAGTTCCTTCATCTTCTCGACCATGGCGCGGCCTCTGCCCTCCGCGCGGGTGCGATGCACCAGCATCGACAGCGCATCGACCGGCTCGCTATTGACCAGGATCTGCATCTTCACGAGGTCGGCCGGCTTGTAGTCGGTCAGATGATAGTCGAACGAGGCGTAGCCCTTGGAGACCGATTTCAGCCGGTCGTAGAAATCGAATACCACTTCGTTGAGCGGCAGGTCGTATTTCACCAACGCGCGCGAGCCGACGTAAGTCAGTTCCTTCTGCGCGCCGCGCCGGTCCTGGCAAAGCTTTAGCACGCTGCCGAGATAATCGTCGGGGGTGAGGATCGTGGCCTCGATCCAGGGCTCCTCGATCTCGGCGATCTTGACCACGTCGGGCATGTCAACAGGATTGTGGATCTCGATCACCTGCCCGTCGGTCAGATGCATCTTGTAGATCACGCTCGGCGCGGTCGCGATCAGGTTGAGATCGAACTCGCGCGACAGCCGCTCCTGGATGATCTCCAGGTGCAGCAGCCCGAGGAAGCCGCAGCGGAAGCCGAAGCCGAGCGCGGCCGAGGTTTCCATCTCGAACGAAAAGCTCGCGTCGTTAAGGCGCAATTTCCCCATTGCCGCGCGCAAGGTTTCGAAATCGTCGGCATCGACCGGAAACAGGCCGCAGAACACCACGGGAATCGCCGGCTTGAAACCGGGCAGCATCTCGGTCACCGGCTTGCGGTCGTCGGTGATGGTGTCGCCGACGCGCGTGTCGGCAACTTCCTTGATCGCCGCGGTGATGAAGCCGATCTCGCCGGGCCCGAGCTCCTCGACCTGCTGCATCTTCGGGGTGAAGAACCCGACGCGCTCGACGTCATAGGCCGCGTTGGTGCCCATCATCCGGATGCGGCTGCCTTTCTTCATGACGCCGTCGACGACGCGAATGAGCACGACGACGCCGAGATAGACGTCGTACCAGCTATCGACCAGGAGCGCCTTCAAGGTCGCCTCGCGGTCGCCCTTCGGCGGCGGCAGGCGCGTGACGATGGCCTCCAGCACGTCGGGAACGCCGAGGCCGGTTTTGGCCGATATCATCACCGCGTCGGAGGCGTCGATGCCGATCACGTCCTCGATCTGCTGCCTGACTTTCTCAGGCTCGGCCGCCGGCAGGTCGACCTTGTTGAGGATCGGCACGATCTCGTGGCCGGCGTCGAGCGCATGATAGACATTGGCGAGCGTCTGCGCTTCGACGCCCTGGCTGGCGTCGACTACCAGCAGTGATCCCTCGCAGGCTGCGAGCGAGCGCGAGACCTCGTAGGCGAAGTCGACATGGCCCGGCGTGTCCATCAGGTTGAAGATGTAAGCCTTGCCGTCCCTGGCGTGATAATTCAGCCGGACGGTCTGCGCCTTGATGGTGATGCCGCGCTCGCGCTCGATATCCATGGAATCGAGCACCTGTTCCTTGCCCGCCATTTCGCGGTCCGAAAGCCCGCCGGTGATCTGGATCAGCCGGTCGGCCAGCGTCGATTTGCCGTGGTCGATATGGGCGACGATGGCGAAGTTTCGGATGTTGGAAATAGGGGTGGTCGTCATGGGCGCGGGATAGCATTCACGCTTTGGCGCGGCAACCATATTGCGCTGTTTTTACAGCGCATCTTCACGCCAAGCTGATTCCACTTGCGGCAAAAACGCGCTACGCAATTGAGCCATGTCGACTGCATCAATTCTGCCCACGACCGCGCGCGCGCGCCGACGCTTGAGCTTCCGACGGCTGGCGGCGTGGCTGGTCGCGCGTGCCACCCGCCCCGAGACCGGGCTCTGGCTCGTGGTCAGCTTTGCCGTGGTGCATGGCCTGCTCTGGACCTTGATCCTGATCGATCTGAAGGCGGCGCAGGACGTCCATATGGATGTCGCGGAGGCGTTTGCCTGGGGACAGAAATTCCAGCTCGGCTACGGCAAGCATCCGCCGCTCGCCGGCTGGGTCGCGGGAGCGTGGTTCAGTTTGTTCGCGGTGAAAGATTGGGCGACCTATGCGCTGGCGATGACCACGCTCGGCGTTTCCCTCGTGATCTGCTGGTTCATTGCGCTTCGCGTCGTCGATCGCCGCCGCGCGTTCCTTGTCGTGGTCATGCTCGCACTCTATCCGATCTTCAATTTCAAGGGTTTTAAATACAATCCGGATCTGCTGCAGCTCGTCACCCTGCCGCTGGTCGTGCAGGCCTATCTCAGGGCTTTCGAGAAACGCACATGGCGCTCCGGGATATGGCTCGGGCTTGCCGGCGCGCTGGCGCTGATGACGAAATATTGGGTGCTGACGATGATCGGCGCGATCGGGCTTGCGGCGCTGATTCACCCCGAACGAACAAAGTTCCTGCGCTCGCCGGCGCCGTGGGTTGCGATTGCGACGCTTGGGGTCGCGATGATCCCGCATCTGATCTGGCTCAAGGGCGTCGACTTCGTGCCGCTGACCTATGCCGGCGACGTCTACGGCCTTTCCAATCGCGCGCAAAGCGCCTGGCTCGTGCTCGGCTATGTCGGGCATAATCTCGCGCTGCTCGCCGTGCCGGTGGCGCTCGCCGCGCTGGCGCTGCTGTTGCCCCGACCTCGGCTTTCGCTGATTTGGTCGCCCGGCGCGAATCCAGGCGTGAATGTCTCGCAGGCGCTCAACGTCTGGATCATCCAGCTCATCGTCGCGATCGGGCCGCCGCTCGGTGGGTTGATCTTTACGGTCTACATGAAGACCGATTGGGGAATCTCGCTGTTCTTCCTCGTGCCGCTGGCGCTGGTCGCGATCCCCGCGCTGCGCATCCCGGCAACCGCGCTGTTTCGCATCACCGCGATCTGGCTCGTAATCACGCTCGCGACGCTCGCCGCCGCGCCGACCATCGCCGAGCGCGAGATGGCGGAATATCCCAACAACTCATCGACCTATGGCGCGCGCGCGCAATTGGCGCGGGAGCTCACGCAAGTCTGGCACGACCGTTTTGGTTCGCGCTGGGCGGTGGTTGCCGGTACGACCGAGGTCGGCGAGCCCATGACCTTCTATAGCCCCGACCATCCGGCGCCGTTCACGCCGGGCGAACTGTGGTCGTCGGGGCTGACGTCGCTGGAGGAGGCGAAGCGCCTTGGGTTCATCGGCATCTGCGACACCACGGATGGGCGGCTGCCTGTCTGCGAAGCCTGGATGAAGGAGAACGCGCCGAACGCCGAGCCGCTGGTGATGACGACGCAGCGCTTCTTCCGCGGCCATCCGGGGCCGGCGATCAACTGGAAAATCTATATCGCTCCGCCGGCGAAATAGGCGGTGCTGGGAACGCTGCATGATCCGGAAAAGTGGGAACCGGTTTTCCGAAAAGATCATGCTCAAGCAAAAGACGGGGGTAACGCATGGATCTTGATCTGACAGGAAAGCTTGCACTCGTCACCGGCTCGACGCGAGGCATCGGGCTCGCTTCGGTCACGGGGCTCGCCCAGATGGGCGCCGAAGTCATCGTCAACGGGCGCGACAATGCGGCGATCACCGCGGCCATTGCGAAGATCAGGCAATCTTCGCCGTCGGCCAAGCTGCACGCCGCCGCGTTCGATCTTGGCGGTGCCGAAGGCTGCGCCGCCCTGGTGGCGCAGTTTCCCGAGGTCGATATCCTCGTCAACAATCTCGGATTCTACGAGCCCAAAACCTTCTTTGAGATCGCGGATGCCGACTGGATGAGAATGTTCGAGGTCAACGTGATGAGCGCGGTGCGCCTGACGCGGCATTATCTCAAGGCGATGCTGGACCACAAGGAGTGGGGCCGCGTCGTGTTCGTCTCGAGCGAATCCGGCATCTATGTGCCGAAGGAGATGGTGCATTACGGCTTCTCGAAAGCGGCCCTGCTCTACATCGCGCGGGGTGCTGCCGAGCAGACCAGATCAAGCGGCATCACGGTGAATTCGGTGCTGCCGGGCCCGACCTGGGTCGAGATGACGCCGGAGCGTTTGGGGGCGCGCGCCAAGGCCATGGGAACGACGGTCGATGAATTGGTGGCGCGCACCTTCAGCGAACGCCGGCCCGCGTCGCTGTTGCAGCGTTACATCAAGGTGGAGGAGGTCGCGAATTTGATCTGCTATCTCTGTTCGAAAGCCTCCAGCGCAACCAACGGCGCGGCGCTGCGCGTCGACGGCGGCATCGTCACCAATCCGTTTTGAAGTGTCGTCTCCGTCATCCTGAGGTGCGAGCGCAGAAGAAGTAGGGTGGGCAAAGCGAAGCGTGCCCACCATTCAAGAGTACGGTCTGGATGGATGGTGGGCACGGCGCGAAGAGCGCCTTTGCCCACCCTACACCCCAAACCTACATGCTTTCTTCGTTGAACTTGCTTTCGACCAGCTCAGAGATGGCCTTGATCGCGGCCTCGGCTTCCGGGCCGATCGCGGAGACCACGATCTTGGTCCCGGGCGCCGCCGACAGCATCATCAGCCCCATGATCGAGGTGCCGCCGACGGTTTCGCTGCCGCGCGTCACCCAGACCTCGGCGCTGAAGCGCTCGACGGTCTGGACGAATTTGGCGGACGCGCGTGCGTGCAGGCCGCGCTTGTTGATGATGAGAAGTTCGCGGGAAACAGCGCCTGCCGGCACGCTCGGCCCGGGGATATTCTCGGGCGCCGGGACGTCGTCGTTCATTTGCCGGCGAGCACCCGGCTGGCGATGGTGACGTACTTGCGGCCGGCTTCCTGGGCCATGGCGATGGCGTCGGGCAGCGAGCGCTCCTCGCGAACCTTTGCGAGTTTGACCAGCATGGGAAGATTGATGCCTGCGAGCACTTCCACCTTGGGGCGGCTCATGCAGGAGATCGCAAGGTTGGAAGGCGTGCCGCCGAACATGTCGGTCAGGATGGCGACGCCGTCGCCGCTATCGACGCGGTTAACCGCTTCGATAATGTCACTTCGACACAAATCTAAATCGTCCTCGGCACCGATCGTGACCGCTTCGATTTGTTTTTGAGGACCCATGACATGTTCGAGCGCTGCCCGGAACTCGTCGGCAAGGCGCCCATGGGTCACCAGTACTAGGCCAATCATCGGAAACTCCTCGCGCGTGCTTTTTGGTGCACCGCACGAACGCGCCACTTTGACCATCCAGAGCCCCCGCGCAAGAGGGGATGTTTGCGGATCTCCCTTGAATCGGATGGCTAGAGGGGGAGCTGCGCCGGTCTATTCGGTCGCGATAGTGGACTTGATATGGTTACCAATTCCCTTCAAACAATTGCCGGAATGGTTACCAGAAGATGAACTTTCGGTTGTCGTCAGCGCAGCAACAACCAACGGCAGCGGCGAATAGCCCGCTGCAACCGGGATTCGCGGTATCGTAACACCAAAAATGCTTGTCATGAGCGCTTCCGGCGCCGGCAGCCGGTCCGAGTCGGTTGCCGCCAAATCAACCACGAGGCCGACGATGGCTTCCTTGGCAAACTCGCAGCGGCGAATGCCGAGCCCGCGGATCTCGATCAGGCCGGCCAATTCGGCAGCCGGGCGCACGCGCAATTCTCCCGCAGCTGTGTCCAGATGGACACGGTCGTCGCCGACCAAAACTGCCTCTTCGACCTGCCCGGAGCGGCCGCTCAGGATCAGATCGAAGGCCAGTTGCGACTTGCCCGAGCCTGAGGGCCCGCGGATCAGCACCGCTCGATTTCCGACCCTGACCGCGGAGGCGTGGACGGTCGGGCCGCCGCCGTCCGTCATGGCGCCGGCAGCCTGACCACAAAGCGCGCGCCGGCAACGGTCTGCTCGCCGTCAGGTCCGATCGGGCCGAGGCGATTCTCCGCCCAGATCCGCCCGCCATGGGCTTCCATGATCTGTTTCGAGATCGAGAGCCCGAGCCCGGAATTCTGTCCAAAGCCTTGATGCGGACGGTCGGTGTAGAAGCGCTCGAACACCCGCTCCAGGGCATCGGGGCGAATCCCGGGTCCGTCGTCGTCGACCAGGATATCGATCTCGGAACGCACCCGCCGGCAGGTGATTCGGACCTTGCCGCCGGCACTGGAGAACGACTGCGCGTTGGACAACAGGTTGGAGATCACCTGTCCGAGCCGCGAATCATGTCCCGGCACCGAGAAGGTGTCGGCAGATCCCCTGCCTTCGAAGCGGGCCTCGACCACGACGTCGTGGCCGAGCCGGGTTTCGTTGGCGACCGAGACCAGCGTCGTCAAGAGGCGGCGCAGATCGACCGGCGCCATGTCCTGCCGCTGCAGCTCGGCATCGAGGCGGCTCGCGTCGGAGATGTCCGAAATCAGGCGATCGAGCCGCTTGACGTCATGTTCGATCACGGCGAGCAGCCGCGAGCGGCTGTTCTCGTTGCGCGCCAAAGGCAGTGTCTCGACCGCGGAGCGCAGCGACGTCAGCGGGTTCTTCAGTTCATGGGCGACGTCTGCGGCGAACATCTCGATCGCCTCGATGCGGTTATAAAGCGCGTCCGTCATGTCGCGCAGTGCGCCGGAGAGATGGCCGATCTCGTCGCGGCGGCGGGTGAAGTCGGGAATTTCGACGCGAGTCTCTGATGCGGCGGCGGACCCGCTCGGCGCTGTCGGCAAGCCGGCGCACCGGGCCCGCGATGCTGCTTGCGAGCAACAGCGACAAAAGGATCATGACGGCGGAAGCGACGCCGGCGACCTTCAGGATCGCCAGCCGCTCGGCGGTCACCATCTGGTCGATATCGTCGCCTTGCGTCGAGAGCATCAAGGCGCCGTGGATGGCACGAGAGCGCAGCACGGGGACGGCGACCGAGACGATCACCTCGCCGCGGGAATTGACGCGCACCATGCTGCGCTTCTGGCCTTTCAGCGCGTTCACGACCTCTTCGTAGCCGTTGCCGTTTTCCGGTCCGAGCTCGCGGTAGAGCGGCAGGTCGCCGCGGTTGAGCCAGGTGCGGATCGCGATCGTCGCGCGTTCGGCGATGTTCGGCTTCTCCGACGATGGTGGCGGCAGGTCGAAGCGCACCACGTTTTCGAGGTTGCGGCTGTCGAGGATCAGCCCGCCGCCGGGATCGTAAATTCGCGCGCGGGTCTTGGTCGGCGAGATCAGCGTGCGCAGCACCGGAGCCACGCGCTCCGGATTGATCGGGAAATCGAGCCCGGAAGATTCGTCCGGCGCGCCGTAGCTTTCGCCGGGCTTGAGGTCGAGCAGCCGGTCGGGATCGATGGTGATGGTATTGGTCTGCACGGTCGCGGAAGCCGCGATCGCGCCGGCAATGATCTCGGCCTGCACCAGCAGGCTCTGGGCGCGCGCATCGATCAGGCCGGCGCGGAATTGCGACAGATAAAGCACGCTCGCCACCAGCGCCAGCAGGCCCGCGATGTTGAGCGAAACGATGCGGCGGGTGAGGCTCGAGAAGCTCAGCGTAAAGAGGAATTGCCCGGCGCGGCTCAGCCAGCGCAGCGGCCCGTACCAGCCGCGCGCAGACGGGCTTTCGAGGGCAACGTTGTCGAGCACGAGCGACGACGAAGCGTCCTCGGTGTTCACGCTGGGATCAGGCTGCGTTCGATCAAGCAATGGCTAGTGCCCACCCGATAGTCTTGCGATGCGCGTCCCCTGACAGCCTACCCCAGACTGACGGTGGCGTCAGTCGGCAAGGCGCGCATGATGCCTTGAAATCACCGCGCCTTGAAATCAAGCCTCTTTGAAGCGGTAGCCAACGCCGTAAAGGGTCTCGATCATTTCAAAATCGTCGTCCACCACCTTGAACTTCTTGCGCAGCCGCTTGATGTGGCTGTCGATGGTGCGGTCGTCGACATAGACCTGGTCGTCATAGGCCGCGTCCATCAGCGCATTGCGGCTCTTTACGACGCCCGGGCGCGTTGCCAACGCCTGCAGGATCAAGAATTCCGTGACCGTCAGCGTCACCGGCTCGTTCTTCCAGGTGCAGGTGTGCCGCTCCGGATCCATCCGCAACAGCCCGCGGTCCAGCGCCTTGGCGTCGTTCTCCTTCGGCACAGCGGTCGGGTCTTTCGGCTGCGAGCGGCGCAGCACCGCCTTGACGCGCTCGACCAAGAGCCGCTGCGAGAACGGCTTGCGGATGAAATCGTCGGCGCCCATTTTGAGGCCGAACAATTCGTCGATCTCTTCATCCTTGGAGGTCAGGAAGATCACCGGCAGATCGGATTTCTGGCGCAGCCGGCGCAGCGTCTCCATGCCGTCCATGCGCGGCATCTTGATGTCGAGGATCGCCAGATCGGGCTGGCTGGTGCGGAAGCCGTCAAGGGCGGAGGCACCATCCGTGTAGGTCATGATGCGGTAGCCTTCGGCTTCCAGGGCGATCGAAACGGATGTCAGAATGTTGCGGTCATCATCGACCAGGGCGATTGTGGGCATGAGCCTGCTTTCAGATAGACAGTGGCTGAAACGGCGAGCAATCCAGCGATGCGCCGCTAAAATGGGCTTCTTACACGGTCAACGAGCAATGCAAGCTGGGCTGAAGTGTGACCGAGTTCCGCAAAAACGCCCCGACTTCGCGAAGCGTCTCCACCCATGTGACAGCTGGTTTAGCCGAAAAATGCCCCTCATTGCAACAGGATGACGAGGTTAATATCGATGCAAATCACCGCTGATTTCGACCCCGGGAAACTGGCTAAATCGCTGTTGCGGCGGCGTCGGGAGGGGGCTTTGGCCACATTAATGGCCGGTAGCGGCGATCCCTATTGCTCGCTGGTCAATGTCGCAAGCCACCCCGACGGCTCGCCGATCCTGCTGATTTCACGCCTTGCCGTGCATACCAGGAACATCCTGGCCGATCCCAGGGTCTCGCTGATGCTGGACGAGCGGGCACCAGGCGACCCGCTCGAAGGCGCGCGGATCATGCTGGCGGGGCGGGCGGAAGAGGCCGGCGAGGGCGAGCTCGACACCCTGCGCCGCCGCTATCTCAACGCCCATCCGTCCGCGGAGAATTTTGCAAATTTCAAGGATTTTTCCTTCTTCCGGATCCGCCCTTCGGGGGCGCATCTGGTGGCCGGTTTCGGCCGGATCGTCGACCTCAAGCCCGAACAGTTCCTAACCGATATCGCCGATGCCGGGGCGCTATTAGAAGCCGAGCAGGGCGCAGTCGAGCACATGAATGCCGACCACCGCGAGGCGATGAATCTCTACGCGACCCGGCTGCTCGGTGCGGCGGCGGCGGATTGGCGCTGTACCGGCTGCGACCCCGAAGGCATCGACATGCAGGCGGGTTCCGCGACCTTGCGGCTGGATTTTCCGGAACGGGTCGCGGGCCCGGGCGAATTGCGCAAGATGCTGGTCAAGCTCGCAGAACAGGCCCGCGCCAAGGAATAGCGAAGGGATAATGGCGGGATAGAAGCGGGCGCGGTTGAACGCCGATACGCCTCGCCGCGACTTAGGGCAGGTTCGTGCGCGAGAGTGATCATGGAAACCCGCAATCGATTGGCGCTGACGGTGTGTGTGGCGTTGGCAGGTGCTTGGCTCAGCATGCCGTCGTCAGCGCAAGGCTTGGCGGCGCAGAGCGCCAGGATCAACGCGCTCGGCGACGCCGGAAAATATGCCGAAGCAATCCCGCTCGCGCAGGCCATGTTGGCTAACCTGGAGAAGAGCCCGGCCAGCCGGGATTATGCCGGCGCGCTGAACAATTTGGCGGAGCTTTATCGCGGCGTGGGCCGGGATGCCGATGCCGAACCGCTCTACAAGCGCGCGATCGCCATCATGGAGAAAGCGGTCGGTCTCAACTCTGTCGACATCGCCCCCGAACTGAACAATCTGGCCGCGCTTTATCAGCGGCAGGGCCGCCATGCCGAGGCCGAGCCGCTGTTCAAGCGGGCGCTGGCGTTGAGCGAGAAATCGCTTCCGCCGGTCATCCCGACGTCGGACGAGCCCTCAACAATCTGGCCACGCACTACGAAAAACAGGACCGCCACGCCGATTCCGAGCCGCTGTTCAGGCGCGCGCTTGCCATCTACGAGAAGGCGGCAGGCCCGGACAGTCCCGCGGTCGCGACGCTTCTGAACAATCTCGGCCAGGTCCTGCAAGGCTGAAGGCCGCTAGGCCGACGCCGAGCCCATGATCAAGCGCTCGCTGGCGATCCGCGAAAAGGTGCTCGGGCACGACCATCCCGATGTCGCGCGGTCGCTGAACAATCTCGCCGACCTCTATCAACGGCAAGGCCGCTATGCCGACGCCGAGCCGCTGTTCAAGCGGCGCTTGCGATCCGCGAGGCGGCCGTCGGACCCGATCATCCGGACACCATGGCGTCCATGAACAATCTGGCGTCGCTCTACCAGGCCGAGGGCCGCACCGCCGATGCGTTGCCGCTGGTGGAACGGATGATCGCCAACGGACGCGCGCAGTTGCGCGTGGCGCTGCCGGTATTGCTGGCGGCGCAGCGGCAACAGCTGATGTCGATCGAGAAGGCGATGGACGAAGCGCTCAACGTCATTCAGCGCGGCACCCAGTCGTCCGCTGCGTCCGCCGTGAACAAGCTTGCCGTGCGGCTTGCTGCCGGCAGCGATCGTCTCGCTGAATTGGTGCGGCAGGACCAGGATCTGGCGAGCGAGGCCGAGACGCTCGACAAGGCGATCGTCGCTGCCGTCTCCAAGGATGCATCGAAGCGCGACGCCGGCTTCGGGCAGCGAAGCAGGGCGCGGCTCGCAGCGATTGCCGCCGAGCGCGCCTCCTTGCAAAAGACGCTTGCCGCGGAATTCCCCGATTACGCCGCTCTGTCCAATCCGCTGCCGGAGACGCATGCGGAAATCCAGGCGCTATTGTCCGCCGACGAAGTTTTGGTGCTGTTTTCGGTCGCCGACAAGGAGAGCTACGTGTTTGCGCTGACGCGCAACGGCTTTGACTGGAAGCCGGTTCCGCTTGGCGCGGAAGCGCTCGCGCAAAAGGTCGCCGCGTTTCGCCGCGGCCTCGATGTCAGCAAGGCGAGGGATGCGTCCGGCAAGTCCGGGCTGTTTGATTTGGCGCGCGCCAACGAGCTCTATGTGGCGCTGCTTGCGCCGGTCGAACCGCTCATCAAGGACAAGCGCAGCCTTCTGGTAGCGCCGTCGGGCGCGTTGACGGCGCTGCCGTTCCATCTGCTGGTGACCGAGAAGCCTGTTGCCGCGATTCCGGAAAAATTCGACGGCTATCGCGATGCCGGCTGGTTGCTGAAGCGGCAGGCGGTGTCGGTGTTGCCGTCGGTTTCCAGCCTGAAGTCGCTGCGGGCGTTCGCGCGCAAGGACCAGGTTGTCAGGCCGATGACCGGGTTTGGCGATCCTTTGTTCAACCCGGCGCCGGTCGGCAGCGACAAGCGTGCCGCGACCAAATCCGCGTCCCGCAGCGTGACGAGCATGGCCTATACCGATTTCTGGCAGGGCGCTGGCGTCGATCGGGCGCGGCTTGCGCAAGCGCTGCCGCAACTGCCCGACACCGCCGACGAACTGAACGCGGTCGCCAGGGATCTCGGCGTTGCCGCATCCGATATTCATCTCGGCGCCGACGCCAGCGAAACCACCGTCAAGCGTGCGACGCTCGCCGACTACGGCATCATCTATTTCGCGACCCACGGCCTCGTCGCCGGCGACGTCAAGGGCGTTGCCGAACCATCACTCGCGCTCAGCATTCCGAGCGAGCTGTCGAACGATGACGATGGCCTGTTGACTGCAAGCGAGGTCGCGCAGCTCAAGCTCAACGCCGACTGGGTCGTGTTATCCGCCTGCAACACGATCGCCGGCGACAAGCCGGGAGCTGAGGCGCTGTCGGGCCTCGCGCGCGCGTTCTTTTATGCTGGCGCCCGGGCACTATTGGTGTCGCATTGGGCGGTCTCGTCCGAAGCCGCATCCAGGCTCACCACCTCGACCTTCGATCACTTCAAATCGAATCCGAACATGGGCCGCGCCGAGGCGTTGCGGCAAGCGATGCTTGCCTATCTCAACGACGCCTCGTCACCCAGAAACGCCTATCCCGCCCTCTGGGGTCCGTTTGCCCTGATCGGTGAGGGCGCCGCACGCTAGAGCGGGACGACTTTTCTTCGAATCGTCATCCCGCTCTATCTTTTTGTTTGAGCGTGATCTTTTCGGAAAACCGGTGCCTACTTTTCCGGATCATGCTCTAGAATTGCGATTGTGCGCCGCAATAGCGAAAATCAGCCCCAAAACGCCTAAGGAGAAGTCTTAAGAAATCGCGGCCGATTGCCGCGCGAGCCTGCTTTGATGGCATTCCCCGCGCTGCGGCAAGTGTTTGAGCGGGATTAAAGACCGGGCGTCGAATAAACCAAACCTCCGGGATCGGCTTGGCAAGCCACGCGTTCATTAGTATTAGGTCGCGGGACCGGGCTTACAGGGTTATATTGGCGCTCACCGCGCCGGAGGCGCGTTGGCTGCATTCGCGCCGGAGAAATGCGGGTTCGAGGAGGGTTCTTAGTGCAAGAGACCGGCGTGCATAACGGTGCCTTTGGCGTCGATAAATTCGGCTTAAAAAAACTCAAGGGCGTGAACTGGAATTTCGGGGCACCGCAGCTGTACGAGCATTCGCTGCGCGCGGGCGAAGCCGTGCTGTCTTCCGACGGCGCGCTGTGCGCGGACACCGGCGTGTTCACCGGCCGCAGCCCGAAGGACAAGTTTACCGTTCGCGATGGCTTGACCGACAAGAATATGTGGTGGGCCGGCAATCAGTCGATCACCTCCGAGCAGTTCGAAGCGCTGTACAAGGACTTTCTCAAGCACGCCGAAGGCATGACGCTGTTCGCGCAGGACCTCTATGGCGGCGCCGATCCGAGCTTCCGCATCAAGACCCGCGTCTTCACCGAGCTTGCCTGGCATTCGCTGTTCATCCGCACGCTGCTGATCCGCCCCGATGCATCCGAGCTCGCAAGCTTCGTGCCTGAGCTCACGATCATCGACCTGCCAAGCTTCCGCGCCGATCCGAAACGTCACGGCGTGCGCTCGGAGAACGTGGTCGCGATCGATTTCGCCCGCAAGATCGTCCTGATCGGCGGGTCTTATTATGCCGGCGAGATGAAGAAGAGCGTGTTCACCACGCTGAACTATTATCTGCCCGAGCGCGGTGTGATGCCGATGCACTGCTCGGCCAATGTCGGGCCCGACGGCGATACCGCGATCTTCTTCGGCCTCTCTGGAACCGGAAAGACCACGCTTTCCGCCGACCCGAAGCGCACGCTGATCGGCGATGACGAGCACGGCTGGGGTTCGGACGGCGTCTTCAATTTCGAAGGCGGCTGCTACGCCAAGTGCATCAAGCTGTCGCAGGAGGCCGAGCCCGAGATCTATGCCGCCAGCAAGCGGTTTGGCGCTGTGCTGGAGAACGTGGTGCTTGACGAGAACAACCACGTGCCGGATTTCGACGACGGCTCGAAGACTGAAAACACCCGTTCGGCCTATCCGCTCGAATTCATCCCGAATGCTTCAAGGACCGGCCGCGCGCCGCATCCGAAAAACCTGGTGATGCTGGCGGCGGATGCGTTCGGCGTGATGCCGCCGATTGCAAAACTGACGCCGGCGCAGGCGATGTATCACTTCCTGTCCGGCTATACCGCCAAGGTCGCCGGCACCGAGCGCGGGCTCGGCAAGGAGCCGCAGCCGGAATTTTCCACCTGCTTCGGCTCGCCGTTCCTGCCGCGCGATCCCTCAATCTACGGCAACATGTTGCGCGACCTCATCGCCAAGCACAATGTCGATTGCTGGCTGGTCAACACCGGGTGGACCGGCGGCAAATACGGTACCGGCCGCCGCATGCCGATCAAGGTGACGCGAGCGCTGTTGACGGCGGCCTTGAACGGCTCGCTGCGCAACGCCGATTTCCGCACCGACAAATATTTCGGCTTCGCGGTACCGACCTCGCTGGCCGGCGTCGAGCCGCATATTCTCGATCCGATCAAGACCTGGGCCGACAAGGCCGAGTTCGACAAGACCGCCCGTGGGCTGGTTGCGATGTTCCAGAAGAATTTCGCCAAGTTCGAGAGCTCGGTCGACGCCGACGTCCGCGCCGCCGCTCCCGAAGTGAAGCTTGCGGCGGAGTGACGGCTAGCTTTGTGAATCAAGAAGGGGCGGCCGCGAGGCCGCCCCTTTTCGAATTCCGGATGCCAACGCGGATTAACCCCGCGTTAACCAGAAACGCCCTGTAGTGCCCCCTCCCGATCGACCGGCGCGGAGAGCAGCATGTCCGACATTATGAGCGTTCTTTCGTCCGCCTATGCGACGGCGCCGCTGACACCCACGACCACCAAATACACCCCTGTCGATCCGAAGAGCTATCAGGGCACCTGGACCGGCACCTATTCGAACAACCAGAAATTCGAATTCACGATCTCGAACGTCAACGGCTTCCGCGCCCAGGTCAAATACCAGAGTGGCTCGACCGTGCAGTATCAGCAGGTGCTGATCGGAAACTCGTCGTTCCGCATCGGCGACACCAAGTTCGCGCTGACCGGCTCCGGCAAGGCCGTGATCGGAAACGCGGTGACCGATCCCGTGACCGGCGAGACCAGCCTGGTCCAAGGCAACGCGACGCAGAGCACGTGATCGGGCCGGGCAAGCGGTCCGGATTGCTTCGTCGCTTCGCTCCTCGCAATGATGTGCCGAAGCAGTTGATGCCGCTCCCTACGCCTTGAAATACGCGATCTGGGTCGTGGTCGCGAGCAGGCGTCCGCTCGGTGACCAGAGTTCGCCGGACTGGTCGCCATAGCTCCTGTAAAAGATTTTCGCATCGGCTACCGCCAATACGCGGGTGATATCTTCACCGGCAAGATCTTCCGCGCTGGTATGGAAATAGGTCGTCAGCGATACCGTGCCGAACGGCACCAGCTCGCGCTTGGCCTGAAAGACGCGGCCGAAGAAAGCATCCGACATCGACATCAGCGACAGCAGGTCGATCTTTCGGGGAACGCGGTCGCCGATCCACAATTTCGAGAACGCGCTCGCAGGCACGGATTTGGCCGCGCCGGCGAAATTCGGATCGCCCTCGATGAACCGGAAATCATATTGCTTGACCCAGGGCGCCGCGACCTTGGTGTAAGGCTGGATCTTTTCGAACGGCACACTCTCCGGAAACGGCGCCTGCTGGTGCCCCCACGACGGACGGCGTTCGGCAAATACCGCGGTCGCAAGCGTCGTGACGTCGGCGCCGCCCTGGCTCAGCTCGACCACCCAATGCTGCGTCGACTTGTTGGCCTTGACCAGCCGCACATCGAGATCGAAATCGCCTTGCGCGATCAGCGCGCAGTAGTTGACGGTCAGCGACAGCGGATCGCCGGCGCGTTGCGGATGCTCGATCAGCGCGCGCAGGATGGTGGCCGCCGTGGCGCCGCCGAACGGGCCGACAAACGCCCAGTAGTCGTCGCTGGTCCGGCCCTGCCAGCGGCTGTCGCCGGCGCTGACGCGGGTGGCGTCATCGAAAAGATGCGGTGCTTTTGTCAGCATGGATTTGCCCTTTTGACAGGCGCAGTATCGCGAGCCGCCCGCCGAATTCAATGACGCCCCAGGTAATGATTCTTCGGCGATTGGCGAGGCCTTCAGCGCGTCGCGCCGCGCTGCACGTCCGGCTCCTGCAGCACCGGAGCAGGGCGCACCGGCACGTTCCAGATTTCCTCGGCATATTCGCGGATGGTGCGGTCGGAGGAAAACCACGCCATCCGCGCGACGTTGAGGATCGAGGCGCGCGTCCACGCCGGGACCACTTGCCAACGGGCATCGATGCCGCGCTGGGCCTGATAATAGGAATTGAAATCCGAGCTGACCATGTAATGGTCGAGGTAGCGCAGCGCATGGGCGATCGATTCGAACCGGCCGGGATCGCCGGGCGAGAATTCGCCGCTGCCGACCGCGTTGATGGCGCGCGAAAGCTGCGGCGAGCGCCGGATCACGTCGGTCGCATCCAGCCCCTGCTTGCGCCGCACCATCACGTCCATCGCCTCCATGCCGAAGATCGCGATGTTTTCAGCGCCGACATGGTCGCGGATCTCGATATTGGCGCCGTCCAGCGTGCCGATGGTCAAGGCGCCGTTCAGCGCCAGCTTCATGTTGCCGGTGCCGGAGGCTTCCATTCCAGCGGTCGAGATCTGCTCGGAGAGGTCGGCGGCCGGAATGATCACTTCCGCCAGGCTGACATTGTAATCGGCCAGGAACGCGATCTTGAGCCGCCCTGCCACGACCGGATCGTTGTTGACGATCTCGGCGACGTCGTTGATCAGTTTGATGATCAGCTTGGCGTAGCGATAGCTCGCCGCCGCCTTGCCGGCAAAGATCTTGACGCGCGGCACCCAGTCGCGTTGCGGCTCGTCCCTGATCGCCTGATAGAGCGCGACCGCTTCCAGAATGTTGAGCAGCTGCCGCTTGTATTCGTGGATGCGCTTGATCTGGACGTCGAACAGCGCGGTCGGATCGACCTTGATGTTGAGGCGCTCGCCGATCAGGCGCGCCAGCGCGGCCTTGTTGTGATGCTTGACCTCGCGGAATTGCTGCTGGAACGCGTTGTCGCTGGCGCGCGCCTCGAGCAGTTCGAGCCGTGTGGGGTCGTCGAGCACGGCTTCGCCGCACACCTCGCGCAACAGGGCGGTCAGTCCCGGATTGGCCAGCATCAGCCAACGGCGGAAGGTGATGCCGTTGGTCTTGTTGGTGATGCGGCCGGGATAGAGATGATTGAGATCGTGGAACACGGTCTCCTTCATCAGGTCGGAATGCATCGCCGAGACGCCGTTGATGCGGTGGGAGCCGACAAACGCCAATTGCCCCATCCGCACCCGGCGCCCGGACCTTTCGTCGATCAGCGACACCGAAGCGCGGAAATCGACGTCGCCGGGGGCGCGGGCTTCCGCAAGCGCCAGATGCGCGGTGTTGATGCGGTAGATGATCTCGAGGTGCCGCGGCAACAGCCGCTGGAACAGCTCGACCGGCCAGGTCTCCAGCGCCTCCGGCAGCAGCGTGTGGTTGGTGTAGGACAGCGTCGCCACGGTGATCTTCCAGGCTTCGTCCCAGCGGAAATTGTGCAGATCGACCAGGATCCGCATCAACTCGGTGACGGCAAGGCTCGGATGGGTGTCGTTGAGCTGCACCGCGACCTTGTTGGCGAGGTTGCGCAGCTGGCCGTCGGCCGCAAGGTGGCGCTTGACGAGGTCCTGCAGCGAGGCGGAGACAAAGAAATATTCCTGCCGCAGCCTCAGTTCACGGCCCGCCGGGCTTTCGTCGTTGGGATAGAGGAATTTGCAGATCGCCTCTGCCCGGGCTTCCTCGGCGCTGGCGCCGAGATAGTCGCCGGAGTTGAAGACGTCGAGCTTGAGCGGGTCGGGCGAGCGCGCCGACCATAGCCTGAGCGCGTTGACGTGTTGGCCGCGCCAGCCAACGATCGGGGTGTCGTAGGCCATCGCCTGCACGGTTTCCCCCGGATGCCAGATCGCGCGGTCGCGGCCCTTGGCCTCGACGTGCTCGACCCCGCCACCGAAATGCACGTGATAGACCACTTCCGGCCGCTGCAATTCCCAGGGATTGCCGAGGCTCAGCCAGACGTCCGGATATTCCTGCTGCCAGCCGTTTGCGATGATCTGGCGGAACAGGCCGAAATCGTAACGGATGCCGTAGCCGATTGCGGGGATGGCAAGCGTTGCCATACTTTCCATGAAGCAGGCCGCAAGCCGCCCCAGACCGCCATTGCCGAGTGCTGCGTCAGGCTCGCATTTGCGCAGCTCTGAAAGACCGACGCCGAGATCGCCGAGCGCGGCCTCGAACACCGCCAACAGCCCCATATTGTTCAAGGCGTCGCTGAACAGGCGGCCGATCAGAAATTCGAGCGAGAGGTAATAGACCCGCTTGCTGCCGGCGTCATAGCTGCGCTTCTCCGCGCTCAGCCAGCGGTGCACGATGCGGTCGCGCAGCGCTAGTGCTGCGGCCATGTACCAGTCGTGCTTGGTCGCCATTCCGGCGTCCTTGCCGATCGCAAGCCTAAGTTTGGCGAGGATGGCGCCCTTGATTTCCGCCAGCGCCAGTTCATCGACGGGTTGGCCGAGGGCCGGGTAATTCGCTGGGAACGCTTGATCTGGCAAACCGTCACATCCTGATCGTGAGACTCAAACAAAACTATACGCGCGTTGCAGCGGGTCTTGGAACTGCCGAGGGCAAGTTTGTGCACCACGCTGCTATGTTTTTATGCAAGGACCGGGCCGAATTGCCGCGATCCGGAACTGATGTTTCGGTGGTATAGTGCGCGCGGGTGCCCGCGTTAGTTTGGGGAGAACCGTGCCATGAGACTGACGATCGAGATTATAGCCGCAGCCCTTCTGGTGTTCTGCATCACGGCGACAAGTGCCGCCTTCGCCGACGGCAAGACCGGGCGTACCGCGGATGGCCTGAGCTGTTCATTCAGCGTCCCGGCCAGCGCCTCGCCCGCCGCGCGCTGCGCCGCGATCAAGCGGCAGTGCGGCGGAAAGTTCTACGCCAATTACTGCGGCGACAAGCTGCTGTCGGCGATGTGAGCGGCGCGATCGGAATTTTACTCGTCGCCGCGGCGAAAGTCCCGTAGCCCGGATGAAGCGAAGCGCAATCCGGGATCGGCCGAGCCGCATCTGGGATGGCCCCGGATTGCGCTGCGCTACATCCGGGCTACGCTTTCGTCAGCTTGGAACGAATTAAGAACACTTTAGCAAGTCTTTGATATATCATAGTGATTCGGCGCAGTGCCGACACAACATCTATGGTCTATCACGCTTCGCGAGGACTACATGTCCACCATCGCCTTTGATTCCTTCGCGCTCACCCGCATCGCCGATTTCGCGCGCACCCTGTCGCGGCTGCACCAGGCTTCCCGCCGCAGGGTGGTCGACGACGACGAGATCGACCGCGAATTCAATGCGGTCTGCCTCTCGGTTTGGGGCTACACCACCGACGATTTCAGCGACGATCTGTTCTCCGCCGAGGACCACGCCTTCCTCGATACGCTGGATGAAGCGCATGCGCGCATCTTTGCCGCCGAACAAGGCTACGACCTCGTCGACGATAACGGCATGCTGACGGATTGGTGGGGCTATTGCTGGATGCTTCTGGCCGAAAAGCGCGGGCTGCTCACGCCGGAAAACCGCGCGGCGGCGCGCGCGGCGATCGAGGAAAAATATCTGGCGGCGCCGAACGTGATCGGGGTGATCGTCGGGCGGTGACCGTACTCTCGGTCATTGCGAGCGTAAGCGAAGCAATCCAGAGGCCGTAAAGAAGGACTGGATTGCTTCGTCGCTATCGCTCCTCGCAATGACGATGTGGAGCGGTCCCTAATCCACTTCCGCGCGCTTCGCTTTCGGCGGCGCAGCCGTCTTCGGCACCGACGACGTCACCAATGGCGCCGCAGCAGATAGCGGCGTATCGCCTGCGACCATGTCGGCCGTGACCGGCGCCACCTTGATCTCGCCCAACCGCGCGCGAACCTCCGCAGTCAGTCCCGGATAGGAGGCAACCGGGGTGAATTCCGCGGTCTGGCTGGTGCCGACGCGGACGCCGGAATAGGCGACAAGCCCGTCGGTGGTGGCGATCACGTCGCCGGGACGCAGCGACGTGTCGAGGGTCAAATCGACCGGCGCGAGGCCGGTGGGATTGCGGCCGTTGCAGGTGCAGTCGGCGCGCAGTTCTTTGCGATACACAAAGGCATTTTCGCTGTCGGCGTAACGCTGGCCAGCCGCGGAATAGGCGCCGTCAATGCTGGAGCCGTAAAACACCTTGGTCGCGCTCGCCGGGCAAAACGCCTGGCACATCTGGACCGGCGAGGCGCCGCTGCGCATCAGCGGGAAATAGCGGCCGTCGCAGCTGCGCACGCAGAACGAGGGGCCTGAGTTCGCCACCGCAGGCCGCGATGCGGAAGCTGCCGGTTGCTGGTCGGCCGCCGTCGGATCGGCGAAGAAACTCGCTTGCGGCCCGGCCTGGCCCTGCTTCTTCGCGCCGCCAAAGAAGAAATCGAACAGGCTTTCGGCAGACGCGGTATGCGGCGCCAGCGCAACGGGAATGGCGAGGGTTGCGACAACAAGCAACACGCGGCGGCGCCGCGTGCGCGAAAAATAGAACTCTGTACGCAACGCTTACTCCACCCGACGCAACAAACCGGCCAAGAAAACCCGCCGAGGCGGCTGGGGTGCCTTAGCTTCGGATTCACCTTAAGCGGCGATGGTAAACGAGCGGTGAGCAGGCGACGGTTCGCGGAAAAGAAATGCGGAAGTCCTCTCCCCGCGAAGAGCGGGGAGAGGGAGAGGAGAGAACTCACAAAAACTCCGAGGCCCTATAGAGCGAGCGGAACGGCAGGCCCGCTTCCGCAAAGGCATCCTCGGCGCCTTCCTCGCGGTCGACCATGGTGAACACCAGCGCGACCTCACCGCCGGCTTCGCGCACCGCTTCAACCGCCTTTATCGCCGAGCCGCCGGTGGTGGTGACGTCCTCGACGATCACGATGCGCTTGCCTTGCAGGTTTTCGCCGTTGGCGAGCCCTTCCACGGCGAGCCGCGCGCCATGCTCCTTCGGCTTCTTGCGCACGAAGAATGCCGCGATCGGATGGCCCTTGATCCAGGACAGCTGCGCGATCGCACCCGCGAGCGGCACCGCGCCCATCTCGAGCCCCCCGACATAGTCGAGATTGTCGTCCTTCAGCGCCTCATAGGTGAGCTCGGCGAGCAGTGCTGCGCCCTCCGGATCGAACATGGTCGGCTTGAGGTTGAAATAGAAATTGCTCTTGCGCCCGGAAGCCAGCGTGATTTCCCCGCGGCCGAACGAGCGTTTGCGGATGATCTCGTGAAGGCGGGCGCGGGAGGCTGATTTGGACAAGGTGCTTTCTCGAAAGTTTTGAGCGGACGCTCACTTTATCGGCCGAGGCGAGCGCATTCCAGAGCGATGTCGCGCCGTCAACATCAACGTCGTCGCAGCTTTTGCGGGGACGAGGTGTGGAAAGCGCGCTTGTAAGCCTGCCAGCTTACGGGATACTGACCACGAGCGCCTTTCGCGGGGGGATAACAAGAAAATGACCATCGAACTGCACACCTGGAACACGCCGAACGGCCGCAAGATCTCGGTCGCGCTGGAGGAAATGGGGCTGCCCTACAAGGTGGTTCCGGTGAACATCACCAAGGGCGAGCAGATGGCGCCTTCGTTCCTTGCCATCAGCCCCAACAACAAGATCCCGGCGATCGTCGACCCCGAGGGGCCGGACGGAAAACGCGTCAGCGTGTTCGAGTCCGGCGCGATCCTGCTCTATCTCGGCGAGAAAACCGGGAAATTCCTGCCGAAACCACTCTCCGAGCGCATCCCGGTCTATGAATGGCTGATGTGGCAGATGGGCGGGTTCGGGCCGATGCCGGGCCAGGTGCATCATTTCATCGCGCTGGAGAGTGAGACCGATCGGGCCTATGGCCTCAAGCGGTTCATGGCCGAGACCCGCAGGCTCTACGGCGTGCTCGACCGCCGTTTGGCTGACCGCGAATTCGTCGCCGGCCCCTTGTCGGTGGCCGATTTCGCGATCCTCGGCTGGGCCTGGCGCCACCCGCGCCACAAGGTCGAACTGTCGGATTTTCCCCATGTCAAACGCTGGTACGAGACGCTGATGGCGCGCCCCGCGGTGAAGCGGGGGATGGAAGCGAAGCTGGATTGAGACTTCTTCTCCCTCGCCCAACACACTTCCGTCGCCGCCCGGCTTGACCGGGCGATCCAGTACGCCGTGGCCTCTCAGATTGAGCAAGGCGGCTGAATGCGGCGCGTGCAGCGCCCCACGGCAACGACTCTGGAATACTGGGTCGCCCGGCGTAGGCGAGCGAAAGCGACGCCGTCCTTCGAACGGCTGTGCCGGGCGATGACAGCTGTTGCTTGGCGACAGCGTTACCTCACGCCCGCTTCGCCTCGAACGCCATCCTGACCGCAAGCCCCGCGAGCATGGTGCCCATCAGGTAACGCTGCACCAACAGCCAGATTGGCCGCTGGCCCAAAAACAGCGCGATCGATCCGGCAGCGAGCGCGATCACGGCGTTGACGCTGACGCTGGTCACGGTCTGGATCGATCCGAACACCAGCGATTGTGTCAGCACGCTGCCTGCGGCGGGATCGATGAACTGCGGCAGCAACGCCAGATAAAGCATCGCGATCTTCGGGTTGAGCAGATTGGTGACGAACCCCATCGCGAACAATTTTTTCGGGCCGTCGACGCTGAGCTTCTTGACCTGAAACGGCGAGCGGCCGCCCGGCTTGACCGCCTGCCACGCCAGCCACAGCAGATAGGCCGCGCCCGCAAGCCGAAGCGCGTCATAGGCATAAGGAACCGCGAACAACAGCGCGCTGATGCCGAATGCCGCGCACAGCACGTAGAACACGAAGCCGAGCGCGACGCCGCCGAGCGAGACGATGCCGGCCGCCGGACCCTGCGTGATCGAGCGCGAGATCAAGTAGATCATGTTCGGTCCCGGCGTCAGCACGAGACCGAGCGAGACCAGGGCAAAACCGAGCAGGGCGGGCAGATGGGGCATTTTGACTCGCGTGAGGTTAGCGCATTTTCTAACGCGCATCAGGCCGCGATGCCATTTCGAAGATGGCATGGATGATGATCGAATATTTCAGCTCTGCTCCCTCGCCCCGCAGGCGGGGCGAGGTGAAGAACAGTGCGCTCCGCCCGCTAATGCGCCTCGTCCCAATTATTCGCGGCGCGGGCGTCGACCTGTAACGGCAGCGAAAGTGCTACCGCCGGGAATGGCGCGTCCTGCATGACGTGCTGCACCACCGGCAAGGTCGCCGCGACCTCCTCGTCGGGCACCTCGAAGATCAACTCGTCATGCACCTGCAAGAGCATCTGCGCCGAGAGTTTTTTCGCGGAGAGCGCCTCTTCCATCCGGATCATAGCGCGGCGGATGATGTCGGCGGCAGAGCCTTGCAGGCGCGCGTTGATCGCGGCGCGCTCGTTGAACGAGCGGATCGAGGCGTTGGAAGCCTTGATGTCGGGGTAATGGCATTTTCGCCCGAACAGCGTCGTGACATAGCCGTTGGCGCGGCAGAAATCCCGCGTCTGGTCCATGTAAGCGCGGATACCCGGAAAGCGCTCAAAATATTTCTTGATGTAGGCGGAAGCCTCTTCGCGGGCGATGCCGAGCTGATTGGCGAGGCCAAACGCCGAGATGCCATAGATGATGCCGAAATTGATCGCTTTCGCCCGGCGGCGCACCTCGCTCGGCATGTCCTTGATGGCGACACCGAACATTTCCGATGCCGTCATGGCGTGGATATCGAGCCCGTCGCGGAACGCCTGTTTCAACACGGGAATGTCTGCGATCTCGGCGAGCAGCCGCAGCTCGATTTGGGAATAATCCGCCGACACCAGCTTGTGGCCGGGCGTCGCGATAAAGGCGCGGCGGATTTTGCGGCCGTCCTCGGTGCGCACCGGAATGTTCTGCAAATTCGGCTCGTTCGACGACAGCCGCCCGGTGGTGGTCGCCGCCAGCGCATAGGTCGTGTGGACGCGGTGGGTCTGCGGGTTGACATAAGTCGGCAGCGCGTCGGTATAGGTCGATTTCAGTTTCGAGACCTGTCGCCACTCCAAGATCTTCTTGGCAAACTCATGGCCCTGTTCGGCGAGGTCGTCGAGGATCTGCGCCGAGGTCGACCAGGCGCCGGTCTTGGTCTTGGTGCCGCCGGGGATTGCCATCTTGCCAAACAGAATATCGCCGATCTGCTTGGGGCTGCCGACATTGATCGGCTCGCCGGCGAGTTCCTGAAGCTCGGCCTCGACCCGCGCGGCGGTCTGCGCGAAATCGCCTGAGAGCCGCGACAGCACCTGGCGGTCGATCGAGATGCCGCGCCGCTCCATCCGCGCCAGCACGGAAACCAGCGGCCGCTCCAGCGTCTCGTAAACCGTCGTCATGTGTTCGGCGGCGAGGCGCGGCTTCAGCACACGCCACAGCCGCAAGATCACGTCGGCATCCTCAGCCGAATAGGCGGTCGCCCTGTCGATTGCGACCTGGCCGAAGCTCAGCTTGGCCTTGCCGCTGCCGGTCAGTTCGCCATGGGAAATCGTGGCGTGGCCGAGCCAGAGCTCGGAAAGCGTATCAAGCCCGTGGCCGTTGCGGCCGGCATCGAGCGCATACGACATCAATTGCACATCGTCATAGTTGCGCAAGATGATGCCGGCTTGCGCGAACATCACCGTGTTGAATTTGACGTTGAACCCGATCTTGAGAATCCCTGTTGATTCCAGCAGCGAGCGCAGCGCCTCGAGCGCGTCGCGCTCCTTGATCTGGTCCGGCGCGAGGCCGGCATCGAACAGGCCGGCGCCGCCGCCGGATTGCTTGTGGGCGAGCGGCATGTAACAGGCATCGTTGGGGGCAAGCGCAAGCGCAATGCCGCAGATCTCGGCCTGCATCGGATCGATCGTGTCAGCTTTGGCATCGATCGCGAAATAGCCGACATCGTGCACCCGTGCGATAAAGGCCTCGAGCTGATCAAGCGTCTTGATGGTCTGGTACTTGTTGCGATCAACCGGAGTTTTCCGCGCCGCTTCCGCGCGCGCTTTGGCGAGCGAAATCGGCGTGCCCTTGAGGCTCGCGGCTTTGTCTTCCCTGGCCCCTCCGGTCTTTGCCGCGGGAGCCGGACTTGCGGGCGCAAAGAGGTCGCCAGAGCTGCCCGCCGATTTGGCTTTCGGTGTGCCGTCGAGCGGGTCGACCTTCTCGGCCAGCGGCAGCACTCCGAAGACACTGGCACCGCTTTTATTTCCCGCATCCGGCTCAATGTTGGCCGGATCGATCTGCGAATATTCGGCGACGCGCTTGGTGAGGGAGGAAAACTCCATCGCCTTCAGAAACGCGAGCAGCTTGCGCGCATCGGGTTCATGCACCGCAAGCTCCTCGAGCGGCACTTCGAGCTCGACCTTGTCGTCGAGCAGCACCAATTGCCGCGAAATCCGCGCCTTCTCGGCATTCTCGATCAGCGCCTCACGCCGCTTCGGCTGCTTTATCTCAGTTGCACGGAACAGCAATGTCTCGAGATCGCCGTACTCGACGATCAATTGCGCCGCGGTCTTGATGCCGATGCCGGGCACGCCCGGCACGTTGTCGGTGGAATCGCCGGCCAGCGCCTGCACCTCAACCACTTTTTCGGGCGGTACGCCGAATTTCTCGATCACTTCAGCTATGCCGATGCGGCGGTCCTTCATGGTGTCGAACATCACGACCTTGTCGGTCACGAGCTGCATGAGATCCTTGTCGGAGGAAACGATGGTCGTGGTGGCGCCGCGTTCGGTGGCGAGCCGCGCGTAGGTCGCGATCAGATCGTCAGCCTCGAAGCCGATCTGTTCCAGGCAGGGCAGATCGAACGCGCGCACCGCCTCGCGGATCAGCGGGAATTGCGGGATCAAATCGTCTGGCGCCGGCGGCCGGTGCGCCTTGTAGTCGGGGTAAAGCTTGTTGCGGAAGGTGATCTCGGACTTGTCGAACACGATGGCGAGATGCGTCGGCCGGTTGTCCTCCGGCATATCGCGCAAGAGCTTCCACAGCATGTTGCAGAAGCCGAGCACGGCATTGACTTGCAAGCCGTCGGACTTGCGGTTCAGCGGCGGCAGCGCGTGATAGGCGCGGAAAATGTAGGAGGACCCGTCGACCAGGAAGATATGGTCGCCTTTGGCGGGGGGCTTGACGGAGACTGGCTTAGCGGCTGCTTTTTGGGGGGATTTCGGCATGGCCGAAATTTAGGGATTTTTGCGCGGAATGACAGCCTTGGCAGGCGGGAATCCGCCGCAGATTCTCGTCATGGCCGGGCTTGACCAGGCCATCCACGTCTTTCTTGTTGATATGTCGCCAGGATGTGGATGCCCTGCAGCCGGCTACGCCTAGGCTTCGCCGGGCTCAACGCCAGCCCGCCGAAGCTTTTAGCGAAGGCGGGGACAAGGCCGGGTATGACGGCGACGGCGTCGAGATGCCGCGCTACTCCGCCGCCTGCAACACCGCGCCCGCCTTTTTCGGTGCGATCCAGAACGCGGCCGGGCGCTCGAACAGGAAATTGGCTTTTACCGCGAGCGCGGCGCGCCATATCACAAGCGCACCCACGACGCCGGCGACGGTGACGATCAGCGAGATCGTACCGATGTCATGGATCACCCCCGTGCGCAGCAACAGCGTGCGTGTCGCGGCCATCGGCAGGAAGAAGGCGAGATAGATCACGATCGAATGCTCGCCGCAGAAGCGCAGGAAGTTGAGCCACTGCATTCGCGCCAGCAGCGTTCCCATCGTGACGATGGCGCAGGCGCCGGCAAGCCCGAGCATCAGCGAGACCAGCGGCCATTCGCTGTATCCCAGCGCGACCAGGCCGCCATCGACGAGCATCCACAGCGCGAGCCCGGCGAGCGCCAACGAGGGCCGAGCCCGCGCGCGGTCCGACAGCGCAAAGACATAATCGGCAAACAGATAGCCGGAATAGAAATAGACGAATCGCGCGCAGAATTCGTCGATCACGGTCCAGCCGGTTGCAACATGCGCCATCTCGAGCGCCGCGGCGACCGCCCAGATCGCGAGCGGCGGGATATTGCGTGTCAGCTTTGTGACAACAAAGAACACCGGCAGCAGATAGATGAACCACAGCGTGCCGAACGGTTCGATGAAGGATTCGAGATAGAGATATCCGACATGCCGCCAACTCGTCTCGGCGGCAAAGCCGGGCGCCTTGAAACCGAACTGGATCGTCACCCACAGCAGGTAGAAATAGGCGAAGTGGACGACCTTGCGGTCGAGATAGAGGCGCCAGTCGCGGTCGATCACGAGGGCCAGGAAAAGCCCGGAAATCAGGAAGAAATCCGGCATCCGGAACGGCTTTGCGAAGGCGACCAGCACGTGCATGAAACCGGTCTCGCCGGCGGCCAGTTCCACGCCCAGCACCGAATGCATCATCACCACCATGACGATGCAGATGCCCTTGGCGTAGTCAACCCAGTCGACGCGTCCGTCCGGGGCCTCGCCCGCGGGACGTTCGGTCACAGCGGATGTGCCGTTTGGTGTCATCGGTGTCCTTTTTCGGCGTGATGGGGCCGCATCATCGGCGGGAATCGGTTTCTTTCCTCTTTATTCATGCAAGGGACATGCCGTTTTCAGGTGGTTTCCGGTTTCCTCTTTGCCGCCAAATGCTTTAAGAGGCGGTCGAAAATCCTAACCATCGTTAACCATCACAAGCAGGTTGTTTCATGCGAATTGCCATGATTGGCACGGGTTATGTGGGGCTGGTTTCCGGCGCCTGTTTTGCGGATTTCGGCCACCAGGTCACCTGCGTGGACAAGGACGGCGACAAGATCGCGGCCTTGCACCGCGGCGAGATCCCGATTTTCGAACCCGGCCTCGATGCGCTGGTCGCTTCCAATGTGAAGGCCGGCCGGCTCGATTTCACCACCGATCTGACCGCACCGGTCGCGGAAGCCGATGCGGTGTTCATCGCGGTCGGCACGCCGTCGCGGCGCGGCGACGGTCATGCCGACCTCACCTATGTCTATGCCGCCGCGCGCGAGATCGCGGCAGCACTTTCGGGCTTTACCGTCGTCGTCACCAAATCGACCGTGCCGGTCGGCACCGGCGATGAGGTCGAGCGGCTGATCCGCGAGGCCAATCCGTCGGCCGATGTGGTGGTCGCCTCCAATCCGGAATTCCTGCGCGAGGGCGCCGCGATCCGCGACTTCAAGTTCCCCGATCGCATCGTGGTCGGCACCTCGGACGAGCGCGCGCGCAAGGTGCTCGGCGATATCTACCGGCCGCTGTCGCTCAACCAGGCGCCGCTGATGTTCACGGCGCGGCGCACCGCGGAATTGATCAAATACGCGGCCAACGCGTTCCTCGCCACCAAGATCACCTTCATCAACGAGATCGCGGATCTGTCGGAGAAAGTCGGCGCCGACGTGCAGGAAGTCGCGCGCGGCATCGGGCTCGACAACCGCATCGGCTCGAAATTCCTGCATGCCGGTCCCGGCTTCGGCGGCTCGTGCTTTCCCAAGGACACCCGCGCGCTGGTCAAGATCGCGCAGGATCATGACGTGCCGCTGCGCATCGTCGAGGCGGTGCTCGCGGTCAACGACAACCGCAAGCGCGCGATGGCGCGCAAGGTCGCGAGTGCCGCCGGCGGCAGCCTGCGCGGCAAGACCGTCGCCGTGCTCGGCCTCACCTTCAAGCCCGACACCGACGACATGCGCGAGGCGCCGTCGATCCCGCTGGTCACCGGCCTGCTCGACATGGGCGCCAAGGTGCGCGCGCACGATCCGGTCGGCATGGAGCAGGCGCGCACGCGAATTGCCCGACATCGAATATTGCGACGATCCTTACGCCTGCGCGCAAGGCGCCGACGCCATGGTGATCGTGACCGAGTGGGTGCAGTTCCGCACGCTCGATCTCGAACGCCTGAAGCGCGAGATGGCGCAGCCGGTCGTGGTCGATCTGCGCAATATCTATCGCCCCGAGGACATGGCGGCGCTCGGCTTTATCTACGAGAGCGTCGGCCGCCCGCCGCCGCGGGATTGAGGCTTGCTTTACCTCGCCCCGCTTGCGGGTGAGGCGCCGCATACGCGACGTCCGAATTCGTGGATAGTGGCCCCTCACCTATAGCCGATGCTTCGCATCGGCGTTCTTCTATTATTAAGGGAGGACGGCGGCCGTAGGCCGTCTACGCCTCTCCCCGCAAGAGCGGGGCGAGGGAGCATACAACGGATGAATTCGTGCCCCG
This sequence comes from uncultured Alphaproteobacteria bacterium, assembly GCA_963713785.1. GTDB lineage: Bacteria > Pseudomonadota > Alphaproteobacteria > Rhizobiales > Xanthobacteraceae > Bradyrhizobium. Next base: position 131,692 of record CAVQNB010000025.1, read on the forward strand.
CAGCTTCGACACGCCGCTTCCGATCGACGCGGTGCTCGACGAGCTGGCGCGCACGCTTGCGAGCAGCAACGCCGCGGTGCTGGTGGCGCCGCCCGGCGCCGGCAAGACCACGCGGGTGCCGCTGGCGCTGCTCGACGCGCCCTGGGCTGAAAGACAAGAAGATCATCGTGCTGGAGCCGCGGCGGATCGCGGCCCGCGCCAGCGCCGAGCGCATGGCGAAGACGCTGGGCGAGCGCGTCGGCGAGACCGTCGGCTATCGCGTCCGGTTCGGCTCGAAAGTGTCGCGCGCGACGCGGATCGAGGTCGTCACCGAGGGCATCTTCTCGCGGCAGATTCTCGACGATCCGGAATTGTCCGGCGTCGCCGCGGTGCTGTTCGACGAATTTCACGAGCGCTCGCTCGATGCCGATCTGGGCCTGGCGCTGGCGCGCGACGCGCAGACCGGCTTGCGCGAGGATCTGCGCATCCTCGTGATGTCGGCGACGCTCGACGGCGCGCGGGTCGCAAAACTGCTCGGCGATGCGCCGGTGATCGCCAGCGAAGGCCGCGCCTTTCCGGTCGAGACGCGCTATCTCGGCCGCAAGGCCGGATGCGCCGCTGGAGCGGCAGATGGCGGATGCGATCGCGATCGGCGCTGCGCGCCGATCCCGGCTCGGTGCTGGCGTTTCTGCCGGGCGCCGCCGAAATCCGCCGCACCCAGAATTTTCTCGGCGAGCGCGTCCACGATGCCAGCGATCGAGATCGTGCCGCTGTTCGGCGCGCTCGACGCCGGCGTGCAGGACCGCGCCATTGCGCCGGCGCCGAAAGGCCAGCGCAAGGTCGTGCTGGCGACCTCGATCGCCGAGACCTCGCTGACCATCGAAGGCGTGCGCATCGTGGTCGATTCCGGCGTGGCGCGGGTGCCGCGCTACGAGCCGGACATCGGCCTGACGCGGCTGGAAACCGTGCGCGCCTCGCGCGCCGCGGTCGATCAGCGCCGCGGCCGCGCCGGCCGCACCGAGCCCGGCGTCTGCTACCGGCTGTGGGACGAGCCGCAGACCGCGTCGCTTGCGGCCTATACCCAGCCCGAAATTCTCAGCGCCGATCTGTCGTCGCTGGTGCTCGATCTCGCGCAATGGGGCGTCAGCGATCCCGCGACGCTGGCGTTTCTCGATCCGCCGCCGGCGCCGGCGCTGAAGGAGGCGCGCAGCCTGCTGCGCGAACTCGGCGCGCTCGACGGCGATGGCCGGATCACGGCGGAAGGCAACAGCCTGCGCGCGCTGGCGCTGCCGCCGCGGCTGGCGCGCATGATCGTGGATTCGCATCGCCTCGGCGCGGGCGAGGAGGCCGCCGAGATCGCCGCCGTGCTCACCGAGCGCGGCCTCGGCGGCGACAGCGTCGATCTCGATCATCAGGCTCGATCAGTTCCGCCGCGACCGCTCGCAACGCGCCGCCAGCGCGCGCAGCCTCGCGCAGCGCTGGGCCTCGCAGGTGGCCGCTACCGAAGGGCGGCCGCAAGGATCGACACGCAAGGCGGACACCGCGCCCTCCACCGGCGTCATGCTCGCCTTCGCCTTTCCCGATCGCGTCGCGCGCAACCGCGGCAATGGCAGCTTTCGTGCTCGCCAACGGCCGCGGCGCCGCGGTCGATCAGACCTCGGCGCTGGCGCGCGCGCCCTATATCGCGGTCGCCGAATTGACCGGCACGGCGGCGCAGGGGCGCATTCTGCTGGCGGCGCCGATCACGCCAGCCGAGATCGAGCAGCACTTCGCCGATCAGATCGAGACCGCCGACGAGATTTCGTTCGATCGCGGCGCGATGGCGTTGCGGGCGCGGCGCAAGACGCACGCTGCACGCGATCACGCTGTCGGAAGCGCCGCTGGCGCTGTCGCCCTCGGCGGAGACCGCGCGGGTGCTGGCCGATGGCCTGATCGCGGCCGGCCTCGACAGATTGCCGTGGTCGAAAGCCGCGAAGCAATGGCGCGACCGCGTGATGTTCCTGCGCAAGGCCGAAGGGCGAGACGCCTGGCCCGATCTGTCCGACGACGCGCTCGCGGCGCAGCGCGAGGCATTGGCTGGTGCCGGCGCTCTACGACAAGACTTCGCTGAAGGATTTTTCGGCCGGCGATCTGTCGGAGGCGCTGATGACGCTGTTGCCGTGGGAATTGCGCGCGCGGCTGGAGCGCGAGGCGCCGACGCATTTCGAGGCGCCGACCGGCACCCAGCTTGCGATCGACTACGAGGCCGAGCAGGGGCCGACCATCGCGGTCCGGTTGCAGGAATTGTTCGGGCTCAACACCCATCCGTCGATCGCCAAAGGCGCGGTGCCGCTGGTGCTGGAATTGCTGTCGCCGGCGCATCGGCCGGTGCAGGTGACGCGCGACCTGCCGGGCTTTTGGCGCGGCAGCTATGCGGCCGTGCGCTCCGATCTGCGCGGGCGCTATCCGCGGCATCCCTGGCCGGAGGATCCGGCCAGCGCGATGCCGACCCGCCGCGTCAAGCCGCGGGGACCGTGACGGCCCGCCGTTAACGCTTCGCTCATCCTTTTCGCCAAAATGGCAGCCTCGGCCGCCGCCGTTGGTCGCGGTATTGGCGGCGGACATGGTGATATCGGCGGTTCCCACGAACCGGGTGTGTGTGGCGTCATGCGTAACATAATGATCTTCGCCGCCATCATGGTCGGCCTCGGCACCTTCATGGCGCAGATGGCCGACAAGATGACGCCGGCGCCCGCTTCCGCCACCGATCACCGCGCAGAAAGCCGTGCCCGTCGAGACGCCGGCGCAGGCCGGTGCCCGCAGCCTCAGCATTCCGCGCGACGCCCGCGGTCATTTCGAGACCGAAGGCCGGATCGACGGCCAGCGCATCGACTTCATGGTCGATACCGGCGCCTCCGTGATCGCGCTGAACGAAAGCTCCGCGGCGCGGTTCGGGCTGCGCCCGTCGCGCGGCGACTACAACGCCACGGTCACGACCGCCAACGGCACCATCAAGGCGGCGCGCGACGCGGCTTGCCATGGTCGATGTCGGCGGCCTCGTGGTGCGCGACGTCGATGCCATGGTGCTGCCGGACGAGGCATTGTCGGAGAACCTGCTCGGCCTGTCGTTCCTGTCGAAGCTGAAGCGGTTCGAATACGCCAACGGCAAGATGGTGCTGGAGCAGTAAGGCTGCCTTCGCTGCCAATCCGCCGCAATTAATCGCCACAAAACGGCTGATCCCGCCTTCCGCTCGCGCCCGCGCATTCGCTATGGCTGCGGTGCATTCCTTTTCATTTCCCGACGAGGCCATCTGAATGTTTCCGAAGCCGAAATCCGTGCTGGTTCCGAATACCTATGCCTATGAATCCGAGCCGATGGTGAAGGCGACCGGTTTTCGCGAATACGACGCGCGCTGGCTGTTCGGCAAGGAAATCAACCTGATGGGCATTCAGGCGCTCGGCATGGGGCTCGGCGCGCTGATCGCGGAACTCGGCGTCAAGCAGGAGGTCGTCACCGGGCATGATTTCCGCGGCTATTCGGCCTCGATCAAATACGCGCTGATCTCGGGGCTGCTGGCGTCGGGCTGCAAGGTGCACGACATCGGCCTGTGCATGACGCCGATGGCCTATTTCGCGCAGTTCGATCTCGACGTGCCCTGCGTCGCGATGGTGACGGCGTCGCATAACGACAATGGCTGGACCGGCGTCAAGATGGGCGCCAACCGGCCGCTCACCTTCGGCCCCGACGAGATGACCCGGCTGAAGGAGATCGTGCTCAACGCCGACTTCAAGAACAAGGTCGGCGGCTCCTATCAGTTTCACGAGAATTTTCCGGCGCGCTACATCGCCGATCTGACCAAGCGCCCGAAACTGAAGCGCAAGCTGAAAGTCGTGGTCGCCTGCGGCAACGGCACCGCGGGCGCGTTCGCGCCGCAGGTGATGGAGGCGATCGGCTGCGAGGTGGTGCCGCTCGACACCGAGCTCGATCACACCTTTCCGAAATACAATCCCAATCCCGAAGACATGGAAATGCTGCACGCCATCCGCGACGCGGTGCTGGCGCACAAGGCCGATGTCGGCCTCGGCTTCGACGGCGACGGCGACCGCTGCGGCGTGGTCGACAATACCGGCGAGGAGATTTTCGCCGACAAGGTCGGCGTGATGCTGGCGCGCGACATGTCGGCGATCCACAAGAACGCGCAGTTCGTGGTCGACGTGAAATCGACCGGGCTGTTCGTGACCGATCCGGTGCTGCAAAAGCAGGGCGCCAAGACCACCTACTGGAAGACCGGCCATTCCTACATGAAGCGCCGCACCAACGAATTGGGCGCGCTGGCGGGTTTCGAGAAGTCCGGCCACTTCTTCTTCAACAAGCCGTTCGGCCGCGGCTATGACGACGGCCTGATCTCGGCGATCGCGATCTGCGAGATGCTCGATCGCGCGCCCGGCAAGTCGATGGCGGATCTGAAAAACGCGCTGCCGAAAACCTGGTCGTCGCCGACCATGTCGCCGCATTGCGCCGACGAGACCAAATACGGCGTCGTCGATGCCGTGGTGAAGCATTTCGAGGCGATGCAGAAGAAGGGCGAGAAGGTCGCGGGACAGAACGATCCGCGATCTCGTCACCGTCAACGGCGTGCGCGTCACGGTCGAGGACGGCAGCTGGGGCCTGGTGCGGGCGTCCTCCAACAAGCCGGAACTGGTGGTGGTGGTCGAGAGCCCGGTGTCCGAGCAGCGCATGCGCGACATGTTCGAGGCGATGGATTCGGTGCTGCGCACCCATCCCGAGGTCGGCGAATATAATCAGAAGATTTGAGGCTGCTCACCTCGCCCGCGCTTGCACGGCGACGTCGTACCCGCGATGCGCGATCGATCCGGTACGCGAGGCATGTGCGATGACTCGGATCCGAGCCGCGCGTATCGCGCTGACCGCGTCCGTGGAAACGAGCGGATCGCCTACGCCGCGCGCAGCGATCCGAGGAAGCCGTCGACCTCGGATTTCAGCCGCTCGGACTGCGACGACAATCCGTTGGCGGCGTCGAGCAGTTTCGAGGCGGCGCTGCCGGCTTCGCCGGAGGCCCGGGTGACGCCGACGATATTGTCGTTGACGTCGCGGGTGCCGTTGGCGGCCTGCTGCACGTTGCCGGCAGATCTCGCGCGTCGCCGCGCCCTGCTGATCGACGGCGGCGGCGATCGCGCTGGAGATTTCGTCGATCTCGGCGATGGTGCCGCCGATCGCCTGGATCGCGCTGACGGCTTCGCCGGTGGCGCTCTGGATGCTCTGAATCTGCGCCGAGATTTCCTCGGTCGCCTTCGCGGTCTGGTTGGCGAGCGCCTTGACCTCGCTGGCGACCACGGCAAATCCCCTGCCGTGCTCGCCGGCGCGCGCCGCCTCGATGGTGGCGTTCAGCGCCAGCAGATTGGTCTGGCTGGCGATGTTCTGGATCAGGGTCACGACTTCGCCGATCTTCTGGGTGCCGCTCGCAAGCCCCTCGACCACGGTATTGGTGCGGCGCGCTTCCTCGGCGGCCTTGCCGGCGATCTTCGGCCGAGCGCGTCACCTGCTGGGCGATCTCGCTGATCGAGGCGGTCAGTTCCTCGGTCGCGGAGGCCACCGTTTCGACGTTCGCCGAGGCCTGCGTCGATGCGGCGGCGGCCGCCGCGGTCTGCCGCGCGGCTTCCGCGCTGCTGCCGCTCATCGACGACGGACATGCCCTGCATTTCGCGGGCGGCGACGGCGACCGCCTCGACGATACTGGCCGATCTTGCGCTCGAAGCTCGGCGGCGAGCTCGCGCCTCGCGGCGTCGCGCTCCTGCTTGGCGCGCTGCTCGGCTTCGGCGCGCTCGGCGTTGGCGCGCGCCTCGGCGGCGTCGGCCGCTTCGGCTTCGGCGGTCTTCTGCGCCGCCGTCACGAACAGATGCGAGAGTTCATGGGCAAGCCAGATCAGCACGCCGGCTTCGATGCAGCAGGATGACGGCATGCAGCACGACGCGGCCGAGGTCGGCGCCGCCGGGATAGATCGCCGCCGGAAGGATGAAGTTCAGCACCAGATGATGCAGGGCGACCGCGACCGTGCCGGCGAGGATCGGCCGATAGTCGCAATAGGCGACCAGGCAGGCCAGCGCGGCGAAGAAGTACATGTGCATGTCGATCTGCCAGGGATGTCCGGCGAACTGGAAGGTAAACACCGACACGTCGCCCATCAGCGCGACCGCGAAGATCGAGGCGGGTCGAAAGTCCGTTGCCCGGCAGCGCGCCACGACAGCGTCGCGGCCATCGCCATCGCCACCATCAGCACGGCCGGCAGCAGCCAATCGGCGCCGCGCGTCATGCCGATGACGACGGCGATCGGAACATGCAGCCAGAGCACCGCGAGCAACGCCCTGCTGGCGGTTTCGCGCAAGGCTGTCGAGGTCATTGCTTTCGATAGTCATGTCCCAGTCCATGCTCAAATTTCCTTAATTACGATTAAAGCAGGCGGCAATGGCCTGCGGGTCGATGCGTAAGCCAGACGCCGGCTTCGCGCAGCCGCGTCAGCCCGTCGTGATCGTCGGGCCGCACCACCAGCACGGCCGGAATCGCCGTCATCCTGACGATCGCGGCGTTGGCGGAAGCGGCGGCCAGCGAAAACCTGCTGCGCGCTCCACCACGGCGGAAACGCCACGGCCACGATCTCGGCGCCGGGACGAACCTGCAACGACAGCGCTGCGATCGCGATCGAAGCTCGCGGCCAGCAATAGCGGCGGCGTTCAGCCAGGCCGGCCATCGGGACGACGCGAATCGTTGCTTTGCTCGGCGTCATCGCGCAAGAATATCGGAGCCGAAGCTAATTGCGCGGTAAATGATCCGGTTACGTATCTTGCCGCGCGACGAGGCAAAATCAGCGTCGCGCGTTCCGATAGGAAGCGGCCAGCGCTCAATCGAGAGTGGCGGTTACGCCGCCGGCACCGGCAGCGCGGTGACCGACTTGATCTTCTCCATCGCAAAGCGCGAGGTGACGTTCTTCAGCGGCACCGCGCCGATCAGCTTCTTGTAGAACACGTCGTAGCTCTGCATGTCCGCGACCACGACGCGCAGCATGTAGTCGACGTCGCCCGCCATCCGGTAGAATTCCATCACCTCGGGCATCGCGCTGACGGCGTCGGCGAAGTTCCGCAGCCAGGCTTCGGAATGATCGGCGCTCTCGACCGACACGAACACCGAGATGCCGAGCCCGATCTTGTTCTGGTCGACCAGCGCGACCCGGCGCAGGATCACGCCGTCGGCCTCCAGCCGCTGGATGCGCTTCCAGCACGGCGTCGAGGACAGCCCGACCCGGTCGCCGATCTCGGCGACCGACAGCGAGGCGTCCTCCTGCAGCACGGTCAGGATCTTGCGGTCGATGGCGTCGAGGCGGCGGTTGGGCTCAAGAACGTGAACGGCGAGGTCGGTCATGAGAAGAACTTTGTTCCATTTATGGGGTTGATACCCCTCATATAGAGAAAATTCTTCTAAGACAAGCCCATTATTGGCCGGTCTGAGCCGGGCTGGCCGCCTGGCCCTGGCTCAAAAGCTGCTTCAACTTCAGCACGTTGCGGGGCGGCAAAGGCGCCGCCGAAGCGGGTGCATTTCAGCGCTGCGGCGGCGGAGGCGAACCGCAGCGCCTCGCCGCAGATCCTGATTTTCGGTGATGGCGAGCGCAAAGGCGCCATGGAACACGTCGCCGGCGCCCAGCGTGTCCACGGTGTGCACCGGGAAGGCCGGCGTCTGCTGCAGGTTCTGCTGCTCGTCGAGCCAGATCGTGCCCTGCGCGCCGCGCGTGCCCGCCAGGAACGACGGGGTCAGCTTGGCGATCTTCTTCAGCGCCTCGCCGTCGTCGGCGACGCCGGCGGTGGCCTGCAGCGGCTCGCTGGAGAACACCAGATGCGACGACGCGGTCAGCAGCCCCTCGCGCAGCGACATCGCGCGATCGACATCGACGATCACGGGAATGCCGCGCCGGCGCGCCTCGGCGCACAGATCGGTGCAGAATTCCGCGCAGCGGCTCTCGGTCAGGATGGCGTCGCAATCCTCCAGCAGCTTGTCGGCGTCGGGCAGCTGCACCTTCCACAATTCCGGATCGCGGAAGGTCACGATGGTGCGCTCGCCGCTCGGGTCGATCATGATGTTCGAGATCGGCGTCACCAGGCCCGGCATGTGCACGATGTGCTGTGGTGTCGATGCCCTCATGCGCGAGCTTGTCGAAAATGTAGCGGCTCGAGGTTTCGCGGGCGTCGCCCATCGGCCCGCAGATCGAGGCGCGGCCGCCGAGCCGGACGATGCCGATCGCCGCATTGAGCGCGTTGCCGCCGCAGATTTCGTCGAAATGGCTGGCATTCACCTTGAAGCCGCGCGCCGGCAGTTCCTGGACGCGAAACGTCAGGTCGCGCACCGGCATGCCGATGCAGAGGATGCGCGGCGGGATTTTCGGCGCGGCGGCGTGAAAGTTCATGCCTGGATCCGTCATGCCGGGTCCGCCCTGTGCCGGAACCGAGTCCGGGTTAATCGACTGAGCCATGCTCCGGTTCCCGCTATGCGCGGCGTTCGGGTCCCGCCATGCACCCAGCGGCCGAGCAGATGATGGGCAATGGCAAACGGATGCGGTCCGGCGAGGCCGTCGGGATGTTGCCGCTTGATCATCAGGGTGGCCTCGGCGCGGTCGAACCAGCGCGCGTCCTCCAGTTCCGAACGATCGACAACGATATCCTCGTTGGTGGCGCGCGCGGTGCATCCGATCATCAGCGACGACGGATAGGGCCAGGGCTGCGTCATGTAATAATTCACGTCGGTGCAGCGAATTCCGGATTCCTCGAAGATCTCGCGGCGGACCGCGTCCTCGATGGTTTCGGCGGCTTCGACGAAGCCGGCGAGGCAGGAATACATCCCGGGCGGGAAATGCTTCTGCCGGCCCAGCAGGCACTTGTCGCCCGAGGTCACCAGCATGATCACGACCGGGTCGGTGCGCGGAAAATGCTCGGCCTTGCAGTTCGGGCATTCGCGCTTCCAGCCGCCTTCCTTCATCGCGGTGCGGGTTCCGCAATTGGCGCAGATAGCCGTGGCGCTGATGCCAGGTCACCATCGATTTCGCCATCGCGATCGCCGAGAGCTGGTCCGGCGGCACCACGCCCTGCATCGCCATGCCGCGCAGTTCGGTCACGGCGACGTCGTCGCGGGTCAGCAGTTTTTCCACCGCCGGCGGCCGATATGCCCATGCCGAACACCGCCGCGCCGTCGCGCAAGCCCAGGAAGATCGTGCCGGGATTGGCGCCGAATTTCAGCGCTTCGTCGATGCGTCAGCAGCGCGCGCGGAGCCGTCGGCCTCCTGCTTCACCACCAGCGAGTCGCGATGCACCACATAGGCGCGCGCATCGCGGTTGCCTTCCAGCGCCAGCAGTTTGGCGTCGTCGCCGCGCAGATGCGCGGCGCGATCGAGGATATGGGTGACGAAGGCCGGCTGTCCCAGCGGAAACGAATCGAATGCTGTCATGTTCACTGTGTTCAACCAAGCCAGATTTTGCGGCGAAGCGCGCTGATGAAATTCTGGACTTCCTCGGCGTCATGCGCGAGCGGCGGCATCACGCCCCAGACCGGGCGCGGCCAGGCGACGTCGCTGGAGCGGCGCGCGATGACATGGACGTGCAGTTGCGGCACCAGATTGCCGAGGGCGGCGATATTCAGCTTGTCGCATTGGGTGATTTCTTTCAGCGCGCGCGCGACGCGGGTAATTTCGGTCATCAACTGCGCCTGCTCGACCTCGTCGAGGTCGATGATCTCGACGGCCTCGGGCCGGCGCGGCACCAGCAGCAGCCACGGGTAATGCGCGTCCTTGATCACCAGCACCCGGCACAGCGGCAGGTCGCCGATGTCGATGGTGTCTTTCTTGAGCCGTGAATGCAGCGACCAGGCGGGAGAATCGGAAGGCATAAATGTTCCCTCGTCATGCCCGGGCTCGTCCCGGGCATCCACGTCCTTCTTGGGTAATCGCCAAGCAAGACGTGGATGGCCGGGCATAGGCGAGCGGAAGCGACGCCGTCCTTCGGACGACTACGCCCGGCCATGACGGCAACTAATGCCTTTCCGCGTTTCTGCACAAGTCCCGCAAACCGCGACCCGGCCCCGCTTGCTTTCCGGCCCTTTTGGCCCCAAATAGGGACCGGGAGATTGGCGGTGGACGAGCCACTCGCCAACCGGGTCAGGTCCGGAAGGAAGCAGCCCTAACGAGGTCCGGATCGGGTCGCTCGTCAGTCTCCTACCTGTTTTTCCGAGCGAATCGCGCAAGAAGCGGCGAACCAGCGCCCTGCGCTTGAATTCGCTCTGCTTTCCGCAAGCCGGCTTCGAGAGACAATCAATTGCGGATCGATCGATGACCGATGCTGGCGCTCCCCTAAACCCCCGACGAAGCCCGACAGCGCCGATCAGGGCGGCTTCGATCTCGGCGGCGCAGCCGAGGCCGGCAAGCCCTATCGCGTGCTGGCGCGCAAATACCGCCCCTCCAGTTTCGACGGATTTGATCGGCCAGGACGCCGTGGTCCGCACCGTCTCGAACGCGTTCGAGACCGGGCGCATTCCGCAGGCCTGGATCCTGACCGGGGTGCGCGGCGTCGGCAAGACCACCACGGCGCGGATTCTCGCCCGCGCGCTGAATTACGAATTGCCGGATGGATCGGTGAAGGGACCGACCATCCACATGCCGGTGCTCGGCGTGCATTGCCAGGCGATCATGGAAAGCCGGCACATGGACGTGCTGGAAATGGACGCCGCCTCCCATACCGGCGTCGACGACGTGCGCCAGATCAACGACAGCGTGCGCTATGCGCCGGCCAGCGCCCGCTACAAGGTCTACATCATCGACGAAGTCCACATGCTCTCGACCGCGGCGTTCAACGCCTTCCTGAAGACGCTGGAAGAGCCGCCGGAGCACGCCAAATTCGTGTTCGCCACCACCGAAATCCGCAAAGTGCCGGTCACGGTGCTGTCGCGCTGCCAGCGCTTTGATTTGCGCCGGGTCGAGGCCGACGTGCTGATGATGCATCTTGCCAACATCGCCGCGAAAGAAGAGCGTCGAGGTCGAGCCGGAAGCGCTCGGCATCATCGCGCGCGCCGCCGAAGGCTCGGTGCGCGATTCGCTCGTCGCTGTTCGACCAGGCGATCGCGCATGCGGCCGGCCATGTGCGCGCCGACGCGGTGCGGCAGATGCTCGGGCTTGCCGACCGCACCCGGGTGATCGATCTGTTCGAGTCGCTGGTTCGCGGCGACATCGCCAGCGCGTTCAAGGAATTTCGCGAGCAGTATGATACCGGCGCCGATCCGATCGTGGTGCTTTCCGATCTCGCCGAATTCGTCAATTTCGTCACCCGCGTCAAGATCGTGCCGGCGACCGCCGACAATGTCGCGTTCGGCGAAACCGAACGCACTGCGCGCGCGCGATTTCGCCGCCAAGCTTTCGATGCGGGTGCTGTCGCGGATGTGGCAGATGCTGCTCAAGGGCATCACCGAGGCGCAGGCCGCGACCCGGCCGGCGGCGGCCGCCGAAATGGTGCTGGTGCGCATCGCCTATGTCGCCGACATGCCGACGCCGGATGAGGCGATCCGGATGATCGAGCAGAACGGCGGCGCCGTCGCCGGTACTTGCCGCAAGCGCAGCGCCACGCAGCGCGCCGGCGCCGACGACGTCCGCTTCGCCGGCATCTTCCGTCGCCATCGCAGCCGGCGCGGACGATCGCTGCGCCGCGCGCCGGCACCGAGGCCTCCGCACGCGCCGCAAATGATCGCGCCGGCAGCCGGAGGTGCAGTCCGCAGCCGGCGCTGCGGATCACGAGCTTTCCGCAACTGGTCGCGCTCGCCGGCCGAAAAGCGCGATCTGATGACCAAGGCGGCGCTGGAAGCCGATGTCCGCCTGGTCCGGATCGAGGACGGCCGGCTTGAGGTCGCGCTGGAGCGCCATGCCTGCGCGCAACCCTGATCAACGATCTCTCGCGCAAGCTCGAGCAATGGACCGGCCGGCGCTGGACCGTGATCGTGTCCAACGAGGCGGGACAGCCGACGCTGCGTTCGCAGAACGAGGTCGCGAGAAACCAGCGCGAGCGCGCCGCCGAAGCCGATCCGCGGGTGCAAGAGGTGCTGGCGCGGTTTCCCGGCGCCAAGGTGGTCGAGGTGCGCAGGCTTGCCCCCGAGCCGCCGGAATCCGATGCCAGCGGTGAAGACCTGACCGAAAATCCTGACAGCGACGATCTCTAGCCATTCAAGGAAGCCCGATGGCTGATTTTCTCGGCATGATGAAGCAGGCGGCGCAACTGCAATCGAAGATGCAGGCGATGCAGGAAGAGCTCGGCCATGTCGAGGTCGAGGGCATTTCCGGCGGCGGCCTCGTGGCTGTGCGCATGACCGCGAAGATGGAAGTCAAGGCGGTCAAGATCGATCCTTCGCTGATGAAGGCCGGACGAGCGCGAGATCCTCGAGGACCTGCTGGTGACCGCGCATAATGACGCGCGGCGCAAGGCGGAAGCCGCGATGCAGGAGAAGATGCAGGCGCTGACCGGCGGACTTGGTTTGCCGCCCGGGATGCTGGGCCTGGCCTGAATAATATGGCTGCTGCGGTTGCCGGTCCCGAAATCGAACGCCTGATCCAGCTGCTTGGCGCGGCTGCCGGGGCTCGGCCCGCGCTCGGCGCGGCGCGCGGCGCTGCATCTGATCAAGAAGCGCGAAGCGCTGATGACGCCGCTGTCCGGCCGCGCTGCAGGTGGCGATCGACAAGATCCAGGTCTGCAAGACCTGCGGCAATATCGACACGCAAAATCCCTGCACGGTCTGCACCGATCCGCGGCGCGATCCCTCGATCATCGTGGTGGTCGCCGACGTCGCCGATCTCTGGGCGCTGGAGCGGGCCAACGCGACCAACGGCCGCTACCACGTGCTCGGCGCGACACTGTCGCCGCTCGACGGCGTCGGCCCGCAGGACCTGACCATCGACGCGCTGGTCGCGCGCGCGCATGATGCGCAGGTCACCGAAATCATCCTGGCGCTGAATGCGACGGTCGACGGCCAGACCACCGCGCATTACATCACCGACCTGCTGCAGGAGGCGAACGTCAAGGTGACGCGGCTCGCCCACGGCGTGCCGGTCGGCGGCGAGCTTGATTATCTCGACGAAGGCACGCTGTCGGCTGCGATGCGGCAGCGGACGCTGTTCTAACCACCATCAACGGAAATGACTGAAATGACGAAACGACGATTCGCCAAACGGCTGGCTTGCGGCATCGATCGCTGGTTGCGATCCTCGCCGCGCCCGCAGGCGTTTGCGCAGCAGAGCCGAGCCTGCGCCGAAGGCCGGCAAGCCGATCAATGCCGGCGACGTGCTGTCCGGAGAACTCAACGCCATGCACGTACGCGGCGGCAAGAAGGGCAAGCGCGTCGCCACCTATCAGCTCACCAGCGAGCCGCGCCGGCTGCCGCCGCCGAACGGCCTTTGCGGCCTGGAAACCGGACCGGAGACATTTCAGATCGTCACCAGCAACGACGCGCAGGCAGCGCAGCTGAAGGACTTCGTCGGCAAGGAAGTCTCGCTGAAGGTCGATGAGGTCGCCTGCGCGCAGGACGCCGGGCAGATGAGCGAGGCCGTGGTCACGAAATGGAGCATCGTGACCACGCATTGACCTGACATACGTACCGCTGTCATCGCCCGGCATAGCCGTTCGAAGGACGGCGTCGCTTCCGCTCGCCTACGAGCGGGCGACCTTGACAACGAATGTCTCTGGAATACTGGATCGCCCGCTTTCGCGGGTGACGACGATCGAGGGTGAGGGGCGAACACGATTCACGCCGCCGAGCAGCTAAACCTTCACCGGCCCCAGCTCGTCGAAATGCCCGCGCCGCTGCAGCCAGGCCAGCAGGATCAGGCTCGGCACCGCGACCACGACGCAGATCGCAAAGAACAGCGGCCATCCGGTCGCCTTCGCGACATAGCCGGCGCCGGACGACAGATAGGTACGTCCCACCGCGGCGAGTGCGGTCAGCAGCGCGTATTGGGTCGCGGTGTGCAGCGGGTTCCGGCACAGCGCCGACAGGTAGGCGACGAAGATCACGGTGCCGATCGCGCTGGTGAAATTTTCCGCGGTGATCGCAAACGCCAGCGCCCATTCGTTGACGCCGACGATGCGCCAGCCAGGAGAACGACAGATTGGCGATCGCCTGCAGCATGCCGCCGATCCACAGGCTCGCGGCCAGCGAATAGCGCCGCGCCACAAAGCCGCCGGCAAAGCCGCCGATCAGGGTCGCGGCGAGGCCCAACGCCCTTGACGATGGCGGCATAGTCGTTGCGGGAAAAGCCGAGGTCGATCACGAACGGCGCGGTCATGGTGCCGGAAAACGCGTCGGTGAATTTGAACAGCACCACGAAGGCGAGCGCGGCGCAGCGCATCCTTGCGGGTCAGGAATTCGGAGAACGCACCGACTGCGGCATGGAGCACGCGCGCGAACGCGCTCTCGGCGCGGGTCGCGGCTGTCCACGCGCGCGGATTGCTCGGGCTCGGTGGCGACAGCGCCGTGACGTGCCGATCAAGCACCAATGCGGCCATCACCACATAGCCCCACATCCACGCCGAAGTGCGCGCAAGGCCGGTGCACTCGAAGCCGCTGACGATGAACAGCGCGCCCGCGGTCGAAACCAGCATGCCGATGCGGTAGGCCGCGACATAGGACGCCATGCCGGCGGCCTGCTCGCTCTCGGGCAGGCTCTCGACGCGAAAGGCATCGACCACGATGTCCTGGGTCGACGACATCGTCGCGACCAGGAGCGCGCCAAGCGCCACGAACAATGGCGAGCGCGCCGGGTCGGTCAGCGCGAGCAGCAGGATCGCGGCGATCAGCAGCAATTGCGAGAACACCAGCCAGCCGCGGCGGCGGCCGAAGGCGTGCGTGAACAACGGCACATGCAGCGCATCGACCAGCGGCGCCCAGAGGAATTTCAGCGTGTAGGGCGTGCCGACCAGCGCGAACAGCCCGATGGTGCCGAGATCGACGCCGGACTCGCGCATCCACACCAGCAGCGTCGAGCCCGACAGCGCCAGCGGCAGGCCGGAGGAAAAGCCGAGCAGCAGCACGATCAGCACGCGCGGCTGCAGGTAGACGGCAAGGCTGTCGCGCCAGGAGGCGCGGGGGGTGGGCGTAGATGGATTTGATTCGGCGGCGGCTTCGGGAGCTGTCATGCAAAGGGTGTTAGCAGATTCTGCCAGGAAAAGACTGTCATCGCCCGGCTTGACCGGGCGACCCAGTATTCCAGAGGCCTATCCGCCACCTCCCGCAATCTCTGGACAAAGATCGATCCAGTTCGGGTTGTCTTTTTCGATCAGTGAAATCTTCCAGGCCCGCGTCCATTTCTTTAGCCGTTTCTCACGATGGATTGCCTGCTCGATTTGGTCGAACTGCTCGAAATAGACAAGTCGGATTACGTTGTGGCGCTTGGTGAAGCTCTCGGCGATTTCAATTTGTGCTCGGCGAGCGGCGAATGAGATCGTTTGTCACGCCGATGTAGAACGTGCCGCCGATGCGGCTGGCTAGAATGTAGACGTAGTAGCTGCGTGCCCCCATCTACCGTCTCTGGATACTGGGTCGCCCGGTCAAGCCGGGCGATGACACCTGATTTTACTGCGCAAAGCGGGGCTCGCAATCACTCCCCCGCCTGCAGCTTGCGCGGCAAGGGGAACAGCTCGGGCGTGGCGGGTTTGACCAGGCGTGGGGCTTCGACCGGCGTTTCCTTGCTGAAGTCGAGTTCCTCGATCCGTCCGGCGCGCTTTTCGATCTTGTCGGCGGAAATCAGGATCTGCCTGATGTCCTCGTTGGCGTCGGAAAAATGCTTCTGCAGTTTCAGCACGCGATCTCGCAAACGTCCGAGATCGTCGCCAAGGTTGAGCACCTCGGTGCGGATCAGGTCGGCGGCATCGCGCATCCGCGCGTCTTTTAGGATCTGCTGCATCACCTGGATCGCCAGCATCAACAGCGACGGCGACACCAGGACCACGCGGGCGCGATAGGCCTTCTGGATCACGTCATCGAAGCCGTCGTGGATTTCGGCATAGACCGATTCCGACGGCACGAACATCAGCGCGGTGTCCTGCGTCTCGCCGGCAATCAGGTATTTCTCGGCGATGTCGCCGACATGCTTCAGCACGTCGTTGCGCAGCCGCTGGCTGGCGAATTTCCGCTCGTCGTCGGTGCGCGCATCGTGCAGCGCCGTCATCGCCTCCAGCGGGAATTTCGCGTCGATGCAGAGCGGGCGCTGATCGGGCAAAAACACCACGCAATCCGGCCGCTTGCCGGACGACAGCGTGAACTGGAATTCGTAGGAGCCCTTCGGCATGCCGTCCTGGACGATCGCTTCCATCCGCGCCTGGCCGAACGCGCCGCGCGATTGCTTGTTGGCGAGCACGTCGCGCAGCGTCGTCACCTGCGAGGTCAGGTCGGTCAGGTTCTTGTGCGCATTGTCGATGATGCCGAGCCGCTCGTGCAGCACGCGCAGACTATCCATGGTGTTGCGCGTGGTCTGTTCCATCGACTGGCCGACGCGATGGGTCACCGAATCGAGCCGCTCGTTGACGGCGCGCGCGAGCTCGGCCTGGCGGCCCGCCAAGGCCTGGCCCATGGCGTCGACGCGGACGGTCGATTCGCTTTGCGCGCGCAGCATTTCCGAGAGCCGCTCCTCGAGCTCGTCGGCGCGCACGGCCTGCGCCATCGCCAACTCGGCCCCGCGCCGCCCCGATCGCGCGATCACGACGGCGATCACGAGGAGAAGCACAAGGGTGAGCGCGCCGAAGCCGATCAGCGCGTCATTGATGTGGACCGGCCAATTGCCGATCACGAAAAGAATCTGGTTCATGCTGTCTTCTGTAGCCGATTCGCTGCCGATCGCGAACGAAGAGGGAACATTTATGGTGAACGCGGGGTAAAAATTTATGGTTGAGCGGACCTTAAAATTCATGGTTAGCGCGCGGTTAATGCGTTCCCGGCCGCATTGACCCCGTCGAATCAGCAGCTTAAATCGCCCGCCATGGCTATCCGAGAAATCATCATCCTCCCAGACAAGCAGTTGCGGCTGGTGTCAAAGCCTGTCGAAAAGGTGACGCCGGAGATCCGGAAACTCGCCGATGACATGTTCGAGACCATGTATGCCGCGCCCGGCATCGGGCTTGCTGCGATCCAGGTCGGGCAGCCGTTGCGGCTGATCACCATGGACCTCGCCAAGCGCGACGAAAACGGCGAGAGCACGCCGCGGCCGCGCGTCTTCATCAATCCGGAAATCCTGTCGTCGTCGGAAGAAATGTCGGTCTACGAGGAAGGCTGCCTGTCGATCCCCGAATATTACGAGGAGGTGGAGCGGCCGGCCAAGGTGCGCGTGCGCTTCACCGATCTCGACGGCAAGGTGCACGAAGAGGACGCCGAGGGGCTGTTTGCGACCTGCATCCAGCACGAGATCGATCATCTCAACGGCGTCTTGTTCATCGACTATCTGTCGAAACTGAAGCGCGATCGCGTGCAGAAGAAGTTTTCCAAGGCCGCCAAGCGGGCTGCGGAGTAGGTCGTACTCTTTCCGCCGTCATGCCCGGCCTTGACCCGGGCCACGCCTTACTTGTTGGCACCAAGGACGTGGATGGCCGGGACAAGCCCGGCCATGACGGATAAATTGAAATCTCGCCGAGGATATTCTCAAGTCATGCCTCTCCGTCTGATCTTCATGGGCACGCCGGAATTTTCGGTGCCGACGCTGTTGGAGCTTGTGGCTCATGGCCATGAGGTCGCAGCGGTTTACACCCGCGCGGCAAAACCCGGCGGGCGCGGCATGAAGCTGCAGCCGACGCCGGTCGAGCAGGAAGCGCGGCGGCTCGGCATTGCCGTGCTGACGCCGAAGACATTGAAGACACCGCAGGCTTCGGAAGAATTTCGTGGGCATGAAGCGGATGCCGCCGTCGTCGTCGCCTATGGCATGATCCTGCCGCAGGCCATCCTCGATGCCCCCAAATATGGCTGCTTCAACCTGCACGCCTCGTTGTTGCCGCGCTGGCGCGGGGCGGCCCCGATCAATCGCGCCATCATGGCAGGCGATGCCGAGAGCGGCGTCGTGGTGATGAAGATGGACGCTGGCCTCGACACCGGCGACGTCGCCATGGCCGAACGCGTTGCGATCACCGACAGGATGACAGCAAGCGATCTGCACGACGCGCTGGCGCCGCTTGGCGCCGACCTGATGGTGCGCGCGATGGGCGCGCTGGAAAAGGGCGCGCTGCAACTCAAAAAACAGAGCGACGACGGGCTGACCTACGCCGCCAAGATCGAGAAGGCCGAGGCCCGCATCGACTGGAACAAGCCGGCCCGCGCCGTGCTGCGGCATATTCACGGGCTGTCGCCGTTTCCGGGCGCGTGGAGCGAGATTGGCGAGGGTGATGCGGCGCGGGTCAAGATTTTACGCTGCGAGTTGGCAAAAGGTTTTGGCGAGCCGGGCGACGTGCTCGACAATCAATTGACGATCGCTTGCAGCGAAGGCGCGATCCGCATCATCGAATTGCAGCGCGCCGGCAAGGCACCGATGAAGGCCGCGGAGTTTCTGCGCGGCACGACGCTGAAGCCACCGGCGCGGCTCGTCTGATATGCCCCGTTACAAGCTCATCATCGAATATGACGGCACGCCGTTTTCCGGCTGGCAGATCCAGGACAATGCGCTGACCGTGCAGGGCGCGCTGGAGACTGCTGTGAAGGCGATCTGCGGCGAGGACGTTCGCGTCAATGGCGCCGGCCGCACCGACGCCGGCGTGCATGCGTTGGCGCAAGTCGCCCATTGCGACATCGCCAAGCATTTTGTGCCGGGGCGCTTTCGCGACGGGCTAAACGCGCATCTAAGGCCGCATCCGATCGCCGTGCTCTCGGCCGAGATCGTGCCCGATCATTTCGAGGCGCGGTTTTCCGCGATCAAGCGGCATTATTTGTATCGCATCACCAACACCCGCGCCAATCTTGCGCTCGACATCAAGCGCAGCTGGCGTGTGCCGCGGCGTCTCGACACGGATGCGATGCATGAGGCTGCGCAGCGATTGCTCGGCAAGCACGATTTCACCACCTTCCGCGACACCGAATGCCAGGCGAAATCGCCGGAGAAGACGCTCGATCAGCTCGATGTCGAAAGAGATGGCGATGCGGTCAGCATCATGACTTCGGCGCGCTCGTTCCTGCACAGCCAGGTGCGCTCGATGGTGGGTTCGCTGGTATGGGTCGGCGAGGGCCGCTGGAGCGCCGATGATCTCGCAGCCGCTCTCGCCGCCCGCAACCGCGCCGCCTGCGGCCCCGTCGCGCCGCCGGAAGGGCTGTATCTGGTCAAAGTGGAGTATTGAGTGTTTTTCACCTCGCCCCGCTTGCGGCGCGTAGCGCCGGGTGAGGGGAACTCACCGCGGATTCGGTATTCGTGGAGGCCGCCGCTCACCATAGCCGATGCTTCGCATCGGCGTTCTTCTTTCATTAAGGAGGACGGCGGCCGTAGGCCGCCTCCGCCTCTCCCCGTATCCGCCTTCGCCCGAAGGCGGGCTCCGGCGGACAAGAGAGCGGGGCGAGGGAGAAGAGACCTCACGCAAAATACCGATCGAGAATCCCGCGATAGATTTTGGCCAGCTTCTCCAGGTCGGAGACGGCGGCGCGCTCGTCGATCTGGTGCATGGTCTGGCCGACCAGGCCGAATTCGATCACCGGGCAATAGCTCGCGATGAAGCGCGCGTCCGAGGTGCCGCCGCTCGTCGAAAGCTCCGGCTTGCGGCCGGTGACTTCTTCGATCGCCGTGACCGCCAAATCAGTGAACGGGCCCGGCTTGGTGACGAACACGTTGGAGTTCGAAGGCTCCCACACGATCCGCGCCTTGATGCGGTTGCCCGCCGCTTTTTGAAGCCGCGCCTCCACCAGTTCGCGCAGCGTCGCTTGCGTATGATGATCGTTGAAGCGGATGTTGAATTTGGCGCGCGCCTGGCCGGGGATCACGTTGAAGGCGCTGTTGCCGACATCGACCGAGCTAAATTCGAGATTGGAAGCCTGGAACTGCGCGCTGCCATGGTCGAGCGGCTCGTCGCTGATCGCAACGATCAGCCGCGAAATATCCGGCACCGGGTTTGCCGCGCGGTGCGGATAGGCGACGTGGCCCTGCATGCCGTCGACATAAAGCGTGCCTGACTGCGAGCCGCGACGGCCGACCTTGATGCAATCGCCCAGCACCTCCTGGTTGGAGGGCTCGCCGAGCACGCAATGGTCGAATTTTTCCCCGCGCGCCGCCACCCATTGCAGCAGTTTTATCGTGCCGTTGACGGAGACGTCTTCCTCGTCGCCGGTGATCAGGAACGAGATGGAGCCTTTTGGCTTGCCGCCATGGTCGGCGAGATATTGCAGCACCGCCGCGGTGCTGCAGGCGATGCCGCCCTTCATGTCGACCGCGCCGCGGCCATAGAGAAAGCCTTCCTTCACTTCGCCGGAGAACGCGCCATGGGTCCAGGCGGTCTCGTCGCCCGGCGGCACCACGTCGGTGTGACCGGCGAAGGTGAGGTGCGGCGCTTCGGTCCCGATGCGGGCGTAGAGATTGTCGATATCCGATGTGCCGGGCTCGCTGAAGGTGACGCGATGTGTCTCGAAGCCGGCGCTCTTTAGGATATTTTCAAGAACGCCGAGTGCGCCGGCGTCAGCGGGGGTTACGGAGGGGCAGCGGACGAGATCGCGGGCGATCGAGAGGGCATCAACAATCATGCCCCCCGCTTAACATGCGATGCTGGCTGCGGGCTAGCGCCGCTCGGGAAAAATTCTAGGCGTTACGCCTGCGCGGGCGAGGCCGTATCGATGCGCATATTGCCGCGCGCAAGCGGATCGGACCCGAACCGGTTGGGCCCGCGCGTTCCCCTCAGGCAGAAGATTTCGACAAAGCTCCAGACGCTCAGGACAAAGCCGAGCAGTCCGATCAAGAGCGCCGCGGTCGGGTTATCGAGCCAATCCCAAAGCTTATCGAGCAGGGAAGGGACGATGAAAAACAGCACCATCCACCAGCCGCTCCTATCGCGGTCGTGAAGCCGCTTGATAATGATGGCGGCAAAGCGCCATGCGCTGACGATGATGGCGGGCCCCAGGGTACCGAGCAGCAAGGCGATCGTGAAAGGTATCGCCCATTTGGGATCGGCATCACGAAAGCTGCTGCCGATATTGAGCGGGACAAGCAGCATGAACATCAAAAGGCAGAAAAAGTTGAGCGCCGTCGCGAGCCAGCATTTAGCGCGGTTGATGCGGCTTTCAAAACCAAAGAAAAAGTTCCAATCCATGACTGCTCCGGATGCGTGCCATTCGCAGTCGGGAACGTTGGTCGCGGCCGGCGGCCTCATGGTTCGAGACACCGCGCCTTTGTCTTGCGTGTTGCGGCGGGCTCCTCACTATCGCGGCGGAAACCACCTAGTCCCGCAACAGCTCGTTGATGCTGGTTTTGGCGCGGGTGCGCTCGTCGACCCGCTTGACGATGACGGCACAGGCGGTGGAGGGCCCCGGCTGGCCGTTCTTCAGCGGTCTCGCCGGCAAGTTCCCCGGCACCACCACGGCATATTCCGGCACCTCGCCGACAAAAGTCTCGCCGGTGTCGCGGTCGACGATTTTTGTCGACGCCCCCAGGAACACGCCCATCGCCAGCACCGCGCCCCTGCGTACGATCACGCCTTCGGCGACTTCCGACCGCGCGCCAATAAAACAATCGTCCTCGACAATCACGGGTTCGGCCTGCAACGGCTCCAGCACGCCGCCGATGCCGACGCCGCCGGAGATGTGCACGCGCTTTCCGATCTGGGCGCAGGAGCCGACCGTGGACCAGGTATCGATCATGGTCGCTTCATCGACATAGGCGCCGAGATTGACGAAGGAAGGCATCAATACGACGTTCTTGGCGATGAAGGCCGAGCGGCGCACGATCGCACCGGGCACGGCGCGAAAGCCGGCGTCGCGAAAGCGGTTCTCGCCCCAGCCCTCGAATTTCGAGGGCACCTTGTCCCACCACGCCGCCTTGCCGGGGCCGCCTTGTATCGCGCTCATGTCGTTCAGCCGGAACGACAGCAGCACCGCCTTCTTCAGCCACTGATGGACCTTCCACTTTCCATTCGCCTCGCGCTCGGCGACGCGAACCTCGCCCTTGTCGAGCAGCTCGAGCGCGCTTTCAACGGCGTCGCGGACCTCGCCCTTGGTCGCGATCGAGACGGTCTCGCGCGCGTCGAACGCGTTGTTGACGGTGGATTCGAGGGCGGAAATAGACATCGTGATTTCCTTAAAGAGGCGGATATTGGCAGGCGGCAATTGGGTGGGCTTTTTCGGGATTTGGCGCGGGAAAGTCAAGGCGCAGGCGTGCCCTAGCCGGCGCCCAGCCCCTGCAAAAACCCGGTCAGGTCGTCGGTGACGTGGTCGACATGGGAGGCGTCGCGGCCTTCGAGCTCCCAATCCTCGCGCACCACTTCCCTGGAGCCGTCGGGCACCACCAAGACCGTAGTCATGCCGAGCTGGTGTGGGATTTCGAGGTTGCGCGCGAGATCCTCGAACATCGCCGATCGCGCCGGATCGACCTGATGGAGGTCCAAGAATTTCCGATAGGTCTGCGGCGCCGGTTTTGGTTCGAGCTCGGCGGCGATGATGTCGAACACCGCCTCGAAATGCCCGGCCAGTCCCAGCCGCTCCAATACCTTGCCGGCGTGATCGGTCGAGCCGTTGGTCAGGATCAGCTTGCGCCCGGGCAACTTTGCGATCGCAGCCCCCATCGCCGGGTTCGGCTCCAGCGGCGAGTGGTCGATCTGGTGCACGTAGGCGAGATAATCGTCGGCGCGGACGCCATGCTCGGTCATCATGCCGCGCATGGTGGTGCCGTAGCGGCGATAATAGTCCTTCTGAATCCGGCGCGCTTCTTCGGCCGACACCTTGAGCCAGGCCGAGACAAACTCGCCGATCCTCTTGTCGACCTGTTGCCACAGGTTGACGTGATGCGGATAGAGCGTGTTGTCGAGATCAAATACCCAGGTGTCGATGTGGTCGAAGGCGCGGGGGGTGATCATCACGGCATCGCAAAGCGGAGCGTGTTGCCGCCGCCCGACATGTCGACGGCCGTAAAGCCGGTGGTGGCAAAGCCGCGGCTGCCGCAGTCGCCCTGCTCGTTGGTCTCGAACTTGCTCTCGCGGGTGCAAAGCTGCGTGGTGCCGCCCCAGTTCAGCGGCTTGTCCTTGACCTTGATGGTGCGGTTTTCGGCGTCGACGGCTTCCGCAAAACTGAAGATCTGCCTGGGCTGGCCGGTGACGTCGGGGTGAAGGCATTTGCCGGGATCGATGCGATACCAGCCGCGGCTGACCACGGCCTTGCCGTCGTCGGTCGCGACCGCCGCCATGATCTTGTGCTTGGTGTCGTTGCACCAGGTGAGCCCGGTGGAGGACGGCGACTGCACCGCGTCGATCATGGTGGTGAAAAAGTTCGGCGACTGTACGATATCCGACGTCAGCCCGCGATTTTTCAGGAAGGCCGCCAGCGCCGCTTGCGTCTTCGGCCCGTCGACGCCGTCGATGGGAGCAGCGTCATAGCCTGCGATCACCAGCAGCCGCTGAATGCCGGCGAGCCTTGCCTGTTCGTCGTCATATTCCGAATCTTCGGCCAGATACGCCACCAGGTTGCCGTCGTCGGCCTGGGTCGGCGTGATCTGGGTGAAGGGTGCCGGCGTCTGCCCGGTGCGGCACTGGCGGGCGGCTGCGATCACGAAATTATCTGAGGCAACGCATAGCGTATCGCCGCCGTTCTGCGGGATTGGGGACGCACCATAAACGCCGAGCGCGCGCGCATTCAAGAGAATCCGGTCGGCGGTCAGCGTGCCCTGCGCCACCACGCGGCAGGCGGCCGGATCGATCCGGAACCAGCCGCGGGTTGCGGTCGCCGCCTTATCGTCGATGCCGATCGCGGCCTCGACCACATAGCTCATGCGGTTGCAGAGTTTTAAGTCCGCAAGCGCCGGCGCCGAAGACGCAAGGAACGAGACGATCGCGGCGGGAAACGCGAGCATAGTACGCTTGGCATATCGCCGCAGCCTTGCGCTGGCCTGGCGCTTGATCATGGGGGCGGAGGTGGTCGCGCGGGTCACTTGTGGATCAGCGTGCCGGTGCCTTGGTTGGTGAACAATTCGAGCAGCACCGCGTGCTGCATCTTGCCGTCGATGATGACCACGCCCTGCACGCCCTGTTCAAGCGCGTAGATACAGGTTTCGACCTTCGGGATCATGCCGCCGGAAATGGTGCCGTCGGCGATCAGTTTTCGCGCGTCCTTGATCGACAGTTCCGGGATCAGCTTTTTCGATTTGTCGAGCACGCCGGGGACGTCGGTCAGGAGCAGCAATCGTTTTGCCTTCAGCGCGCCGGCAATCGCGCCGGCAAAGGTGTCGGCGTTGACATTCAGGGTCTGGCCATCCTGCGAGGTCGCAAGCGGCGCCAACACCGGGATCAGCTCATAGCCGATCAGCTGGTTCAACAGCGTCAGATCGACCTTTTCGGGATCGCCGACGAAACCGAGATCGATGGCTTTTTCGATGTTGGAATCCGGGTCGACCATGGTGCGCGTCGTCTTCGACGCCTTCACCATGTTGCCGTCCTTGCCGCTCAGGCCGACCGCCTTGCCGCCGGCTTCATTGATGTAGCCGACCAGCTGCTTGTTGACCGAGCCGGCCAGCACCATCTCGACGATCTCGATGGTGGCGGCATCGGTGATGCGTAAGCCCGCCGCGAATTCGGACTGGATGCCGAGCCGCTTCAACATGGTCGCGATCTGCGGCCCGCCGCCATGCACCACGACCGGATTGATCGCGGTCTGCTCCAACAGCACGATATCGCGCGCGAACGCCTTCGCCATATCCTCCGCGCCCATGGCATGGCCGCCATATTTGATGACGATGGTTTCCTCGTCATATTGCTGCATATGCGGCAGCGCTTCGGACAGGATGCGGGCTTGATCGAGCGGGCTGATATGGGACGCGTCGGTCATGAAGCGCTCTCTTTGTCAAAAACTCGGCCCGGGTTCTATCTGATTGGCGCTCGCTGCGCAAAGTTCTTCCCCTCTCCCACAAGGGGAGAAGGAAGAAAGCGTCTCCCGCGTCAATTGCGCCGCGGCCAAGCGGCCGCGACCAGAAGCAAAAGCCAGCTTGCGATCAAGAGCGTGCCGCCGGTCGGCGCGGCAAAGGGGAAGAGGCGGTGGCCGGCAAATTGCCGCAATGTCAGATCGCCGGCGAACAACGCAGCCGCGACCAGGAAGCCGAAGGCGGCAGCGATCGCGATCCTGCGATGAACCACGCCGCGCTCGGCCAGCGCCACCGCGGCAAGCACGGCGGGCGCATGAAACAGCAACATGGAAGAGGCTGCCTCCAACTGCGTGGCATGGTCCTGATGTGCCGACAGCGCTGCCAGGACGACGCCGTCGGCGCCCATGAGGGCGGAAAGTCCCACAAGGATGCGGAAGATCGCCATCAGCCGCGCTCCGCGAGCAGGCGCACCATCGCGGCACGCAATTCCGCCATCCCGACGCCGGAGCGCGAGGACGTCGCCAAGCACTTCCGGAAATGCGGCGGGATGTTTTGACAGCGCCGCCATGGTCGCTGCGATTTGCGCTTGCAACTCGGCCGGCTTGACATGATCGGCCTTGGTGAGCACGATCTGATAGCTCACGGCCGATTTGTCGAGCGTGTTGAGCACCTCGAGATCGGCGTCCTTGAAGCCGTGGCGCGCATCGATCAGCACATAGACCCGGGCGAGGCTGGCGCGGCCGAGCAGGAATTTGTGGATCAGCTCGGTCCAGGAGGCGACCTTGCTCTTGGGCGCGGCGGCATAGCCGTAGCCGGGCATGTCGACCAGCCGCAGGCCGCCTTGTCGGGGCCTTCGAAGAAGATCAGTTCCTGGGTGCGGCCGGGCGTGTGCGAGGTCCGCGCCAGATTGTTGCGGCCGGTCAGCGCGTTGATCAGGCTCGATTTGCCGACATTGGAGCGGCCGGCGAACGCGATCTCGAGCCCCGCGCATCGCCGGCAGCGTCTCGATCGAGGGCGAGGCCCAGATGAAGTGCCAGTCGCCGGCGAACAGCTTTCGCCCTGGCTCGGTCAGCTTCGCATCGATGTCGGTGGTCATGCGAAGATCGTCGATCATTCGTCATGCCGGGCATAGCCGTCCGAAGCGCGTCGCTCCGCCGCCCATCGCGGCGATCCACGTCTGATTTCGGCAGCTCCAGAAGTGGATGCCGGCACAAGGCCGGCATGACGATTGACTGTCGTCCAACAACGAGGCTCAGCCGTCACTTCGTCGACTTCTTCTTGCGAAACGTCGCCTTGAGATTGTCGAACAGCTCCACCTTCACGCCGTTGCGGCGCATGATGAAGCTCTGCTGCAGCACCGACAGCGAGTTGTTCCAGGCCCAGTAGATCACGAGCCCGGCCGGGAAGCCCGCCAGCATGAAGGTGAAGATCAGCGGCATCCAGGCAAAGATCATCTGCTGCGTCGGATCCGGCGGCGTCGGATTGAGCTTCATCTGGAGCCACATCGTGATGCCCATGATGATCGGCCAGACGCCGAGCGCGAGATAGTGCCCGAACACCGGCAGCTGCGTCGGGTCGAAGTGCAACAGCCCGAACAGGGTGAACAGGTTGGTCGGGTCGGGCGCCGACAGATCCTTGATCCAGCCGATAGAACGGCGCGTGGCGCATTTCGATGGTGACGAACAACACCTTGTAGAGCGAGAAGAACACCGGAATCTGCAAGGCGATCGGGAAGACAGCCGGCGATCGGGTTGATCTTCTCCTTCTTGTAGATCTCCATCATCTCCTGCTGCTGCTTCACCTTGTCGTCGGGATAGCGCTCCTTCAGCGCCGGCAGCTGCGGCTGCACCGATTTCATCTTCGCCATCGAGGCATAGGATTTGTTGGCGAGCGGGAAGAACAACAGCTTTACCAGCACGGTCACCAGCAGGATCGCGATGCCGAAATTGCCGACCAGTCGGTAGAAGAAGTCCAGTGCCAGGAACATCGGCTTGGTGATGAAGTAGAACCAGCCCCAGTCGATCAAGAGATCGAAGTGGTTGAGCGAAAGCTGCCGGTTGTAGCCGCCGAGCCCGCCGATCGGAAAATTGATGCCGACCACGCTTGCTTCCTTGGCGCCGGCAAACAGCCGCGCATTGGCGCTGCCGGTGCCGCCTATGGCAATGGTCTGCGCGTCCTGAAGATAGTCGGTCTGGTAGGTCCTGATGGTGCCGACCAGATTGGACGAATAGCGCGCCTGCAGCTGCACGTTGGTGTCGGGCAACAGTGCCGAGGCCCAGTATTTGTCGGTGATGCCGAGCCAGCCGTCGGTGACCTTGAAGCTCACCGACTTGGCGTCGTCGATCTTCTTGTAGGCGTATTCCTGCAAGCCCTGGTCGCCAAGATAGCCGATCAGGCCTTCGTGCAGGATGTAATAGCCCGACACCTGCGGGGTGCCGTGGCGCGAGATCAGCGCGAACGGATACAGCGTCACCGGCGCGTTGCCGACATTGGTGACGTCGTCCTTGATGGTGAACAGGTAACGGTCGTCGATCGCAATGGTGCGGCGGAAGGTGAGGCCGTCGCCATTGTCATATTTCAGCGTCACCGGCGTGGTCGGCGTCAGGTTGCCGATGCCTTCCTGTTCCCACATCGTGTTCTGATCCGGGATCCGCGCGGTCGAGCCGGTGGCCGGCACCCAGCCGAACTCGGCATAATAGGGAGCAGCGGTGTTCGACGGCGAGTACAGCACGATCGCCGGCGAGGTCGGATCGACGGTATCGCGGAACTTCACCAACGCCAGATCGTCGATCCGCGCGCCCTTCAGCGAGATGCTTCCGGTGAGGCTCGGGGTGTCGATCTTGACGCGGGGGGTGGCCGCAATCGCGCTCTCGCGGTTGACGATGGGCGCTGTGGCGGCAACCGGCGAGGCTGCCGGCGCAGTGGAGGCGGGCGCGCGGCGGCGCATTGGTCTGCGGCGCGTTCGCCGGCGTCGTGGTGTTGGCCGAAGGCTGTTGCTTGGCGAGTTCGGTCTGGATCTGGGCCTGGGCGCGCTGCTTTTCCATCTGCGGCATGTTGTAGAAATATTGCCAGGCGATCAGCACGAGGCCGGACAGAATGACGGCGAGGATGGTGTTGCGATTTTCGATCATCGTAAAGGTCTCGTCATTCAATCCGGGTTTTTGGCTGTCGCCGCGCTATCTATGCGCTGGTCTCGGTGCTTGTCTTGATGCTTGTCTTGGGCGTTGCCGGCCTCGGCCGATTTCCTGGCGATCGAGCCGGTCGAGCGCCGAGCGGAGGTCCTCGAGCATGGCCTCGAAGTCGCGACTCAGCGCCGCCCGTCGGCCGACTAGCACATAATCATGGTGCGGTCGCATGGATATGACGTCGAGCCGTTTCACCACTTCGCGAAGCCGGCGCCGGATGCGGTTGCGCTCGGTGGCTGTGCCGTTTTTCCTGGTAACGGTGAAGCCGATCCGGACCGGGCCCAGATCGTCGCGGCGACGGCCCTGCACGACAAAAGCCGGGCTGGAAACCCGCGCGCCATTGGCAACGGCGAGGAAGTCCGCCCGCTGCCTTAGCCGATCCATGATGAAATCTCCGGAGACGCCCGGCTCAGGCGCTCAGACGCTTGCGGCCCCGGGCGCGGCGCGCGGCCAAAACCTTGCGGCCGCCAGCCGTCGCAAGCCGCGCGCGGAAGCCGTGACGGCGCTTGCGCACCAATTTGCTGGGTTGATAAGTCCGCTTCACGGGTAGTTCTCCGCTGACCGGGCAATTTGCCGTTGAATTGAGAGTTTAGTCCGGATGATGCTGGCCGGCCCAAAACAGGGCCGGTTCCGGCCCCAATGAGCCGCCACCGGTCAAACCGGGCCATCGCGGACAATTGGCGCGGCTTATACGGGAGCGACCCGTTTTCGTCAACGTTGAGGGATGTCATGGAAGGCGCTCTTCGAAACGTCGTAATTGGAGCGAATATATTGATATTTTCGGGGTTTTTAAGGGCGAGGATGGCGTGCTGGCCGGTCGGTTACTAGATCCGAACCGGAGAGACATTAGCGATCCGTAATTTGACCCGGTGCGGTTGCGAACCGCATCCTGACATCCGAGCCATCAAGGGGCAGAGATATCGTGGCAGTGACTGACGCACAGCCGACCAGCGAG
The DNA here is from genome assembly GCA_963713785.1 of uncultured Alphaproteobacteria bacterium. Classification (GTDB taxonomy): domain Bacteria; phylum Pseudomonadota; class Alphaproteobacteria; order Rhizobiales; family Xanthobacteraceae; genus Bradyrhizobium. Next base: position 160,884 of record CAVQNB010000025.1, read on the forward strand.
CAGCCACGGCCGATGCCGTCGCGCCGGCTTGGCCTGTCGGGCAAGCTGTTGCTGCTCACCATTCCGCTCGTCATGATCGCGGAAATCCTGATCTACGTGCCCGCGATCGCGAACTTCCGCATGAACCGGCTGAACGACCGCCTCGCGGCGGCCAATACCGCAGCGCTGGTGCTCGACGCCGCGCCGTCCGGCATGGTGCCCGAATTCGCTGGCGCGGCAGATCCTCAAAAGCATCGGCGCCCGCGCGGTCGCCATCAAGCTCGGCCAGCAGCGCCGCCTGCTTGCCAGCGCCGAGCTGCCGGCCGCGATCGACCATGACATCGATATGCGGACCATGACGGTGTGGTCGGCGATCGTCGATTCCTTCGAGATGATGCTGGAAAGCGGCAACCAGGCGATCCGCGTCATTGGGCCGGCGCCCGGCGGCGCGCAGTTCATCGAGACCGTGGTCGACGAATTGCCGCTGCGCCAGGCGATGTACCGGTTTTCCCGCAATTTGCTTTTGGTGTCGCTCGGGATCGCGGTCTTGACCGCGGCCCTGGTTTATCTCGCGCTGCATTTCCTGTTCGTGCGGCCGATGCGGCGGCTGACCTCTAACCTTGCCGGCTTCCACGAAGACCCTGAAAATTCGGCGCGGATCATCGTGCCGAGCCAGCGCGGCGACGAGATCGGGGTTGCCGAGCGCGAACTCTCCGACATGCAGCGCGACCTTGTCTCGATGCTGCATCAGAAGAGTCGGCTTGCAGCGCTTGGGCTAGCGGTCTCGAAGATCAACCACGATCTGCGCAATCTGCTTGCGTCCTCGCAGCTGTTGTCCGACCAGCTGGCCAGCGTGCCCGATCCGCGGGTGCAGCGCTTTGCGCCAAAATTGATGCGCTCGCTGGAGCGCGCCATCGCCTTCTGCCAGTCGACGCTGTCCTATGGCCGCGCCCAGGAAGCCGCCCCCGACCGCCGCATGATCCCGATCGAGTCAGTGGTGTCGGAAGTCCGCGAAACCGCAGGGCTTGCGAGCGACGCATCGATCGGCTGGATCAACGCGATCGAACGCGGGCTCACGGTCGACGCCGACCCCGACCAGCTGTTTCGCGTGCTGCTTAATCTGGTGCGCAACGCGGCGCAGGCGCTGGAGGGACGGTCGCGCAGCGACGCCGGAACCTTGCAAATTCGTGTCACCGGACGCCGTGAAGGCGCGGTCGCGATCCTGGAAGTTTCCGACACCGGCCCCGGCGTGCCGGCGAAGGCGCGCGAGCATCTGTTCGAGGCGTTCCAGACCTCCGGGAGACCGGGTGGCTCGGGGCTCGGCCTCGCCATCGCCGCCGAGCTGGTCCGCGCCCATGGCGGCGACATCCATCTGGTCGAAGGCACCATCGGCGCCACTTTCCGGATCGTGATCCCGGACCGCCCCGTGGAACTTTTGACCGTCCGCAACGAGCGGGCGCGGGCTTGAGTCCCGTGCCGTTTGCCATCGTTTGCCGTGTTTTTTGGCACGGATCGGACGCCGGATCAGCGCTGCCGGACCTTGCCAATTCGGGCCGGAGCGGGTAGCTAAAGCCCTCTTTCGCGACCTTCCGACACTTTTCCGGATGCAGCGGGCTTTTGAGCCCGAGCCTTAGCGAAAAACGCGCCCGTAGCTCAGCTGGATAGAGCACCAGACTACGAATCTGGGGGTCAGGAGTTCGAATTCTCTTCGGGCGCGCCACTTTCGCTAGAGCACGCTGCGATAGCCGTCGAGGAACCGTCGGCACGCGCGGGCTCTCATTCACCCGCTCTTCTGGGCTATGAGAACCGACCTGGTCGGTAGTTACCCGACATTTCGGTCTTCAGGCGAGCACAGCAGCCACGCGAGCACAGCAAAATTCATGATGGCAAATGCAAAGGGGCCGTAGGTCTTCGCCGGGTCGTGCGCGAGTATTCCGATAAGCCCGTCGAATCCCTGCACCAGACTCATGACCAGCGCCATGGCAGCAATCGCGTCGCGAGAGCGAAGCCCGATGCAACACAGCACGGCAATGAGCAGACCAATGCTACGCGAGGCGGCGTAGCGTTCAAAACTGCCGCTGCTAGAAGGCCCAAATAGACCTGCAACGGAGAAGCCAGCGCTCACCAGCGCGCTCACAGTCGTGACAATGGCGCAGGTCCAGAAACGACGAATCATCAGCACGCACCTTCGTTGGCGCTGGCTGGGTTCGAAGGCCGGTGGCCACGCCCGGGGTTCTCGCCACCTGCGAGATCGCGACGGCGCTCGGGAGACATAGTACAAAAACGTGGGCTGTCGCAACCTTACGAGGTGAGGCGCGCAACAGCCTCCCCCATCATAGCGCCACGGCGAACGAGTATTGCCCGTCTTCATCGACCGCGGCGCGGCAGCACTTAGCAGAGTTTTGGACTCATCAATTGTTGAAGTATCACTGCATCCGACCGGCGACGGGCGATTCCAGCATCAGTCATTGGGCGCGCTCTTCGCCCCGCGATTCTGCCAGCAGCCTGAGCCGGAAAATTGACTTCCCGGTTTCGTCCGCGACTTCTATCTGCCACTCACAATCGACATCCAGCCCGCCGAAAATATCGCGGGCCAGGTCGGCATAGATCGCCATGGCTTCTTCTCGCGCGGCTGCGTTGCTCTCAAAAGCTGTCTCAGTACAGGCGTTCCAGAATTTGCCGGTTCGGACACGGAATGAGAAGCGCGGCATCAGGTAGGAGGGCGAGACAAAATGAGTTGCGTCTACCCGGTGCGGTGCATATTCGATTGAGCCGCCGACAAAGCACAACGCCGCCTGAGCGGAGTATAATCGCCCGGCGGCGCTGGTTTGGTCACCGGGGCCCCTGAAATCCCCCCGGCGTGATTCTGTTTGCATGGGGCGTGTCTGGGATCAACGGTAAAGGCGCGATCACCGTAGTCATACGGCCACTCGATAAGTGCGCACACTTGTGAGTGGTGCTCCCACCCGTGAGCGCACAGGCGAACGAAGGGTGACAGCACCACGAAGAGATCGCCAACGGTGGCCTTGGGGTGGATGTACTCTCGGCTGATATTGCGAGCGGCCGTCTGCCTCGTGGCCACAGCGCCAAGTCTCCCCACCAACGCGGTTCAGATCGTCTTGAAATCTAGTTCGATCCGCCAAGCAGCCGGAGAGCTTGCACAAGGTGCTGGTTTTCCTCGGGCGTACCGATGCTGATCCGTAATTTGTCCCGTAATCGCTCCTCATTGAACCATCGCACAAAGATGCGTTGGGCCATCAGAGACCGATAGACTTTCTCCGCGCTGTGCCATCGCCCGTCGGCGGGAACAGTCGCGAGGAGAAAATTCGCCTGCGACGGCGAGCACAGAAAACCCATCGCGGTCAGGGCCAGATCAAGCGCTCTCCGCTCATGGCGCACCGCCTCCCAACTTCTGGCCGCGGATCGGACGTCTTCGAGCGCAACTCGCCCAACGGCTTGTGCGATGGCGTCGACGTTGTAGGAATCCTTCGTCTTCGACAGCATGGGAGCGACAAGTTCTATGGCTCCGAGGCCATAGGCGAGCCGCAGGCCCGCGAGCGAATAGCCTTTGCTGAGCGTTCGCAGCAGCAGCACATTGGGACAGGCCGCGACCATCGTGGATGTCTCATGTCCGATCTCGGGATCGACAAAGTCGACATAGGCTTCGTCGACGAGCAGCACGCCGCGGAAGGTCAGCGCGAGTTTGTGCAGTTCGGCGGCCGAGGCCAGCGTGCCTGATGGCGCGTGAGGATTTGTCATGATCGCGAGAGGAGCTCCCGCCGCATTCCATCGCTCGGCGGTGTTATCGGGAACCGACCAATCGTCGCCAAGCGGTACGCTGGCGAGAGGACTGCCATGGATGGTCGCCAGAACGGAATAGAGACTATAGCTCGGCGTCAACAGCCCGAGCGGCTTTCCGGGATCGAGGAATGTCGTCAAGGCCAGTCTGAGTAGCTCATCACCACCGTTGGTCGCTATGACGTTTGCAGGAGCGAGGCGGTGCAGGCGAGCGACGCTCGCGCGGAAATCACTCGCAAGCGGATCCGGATAACGCCGCAACATGTCGAGCGGAAAAGAACCCAAGGCGTGCGCAACGGCGGGGCCGGGTGGATAGGGGTTCTCGTTGGTGTTCAACTTGATGGCTGGCGTGTCAGGCTGCTGCCCTGGCGTGTAGCCCTGCATGGCCTTGAGATGGGCGCGTTCGTAAGTCATGCGGGAATGCCTGTCGTCCGGGGTGAGCGGGTCATATCGGCGTACCTATTGCCAGTTTCGCGAGACATTCGGCAGCACGAGCATTTCGCGGGTCGGATGGATAGCGGATTGCGATCTTATGCCGCCATTGTGCGGTTCGGTTGAGTCCAAAGACAAGGGAATTGATGCAATCGACTTTTTCGTTTTCAATCATTTTCTATTTCTAAAATAGCCAGCGTAATTATTGCTGCCGTTGGTGCGCACGAAAAATCCCGCCGTGCCAATGCGGGTTGGGTCGTCTGATAAAAAATTGGATTGGGCACCGGAGGGCCGGTGTCTCGGTCATATACGTCGCAAGTCTGCAAAAAGGGACGCGGGTAATGAAAGAGGGCCGACTGAGGCGCCGGCTTGTGGAACCTGACGACGGTCGCGCCGTTTCTATAACCATGCTTTAGCAACACAGAGGACGGAAATGGCCTTTATTGTGCAGGGCAAACCTCGGGAACCCGAGGGGATCGAAAGGGTCGTCAAAGACACCCGACCAGAAGCGTTGGAATCGGCTAGCGATTTCCTTGAGCGCGGGTTTCCCTTCGTCACTGTCGTAGGTGATGGCCGGGTATACACGGTGGAGGAATTCGCTCGGACCGTAATCAATGGTCATAACTGAGGCGGCGGCCTTTCATATGACCACGAACGCTATAGCCGCTCCCAAAACGATCAGCGTGTTTACGCCAGCGATCATGATGCCGAGATAAACGGCGGCCATGAGGTTCTCAGAATTGATCTGTCTGCCGGGCATTGCATTTCCTCATGCAATTGCCCCATCTGAATACATCACGCGGGAACCGGAATTCCGTTCCGTTATCAAGTGAACAACGCGAATGCACAAAGCGATCAGTATTCGGGCGAGTTTTCAAATTAGGCACTGCGAGATTCAACTTACGCCAGTGAGGGTTAAAACAGACCAGAACTCCTTGTCGGTCCTGAACGGTCGCGGCCGGTTCCGATGTTGGAACAAGTTTAGCGGGGCTGAATTGTATAGGCGGTTCAATTGCGGGGAGTTCCAAGCAATGAGCGATCAAGAATTGGCCGTTCAAGCCATCAGTGAAGCCCAGCGCATTCTTGAAGAATATCTTGAGCCAAAACATCACGACAACGAAGGACTTCTCGACCGGCTGGTGGAGGTACTTGAACGGCCCTCGGTCCTCGTTGCCGTCGATCGCTTGAGACGCGGCGGCGCCGGTCAATGAACCTCGCGCAAATCTGCTTGGGGGTCACAGGCCTTCTATTGCAAGTCTGGAAATCTCGGCCGAGTCGCGAACGCCGGTTTGACCGATCTCAAACACTTTCTCGGCAATGATCTCGGTGATGCGGTCCCTGCGATCTTTGAGCCCAAGGGCACGCAAGGTTTGCCCATAAGCGCCGACAAGTCGGCCGATCTCCTCCGGTCCCATCGGAGAGTTTTGTAGCAACCTGTAAATCGCCATCATCGCCGCCCCAAGTTGAAGAGAACCTGGACCATATCTGACAGGGCGACTGTGCCATTTGTTGGCTTTGGCACCGGTCAGAATACGGAGAAGATGGGACCCGTCGGTGGCAGAACGGGGATGGAGCACGTGGCGGGTTCCGGCATCATAAGAGGTCCGTCAAGTCCGCTGTCCGAAGTTCCAAATAGTTCTGCCGCATAATCGTAATGACTCTGACGCAACGGGAGGGAATAAGCTCGCGGCCAATTGGGAGGATATTTCATGAGCGATCATGATTGCGGCAGAATGGAATCGTGGTGCCTGCAGCGGGCAAAGACGGACTACGAGAATAGAGGAAAGTGGCTCGTAGAGGCAGAGCGATGGCGCGAACTCGGCCGTACTCAGAAATCGTGGCTGCTTCAGAAGAGATCTCTTCAGCAATCGATGCATGCAGGCCCGATGGCAACGCAGCCCGGCTCACGACAGCAGAGCTAGTTTGGCAACAAAAAGCCGCAGGCATTGACGCGCTGCGGCTCGCCGGGTTCGAAAATTGATTGTGTAGAAATGCCTACCCAGCCCCGGTTCGCGGAGCTAAGGCCAAATATCGTGCGACGTAAACCTCAAAACGCACTTGCGGTACAGGAACAAAAATCTTGTTGCTGCGTGGCCACACGGCGCGCGGCTATTTCGGCGATTGCAGCATGACACCGTAGCGGGCGTAGATTCGCTCCACCGTGCCGTCGGCGCGCAATCGCTCGAGCGCCGCCTCGATGGCGTCGCGCAGCTTGTCGTCCGGGCGGACCATGCCGACGGCGACATTCCAGTTGAGGTTCGCCTCGCTCTCGTCGAGCCCCAGGATGCGGATCGACTTCTCCGGATGCATCAGATTGTAATAGGCGGCGATGGTCGGCGTGACCGCCGCGGCGTCGATCTCGTGATTGGCCAGCGCTTCGAGGCTGTCGACCTCGAACCCGAAGGTCGATGTCGGCACATGACGCTGACCGATGACCATCGCCGCGACCGATCCGACCTGAACCCCGACCTTGGTGTGCTCGTCGAGGCTCTTGAACGACGTCGAGCGTGCTGTGCCGAAGGCACGGCGAGCGCGACACCCGTGCGATAGTAGGGTTTTGAAATCCTCAGGTTGGTTTCGCCTTGCGCTTCGCGATCCGCAATCACGTCCATCATGATGTCGCAGTCGGCGCTGCGGATCTGGTACTGGGTGATGATCCAGTCGAGCTTGAGCGAGACGCCAAGCTCGTGCGCCAGCGCCTGTCCCAGTTCGACCTGGAATCCGGGAGGGTCGCCGGCCTTGCTGGCGAATGGAAGCGAGTTGGGGTGGGCACACAGCCCGATCGCGCCGACCGAGCGGATGGTGTCGAGAGAGCGCGCCTGCGCCGGGCTCGATCAGGCCGACGACGGCAGCCGAACGGCATGAGAGCGGGAGAATTGTCTTCATTCCGTGTTCTCCGTTGCCGGATCTGGATCCCGCCGCTTCATCCCTGGCGCGGCTTCAATGACCGGATGTATTTGATGATCTCGTCGATTTGCGCGTCGCTGAAGGCTGCGCCGAACGCCGGCATCGCGCCTTCCTTGCCCGTCTTGATGCGGTTGCGGATATAGTCGTCGTCGCGCGGCGAATCCATGAGCTGCGGCCCCTTGCCGACAGCGCGGCCGCCATCGGAATGACACCAGCCGCAGGTCGACGCGAACAACTGCTGCGACATCGAAGGGCGCATTGTCCGGCGCAGGGGTAGCAGGCTGCTGCGCGCAAAGCCGGCACCGCGCATGTCAACGAGGCCGCCAGCACGGCTGGCAGCAATGCCTTCATGTCCAAGTCCGATTTGCATAGAAGTTGAAGTCCTGATTTTAAGAGCCGCATCTGCCTCGCCGAATGCACGGGGAGCGAGGCTTTTCGCTCGCTCCCCGGCGCAGACGGTTTCGGCAGCCTATTTCAGGCTGTAGACGATGAGCGCGCCGTCGTCGCGCGGCATGCTCTTGTAGACGCCGCCGAAGGTCGGCGCGTAGTCGTCCGACGCCATGCCGCCGAAGCCCGCGGTCACGGCGATGTATTGCTTGCCGCTGACAGCGTAGCTGACGATGCCGCCCTGATGGCCGGTGCCGTCGGAGTGATTCCACAGCTCGGTCCCGGAGTCGGCATCGTAGGCATGAATGGTGCCGCGTGAGTCAGGTACGAACACCAGACCGCCCCCGGTCGACAGCACGCTTGCGAGCGGCGGCTCGGGGAAGCGAACCTCCCACTTCTTGGCTCCGGTCACCGGGTCACGCGCGTCGAGATGACCATAGATCTCGCCGCCCGGAGGAGGCGCGATCTTGAAGTCGGCGCCGATGTTCAGCTGGGCTTGTGGAGCGACCACCGGCGTTGTCTTCGTGACGTCGAGCGTCATGCACCATTCCTGGCCGAGCTTGTAGTAAAGGCCCGTCTTCGGGTTGTAGGAGCCGGCATTGAAGCTGACGCCGCCGGAAATGTGCGGGCACAGCGGCTCGTCGACTTTACCGGCCGAGAAGTCGCGGCGGCCGATCAACTCGCCGGTCTTGGGGTCGATGTCTCTTGACGAAATTGCTGTTCTCGGTGATCCGCCAGACGTTCTTCAAAGCGGCGCTGCGGTCATAGACGAAGATGTAGCCGCTCTTGTTGGGATGCACCACGAGCTTCTGGCCGTCGCGATCGAGCATCACGAACTCGCCGACCGCGCTGTCGAAGTCCCAGGCGTCGTGCGGCAGTTCCTGATGATAGAATTTCAGCTTGCCGCTATCAACATCGAGGCCGATCACCGAGGAGGTATAGAGATTGTCGCCGGGGCGGGCGCCTTGCGTCTTGTAGTCGGCGCCCGACCAGTCATAGAGCGGCGCCGGATTGGCGGTGCCCCACCAGATCGTGTTGGTCTCGCGATCGAACGTTCCGGGCATCCAGCCGCCGCCGCCGCCGGTGCGCCAGGAATTATTGCCCCATGTCTTCATGGCATCGTCAGTGCCGGCGACGGTGAGGAATTCCCACTTCTTCTTGCCGGTCGCGGCGTCGACCCCGAAGATCGGGCCGCGGCCCGGCCATTCGCCGCCCTGCGCGCCGATCACCACGGTGCCCTTGGCGTAAAGCGGCGCGCCGGTGAAGCCGACCGTCAGCTTCTCGGAATCGACCAGCTTGGTGTCCCAGAGCGGCTTGCCGCTCTTCATGTCGAGCGCGATCAGCCGGCCGTCCATGGTGCCGACATAGCACCTTGCCCTCGCCGAGCGCGACGCCGCGATTATACGGCGAGTGGGTCTGCCGGGCGATCAAGGCTTCGTCCAGTTCCGGGAAATAGGACCAGATCACCTCGCCGGTGGCGCCGTTGAGCGCAAAGGTCCGGCTGTAGGATCCGGTGTAGTAGAGCACGCCGTCGGCGACCAGCGGCATCGACTGCAGGCCACGGGTCGATCGTCCCGGAATATGGATCCAGGCAACGCTCAGATTGGCGACGTTGCTCGGGTTGATCTGGGCAAGCGGACTGTAGTGATAGGACTTGTAGGAGCCGTGGTAGGTCAGCCAGTCGTTCTGGCCGCCGGCCTCGATGCGCGCGGTATCCACCGACTGGGCCAACGTCGGTGATGCGGCGAGCGTCGCGGCAATGGCAACAGCGACAGGTAGAGCAGGATATTTCAGCCGTTTCTTCATGGGCACGTCCTCCGGTTTGTTTTTCTTACGCTTGGTCACTGCATTGCCGGGCCGTTGCGCTCGATCGGCTGCCGCCGCGCTCGATCTTGTGCCGCGTGCCCTACAATTCCGATGTCGTTTTCATCAAATCGCCCCCGTTGCGCCCAGCCATTAACATCGGGCGACTCGTTGAGTTCCATCCCCAAATGGAACCCGCCATTTTGTCCCTTCTTTGACCCTCACCAAGAGCCTGCCCGGATGCGCGAGCGAGGACGCTGATCGCGTTGCGCACTCGTCGGCGCCGCCAACACCATGGCGACGCGGGAGAATCCGGGTGATGCCCGACGGGAGATTTCCTGATTTGCCCGTCGAACCCGATTTGCAAAAATATTTGGCTTCGCGCCTGACCCAAATCAAATCTAGAACCCGCATCGTCCCGCACCCGTCAGAGGGGCGCTTCGCTATTTCATGATGGCAGGACACCGGAGATTTGCGCCTGACAATTCCGTTCTCGTCGGCGATGGTCAAAAGGCCCTTTTTTGTGCAACAAAGGTAACCCGCACAAGGTCGATCTTGTTGTCGAGCGGATTCTTGAGCGGGACAATCCGCCAACGCTCGAACAGGGTACGGATCGTCCAGGGTGATCCAACGCAAGTCTTGCTCCAAGTCTTGGCGTTGCCCGAAGTGCGATGGGAGACGTCGACTGGCACCACGATCTCTGCCGAGATTCCTAAGGAACCGACTTCGCATCCAGTTGCGGAGATCGAGAGGCTTATCGCTGGTTAGCAGCGGGCGTTGATGTTCAGCCGGTCCCAAATCACAAGACGTCTTGCAAATTGATCGCAATGAGCGGGAACGTTTCCCGAGCGGATTAATTCGATGCATATAGCTGTGTGGGGATAAGGCAGACGGGCGCGTGCTGGCTGTGTCCCGCCAATTGCTTCCCCTTGAAGGGAGGGAATGAAACAGGCTGAAGTCAAAAGCAGGAGTAGGACATGAAGCTAAATACGATGCAGGTGAAACAAACCTTGAGTCAATTCGACGCTCAGGTTCTTCCCGATGACCATCCGGCGGTCAAGCAACTGAACAATATATTCGGCGATCATACGTTCTTTCTCGATGAAAGCGGTCTTAAGGTTCTGGAACCCACCGAAGCCCCCGAACCGGAATCCCAGGCTGGTGAAGTCGTAAGTCTTGCCGACTGGAGCGATGCGTCGCTGACCAGTCTGAAACCACATGAACCTGAACTGACAGGCGTGGTCGTCATTCTTGAATTCAGACACTGATTAGCCGGCGCGGAATTGCAGGCGGCCTGGCGACGAAGGCGGAGTTTCGCTTTTGAGCGTGGTCGATGCGGGCCAGCCGCGATAACTGCTTCTTTTTCGGTGTCGAACTGGTCGGAAAGACCAGTCCGACGGCTGCGCGGCGAGAAGGCCCAAGTTCCCGCATGGCTGCCGCCCGAGCCGCCCCATACTCTCCATCGTATCGCCTTGCTTTGGTCAAACCGGACTGGAGTTCGTGGCGTAGGGCAGTGCCATTGGACTTGAGTTACGGAGCGCCAATGCAATCCACGCTGAAACCGAAGCAAGCCGATGATCCGCACGACGTCCTTGAGGTCGCGCCCGGTGTCGTGCTGGTCGCGCCCGCGGATGCGGATCAAGAGATCTCCAATCTGTTACGCGCCGCCGCGCGCCAGCATTCGGATCCGCAAGCACGCCAGGAACCCGACTTCTCCGCCAGCCCACCGGTTCCACCGGTCGATACGACGTTTCGCGCCGCAGCCGCGGACAATGTAAACGTAAAGGTCCCGCGCCGCCGGCGGTCGATGGGCGCGCGGGCGATGCGCGGCATCACGGGCTTCCTGCTCGCCGTGGGCCTCGGTGTCGCGGCCGCCGCCTGGCAGGCTTATGGCGATGAGGCTCAGCAGATGATCGCGAACTGGACGCCGCAACGTGTCCTCGCTTTACTGCTGCCGCAGCAAAACCCGGCGCCGGCGCAACCGGCCCCACCTGCCGCGGACGCAACTCAAGCTAACGCAGCAGCGGCGCAATCTTCACCTCCGGCTCAGACCGCTGGCGATACCGCCGCACCGGCCGCCGCTCCGTCTTCGGCCGAGGCGCCCTCAATGCAGTCGATGGCGCGCGATCTCGCCGCCGCGGGACAACAGATCGAGCAGCTCAAGGCGAGTATCGAGCAGCTCAAGGCGAGCCAGGAGCAAATGTCCCGCGACATGGCCAAAGTTTCCGAGGGGAAGGGTTCCGAGACGAAGGCTTCCGAGCCAAACCTGCGACCCAAACTGTCGGCGCTCCCGCCGCGGCCGGCCGTAGTACCAGCACGCAAGCCCGTCCCGTCATTCAGGGCATCGCAAGCCGCCGCACCTTACGTGCCGCCGCCGGCCGCAGCACCTTATGTGCCGCCGCAAGCCGCTGCACCCTATGCGCCGCGGCAGCTTGATCCATTGCCGCCGCCCGCCGCGGCCCCGCCGCCGCCAGTCGATCCGGAGCTCGCATCGGTGCCGCGGCCGCCGTTGCCCATACGCGAGTAAGCGCAAGCTCTTTTGAAAATTAAGATTGGAGATTGCGCGGCTGTTGCGGCCGCAAATGACGCATCTGATTTGCCGCGACGGCGTTCAGTGATTTGAGTGTCAGGTCGTTTCTCCGTTCCCCGGTGGCGGAAACGGGGATAGAGCGAGCCAGTCCCGTCCCGAGGAACAGCAACTCCGTCAATCGTGCCGGGGTGGGTTCGGTGAGAGGCTCAGCGCCGCCGCCGCCGCGTTCGCGATGTCGTCGTCGGCCTCCTTGCTCAAGCCGGCGATACCGACTGCGCCCACGACTTCGCCGTTGACGCGTATCGGCATGCCGCCGCGCAGTGCCACGATGTCGGCGGTGACGAATGCCGTTCGGCCCCGATTGATGTTGTCCTCGATCTCTGCCGACGGCCGTCGTAGCCGCGCGGCCGTTCGTGCCTTTTCGATGGCGAGATCCGCACTTGCCGGGCGGACACCATCCATCCGCTGGAAAGCAAGCAGATCCCCGGCGGGATCAACCACTGCGATTGCCGAGGGCGCATTGCGCCGATGCGCGCTCTCTTTCGCTGCTTGCAGAACGACCTGGGCTCCGGCCTGATCGAGGGTCATTACATTGATGGTCTGTGCCGCCACCGACAAGCAGGAGACTGTCGCCAACACGCCGAGGCCAACTGCAAGTTTCGTCATGTCGAGCCGATTTCGATTCGTTGAAGTTTGGCCGCGCGAGGATGGTGGCCTTGAATGTTCGGCGCCGCCGCGGCAGCTGAACCCACTTGTCGGAACATGGCTCAGCCGGATGCCGCCGGCATCATGGGTTGCCGATCTTAGGCCGCCTTCTCAGGCTGCCTTGCGAAGTTGCCGGTGCGGATCGATGACGAACTTGCTCGCGACGCCGGCGTCGAAGTTTTTGTAGCCTTCGGGCGCCTGCTCAAGATCGATCACCTTGACATTGACGATCTTGGCGATGGGCAGTCTGTCCCAGAGGATCGCCTGCATCAGCTGCCGGTTGTATTTCAGCACCGGCGTCTGGCCGGTGTGGAGGGCATGGGACTTTGCCCAGCCGAGCCCGAGGCGCAGGCTGAGGTTGCCGTGTTTGGCTGCCTGCTCCTTCGCGCCCGGATCGTCCGTCACATACAGGCCGGGAATGCCGATCGCGCCGGCCGCCCGGGTGATCTCCATCAGGCCGTTCAGCACGACTGCAGGCGCCTCGACGACCTTGCCGTCCGCTCCTTGCGCCTTTGCCTCGAAGCCGACACAGTCGATGGCGCAGTCGACCTCGGGAACGCCGAGGACGTCGGCGACGAGTTCACCGAGGCGATCGTGCCTGGTGAGGTCGATCGGCTCGAAGCCGACCTTCTTGGCATGAGCGAGGCGCTCCTTGTTCATGTCTCCGATCAGCACGGCTGCCGCGCCAAGGATACGCGCAGACGCCGCGGCCGCAAGCCCGACCGGCCCGGCGCCGGCGACGTAGACGGTCGATCCGACACCGACCTTGGCGGTGACGGCTCCGTGGAATCCCGTTGGCAGAATATCGGAGAGGCAGGTCAGATCCCGGATTTTTTCCATCGCCTGCGCCTTGTCCGGAAACTTCAGCAGGTTGAAATCGGCGTAGGGCACCATCACGTAGTCGGCCTGCCCGCCGATCCATCCGCCCATATCGACATATCCATAGGCGCCCCCGGCGCGGTCGGAGTTGACGTGAAGGCAGACCCCGGTGTCGCCCTCGCGACAGGTCCGGCAACGGCCGCATGCGACGTTGAAAGGAACCGACACGAGGTCGCCGATCTCGAGATACTCGACGTCGCGGCCCTTCTCGATCACTTCGCCGGTGATCTCGTGTCCGAGCACCATGCCGGCGGGCGCCGTCGTGCGACCGCGGACCATGTGCTGGTCGGAGCCGCAAATATTCGTCGTGACGACCTTGAGGATGACGCCGTGGTCGATCGTCTTTCCCGCCGGATTGCGGAAAGTCGGAAAGTCGATCTTCTGAACTTCGACGCTGCCGGGTTTGAGATAGACCACGCCACGATTGGAATTGGAAGGCATCTGCAATCTCCTTTAGGTCTCACGCCGAGCTTGATTTCGATGTGCCGAGTTTCCGCGGGCGGAGGGCCATCGGCGTGCGCGCAACTGGCATGGCTCGAACATAGCGATCTGCCGGTAAATGGCTTTGTCCTCGTTGCTGCGATTGGCGCGATCTTGCGCCAATTCTGCGTGGCATCACGCCTTGGTCTCGCGGCAATTAGCGCGGGGCGGCCCTCCTGCGGCTTGGTCCGAAGCCGCGTGCGAACACGCGCGCTTCAAACGATCGTGACGGTCGGGCTTCAACTCGACGTGAGAGCGGCGGGCTCCACGTCTTGATCGTCGTCGCGACCGCCATACTAGAAGGGTCTGGGCTGAGCAGGCGTCACAGCACCAAGTGAGATCGAGCAATGGCCGGCCCCGCCGAAACGACCTTCAACCAATCCGCTTCTCTTGTGTCCGCTCGCGCGCATCCGATGGCCGAATATCACCCGCCGGCGTTGCTGCGTCGGGATCTTGGAGCTCGCTCGCTTGTCGACATTTCGCCGTCCGAGATCGTCAGGCGCCATTCCACGGCCTGGTCGGGCTTGCGGGTGGAGACGGTCCAGCTTATGCGGCACACGCCGTTTCAATATGGATTCCGGGCTCCCTGCCATCTGCTCATCGCTGCAGAAGTGGCGGAGCGCTACGACGGCGAGAGCTTTGTCGAAGGCTTGCCGCGGTCGACCTTGCGCGATTTCACGCACAAGCTGACCTTCGTGCCTGCCGGGCATGACTTCCGCGGTTGGCAGAGACCGCGGGCGCTGACGCGTACGACCTATTTCTACCTCGATCCGCGCGGACCTCTCGCCGACCCGGCGCTGCGGTTCGGCGAGATCGAGTTCAGGCCGCGCCTGTTCTTCTACGATCGTGATCTCTGGGAGACCGCTCTCAAGCTGAAGTCGCTGGTCGAGAACCCCGGCTCGATGCACCGGCAATACGCCGAAGCGCTCGGTATCGTGCTGACGCATGAACTCGTTCGCATCAACGGTGACGCCGCGACCCGCGGGCCGGCTGGTCGTGGCGGTCTTGCATGCTGGCAGCAAAAGCGATTGGCCGCCTATATCGAGGAACATGTCGCCGACGACATCCCGCTCGCGACGCTTGCCGAGCTGGCGCGGCTGAGCCCGTACCATTTCTGCCGCTCGTTCAAGCATTCCTTCGGGATACCGCCGCACCGATATCACGCGAGCCGCCGAATCGAACGGGCCAAGCAGCTATTGGCGAACCACGAACTGTCGGTCACGAGGGTTGCACTTGAGATCGGCTTCCGCGATACGAGCACATTCACCGCCGCATTTCACAGGCTGACCGGCCAAACCCCGAGCCACTACCGTCGCAATCTCGATTAGAGAAGCCGGCGGCACGTGCGTGGCGGTCTCACCCGTTGCCGATCTCATTCGGCGGGCGTCCCGGCGGCAGTCGCCGCAATCCCCTCCTGGGCGAGCCGAGCGAGGCCCGTATGCAGAATGGCGGCGACGATGGCGCCGACAATCGGGGCGACCAGGTACAGCCAGGCATCGTTGAAATTGCCGGTCGCCACCATCGGGCCAAGTGCCCGCGCCGGATTGAATGCGGCGCCCGTGAGCGCCCCACCCATGATGATGTTGAGGGTCAGGGTCATACCGATCGCCAACGGCGCGAGAATGCCGGCGCGGCCCGCGACCGCGGTGCTGAGCACGACCGTGACCAGGAAAAAGGCGAGCACGGCCTCGATGACGAAGCCGGCCCAAGGGGTCACCGTGAGGGTCGTGGCACCCAAAGCGAGGTTATGCGCGAGCGTCGGCGTGCCGAGGCCGGTCGCCGCACCGCCCAACACGGCCCGCAACAAAAGCGCGCCGACGATACCGCCAATGAGCTGACTGACGATATAACCAGCCGCCTCGCCGACACGCATGGCGCCGGCGGCGAGCACGCCCACAGTGACGGAGGGGTTGAAATGACCGCCCGACACGGGGCCATAGGCAAAGGCGAAGGCCATGACGGTCAAACCGTGAGCGAAGGCAATCGCAGCGAGACCGGGCAGGCCGACACCGTCGCCGACCACGGCCGCAGCGCCCGCGCCGATGAATATCAAGGTGAAAGTGCCGATGAACTCCGCAAGGAGTTTTGGTGCAATCCGGTTGGACATGGTTGACTCCAGAGATGAGATTGGGCCGCTCGGCGCGCTCAGGTTTGCGCCGGGAAACAATGCGTTGGCTGGGGATGGCCGACGGCACCGCAGAGCGCCGTCGGCAGGCGAAGCGGGCCTACTCCGCGGCGATGGTCTGCGGTTTGAAATCGATGCCCAGCGCCTTCATGACGCCGGCGCCGTATTCGGGATCGGCCCTGTAGCAGTGGACGATCTGCCGCTTGACGATCTCGACCGGAACGCCTTGCATAGCGGCCTTGTAGTTCTGGAAGAGCTGCTGCTTCTGGACGGCCGTCATCAGCCGGAACAAGTCGCCGGGCTGACGATAGTCGTCGTTGCCGTCGCGGTGATTGTAGCGGTCGGCATCGCCCAGGATTTTCAGCGGCGGCTCGCGGAACTGCTCGTCCTGCACCGGGCCGTTGAACGAGTTCGGCTCGTAATAGGCATCGGGATTCGGGTTGCCCGCGAGCCGCATGGCGCCATCGACGTTGTAGGTGTGGACGGGGCAGCGCGGCTTGTTGACGGGAAGCTGATCCGCATTGACGCCTACGCGGTAGCGGTGCGCATCGGCATAAGAGAAGATGCGCGCCTGCAGCATCTTGTCCGGTGAATGACCGATGCCGGGCACGATGTTGGCGGGCGAAAGGGCTGCCTGCTCGACCTCGGCGAAATAATTCTCCGGATTGCGGTTGAGCTCGAGCACGCCGACCTCGATCAGCGGATAATCCTTGTGCGGCCATACTTTCGTAAGGTCGAAGGGGTTGTACCAGTACTTGCCGACATCGTTCTCCGGCATGACCTGCACCGACAACTTCCATTTCGGAAAATCGCCCTTTTCGATCGACTCGAACAGGTCACGCTGGTGGGTCTCGCGGTCATGGGCGACCTTCTCGGCGGCCTCCGCATTGGTCCAGTTCTTGATGCCCTGCAGGGTCTTGAAGTGGAATTTGACCCAGTGACGTTCGTTCTTGGCGTTGATGAACGAGTAGGTATGCGAGCCGAAGCCGTCGATATTGCGATAGCTCTGCGGCAGGCCGCGGTCCGACATCAGAATGGTGACCTGGTGCAGGCTCTCCGGCGACAGCGACCAGAAGTCCCACATCGCGGTCGGCGACCGCATGTTGGTTCTCGGGTGCCGCTTCTGGGTGTGGATAAAGTCGGGAAACTTCAGCGCGTCGCGCACGAAGAATATCGGCGTATTGTTGCCGACCATGTCCCAATTGCCCTCCTCGGTATAGAAGCGCAGCGCGAAGCCGCGGACGTCGCGCTCGGCGTCGGCGGCGCCGCGCTCGCCGGCCACCGTCGAGAATCGTATGAAAGCCTCGGTCTGTTTGCCCTTCTGCAACACCTTGGCCTTGGTATATTTCGCAATGTCGTGAGTAATGGTCAGCGTGCCATAGGCACCCGAGCCCTTGGCGTGCTGGCCGCGTTCGGGAATGCGCTCACGGTTCTGGTGGGCAAGCTTCTCGAACAGAACGAAGTCCTGCATCAGTACCGGGCCGCGCGGGCCCGCCGTCATGCTGTTCTGGTTGTCGGAAACCGGCATGCCGCTGTCGGTGGTGAGGGTAGGGCGTTTGGCCACGGATTGCTCCTGTATTGCGAGACTTTGATATCCCGGCAACGCCACCGCTCTCTGCGGCAGCTACTCTTGCTTTCACAACGTCGTCTGTTGACGGCGTTTGCGTTTGTGAAAAAAGCCGGGTGCGGACCGAAATGTAGGTATCCGCTTCGCAATGACTTTGGTTCTATTGCTGCGACTGCAATGGTTTTGCGCCAATCTTCGGAAACCGGGGTTTATTGCAAGCTGGGTCGCGCGAATGCGAGTCCAACTCCATGGCATTCGGGCGCTGTCGTGTCGCACCCGTCCGTCTTGCTCGTGCAGTGATTTGCCCGACGGGCAATTCTTCGAATTTCATGTCCAGCCCTATCGGCAAAAATATTTCGCTTGTGCCGTCGGGGCAAATCAGCGGCACTGAGTCCGGCCGTCCCGCCTCGATCAAGAGGGGCGCTTCGCGGTCGTCACGAACGTTGAGGCGGGATGCGGTCGACGCGAAAGTGCTGCGCGACGAGCAGCATTATCGCGGACGGCAAAGCCGTGTGGTCCTGACGCCCCGACGCTGGCGTCAAGTTCGCGGAGTTATCCGCGAGCGACGGTGGCAAAAGAGCCCGGTCACCGGGGAGAGCACGTTATAAGCCGTTAAAACCATTGCGCAGGAAACGCCGGACCGTTCGGCAAACCTGTGGTGACTATGCTCGTGTGCTTCCATCATTTCGCACGCGAGGCTGCGGGTGCGGCGAGCACCCGGCGTTTCCTGCGCCCTCCAATTTTCGAGGGACATTGGCTTGCAAAGCTCGGGCGATCTGCGCCGCGAGAGCGCGGAGTCACGCTTCTCGACCGTCATGCCCCGCGCCAGGCGGAGCATCCGAGGCGGCCGGCTCCGCAGGTCGCACTGGTACCGCCGAAAACAAGTTCTACCGCCAGCAGGCCCAAATTTGATCAGTATTAATACCCAGCTCCGTCACCGGTTTTGTGCCGGCCCGATGCCGCAGCGAGCGTTGGTTCCAGGCAGATATCTCGGGCTTTAAGTCCACCCTTACCAAGGTTGTTTACGGGCAATTGCCGTATTTTCGATATTCTTGCCGGATGACCAGAACCGTCGTCCCAGTGAAAGCGCTGAAAGCCGTTCGGCGCTGGTTTTATCTCGGCGATACCAGGACGCCGGCGGAAAGCGCGCTGCTGATCGAGCAGTTCCGCATCCTGACAACTCAGGTCCCGATCCTCTACGGCGTCCTGATCATCAACAGCGTCACCATCTCGTACGTGTTGCCGCCGTTGCTGCCGTGGTGGCTTCGCTTTGGCGTTACGGGGGGCCTTCTCCTCGCCAGCATGTCCAGGATCAGCCATTGGGTGAAGCTGAGAGGCATCACGCCCACGGCCGAACAGGCGCTCGCCCATCTCTTCAAGACCCGCATCCTGGCCTCCGCGTTGAACGCGGGCTTCTCGCTGTGGGCGATGGCGCTGTTCGAATATGTTGATCCACATACGCGTGGCCCGATCGCGCTGCTTGTCTTCATGGGTTCGGTCGCAAGCGCCTATTGCCTTGCCAGCTTACCGAGCGCCGCCCGGCTCACGCTGCTCATCTCCGCGCTGCCGATGGCGGTGCGGCTGATGTTCACCGGCGACGCGATGCTGGTCTGCATCGGCCTCGATCTCTGCCTGCTGCTGGTGCCGCTGATCCGGATGATGAATACCAACTACAACGATTTGGTGAATCTGGTCGCGTCGAGGGCGGAGCTTCTCGCCGAAGGCTGGCGCGCGCGAACCGCCGAGATGATCGCGCTGAACCAGCAGGCGAAGGCGCGCGAGATCGCCGACCGCTTCGACACTGCGCTGAACAACATGTCGCAGGGCTTGTGCTTCTTCGATGGCGCGCAGCGTCTGATCGTATGCAATCGCCGCTATATCGACATGTACGATCTGCCGCCGGAGAGCGTGAAGCCAGGCATACTTTTGAGCGAGATCGTCGATCTCAGGTTCAAGGCCGGAAGCTTTCCCGCCATGACCCCAGACGAGTACCTCGATTGGCGCAACGGGCTTGTGGTCAGCGAAGAAGTGCACGACTCCGTCGTCGAATTGATGAACGGCCGCGTTTTCCAGATTTGCCATCGGCCGATGCCGGATGGCGGCTGGGTCGCGACCCACGAAGACATCACCGAACGATATCGGGCCGAAAAGGCGCTCACGGAAGCAAAATCCAATGCCGAACGGGCTGAGGCAGCCGCCCGCGCCGCGCATGCGACCCTGACCGACGCGCTCGATGTGGTGCCGGAAGGCCTGGTGATCCTCGATTCCGATGATCGCTACGTTCTTTGGAACCAGCACTATGCCGGGGCTTACGCCGAAAGCCTCGACGCGATTGTGCCGGGCGGAAGTTTTGCAGAGACGCTCCGCTTCGGACTGGCGCGCGGGCAATATCCCGACGCGATCGGGCGCGAAGAACAATGGTTGCAGGAACGCCTTGCCCGTCATGCCCTCCCGCAGAGCACGCACGAGCAGCAATTGCCGGGGGATCGCTGGATCCGGATCGAGGAGCGCCGCACCGCCGACGGCGGCAGTATCGGCGTCCGCGTCGACATCACCGACCTGAAACGCCGGGAAGCCTCCTTCCGCCTGTTGTTCGAGGAAAATCCGCTCCCGATGTGGGTGGTCGATGTCAATACGCTCGAACTTGTGGCGGTCAACGCCGCGACGTGCCGCCACTACGGCTATAGCCGCGAGCAGATGCTTGCGATGACGGTGAGGGACCTGCGCGTTCCGGAGGAGACGGAAATACTGCATAACGAGTTTCGTCAAAACCGGGGCATGCAGACCGCGGAGGAAACGCGCCGTCACGTCACAGCCGACGGAAGGGTCATCGACGTTGCGATCGAGGCGCGCCCGCTGCGCTACAACGGCCGGGATGCGTGCGTTGCCGTAGCGTTCGACATGACCGATCGCAAGCGCGCCGAGCAACGCATCCTGCATTTGGCCTGTCACGACGCCCTGACCGATCTGCCCAATCGCGCCGCGCTGGATAACGAGTTTTCGCGGGTGCTCGACGATGCCCAGCAGAGCGGCGGGAGTTTCGCGGTGCTCTGCATCGACCTCGATCGCTTCAAGCAGATCAACGATCTGTTCGGGCATTCGATGGGCGACAAGGCGCTGCGCGAGGCTGCGCGGCGCCTCCAACTTGCGGCCCAGGGCGCTTTTCTCGCTCGCATCGGCGGTGATGAGTTCATCGCGATCACCCAACAGGGTCCACTGCCGACAAGCGCCGAGCTGCTTGCGAACCGGTTACGGGGTGTTCTTGCGCAGGGGATTGAAATCGACGACCACTGTTTCGACCTCGACCTCAGTATCGGGATCGCCGTCTATCCCCGGGACGGCGAAGATGCCCGTTCGCTGTTCGCAAATGCCGATGCAGCGCTCTATCGGGCGAAACACGACGGCCGTGGCGCTGTTCGCTTTTTCACGCCGGCGATGGATCAGCAGTTGCGTGACAGGCGCGCACTGGAGCATGACCTCCGCTCGGCGGTCGCCAACGGCGAACTGTTCCTCGAATATCAGCCGCAAAGTCACGGCGATGGCGAGATCATCGGATTTGAGGCGCTGGCGCGCTGGCGTCATCCGCAACGCGGTATCGTGTCGCCCACGGAATTCATCCCGGTTGCCGAAGACAGCGATTTGATCGTCGGGATCGGAGAATGGGTGTTGCGCGAGGCGTGCCGCGAAGCTGCCTTGTGGGACGACCGGCTGCAAGTCGCGGTCAATGTTTCGGCGATACAATTCCGCAGGGGCGATCTGCAGCGCCTGGTCCGAACAGCAATTCACGAAAGCGGTATCGCACCGGCGCGGCTTGAGCTCGAAATTACCGAGGGGGTTTTGATCGAGAACGTCGCGCGCACGACGTCGGTATTGAATGCCTTGAAGAAGTTGGGCGTCCGCATCGCGCTTGATGATTTCGGTACGGGATACTCGTCGCTTTCCTATCTGCAATCGTTTCCGCTCGACCGGATCAAGATCGACCGGTCATTTATCGCAAGCCTGGGCCGCACCGACCGATCGCTCGCGATCGTCCGCGCCGTCATCGGCCTTGCGCACGGACTGGCCCTGCCGGTGCTTGCCGAGGGCGTCGAGACTAACGATCAGTTGAGGACGCTGATACGCGAAGGATGCGACGAAATGCAGGGGCACCTGATCGGGCGTCCTCGTCCAATCGAGGTCTATGCCGACATCACAAGCGGCGGCAGCATCGGCAGCGGCGGCAGCGAGGAAAGGCCTGACCGCGCGGCTGGTGGCCAACGCGTTCTCGAAGCTTGAGGTCATGTCCTTAAATCCTAGCCCGGCCAAATGGCCGGGGCCAACCCGGCCGTCCGGCCGATAGTGTGGGCCCGAGCAATCGCCCAGTTTGTTCCTATCTTACAGGGATAGGAGTTACCCATGACCGACCAAGCCGATTTCTCGGCCGATTTCTTGGCCCAGTTCTCGAACGCTCTCGCTGCCCGCACGGAAGCCGCGAGCAGCGCCGTCGTCGCGATTTCCATTGGCCACGGGCGGCATATCACCGGCCTGCCGTGGCAATCCGATATTGTCGTCGCCTCCGAGCAGTCGCTGCCGCAACGGGATGACTTTGAGCTGATCACATCCGGCGGCGCGACGCTTTCGGCCAAGCTTGCCGGACGCGATTCCTCCACCAATATCGCCATCCTGCGGCCGGCTTCGCCGCTTGCCGCGCCGTCGATTGCCGCGGGCGAGGCGCAGGCCGGCGCCATCGCGCTTGCGATCGGCGCCGACGGCCATGGTGGCGCCAGCGCCCGGCTCGGGCTCGTCAATCTCGTGGGCGCCGAATGGCATTCTAGCCGCGGCGGCCTGATCGACCGGCGCATCGTGCTCGATATCAGGCTTGCCCAACGCGAGGAGGGTGGGCCGGTGTTCGACGCCGCAGGTCAATGTCTCGGCATGTCGACCTTCGGGCCGCGCGGCCAGGTCATCGTGATTCCGACCGCCACCATCGAACGGGTCGCGCCGCGGCTCGCCAAAGACGGCCGCGTCGCGCGCGGCTGGCTCGGCGTCGCCTTGCAGGCGGTCGCGGTGCCCGATGCGCTGCGCGAGTCCGCTGCACAGTCCTCGGGCTTGATGGTGATGTCGGTCGTCGAAGGCGGCCCGGCGGCGCAGGCCGGAATTCTGGCGGGCGACATCATCCTGAGTGTCGACGGGACCTCGACGCACAGATTCCGAAGGATCGCGAAGCTGTTCGGTTCCGACAGCATCGGGCGAAAGTCGGATCTTCGCCTGATCAGGAGCGGCGCGGTGATCACGGTGCAGACCACGATCGCAGAACGGCAGGCGGCATGAGCGAAGCGGCAAGCAAACTGATGCCAATTCCGCAGCTGCGCGTTGCCGTCCATGCCGTGGATTCGGCGCGCCGTAATGCCTTAGGCCGCCTGGTCGCCGAGGCCGGGCATCTGGTCGTAGGCCTCGAGGATAGCGCCGATGTGGTGCTGGCGGACGGCGACGGCCCGGCGGGCGAGACCCGCCCGGTCGTCAGCCTCGGAGGCGCCGACCGTGATTTTGGCGGCGTGCTTAACCGCGAGGCGAACGCGAGCCAGATCGACGCCGCGATCCGCGCGGTTGCCGTTGGCCTGGTCGTCCGCTTGTCAGACCCGATCGAAGCCGGCTTCGGCGCGATCGGCGAGGCCGACGGTCAGGCTTTGCTGACGCCGCGCGAACTCGAGGTGCTGGCCGCCCTTGCCGAAGGCTTGACCAACAAGGCGATCGCGCGGCGCTTGAACATCTCGCTGCACACCGTGAAATTCCACATCGAATCGCTGTTCCGGAAACTTGGCGCGAGGACCCGGACCGAGGCGGTGGCAAAAGCCTCCGAACGCCGGCGCTACGAGACGATCAATTTGTGACAAAATCGGCGGCTAAGATGGCAATGGTTCATCCCCGTGAAAGAAGGGAGTGCGCCATGAATGTCAGCCAAGCACGCGACACCACGACCATCCGCCAGACCGTCAACTTCAAGGCGTCGCCGCAGCAAGTCTACGAGACTCTGATGGACAGCGCAAAGCACCAGGCGCTCTCGGGTGAGAAGGCCAGTGTCAGCCGCGAGGCCGGGGGCGTTCACGGCGTGGGGAGATCACATCTCCGGATTCAATCTTGTGCTGCAGCCGGGACGCAAGATCGTGCAGGCCTGGCGCGCCAAGGATTGGTGGCCCGATCATTATTCGATCGCAACTTTCGATCTGCAGGAGGCGGATGGCGGCACCGAACTCCGTTTCACCCAGGTCGGCGTCCCGCCGCATCGCTTTGAGGGCCACTCAAGCGGCTGGATCTCGGCTTACTGGCAGCCGATGCAGGAGCTGTTCGAGCAAGGCGCGCTGAGCGAGGCTTCGCGCTCGGCGAGCCAGGCGTCACGACAGCGGATCGACAAGGGAGATTTTTGAGACGCGACGGACACACAATCTGCGAATCAAGCGGCGAGCATCCCTCATTTCTGCTATCATCACACCATGACCATCGGGATTGCCGGACCCGGGCGGAACGCACCTCGGCAAAACGCCGTGGTCGGGCTGATTGCTGCGGCCATCTTCGCAGTGATCTGCCTGATCATACTGGGGCTTGCGAGCGATTTCCTGGTCGACTGGCTATGGTTTTCCTCGATCGGTTATCTGCGGGTCTTTTTGACCAGCATCGGCGCCGAGGCCGCGGTCTTTGTCGCGGTTTTCACGGCCACCACCGTCATCCTCTGGCTGAACGGATCGCTGGCGGCGCGCTTTGCCCGGCAGCAGCCGCTACCGACGGCAACCGCCCCGTGGAAGGCGGCGGGTATTACGCCGCCTGATCCGTTCGCGATCGTGCGCGATCGGCTGGCGCGGCCCAGGTACATCGTGCTCGGTGCGGGTTTGCTCGCTGTGCTGGTCGCCGCGGGCGAGGCCGGCAAATGGGGCAGCTTCCTGCAGTTTCTCTACCAGGTGCCGTATGGTGCGGAGGATCCGCTCTACCACAAGGACATCGGCTTTTATCTTTTCTCGCTGCCGGTCTATATCGCGATCAAGAACTGGATGCTGCTCACCATCGTCCTCAGCGCGCTGTTTGCGGGAGCGATCTATTGGGCACGCGGCGACATCGAATATGACGCTTACCACCGCTCCATCTCGCCAACGGTGGTCGCGCACGGCTCGGCGCTGGCCGGTCTTCTGTTCGCGATGAAGGCCTGGTCCTACGGCCTCGACCGCTATCTGCTGCTCTACGGCGACAACGGCGTCGTCGTCGGCGCGAGCTACACCGACGTCCATCTGGGGCTGCCGGGCCTGTGGCTGATGATCGGGCTTTCGATCGTCGCGGCATTCATCGCGTGGGCCAATGTGCGGTCGCGCACCTACCGGCTTCTTGTCGCCGCGTTCCTGCTCGTCGGCGTCGGCTCTGTCTTGTTCTCCAGCCTCGTCCCTTCGCTGTTCCGGCAGTTCTTCGTTAGACCTACCGAGTTGCAGCTGGAGAAGCCCTACATCGAACGCAACATCGCGCTTACGCGGCACGCCTATAATCTCGACCAGATCGCAGCCAAGCCGTTCGCCGCCGAACAGAAGCTCACCTTCAAGACGCTGGAAGCCAACAAGGCGACGATCGACAATATCAGGCTATGGGACTGGCTGCCGTTGTCGGACACCTACGCACAGCTGCAGGAGATCCGCACCTACTACAAATTCCACGATCTTGACGTCGATCGCTACTGGCTCGACGGCTCCTACCAGAGCGTGATGCTCTCGGCCCGCGAGTTGCGGGCCTCCCTACTGCCTGCGAACGCACAGACCTGGGTGAACCGCCACGTGCTGTTTACGCACGGCAATGGTGCGGTGATGAGCCCGGTCACGCGCAAGAGCACCGAGGGACTGCCGTTCTTCTATTTGCGCGATATTCCGCCTGTTGCGGACGGAGGCCCGAAGATCGACGAACCGCGCATATATTTCGGCGAAGAGAGCGACGACTACGTCATCGTCAAGGCCAGCATCCCTGAGTTCGATTATCCGAAGGGAAAAGACAACGCCTATGCGGCCTATGACGGCTCTGGCGGCGTGCCGATCGGAGCATTGGGATGGCGAACGCTGTTCGCCTACTACTTCAACGACGCGAACCTGGTTCTCTCGAGCTACATCACGGCCGACAGCCGGATCATGATCCGGCGCAATATCACCGAACGGGTGCGCACGATCGCTCCTTTCCTCAGGCTCGATCATGATCCTTATCTCGTCATCAGCAACGGGCGGATGTTCTGGATGCAGGACGCCTACACCACGAGTTCGTATTTCCCTTCTGCCCAGCCCGTGGCGGAGCTTGATCTCAACTACATCCGCAATTCGGTGAAAATTGCCGTCGATGCCTATAACGGGACCGTCGATTTCTATCTGATCGATCCCCGCGACCCGATTGCCGCGACCTACCAGCGCATCTTTCCGAGCCTGTTCAAGCCGTTTTCGGCCATGCCGGCGGATTTGCAGAAGCACATTCGCTATCCGGAGGATCTGTTCCTGATTCAGGCGCGGCTCTATCAAACCTATCACATGGAAGAGGCCGACGTTTTCTATAACCGCGAGGATTTCTGGCAGTTCCCGCGACAGCCTGGCGGCGACGGCACCTCGGTGATGACCCCCTATTACATCATCATGCGGCTGCCCGGCGAGCCGCAGGCCGAGTTTTTCCTGATGCTTCCGATGGTGCCGAGCCGCCGCGACAACATGATCGCGTGGCTTGCCGCGCGCTGCGACGCGCCCGACTATGGCAAATTGATCGTCTACGAGTTTCCCAAGGACAAGCTCGTCTACGGGCCGTTTCAGATCGAGGCGCGGATCAATCAGAATACCGAGATCTCGCAGCAGCTCACCTTGTGGAATCAAATGGGCTCGCGGGTGATACGCGGCGCGAACCTGCTGGTGATCCCGATCGAGAATTCGATTCTCTATGTGTCGCCGCTGTATTTGCGGGCGGAGCATGGACATCTGCCGGAACTGAAACGCGTGATCGCGGCCTATGGTGAGCATGTCGTGATGAAGGAAACGCTCGCCGAGGCCCTGGCGGCGCTGTTCGCGGAAGGAGGTGCCGGGCCGGCAGTCTTGGGCGCGAGCGGCGAGTTGCCCTCGACGGGCCCGGCTGCAAGCCAGGCGCAGCAGGCGCTCGATCATTACGATCAGGCGGTGGAGCGATTGAAGGCCGGAGATTGGAAAGGTTTTGGCACGCAGTTCGATGAACTGCACGACATCCTGGAAAAAAT
>CAVQNB010000026.1:0-65826 GCA_963713785.1 uncultured Alphaproteobacteria bacterium
GAAATATCGAGACTGTCAAGCAGACCTCTGGTGGCGCAGGCGGCAAGATCAAGCGCATAAACGCCAATTGCCACGCAGACGCGGAAATCATCTGCGTCCACTTCCGCGATGCCGTAAGGTAAGTTAGCCAAGGAAAAGCCGGGGTCATCCGCACCCGGAACCCAAGATCGTGCGGTCATGAAATTTCCCTTCAGAGCCTTTTGAGGGCAGCGACTAGCGAAAACTGAGTTCGAGCTTCAATCCGAAGCTCGAACTCCGACTTGCTGCCGCTGGGTTCAAGTCCAGCGCGTCGCAGCAGATGGAGCGACGAGCGCACCAGCCTTGACCATCGTCTCGATCTCCTCTCCGCTGAACCCCAACTCCGCGCAAACATCTCGGTTGTGTTCGCCCCGGAGCGCCGGATCTCCGATCGGAGTCTGGTCATCCTCAGAGAAGCGCCACGGCCGACCCGGCAGGCGATAGGTGCCCCCATTGCGATTACAGACGCCTCCTCCGCACTGCACCCCAGTAGGAAGACCAATCGGTTGCGGCCAAATCTCCGAGCGAACGGATTTCACCCATTGCGATCTTCGCCTCGTCGAACTGCGCATCGAGCGCAGCCATATCGGCGAACGTCAGCATCCAGGTTTGAATGATCGCATGCAGTGCGCCAAGATTTTGCTTCCTTAGGGCTGCCGTTGTGAAGCGCGGATCCGCAGCGAGGTCCGCTCGCCGCATCGCGCGCAGGTAGTTTGGGAAAGTCAACGACCAGACCACGCTCGTCGCGACGGTGAATTGCTCGCCGCCCGGTCCGGTAAAGAACGGACAATCGGTTGCCCCAAGGATGGTAGGTTCGTCACCGAGCTCGAAGTCGCCGAGATCGACATGCGCTCGCTCGTTTACCGCCATCAGGGTCGCCGCCATCGCCACGTCGATGTATTGACCCTTGGCGATCTTCTCGCGGCTTTGCAGCGCCGCGAGGATAGCGATCGTCGCCTGTAATCCGGTATAGACGTCGGCATGGGAGAGGCTGTCCGTTCTTTCAGCGTTCAAATCATCGCCATAGTGCCGAAGACTGTTCGAGGTGAAGCCGCTCTCCGCCTGGACTGTTGGTGCATAGGCCATCCGGCCCCGCCATGGGCCGCCTTGGCCATAGCCGGTGATCGATGCATAGATGACGCGGGGATTACGGCTTGCGATCGTTTCGTAGTCCAGACCAAACGACGCCAATGTTCCAGCCCGGAAATTTTCGATGATGACGTCGGCGGTGTCGCAGAGTTGGAGCGCGATCTCGCGCGCGGCCTCGGCGTTCAAGTCGATACTGATGTTGCGCTTGCCCGCGTTCTGCTGTGCATAGTAGCCGGACATACCCTGTTGGGCTGGATGAGCAAATCTGGAAACATCAGGCCTTGGCGGCTCGATCTTGATCACCTCGGCGCCAAGATCTAGAAGGGTGCGCGCGCACAGCGGTCCCGCGAGCACGCGCGAAAAGTCGATAACGCGGATATTTGTGAGTGGTCCGCTCATCTTCAGCGCCCCGCGAACTTAGCGAGACCGGGACCGTTCTGACGGAATGAGCTCAAGCCGCTTCTCACATCCTCAGACGACCAGATCGGCTCTTGCAGCTTGCCCATCTGCTCGTCGGCGGCCCGCACCCCCTGATTGGCCGCGATGTATGCGACCTGCTTGGTTGCCGCGTGCGCGATGGTAGGACCGTTGGCCAGCTCTTCGGCAATCACCATCGTCGCCTTATCGAGAGCATCGTCGGGAACCACGTGATTGATCAGACCCCAGCGCTCGAGCGTTGCCGCATCGTACCGCCGCCCAAGCATCGACATTTCCTTGGCGCGCGCCATTCCGATGCGCTGGACCTGCCGCTGGATTCCGCCCATGAGCGGATGAAGGCCGAGCGCCGACTCAACGGAGCCTATCTTGGCGGAACTTGCGGCAATAATGTAATCGCAGGCGAGCGCCAATTCGACACCGCCCCCCAGGCAGACGCCATGCACACTGGCGACAAGGGGAACCGGAAGCAGCTCGGCCTCCTTCAAGAAATCAATTCCCGACCACCCGCCGGTCGCAGGACCACTGCTACCTCCCTCCAATCGCGAGCCAAACAGAGCAAGATCGGCTCCTGCCGAGAAGTGGCGGAGCCCGCTGCGGATTACAATCGCTCGACTTCCCGCTTTGTGAGCGCCCCGCAGCTCGGCCAGCAGCGCGTTCATGAGAGTGGGGCCGATAAGATTATAGGGCTTGTATACCATTGTTAGGACCGTGACGGGCCCATGCTGCTCACGAATAATCGGCGCCTCATCCGCCATCGCTATTTCCTCTCCTGCTTCGCATCTCCCGGTTCGGGATCGCGTGATATTGCGGCATTATAGCGATACACTTGTTTTTTACAAGTCACTTCTGCGAATTTAGAACAGACGGCCCAGCCCCCCTCACATTTCCATAGTGGCTCTGGGAGAGATGCGCTCAAGCAGCATCGCCGAATTCCGGCCAGTGTCGCGCGGTACGAGACCGCGTTTCCGCGCAAAAAATGAACGGACCTGACTTGGGCTGCCTTTCCGCCATCGCTAACCGCGCGGTTGAACGGCGCTTCGTAAGATTACTCGCGCTTGGTCGTCGCCTCACCACGATCAGATGCAACTTTAGTGTCCTCGAGGTCGCAGCGATTTGTCCTTCTCTAATTTCACTTTTGTCTGCGCCCCCTTTTTCGATGGCACAACCAAGCGTTACTCTATTTCCTCACGCCCACGTAAACAGCGAGAACGGTCCCGCCTATGTCGGCCAAAGCAAACCATATCGCCGCGAACGCTCTGGGAGACGCTTCCACTGCATAACTCCAACCAGGCGAATTTCTTCAGCCGCGAGCTAAGGATTTCGGTTGGCACACGCCGATGACGCGGAATTCCCGGAAACGCGTTATGCCCTGGCACGCCAAAAAAGCCTGGAGCGGCACGTCAGCCGCGTGCCGAGGCGGCGAAACGTCGGCAGCCCCAGCGCCGTTTCCGGCGACGACATCGGATCATGGGCCCAATACTTGCCAGCGGTCGCCAACAAGTCGCCGAAGTTCGATCGACTTCAAAGGCGCAAAGTCATCTGGACTGGTGTTTACCCTGATCGCGGGCAACAGCATGTCAACTTCAAGATCCTTGATGTTCGAGGCGTGTCGCATGATATTCTCTCGCGTAAGATCATCGCCAGCCTGCTTCAGCACGTGAACCATTACCTGCGCCATGACGTAACCAAGAGCGTTGGTAGGGGCATATACATCAGCGTCCGGGTAGTATTGCTCGAGAAATTTGAGATACTTTTTTACACCCGGATCCTCCATCATTGCCGGATCGGTGACATCTTTAAGGAGCCCCCCGGTTATTATTCCTTGCGAAATGTCGAGTCCTGCAGGTTTGAGTACGCTCCCGATCGAGGAAGACGGTATGTTGATGATATGAATCGGCTTCCAATCGAGTTCTGCGATTTTTCGGATCGCCTGGGCGGCAAATTTCGGCCCGGCGAAGTTCATGAATATGTCGGCGCCGCTCGCCTTCAGCTTCGCGATTTGCGAATTGATCGTCGGAACCGTCACCTCATAACTCGCCTCAGCGACGATCATGGAAGCGGAGGCGCCGAGCCCAAGCTTCAATCCACTCACAATATCCTTGCCGTAGTCATCGTGCTGATAGAGAACCGCAATCTTTCCACTCGGATGGCTCGCCGCGACATATTCGCCATACGCCTTGCCTTCGATTACGAAGGACGGCTGGAAGCCCATAGTCCATGGAAAATTTTTGGGATCGTTCCACTTTGAACCACCTCCGCCGATAAACAGCTGCGGTATCTTTTTGGCATTTAGATATTTATGAACCGCAGTGTTGGTAGGAACACCAAACGTGCTGAAGAGAAGCAGCACTTCGTCGCTCTCAACCAACCGCCGGATCTGCTCAACCGTCTTCGGTGGGCTATACCCATCATCATAACTTATGAACTTGATCCTGCGCCCGTTAACTCCGCCCTCTGCGTTGATCTTGTCGAAATACGCGGCCTCCGCCTTGCCTATCAGGCCCCATGCGGAAGCTGGTCCGCTATAGGGCATGGTGTTGCCTATCTTGATTTCGATGTCGCTGGCACCAGGGTCGTACGTTTTCTCTCGGGCCAACGCAATCTGGCACAATACGCCAAGCAGTACGAAGGCAGATAACGCGGAAACGAACTTCGACTTTGTTTGCACTCAGATCTCTCCAGGCAAGAGGTTTCGGCTACCATCGATTTCGGACGCGATCGCTTTCGCCGATCTCGTCCGAAGCGATCGAGCAGACGGCAAACGACCCGCGATGACCTCTGGGTAAACTTCCTCTGGCCACATACTTCTCGATCATGTGAAAAGGCCGTTACTTTTTGTATCAAAGTCAATTGTTATTTACAAGTCTCGAATTGAACGAACAATGGCGCTTGGTCCATCTCCAGAATATTGATGTCGATCAATTAACGAAAAAATGCCGAGGGTCTTGAAGACAGAGCCCTCGGCTAGTCTTGGGAGCTGTTGACAGCATTTGCATGTTACTATTGATTTCTAAGTTACTCTTTTATAGCTATTATCATAGTAGGCAGAAATCAACCGCGTTTTTCGGGTCGGGTTGAACTGCGTGCCGGGCATTAAAGGCTGTACGAGGCCAGCCGGCAGACCAACTGTGGGGGCTAGATCAAAGGATCTAGGCCAAGGTGAGTTGAGAATTGGATCAATTGCGAACGCTACCCGACCACACGCAGAGAGAAGAAGGTTACTATGCAAGACTCCGGACAAGTAATGGATTTATCAGTCACTCGACCGCCGGGCGCGCGCGCGGTCGAAACCAAGCCTGATAGTTCACCCCAAGCAGACGGCCTGGAAAACCTGCTCAGCGGCCCTATCATAGCGACGCTTATAAAGCTCGCCGCACCCACGGTCGTTGTGCTTCTGATTCAAACGTTTGTCAGCGTTGCCGAGACGTACTTCGTTGGCCTACTTGGCACAGATGCGCTGGCTGGCGTTGCGTTGGTATTTCCCGTGCTCATGTTGATGATCATGATGTCAAACGGTGGCATCGGTGGCGGAGTAGCATCCGCGACCGCGCGAGCTTTTGGCGCTGGCAGAACGAAAGATCTCAACGCGCTCGCGATCCACACGATTGTACTGGCGGTCTTATTCGGGTTGGCATTCACCGCGGGCGTGCTCGGTGGGGGTCCTTGGCTATACCAGACGTTGGGTGGGTCCGGCGCGACTTTGGATGCTGCGCTTCAATACTCTAATTACGTTTTTGGTAGTGCCGTATTGGCGTGGGTTGTTAACCTGCTTTCAGCCGCACTCCGCGGCGCTGGCGACGTGAAGGTGCCGGCCCTCATTTTCGGCGGAGCGCTCGTCATAGTTCCGCTATCGCCTATGTTCATCTTTGGCCTCGGTCCAATACCAAAGCTAGGAATTGCCGGCGCCGGAATCGCGGTGCTTATCTACTACACGTTTGCCACTGTTGCGCTGATCGCATATATGGGCTCGGCACGAAGCCCGATTACTTTGCTGAGGACACCTTTGGAATGGCGACTTTTTAAGGACATTCTTGGAGTAGGCGTGATCTCAGCGATCGGCACAATCCAATTGAACCTGACGGTCACGATCATCACCGCACTTGTCGGTGCGTTTGGAAACGAGGCGCTCGCCGGTTATGGTATGGCCACGCGGCTCGATTACCTGCTCATTCCACTGCTGTTTGGGCTCGGCACAGCTACCGTGACCATGGTTGGCACGAATCTGGGGGCGGGCCAGACGGCTCGGGCGCGCCGGATCGCGTGGACCGCTGCATTGCTCGCGGCTGCCTTTGCGGAAAGCATCGGCATACTCGCTGCGATATTCCCTAACGCTTGGATCGGAATATTTAGCGATGATCCCAAGGTGCTCGAAATGGGCGCGAGTTACCTGCATATCGCCGGACCCGTCTATGCTTTTGTCGGTATCGGCATGCTACTTTACTTCGCTGGTCAAGGAGCCAAACGCGTGGCTTGGGCGGCAATCGCTGGGAGCGTGCGCATACTCATTGCCGGCTTGGGTGGGTGGCTCGTCATAAAACATCTGCACGCCGATGTTACCACGCTGTTTATGGTCGTCGCGGGTGCGACCATGGCGTTTGGCTGCATGATTGCGATCGCAACTTATTTTCAAACCTGGCGCGCGCCAATGAGGTCCCCTGACCCGGCGTGACAGTCGCGCCGGCAGACCAGTGCAAACCCCAAGGAGGCGACGACAATACACCGAAGGCATCATGATGCTGAAACAACCTGATAAGAACGCCTTGAACAACGATATGTTTGCGGCTTTTGTCGAATGACCTGGAGGGCGCTGATGCCGATCCATAAAATACGCCCGCTGCTCCTTTTGCACAGTTTCCGATACATCGGTCTATGGCGCGCCAGCGTTTGAGTTGTGGAGACTTAGATTACGAGGCGAGACGCGGTGTCAGGCGGAGCGATCGCTAACCCCCGCCTCGCGTGAGCACGCGCAACGCTGGTTGTGACCGCCGACGGTTGGGAGGAGCACTACTCCGATCGCGGCGTCAACTGGCCTATCGAGGACCTGCCCTTCCCGATCAATCACGGCATTCTCTGCTATCCCGGCTTTGAACTCCTCCCGCCGTTAGTGGCCATCGCGTTGACTGGTTAAACGCGACTGGTTTCGAGCGCATTGCCGAAAGCTTGCGCGCAAAAAGGCGTGCTCTGGCGACAACCCCGCCTATTCATTATCGCCTACCAAATGGAGGCGACCACCTGATCCCCACTATGCAACTCCGCTCCGGGCTTGAGAATCCGGAGGCAGCGGCTTCGCGCTCCATCTCAATCGAGCAGGTGCAAGCGCCGAGATTGGTGAGCCGCCCTCGAATGGACCCGATGCGGGTAGAGGCAGCTTGATCGATCATCTTCCAGGTTGAGGGCGGCCCTGCGCCGACGACGCAGACGCGCTGGTTTTTATTCAGCATAACTATTTCCTATACGACAGATCAGCTCGTAAACGGCGCGCTGGCGACGAATTTGAGAACATCGACCTGCGTTGCGATCCTGCCAATTCGTGATTGCGGCTTGGTGTCGATCTGATGTTTGAGCATGGCGCCGATAAGCGCCTTAGTTCCGTCGCGTGGATATTCCGCAACAATCTGCTGAATAAGCTTCGGCTCGATCTGATCAATACGTATGCCTGTCACGTCCACCAACGCGCCCATATTCAGGAAGGCGACTTCCGGCCGCGGATCGTTCGCAGTTTCGACCGAAGTGTGGAGCTCAATGGCCACGGAAACCTGCAGTGCGAGTTGATCGTAACCCTTCGCACTCAGAAAGCGGCCCGCCTCGCGCGCTCCAATCGTTTCAAAATCATCGGGCGCCTGAACCACGTTACGAGAATCAACACGGTATACGTCTCATTTCGCAACCTTTGCGAATTTATACACATGCCATCTACACAGCCTAAGAGCCTGATTCGAACAAGCTTTCGGCGATCACATGTAAATCGGCGAGCCATTTGACCCCCAATCGGCGTCCAACGCTGATCCCACCCATGGCGCTCGAAGGTGTTGGTCCTGAGAAGGAAATCAGCAGTTGGCTGGGTCACGGTTGGAGGCCGATAGGGGTGAAAGTTCGGAGCCGACACACAACAGATCGGCGATTCACTAGACTGTTACCGCGAAGTCAATTGCCTCCTCGAGGCGATCGTCGCCCCAGTAGATCTCATTGCCGATTGCAAACGTCGGCGCGCCGAAAATGCCGAGCTTGCGGGCTGCATCGGTTGCATGCTGCACTAGATCTGCGGCTTCCGGTCCTTCTGCTCGAGTGATTAAGGAACCCGCTTGTCTTCCGAGACTAGCTAGAACCCGCTCTACATGGTCGGCCACCCCCGGCGCGCGTTGTTCGATGAACCAGTCATGGAAAGTCGTCTGCGAGTAATGAGGACACCAACCCTCTGCCGCGGCGATTACTCCGATCTTCAACGCAATGAGATCCGGATCAGCTGGGTAAGGCGCACGACCGTTGAAAGGCAAACCATAACGACGAGCGCGTCGTTCCAGATCGTGCCAGAAGTAGTTCATTTTTACTTCATTCTTTGTGAATCCCGTATTGCATTGTTCGGTCAAGATCTGGCGCAGATTGAACGGTCGCCAACGGACCGTCACTCCCGCTTCAGCAGCGAGAGTGTCGATGCGCATTACTGAAAGATAACTATGGATACTTCCGTAAAAGAAAAAGAAATCGATCGTTCTCTCCATTGCATCCTCGTTCTCACGATGGTTGGTACCGCATGACCCTTGCGGAACTACTCGCCCAAGCGATCTCAAGCCTACCGCGCTCGTCAGTATTTCCGAACTAGGATCATCCCTTGGCAACGGCGTATTCGCGGGCGCCCACCAAATGCAGCGAGACATAAGGCTCGTCGCCTACGACCCAGCTGTCGTGTCCGGCAGCGATGTAGAAGATATCCCCTGCCCTCATCTCGATGACGCGACCGTTGTCCATCGCGGCTGCGGCTTTGCCAGAGAGTACCAAGCCCACGTGTTCCACATCGCAGCTCTTGCGCCCCAGCGCAACGCCCACATGAGAGGACCATTTCCACCCCGGCTCATAGATTGCCCGCCCGATTGTCACCCCACCAATGTGAACGAGCTCGAACCTGCCTTTTTCAAACCTTCGAACTTCATCGGGCCGATCAAATCTTTTCAAGATGACTTCGATCATCGGAGCGTCTCCCCGTCGTCCGATCGATTATTACGGGTCCGATCATCATCGGTCTTGCCGAATTTTGCTCTCACGAACGTACTGGCCAGGCGTGATGCCTAGGAATTGCTTGAAGCGACGCGTGAGATGGCTCTGGTCCCCGAAACCCGCAAGCAGCGCGGCAGAAACGATAGTGTGACCCTGATCGAGGAGCTCGCGAGCTTTCTTGATCCGCACGCTTTCGAGATACGCGTG
Organism: uncultured Alphaproteobacteria bacterium; assembly: GCA_963713785.1. GTDB lineage: Bacteria > Pseudomonadota > Alphaproteobacteria > Rhizobiales > Xanthobacteraceae > Bradyrhizobium. The sequence continues at coordinate 8,965 of CAVQNB010000026.1, forward strand.
TGGAGGAAGCCCGATTTCTCTTTCGAAAGAACGAGCGAAATAATAAGGGCTCAGCGAAACCAAGTCGGCGAGCTTCGAGAGGGATACCTCCTCCGCAAAATAAGCATCAATGTATTCACGGGCGCACTTGCAGGCAGGCCATTCCTTGCCGGCCGACCTTAATATGACGCCAGGACTAGTGTGGCACTCAATGAGGCGCGCCAGGGCGCGCAGCAGATGCAGCTCGCTTTCAGAGTTCGGCGCATTCTCCGCGAGACTCCTGTGAAATCGAAAAAGAGAGGCGGCCAGCGGGGGATCATCGACCACCGCACCCCGAAAACCCGGCCTAACGCATCTCGCACTGACATCATCGGCTGCTCGCGCCAGACAATCAGTACTCTGATATAGAGCCCGATAGACGTAACCGCCCGATGTGGCGGCTTCCCCCGTGTGAGGCTCGCCTGCATTCACCAAGAAGATGCTGCCCGCCGGCGTGATATGGCGGGCCCCTCGGTACGAATAGGACTGCGCACCGCTTTCGACGAGCCCAACGACAAGATAATCGTGCACATGACGAGGATATCGGTGGGCAACAAAATGCGCATGCAGCGCCTCAACCGATATCGGTCCGTCGAGGCGATAATAGCGCGACCACTCACTTCCACTTGTGCTACGTCTACTCACAGTAACAGTCCAAGTTGTCCGGCTGGAGTTCTAACCAGTAGCGCTCTACATCGCCAAAGCGAGCCGGGACAAGCTTGCGATCAGCGGCATGGAGAAGATCGAGGCCTATGATCAGATGGAGAACGTCGCCGATCTGGCGATGCCGACCGACCAGAACAGAATAGTAACTTTCGAGAGTAACCGGCGGAAAAAATCTCGAGATTTCAACGCCAAGTGTGGGGGTGGTGCGCTCGGAGGGACTCGAACCCCCACGATTTTACTCACTGCCACCTCAAGGCAGCGCGTCTACCAATTCCGCCACGAGCGCTTGGGAGGCCGGCGCGACATGGCGCCGGGCCGGATCAATGGCGCCGATGTAACAAATCGGTAGTTGGGGGACAAGGCCCGCGGGCGCGGTTTTTCGGCCCCTGTGAATGCCGAAAAGGCCTACCTGGTGCCCGGCGATTTCGGCAGCATCTGCTTGACTTCGACCGCGATCCGGTTGCGATCGACCAGCACCACGCCGCTGGCGATCGGCAGATTGTTGGCGAGCATCTTGACCTCGTCCGCTTCGGTCGCGTCCAGTTCGATGATGGCGCCGCGGGAAAGCCGCATTACCTGATGGATGGGCATCGGTGCTGGTCCCAAGGACCACCATGAGGTCGACGGTGACTTTATCGAGGGTTGGCACTTCCACACCGCCGCACTGCGACTGAAAGAACTTCTGCTCTAGAGATCACCACGTTATGGTTAGCCAATGGTTAATGATCGCCAAAGCCTTGACTTGACGACTTTTGCGCAGCCCTCCGGCGACGCGGTGGAATGGCGGATATCGGACGCGCCGGTGCCCTATCCCGAGGCGGTCGCGGCGATGGAAGCGCGCGTCGCCGCGATCGCGGCGGGCGAGGCGCCGGAACTGGTCTGGCTGCTGGAACACCCCCCGCTCTATACCTCCGGCACCAGCGGCAAGTCCGCCGACCTGCTCGAGCCCCGGTTTCCGGTTTTTGCAAACCGGCCGCGGCGGCCAGCTCACCTATCACGGCCCGGGCCAGCGCGTGGCCTATGTGATGCTCGACCTGAAGCGGCGGCGGCCGGACGTGCGCGCCTATGTGGCTGGCCTCGAGGAATGGATCATCCGCACGCTTGCTGCCTTCAACGTGCGCGGCGAGCGGCGCGAGGACCGCGTCGGCGTCTGGGTCAAACGGCCGGACAAGGGCGAAGGGCTTCGAGGACAAGATCGCGGCGATCGGCGTGCGGCTGCGGCGCTGGGTGTCGTTCCACGGCATCTCAATCAATGTCGAGCCGGACCTGTCGCATTTCTCGGCGATCGTGCCCTGCGGCGTCGCCGACCCCCGCTATGGCGTGACATCAGCTGGTCGATCTCGGCCATCCCGTCACTCTGACGGACGTCGACATCGCGCTCCGGCAGGCGTTCGAGGACGTCTTTGGTGCCTCGAAGGCTCCCCTGCCGGAGACGGTCGTTTGAAGCAAGGTCACGCGGCTTGGCGCTGCCGCGGGACTTCGAGCTTGCCGGCGATGTAACGCCGCTCCTGCGACAGCCCGCCGAAGCCGTAGGCGTCGCCCTTGACTTCATCGACGTGCAGATAGCTCTCATTGTGCAGCGGCCCCAACAGCTCGCCCATGCGCTTGAACATGGCGGCGAGATAGGCCGCCTTTTCGTCCTTGGTGTTGGTGCCTTCGCTGACGTGAATATCGAGCCAGTAGCTTGCGAGCTTCTGCTCGGCCAGCGAGTTCCCGCCGGCGAACCAGTCGGCCGCATCGACCGATTTCACGATGATGGCCGTGACCTTGGGATCCTTGTGCAGGATTTTTGCGGTGAGCTCGGAGACCGCGGCGGCGATGTCGGATCTCAGCGAGGCCGACTGGCGCGAGCTTGAATAGGTGACGGTGATGAGGGGCATGGTTGTTCTCCTTAGGTGAGGCTTGCGCGTCATTTGCGCGACGAACCTCTAGCTAGACCCGCTTCCGTCATTTTGGTATCTTATCTCTGACGATAACAATGATAAGACTATGTTATGACAGCCACGCTCGACATATCAACGGTGCAGGCCTTCCTGCTGGTTGCGGAACTGCGAAGCTTTACCCGCGCCGCCGAGGCGCTGGGTACCACCCAAGCCGCAATCAGCATGAAGCTGCAGCGGCTCGAGACGGTGCTCAACAAGCGGCTGGTCGAACGCTCCCCGCGCGCGGTCCAGTTGACCGCGGACGGGGTCGCGTTTGCCGATCGGGCGCGGGCCCTGATCGAGGCGCACGACCGCGCTTTGTCAGGGCACGAGCCGGCGCGGCAGCAATTGTCGCTCGGTATCTCCGATCACGCCGCGGGGTCGGAACTGGTGCCGCTATTAGAGCGGCTGCACGCGGTGTCGTCGCAGCTTGCGCTCGCCGTGACGATCGGCTTTTCGCGCGATCTGCTGGATGCCTATGATGCCGGCCACATCGATGCGGTCATCGTGCGGCAGGAAGGCAGCCGGCGCGGCGGCGAGAAACTCGCCGAGGACGAATATGGCTGGTTCGTCTCGCCGCGTTTCTCGTGGCGGCGCGGCGAGCGGTTGCAGCTGGCCACGCTGGCGCCGCCATGCGGGGTGCGCGCGATTGCCGTTCGCGCGCTGGACAAAGCCGGCATCGCCTGGGGCGAGGCCTTTATCGGCGGCGGCGTCACCGCCGTCGTCGCGGCAGCGCTGGCAGGGCTTGCGGTGGCACCGCTGGCGCGGCGGATCGCGCCGCCGGGCCTCGTCGACATCGGCCCGGCGCAAGGGTTGCCTCGGCTTGGCATCTCGAAGGTGATGCTGCATTCGAAAGTCAGCGACCCGGCTAAGCGCGCCGCGCTGCGGACGCTGGCGGCAACATTCCGGAGCGTGGCCAAAGCCGACTGATCCTCATTCGTCTTGTTAGCGGGGCCCGGCAAGTGACGGTATTGGCTGGGCTTTCTTGCCGGCCGCCAAAAGCTCCAAACCGCTGCGGAACAAAATCGGGGTTTGCGCATTTGCCCGCGTAAGGCGGGGTTTTAGTATTGATGGCTCAAAAAGACCGGCAGCATCGGGATTTGTTCGAGAGCGAACGGAGTTTCCGGCTTCTCGTCGAAGGTGTCGCCGATTACGCGCTCTACATGCTCGATCCTACCGGCATCATCACGAGCTGGAATGTCGGCGGCCGGCGGATCAAGGGCTACTCTCCCGAAGAAATCCTCGGCCAGCACTTTTCCCGCTTCTACACCGAGACCGACCGCGCCAACGGCAAACCTGCCCGCGCGCTCAAGATTGCGGAACAACAAGGCCGCTACGAAGAGGAAGGCTGGCGCGTCCGCAAGGACGGCACCTTCTTCTGGGCCAGCGTGATCATTGATCCGATCCGCGAAGACGGCAGGCTGGTCGGCTTCGCCAAGATCACCCGCGACATCACCGAGCGCCGTGAAGCCCAGCTCAAGCTTGAGCAGGTGCAGAAACATCTGGCGGAATCGCAGAAGCTCGATGCGCTCGGCCAGCTCACCGGCGGCGTCGCCCACGACTTCAACAATTTGTTGATGATCATCAGCGGCAATGTCCACACCCTGAAGAGGGGCGTCGGCGACAACGCGAGATTTCAGCGCGCGGTCACCGCGATCGAGAACGCGGCCAAGCGCGGCGCGTCCCTGACCAGCCAGCTGCTGACATTCGCGCGGCGCCAGAGCGTCAATCCACAACCGGTCGATCTTGCCGAGCGGATCGAAGCCATCCGCGAGATCCTGGGCACCGGCGTCGGCGGCGGCGTCGCGCTCGCATTCGACATCGATCGCGAGGTCTGGCCGGTCACGGTCGACATCTCGGAACTCGAGACGGCGCTGGTCAATCTCGTCATCAATGCGCGCGACGCCATGCCGGCAGGCGGCACGATCACAATCAGAGCGCGTAACTGTGCGGCGACCGACGAGGGCGGCGACCACGTCGCCGTCAGCGTCGAGGATACCGGTACCGGGATTGCGCCCGATGTGCTCAGCAAGATCTTCGATCCGTTCTTCACCACCAAGCCGATCGGCAAAGGCACCGGCCTCGGCCTGTCGCAGGTTCACGGTTTCGCGCACCAGGCCGGCGGAACGGTCAAGGTCGAGAGCGAGTTCGGCAAGGGAACCAGGATCACCATCCTGCTGCCTCGCGAGCAGGTCCAACCAAGCGCCCGCCCCCGCGATGTCGTCGACGCCGGCGGCAGTGGAACGGTCCTGCTGGTGGAAGACAATCCGGACGTCGCATCGGTCAGCTCGAATCTGCTTGAGCAACTCGGCTATACGGTTCGCCGGGTACCGGATGCCGAGACCGCGTTGCGCGAAGTCGAGCGCGACGGGATCGACCTGGTTTTCACCGACATCGTCATGCCCGGCAAGATGGACGGTCTTGGTCTCGCGCACCGCCTGAGGGAGATCCGTCCCGACTTGCCGATCCTGCTCGCGACCGGTTACAGCGACGCCGCCAGCAATGTGCGCGGCAATTTTCCGATCCTTCGCAAGCCTTACGAAATTCACCAGTTGAGCCGGGCGATCGCCAGGCTGCCGCGGTGAAGGTTATTTCGCCAGAAATTATTTCGCTAGACTAGCCGCGACCCGCATCTTCCACAGATTCCAGATCCGGTCGATGACGGCGAAGTTGATGGCGTCGGCTTTGGCCCCCTCGCCCGGCGTCAGATAGTTGATCTCGCCACCGAGCGCGAGCGCCTGCGACTGCAGCTTCGCATCGACGTCGGTATAATAGGCGCGGAACACCGCCATCTTCACGGTCGGACCCACGGTGACGTCGCCGTGGCCGCGCATCAACACCACCGGCCTGTCGCCGAGCATTTGCGCCAGCGATTTGCCGCGCGCGGGATCGCGCACCAGCATGTCGGTCTCGCCAAAATCCTTTCGGATGTCCCAGACCGGAGCGCCGGCCGCGAGGAACGCCGCGTTGTGGAACATCGCCTGCAGCGGCACCTTGCTGACGCCGAACGGAATGACGCCCGGCGAATGGGTGTGAACCACCGACATCACGTCCGGCCGCGCCCGGTAGATCTCGCTGTGAATGAAGCGCTCGAGAAACACCGAACGGCCGCGCGCATCGACCGCGTTGCCGTCGAGGTCGAACTCCATGATGTCGTCGGCGGTGACCAGCGCCGGCGCGAGCGACCGCGACATCAGAAAGTGGCTGGGATTGGTGGGGCTGCGCGCGCTGACATGACCAAAACCGTCGAGCACGCCGAACTCGGCAAGCACGCGGCTGCCGATCACGATATCCTCCGCCAGGGCAGCATCGATGCCTGAGGCCGGCGCCGGGGTTTGCGCGCGCGTCGGCGGCGAAACGAACAGGCCAAGGCAAACGGCCAATAGCACCCTCAATGTCACCGCCATCGTCACCTCCAACCAGACCGCCGGATCTTAGACCGTCGGCAGCACCGAAAACCCCTCGCCTGCCCGCCGCATGTTAAGCTCGCTCGTGCCGGCCGGTTCCTCGGTGACGGCTTCGACCCGCGCCGAGGGCGGGCCACGCCGGCATAGCGCGACCATGTCGGCGACGATTTCCGCGGGCCCCGAAAACAGCGCCTCGACGCTGCCGTCCCTGCGGTTGCGCACCCATCCTTCAAGCCGGCTTGCGCCTCGCCTGATGCTCGACCCAGGCGCGATAGCCGACGCCCTGCACCCGGCCCCGGATCGTCACCTGACGGATCGACGCCGCTCATCTATTTCTTCGGCTCAAGAAAATCGCGGCTGCGCGCGCTTCACTTCTGGCTCGCGCGTGACGCGGCCGGTCAGCTCGGAAGACGCAAGGCCCTTCAAATTTTTCGGCGAGGTCCCCTCGCGCAGCGCCTTCAGCGTCTCGTAGACGGCCTGCGTCGCGGCGGCGAACGGCGCGTGGCCCTGCAGCGCGATCCGCACCCGCTGGCTGGCCAGATAGTCGGGCGCGGTCATGTCTTCCGGCGCGCCGCCAAGCACGATCGGCAGTTTGGTCGCCGCCGCGATGGCCTCAAGCTCGCTGCGGCTCTTGATGCCGGTGAAGAACAGCGCATCGACGCCGGTGGCTTCATAGGCCTTCGCCCGCGCAATCGCGTCTTCGACCGACGTGACCGACGCCGCCCCGGTGCGCGCCATGATCACGAGCGAGGGATCACCGCGCCCGTCGAGCGCCGCCTTCATCTTGCCGACGCCTTCTTCGAGCGAGATCAATTGCGTCTTCGCTTCACCGAAGGCCTGCGGCAGCAGGGTGTCCTCGATGGTGAGACCCGCGGCACCAGCGGTTTCCAGTTCCTGCACCGTGCGGCGGACGTTGAGCGCGTTGCCATAGCCGTGATCGGCGTCGACCAGCACCGGCAGCGAGGCCGCACGCGACATCCGCCGCATCTGCTCGGCCAGTTCGGTCAGCGTGATCAGCGCAATGTCGGGATCGCCGAGCACCGCGAGCGATGCCACCGAGCCGCCGAACATGCCGACCTCAAAACCGAGGTCTTCGGCGATGCGGATCGAGGTCGCGTCATAGACCGAGCCCGGACGAATGCAGCTCGATCCCGACAGGATCGAACGCAGTGCTTCGCGGCGTTTACGGAAGGCCATTGCTAAACCCCTCTTGACTCTCCGTCATTCCGGGATGGTGCGTCAGCACCAGACCTCAGATGTGCAATTGCACATCGGGGAATCTCGAGCTTCTCAGATGTGCAATAGCACATCGGAGTTCGATGCTTGGCATCGCCCCGGAACGACGGTGTTACACGAATTCGAGAATCAGCGCGTCGACCGCCAGCGTCGCGCCGGCGGTGGCATGGATTTTCTTCACGGTGCCGTCGCGTTCGGCGCGCAGCACGTTCTGCATCTTCATCGCCTCGACCACCGCCAGCGTTTCGCCGGCCTTGACCTCCTGGCCCTCGGTCACCGCGATCGACACCACGAGCCCGGGCATCGGGCACAGCAGTTTCTTGCCGGTATCGGCCGCGGTCGTGACCGGCATCAGCCGGGCCGACGCTGCTTCGGCTTCGGTAAAGACATAGACCGGGACCTCAAACCCCTGATGCGCGAGCCGGATGCCGTTGGGGATCGGACGCACCTGCACCGCCACGATCTGCCCGTCGATGGTGCCGTGCCAGACCGGATCGCCCGGCGTCCACGACGAGACCAGATGATGCGGATGGCCGGGCCGGTCGTCGGCATCGATGAAGCGCATCGCGATGCCGCCGGCCTCGCGCGCGATATCGAGCGCGATTTCCTCGCGCTCCAGCCATACCGCGCGGCGGCGCTCGCGCTGCACCAGCCGGCCGTTCATCTGGCCGGAAATCTGCCGCTTGCGCTCGCCAAGCACGTGATCGATCGCGGCCCCGACCGCGGCGAGCCTTCGCGCGATCTCGCCTTCCGGCTGCCGGGCCGAAAACCCCTTGGGAAATTCTTCGGCGATGAAGCCGGTCGAGAGCTTGCCCTCGCGCCAGCGCGGGTGATGCATCAGCGCCGACAGGAACGGGATGTTGTGGCGGATGCCGTCGACATAGAACGCATCGAGCGCGGTCGATTGCGCCTCGATCGCGGCCGCCCGCGAGGGCGCATGGGTCACGAGCTTGGCGATCATCGGATCGTAGAAGATCGAGATCTCGCCGCCTTCCTGCACGCCGGTATCGTTGCGCACGGTGATGCCGTTCTGGCTCGCTTCCGCCGGCGGGCGATATTTCACCAGCCGTCCGATCGAGGGCAGGAAATTGCGGAACGGATCCTCGGCATAGACGCGCGATTCCACCGCCCATCCGCTTAGACTGATGTCCTTCTGCGCCAGCGCGAGCTTTTCGCCGGCGGCCACCCGGATCATCTGCTCGACCAGATCGATGCCGGTGACGAGTTCGGTCACGGGATGCTCGACCTGCAGCCGCGTGTTCATCTCGAGAAAATAGAAGCTCTTGTCCTGCCCCGCGACGAACTCGACGGTGCCGGCGGAATCGTAGTTCACGGCCTTTGCCAGCGCGACTGCCTGTTCGCCCATCTTGCGGCGGGTGGTCTCGTCGAGCAGCGGCGACGGCGCCTCCTCGATCACCTTTTGATTGCGGCGCTGGATCGAGCATTCGCGCTCGCCGAGATAGATGACGTTGCCGTGCTTGTCGCCCAGGACCTGGATTTCGATGTGGCGGGGATCGACGATGAATTTCTCGATGAAGACGCGGTCGTCGCCGAACGAGGATTTCGCCTCGGCCTTGGCCAGCGTAAAACCTTCGGCGACTTCCGACTTTGAACGCGCGATCCGCATCCCCTTGCCGCCGCCGCCGGCGGAAGCCTTGATCATCACCGGATAACCGATCTCGTCCGCAATCTTCACCGCGTGCTTTTCGTCCTCGATGACGCCGAGATGGCCGGGCACGGTCGAGACTTTTGCCTTGGCCGCGGCCTTCTTGGACTCGATCTTGTCGCCCATCGCGGCGATGGCGCCAGGATTGGGACCGATGAAGACGATGCCTGCCTTTTGCAGCGCGCGCGGAAAGGCTTCGCGTTCCGACAAAAATCCGTAGCCGGGATGCACGGCTTCCGCGCCCGTCTTGCGGCAGGCCTCGACGATCTTGTCGATCAACAGATAGCTTTCGGCCGCCGCCGGCGGTCCGATCAGGACGGCGTCATCGGCCATTTCGACATGGAGCGCATCGCGGTCGGCTTCGGAATAGACGGCGACGGTCTGGATCCCCATGCGGCGGGCGGTCTTGATGACGCGGCAGGCGATCTCACCGCGATTTGCGATCAGGATTCTCTTGAACATGTTCTTGTTTGCTTGGCGACCTTGGGCGGGGCAATCTGGCATGGCGGGTGAGAGCTAACAATTCCGTCTACAGCAAAACGCGACCGAGGCAACGGTATATGTCCACCCCGCGAGGCTTGCGCCCTTGCCTACAGATTGCTTTCAGCCGGAATAGGTCTGAAATCTCCCCCGCGCATAGGCGTGGGAGACCGCCTTCATGAGCTCGCAGACCTCTGATTCCAGATACTCATTGGCAACAATCAGCGCGCGGATGGTGGAGCGCATGTCACCACCGCAGGCCGCAATGGCCTGGCCGACCGCGGCCTCGAGCCCGTCATCCAGCCCCTCATGCTGGCCACCATGCTTTGGCGCGTTCGGCTGTGAACTCGAGGGCATCAAGGGCTTCCTGGAACGGCGGCTTTGAGTTATGTTCTCTTTTTGTTCTCGAAGTCAATTGGTCTCTTTGCAGCCTCTCGCGCCTGTCCAAAAGAAAAACGGCCCCGGCGCCGAGGGGGAACGGCGCCAAAGCCGTCTCAAGGTAGGTCATCTGTCTTCGCGAACGGGAGTTAAACGCAGGCGGGCCCTCAATCGTTCCCGAAAATTATTTCGCGAGGATGGGGGCCGCGTCGGTGTCCTGAAAAACGTAGTGATAGATCACGAAATCCACGGCACCAACGGTCAGTGCACCCGCCACGAACAGGGCCGCAGCAAATATCGCAAAATCGCGTTTGGTGAAGCCATCGAGCATGAGCTAACCTCTAGCCAGCCCCCCGAAAACGCCGAGCCCACGGGTTGGTTCCAGGGAGCCAATAACCGTAGTCAATGTCCAAATCTGGACGATAGGCTGACGCGCCGATGGACGGATTCTCCCATTCGGTTCCGCCGGCTGCGGGAGTGCCAGGCGGTTAGTAGCCATGGTCTATCGGCTGTGTGAGTATCGCCTCAGAGACACAGGCGCATATGACGAACCCGGATAGTCCAAACGACGTTTTGCCCGAAACCGTGGCGGCCGAGAGACTGCGGCGGCATCTTGAGGAAATTGCCCGGGAACGGGACCAGGCCTATCGCGCGCTGCAGGAACGCGAGGCCGAACTGGCGCGGATCCAGCGCATCGCACGTGTCGGCGGATTTGAGATCGATTTTCGCGATGGCGTCAGGAATCGCCGCTCACCTGAATATCTGCTGGTTCACGGACTGCCGCCTGAGGCGGCCAACGAGACCTACGAGGACTGGGTCGATCGAATTCATCCCGAGGATCGCGAGCAGACCGTCAAAAACTTGTTCGACGCGCTGAAGGGCGGAAGCGAAGACTATTCGGCCGAATACCGGATCGTCAGGCCCAACGACGGCGAGATCCGATGGATACGCGTCGTTGCCAAGATCGAGCGAGACCGCGACGGGCGCGCACTACGCCTGGTCGGCGCCGATCTCGATATCACCGATCAAATGTTGGCGCAGGAGACGTTGCGCGAAAGCGAAGAGCGGTTTCGGCTGATCGCAGACAGCGCCCCGGTCCCGATCTGGGTGACCAAGCTCGATCGCACGCGCTCCTTCGCCAACCAGGCTTATCTCGATTTTCTCGGGCTTCCGTTCGAGCAGGCCATCGTGTTCGATTGGCGCAAGAGGCTGCATCCGGACGACCTGCCGCGCATCCTGCAGGAGCAGATCGCGGGCGAGTCCTCGCTAAAGCCGTTCGTGCTGGAGGCACGCTACAAGCGGGTCGACGGCGAGTGGCGCTGGCTGCGATCGGAATCGCAACCGCGATGGGACCCGACCGGCAAGCACATCGGCTTCATCGGGGTCGCCCACGACATCACCGCGGCCAAACAGGCCGAGATCGAGCTTCGCCGGCTGAACGAAACGCTGGAGTTGCGCATCAGCGAACGCACGGCGCAGCTTGAATCCAACGAAGCGCAAATGCGCGCCATCCTCGAGACCAGTCATCAATATCAGGCTCTGCTCAACCTGTACGGCGATGTGCTCTACGCCAACAAGACTGCGCTTGCCGGCATTCGCGCGGAAGCCCAGGACGTCATCGGCAAGCCGTTCTGGGAAACGCCCTGGTTTACCGCGACCGAAGGCATGCGCGACGCCGTCCGCACCGCCTTCATGACCGTCCTCAAGGGGGGTGAAGACGTCCGGACCGAGATGATGCTTCGTCTTCCGATCGGCGAGCGCTATTTCGATTTCGCGATGCGGCCGCTGTTCGATCAGCACGGCAACGTCACCGGCGCCGTGCCGGAAGCCGTCGACATCACCGAGCGCCGCCAGGGCGAGGAAGCGCTGCGCCAGTCGCAGAAGATGGAAGCGGTGGGTCAACTGACCGGCGGCGTCGCGCACGACTTCAACAATCTTCTGACCATTATCCGCTCGGCGACCGACTTCCTGCGCCGCCGCGAGCTGCCGGAAGAACGGCGCCGCCGCTACGTCGATGCGATTTCCGAAACCGTGGAGCGCGCCTCGAAACTGACAGCCCAGCTGCTGGCCTTTGCCCGCCGCCAGCCGCTGAAGCCGCAAGTGTTCAATGTCGGCGCCCAGGTCGAAAATGTCGCGCAGCTGATCCGTCCCCTGGTCGGCGCCCGCATCCGGATCGAGGTCGAAATCGGCGACCCCGATTGCTTCACGATCGCCGACGTCGCGCAGTTCGAGACCGCGCTGATCAATCTTGCCATCAATGCCCGCGACGCGATGCAGGACGAAGGCCGCCTGACCATAGCGGTCGAAAAGGTGCCATCGATCCCCGCGCTGCGCGGCCAGGCACGCCGCAGCGGTGATTTCGTCGCGATCTCGGTTTCGGATACCGGCTGCGGCATCGCCGCCGAACATCTCGGCGCGATCTTCGAGCCGTTCTTCACCACCAAGGAAGTCGGCAAGGGAACCGGTCTTGGGCTCAGCCAGGCGTTCGGCTTCGCCAAGCAGTCCGAAGGTGATATCGACGTGAAAAGCGTGCCCGGCCAGGGCGCGACCTTCACCATCTACCTGCCGCAAGCCGCCGCCCCCGCAAACGAAGCGGAGATGGCCGCGATCGGCATCGAGGCCTCGACCACCGGACGCGGCTATCGCGTTCTCGTCGTCGAGGACAATGACGATGTCGGGCAGTTCTCGACCGAACTGCTCGAGGATCTCGGCTATATGGTGCGGCGGGTCGCCAACGCCAATGCGGCGCTGGCCATCCTTTCGGAAAATGAATTTGCCGTCGACCTCGTGTTTTCCGACGTCATCATGCCCGGAATGAACGGCGTCGAGCTCGCCGGTGTCATTCGCGAGCGTTACCCCGGCCTGCCGGTGGTGCTGACCAGCGGTTACAGCAATGTGCTGGCGGAAAACGCCGACCGCGGTTTCGAACTGATCCAGAAGCCATATTCGGTGGAGGCGCTGTCGCGGATCCTCAGGAAGGCGATGTCGGAGAAAGCATCGGTCCGGTGAACGGAACAGGTTTTTTCAACACGCTCACCTCAGTCATTCGGGGAACGATTTGCCGACGACACCGCATCACGCCGCGCTCGCCTGGAGCATCATCGCCGTCGCCACCGCAGGCGTCATCGTCAGGCCCTTTCGGCTGCCGGAAGCGATCTGGGCCATGGCCGGCGCGCTCGCGCTGGTAGGCTTCGGCTTTCTGCCCTGGGCCGACGCGGTCGCCGGGATGCGCAAGGGCGTCGACGTCTACCTCTTCCTGATCGGGATGATGCTGATTGCGGAGCTGGCGCGGCACGAAGGGCTGTTCGACTATCTGGCGGCGTTTGCGGTCGAGCACGCACGCGGCTCGCCGCAACGGCTGTTTCTCTTGGTTTATCTGGTCGGCACCATGGTCACGATTTTCCTGTCCAACGATGCGACCGCGATCGTGCTGACGCCTGCGGTCTATGCCGCCACGCGCGCCGCCGGCGCGAGCCCCCTCCCCTATTTGTTCGTGTGCGCGTTCATCGCCAATGCCGCGAGTTTCGTGCTGCCGATCTCAAATCCGGCCAATCTCGTCGTGTTCGGCGCGCGCATGCCGCATCTTGCCGAATGGCTGCGCCAATTCGCGCTGCCGTCGGTCGCCTCGGTCGTCGTGACTTATATCGTGCTGCGCCTCGCGCAGCAGCGTGCGCTGAACGAGGAGAAAATCGAAACGAACGTCCCCAAGCCGAAATTGAGCCGGGAAGGCAAATTGACCGCCATCGGTATCAGCGCGATCGGGATCGTTTTGCTATCCGCGTCCGCGCTCGACGTACAACTGGGCTTGCCGACCTTCCTCTGCGGCGCGGTCACGACCGCAGCCGTTCTGGTCGTGAGCCGGCAATCGCCCTGGCCGGTGCTCAAGGACGTCTCCTGGAGCGTGCTGCCGCTGGTCGCCGGATTGTTCGTGATGGTGGAAGCGCTGATCCGGACAGGCGCGATCGCGTATTTGAGCGAGATGCTTCTTACGGGGGTGGCGCAATCCGCTGCCAGGGCCGCATGGAGCGTCGGTATCGCAACCGCGGTAGCCGACAATATCGCAAACAATTTGCCGGTCGGCCTCGTCGCAGGCTCGGTCGCAGCGCAGGATCATCTTCCACCACCGGTCGTCGGCGCGATGCTGATCGGGGTCGACCTCGGGCCAAATCTCTCGGTGACCGGGTCGCTGGCCACGATCCTCTGGCTCGTGGCGTTACGCCGCGAGGGGCTGCATGTCAGCGCCTGGCGCTTTCTTCGGCTTGGCCTTCTGGTGACACCGCCCGCCCTGCTGGCGGCACTGGCAGCGGCGATCTGGTGACGGAATAGTCTAGCGGCGGGAGAGGACGCGCAACTTCTCGTTCTTGTCGGTTTTCTCGCTCGAGCGATGATTTTCCTTGGGCCGCACCTCGACCGTCGGCAGCCGATCGCCGCCACCGGCGGCCTTCCAGTCGCCGATCAAAGCCACCAATTCCTGGCGCATCGCCATCAGCCGCGTGGCGGCTGCCGTGCAATCCAGATCATGCTTGATCTGGTTGCGGATCGCAGCTTCGACCTCGGTCATATCGGCCCGCAAAACGCTGATTTTACGCCGGATTTCATTAATTCTGTTGTCCATGCCTTGTTAGAACAAATAAAGAACGTAGAGTCAAGGCCCAGACGACATGCAGGAGGTAAAAAATGAACAATGTTCGGGACCGGTTAATGGGTCAGATGACCCGTGCCCAGGCCTTGCGGCTGAGGAAACTCAGCCATGAGGCCTACCAACCCCGGCAATTCCAGGAAAACCTGACCCAGGCCGAGGCGCTGCGCCGGATCGAGGTGCTGGAGAAGGAAATTGAGCTCGCTGACTCGTTCTAGCGGTTGCCGGCGGCCGCGCCTCGCGGCAGCGGAAGATCAGGAATTTTGGCCCCTGCCCGTCGGGACGTTACTGTTACAAATCCGTCGCACAGCAAAACTAAACAGGGGCTCGGCCGTCGTAGCCGCAAAAATCCGCCTCTTGCAGGGAGAACCTCATGCGCCGCGCAATCGTGCTGCTATCGGCAAGTCTGTTCACGCTGGCCGCGGGCTCGGCATCGGCGCAAAACAACACCCCGCACAATCTGATCCTGTTCGTGCCGGACGGATTGCGCGCCGCATCGTGACCCCGCAGACCGCGCCGGCGATGGCCGAAGTCCGCGACAAGGGCGTCAATTTCAAGAATTCGCACTCGCTGTTTCCGACCTTCACCACGGCCAACGCCTCGGCGATGGCGACCGGCCATTATCTCGGCGACACCGGCGATCTTCAGCAACACGATCTATACCGGCTATCCCGTCGGCGCCCGCCGGCGACACCGTCGTGCCCTTCCTCGAAAACGACTCCGGTGCTCGGCGATGTCGACGAGCATTTCGGCGGCGACTATCTGAACGAAGAGACCCTGCTGAAGATGGCGCGCGCGCAAGGGCTTCAGCACGGCGGCGATCGGCAAGCTCGGCCCGACCCTGATTTTCGACCATACCGACCGATCGGCAGAGCCTGCATTCGATCGTGATCGACGATTCCACCGGCGGCAAGACCGGCGTTCCCGCTCTCGGACGAGATGAAGGCCGCGCTGACCAAGGCCAATCTTGCCGCTGACGACGCCGTCGCGCGGCGACAACGGCAAGGCCGGCGACGCCAAGACGCCGGGCACCACGGTGCCGAATATCGCGCAGCAGGCCTATTTCGCCGACGTCGCCACCAAGGTCGTGCTGCCGATGTTCAAGGCGCGCAACAAGCCGTTCGTGCTGGTGTTCTGGTCGCGCGATCCCGACGGCAGCCAGCACAATACACGGCGACAGCCTCAACACCGTGACGCCCGGCATCAACGGCCCGACCTCGCTGGCCGGCATCAAGAACGCCGACGACAATCTGGCGCAATTGCGCAAGGCGCTCGACGATCTCGGCCTTGCCGCCACCACCAACATCATCGTCTCCTCCGATCACGGCTTCTCGACGATCTCGAAGGAGAGCAAGACCAGCCCGTCGGCGAAAGCCAGCTACGACGACACGCCGAAGGATTTCCTGCCGATGGGCTTTCTCGCGATCGATCTTGGCGAAGGCGCTCGACCTGCCGCTGTTCGATCCCAACGACAAGAACGCGCGCGTCGCCGACAATGCCCATCCCAAGGCCGGCAACGGCCTGCTCGGCAAGGATCCCGACAAGCCCGATCTGGTGGTCGCCACCAATGGCGGATCGGACCTGATCTATCTGCCGAACAAGGACAAGAAGCTGGCGGAGCGCACCGTCAAGGCGCTGCTCGAGCAGGATTATGTCAGCGGGCTGTTCGTCGACGACAGCCTCGGCAAATTTCCCGGCACGCTGCCGATGTCGCAGCTCAACCTGAAGGGCAAGGCGGTGACGCCGAACCCGTCGATCGTGGTCAATTTCCGCTCCTATGTGGCCGGCTGCGACGAGCCGACCAATTGCTCGGTCGAGGTCGCCGATACCGTGCTGCGGCAGGGCCAGGGCATGCACGGCAGTTTCGGCCGCGGCGACACCATGAATTTCATGGCGGCGATCGGGCCGGATTTCAAGGCCGGCTATGTCGATCCGCTGCCGGTCAGCAACGCCGACGTCGGCGTGACCGTGGCGCAAGCTGCTGGGGCTGCACGCGAAAGCCGAAGGGCGATCTGATCGGCCGGGTGATGTCGGAAGCCATGCCCAACGGCACGATCCCGAAGGCGGTCGACGGCATCACTCAACTCCAAGCCCGCCGGCAACGGCCTGCGGACGGTCGTGAAGTTCCAGCGCGTGCTGTCGCAGCGCTATTTCGACGCCGCGGGATTTCCGGGCCGCACCGTCGGGCTCGAGGCCGAGGGCGGCAAACAAAAAACGGCGGGGAAATAACCCCGCCGCCTTGATCCTCGCGAAGCGCGATAAAACGTCTCACATCCCGATGTCGAACACGTTCGGCAGCTGCGCCAGCGGCAGCGCGGCGACGCCGACGATGGTGGCGACCAGCGTCATCAGGGTGCGGTTGCTGCGGCGCTTGCCGCGCATCTGGCTGGCGATCCATTCCAGCACTTCGGTGTCGACGCCGACGGCCTGCGTCGGCGCCCAGCTCTCGATCGCGGTTTCCGGCGACAGCGCCACGGTGCGCGGCGGCACCGGCAGGCCGGACGCGGAGGCCGCGTGATGCACGACGGCCTTGGCCAGCAGGTCGTCGAAACGTCCGTCGTCGCTGCGCTCGGCGGCGGCGTCGTTGATCTCGAACAGCGCTTCGGCTTCGGCCCGGCTGACCGGCTGATGCTCGACCGCGGTCGCGGTCAGGATGCGCGCGCACCAGGCGGCGTCGTCGGCATCCAGCGCGCGGGAAAAATGCACACGGCCCTTGGTGGTCGGGCCTTCGCCGGTGATCACGCCGTCGCGCACGACGGTCAGCGCGTGGGCTGCGGTGTTGCGGCAGGAAATCTCGGGGTTCAAGGGCGCCGATCGGTTCGGCGATGTTAGCGACAGAGGCAGACATTGGTAGTTACTCTTCTCAGTTTCTTGTTCTGGGCCAGCATTTCCATGCGGGCGTAAACGAGTGGTTAACGATTCGAAACTCGGCTCGCTAGACTTTTTAGATGGTTGCTGATTTGGTCGCGGTGACATCCGTCGGCGGTTCGGCGGATCGCAACCGGGCGCCGGGGTGATGAGGGCCATAAAAGGCAATATCGGGGCAATCCGGGACTTTTACGGCCGCTGTGGTTTTTTCGCCGCAGGGGCGCGGATCAAAAGAAGATGCTAGGAGTTCCGGCTTTCGGAGAAGGATCTTACCCTTTTGCGGATGAGCCGTTCACTTGAGCATGCTTCGCCGCCTATACTGGCAAAGGCGAAATTCACCTGTAACTTGAATGACATGAGGTCGTAACATGGCTCTTCAGATTGGCGCTGTGGCCCCGGATTTCGAGGCCGAAACCACCGAAGGCAAGATCAAATTCCATGACTGGATCGGCAACAGCTGGGCGCTGTTGTTCTCGCATCCGAAGGATTTCACGCCGGTCTGCACCACCGAACTCGGCGCGCTCGCCAAGCTGAAGCCGGAATTCGACAAGCGCGGCGTCAAGCTGATGGGGCTTTGCGTCGATCCCGTCGACCGGCACGCGAAATGGTCCGAGGACATCAAGGAGACGCAGGGGGCCGCGCCGAACTATCCGATGATCGGCGACACCGATTTCAAGGTCTCGAAGCTGTACGACATGCTGCCGGCCTCGACCTCCGGCGATCGCCGCCAAGCGCACCGCCGCCGACAACCAGACCGTCCGCAACGTCTTCATCATCGGGCCGGACAAGAAGATCAAGCTGGTGCTGGTCTATCCGATGACGACCGGGCGCAATTTCCAGGAAATCCTGCGCGTGATCGATTCGCTGCAGATGACCGCGAAGCATCGCGTCGCAACGCCGGCCGACTGGAAACAGGGCGAAGACGTCATCATCGCCGGCTCGGTCAGCGACGACGAGGCCAAGACGATCTATCCGCAGGGCTGGAAATCGCCGAAGCCGTATATCCGGATCGTGCCGCAGCCGAAGTGACGGGCCAAAGGCCGTCATTCCGGGATGGTCCGTAGGACCAGACCCGGAATCTCGCGCCACGACCTCTGGATTCCGGGTTCGATGCTTTGCATCGCCCCGGAATGACAGCAATTACCTCCGCGCCGCCCGCCAATTGGCAACAACAAGCCCGACGGTCGATGACACCGCCGTCACGATCGCGCCCCAGCGACACATCGACGGCCACGACCGCCCAGGTCCAGTGCTTCAATAGCGACAGCGAGGTGAGGTCGAACGTCGCATAGCAAAACAATCCGAACAGCGCGCCGTAGGCGAGCGTCGATTGCCAGGTTGCGCCCGCCGGCCCACTGACAAAGATCAGGATGCCCACGACGTAAAGCAGGTAGAACAGAATCGCCGGTACAAGCCTGATCTCGCCCAGCATGTCGCCGACTTCCGAGGTGAAGAAGCCCTTGGCGACGACGCCGAGGAACAGGAAATCGAGTCCGGAACGAGGACAATCAGCGTCGCCAGATAGAGAACGACATACCGGTTCACGGCAGCCTCCAGCCCCGAAACGCAGACGACAATTCGCACGTAACAATGGTACGAACCGGGGCGCTGGTGGTTTCAGGCGACCGACCGACCAAGACGACGAAGGTGCAGCAGCGGGGTCCGGCGCCGACGCAGGCAAAGCCGCTGATGGTTCGACGCGGTGACGATCTAGGCCGTCGTCACCACTCTTCCGGACAGGGATCGACGATCTTCCAGAGATCTTCGCCGTTCTTGATCTTCTTCATCTCGGTGGTGAGCCCGCCATTGCGGCGGATCCAGTCCTTCACCGTATCAGGGTAATAGGACATCAGGTCCGAGGTGCCCTCAGTGCTCGTGACCTTGATGCCGAAGGTGAAAGCCTTGTCGTAATAGGCCTGGTGGAAGCCGACGCTCGCCTTTGGCGTCACACAGATCTTGTTCATCGGCACGATGCCGAACACCAGCGTGCAGGCCGAATTGCAGATGCCGTCGATGATGACGCGCTCGCCCTTGTCGCGGATGTGCTTGTACTTGGCCTTGTATTCCTCGACATAGCCGCCGTGGTCGCGGGTGATGTGCAAATCGGCGCGCGCCGGCGTCGCGGCGAACACGCAAAGACACAGCAATGCGAGAGGCGTGATGCGCATGAGGTAACGGAAACCCGGCAAGCCTTTTCCAACAGAGCCCACGGGGCCGGACCGGGCCCCAAAACCAGACCCCAAAAACCCCAGAACTCTGGCCAGACTGTGTTGGGAATTCGTTAAGCATCCGCTAAAGGCCAAAAATTGGCGCCGTGTGGCGGATTTCCCGCAGCTTTTCCCGCCGTTCCGGGCTAAATGAGAGCCCGGAACGGCCAAAATTGCCTATTCCGGCGGGATTTTTGCGGGAAAATCGAGATGACCAAAGTGAAGCTTTTCGCGGCTGTCGCCGTCCTGTCCGTGGCGACCATCGCGCCCTCTCTCGCCGAGGCGCACTATTATCGCCACCACCACTATCGTTGGCCGCTGCCCTACCCGATCAGCTACCTCCACAATTACGGCCCTGGTCTCACGCCCGGAACCTTCGCCTATTATGACGGCCCCTCGACCAATTACTGCTATCAGGGCTCGGCCGCCTATATCGGCCAGGATGGCCGCCGGCATCCCTGCTTCTGAGAAGTGGCCTGCCAACCCACCAAATCCGGTCATGCCGCCCCGCGCGCTCGTAGCTCAGCTGGATAGAGCATCGGATTTCAATTCCGAGGGTCGGGAGTTCGAATCTCTCCGAGCGCGCCACTCCTTAGAGGGCCAAAACCTGCCGCTTTGCGCTGAGGCGGCGACGCCGGCGCCGTTGCTCCTACGTGCTCGCGGCGGCATCGGGAATTCATACAAGCTTGTCACGCCCAGGCGTCCATGCGTCCTTGCTCGAACTCCTGGAGGGGGCGTGAAGAGGATGAATTCCTCGCTTTGCAGCTTGGCCGGGCCACCCCAACGCTCGGCCATCAGGCGCTGGTCCGATTTCGCCCGAACATCAACCTGTTCAGGATCACAGATCGCTCTGAGCTTGAGCTCCAGGGCGTGCACGCGGCCGCTGTCGCTGCCTTCTTCGACTAGATCGTGAATCTCGTCGGGATCAACCGAGAGGTCGAACAACTGCGCCGGCATGCCCACATGATAGATCAATTTGAGATGGCCATCGCGGAGCATGAACTGCCCTGCCTTCGAACTTTGCGCATGGTATTCGGCAAAAGCGGCGCGCAAAGGCTCTCGTCGATCGACGATATCAAATAGCGATCGGCCTGGAAGGTCCACATCATCTCGCGTCATTCGCCCGCCGACGCCATCGACCACAGTGGGAAAAAGATCCACGTGGGATACCAGCGTGCTGACAACGTGATTTTCAAGGATATCCGGACCGCTGAGAATAAGTGGAACACCGACTGATCCCTCATACAGGCTGGATTTCCCAAGTAGTCCCTGGCTGCCGAAAAGCTCGCCGTGATCGCTGGTATAAATGATGCGCGTGGTCGCGAGCAGACCAAGCTCCTCCGCCACTCGCATCACCTCGGCAATGTTCTCGTCAAGGAATGTGATCAGCGCAAAGTAGGCGGCAGCGATGCGCCGTAGAACTCGTTCGTCGGTCATATCGTGACAGTTCTCGATCCAGCGTTTATGGCGCACCGCCGGGTGCTCAGAACGATCTCCAGGGCGGAATCGGACTGGCAGGGGCATCCGGTCTTCCGGATAGAGATCGAACAGACGCTGAGGAGCAGCGAATGGCGGATGTGGGCAAGCATAGCCGATTACCAGAGCCCATGGCTTCGCGCTTGGCGCAGCGTGTTCGCAACCACTCGGTAGCCCTGCGCGTGATTTGTTTGTCGTACTGCTGGTAGTGAGACTCTCCAGGACCAGATCGCTTCGCATAAAGGTCCCAGCGAGCGTCATCAGCAGCGGGCAATTCATTATCGTAGCCGCGTAACAAGGTTCGAACAGCGCCCCTTCCGCCGTGCAAATGCATGCTCAGGGATTCTTCGCTGAAACCGTTGTCCTGCTCGCTGCTGCGGTAATGGAATTTCCCGATGCCCGCGACCGCGTGACCCTGCTCACGAATCCGATGCATCCAGCTTGGAATTCGTGCATCATATGCAATTGCGTTGTCCCAATATCCGCTTTGATGCGGAAATCGTCCGGTTGCCATCGCCGCACGAGCGGGAACGCACAGCGGGCTTGCGGTGTAGGCATTCGCAAACCGGGCGCCGCGGGACGCAAGCTTGTCCAACGTCGGCGTCTTTACGATCTCGTGGCCATAGCAGCCAAGAATTTTTCGGCTATGGTTGTCGGATTGAATGAGAATGAGATTTGCTGGAATAGCCACGGTGCCCCCGGGTCCGGACCTCAACGGTCCGCGTACCCGAATGATATCGGAAAACGATGGAGGGGGAAGATGCTTGATATCGCGGGCGGATGCTGCAAGCTTTGGCGACTTGCAACAATCGGGTTTGTCGCGGCGGGCGTCTTGCCCGCCCACGCGCAGAATTTTCCGTCCGGAAACATTACCATCGTCGTCCCGGCAGCCGCCGGCGGAGGACATGATACTGTTGCTCGACTGATTGCGCAGAAGCTCAGGGTTCGGCTTGGATGGACCATCATCGTAGAAAATCGCGGGGGCGCGAACGGAATGATCGCCGCCGAAGCTGTGGCAAAGTCAAGGCCCGATGGCCGCACAATATTGATTTCGACACCAGCAAATAACTATGTCGGTCCCGAACTGCGGAAGGACATGCGATTTGATCCGGCTCGCGACCTCGCACCGGTAACGCTCGCAGCTACAACTCCGATTGTGCTCGTGGCACATCCGTCCGCAAAGGCCGCGACCTTCGACGAAATGATTCAGCTCGCGCGGGCGTCCCCTGGCGCGCTCAGCTATGCGACGACCGCAGAACTGGGTGCGCAAGCTCTCGCCGGCGCGTTGATTGCAAAGCTCGCCGGGGTCACGATGACCGCGGTTCCATACAGGGGCGCAGGACCGGCAGCGATAGACGTACTGAGCGGTCAGGTACCATTTGGGATCGTGGGCATGGCGCCGGTGTTGCCTCAAATCAACGCCGGTAAGCTCAAGGCTCTGGCGGTGATGACCAAGACGCGCGTGCGCTGGCTGCCCGACGTGCCGGCTGTTGCGGAATCGCCCGGAATGTCCGAATTCGAGATATTGCACTGGATGGGAGTACAAGTGCAGGCCAAAACGTCACTCGACATCATTAGACGTCTGAACGTCGAGATTGTCGAAAGTCTCCGAGCGACGGATGTTCAAGACGCACTCCTGGCCCAGGGCATTCAGCCGGTCGGAAACACGCCCGAACAATTTGGCACCTTTATCGAGGCCGAACGCCGCAAGGCGACTGAAGTGATTCGATCGACTGACATCGGTCTCCACTGACTTCGGTTTACGGACCGTCCAGCGACATTGCCGAGACAGCCGCCCACGAAGCGTAGGGCGCAATCGCAGGGGTCGCAGTCTTGGCGACTGGGTCGAGTGGCGGGCCGCCGCATCATAGCGCCATGTATGGCCCGGCCGTGCGTTGCAAGAGGGAGCTTCCAAGAGCGACGAACGTGAGAGCTGCGTCAATGTATCAGGCCTCTGACGTGGAGCAGTCGCTCCGGGCCATCATGGGTATCGGCGCGCAGCCAGACTGATTTACGGCGAAGGCCTCAAAGGGCCGGGGCGCTATCCAGTCTCTTGGCCGCGCCGGGCAGACCGTTCGTCCATCTTTTCATTCCCTCTCGCAGACCTCGGCGGGGAAACTTTCAATACTGCACTGGTTGATCTTCTCCATTTTGATGGTTGATGCCGATGGGATCATGTGAAGCCATCCCCTCGGAGCCACCGTCGCTCGCTCACCTAATATGGCGAGCGACGGTGGCGGAGAGGGGTGGCGGGCATCCCCTTGGTGAACCTGAGCGAGTCTGTTGTCACGCGGCATTGGCGACACTCCTCGTCTGATAGGCGTGCCCGCGCGCGAGAACGGCCCAGGCGATGCGGGCGAGCTTGTTGGCGGCGTGGCGCGCCACTCATTGCCGGCCCAATCCCAAGCAGCAGATCACGGAACCGGAATCAGGAAAATTCGCCGACCTTGATGCATGTCAAAATGAGATGCTGCCCTCGCTATTAGGCTGGCAAGAAAAATTGGCCTAATGCGCCGCCGGCGACGGCTTCCGCGCGGTCCGGCGCCAGGGAGGAAGCAGACCCATGACGGAGATCACCCATTTCATGGTCGTGCCTTTCGATTACATCGATGGCCGCGTTGTCGCCGGTGAACCGATTAAATGCCATGGCCCTGCCGCCGCGATCGAGCGCGCGCAAGGGCTTTGGAAAACCTTTGGCCATGCAGGCGCCATCGCATTCAGCCGTACCACCGATCTTGAGATCGGCAAATTTAATGCAAGGCACGTGCTTCGGCAATTTGGACAAGTGCCGACCGGATATTGACTCCTGCGAGGGTGCCCTCATGCACAGTGCAATCGTGGTCATCAACTTGCCCGAAAAACATGAAACGGAAGGACACCACACTAAATGGCTCGCCTTTCTGGCGGATATCTGTCGTGCGTCCGAGCCGATGGTACGGCAGAAGATGTTGAGGGATGCATATGGACAAAGCCCTGTCGTTCTTGATCTCGGTGGGAATAGCTGCGTTTGGCATTTGGATCATCGCCGACACCATGGGATCGGGATCGCCCTCGGTTTGGACGCTGCTCGGAATGCTGCCGGTTATCGTGGGCTCGATCAGTCTTTATCAGGAGATCCGCTCAACTCGGCTTGCGTAGAATGTTTTACACGCAAATTCCAAACCTCGATGCGCGCTGTCCCGAATTCGCCTTGAGCGATGCCATCAGCTATTCTTGCACATCTTGCACGCAGCCTTTCACAAAATCCTTCCGTTGCGGACCGACGATCTTTTGATCGATCGCCTGTTTGAGGCAGTCGAGACGCGCCTGCGCCATGCAGAGCTGCATTTGGTCCTGTCGTTCCTGGCCTTTGAACGCTTGCGAAGCGGCTTGGCAGGCAAAGCGTTTGCCGGTCGGAACCGGCACCGCGGCGGCGGGATTGACCGGGACAGCCGGCGTGGATGTGGTGGCGGGAGTGGGTGTGGCGGCGGGAGTTGTGGATTGCGCCAAAGCTGCGACCGCAAAAACGAGCGAGCCAGCCGCGACGATGGCACTCAATGGAAGTCTCATGGGCAGCCTCCGATTGAACGGAATTAAACTAGGCATCCAAGCTGAATGGGTTGTGAACGCAATGCGTGCCAAAGCCGCCGGAAAGGCCGTCCGGAAAGGCTTGAAAAATAGGCAGCCAAATGCGAACTGGTTTGCCTGACGGGTTGGTTCGCTGGCTACAATCAAGCCAACTCATCGAGACGAGTTAAGCGCTCGTAGCTCAGCTGGATAGAGCATCGGATTTCGATTCCGAGGGTCGGGAGTTCGAATCTCTCCGAGCGCGCCACGGCAACAACTGTGAAGATTTCCGCTTGTGACGGCCGCCCGATGAGCTTCGTTCAAGGCGGCGTCACACGCCGCTGCCAACGTCTTAGGATCCGCCCATGACCGTGCCATCAGTCACTCCGTCGCAAGTCCGCTCTGCGCTATTGCTGCGCGATGAAATCGCATTGCTCGATGTGCGGCACGAGGCCGACTATGCCACCGGCCATCCGCTGTTTGCCGCCAATATGGCCGCCGACAGGATCGCGCTCGAAGCCGAGACGAGACTGCCGCGCAAGGATGTGCCGATCGTCGTTTACGACGCCGGTGAAGGTCTCGTCGCGCGGGCCGCGGATCGGTTCACGGCATTGGGATACACCAATGTTCGTCAGCTCGACGGCGGGCTCAAGGCCTGGCAGGCGGCGGGCTATGAGCTGTTCCAGGACGTGAACTCCTACGCCAAGGCCTTTGGCGAACTGGTTGAGTCGCGGCGGCACACGCCCTCGCTGGCTGCTGACGAAGTCGCCGCGCTGATCGCGAACAAGGCCAATATCGCAATCCTCGACGTTCGGCGGTTCGACGAATATGCGACCATGAACATACCCGGCTCGATCAGCGTGCCTGGCGCAGAACTGGTGTACCGCGCCGGCCGCGCCGCGCCGGATCCCGAGACGACCATCATCGTGAATTGTGCGGGCCGCACCCGGTCGATCATCGGCACCCAGTCGCTGATCAACGCCGGCGTCCCCAACAGAGTGCTGGCGCTGCGAAACGGGACGATCGGCTGGACCCTCGCTAAGCAGGACCTCGAGCACGGCGCCGACCGGCACGGCGGGATCGGCGTCTTCGAGGGCGCGAAAGCCAATGCCCGCGAGGTCGCCTATCGCGCCGGCGTTCGCCATGTCCGACCGGAGGAAGCGTGTGTGCTGAAGGCGCAGAGCAACCGCACGCTCTATCGCTTCGACGTTCGCGCGGGCGAGGACTATGCGGCCGGTCACATCGGAGGCTTTCGTCATTATCCCGGCGGGCAGCTCGTTCAGGAGATCGACATGGCGGCACCGGTGCGCGGCGCGCGCATCCTGCTGACGGACAACATGGGTATGCGCGCCGACATGACGGCGTCCTGGCTCGCGCAAATGGGATGGGAGACCTACGTGCTTGACGGCGGCTATGATGGCGCGCTGGAAATCGGGCCGCCGGAGGTCTTGCCGAAACCCGATCCGTCGCATCGCTACCGGCGTCCCTACGAAGGCACTGATGTCGCAACCCGCGCGATGCAGGCCTATCTCGACTGGGAATATGGCCTCGTCGAACAGCTCCGGCGCGACGCAACGCATGGCTTCTTCGTGATTTGATGCCGAAACAGCGGTACTGCTCGATTCCCAAAACTCGCCGTTTTTGCGCCTGAAGCTGCGCCGCGCCTGACGACCAGTGAAAGGCGCGCTTCTGAGCTGAACGAGAAATGGCCCATGACCAGTTCCACGCCTTCGGGCGTCCTGACGGCTATCCTGCCCTGCAATGATCTCGATGCGTCCGAGCGCTTCTATCGTCGCCTCGGCTTCACGCGCATGCACGGCTATTGGCCACCGCCGGGCGAGCCGGATACCTATCGCCTGCTGTCCAACGGCAAAGGTGGCTACCTCCATTTGACGGATGCGGTGGAGGGTTGGCTCGTGCCGGGCAGAAACCCGTTCGGCCTCTATCTTTATTTCGAGGACATCGACACCCCGGCCACCGAATTTCGCAATGAGATTCTTGGCAAGAGCGCCAGCGCCCCGGAGGACAAGCCCTGGGGCATGTACGAATTCGCCCTCTCCGATCCCGACGAAACGCTGGTTCGTGTGGGCTGGCCGACACGGCTTCGCCGACCGGCGTGAACACAGTGATGCTGGGCCTCGGCTGCTCGCGCGAGGTAGCTTATGGACTTCAAGGCCGTCCCCTTCCGGTCATCGCTTGTCGCATACGAGCAGCAAACCGAGAGCCTGCTTGCCGCGCACCGCGCCGCCGATCCCGCGGCCATCGATCTGTTCCACCGCAAGCACCCGCGCTTTCTCGACGACAAGATCAAATGGCGTCCAAAATTCATACCCGCTTCTGAAATCCGCGACGCCGTCCTTTCGTTCGACGATGCCCGCCTCGCGATCGCCCGCTGCTACGACTTCCTTGACTGGCCCTCGCTTGCCGCCGACGTCGATGCCGTCTCGGAGCAAGGCAGCGTCTTCGAATTCGAAGCCGCTGTCGAAGCCGTGGTCAATGGTGACCTCGCGGCGCTCAACGACGCGCTCCGCCGCGATGGCGCGCTGGTCCGCGCCCGATCCAGCCGCGTCTGCTGTTTCGATCCGCCGGTGCACCGCGCGACGCTGCTCCACTACGTGGCCGCCAACGGCGTCGAGGCGTACCGGCAGAAGACGCCCCGCAACGCGGTCGAGATCGCGCGCACGCTTCTTGAGGCGGGCGCCGAGCCCGACGCGCTTGCCGACATGTACGGCACCGACTGCACCACCATGACCATGTTGGTATCGAGCAGCCACCCGGCAGACGCCGGAACTCCAGGTCCCGCTCGTCGAGCTGCTGCTGGATTTCGGCGCCGCGATCGAAGGACGCGGCACCAGGAAATGGGGCGCACCGCTGTTCACCGCCCTGACCTTCGGGATGACTGGCGTGGCCGAGGTTTTGGCGAGACGCGGCGCAACCATCGATCTGCCGACCGCTGCCGGGCTGGGCCGCGTGGAGGACGCCGCCGGCCTGCTCCCGTCGGCGGATTCCGAAGCGCGCCACCGCGCGCTCTCCTTGGCCGCGCAGCAAGGACACGCGGCGATCGTCGGCCTGTTGCTCGACGCCGGCGAGGAGCCGAACCGCTACAATCTCGAAGGCAACCATGCGCATGCGACACCGCTGCATCAGGCCGTCCTGGGCGGCCACGAGGCGGTAGTGCGGCTCTTGGTCGAACGCGGGGTGCGGCTGGATATAAGGGACACCATCTGGCAGGGCACACCGCTGGGCTGGGCGATTTATGGCGGCGGAAGGGCGCACGCGGGGATGGCTGAGTGTCTGCGATCGCTCGGTGCCGTGGAGTAGCCTTGCGCGCGCCCTCGCCTCAAAAGTTCGAGCAGCTCGATCCGGTGATGCCGCCGATCGTGAAATCCTGGCACATCAACCCGCGATTATCGGGATCGGGATGCATGCCGTCTCGCCTCGAACGCTCGCGGACCGTATGGCTGTAGCGTCAGCCGCGTGAGAGCATGCAGCTCTTGTAAGCTTGCGAGGTCGGCGTGCCGTTCTGCGGCGCGCCCAGCATCTGCGAACAATAGCTGGTGTCGGCCTGCAGCACGTCGTCGCCGCGTCGATGTTTGGTGATGTTGTTATAGATGTCGTTGTCGGCATAGGCATGCGGCACGACGCCGAGCAGCAACATTGCGATCAGGCCAAAGCGCTTCACGTTCGATCTCCATCTGTGCGACCGGCAGCCGCAATTCTCCGTCGCGCCGGGCGAGCACGCTGGTTCAGATCGTTGCGATTACAAATTGGAAAGCTCGAGTGTTTTCGAGCGAAAACGGAAACCGGTTCGCGCGAACAAGACCCGACAAGCGAAACAAAGCGAGCTGTCGCCGGAGATTCAGCCTGTCTAGTGGATGCCGCCCGACAGCGTGCTTTGACCCACGCATCGACCCGCTCGTGGTGGCCGGAGTGACCGAGACGGTCGTGGCCTTCCATCGCGGCGAGAGAGGATTGAGTTTCCTCGTGCCGTGTCAGCCGGTCCTGCGAACGGCGCGTGATGCCCGATCGGCCGGGCTTACCAGGTATTGCCGAACAGCCCGAAATGCGGCTGCTGCGCGACTCGCATCGTCGGCTGCTGCATCATCATCGGCTGCTGCGGCTCGCGCACGGGACGCGCCCGCACGACCTTGTGCCGGGGCTGCGGCTTGACTTCGGCCTTCTTGGTCTCCGGTGCGACCGGCGGAATCTGCTCTGACAGCGGCAATTGCGCAAAAGCCTCGCGCACGCGCGCCTTCGGCGAGGCCACGGTCACGGCCGGGTTCACTGGGGCTTGGGTTACCGCCGGGGCGGCATCCGCCTTCGCAACCGTTACGGGAGCCGGAGCCATCGTGGGCTGACTGGTGTCAAACACGACCGGTTCCGGCCATTTCTGATCGGAGTGTATCCTGATGGCGGGTGTTTCGGCGCTGGAAATGAGGCTGTCGGTGGCCGGGGCTTGCGGCAGCACCACGTTGAAGACCAGCAACAAGGCGAGCAACGCTCCACCGACATACAAAAAATACCGAAGCACAGGCATCTTGGCACCATTCTATCCGCGCGCACGCACGGACCGTTCACTCAACTGGAGATATTGTTATTGGTTCCTGACGCCACCCCTTCGGTTCAACGGCGGGGTAACTTTTTCGCTATTGGAACCCGGATTTTGCTTCAGCGGGGGCTGAACCAGACCCCTCGGGCTTTTGTGGGCAAAATCTTGCGCGAAAACCGGCGCCCGGTTGCGCGGTCGTTCGGACCCGGTTCGTGTCCTAAATGCGGCTGGCGGCGACCAGCGAACATTTCGCCTGACTTGCATTGATATTGACGAAGCCGATATGCATGCGGGCGAAGGTCCTGCGGCTCTTCATATCGACGGTGTCGCGAATGAGGCGTGTGCGGTCGGTCAAATGGCTGCCATCCCTGCGGTTGAAGGCGCAGGCGATCTCGATATCCTTGACCGCGTAATCGTTATTGTTGCGCAGCGTGAAGGTGACCAGCGCCTTCGAGCCCAATCCGCCTCTGCGCCAGGATTGCGACGAGATCTTCAGTCCATCGAGCGGTGACGCTTCTACCGGTGGGGATGGTGCCGGCGCCGCTGACTGATCCGCCGATGCCGCAGGCGGCGCAGGCGTCGCGGGATCTGGCGCCGGTGTCGGCACGGAATCGCGCAACGCGGTCTTCTCGCCGGCGACCGCCGGCACAGCCGCCGTTAGGGATGGGTTCACCGATTGGCTTTTGGCGCTGCTCGCGCCCGAAAGCACCATCCAGGCCGTTAGTCCGGCGATGGCCAAGACCGGCACCAGCACCGCTGCCTGCGTCGACAAATCAGTCTGGCGGTAGCTCCGGACTTTCGCAAACCACGACCTCGTATCCGCTGTCATAGCCATGCCCTCAGGCCCGCGGCGCTTAGCTGCTGCGCCGCACAGTAAAAAGCCGCACGGTCGGTGCACCGTACGGCTTTTTTGACGATAGCCGCTGCACGGTCCGCCATGCACTGTAACTCAGCCAACCCAAAAATGGTTGCATGCGAACGCGGCAATTTTCAGAAATAGTGCAAGAACCGATTCGCATCGAGGGGATGGCCACAAAACAGCGCCGCCGCTAAACTCGATCTGCCGCAAGCCACCGGATTTGCGGCCAATGCCCGGCGTCGCGATCGCGCGGCGTCAAAAAACTTATGGGAGACCAACGATGCCGATCGTCACCTGGGATCATGTTCATCTGCGCAGCCCCGATCCGGAGGCGACCGCGGCCTGGCTGGAGAATATTCTCGGCGGCGTCATCATCCGCGGTCCCGGACGCATCGACGTCAAGCTCGGCGGCGCCAATGTGTTCATCGCGCCGGTCGCGGCCGGCGACGGCGTCAACACGCCGCCGGTGACGCCCTATCAGGGGCTCGATCATTTCGGACTGACGGTGAAGGACATCGACGCGGTGGCCGCCGAGATCAAGGCCAAGGGCGTCGAGTTCACCAAGGAGCCGACCACGATCCGGCCCGGCGTGCGCATCTGCTTCATCCGCGGGCCGCAGGGCATCTCGATCGAGCTATTGGAGCGCGACAAGAAATACGCGTGAGAGAACGGCCGCTCCGCGAGGCGGCGAGCTTCCTCATTCGCCCACCTGCCGGACTAGCGCGCGTAGTGTGAGGCTATCACATTTGGGCGCGGTAGCGGCAGCGGACTAGGTCATGCTGCCCGGCATGAAGCAGCGGATCGTGATCCCGAGATAGCCGCGGATCGGCCACACCATGGTGCGGCCGACGCGGTTAGGCTCGGTGATGACGGCCTCGTCAGGCACGTCGACCCATTCGCCATCAAGCCTGACGCGATAATGTCCGTTGGCGGACTTCCCAATCGACGTCGCTTACCGCGGTGCCGTCGGCGTCCGAGCAGCAAGGGCCCTTGCCGCTTCGCAAGCCGTCGAACCAGGCTTTCAATTCGGGGTTGCTCTTGGCATAGCGTCCGTCGGGATCGCGGGCATGCCCGAGATCGGAGACGAAGGCCAACAGCAGCGCCACGCAGGCGGTTTGCAACAGCGCCTTGCAGCGCGCCGGCCAGCTGAGTTGTTGAAGTTTTCCTTTCATACGCGTTACTGCAAAGACGCGGCCCAGGGCCGCCGGAATCGATCCAGTAGCTCACGGTTTTCCTGCTCCAGCACCTACCCCTGGTGCAACAAGGGCCATGCATTTCGCGGGCCAACTTTGAAGTCGTGTCGGCGTGCCGTCATTTCCGCGTCACACGGCAGAGGCGATGGTTTTCAGTTTAACACTTGACGCGGTGATTCGCGGTCAACCTGTCGCGTTGACGCTGTGGGTAGCGCTTTGGCATAACAGGCTGACCGACTCCGCTGGGCACGGAGGTCGGCATCGGGACATCATGAAAAACGGTCTGTATTCGATCCACGTCAGCCTGCAGGACGGTCGTTCCGGCAAGGGCAGCGGCGTGGTCATGTTCCGGGACGGCAAGATCCTCGGCGGCGATGCCTATCTGTTTTACACCGGCACCTACACGGCCAAGGGCGATACCTTCAAGGGCGAGGTGCTGGTCCAGCGCCATACCAGCAGCCCCGACGCCAATCCGCTGTTCGGCGGGCCGAGCCCGGTCGGCATCGGCGTCTCCGGCACCTTCACCGACACACGCGGCCGTCATGAACGGCACGGCGCTGGTCGGCAAGGCCAGCCAGATCTTCAAGGCGACGTTGCGCAAGCTCGCCGAGATCGATTAGAGCTTTGCCAACGCAGTGGTCCGATTCGCGTAGCGAACCGTCCACGACAAGTCGGCAATCGCTCGCGCTATTCGGCGGCCTGCTCCAGCGGCGCGACCCGGGGCAGGATGATCTGGATTCGCGTGCCCTCGCCGGGCTCGGAATCGAGGTCGAGCCGGCCGCCCAGGCGGTTGGTCACGATGCTGTAGACGATATGCAGGCCGAGCCCGGTGCCGCCCTGATCGCGGCGCGTCGTGAAGAACGGATCGAAGGCGCGGCGCCGGACGTCGAGGCTCATGCCGCAGCCATTGTCGGAAAAGATGATCTCGACATTGTCCTTGCCGGATTCCCGCACCTGGATATCGACCGTCGCCGGGCCTGCCGTCCGGAAAGGCGTGCGCCACCGCATTGAGGAACAGATTGGTGAGCACCTGTCCGTAGGGCCCGGGATAGCTGTTCATGGTGAGATTGGGCTGGCAGTCGACGGTGAGCGTCAGATGGTGCTTTCGCAGTCCCGGCCGCAGGCTCATCACCACCTGCTCGGTCAGATCGCCGAGGTCGAAGCTGCGCTGATCCGAATAATTGCGGTCGGCGGCGACCTGCTTGAACGACTGGATCAGTTCGGCCGCGCGATTGAGATTGGCCACCAGTTGCGATGACGCATCGCGGCTGGTCTCGAGAAATTCATTCAGGCACGATCGCCTGAGATCGCCGCGCGCCACTTCGGCGGCGAACATCGCGGTCTTGCGCTCCAGCGACGAGGCAACCGTCAGGCTGATGCCGACGGGATTGTTGACCTCGTGGGCGACGCCCGCCACCAGCCGCCCGAGCGCGGCGAGCTTTTCGGCCTCGATCAGCGAGTTCTGGGTCTCGCGCAGATTGCGCAACGCCGCCTCGGCGGCATCCTTGGCCTTGCGCATCTCCTGTTCGCCGCGCTTGCGCTCGCCGATGTCGAGCGCGACGGTGACGATGTTCTCGATCTCGCCGTCGGCATCGAGCAGCGGCAGCTTGTTGACCAGCCATTGCCGCAGATTGCCGGCGGAATCCAGATATTCCTCCTCGTAGAATCCGAGCCCCCTGCCCGCCTTCAGCACCCGCCTGATCGTTTTCGTCGGTCTTTTGCGCGCCGTAGCGCGACATCAGGTCGGAGGTGGTGCGGCCGATCGCGTCGGCCGGCTCGATCCCGAAAATGCCGGCCATGTAGCGGTTCATCAGGACGTAGCGCAGCTGCTTGTCCTTGACGTTGATCACCGCGGGCACGGTGTCGATCACCTGCTGCAGCAGCCGCCGGCCCTCGGCGATCGCATCCTCGGCGCGCTTCTGGTCGGTGATGTCGCGCACCGTGCCTTCATAGCGGATCGACCTCGCCGGCTTCGTCGCGCACCGACGGTGGCGCTGTCGGAGAGCCAGAGGATCGCGCCGTCGCGCTGGCGCACCTGATATTCGAATTCGCGCACCATGCCGTCGCGCTGCATCAGCGACTGGTATTCCGCGCGCGCCGCCGGATGAACGTAGATCGTGCTGCGCGATATCGCTGATGCCGCTGATCAATGCTTCCGGCGTCTCGTATCCCATGATCCGCGCCAGCGCCGGATTGGCGTTGAGCAGCGCGCCGGCCGGCGTCGTCACATAAATTCCGTCGACCGAGCCTTCGAACAGCTTGCGATAGCTTTCCTCGGCGAGCCGCTGCTCGGCCAGCGCGCGCACTGGCTGCTTCGCGCGCGGCGTCGGCGTCGACCAGCGAGCGGCGGAACACTTCGGCGGCGCGCGCGATGTCGCCGATCTCGTTGTCGCACGTCGGTGGCGGGGATCGAGGCGTGCTTCTCGCCGCCGGCGAGCGCGCGGATCGCCCTGGCGATGGCCTTGAGCGGACGAACGGTCCGGCGCACCACGAACAGCGCCGCGAGCAATCCCGATCAGGACCCCGGTCGATTCCGAGCACGATGCTCTGCCACTTGTCGTCGGCAAGCGTCCTGGCGAAATCGCGCGGCGAGCACGCGACCCCGGCGCGCGCTGACGTCGCGCAGCAAATCGGTGACGCGGCCGATCTGGCGACCTTCGGTGCCCAGCACTTCCTTGTCGAGATCGGCGATCTGGCTTCCCGGTGCCGATATCGAAATGATCGCATCGGCGTAGGCATCGACCGCCGCGCGGAGCGCCGGATCGTCGAATCGTCAGCGCCCGCATGCGCTTGCGCGGCCTGCTCGGCCGCCGATCGGATCGTGCGCCAGCAACGCCTCGGCGATCTGGTTTTGCGCCTGAAACAGGTTGTCGCGGCCGACGCCCGGTCGGGCACGTCGGCGATCGCCTGCTCGAACCGCTCGCGCACCGGCGGCAAGGCCGCGACCAGTTCGGCGCGGCGCGCGATCAGCGCGGTGACGCGCTCGATGCCGTCGCGGTAGTTCGCCAGCCGCTGCGGTGACGCCGTCGATCATGTCCTGCTGCTCGGGCGCAAGCTCCAGCCGCGTCTTCTTCAGGAGCGCGCTCAGCGCGGCCGCCGCCTCCCCGACCCGATCGGACTGGCGCGCCGGATCGGTGACGAAATCGCGCGCCGCCAGCCGCAGCTCGTTCATGCGCCGGTCGATCTCCTCGGCCAGATCGCCGACGTCCTGCAGCCGCTGCAGTTCGGCAAAGGTCGCATCGATGTGGCGGATGGCGATCGACGCTGGCGATGCTGGTCGTCACGATCATCGCCAGCAGCAGCAGGAAGCTGCCAAAGGTCAATTGACCGATCGAAAGCGAGAACGACCGTATCCGTTGCAGGACGGCGGCGAGCGAAGGGCATGGTTAATCGGGACCGGCTCCGAGCAACCGCTTTTATACGCTGGAATCCACTTCAGGGAGAGAACATGCCGGAGCTAGCGCCATGTCAATCGCGCAACCTTACACCCTGGAATGGCGGATTTTCGGCGGTGGCCTACGGGAGCGAATGGCACCGTCAATCCGCGGTAATGCCGGCGTCCTTGACCACCCTGCGCCCACAGCGCGACGTCGGCCTTGATGATGTCGGCGAACTCGGCAAGCGGCGCGCTCTTCGGCGCGCACCCGGCGAGGTCGAGCTTTTGCTGCACGTCAGCGCTCGCCAGCGCGGTCTCCAGCGCCTTGCCGATGCGCTCGACGATCGGCTGCGGCGTCGCCTTGGGCACCACGATCCCGAACCACGGCGTGACCTGGGCGTCGGGATAGCCCTGCTCGGCCATGGTCGGCACGTCAGGGAAATATTTGGAGCGGCCTGTCATTGATCGTGGCGATGATCCGGATCGCACCGGTCTGCACCTGTCGCCAGCGCCTGGTTGGCGGACAGGAAGGTCGACGTGATCAGTCCAGAGGCGAATATCCGGCACCATCTGCGGGTAGCCGCGATAGCCGATGCCGGTGACGTCGATGCCGGCCAGCCTTCTTGAACAGTTCGAAGCCGAGATGCCCGGTCGAGCCCTTGCCGGGATGGCCGTAGTTCAGCGTGCCCGGCTTTGCCTTGGCGAGCGCGACGAACTCGGTGACGTTTTTCACCGGCAGGCTGGTCGGCACGATGAAGAAATTCGGCGCCCGGCAAATCTGGCCGACGGCCACAAAATCGCGCAGCGGATCCCAGCGCAGGAGACTTGTCGAGCGACGGGCTCGCGGCGAAGAAGGTCGTGACCAGCAGCCAGGTGTAGCCGTCGGGCGTCGACGCGGGCGACGTCTTCGGCGGCGATCGAGCCGTTGGCGCCGGATTTGGATTCGACGACGATCGAGGCGCCATTCCACTGCGCCGCCATGTTCTGCGCGACGATGCGCCCGAACACGTCGGCCACGCTCCCGGCCAATAGGGAATGACGATGCGGATCGGGCGACTGGGGAAATTGTCCTGAGCGGAGGCCGGAGGGGCAGCCCAGGCCGCTAGCACACCGATCAAGATGCCGAACGCACCGTCCGCTCATCGCGCGTCACCTGCCCCGTTGTTTGTTCCAGAGCTTTGCCCCGGATTTACGGACAGGATGCCGACAATGGCGGCGGCCAGCAAGCAGGATCAGGTGGCGTTTATCGGTGCTTTGCGTCGCCCAGGGATCGTCATCGCAGCCACGCCGGCAACGACGCAAGCAAGACCGATCCACGCAGTCGGCGCTAGACGCTCGCCCAGAAACACCACGCTCACGGCAACGCCGATCGGGACACGCAGATACGCCTGTGCCGTGGTGCCGACCGAGCCCAGAGTCTGGATCAGGCGGAAATAGATTGCGAAGGCGGCCGCTGTCGAGAAGACTGCGAGCCCGAGCAGCGCTGCTACCGAGCTTGGCGAAGGCGCCGAGGTCCAGGGCTGCTCGAAGACGAGACTGAGCGGGATCAGCATCGCCGTGCCGCACAGCAACGAGCCTGCGGCGGGCGCCATCGGATCCAGGCCCTCGAACCCGCGGCTGAAAATCGCGCCGCAAGCGTAGCAGATCGTGGCCGCGACGATCGCGACTTCCGCCCAAAACTCCTCGCCCCACCTGATCGAGCGCCTTGACGCCGACGATCAGGCAGATCCCGGCCATGCCCGCCATGACGCCGAAGCAGCTTTCGCGGCGTTGTCGTCTCGTGCCGGGTGACCAGTGCAGTGAACAGGAAGGTGAAGATCGGCGCGGCCGAATTGAGGATGGTCGCAAGCCCGGCATCGACGGACCGTTCGCCCCAGGCGATCAGCGTCCAGGGAATGACGCTGTTGAGACAGGCCTGGACTGCAAAGCGGCGCCAGGTCGCGGCATCCGTCGGCATTGTCACACCGCGCCAGCGCATGACCAGAAGCAGCAGCACGCCCGCGATCAAAGTACGCCATGCGATCAGGGTGATCGGCGCAATCGTGGCGACGCCGAGCTTGATGAAGCTGTAGGAGGCGCCCCACAGCGTCGCAAGCAGCAACAGCAGCGCGAGCTCTCGCGTGAGTCCCGCGCCCGGCGAGCGACTTTCTTCCATGTCCCGAGTTTCCGATTCCCACCGTAATCGGGCAGAACCTACAGGCTGGAAAGCTCTCGACATTTCGATATGGAACGAAGTGTGTCAGCCGAGCGCGCCGACTTCAAACAGCTCGCCGTCGTAGCCGGCTTCCCGCGGGATGCGAAGCTGACGGCCGCCGTTCAGCTTCGTCATGACCGGCATCACGGTCACGATCGGCTTGCCCCTGCATGTCGTCGAGCGCGGCGCTCACGTTCGGCTGCTTGCCGAGCCTGATCAGGTTGCGCGTGGTCGGAAACGGCAGTTTGAACCGCCCGCTCTCGCC
Organism: uncultured Alphaproteobacteria bacterium; assembly: GCA_963713785.1. Taxonomy (GTDB): domain Bacteria; phylum Pseudomonadota; class Alphaproteobacteria; order Rhizobiales; family Xanthobacteraceae; genus Bradyrhizobium. Next base: position 45,910 of record CAVQNB010000026.1, read on the forward strand.
GCCGGCCAGCGCCTCGCGCGGCGACAGCCAGATCGAGTCGGTGGATTCCTTGCCGTCATGGGCGCCGACCTGTTCCGGCGGCGCCGCGGCCAGGAAGAACCAGGTGTCGAACCGCTTCGGCATGCCCTCCGGCGTGATCCAGTGCGCATAGGGCACGAGTTCATCGAGCGCCAGCAACAGGCCGTTGTCGGTGAGCACCTTCCGAAAGGTCGTCTTGCCCTCGCACAAGCGCGGCGCGATGCGCCGCTTCGATCTCGCTCGGCCCGCTTCGCATCGACCAGGGCTTTCGATCCGCGCGGCCGCGCCAGCAGGATGCCGCTTTCCTCAAAGGTTTCGCGGATCGCGGCGATCCGGAAACTCAAGGCGGCCGCGTCGAGCCCCTCGCCGCCGGAATAAAGCTCGGGCCTTGCGATGATCTCCTGATCGCCCTTGTCGACGCTGCCGCCGGGAAACACCAGCGCGCCGGAGTTAAAATCGATCTCATAATGGCGCACCATCATGAAGACTTCGATTTCGCTCGCCGGCCGCGCTGTCGCGCAGCAGCAGAATGGTGGACGCAGGACGCGGCGCGACGGCTTCGGCCATCGGATTCAACCCGCCGCACTGGATTGCGGCTGCAGGTTGGCGCGCTTGTCGACCCGCGCCACCCGCGACAGCAGGTAATCCACTTCGGCCTTTGCGGTCGCGGTGATGCTCGCGCCCGGCTTGCGCTGCGCGCTGGAGGCGATCACGCCGCGCTTTTGCAGCACATATTTGCGCACCGCCAATCCCGCGCCCGGCTGCTGCTCGTAGCGGATCAGCGGCAGATGCGCGTCGAACAGATCATGCGCGGCGTCGCGGCTGCCCTCCTTCGACAGTCGCACGACATCGATCAGCAGTTCCGGGAAGGCGTAGCCGGTCATCGCGCCGTCGGCGCCGCGCTCCATCTCGAAATCGAGAAACAGCCCGCCATTGCCGGTCAGGATCGACAGCGGCCGCAGCGAGCCGTCCTTCTGGAAGGCGCGCAGCGCGGAGATCTTTTCCAGCCCCGGCCAGTCCTCGTGCTTGAGCATCACGCAGGACGGGCTGTCCATCACGATCTTGCGGATCACCGCGGGCGTGAACACCACCGACAAGCGTCAGCGGATAGTCCTGCAGCACCCAGGGAATATCGTCGCCGATCGCTTCCTCCGCCTGCTTGAAATAGCCGGTGATCTGATCGTCGGTGCGCAGATTCGGCGGCGGCGCGATCATCACGCCGGCAGCACCGGCATCCATCGAGGCCCGCGCCAGCGAGCGCATCGCGGCAAATCCCGGCGCGGAGACGCCGACGATGATCTGCATGTTCTTGGCGCGCTTGACGAAGCGGATCGCCACTTGCTCGGCTTCCGCGGCGTCGAGCTTCGGCGCTTCGCCGAGAATGCCGAGCACCGTGACGCCATCGCAGCCGACCTCGGCGTAGAAATCGGTCAGCCGGTCGATCGATTTCTCGTCGATGCGGCCGTCATCGTGGAACGGCGTCGGCGCGATCGCAAAGGTGCCTGCGGCCTTGTGGGTGAGTTTTTCATGCTGTGCCTCTTCTCTTTCGTCATTCCGGGATGGTCCGCAAGACCAGACCTCAGATGTGCAATTGCACATCGGGAATCTCGAGATTCCGGGCTCGCTGCTTCGCATCGCCCCGGAATGACAATCACTAAAACCGTCGCGCGCCCATCTTGATCTCTTCCTCGGAGAAGAAAATCTCCCTGGCATGCTCGACGACGTCCTGCGGCCTTCCATCCGGTATGCGGCGGCTTCCAGCCCGTCCATTTCCATCATCCGCATCTCGCGCACGCCGCGCGGGCCGGAGACGCCGAGGACCTTGCCGGTCTGGTCGCCCGACAAATCGCTGACCATGTATAGCACGGCCGGCGCGATGCCGTCCGGCCCGAGCGCCGCGCCCGGGTTTTCGATGTAGCGCGGCAGGTCGGCGGTCATGCGGGTCAGCGCGCCCGGCGCCAGCGTCCAGATCCGGATGTTGTATTTGCGGCCCTCGATCGCCAGCACGTTCGACAGGCCCCAGATGCCGCCCTTGGCGGCGCCGTAATTGGTCTGGCCGAAATTGCCGATCAGGCCGGAGGTCGAGGACGTGTTGACGATGACGCCGCCGCCATTCTCGCGCATCCAGCGGAACACCGGCTGGGTGACGCAGAAGGTGCCCTTCAGATGCACCTTCATCACCTTGTCCCAGGCGGCTTCGGTCGCCTTGGCAAAGGTCTGGTCGAGCAGGATGCCGGCATTGTTGACCAGGATGTCGGCGCGGCCGAAATGCTTGATGGCGTCGTCGAACACCGACTGGCCGCCGGCCATGGTCGAGATATCGGCGCCGTTGGCGACCGCGCGGCCGCCCTCGGCCTTGATCGCATCGACCACCTTCTGCGCCATCGAGACGTCGGCGCCGCTGCCGTCGCGCGGACCGCCGAGATCGTTGACCACGACCGCCGCGCCCTCGCGCGCGAACAGTTTGGCGTAGGCCTCGCCGAGCCCGCCGCCCGCGCCGGTGATCAGCGCCACCTTGCCGTCGAGTAATCCCATGATGTTTTCTCCCTATCGTCGTTATCTCGCCGTCATGTCCGGGTGCACGGCCATCGCACGTCTGCACGCCGGAGAATCCAGACGTGGATGCCCGGGATCGAGGTCCGGGCATGACGACGCATCCCGGAATGACGCACGCATCTACCCCAGCACCGTCTTGCCGCTCTTGATGACGGTGACGTTGCGCGCCTTCACCTTGGCCTCGAACGAAATCACGTTGCCGTCCTTCCACAGATCCATCGTCACGGTCTCGCCGGGATAGACCGGCGAGGAAAACCGCGCGGCGTGCTGCCTGAAGGCGGACGGATCGTAATCGGCATAGGTCTGCAACACGCCGCGGCAGGTGATGCCGTAGGTGCACATGCCGTGCAGGATCGGCCTCGGAAAGCCGGCGCGCTTGGCGAATTCGGGATCGGAGTGCAGCGGATTGCGGTCGCCGCAGAGCCGGTAGACCAGCGCCTGATCCGGCCGCGTCGAGATATCGATGGTCTTGTCGGGCGCGCGGGTCGGCACCTTGTGCGGTTCGGGCTGGCCTTCGGACGGTCCGCCGAAACCGCCGTCGCCGCGCGCAAAGCGCGAGGCGACCAGCGTCGCCAGTTCCTCGCCCTTCTCGTCCTTCAGCACGGTCTTGTGCCGGATCACCGCGCCCTTGTCCTTGCCCTTGTCGAAGACGTCGAGCACGCGTTGAATCGGCGGTGATATGGGCGGCGGTCGCAAGCGGCTTGTGGAAGGTGATGTCGCGCTCGCCGTCGACCACCATCACGCGGTTGAGATTCATCTCGCCGGGCCCGGCGCCCCATGCCGCGACCGAAGCAAAGGTCGGGACCACCTTCAGCGCGCGCGGCGTAGCGACGGCCTCGTTGACGAAGGCCAGTTCCTTCTCGTCCATGGGGTCGGCGCCCATGCCGATGCCGTAGGCGTAGAGCATCACCTCGCGATCGGTGTAGGCGTATTTCTGGCCGAGATTTTTCAGCGCCATCAGCTCGTCGTACTTGATCGGCATTTGCGGTGCTTCCTCCGAATCTTTTTGCTTCGCACTTCTCGTCACCCCCGCGAAAGCGGGCGGTCCAGTAATCACACGCCGGCGTTTACTGGATCCCCGCTTTCGCGGGGATGACGACCTGTTGCTTTGGCGCGCTTCGCTGCGCAATCTCACCTCACACCGGCGTAAAGAACGGCAGCGGCGCGCCGTCGGTCGGCTTGAACACCACCTTGACCTTCTGGCCGATCTTCAGCTTGTCCATGTCGCAGTCGACGAAATTGGTCATGCAGCGACGGGCCTTCCTTCAGCGTGACGTAGCCGATCGCGTAAGGCCCGGTCGCGGATTTGCGCATCAGGCTGAAGGTGTAGATCTCGCCCTCGCCCGAGCTTTCCTCCCACACCGTCTTGTCGGAAAAGCAGAACGGGCAGATCGAGCGCGGAAAATAATGCGGCTCGCCGCAGGCGGTGCAGCGCTTGATCAGGAACTTGCCCTGCTTGGCGGCTTCCCAGAACGGCGCGGTTTCGGGATTGCCCTGCGGCGCCGGATATTTCTTCGCTTCAGCCATCACACGCGCTCCAGAATGCAGGTTGAGGCGGCGTGGCGCACGCCGAGCAGGCCGCCGGTGCCGTGGGCGATCGCGAGATCGCAGTTCGGCACCTGCACCTTCGGATGCGCCTCGCCCGCGCAACTGCCGCACCGCTTCGATGATCTTGGTCATGCCGCCGCGGTTGACCGGATGATTGCTGCAGAGGCCGCCGCCATCGGTGTTGAACGGCAGCTTGCCGACGCCGGAAATCAGATTGCCGTCGGCGACGAACTTGCCGCCCTCGCCCTTCTTGCAGAAGCCGAGGTCTTCGAGCTGCATCAGCACCGTGATGGTGAAGCTGTCGTAGATCGAGGCGTATTTGATGTCCTTCGGCGTGACGCCGGCCTCCTCGAACGCGCGCGGCCCCGACCAGACGCCGGCGGAATAGGTCAGATCGAGATCCTTGCCGCCGCGCGGTCCCTTCATCGCCTCGCCGTGGCCGATCAGCCGCACCAGCGGCTTCTTCAGGCTCTTGGCGATCTCCGGCGTGGTCACGATCAGCGCGCCGCCGCCGTCGGTGACGACGCAGCAATCCATCCGGTGCAGCGGATCGGAGATCATCGGCGAGTTGAGCACGTCCTCGACGGTGACGACGTCGCGCAGCATCGCGTGCGGATTGTATTGCGCGTGATGGGAGGCCGCGACCTTGATCCAGGCCAGTTGCTCGCTGGTGGTGCCGTAGTCGTGCATGTGGCGCATGGCGCACATGCCGTAGGCGTTGTGGGTGGTGGCGCCGTAGGCGGCCTCGAAATCGGCCTCGGCGCCCGCCGCGCGCGGCGGCATCGCGCCGGTGCGCGGCTTGCCGGCCAGCGTGATCAGCGCGATCGAGCATTTGCCGGCCGCGATCGCCTCGGCGGCGTGGCCGAGATGGATCAGATAGGAACAGCCGCCGGTATCGGTGGAATCGATATGGCGCACCTTGAGGCCGAGATAATCGACCATCGCCATCACCCCGCCCGGCGCGTCGCCGGCGCAGAAATAGCCGTCGATATCGGCCTTGGTCAGGCCGGCGTCTTCGATCGCGCCCTTGGCGACTTCGGCATGAAGCTGTGCGGTGGATTTATCGGGTGCGTGCCGGGTCGGATGCTCGTAGATCCCGGCAATGTAGGCCTTGCCCTTGATGGTCAAATCGTTCTCCGCTGGCGTTTCTTGTTCCCAGCGTTTTTCTGGCCTGTCGGCGCGACCTTGGCAAGCAGCGAAATATTCCGTCGGGCGAGACGGTGCGCCCCCGCGGCGCCGATCACACCCGAGTTGTTGCGCTGGACCGACCCTCGGAAATAAGGGCGCAGGGAATGCCGGGTGCGCAGCTCGCACCCATAGCCTCACGTGCGAAATGCAAAAAAGCACATGAGCGTAGTCACCACAGGTAGAGCCGGATCAACCGGCATTCCCTGCGCGATGGTTTTAACGCTTACTTCGTGCTCTCCCGGTGACCGGTCCGGTGACCGGGCTCTTTTGCCACCGTCGCCCGCGGAATAGCTTCCGCGAACTTGACGCCAGCGTCGGGGCGTCAGGACCACACGACTTCGCCGTCCGCTTCTAGCGCCGCTCGTCAGCGCGTCGCCAACGCGTCCACCGCATCCCGCGCCCAACGTCCGTGACGATCGCGATACGCCCCTTGTGGACACGGGATGCGCGGATTTGCCGCTGATTTGGGGGTGCGATCAATATTCGCCGGCTGCGGCACATTGGCACGAGACGGGCAAATCAGCAGCGGCGTGGAGAGCACTGGACGAGCCCGCCGTCAACCAGTAATTGGCCCAAGGCGGCGCGCTCGCGCTTGCCGGCCCGCATCGGCGCGTGTGAGCCATTGTCACGGTCGAAATCCGCTATCCGGGCAGGCCGGAGGGCACCGGCACGGGATGCTCGAAATGACCAACAAATCTGTGCAGAATGCTCTGGGCCCTCGCTGGGCAGTCTATTATCGCTGCGGTACGAATCAGAGGAGACACGATGGCTACCCAAATGTCGAAGTCGCAGTTGGTCGAGAAAATCGCGACCACCACTACCCTTTCCAAGCGCGACGTCAAGAACGTCATGGATACGCTGACCGACGTCGGTCACAAGGAACTGAAAAAGAGCGGGGTGTTTCTTGTACCCGGCTTCGCCAAGTTCGTTGTGGTCAAGAAGCCCGCGACCAAGGCGAGGAAAGGCGTCAACCCGTTTACGGGCCAGGAAATGATGTTCAAGGCCAAACCTGCGCGGAAGATCGTGCGGGCAAGGCCGGTCAAAGCCGCAAAGGACGCCGTCTAAGGCGCGATGGCTTCGGGCCGAATCGCTATCGCGCATTGGCTAATTGTTTGAACATGATCTTCGCGCAAACGCGTTCCGCGTTTGTCGCGAGGGAAAACCGCTATCCACTTTGCGCTAACGCGGCCCTGAAGGCGGTCCACCCGGGCCGCCTTTTTTTGCTTCCTCTTGGTTGAGCCGCGCTACTCCGCCGCGATCTGTCGCGGCGCCGGAGGTGGGCTGACGAGATCGGCGGCGAGCTGCGCGTAGCGCGCCTTGGCGTCCTTACCGCCTTCTCCTTCACCGGCCCGTAGCCGCGGATGCGATCGGGCAGCGACAGCAGCTCGACTGCGGTATCGATCGTGACCGGCGATAGCAGCGAGAGCACGGTTGAGACATCCTTCTCGTAGCCCGCGATCAGATCGCGCTCGAGCTTGCGGTCGGCGCTGTGGCCGAAGATGTCGAATGCGCGTGCCGCGCAGGAAGCGCAGCCTGGCGAGCAGGCGGAACACCGGCATCATCCAGGCTCCAAAAGCGCGCTTCTTCGGCCGGCCCAGCGCGTCCTTGCCGCGCGAAAGCATCGGCGGCGCGAGATTGAAGCTGATCCTGAAATCGCCTTCAAACTGGTCGCGAAGCTGCTGTTCGAACCTGCCGTCGGTATAAAGCCGGGCGACCTCGTACTCGTCCTTGTAGGCGAGCAGTTTCGCATAGTTGATCGCGACCGCGCGCGGCAGCGCCTCGCCGTAGCCGCCTTTGGTCGCGGCATCGCGCACCTGCGTCACGAGGTTGCGATAGCGCTCGGCGAGCTTTGCGTTCTGATAATCGGTCAGAAGCCGGCTGCGATGAGCGATGATCTCGTCGAGCGACATCGCTTCAAGCGTCTTCGGTGCCACCGTCGCGTCCTGGCCCTTCATCATGGCCTCGAGCCGCGCCGGATCGGCTGCGGCCAGCCGGCCGAGACGGAAGGCTTGCGTGTTCATCTTGATCGAGACGCCGTTGACCTCGATTGCCTGCTCGATCGCGGAGGCCTTAAGCGGCAACAATCCCTTCTGATAGGCGTAGCCCATCATCATCATGTTGGTGGCGATGGAATCGCCTAACAGCGCTTCGGCCGGCTTGGTGAAATCGAAGAACGAGGAATCCTTGCGCAGCGCGTTCTCCAGCACGTGATTGACGCTGCGGCTCTGGAAATTGAAATCGCGGTTAAGGATGAAATCCGCGGTCGGGATCACGTGGCTGTTGATGATGCCGACGGTACGTCCGGATTCGCAGAGCGTGATGGTGTCCTTGGATACGGCGACCACCTCGTCGGCCGCCAGCACGAGATCGGCCGTGCCGGTGACGATGCGTGAACAGGTGACGTCGGCGGTATGCTCGGAAAGTCGCACGTGACTGAGCACCGCGCCGCCCTTTTGCGCCAGGCCGGACATATCGAGGATCATCGAGGCCTTGCCCTCGATATGGGCGGCCATGCCGAGCAGCGCGCCGATCGTCAGAACGCCGGTGCCGCCGACGCCGCCGACCGCGACGTTATAGGGACGTTCCAGCGAAGGCAGCGAGGCCGGCTCCGGCAGCTCGCCGATATCGCCGAGATCGGCGGGCGCGCGGCGGCGCGGCTTGCCGCCGTCGATGGTGACGAACGACGGACAAAAGCCCTTCAGGCAGGAATAATCCTTGTTGCAGGTCGATTGATTGATGGTGCGCTTGCGCCCGAGCTCGGTCTCCAGCGGTTCGACCGAAATGCAGTTCGACTGTACCGAGCAATCGCCGCAGCCTTCGCAGACGGCAGGATTGATCATGACGCGGCGGGCCGGATCCTCCATCAGGCCGCGCTTGCGGCGGCGGCGTTTTTCGGCGGCACAAGTCTGCACGAACACGATCGCGGAAGTGCCCTTCACCTCGCGGCAGGCCCTCATCACGGCATCGAGTTCGTCGCGATGCGCGGTCTTGACGCCGGGCGCGATGTCGGAGGCGGGATAGGCGCCGGGATTTTCCGAGACCAGATAGATCTCGCGGATGCCTTCGGCGTGAAGCTGGAAGGTGATCTGCTGCGGCGATAGCTCACCATCAACATGTTGGCCGCCGGTCATCGCGGTCGCGTCATTATAGAGGATCTTGTAGGTGATGTTGGCGCCGGAGGAGACCGCCTGGCGGATCGCGAGACTGCCGGAGTGGAAATAGGTGCCGTCGCCGAGATTGGCGAACACGTGCTCTTCCTTGGTGAAGGGCGCTACTCCAACCCACGGCACGCCCTCGCCTCCCATGTGGGTGTAGGTCTCGGTGTTGCGGTCCATCCACAGCGCCATGAAATGGCAGCCGATCCCGGCAAAGGCGCGGCTGCCTTCCGGCACCTTGGTCGAGGTGTTGTGCGGACAGCCCGAGCAGAAATACGGCGTGCGGGTGATCGGCGCCACCGCCTGCATTTGGGATGCTTCGCGGCCGTTGAACCAGTCGGCTTTGGCGCGCAGCATTTCCGCGATTTCGGGATTGAGGTTCAGGCGAAGCAGCCGCTCGGTCAGCGAACTTGCCAGCGATGCGACGCTGAGCTCGGCGGCAAAGGTCAAAAAGCGCTTGTCGTGATCGTCCATCTTGCCGACGATGCGCGGGCGGACATCGTCGCGCCAGTTGAACAGTTCCTGCTTGACCTGATTTTCGACGATCTCGCGCCGCTCCTCGATGATGAAGATTTCCTCGAGCCCAACTGCAAAATTGCGAACGCCTTGCGGCTCCAGCGGCCAGGGCATGCCGATCTTGTAGAGCCTGAGCCCGATCTTGGCGGCGACTTCCGGCGTGATGCCGAGTTCGCGCAGCGCCTGGCGGATGTCTTCGTAGCTCTTGCCCGAGGCCATGATGCCGTAACGCGCGTTCGGCGAATCCATGGTGATGCGGTTGACCTTGTTGGCGCGGGCAAACGCGATCGCGGCATAGCCTTTGTAGTCCTGCAGGCGGAGGTCCTGCTGGTAACGGTCGTCGGGCCAGCGCAGATTGAGTCCGCCCGGAGGCATCTCGAAATCGGTTGGAATAATGAACGGCGTCATCTCGTCGGTGAGGTCGATCTCGGCCGTGGTCTCTACCGTCTCGGTGATCACCTTCATGCCGACCCAGCAGCCCGAGTAGCGCGACATCGCGATACCCAAGAGGCCCATCTCGATCATTTCATGAATGCTGGAGGGATAGAGATAGGGCATCAGCGCGGAGATGAAGGCGTGGTCCGACTGATGCGGGACGGTGGAGGATTTGGCGCCATGGTCGTCGCCGGCGAGCACCAGCACGCCGCCGTTCTTGGCCGAGCCCGCGGTATTGCCGTGGCGGAACACGTCGCCGCAGCGGTCGACGCCGGGGCCCTTGCCGTACCAGATGCCGACCACGCCGTCATATTTGGCGCCGGGTGAGAGATTAAGCTGCTGCGAGCCCCAGATCGCGGTGGCCGCCAGGTCCTCGTTCACGCCGGGCTGGAACTTGATGTTGTATTGCTCGAGATGTTTTCGCGCGGCGAACAACTGCTGGTCGTAACCGCCGAGCGGCGAACCGCGGTAGCCACTGACAAAACCCGCGGTATTGAGGCCGGCGGCGCGATCCCTGCGAATTTGCGCCATCGGTAGCCGCACCAGCGCCTGGATGCCGGTCAGGAAGACGTGGCCGGTTGACTGGGTGTATTTTTGATCGAGACTGATCGGACCCTGGTTAATTCCCATTCCGCCCTCATAAGCCTTTGGCTCTGCCCGCTGTTTTTAGCTAGTCACGCCTGTCCCGATTGCTACTCTATGTCGGTTCTTCGCGCCCGCGCATCACAAATCTGGACGGGTCTGCCCTGCCTTGGAGAATCGCAATTTCGTACCCGGGATCAGGTGGTCCTATTTTGGTTTGTGTCGCAGCCCAGCGCTGTCGCGAAACGACGTAACGGTCCGTATAATGCTGTGGAGAGGCGAATTGAGGCAGGGAAGGCATCCACTGATGCGGACGATTCTGGCGTGTCTTTATTTGTGCAGTGCGTTCGCCTTTGGCGCCGCCGCGGCCGAGCCGTCGGAGGAGACCATCGCCCACGGCAAGGCGCTGGTCGAAGCCGGCGATTGCGCAAGCTGTCATACCGCCGACCCCGCCAAACCGTTCGCCGGGGGAAAAAAGATCGACACCCCCTTTGGCGGCATCTACTCGCCGAACCTCACGGCGGATCGCGATACCGGTATTGGCGGCTGGAGCGATGCCGATTTCTACGGCGCGCTGCGTTATGGCATCGACCCCGACGGCTCGCGCTATTACCCGGCGTTCCCCTACCCCTATTTCACCAAGCTGACGCGTCCTGACATCGCTGCGATCCGCGCCTACCTTGCGACGCTGACGCCGTTCCGGAACGAGGCACCGCCGCCGGAGCTGCGCTTTCCGCTGAATTTTCGCGTGTTGATGCGCGCCTGGAATTATCTGTTCCTGCGGCCGGGCATTTTGGAGCCGGATCAATCGAAAGGCACCGACTGGAATAGGGGCCGTTATCTGGTCGAAGGCCTCGGCCATTGCGGCGGCTGCCACACGCCGAAAAATATCTTTGGCGCCGACAAGCGCGGGCAGGCCTTTGCCGGCGGCTATGTGCAGGGCTGGTTCGCGCCGCGGCTCGATGCCGCCGAGCGCAGCGGGCTGAAATCGTGGAGTGTCGATGATATCGCCGAATATCTCAAAAGCGGCCGCAACGGCAAAAGCCACGCCGACGGGCTGATGGCCGAAGTCGTGGTCAACGCGACCTCGAAGATGAGCGACGCCGATGTCCACGCCATCGCCGTCTATCTGAAGTCGCTGCCGGCAGGCCCGCCGGAGCCGGCCGTGACCGTGCCGCCGCCAGAACAGGGCGTGAAAGAGGGCGAACGGATCTACGCGCACTACTGCCGCGCCTGCCATGAAACCGACGGCTCGGGCGCGCCGCGGATCTATCCGCCGCTACCGGCCAACGCGCTGCTGCAATCGGCCGATCCCTCCAGCACGTTGCGCGTGATCCTCGATGGCGCGCAGACCGTGACGACGCCGCGCGCGCCGAACACCGGATCGATGCCCTCTTACGCCAGGGACCTGTCGGACCAGCAGGTCGCCGACGTTACCAATTACATTCGAAATTCCTGGGGCAATACCGCGCCTCTGGTGACGGCGGGCGAGGTCAGGAAGGCGCGCCAGCTGCAATAATTTCAGCGCTGATCGCTGTTGAAGACGAATTTCGGCATTTCCCATTTGTAGCGGATCGCGAGCAGGCGAAGCGAAAGACCGAGCACGAAGGTCAGCGCGGTCCAGACTTGGTCATTCAGCTTCAGGCCGAAGGCGGTCGAATAAAACAATCCGGTGACGATGGAAACGCTGGCGTAGAGCTCGGCGCGGAACAACAGCGGCACGTCATTGCAGAGGATATCGCGCAACACGCCGCCGGCGCATCCCGTGATCATCCCCGCGACCAGCACGACCACCAGCGGGAATTTTTCGTCGATCTGCCAGGCGACGTCGCAACCGGCCATGGTGAAAACCACTAGCCCAATCGCGTCGAGCACCAGAAATACGGTGTTCAGCCGATGCACCAGCCGCGCGACCAGGATGGTGAACAGCGCTGCGCCCGCGGTGAGCAACAACAAGAACGGGTTCTGTACCCAGACCAGCGGATAATGCCCGAACAGGACGTCGCGGATGGTTCCGCCGCCGAGCGCGGTGATGCAGCCGAGCAGGCATACGCCAACCCAGTCCATGCTGCGCCTGCCCGCGGCAAGCGCCGCCGTCATCGCCTGCGCCGCCAGCGCCACCAGCGACAGGACATGCAGGACGGTATTGCTCGGCGGCAGGTTCCACATCACATCCTCCAACGCTGGAAGATCGGAACTTACGGCCCGGGTTCCATCCTGAACAGGCCCGCAAAAAGACTGTGGGCAACGGCTCGCGTGGGAACCTGGGCGAGCGCGGCAGGTTGTTATTCAACTAAAGGAGGAACCTGTTCATGGCCAACGAACGCATTCCGAACGATCCCTTTCATCCCAACCTGGGTGATGATCTCGGCCGCGCCTCTCGTTTCGACCGTTTCGACGACGAGCTGCAGCCGGATCCGGAACTGCTGGAAGGTCCTGCCTCGAGCGGCAAGGTCGCGCTGTTCGCGCTCGCCGTCGCGCTGATACTGGGCGCGGTGTTTTATGGGCTGAACAATTCGAGCGTCAACCAGGCCACCACCGCGCCGCAGGCCCAGACCGCGCAGCAGACCCAGCCGGCCTCGCCCGCGGCCCCTCCGGGCATGCGCGACGTGACCCCGCGCGCAAATAGTGACCAAGGATTGACGACCGGGTCCGCATCGACACGGCCGCCGGCGACGGCTCCGAGCCAGATGAACCGGCCCGCCAATCCGCCGGCCGACAACAAGTAACGGTTAGGGCGAAGATCATCCGATAGGCGCGGTGGGCATCAAAATGCCCACCGCGTGTACGTGTGTCTTTCCGAGCCCCTGAAAGCCCTAGCTAAACATCTTGTTCAACTCGCCGCCGGGATAGCCGTGCGCGAGTTCGGTGAAAGTGCCCTGCTCCGCCATTTCCTTTGCCGCCTTCATGAAGCCGGCCCAGGCTGAGCGCGCCAGCGAACCGCCGACGCTGATCCGGCGCACACCGAGTGCTTCGATTTCCTTCACCGAAAGACCGGAGCCTCCGATCAGGAGATTGACGGGTTTTGGATGCGCGGCCTTGACGACGTCTTGACGCCCGGTAGCCGCAACACCTTCGCCATCGGCTCATTGCCCGCGATTAACTCGACCACCCGATTTTGCAACTGCTCGGCATAGTCTTTCAGTTCGCGGATAATGCGCCTGGCTTCGTCAAGCTCGGCCTCGCGCTGTTGCAACGCGGCTTGCAGATCAGCCCCCCGTGTTTCTTCACCGCCGGCGGCATCCGGCGTTTCCTCCCAAGATGGCGGCGCATCTTCACCCAGGCCGCCTGCGCTTCTTCGCCTCTCCGGCAACGGCGGCGCGCCCCGCGCGGCGCGCATCTCGTTGCGGCGTTGCCGCACGCTGGCCCATGTTCCTGCCATCCGCTCATGCCTGTTTTATCCCACGTAGTAGGGGTTGGTGCGCACGTGCCGCACCCACGGCGCGTTGCGCATGCGGTAGTTGGGCGCGAAGAACGGAATGGTTTGCGTGCCCATGCCAGGCAGCCAGATCAGGCCGTGCCCGGCGCGAATGTTCATGATTTCCTGCGGCAGCAGGACGCGGCGCTCGGTTTGCTGCCAGCTGATGCCGCCGCCCTGCGAGCGTCCGTTGCTGACGCTGTTGCCCTGATTGCTGGACGCGCCGCTGCCGGACGAGCCGCTGCCGTTGTTCGTGCCATCGCCCTATTGATGCCGTCGCTGAGATTGAAACCGGCTTGCAGGATGGTGGTGACGCCGCAGCGCTTGCTCATGGCCTCGGCGGTGAAGAGATCGCCCGCAGGCCCAAGCGTGGCAACCAATCCGGCTTGGCCTACATAGTTCTCCCATTCCGGGCCGAGCAGCTTTTGCAACTGCACATACTCGATTGCACAATCGGCATAAGCTGAATCCCGAAACCTCGGACCAACGACCAGACATCATTGACAATCGGCAAATTCCCGACGGTTGCGTAAAATTCGTCGAGGATGATGAGCGTGTTCACCGGCCGGGGCGCATCAGCGCACACAAGGCCGACGAGAGTGATCAGGCGTGTCAGGCGGCGGTTCTTGCGCAATTCCTTCGGGTCGATCAGCACATAGATCGTCGTCGGGCGTTTCGCAGCGCGTGAAATCAACGCCCTGTTCTGGCCATATCGGCAACGATCATCGGATCGAGCAGCCACTTGGTTTGCGTGTCGGCGGTTGACTGGATCGAGGCCAGTTCATTCAGGCCGTGCTTGCGCACAAAGCGGCCGACGAGGCCCGCGAGCGCCGGATCGTCGCCGATTGCAGGATTTGCTGCGCGGTGAAGGTGATGCCGCCTTTCAGCCGTTCCTGACGGCGGCCTGAGACATCTCTGTGACCTCGGTTTCGTCCGGCGCGCTCAGCATGCGGCGCACATTGCCAAGCGAGGGCCGGCGTCTTTCGCGTCGCGCCGTCATCATTTCGAACCGCAAAACCCCTCGAACAGGCCTTGCGCGGATTCATCCCAGTGCTTGTCCTTTTCGGACTGGTCGATTGCCGCCGCGCCGATGTCGGTAAGGTTGCTGAAGAACCTGGGATCGGCGGGATCGACGGTGCGCCGGGTTGAAGCCGTGCGACGGCAGGCGGTGCATGCGATGCGGATTGATCGAAAAACACATCGGAATAGCGGTGTCTCATATGCGCCGTCTGCCACGCCAGCTCGCCCTTGATGTCGAACACCAGCAGCGAGCGATTACTTGCGGTTGCCAGCAGTTCGATCAGAAAACGAGTTGACTTGCCCGCGCCGTTCAATACCATGCAGCCAGAATATGCCGTTCTGTTCGGAGAGCAGCGGCCCGGCCGGGCCGTATCGCTGTTGAGCGGGCAGTGATAGCCGAGCTTGATTGGCGTCGGCACGGGCCGTGCCGCCGCGCATCATCCGAACGACCGCCGAGGCAGAAGCGCGGTGACCCAGCCGACGATGCGCGCGGTAATCGAGGGCATGATCGAGGGCGCGCGTGCGGCATCGATCATGTCGAGCGGGCAGCCGATAGCGCGAGCCATGCACGCGGCAAGAGCCGCGCATGACGTTCATGCGGCGTGGCGGCGGCGCGCGGCGGGTTCCGCTCATCAGAACCGCCGCGGTCGAGATTGCTTGGCCGCCCGCCGCGCCCGGCGAGCGCCGGCGGGCTTCCGCCTCATCGGCAAACCCGGCATCGCCGCGCGCCCTTTGGCGCGCGACCGCCTCGAACCATTCCTGTTGGCGGCGGCGCGAGGCGCGTTGATCGGCGCGGGCCTGACGTGCCGCGTCACGCGCCATGCGCTTCATCGCGCCGCTGCGCGTTGCTCGGGCGTCAGGCCGAGCAACAGCTTGCCAAGCTCCCACACGCAGAGAAGAAGCAGAACCGCAAGGTGATCGCAACCGCTACCATGGTGCCCGGTATCCATCCTCGAAGTGCGGCTTGCGGCCCGGCCCGAACACGAAGTTGCCGCCGAGGCGTTCGCAGACGCCGTGGCACGCAACGGCGGCGACGAGCGGCGTCAACCCGGCCATTGCGCCCGCCGGATCGAAATATCCGGTCTTGAGCCACCAGATTCCGTTGGCGATGCCGCCGACGAGGAACATTGCCAGCGGCCAGAGTTGGACGAAGAACTGCGCGCGGCGATAGATCAGAACGACAAGGCCCAACTGAAGCAGGCTCAGCATCGCCAGCGCGAGCAGCGCCATCGCCTTCGCCCGCATTCGAGCATGCGCCTGCGTCATGAATGCGCGGGATCGCCACGCCCTGCATCCACGCCTGAAACCCGACTGCGTCGGCAGGATGAAAGACGGTGACGACCGCGACCGGATAGAGCAGCCACACCAGCACCAGCAGATAGCCGAAAATGCCGGAACTCCAGCCACGCGGCATGCAGCTCGTCGAGATAGTTCGCGCATGGTGTCACCTGTTACGGATGGTGATCGCGGTTGAGGCACTTGCGCGCGGCGCGGCGCCGACCGCAACGCCGCGCACTTCGGCGGCGCGGGCGGTGGCAAACTCGCGATCCTCGATGCGCCCGCAAGCGCAGCGGTATTGGCCGCGCACCGTGCCGAGGCAGTGCATCGCGCCGTTCAGTTCCGCGCATTCGCACAGCCAGATGCCGGAGGCATCGCCGCATAGGGGACAGGCCCAGCCCTGCGCCTCGATGCGGTAGCGGCCCGAGAGACGGCCCGGCATCCGCGAGACGCTGCGGCTCGAAGCGCCGGGCAATTCGTGGGAGACGAAGCGCAGCACATCGCCGTTGCGTTCGGCGATCACGGTGTAAGTGACGCCGCGCGCCGCGCAGGTCATGGGCAGTTTCACCTGTTCCGCGCGTGGCGCGGGCGGCGGCGCGGAGGTTTTCTGCGCCGCCGGTTCGAGCGCCGCTCGTGCGCGCGCGAGCAGTTCCTTGCCGTTCGACGTGCCGGGCGCATCACGCGGCCCGGCAGGTTGTAGCGCGCGCCGGGCGCGCGCCATGAGATCGTTGCTCATGATCCGCTCCACAGGTTGCACAGCCGCCACCAGCCGCAGGATTGATCGACCGGAACCGCATCCGGCGGATCGATCGCGCGCAGCGGCGGCGGTTGTGGCGGCGGTGTTGCCGGTGCCGCCTCGGCGCGCGGGATAAAGGAATACGAAGGCGGCGGGCTGAGACGCGGAGAAACAACGGACGGCGGCGATGCGACCGGCGGCGCGTAATAGCCGCCGTTGCGATAAGGCCATCCGTCTGGCGCGGTTGTTGTATATATAGGTGTATATCGCTGCATCGGCACGACGGCGTCTGTGCAACCAATCAGCACGAGCGCCGCACCGGCCATGACGACCGGCGCAGCGCAACCGGGCCACCGACAGCGCCGGTTGCTTCGCGGCTCAGCAATGACACCACAATCCGACGAGCCAGTGGCCTAGCCAGAGACCGAGCGGGACGCCGATCACCCAACCGATGAATTTTTCCAAAGGGCCTGACGGGCCAAGCCCTCGCTTCGGCGGCTTGGCTTCCGCGATCACTCGCACCCGATGTTCGGTGACAGTGAATACCGGGCGCACGGTGGTGTAGATGGTTGTTTGCCTTCTCATGGCGGGCCTCAGAACAGGAGAAGCACAGATCAGATCGAAGCCCTCGAACGGCCTCAACATCCTCGAGCGAGTTCGGCCGCCGTCACCGCCGCCGCTTCGCGCGTGAGCGATCTTCCGGCGATCTCTCTTCGCCGCTGCGGCGGTATGGCGTGGCCCAGTGCCCCCGCCGGCCCGGCTTGTTCGGCCTCGGACGATGACAGGCGCTCCGCCAGTTGAGGGCCGCCATGTCGCGCCCGCAGTCATTCCCGCCTGGCGACATCATGGCGCCGATGACGTCACCGTTGCCGCCGGAACTTCCGCCGGAGGAGCGTCGCCACCAGAAGGCCGGGCCATGCGCGAGACTTCGGTTGCGCTGGTAAGTGTCCGCGATGATCCGGCGGGCGGTATCGGCGGCGGATGACCACGGCGGCGCGGAGGCCGTGCTGCACCCGGCCAGCAGCAACCCGCCAAATAGTGCGGAGAGCGGCTTGTTGATTGTGAGCGGCATTTTCGACTTTCCCGGTTGTCTTTCCTGACCTTCGGGAAAGACGGGCGACGACAGGTCGGACGGCTGGGGCCTTCAGCCGTGCGACCGTCGAACCGAGGGAACCCTCCGCGCGCACCCCGGCTGAATCCGGGCCGTCAGTTATGCAGCCAGAGACCGGCACCGCTCCCTGTCGCAGCGACGACAAGGCGGGAGCGGCAGCCCTACGTTAAAGCGGGCAGCGAAACGGCGTCAAGCTAGAAACTTTCTTTTCAGGGGATGGCGCGCGGCCAGTTCTTCGCACGCCAGCGTACGACCACGCTCAAGCGGTGGTGCGTCTCACGATCAACCACTTCATCACCGGCAAGCACGCGCTCCAGCTTCTGATCGATCACTTGCGAGACGTTGGAAATCGTCAGTTTCTTCGGCAGGGTGCGCTTCTCGCCGGTTTCCGGATGTGGCTTGGTATAGGTGTTGATCGCTGTTGCAGCCTTCGGGAAGTTCTCCCACAGCGTCGGCATATCGATCAGGCCAGCCGCGATGATCTTTGTCCAGTCGCGCCTGAGATAGGCGACGATCCCGCCCGGCGCTTTCGGGTGCCTGCCGAACTCCAGGGCCTTGTCGAAATCGACCGGCCAGCGCAGCCCGCGCGGCAATTGCGGGAGCGGATGGCGCGGCCTGCGCGCGGCGGTGGTATCGCGACCCATACCTGATCGTTGCAAATTACGCTTATTTCTTCCAGCAAGATCAGCACGCTGCCCCCGACCGATAATTTCTGTTTGCCAATCAGCGGCCGCCGGCAATAGGTCATTCAACGCACCAATGAGGGCCAACGGATGCCAGCGCAGCGCGGCGATGATCCGCCCTGCGCTCTCAAGCCGCACATGGCCTAGCTGCGCCAGCGTGTGCTCGTGTGCGGCTACAAGCTGGGCGGCTACGGGCACCGAGCCGAAGCCATCATCTTCCGGCGGGCACGCCAGCGCCATGTCCACCTTGTGCATAAACGCGGCGCGGTGCTGTCCGCGCAGCACGGCGATGATCTTCACGCCGACATGCCACGGAACGCCGTAGTGCTGCCTCACCTGCGCGTCGAATTTTGCGGCCGGGCTTTCCGGCGTAGCCGCCCTGCGCGCCCGACCCGCCTTGGAGACGCATCACATCGATCTCTGTCATAGGTCAGTGCCATCCATGCGCTAGCTGTCTAAGTTCCCCGCCCGAGAAGGAGGGGACGTAGCCGCCCAGCCAGTGCGGGCGATCGTGACAGCCCCGCACTGCTTGCCTCACAGGGCGCGCGGTATAGACCCGGCCGCGGGTTCGCTTCAAATCACACATTGTGAAGAAGGCTGGGTGGGAAAGGGGCTGCCGGGCCTGCGGGTTCAAGTCTCGCCGCCGCGCGATCAGCCTGGTCGATGTGGTCGCTGGCGACAACGCCTCGTCTCATTCGTGAGACGCGCAGGCCCCGGCCGAGCAGGGGCTCGATGTCCCTCTATTTCCAGACAACCGATTGTCGATACCGGCTCCGGCCTTGTGCCGGGGCCGGTGATCGTGGGCAGCGGCAACCGTGCCGGGTCGTCTCGCCGCGCTGTGCGCGTCCGACCAACCGGCGGCAAGGTTGTCACGTTCTCGGTCGCCACGTCGGATCGCTGGACCGACAAGCAGAGCGGCGAAAAGCGTGAACAGACCCGATGGCACAACGTCGCCATTTTCAACGATGCGCTCGCCGAGGTCGCGACGCGTTTCCTCAAGAAAGGCTCTTACGTCTATCTCGAAGGCCAGCTTGAAACGCGCTCATGGGAGAAGAACGGCGAGAAACGCTAAACAATCGAAGTGGTGTTGCGTCCATTCCGCAGCGAACTTGGCATGCTCGACAAAGCCCCAGGCGCAGAACTGGCCGACCGGTACCAAGCGCCCTATCCCCAACTGCCAGGCAGAATGAGCGCAAGAAGAAAATCGCCAGCAAAAGAACTGTCCAGCCAGCACAGTATATAGGAGCAAGGGTGGGAGCATGTTTGCTAAATCTTTTCTCCCATCCCAGTCGGGGTGAGCCGAGGACTTTTTCAAGGATATATAGGTAGCGCCATATTTCCGAAATCCGGATGTATAGTGCTCCCGTTATCGCAGCGAATAGGGCAGTCAATATATACGGGAGCCACAGCGCAACATGCGCGTAAGAGGGGCTAAGCCCGATAAGCGGGACCTCGTCCTTTTTAAGTCTCGCAGAAACCAGCCATGTGAAAATACCCGCCGAAGCGACAGCAGCATACTGAAAGTTTGCTGCCGTCGTTTTTATAAGTTCCGCGACCTCAGATTTTAGGGCGGCGAATTCTGCCTGATGGAACGGCCGTTCTGCTTCTAGCGTCAAGGACGAGGCTGACGAACACTTTAGGTCGGTCTTAAATTTGGCCCTGGACTGGCGGTT
>CAVQNB010000027.1:0-296176 GCA_963713785.1 uncultured Alphaproteobacteria bacterium
ATGCCCCCCTGGTGACCCAGGTGCGACGTTTCCTTTCCGAGGTTATTGCTAGCCAAGCTGATGGGGGCGTACCCATGCAAATGATATTTTCAACACCGACGACAGCAACCATTGGAGACACTGCCAGCCGAATGCAGCGGGGACCCATTTTGAGCGCGCGATCGCCATCGCTGCCGGGCCGGTTGCAGCATGGACTTGGGCAACATGGAACAGGCGGAAACCAAAGCGGATTGCTTCCGATCCCGCCAAGGCGCCAAAATCCGTTGGCAATACGTCGCGGTTCGGTGGAAACTGCTTTGCTTTCGCTCGCCAACAGGTGAGACCGATGCTCAATATCCGGTCCCCAATGTTCGTCGCCGCTGGCCTTGTGCTTCTTGTTGCGATCGCGGCCGCACAACCGTCCACCACGCCAATGAAGATGCTCGACGATGTGCGGGATCGGCGTTATTGCGAGCTGTTGGTTGTCAAGCGCCAGGGCGTGCGTCTCTCCGCCGACGTTTACAATACCTTGGGCCTCAACGACTGCCCACAGGCAGCTTGGGATGCGATCGATACCGCCAAGGTTGCTTCGCAGTTCGGAGCCGTTCGGGTGATCCGCAACGGTCCCCGGCATTTCGTCATGGACCGTCTCGCCTCGGGTGACGTTACCAGGAGCCCTGCTGATATTCAGGGCCTGGCCATGCGGCCTGTTGCGACTATGCGCCTGCGGCTGCTCGACCTTATCGAGAAGCGAACTTTCTATGTCGACCGGACCATCCACCGGACGACAGACTGGACTTTTCTGGCAGGCAAACCGGTGTACGAGTTCGTCAGCCCCAAGGGTCAGGTTTATGTGATGCAGTCGTATTCGCAAATCGTGGACCCAAGTCTTGCCTACGCCGATCTCGCCGCGCTCGGAAGTCGTCTCAAGCCGCCTAAGGGATGGCAATACCGCAGCCGCATCCTGACTACTGATCTGGTCGCGCCGGCGAGGGGAGAGGCGCATGTCATCCAAGATGAGCTACAAAACACCTATCAGCGGCTGCCAGGCCCCTAGTTCACTGCTCTCGGCGCATCGATCCTGAAGCGCTATCTCCCGGCCAAAGGTAGAGCGAAAACCCAAAGGAGTTTGCGGAGCCGCCTTCGGAGGCGCCGCTGCGGCTGGTGGGTTCGCTCAGCGGTGGCGGGGATTCGAACCTCCGCATGGCGGAATCAAAAATCCGTCCCTAGCTTGATCTAATTACGCTTTTCTCCCAACCGAGGAGAAAAGCGCACATGTTGCGTCAAGACGTTATAAACAATTTCCCAACCGAGAAGCCGAGGCGGTCGAGGTATTGCCCGCCGCCCGAAGGCAGAAGCCCCGGTGCCGAGGGGACGGCAACCGGGGCGCGGCACCCCCTACCAACGCAGCCACGACCCAGCTGCAGCCAGGTCGGCGGTCCTGGGTCGGCCATGTCGGCGTCTAACCCTCTGATTTTGCTCGGGTGTGCTGGTGTGTCGGGTTCCCTGGCCAGGGGCGATGACCGATGACCCTGCCGCCTCCCAACGTCTGCCGACTAATCGCGCAATTGCACGCCTTGATCGGCTCGCCCGCTGCTAAGGAAGCCGAGAACGCACGCGAAAAACTCGTCCAGCTGCTGACCAAGCACTGCTGCAGCTGGAACGACTTGCCGGAGATTCTTGCTGCCGTCCGCACCAACGACCCCGCTACCACCAACGACGCGACGAGCCCGCAGCCAGAAGGCACGGCGGCAGACGCGATGGCCACGCACATCAACATCTTCGATCTGATCGTCCGCCTGATTGAGAAGTACGTCGCGGTCAGCGACGACGAGCGCATCGCCATCGCGCTCTGGGTGTTGCACACTTGGGTCTTCGACCAATTCCCGATCACGCCGAGGCTGGCGCTCCTTTCGCCTGTGCGCGGCTGCGGAAAGACCTTGTTGCTGATATTGATCGAGTTGCTTTGTGCCGAACCTTTCCGCTCAGACAACGTGACTGCGGCGGTGATCTACCATCATCTGCGTTCTCGGCCACGCAGCCCGTTGCTGCTGGACGAAGGCGACAACCAAAATATTTTCCGAGACGGCCCGCTGCGCGCCGTGTTCAATTCCGGTCATAGACGTGGCGGCAATATCAGCCGGTTTGTTGGTGGCTGGGCCCAGACGTTCTCAACGTTCGCTCCGCTCGCCATCGCGGCAATCGGCACGTTGCCGCTGCCGCTGCTGCACCGTGCCGTGGTCATCAACATGCAGCGACGGCCCGCTGATGTACAACTCGAGCGGCTCGATGAAACCAATCCTCCTCGGGCTTTTGCTGTCACCCGTGAGATGGCTCGGAACTGGGCGGCGAGGTGCCGGCTCAATCGCGATCCGGAAATGCCGCCGCAACTCCGCGACCGAGCGGCGGACAATTGGCGGTCGTTGCTCTCCATCGCCGACGCTCTCGGGCATGGCGAAGATGCACGAGCGGCGGCAATTGCGCTTTGCGCGAAGCGCCCGGATGAAGATGCAGGCGTCCTGGCACTCGCCGGCATCCGAACCGTGTTCGACGCGTTGCCGCCGTCGCGCTGGGGGATGGATCGCATCACTCGCGATAGACTGATCGAAGGGCTCGCCGGACTTGAAGACGGCTTCTGGGCCGAGTGGCGGGGAAAGGACGATAACGGTTCACCGCACAAGCTCACGGGGCCAGAACTGGCACAACTGCTGCGGCCGTTCCACATCCGGTCGAGAACGGTCTGGCCGCAGCAACGACGACCGGGTAACAAAAGCACACGCGGCTATTTCCGCGCTCAATTCGAGGAGGCGTGGGTTCGCTACTGCCCGATAGCTGACACAGCGGCACAACCCAGCAAAATCATCCACTTGCAGCGAAGGTGAGCCGTCACGCCGATGAGAACTTGCGCGCTGGATTTGGGTTAGCCATGCTCGTTGCTCATACCGTTCGTTTGCACCCTTTGCACTATTATAGTGCAAAGGCCGGTTGCGGAAGCATCTAGTCTACTACCCGCGATACTTTCTGCCTATGCCGTTCGCGCATGCGAAGCTTGAGGTATTGCTTGATCAGCGCCAAGGGACAGGTTCGAGCGGGTAGATCATGCCGCGTTGGGTGACCATCCTAACTAAGTGGAAACTCTACGAGCTCGGCAACGGACAGCGGGACTCCGCCTCCGAAGACGTCCCCGCGCTGTTCCCGAAAGTGCCGGAGATCCAGCCAGGGCAGAAGCTTTTCGCGCTGCACGCGGCGGACGGCACGCCGATCATGCTCACCGATAGTCGCGAGGTTGCCATCGCCAACGCCATGAGCCAGCAGCTCGAAACCGTCAGCGTGCACTGAACAACACGATCGTTTACTGAGTACTGATTACTGTTACGCCGCATCTGCTGCGCCAGACCCACCGCACCCCGCAACGTCCCGGCGCCGCATGCTCCCGTGGAAAGAAAGTGAGAATAGTGCCGGGGTCCCTCGGCTCTGCCTGTTGCGGGCAGTACCGCCATGCTTCTCCCGCCATCTCGGGCCGGGTCCGCGCATATAGTGCAACTCGGGCCGATAGGGATCGAAAAACGTCCTGCACGCGCACCGAAATCGCCGCAACTAGACGCTGCACCATT
Source organism: uncultured Alphaproteobacteria bacterium (assembly GCA_963713785.1). Taxonomy (GTDB): domain Bacteria; phylum Pseudomonadota; class Alphaproteobacteria; order Rhizobiales; family Xanthobacteraceae; genus Bradyrhizobium. The sequence goes on from CAVQNB010000027.1 coordinate 3,594, forward strand.
TCGTACGCTGAGGCACCGATTAGCGGCAATTCAGTGAGGATTGATGCGCCTGTGGCCGCGATTTGGAGCGCCATCGTTACCCCCCCGTTCGGGCAATTTCCGTTTAGGCCCTTTACCGTTCCATTGCTGTAACAGTTCTGCCACACATTGGAGGAAATACCTGACGTAACAATTCGGCCGCACTCTACGCCCGCCACGAGAAAACATGAGTGAGAGGCCGCTGCGATTTAAAGCTTCAGGACGCCGCCGACTGCCGTCGGCCGCATCATCGAATTGGTGAAGACGCGGATCCCGAAACGGTTCGGCCTCGATCCGATTCGCGACATCCAGGTGCTGTGTCCGATGAACCGCGGCGGCGTGGGTGCACGGTCGTTGAACATCGAGCTGCAAGCCGCGCTCAATCCCGCCGGTGATCGCAAGGTGGAGCGATTCGGCTGGACCTTTGCTCCCGGCGACAAGGTCATGCAGATCGAGAACGATTACGACAAGGAGGTCTACAACGGCGATATCGGTTACATCGACGACGTCGACCCCAATGCCGGCGAGATCGTTGCGAGTTTTGACGGTCGGTCCGTGACTTACGGATTTGGCGAACTCGACATGCTGGTGCCCGCTTACGCGGCGACGATCCACAAAAGCCAGGGCTCGGAATATCCCGCCGTGATCATCCCGGTACTCACGCAGCATTACCCTATGTTGCAGCGAAACCTGCTCTACACTGGCGTCACACGCGGCAAGCGGCTTGTGGTGCTGGTCGGACAAAAGAAAGCCGTCGCCATCGCGGTGCGTAACGTGTCGGGGCGGCGGCGGTGGTCGAAGCTGAGCGAGTGGCTGGCACCGAAAACGTCTATGAGCGCGGATCATAGAAAGTAAGAACGATGAATTCCAGCAAAGCGCATAAAATCTGGATCGAGCAGTGCGAGGCAACTCATACGATCAGGGCTCGATTTGGACTCAAGGCAGCTTTCGATTATATCGTCGGCGAGAAATTGATAAATTTCGCCGACGCGGCGTCGCGTCATCGTGATTTCGCGCAAGAGCTGCCGCGATTTATTTCAGAAGTGAGACGAATGTTCACTCCCGAAGAGATCGGGGCGCAGCTGACGCGCATCGAGCGCGAACGGAACCAAGAAGAGGAAGACGTTCTGGACGAGGACGATCCTCTTGGTGAGGATCCGGCGAGTATCGCAGAGCGAGCTCGACGGTTCGCAACGATCAAGGAATTATTGACCGCAACTACGCTTGGCACTTCGTGACCAATTCGAGCTTGCGAAATGCCCTTCGATGAACTCATGCGGGTCCCCTGGCACTAGCCGACATGGCTGCGCGATCATGAGAATGTATTCGGCATGATGATGCTGGCGCCCGTTCTTACGCCACATGGTTTGCTGACCCTGCGGCAAGCGGGTGAGGCACTGGCGTTGGAGCCGGAACGGGGCGCGCGGCTGGAGAAGGCGTTCATACGAGGGTCCGGACATGGACTGTTGTGTCTGGGCGCCGACGAAGTCGGAACAGCTCTCCCTCCGGTGCTGTCGTATTGGCGGGAGCTTGGGGCGCGCTATGTGGCCGCGCTCTGCGCACTTCCTGGTGTCGCCGAAGGTGCTACCAAGCCGCACGTATCCATTCCCGAAAAGAACGAATTGGACCAGATCGCCACGGCCGTTCCGCCCATGATCGGCGCGGAATACCTGACGGCAGATGTGCTGGCCGATCTGTGGCGCGGCATGGATGCGGCCTTCGATGCCGAACTCGCGGAAGCCAAGCTCTCCGTGCAGGAGTTCCTCAAGCGCCGTCATCCGGCCTGGAACCTCGTCGGGCGTGTACATTTCAACCTTGCCGAGAATAGGAAGGACGAGGAGGCTCCATTTGCCTTTCTCGCGACCTATACGACACGGCTTTCGGCTGCGGCAAAGGCGCAGCATCTGCCGCTCGGGAAGGCTTTGCAGGAGTATGCCGGCGCGAAGAATCGCGAGCGCCTACTGTCGCTGCTGATGCCGGTCCAGCGCGCCGGAGAAAACTGCCCTTGGTTGAAGACCATGATCGACGCGGGCGAAATTTTTCACCCGCTGCGCTGGAGCCCGCAACAGGCACTGCAATTTCTTAAGGACGTTCCCGCGCTCGAAAGCGCCGGGGTGGTTGTGCGGATGCCGGCCAGTTGGCGCATGAACCGCCCTGCACGTCCGCAGGTGAAGGCAACAATCGGAGACAATGCCCCGTCGCGATTGGGACTGGATGCGCTGCTCAACTTCCGGATGGAAGTGACGCTCGATGGCGAAAGCCTCTCGGCGGCCGAGATCAAGCAATTGCTGGCACAGTCCGACGGGTTGGCGTTGATCCGCGGCAAATGGGTCGAAGTCGACCGTGACCGACTAGGGCGGAACTCTCGAACAATTCGAGGCGATCGAGCGCCGCGCTGTCAGCGAAGGTTTGTCGTTTGGCGAGGCGATGCGCATGCTGGCCGGGGCCGGCATCGCCGAGGACGGGACCACCGGACAGACCGACATTGACTGGAGCCAGACGGTAGCTGGTCCGTGGCTGGCGCAGACGCTTGCGGCTTTACGCAGCCCCGAAGGCCTCGCGCGTATCGATCCCGGTCGGTCCTTTCGGGGTACGCTCCGCCCCTATCAGCAGGCTGGGGTGCAATGGCTCTATCTGCTCACGCAGCTCAGGCTCGGGGCCTGCCTTGCGGATGACATGGGTCTCGGCAAGACGATCCAGGTCCTGTCGCTGCTGCTGGTTCTCAAGCACGAAGCGAAAGCGAGGCGTCAACCGTGTCTTCTGGTGGCGCCCGCCTCGCTGCTTGCCAACTGGGCTGCCGAGGTTGCGCGATTTGCACCAAGCCTCGAAGCGATCGTGGCTGCATCCCTCGGCAGCGCCGGACGAGAAACTGAAGATCGGACGGCACCGATAATCTGACGGATGTCGATCTGGTCATCACGAGCTACGGATATCTCGCCCGCCTACCATGGCTGAGTAGCGCAGCGTGGCGAATGGTGGTGCTTGACGAGGCGCAGGCAATCAAGAATCCATCGGCCAAGCAGACGAGAGCCGTCAAGCAATTGCAGGCCGAAGTGCGCATTGCACTCACCGGAACGCCAATCGAGAACCGGCTCGGCGACCTCTGGTCAATCTTCGACTTCCTCAATCCCGGACTGTTGGGATCGTCGAAGCAGTTTTCGGCCTTCGTCAAACATCTCGCCGACCGGCCTCACAACTCCTACGGACCGCTCCGCGATCTCGTACGTCCGTACATCTTGCGGCGTTTGAAGACCGACAAGAGCATCATTGCGGATTTGCCTGACAAGACCGAGGTGAAAACCTTCTGCCCCCTGAGCCGTAAGCAGGCGGCACTTTACCAGCAAGCGGTACAAGATTTGGCAAGCCAGCTCGAAGATGTTGACGGCATCAAGCGCCGGGGCATCGTGCTGTCCTTTCTCATGCGGTTGAAACAGATCTGCAACCACCCATCGCAGTGGCTCGGCGACGGCGCATGGGTGGAGGAGGATAGCGGCAAGCTTGCGCGTTTACGCGACATCGCGGAGGTCATTGCCGCCAAGCAGGAGAAAGCGCTGATCTTCACCCAGTTCAAAGAGGTAACGACGCCGCTGCAGGCGTTCCTCGGCTCCGTGTTCGGGCAGCCCGGTCTCGTTCTGCATGGCGAGACGCCAGTCAAACAGCGCAAGGACCTGGTGCGCCAGTTCCAGGACGACGACACCGTCCCGTTCTTCGTGCTCTCGGTCAAGGCAGGCGGCACTGGGCTCAATCTCACCGCAGCCTCGCACGTCATCCATTTCGACCGGTGGTGGAACCCGGCTGTGGAAAACCAGGCCACCGACCGGGCCTTCCGAATCGGGCAGAATAAGAATGTACTTGTGCACAAGTTCATTTGCCGCGGGACGGTCGAGGAAAAGATCGACCAGATGATCGAGTCCAAGAAGCAATTGGCTGGAGATTTTCTGAGCGCCGGGGCGGACACGCTGCTGACCGAGATGAAGGACGCGGAATTGCTCAAGCTTGTCGCTCTCGATCTAAATGCCGCGATGAAGGAGGGGTGATGGATGAGTTACTTCGGGTGGCGGCCCTATGTGTCGGTAGCCGAGAAACGGCGACAAGCAGAACGCAAGCTTGCCAAGCTCAAGAAACAGGGACAATCCGTTGCGCCTGTGACGATCGAGGGTCGCACGATTGCCAAGAGTTTCTGGGGCAAATCGTGGTGCGGCAACCTCGAACGATACAGCGACTATGAGAATCGCCTGCCGCGCGGCCGCACTTACGTTCGCAATGGCTCGGTTGTCGACCTGAAAATAACGAAGGGCGAAGTCGCGGCAATGGTCGCGGGCTCTGAGCTCTACAAAGTCAAGATTGCTATCAAACCGGTGACCGCGACGCGCTGGAAGGCCATTTGTCGCGATTGCGCCGGGACTATCGATTCATTGGTTGAGCTGTTGCAGGGCCGGTTGGCCAAAGGCGTCATGGATCGGATCTGCCGGGAGGGCGATGGCCTATTTCCCGCACCGGGCGAAATACAGCTGTCCTGCAGTTGTCCGGACTGGGCCGACATGTGCAAGCATGTTGCGGCGGTGCTCTATGGTGTCGGTGCCCGGCTCGACGAAATGCCTCGCCTACTTTTTGTGCTGCGCGACGTGGATGAAGGTGAATTGCTCGCCAGTGTCGAACAGGATCTTCCGCTGACAAGAGCAACGCTGAGCGCGGAAAAGGTTCTCGACGACAGCGATGTTGCCGCCCTTTTCGGGCTGGAAATGACTGAAACCACCCGTATAGATGCTCCCGCGCCGACCACCTCAAAACTGCCGCCACGGTCGAAGACGCCTAGCAAAAAGCCTGCCCAATCGAGATCACCAGCGGTAAAGAAAAGAAACTCATCTCCATAGCGCGGACCAAGCCCGAGCCTAAGTGGGCAGTGCTCATGCATGCCCGGAAAAGGCGTGCGCAGCGGCGGCTTAAACATCCCGTATGACTTACCGACCGAGTTAAACAATTTCTGTTCTTTCTTTGAAAGCCGCTAACCGTCTGCGTCGTGTCGCCCCAATTGCAGATTTTGCCCCCTGCCGAATCTCCCCGAATTTGCTGCGGTGCATGAGTTCTCTTCATGGCCCTTCACGACAGGCCGCCTTTTTTAAGCCGACCGTCGCTAACGGGGCATTGCGGACATTGCTGGACCTGCAGCTTGCCCCGCCCAGTCGCGAGTGACCTAGCCTGTGTGAAAACGCAAAAATTTGGAAGGTCGCGAGAATGATATTTCTTAAGTCAACCAAAACCGGACAGGCTTGCGAATCTTTACATCCTTAACTGTGATCTGACCGAACGTTTATTCTACTGCGCTTGGGCGCCCCCGCGTTTTTACACAGCCAAGACCCGGAGCGGACGTTGCAGTTCACCCGGAAAATTTCGGCGAAGCGGCTTCCCTTGCATGAGTGATGCTCAAGGCGTTTGCCAGATCGTTCAGCCGTCCATTGCCCAGCGGTCGACCGACCATGCGCGCCAATGAACGTACCTATGCGCCTTTGATAGGTCAGGCATGCATTTTATAAGCTTGCAGAATATAAGCTGACTTATCATCGTCTTTGCATACGGTCGCCAATGATCGTGCCCCAGAGTGATCATCGGCGAAAGGAGAGCCGCCTGAGTCGTCGTCGCGGGGCGGCTCTCCACCCCTTAGAGGCGAATGATGCCCACCGATCTCGAAGACGATTTCCTGACCCTCTTGTGCGATGTGGCACGCCACATACGCACCTACGGCGATCAACTGGCGGAGGCCCACGGGATTACGCGGGCGCAGCTGATCATCCTAGCGCGCTTGGAGCGACAGCCGGACTTGTCGCAGAACGAGCTTGCAGCAATCGCCGAGGTTACACCGATGACGATCGCTCGCTTGATTGATCGTCTCGAAACGCTTGGCATGGTTGAGCGCTGTTCCGATCCTGCAGACCGGCGAATTTGGCGGCTGCGACTCACGCCGGCCGCCGCGCCGTTGCTGCGCGAAATCAAAAATTTCTGCGCCAAACTGCACAATGCCGCGACTAAGGGGATCGAGCCAGCTGTCGTGAAAACGATGGCCGCTGGCCTACGCCGCATGAAAGCAAACGTCAGCAGTCGCCGAGTGACCGAACCGAACCTCCAGGAACTGCCCGTGCGGGCTGTCGAAAAAATTCGGAGAACCGTACCGACCCCAAGGCGCCGGAGCGCGTAACGGCGCGGACAAGTCGCGCCCCACGCTCTGCGGCTTGCAGAAAGCACAAGGATGTCGAAATGGGCATCGTTCGATTTGCGCTGAAATTTCCCTACACCTTCTACGCCCTAGCAGCCTTCATCGTGTTTCTCGGCGCGCTTCAAGCCGTTGAGGACAAGCTGTTGCTAAAGGACGAGTTTGTTCTGCGGTACGATATTGAAAATCCGTCAGATGGCCTGCCTGCTGGTGAAGGGGCTTTTTTGGCGTGTAGCTTCCGGCTCGTGGACAATTGCATCCTGCAGGGAATGTGTACAAAAGCCCGCGCGCCCTTCTATCGCTTGCTTTCCCACTGCAGCGACGTCGGTTTGCTTTCCGAAGAGATCGATCCTTTGAGCAGGCGCATGTTGGGAGACTTTCCGAAGGACTACAGCCACATCGGACTGATCAACTGCGCGCCCAACTTGAGCCGGCAGACCGGGCTGGCGGAGAAGCGTGCGAAACCACGAGCGCCGTCAATCGTCACGCCTGCTGCAGAATTTGTGGTCAGCGCAGCAAGCTTTGACGGAGAGGGCCTGCTCAAGTGCCTAGGAGAACGCGACGGTTCTGCCACGATAGGAGTTTCGCCATGACATGGGCCGGAGTTCTGCTTGTCGGCATTGCGCTCGGATACGTCGCCGGAAAGCTGACCAGGGGACATCGGCGTGCGATGGCGCGCGCAAAACTTCTATATCGCTAGCCTGCGAAACAAGGGGACGCTTGTGCCGTACCGCCATTACTTGCTCGCGTCGCTGCGTGCGGGTCTTTCCGCCGTTGCCATGGTGGTCATGGCCACCGTCATCACCGCTTGCAGCAACAGCCAGGCGGAAGCCCCGCCGCCTCCGCCGCCCGAGGTCGATGCCGCCCAGGTCGTGACCAAATCCGTGCGCCAGTGGGACGAATTCACCGGGCGGATCGCGGCCATCGGCGCGGTCGACATACGTCCCGCGCGTCAGCGGCTATATCGAGCGCATCGCCTTCAAGGACGGCGACATGGTCAAGGCGGGCGACCTTCTGTTCGTGATCGATCCGCGTCCCTACCGCGCCGCCTATGACAGCGCGGTGGCCCAGCTCGAACGCGCCCGCGCATCGGCGCAGCTCGCGGAGGCGCAGAACAAGCGCGCGGAATCGCTGATCAAGACCGAGCGCGATCTCGCGTCGACGACCTTCGACACGCGCAGCGCCGCGCTCGGCGCAGAGCCAGCGCCGACGTGCATGCGGCCGAGGCGGCGCTGGCGACGGCCAAGCTCAATCTCGACTTCACCGAGGTGCGTTCGCCGATTGCCGGGCGAGTCAGCCGCGCGATGCTGACGCTCGGCAATCTCGTCCAGGCCGACCAGACCGTGCTCACCAGCGTGGTCTCGCAGGACCCGGTCTATGTCTACTTCCAGCCGGACGAGCAGTCCTTCCTGCGCTATCGCGAGCTCGCCCGCAAGGGCGAACGCGCCAACTCGGACAACCCGGTGCGGGTGGGCCTCGCCAGCGAAACCGGCTTTCCGCATTCCGGCACGGTGAACTTCGTCAACAACCAGGTCGATGCGGCGACCGGCACGATCAACGTGCGCGCGATGGTGCCGAATCCTGACGGCATGTTCGTGCCCGGCCTCTATGCGCGCGTGCAGCTCGAAGGGCGCGCCGACCACATGGCCATGCTGATCGACGACAAGGCCGTCATGACCGATCAGGATCGCAAGTACGTCTACGTCGTTGGACCGGAAGACAAGGTCGAAGCGCAAGGACGTCACGCTTGGCAGCCTCCATGACGGCTTGCGGGTCGTGCAGTCCGGCCTCGATGCGAACGACAAGGTCATCGTCGCCGGCCTGCAGAAGATCTTCGCCCCGGACACCAAGGTCAAACCGAACCTGGTTGCGATGGGCGCCCGGCCCCAGTCGTAACCCGTAAGGAGACGCATCCTTGGACTTCTCCAGATTCTTCATCGACCGCCCGATCTTCGCGGCGGTGCTGTCGATCGTGATTTTCGTCGCCGGCGCGATCGCGATCCCGCTGTTGCCGATCAGCGAATATCCCGAGGTCGTTCCGCCCACCGTCGTCGTGCAGGCGACCTATCCGGGCGCCAACCCCAAGGTCATCGCCGAGACCGTGTCGTCTCCGCTGGAGGAGCAGATCAACGGCGTCGAGAACATGATGTACATGAAGTCGGTCGCCGGTTCCGACGGCGTGCTGCAGATGACGATCACCTTCGCCCCCGGCACCGATCCGAACAAGGCGCAGGTGGACGTGCAGAACCGCGTTTCCCAGGCGCTGTCGCGCCTGCCGTCGGAAGTGGTCAGCCTCGGGGTGACCACGCAGAAGCAGTCGCCGGCCTTCCTCACGTTGATCACGCTGATCTCGGACGGCAAGTACGATCCGCTTTACCTGCGCAACTACGCCAATATCCGGGTCAAGGACCAGCTCGCGCGCATTCCCGGCGTCGGCCAGATACGGCTGTTCGGCGGCGGCGACTATGCGATGCGCGTTTGGCTCGATCCGGACAAGGTCGCTTCGCGCGGCATGACCGCGGGCGACGTGGTGCGCGCCATCCAGGAGCAGAACATCCAGGTCTCGGCCGGCCAGCTCGGCGCCGAACCGATCAAGGGCGGCAGCGACTTCCTGATTGCGATCAACGCGCAGGGCCGCCTGCGCACGGCGCAGGAGTTCGGCGATGTCGTGCTGAAAACCGGCTCGAACGGCGAGGTCGTGCGGCTTTCCGATGTCGCGCGCATCGAGCTTGGCGCCAGCGACTACACCCTGCGTGGCCAGCTCGACCATTACAACACGTCGATCATCGGCGTGTTCCAGGCGCCCGGCGCCAACGCGCTGGCGACGCGGGACGCGGTGATCGCGAAGATGGACGAGCTCGCCAGGCAGTTCCCGCCCGGCGTGAGCTACCGATCGGATTATGATGCCACGATCTTCGTGCGAGAATCGATCGCGGCCGTCATTCACACGCTGTTCGAGGCGATCGCGCTGGTCGTGCTGGTGGTGATCCTGTTCCTGCAAACCTGGCGCGCTTCGATCATTCCATTGATCGCCGTGCCGGTGTCGGTCGTCGGCACCTTCGCCGTGCTCTATCTGCTCGGCTTTTCCATCAACACGCTCTCGCTGTTCGGCCTGGTGCTCGCGATCGGCATCGTCGTCGATGACGCGATCGTCGTGGTCGAGAATGTCGAGCGCAACATCGAGGAAGGCCGCACGCCGCTTGAGGCCGCGCACCAGGCGATGACCGAAGTATCCGGGCCGATCGTCGCGATCGCGCTCGTGCTGTGCGCGGTGTTCGTGCCGATGGCGTTCCTGACCGGCGTCACCGGCACCTTCTACAAGCAGTTCGCAGTGACGATCGCGATCTCGACCGTGATCTCGGCGATCAATTCGCTGACCTTGTCGCCGGCGCTCGCCGCCAAATTGCTGCATTCGCACGACGCGCCGAAGGATATGCTTTCGCGCCTGATCGAACGCCTGCTCGGCTGGTTCTTCCGGCCGTTCAACCGCTTCTTCAAGGCGAGCTCGGACAGCTACCAGGGCGCCGTTTCGCGCACGCTCGGCCGACGCGGTGTGGTATTCATGGTCTATGTCGTGCTGCTGGCCGGCACCGGGCTGATGTTCAACGCCGTGCCGCGTGGCTTCATTCCGACCCAGGACAAGCTCTATCTGATCGCCGGCGTGAAGCTGCCCGAGGGTTCCTCGCTGGAGCGCACCGATGCCGTGCTGCAAAGGATGAAGGACATCGCGCTCGGCACGGACGGTGTCGCCCACGTGATCGGGCTGACCGGTTTCAACCCCACACAGCAGACCAATACGCCGAATTATGCCGTTGCCTTTCCGATCCTGAAGCCGTTCAACGAGCGTCACCGCAGCGCCAAGGAGATCGCCGCCGACATCCAGGCCAAGATCGCCAAGATCAAGGAAGGCTTTGCCTTCGTGCTGAACCCGCCGCCGGTCCTCGGTCTCGGCCAAGGCGCGGGCTATTCGCTGTTCGTCGAAGACCGTGCGGGCGCGGGCTACGGCGCGCTCCAGCAAGCGGCCAACGCGCTGCAAACCGCGGCGGTGAAGACGCCGGGCATGGGCTTTCCCTTCGTTGGCTACCAGTCCAACGTGCCACAACTTGATATCCAGGTCGATCGCGTCAAGGCCAAGGCGCAGGGCGTGGCGCTGACCAACCTGTTCGAGACACTCCAGGTCTATCTCGGCTCGTCCTATGTCAACGACTTCAACCTGTTCGGCCGCACCTGGCGCGTCTATGCGCAGGCCGATGGCGACTTCCGCAAGCGGGTGGAGGACATCGCCAACCTGAAGACGCGCAACGACAAGGGCGAGATGGTCCCGATCGGCTCGATGGTGAAGATCAGCCAGACCTACGGCCCCGATCCGGTGTTGCGCTACAACGGCTATCCGGCGGCCGACTTCATCGGCGAGGCCAATCCGGCCATGCTGTCCTCGGCGCAGGCGATGGGCACGATGGCCGAGCTCGCCAGGCGGGTGTTGCCCAACGGCATGACCATCGAATGGACCGACCTCAGCTTCCAGGAAGCCACCCAGGGCAACGCCGCCCTGCTGGTGTTCCCGGTCTCGGTTCTGCTTGCCTTCCTGGTGCTGGCGGCGCTCTATGAGAGCTGGGTGCTCCCGCTCGCGGTGATCCTGATCGTTCCGATGTGCATGCTCTCGGCGCTGGCCGGCGTGAAGCTCTATGGCAGCGACAACAACACCTTCGTCCAGGTCGGGCTCGTCGTGCTGATGGGCCTCGCTTGCAAGAACGCGATCCTGATCGTCGAGTTTGCGCGCGAACTCGAATTCCAGGGCAAGGGCATCGTCGAGGCCGCGCTGGAAGCCTGCCGGCTGCGGCTGCGGCCCATCGTGATGACTTCGGTGGCCTTCATCGCCGGCACGATCCCGCTGGTGCTCTCGCACGGCGCCGGCGCCGAGGTGCGCTCGGCGACCGGCGTCACCGTGTTCGCCGGCATGATCGGGGTCACCCTGTTCGGCCTGTTCCTGACGCCGGTGTTCTATGTCGGCCTGCGCAAGCTGTCCGGGCGCAAGCTGATCCAGCACGGCGAGGCCAGTCTCTCGCACGGGTGAAGCCGACAAGCGCGTGGGCGGCCGTGAACATCGCAGTCGCTCCGACCAAGATGGAAGGTCTGCAAATTTGAGGGGAGTGGCCCGCCGCGCAAAGCGGCCATTCGTTCAAACGCCTGGGCGATTAGGCTGGTCGGCGCGACGGCAATTTGCCTTTCGCTAGTCGCTTGATGGCATCGTTGTCGATGACCGGCCATTGGCGGAACAGGCTTTTGTCGGGAGGCGAAACCTATTTTCCGGCCGTAGCTCAACCGGTGGGTTTAGGTCCGGCAAGGTCGAAAATGCTTTATCTTTCAATGGGGATTGACTGACTCCCTCTCCGCCAGGTCCCACCGATCCTTGATGAGCGGAAGAAGCCCCGACCTTGTGCCCGTAACAGATTCGTTAGCCTTGCTGTACCTCCCTTTGTTCCGCGGCGACAGAACGTCCGGCCGACGCGCCGGACCAGTCGAAAATTCCGGTTGACGATGTGGTCCCGAGTTGCGCCGGCTCGGCCGTGAAGGTGAGACCCGCGAGTTCCTCGGATTTCAATTCTGGAAGGCACTCCACGAAAGCAAGGAAGCGATCCTGTTCCTTCGGCGCGATGACGCCTTCAGCAGAGAGAGCGGAATTTGGCGATGTATTGCGGTCGCGCGAAGGGATGTGCCCCGAGCGGGTGAGCATCGGCCACCGCGATCTCGTCGCTGATGCACCGAGCCGCCCTTCAGGGTGACGACGACCCGCCCGCCAAAGGCTTTCTCCTTGGGATCATGGCTGTGATAGCGCTGGGTCCAGCGCGGATCTTCGACCGTCGAGATCTTGTGCCAGAGCGCCACCGTCTCGGGGCGCGCGGCGCGTTCGGGCGCGTAGGATTTCTGGTGGTGCCAGCCGCCATCCTCGAGCGCGACCGCGAAGATATACATGATGGAATGATCGAGCGTTTCGCGGCTGGCTTTCGGGTCCATCTTCTGCGGATCGTTGGCGCCGGTGCCGATGACATAATGCGTGTGATGGCTGGTGTGGATGACGATGCTCTCGATCTTGGTGAGATCGCCGATCTTCGGTCCCATCCGGCGCGCGAGATCGATCAGGGCCTGGCTCTGATATTCGGCCGAATGCTCCTTGGTGTAGGTGTCGAGAATGGCGCGCTTGGGCTCGCCCTTCTCGGGCAAGCGGGACGGTGTATTCCGCTTTCGGACCTGCCGAGCAGCCAGGCGATGAAGCCGTCCTCGCCTTCCCAGGCCGGCGACGGCGCGCCTTCGCCGCGCATCACGCGGTCGACGGCCTCGATCGCCATCTTGCCGGCAAAGGCCGGCGCATAGGCCTTCCAGCTCGAAATCTCGCCCTTGCGCGACTGCCGCGTCGTGGTCGTGACATGCAGCGCCTGCTGCACGGCCTGATAGATCGTCTCCGTCGGCAGGTTGAGAAGCGTGCCGATGCCCGCCGCCGCCGACGGCCCGAGATGGGCGATATGATCGATCTTGTGCTCGTGCAGGCAGATGCCCTTCACGAGATCGACCTGGATTTCATAGCCCGGTCGCAAGACCGCGAACGAGCGCCGCGCCGTCGAGACCGCAATGCTGGGCGACGGCCAGGATCGGCGGGATATTGTCGCCGGGATGGGAATAGTCGGCGGCCAGAAAGGTGTCGTGGAAATCGAGCTCGCGCACCGCGACGCCGTTGGCCCAGGCCGCCCATTCCGGCGAGATGCGCTGCGACTGCGGCAGGCCAAATACCGTGGCGCCCGGCTTGAAGGGATGCGCGAGCGCCTGCGTGCGCGCGCTTGCCACGGAACGGCGAGCGATCGATGCGGCCGCCACCGCCGCATTGTCGATGATGCGGTTGCCGATCATCTCGATCACGGCCGGCTCGACCGCGACAGGATCGGACGCCACCTCGGCGATCTTCCAGGCAAGCTGATCCGCGCGCGCCAGGTGCTCGGAGGATTTGTGCGTTCGGACATTGTGCGATTTCACGATTGGATTCCCTAGACTTCTATTGCACCAATATCTGCTTTGGCGGCTAGGCCAGGATTGCCATCAAGGAGCGAATGGGAAAATTGTCGGCACTGGCGATGGCGTGCTCGATCGCCGCCGCCTTCGAGGGGCCGAGGACGCCGTCGATCAGCGCATGGGCCTTCTCCATGACCCGTTCATCCGGCACCGGGCGGCTCCAGCTCCCGAGCGGCGCATCGCAACGCTGCCGGATCACGGCGCCATCATCCATTTCAACCTCGATGTCGACATGCATCTGGTCGAAGCGGCCCGAAATGGCGGGATCGTTGGTCAGGACGATCCGGCGCAGCAATGCAACGACGTCGTCGCGAAACCGTCGCGCGTCCTCAAAACTCGCCGGCTCGACCTTGCCGTCCATCAGCGCGATCGCGGCCGTGTATTGCCACGAGAACTTGCCGTCGAGGCCCGACTTCGGATGTGGCCGGTCGATGTAAGGCATCGCCGGGGTTCGCAACGTCACCCGCGCAATTCTGTTCGCCGCGTTTTCACCCATCGCATCGCGGGCGGCCAACGCCCCGGTGATTGCGAAATGGGTCGCGAACTGCGACGGGAAGAGCTTCCACGCCGGACCGGGATCCAGCGCGCGGCCTCGACCGACCGGCGCCAGCAAATGCTCCCGATCGAATGTCGGGCCGAACAGCGAAGCGCCCCAGCCGCGCGGGTTGCCCAAGGCATCCGCGTCAGCCGTGAAGCCTTCCGCCGCGAGCATCGCGGCCTGCACACCGTTTGCCGCGGCGTCTCCGCAATGCAGTGCCTTGGTCATCGAACCGACATTGGCGAGCAGTCCGCCGGAGCGCGAACTGGCAATTCCAACCGCCGCCGCCAATCGTTCGCCCTGCAGGCCCAGCATGTCGCCACACGCAAGCGCAGTCGCCAAAGGTCCGACCGCGCCCGGCGGATGCATCGATAGTTTTGCCGGTTCGATCTGTCCGGAGGCAAGGCGCAGGCGCCCTTGCGCTTCAACGCCGATCGCAATCCCTCGCAATACCGCGTGCCCCTGCGGGCCTGCACCCTGCTGTTCGCGCTGTTCCGCCAAAGCGAGCAGCGCCGGCAGCAACGGGGAGAGCGCATGGTTCGGCGGATTCCACATTGGTTCGAAATCGAGCACGTGCATCGCCATGCCATTGACGCGCGCGGCGTTGGCAACGCTTGTGGTCAATCCTCGACCGATCACCGTGGACGGGCCGTGGGGAGATTCGGATCTGGCTTGCGCCGCCATCAGGCCCGGTCCGCGCTCTCCAGCACCGGCCACCGCGACGGCAAGGCCATCGAGCAGCAGCAACCGGCACCGGTCCAGCATCGCCGGATCATCCGTCGGCCACGCCGTCAGCAGGTCCGTGAAACGACGCGTCAGCGAGACTGCTTCTGCATCGGCGGTCATTCCGGCGCTCCCGCCATGCTCGTCGATAGGCCACCCAGGGCGGCTGCTGCCGCTCCCAATGTTCCGCCCAGCAAAGCTGCCCGCCGCTGATATCTCGGCACATTTCCTCCAGATTTCCTTTGCATATCCTTGTATACATAGTTATACGCGATGGAAAGCCCCGACTTGGATGCTGGGAGGAAGCTATCTCCGGTTCCGACATTGCTGAGGACGATACGCTCTTGATCTGGCCCGGCGCCGCGTCATCGCGGGCGGCCGGCGGGCTGGCCGAGCATGCCTATCGGGCCATCCGCAATGCGATCCAGGAAGGCCAGATCGAAGCCGGTCAACGCGTTCTCGAACTGGAGCTGTGCTCCTGGCTCAAGGTCAGCCGCACGCCCATTCGTGAGGCCTTGCGACGCCTGCAGTCCGACGGGATGCTGGTTCATGCGCCGGGCGGCGGCCTGTCGGTGGCGCAACATGATTTGCGCGCGGTGGCCGAGCTCTACGATGTGCGCGAGCGTCTTGAGGGTACGGCCGCGGCACTTTCCGCGCGTTTCGCCGACGCGACTGAAATCCACATGCTGCAGGCGATGGTGGACTCGCATCGGCAATTGCCGGACGACCCGAAAGTTCATGCACGGGAAAACACCATTTTCCACGAGCACATCTACCGCGCCGCGCACAATCGCTTTCTGCTCAAGAGCCTGCTGGACCTGCATGACTCGGTCGTGCTGCTTGGCCGCACCACCTTTGCGGCACCCGGTCGCATCGCCGAAGCTCTGGGAGAGCATCAGGCCATCGTCGCAGCCATCGCGCGGCGCGACGAAGCCGAGGCCGAGGAACTGGCTCGTCGTCACGTCCGCCGCGGCTACGAACTGCGCCTCGCCGCAATGGCCGAGGCCGCGCGCGCCGGATCGCAACACCGGATCGATAGCCGCAAGGAACTGCCCGAAAAGAAATAGCGGCAGTCGACGAAACAAGACGCGGCAAAGCCCGCGCGATTAACAGGGAAAACGACTCATGACGAAGACCGAGGCTCAAGATATTACGCGCCGCGCTGTGTTGGCGGGGCTCGGCGCCACGGTGGCGCTCGGCGCGTTGGCGCCGCTGCATGCAACGGCGAGCGAGGACTGGCCGGCGGTTCAGGCTGCGGCGCTCAAGGAAGGCAAGGTCAGCTTCTATCACAACCTGCGCCCGCAGGGCGTGGAGCAGCTGCTCATCGAATTCCGCAAGGCAAATCCCGGCATCCAGACCGAACAGATCCGGCTCGGCAGTGCGCCTCTGATCGAACGTTTTTCGACCGAGTTCAATGCCGGCCGCAATCTTGCCGACGTCATGCTCACCTTTCCCGACGATGCCATGTTCGCGGGCGTGGACAAGGGCGGCTGGGCCGCCGAATGGACGCCGCCGGAACTGTCCGCCTTCAAGCCGGTGGTCAATCGCGGCAACAAGGCCTTTGCCGTTCATACCTCCCGCAACGTCATCGTCTACAACAAGCAGCGCGTGAAGCCGGCCGATGCGCCCAAGGAATGGAGCGACCTCTGGGATCCGAAGTGGAAGGGCAAGGTCGGCATGGACCCGCCCTGGCGCTCCATTGCAGTGCAAGGCCTCGTCGCGTTTTGGATCAAGAATGGCATCGCTGACGCCGCCCAAAAGCTGAAGGCCAATGACGTGCGGTTCTTCGAGGGATCGGCCGGCGTGTTCCAGGCCGTCCTTCGCGGCGACGTGATGGTGGCGACATTGGCCGACCTGCCGTTGGAGCCCGGTCTCGAGGACGGCGCGCCGATCGGCTTCGTCTATCCCCAATCGGGCACCGCTATCAATGATGGCTATGTGATCGTGAACGGCCATGCGCCGCATCCCAATGCAGGCAAGGTCTTGGTCAACTGGCTATTGAGCGCGCCAGGGCAGCTCGTGCTGCAGGAACAGGACGGATTGCCGGTAACCCGGCCTGGTGTCGCGCCACTGAAGTTTGTCCCACCGACTTCGGCGCTGTCCAACGCGGTCAACTCGATCACGATCGTCAGCGGACCCGAGCAGAACAAGGCGATCGAAGCGTGGCGTGAAACGTTCGGTATTCGTTGAAATCGATGTCGATATTGCAGGGCTCAAGCGTAGGTCAGGACGAGGACGGGTTTCGGCTGGAAACGCCGGTCGTTCGCGCGCCGCCCAACGCCATCAAGCGCGCGGCGGCGAACGGTGGCGTCCTGATCGGGATCTATGTCGTCGTCTTTGCGGTCGTGGCCTTTCTCGCATTGATTCCGCTTGCGGCCCTGGTGATCGGCAGCCTGCGCGACACCTCACCGGGAATGCCGGGGCATTGGACCCTGGCGAATTGGGCCAATCTGGTTTCGCCCGGCGTGATCGACACCTTGGTGACGACGCTCGCGGTCGCGGGGCTGAGCACCTTGTTCGCGATGGTGATGGGGACGGCGCTCGCGCTGGTGATCCATCGGACCGACTTCCGCTGGCCCAACACGATGACGGGGCTGCTCGCGCTGAGTTTCTATTTCCCCTCCTTCATCCTGGCGATGGCCTGGATTGTCATCGGCTCGCCCGGCGGCGTCATCAACGACATCCTGCGTGAAATATTCAATATCAATTCCTTCTCCGTCGATATCTACAGCGCCGGTGGCATCATCTTCGTGATGGTCCTGCATCAGGTGCCGTTCGTCTATCTGACGATCCGCGGGCCGATCATGGGGATGGACCCGAGCTACGAGGAAGCCGCCCGCACCGCCGGCGCCTCGCCCTGGCGCATGCTTCGCCGCGTCACGCTGCCGATGCTGGCCTACGCGCTCGCCTCCAGCGCGCTGCTGTGCCTGGTGTTGACCTTGGAACAATTCGGCATTCCCGTCCTGATCGGCGTGCCCGGTCATGTCACGGTGCTCGCGACG
Organism: uncultured Alphaproteobacteria bacterium; assembly: GCA_963713785.1. Classification (GTDB taxonomy): domain Bacteria; phylum Pseudomonadota; class Alphaproteobacteria; order Rhizobiales; family Xanthobacteraceae; genus Bradyrhizobium. Next base: position 21,145 of record CAVQNB010000027.1, read on the forward strand.
CAGATCTATCTGCTGTGCCGTTTTCCGCCGACGGCCTACGGCCTTGCGGCGGCGATCGGCCTTACGCTGGCGGCCATCACCAGCGTTGCCATTCTGCTGCAGCGGCGCCTTGCGCGCGGCGACCGGTCGGTCTCGACAACGGGCAAGGCCGGCAGGATTACGCCAATTCCGCTCGGCGCCTGGCGCTGGCCCGTCAATTTACTCTGCGGCCTCTATATCGCGGTCAGCCTCATCCTTCCCGGCCTGATCCTGCTCTACACGTCGCTGATCAAGTTTTTCACCGCAAATCCCTTCGACGCGGCCTTCACGTTCCGCAATTACACCTACATCTGGAATTCCGAGGAGACGCAGCAGGCCATCATCAACACGGTGATCGTGTCCGGCGGCGGCGCGCTGGTCGGCGTATTGTTGGGCGTCGCCTGCAGTTACTACGTCGTGCGGCTGCGCCCGACCGGCTACCGCGTGCTCGATGCGCTGGTGATGCTGCCCTTTGGCGTGCCCGGCATCGTGCTCGGCCTCGGGCTGCTGTGGGCCTACGCCTATCTGCCGCTGCCGCTCTACGGCACGCTCACCCTGATCGTGCTTGCCTATGTCACACGCTTCCTGCCCTATGCGGCGGAAACGGCTGGTGCACGCTTCGTCCAGCTCGATCGGAGCCTCGAGGAAGCGGCGTGGACCGCGGGCGCAAGCCGGCTTTCCGGTGTCTGGCGCATCCTGATGCCGCTCAGCCTGCCGTCGCTGCAGAGCAGCTACTTCCTGCTATTCATGGCGTTCTTCCGCGAGATCTCCGCCACGATCCTGATCTTCACCGCTTCGACCTCGGTGCTGTCCGTTTCGATCTGGTCGTCGTTCGAGCAGGCCAATTGGGGTCTGGCAAGTGCGCTCTCCATCCTGGCCATGGTTTTGATGGTCGCCATGATGTCCCTGCTGCTCTGGGCGATGCCCGGCGCCCGCAGGCGATAGAAGGAAAAACCGATCATGGGCATCGCCGTCAAAAACCTCGTGAAATCCTTCGGTGCGCTCACCGTCATCCACGCGATATCGTTCGATGTGGCCGACGGCGAATTCGTGACGCTGCTCGGTCCAAGCGGCTGCGGCAAGACCACGACGCTTCGTTGCATCGCAGGCCTCGACACGCCCACGAGCGGCAGCATCGCGATCAATGGCGAGACCGTTTCCGATTCCGCCGGCAATCTCTTCGTGCCCCCGCATGAGCGCGACCTTGGAATGGTGTTCCAGTCCTACGCCGTCTGGCCTCATCTGACCGTGGCCGAGAACGTCGCGTTTCCGCTCACCGTGAAGGGCGACCGCGACGTCGGCGCCGGCGTGGCGTGGGCGCTGGATATCGTAGGGATGAGCAAGCTTGCCAAGCGTCGCCCCTCCGAACTATCCGGCGGCCAGCAGCAGCGCGTGGCGCTGGCGCGCGCTATCGCCGCCCGTCCGCGACTGCTGCTGTTCGACGAGCCGCTTTCGAACCTCGATGCGCGCCTGCGCGATCGTACCCGGCTGGAGATCAGCCGGATCCAGCGCGAGCTGAAAGTGCCCGCGCTCTACGTGACGCATGATCAGACCGAAGCGCTGTCGATGTCCGATCGGGTCATCGTGATGGAGGCGGGCAGGATCGTGCAGGAAGGGAACCCGCGCGAACTATACCAGCAGCCCGTCAATCGCTTTGTCGCCGACTTCATCGGTGGCGCCAATTTCCTGCATGTGCGGCGCGTGGGACGCCAGTGGCAGCTCGAGAACGGCTCGCCGCTCGAAGTCGATCCCGCGACCGACCGTGACGACGGCCGTTCCAAGATCGCGCTGCTTCGTCCCGAGGCGATCCGTCTCGACGAAACATCGTCGCCGGCGCTCACGGGGCAAAACCGGCTCACCGGCCGGGTCGTCGGCGGAATGTATCTCGGACCGCACGTCGAATACATCGTCGAGGTCGGCGCAGACCGCTTGCGCGCCTATTCCCGCAGCGCGTTGGCGCCGGGCAGCCCCGCAACCCTCACATTCGACGCACGCGACTGCCGTCTCGTCGACGATACACCCCAAACCGAAGCGAGATCTCATCATGCTTGACAGTGTCTCCGTTCCGGCTGCGCTGACGACGCCGGCCCGCCGGCTGGCCGAGTTCGCCGCCGACCTCACCTTGGATGAGATCCCGAAGCCGGTGCTTGATCGCGGCAAGCTATTGATCCTCGATGCGCTCGGATGCGGGCTGGCGTCCAATGCCTACGGCTTCTCCGACGTCGCGGTCGCCGGCGCCACGGCCCTCGGCGGCGAGGGGACGTGCAGCGTGATCGGCCGCAAGGTCCGCCTGCCAGTGCGCGACGCTGCGCTGGCGAACGGCATGCTGATCCATGGCCTCGACTTCGACGATACCCACCTCAACAGCATCATCCACGCGACCGCGGCCTGTCTGCCCTGCGCCCTGAGCTTCGGTGAGCTGCGCGGCATCGACGGAAAGACCTTTCTGGTCGCCTACGCGGCCGGCATGGAGACGGCGATACGCGTCGGCGCGGCGGTCAAGGGCGGTTTCCACCACGCCGGCTTTCACGCAACCGGCCTGGTTGCGCATTTCAGCTCTGCCGTCGTCGCCGCGCGCATCCTTGGCCTGCCGGTCGAGGGCATCGTGGCGGCACAGGGCATCGCCGCGAGCACCGCGTCAGGTGTGCAGGTTTTCCTGGAAGAGGGCGCCTGGACCAAACGAATGCATCCCGGCTGGGCTGCCGTCGCCGGCATTACCGCCGGCGTTCTTGCCGAGAAGGGTTTTAAGGCCCCGACGCGGCCCTACGAAGGGCGCTTCGGCTTCTTCGATACGCACATCCAACATCCTTCCACGCCGATCGACCTCGGCGCCGAGCTGAACAGCCTGGGCGAGGTCTGGGAACTCGCGGTGACCGCGATGAAACCCTATCCGGTCTGTCATTTCATTCACGGCTGCGCGGATGCCGCGATCGAGCTGCATGCCGGGATCGATCCCAAGGACATCGCAAGCGTCGAGGCCTATCTGCCGCGCGACACGATGCCGATCGTCGCCGAGCCGGCCGCCGCAAAGATCAATCCCACCAACGAATACGAAGCCAAGTTCAGCGCCCAGTTCGTGATTGCCACCTGCCTCATCAAGGGTGCGTTCGGGCTCGCCGATCTGATGCCGGCCGCACTGAAAGACCCCGTCGTGCTCGATCTCACGCGACGCGTCACTTGTGCGATCGATCCCGATACGGCGTTTCCCACGTATTTCTCGGGCGGGGTCCGCGTCACGCTCAAGGACGGCCGCAGTCTGTTCCGGCACATCCGCGTCAACAGCGGCGCGGGCGAGCGCGCGCTGGACGAGCAAGCCGTGTCCAGGAAATTTCTGGCCTCCGCCACGATGTCGATCCCGCTCGCGCAAGCCGAGCGCATTCGCGACGCCGTGCTGAGGCTTGAAACCCATACCGCCACCGAGATCGCGGCATTGCTGCGATCCTCATCAAACTAATACCGTCAGGAGAAAGAACATGAGTCAGTATGACGTCATCGTCGTCGGTGCCGGCAACGCGGCCCTGGCCGCCGCCGTATCCGCCAAGGAGAACGGCGCCGAACGCGTCGTGGTGCTCGAGAAGGCGCCGCGCGAGATGCGCGGCGGCAATACCCATTGGAGCGGCGGCGTGCTGCGCTTTGCGTTCGACGATCCGAGGGAGATCGGCGAATTGCTGCCCGACGTCGAGGAAGAATTCGAGAATTTCTACGACGGCATCTCGCCCTATCCGAAGGAGGATTTCCACGGCGACCTGATGCGCGTCACCAGCGGACACACCGATCCCGTGCTGTCGAAACTGCTGGTATCGAACTCGTTCGACACCGTGATGTGGATGAACAAGGTCGGCGGCATCAAGATGGAGCCGGCGATCACGCTCTCCGCCGTCAAGCAAGGACAACGTGATGGTCTGGGCGCGCGGCCTCGTGGTGCGCGCGGAACACGAGGGCGTCGGCCTGTCGCGGAGCTGGTTTGCGACCGCCGAGCGGCTCGGCATCGAAATCCGTTACGGGACGGCGGCGACCGAACTGCTCATCGGCGACGACGGCAGGGTCAGTGGCGTCAAGGTGCGTGACGATGATGGCATGTCGGTCCTCAATGCCCGCTCGGTGGTGCTCGGCTGCGGCGGATTCGAGGCCAACGTGCAGATGCGCACCCAGCATATCGGCCCGCTGGTCGGCGCGGCAAAGGTGCGCGGCACACCGCACAATCAGGGCGACGGTTTGCGCATGGCAATGGACGTCGGCGCCATGCCGTGGGGACAGTGGAGCGGCTGCCACGCAACGCCGATCAGCGCCGACTGGGGCGAATTCGCGCCGCGCGAACTGACCGACCGCAGCAACCGCCTGAGCTATCTCTACGGCGTCATGCTCAACCGCCAGGGCCGCCGCTTCGTCGACGAAGGCGAGGATGGTGCGCTCTTCACCTACGCCAAGTTCGGCCGCGCGATCCTTGCCGAACCCGGCGCCAAGGCCTGGCAGATCTTCGACTCGCAGGTGGTTCACCTGCTGGAACCGCGCTACCAGACCAGCAAGCCGATTACCGCCGACAGCCTGGAGGAACTCGTCGAGAAGCTCGACTTCGATGACCGGGAGCAGGCGCCTGAAGACGCTGCGACGAGTACAACGCGTGCGCGCGCGAGATGGAACACGGCTTCGACCCGACCAGGAAGGATGGCCTGTCCAGCAAGGGACTGGCGATGGAGAAGACCAATTGGGCGCTCAAGATCGCAAAGCCGCCGTTCTACGCCTATAGTGCCACCGGCGGCATCACCTTCACCTTCGGTGGATTGAAGGTGAACGAGACGGCGCAGGTCATCGGTACCGATTGGCGGCCGATCAAGGGCCTGTTCTGTTGCGGTGAGATGGTCGGCGGCCTGTTCTATGACAATTACCCGGCGGGCACCGGTCTCGTATCCGGCGCGACCTTCGGGCGAATCGCGGGACGTAGCGCCGCGGCAGCGGCCTGAGGCTGACAAGGGAGAATCAAAATGAGCGCCGTTTCGTTGTCGAAAGCCAGTGCCGAGAATGCGTCGGGCGCCGAGCTCACGCTGCTCCAGCGGCTGGCGCAGAAGGTCCATGCCTTTGAGAAACGCCAACTGACCAAAGCATCGATCGCGCAAGCGAAAGCCTGCATCCTTGATGCGATCGGCGTGACGCTTGCCGGGTATCCGGAACCTTGCACGCAAATTCTCCTCAAGACCCCGGGCGTCGCGACGGCGCCTGGGCCGGCACTGATATTCGGCTCGGCGCGGCGCACCAGTGCGCTCGACGCAGCGCTGATCAACGGCGCGGCCTCGCACGCGCTCGATTTCGACGATTTCAGCGGCATCATGGGCGGGCATCATTCGGTGCCGCTGGTATCGACGCTGTTTGCGCTCACTGAAGAGCGCGGCGGAACCGGCGAAGATCTTATTGCCGCTTACGTGATCGGGGTCGAGGTCGAGATCCGGCTGGCGCGCGCCGTCAACTTTCATCACTACGACAAGGGCTGGCATCCGACCGCGACGCTCGGCGTTTTCGGTGCCGCGGCGGCCGCCTGCCATCTCATGAAGCTCGATCTCGGGCGGACAACGATGGCGCTGTGCATCGCGGCCTCGCTCGCAAGCGGTCTCAAGGCCAATTTCGGCACCATGACGAAGCCGCTTCATATCGGCCAGTGCTGCCGCAACGGCCTGTTCGCGGCCTTGTTGGCTGAGGAGGATTCGATGCCGCAACCGATGTGTTCGAGCATCAACAGGGTTTCCTCAACGTCTTCAACGGTCCCGATACTTTCGATATCGGCAAGCTCTTCGAAAACTGGGGTGAGCCATGGGAGATCGAGGCCAAATCGATCGCGCTCAAGCAATTCCCTTGTTGCGGCAGCACGCATCCCGCGATCACCCTGGCGCTCCAGTTGCGGCGCGAGGACAAGGTTGCAGTCGCCGACGTCAGCCGCATCGAGGTGCTGCCGCACGGCCGGCGCTTGCGCCACACCAACACGCCGCATCCGCAGACGCCGCTCGAAGCCAAATTCAGTGTTCAGTACGTCGTCGCGCGCGCGCTTCGTTACGGCATCCTGCGCCTGAAGGATTTCGAGGGCGATGCGCATTTCGATCCGGAAATCCAGCGCTTGCTGGACCTGACAACGGCACGCCCGCATCCCGAGATGGCTGATGATGCAGAAGACCAATGGGGTGCGGAGGTCATCGTGACGCTCAACGACGGCACGCGCCTGGCGCGACGCGTCGATAACCTCGTCGGGCGTGGCGGCGACAATCCGATGAGCAGCAGCGAACTATGGGACAAGTTCAACGATTGCGCGACACGGAGCCTGCCGCGCGAGCAGATCGCCCCTCTGTTCGAGCGCCTCGAAACGCTGGAAAAAGTCACCGAGATCGCGCAGGTCACGCGGCTGCTGGAGGTCAGCGAACTGCACAAGGCGCCGGCGAAGAGGGTCGTCTTCGCACCCCGGGGTGCAGAACAGGCTCCGGAAACGACCTGGGTGCCGTAGGCACTCGGCGTTGATGGTGTGTCAGGCCGGCTTGGCCCAATTCTGATACATCGCCAGCAGCGCGACGATATCCTGGCCGCGGAAGCCTTCGGCCAGCGCCAGCGCATAGAGTTCGCGCGTCGCGGAAGCCGACGGTGTCGGCATCCGCATCATGCGCCCGAGCTCGACGGCCAGCGCCAGATCCTTCTCGCCCAGCTCCATCTTGAAGCCCGGCGAGAAATCTCCCTTGAGCGCGTTCGGAAAGCGCTTGGTGAAGTGATGGGAACGTCCGCCGCTGACCGACAGCACGTCATAAAGCTTCTCCGGCTCGACGCCGGCGGCAACGCCGAGCGCGAACGCTTCGGCCGCGACCAGAACGTTGCCCATCGACATCATGTTGTTGACGATCTTGACGACCTTGGCGGTTCCGACCGGGCCGGTGTATTTCCACTCATTGCCGAGCAGTTTGAGGATGGGTTCGGCGCGCGTCACATCAGCCATCTCGCCGCCGGCGATCAGGATCAACTTCCCGGCGCGCGCCTCGTTGGGGCTGCCGCTGACCGGACAATCGACCACCGCGATCCCGCGGGCGGCGGCTGCCTCGGCGGCCTGTCGCATGGTCTGCGGGTCGATGGTGCTGAGTTCAATGCACAAGGTGCCCTTGGCCGCGTGAGCCACGATCCCGTTGGTTCCGAGCCACGCTTCCGTCACCGCTTTCGGGTCGGGCAGGCTCGTCAGCACGATGGTCCGGCCCGCGAGCGCTTCCGCGATGCTCGATGTCATCCGAAAGCCGTCCTGGGTGAGGCGCGCGCGCTGATCGGCGCTGACGTCATAGCCGACGACGTCGAGGTTCGATTCCCTGAGCCGTCCCGCCATCCCCGATCCCATCTGCCCCATGCCGATCACGGCAACCTTCTCAGACATTCTCGTTCTCCCGTTTTGTTGTTGTGAGGCGTACCGAGCTATCGCTGATAGCAGACTTAATCGCGTGGTTTTATAGCGCCGAGCCATCGTCAAGGCGACGCCGGTAGCCCGCCGGACGCGCAACGGCGTGCACCGGGTCCGCATAATGAAAACTGTAGACAGTTTGGGGGTGAGACGCTAGCGTTTGTTGCAACGCCGCCGGCTATGCAACGCCGGCCGGTAACCGGGTTCAACGGATGATCAACGGGAGCGAGACGTGAGACAGCCTGTGCAGCTTGCCGCCATTTGCGAGCGTCCATGAAAATAGCCCAAGGAAAATTCGTCATTACCGGTGGCGCCAGCCTGATCGGATCGCATGTTGCGGAACAATTGCTGAGCCAGGGCGCGCGGGAAGTCGTGCTGCTCGACAATTACGCGCTGGGCAGCCCGGACACGGTCAAGTCCCTGCTGGGCGACCCCCGTGTCAAGCTCGTGCGCGGCGACATTCTTCGCATCAACGAACTCTACGATGCCTTCGAAGGCTGCGACGGCGTGTTCGCGATCGCCGGCTTCCTGACGCTTCCGCTGAGCCAGAATCCGAGCCTGGGACTCGCGGTCAATGTCGAAGGGCAGGTCAACATCTTCGAAACGTGCCGTTATCGCGGCGTCAAGAAGGTGGTGTTTTCGTCGTCGATTGCGGTGTATGGCGATCCGGCACCGGGCCTGATCGACGAAGTCCGCTCCGGCGCGCTTCGCAAAATTCCAGCCGGCGACGGCGCTGTACGCGTGCACCAAGCTGATCGGCGAGAGTCTCTGCGGTCTTTACAGCGCCAAGCATGGAATCCAGGCGATCGCGCTGCGATACGCCACCGTCTATGGCGAGCGCCAGCACTATCGCGGTGTCAACGCGCTCTACATCATGGAGAACTACGACCGCATCATGCGCGGCGAGCCGCCGGTGATCCCGGACGACGGCAGCGAGGTGCATGACTACATTCACGTCTCCGACGTCGCGCGCGCGAATGTGATGGCGATGGCATCCGATATCACGGGTGAAAGCTTCACCGTCGCATCGGGTGTCGCGACCGATCTCAACCGCGTGGTGGGGTTACTGTTGCAGATCACCGGCAGCGACCTCAAGCCGGTCTACAAGGAGGCCACTTCAAGCGTGCGGTCGAGCGTGACCAAGCAGCTCGATTTCAGCCTCGCCAAGATCGAGCGGATGCTGGGATGGAAGCCTGAGGTTTCCATCGAGGACGGCATTCGCCGGCTATTGGAATGGCGCAAGGCGCAGGACAAGCCGGCAATTTGAGAGGAACGCATGTCGGAGTATGAGATTCTCGCGGTCCGCTACGCCCATAATGCCGAGCGGCGCATTTCGGAAAATTTTCTCGGCGGCGATCCGCATGACGGGCCGATGCCGATGGATTTCTTCGTCTGGGCGTTGAAGGGCGGCGGCCAGACCATCATCATCGATACCGGTTTTGACGCGGACATGGCCAAACGGCGCGGGCGCAAACTGACGCGCCCCGTGGCCGAAGGCCTGAAGGCCGCGGGTGTCGATCTCGCCGGCGTCAAGGACGTCGTCCTGACCCATATGCATTATGACCACGCCGGCAACCACGAGATATTCCCGACCGCGCGCTATCACATTCAGGACCGCGAAATGGAGTATTGCACCGGCCGGTGCATGTGCCATTCCCACTTGCGTCATCCATTCGAGGCCGCCGATGTCACCGCAATTGTGGGCAAGCTGTTCCAGGGGCGCGTCAAGTTTCACAGCGGTGCGAGCGAGATCGCCGACGGCGTGACGGTGCATCTGGTGGGCGGTCACTCGCGCGGGCTGCAGTTTGTTCGGGTTCGTACCCGCCGCGGATGGGTGGTGGTCGCCTCGGACGCCTCGCATTATTACGCCAATTTCGAGCAGTGCCGTCCGTTTCCGGTTGTGTGCGACGTCAGTGAGACGCTCGAAGGCTATAATGAGATGCGACGGCTGGCGTCTTCCCAATCCCATATCGTTCCGGGCCACGACCCGCTCGTGCTAGAACGCTATCCGGCGCAGCCGGGTGGGCCTGCGGACATCATCCGGCTGGACGCCGAGCCGCTGAAATAAGGACAACAGGGAACGGCGATGGCAAATGGTCGACTTCGTGCGGTGTTCATGCGGGGTGGCACGTCCAAGGCGGTGATGTTCCGACGGGACGATCTTCCTCAAAACCCCAAGGATTGGGATCCGATCTTTCTGGAGGTGATGGGCTCGCCCGATCCCAATGGCCGGCAACTCGACGGCATGGGCGGCGGCATCTCGTCGTTATCGAAGATTTGCGTCATCGGCCCGCCGAGCCGGCCTGATGCCGATGTCGATTACACCTTTGCCCAGATCGGGGTGCGCGACACCTTCGTGGATTACGGCGCCAATTGCGGCAACATGTCCTCAGCGGTGGGGCCGTTCGCGCTCGACGAAGGGTTGGTAGCGGCTCCAACCAACGGCGAGGCCACGGTCCGCATTCACAACACCAATACCTCGAAGATCATCGTTTCACGCTTCCCGGTCGAGCAGGGTTCTTTGGCGCCGACCGGCGACATCGAGATCGATGGGATTTCCGGGAAGGCGGCGCCGATCCGGCTGGAGTTCCTCGAGCCCGGTGGCGCGCGGACCGGCAAGCTATTGCCGACAGGAAAGCCTGTGGACGACCTTGACCTCGGTGAGCAGGGCAGCGTCAAGGCGTCATGCGTCGATGCCGCCAATCCGTGCGTCTTTGTTGCGGCAAACGCGGTCGGCAAATCCGGTGATGAATTGCCTGATGTGCTCGACGGCGATGCCGACTTCCTGCGGCGCATGGAGGCCATCCGTTGCGCGGCATCGGTCAAGATGGGGATTGCGCCCGACCGGGATCAGGCGCGGCTGATGACCGGCATTCCCAAGGTTGCGATGGTGTCGGGGCCGAGAGCCGGGCGGACGCTATCGGGGCGTGAGCTCGCGGCCTCGGACGCCGACATTTGGGTCCGCATGATCTCGGTGGGACTGCCGCATCGCGCCACGCCCATTACCGGCGCGATTTGCCTCGCCGTGGCGTCCCGGATTCCCGGAAGCATTCCGGCCGGCCTCGCCAAATCCGACGGACCGATCCGGATTGCGCATCCGTCAGGCGTCACGCTCGTCGACGCCGGCGTCTCATCCTCCGGCGGAGAAGCGGTGAAGGCTGACTACGGCGCGGTTTATCGCAGCGCCCGCCGGCTGTTCGAGGGCAATGTCGTCTATCGAATGCCCAAATAGGCAGCGGTCAAACGACTGGGTGGTGAACGTGTCGAAGTTTCCGAAATTGTTCGCACCCGGCAGGATCGGCTCGCTCGCGCTGCCGAACCGGATCGTTTTCGCGGCAACCAGCTCGGAGCTTGCCGACAAGGATGGCTTCGTTGGCGACGATCTCGTCGAATATTACGCCGAACGCGCGCGTGGTGGCACGGGGCTGATCGTCCTCGAGGCCACCTATGTGGAGCAGGAAGGCAAGCGGCTGCATCACAATGCGATGCTGCACGATGATTGTTTCATTCCGGGTATGCGGAAGGTGGTTGAGGCTGCGCATGCCGAGGGTGCGAAGATCGCCGTGCAGCTCAATCATGGCGGCCGCGAATCCATTCCGCATGTTTCAGGCTCTGTTCCACTGGCCCCTTCGCCGATTCCCTCACAGTTCACCGGCGTCGGCGATGCCGTCGTCCCAAAGGAGCTGAGCGTTGTCGAGATCGACCGCATCGTCGAACGGTTCGCCGAAGCGGCGAGGCGTTCGCGCGATGCGGGCTTTGACGCCGTGGAGCTTCATGGCGCACACGGCTACCTGATTGGAGAGTTCCTGTCTCCCGACTCAAACAAACGCGAAGATGAGTACGGTGGCAGCGTGCAGCGCCGCGCCTATTTCTGTGTGCGGTTGATACAGGCGATCAGGGCCAGGCTCGGCGCGGACTATCCGGTCATCGTGCGCATGAATGGCCGGGACCATGTCAAGGATGGCCTGGAACTTGATGATGCCGTCGAGATGGCGGTCATGTTCGAGGCTGCCGGCGCGGATTCGATCAGCGTATCGGGCGGCGTGCACGCGTCACGCCCTTATATGGTCGTTCCCGGCATGTCGGTCGATCGAGGCTGTTACGTGAGCTACAGCGACGCCATCCGCCGCCGGGTCAAGGTTCCCGTAATGGTGGTCGGGCGTATCAATACCCCCGAGCTCGCCGAACAGATTCTCAGTGACGAGCAGGCCGACTACATCTGTCTCAGCCGGGCGCTGATCGCCGACCCGCATTTTCCGGCCAAGGCGAAGGCAGGCCTAACCGCGACGATCGCCCCCTGCATTGCCTGCAACGAGTGCATCGCCACCGTTCACCGCCACAAGGGGTTGGCCTGCACGGTCAACCCGATGGTCAGCCGCGAGCTGGAGTTGAAGCCCTTGCTTGCGAGCAAGCCGGAAGCAAGACGCGTTGTCGTGGTCGGCAGCGGCGCCGCGGGCCTGTCGGCTGCGGTTGCGGCAGCGCGTCGTGGCCATGACGTCCATCTGTTCGAGAAGGAGAGCGCGATCGGCGGCCAACTCCTGCTGGCGCATCAGCCGCCGCATCGCGGCGAGATCAAGAACGCGCTGCGGTATTTCACATCGGAGGTCGAGCGCCTCGGCATTCCAGTCAACCTCAATCGCTCGTTTTCGGCCGACGATGCGCGCGCCTTCAAACCCCAGGCCATCATCGTGGCCACCGGCGCCTCGCCGGTCCGGCCCAGCGTTCCGGGATCCGATCTCCCCCATGTGCTGAGCGGGTGGCGGGTGATTGCCGGCCTTGAGACGCCGGGCCAAACCTGCGTTGTCGTCGGCGGTGGTCTGGTCGGGATCGAGGTCGCCGATTACCTGGCCGAGCAGGGCAAGAAGGTCATCATGCTCGTGCGATCGGAGCTTTTGAAAAAGGCCGTTCATGCCGATCGCATCTATTATCTGGACCGCATCGACGAACTCGGCATCGAAATTCTCGCGAACGTGGAACTGCTGGCCGTGGGCCCCGACTGGGTCGAAATCCAGCCGGAAGGCCGCGCCAGGCGCACGCTCCATGACGTCGACAATGTGATATTTTGCACCGGATATGTCTCGCGAAAGGCCGAGACCTTCGGCCTCGAGGGGCTCGGCATTCCCGTCTACTATGCCGGCGACGTGGGCGGCCCCCGCAAGTTCTTCCAGGCCATCGAGGAGGGCACGCTTGCGGCGCTCAGGATTGTCTAGTTGTCTACAGTTGTGAGGAGGCAGGTTTCCACGATTGATTGTTCGCAAGGACGGGACATACTAATAAGTACAAGGGCTTGGCTGAGGAGCGACTCGACATGTCCGTGCGGGCTCCTGAAGCTGTGCTTCTCGAAAGGCTTTCATGAACGGCATATTGACCCATAAGGTCTCTGCGCAATCGCTGGTGGATGCGCTTGCCGAGCGTATCGAGGCCGCGATCATCAGCGGGGACCTGCAGCCGGGCAGCAAGATCAGCGAGCAGGCGCTGGCCGCGTCGCTCGGCGTCAGCCGGGGACCGCTGCGCGAAGCCATCCGAAGGCTCGAAGGCCGAAAATTGCTACAGCGCACGCCGAACATCGGTGTCCGCGTCGCCAGCCTCTCGCCCAGCGACCTGTATGAAGTGCTGCAGGTTCGAGAGGCGCTCGAGGGACTGGCGTGCGGACTTGCCGCCCAGCATATGACGGACGACGAACTGCAGGCGCTTTCCGAACTGCTGGACCAGCATCAGCAGCAGAAGAGCGTGCAGCAAGGCACCGGCTATTATCAGGAATCCAAGGACTTCGATTTTCATTTCCGCATCGTCAAGGGCAGCCGCAACGCGCGGCTGGTCCAGATGCTTTGCGAGGACCTCTATTATCTGCTTCGCGTCTATCGCTACAAATCCAGCACCAAGCCCGGGCGGGCCAAGCAGGCGCTGCGCGAGCACAACGATATTGTCGCCGCGTTGATGCGACGGGATTCCGTGGAAGCGGAACGGAAAATGCGCCTCCACATCAGCAACGCACGACAATATGTCGAGGAGCAGATCAGGGAAGCAGCCAGCCGGCCGGAAGTCGCGCCTCCAGCCGCTAAGCCGAAGGCAACGGCTTCATGGGGAGGCCGTCGCAGCAGGGCCACGCTTCAGCCGCGAAGATAACCCGAAAGGCCATCAAGGTCGGCTCGATCAATCGGCAAGCCCCTGCGGCATTCCTTCGGGCGTCACCGAGGTGATGATCGATGAATCCAGCGCTTCATATTCGTGGTAGCCGATGGTCGCGTAGAGCTCGGCGCGGGTCTGCATGCGATCGATCAGGCGGTGGGTGCCGCCGTCCTTGCGAATACCGTCATAGAGTTCGGCCTGCGCCTTTGCTGCCATGCGCAGCGCGCTGACCGGCCAGATCACCATCTTGTAGCCAAGCGCCTCGAACTCGGATGCCGTCATGAACGGTGTTCGCCCGAACTCGGTCATGTTGGCCAGCAGCGGCACCTTGATGATCTTGGAAAACCGGCGGAACGCCTCCGGGTCATGGAGCGCTTCGGGGAAAATGGCGTCGGCGCCGGCTTCAACATAGAGCCTGGCCCGGTTGATGGCGGCATCGAGCCCTTCGTCGGCCGCCGCATCGGTGCGGGCCACGATATAGAGATGCCGGCGCGCCTTGGCGGCGGCCGCGATCTTCGCCGCCATATCGCCGGGCGCGATCAGTTTCTTGTCGTTGAGATGGCCGCACTTCTTCGGCAGGATCTGATCCTCGATCTGGACCGCAGCCGCGCCAGCGTCTTCAAACGCGCGGACCATGTTCATCACGTTCAAGGCTTCGCCAAAACCGGTATCGCCATCCACCAGCACCGGAAGCTGCGATGCGCGGGAAACCTGGCGAACGAAGAAACAGACATCCTCGATCGTGAGGATGCCGAGGTCCGGCAGCCCCATGGATGCCGACATCGCGGCTCCCGACAGATACAGCGCCTCAAACTGCGCGGCCTTGGCTTGCAACGCGGCGAGGCCGCAATGGGCTCCGGGAATCTGCAGGATGCCGGGACGCTGCAACAGCTTTCGAAAGCGCTCGCCCACCGCAAGGGTCGGCAGGTCATTGGCGACCAGATAGGTCATTTGGTCTTCGCCTGTGTTGTTTGTTTAACGGCCATATCCCGAAATCCACCTGCTCTCCGCAGCCGATGTTTCCAACATGACCTTTAAACTGTCAACAGTTGACTTTTGTCATTCAGCTGAGCTAGGTTCGGCCAACCCGTCGCGGATCGAGATGACGGAAGGAAACAGCAGAAAGCTTGCGAGGGGGCGGCGGCAAGCCGCTCTCCGACATTAGGGAGGTAGCCATGCGTGGATTTCTGAAGGTCGCGCTTCTTTCGTCGGTCGTCGCCGTTTCCTCATATTCAGCCTCGGCCGAAACATTGAAGCTCGGCGTGCTCGCAACGATTTCCGGCGCCGGTACGGCGTGGGGCATTGCGATGCAGGGTGCCGCCGAGCTCGCCGCGGAAGACGTCAACAGCAAGGGCGGGCTGGACGTCGGCGGCAAGAAATACAAGGTCGAGGTCGTCACCTATGACGACCACTACAAGGCCGCCGACGCGTTGACCGCTTTCAACCGGCTCGTATTCGACGACGGCATCAAGTTCGTCGTCGGCCCACTCGGGTCAGCACCGGCGCTGGCGGTGCTTCCCGTGGCCTCCGAGAACAAGGTCATTACGATGACCATGGCGTTCACGCCCAAAGCGCTATCACCGGATTTCGCCTACAGCTTCCGTCCGGTGATCCCGACCGACGTCTTCTCCGATCCGCAGATCGGTTGGGTCGTCAAGAAGCTCGGGGTGAAGCGGGCCGGCGGACTGTTCCCGAACGACGAGAGCGGGCAGCAGATCGCGATCGCCAACGAAGCCGCCTATGTGGCGGCGGGCGCCAAGTTCGTATCCAAGGAGTTTTTCGAACGCGAGCGCGTCGATTTCGTGCCGCTGCTCACGCGGGTGCTGGCGCAGAATATCGACGTATTCGAACTCGACGGCAATGCGCCGCAAACCGCGGGGCTTCTGGTCAAGCAGCTTCGCGAGCTCGGCTTCAAAGGGCCGATCATCCGGACCGGTGGCGACGCCACCGCCGATATCCTGAAGATCGCCGGCAATGAGGCGACCGAGAATGTCTACGTCCATCAGCCGATCGATACGGAATCGGCGGCGATCAAGCAATACACCAAGCGGTTCGAGACCAAGTACAACACTCCGCTGAATGGTTTCAGCCCGTTCTTCTACGCCAACCTGCAGATGTTGTTCGCGGCGATGCAGAAGGCCGGGACGGTGACCGACACCGACAAGGTTCGCGCCGCCATGTCGAACCAGAAGGATTTTGAAACCGTCCTCGGCAAGGTGAACTGGATGGGCCAGGCGCAGTGGAAATCGAACCAGCAATTCGACGCGCCGTATTATGTTGCCCTCATCAAGGGTGGCGCGGCGCATGTCGTCGCCAAATGCACTTCCGCGTCGTGTGAATAAGCGCGGGGCGCGCGCAGGCTCTCTTCGGTTCGCGGCGTGGCAGGGGACGACGGGGTTTGGCCTATTCAACCATCATAATGCAGGCCTTGCTCAATGGCCTCGTCATCGGCGCCATGTACATGCTGATGGCGGTCGGTTTCACGCTGGTGTTCGGCATCATGCGCGTGGTCAATTTCGCGCATGGTGAGTTCTACATGCTCGGGGCATATGTGGCGTTCTTCACCTATGCCTATTGGGAACTACCGTTCGTCGTTTGCCTCGTGATCGCCGCATTGACGATCGGCATCATGGGCATGCTGATCGAGCGGACATTGATACAGCCGTTCCGATCCGACGAAATGTCGGGAATGATCGCGACGCTCGCGATCTCGGTCATTATTCAGAACGGTGCGGTGTTGTTGCTGGGGCCTGCGCCGCGGCCAATGCCTGATATCGTCCGGGGTACCCTGGCGATCGGGCCGTTCAGCTTCCCGTGGTCGCGTCTTCTGGTGATTGCCGCGGCCGCTTTGATTTTCGTCGTGTTCTGGATCTTCATGCAGCGCACACGGCTGGGGCGGGCGATGCGCGCCGTCGCCCAGGATACCGAAACGGCGCTGATCCAGGGCATCCGGGTCAACCACATCTATCCGCTAGCGTTCGGCATCAGCGTCGCGCTCGCGGCGCTGGCCGGCGCGCTGATGGGGCCGGTGTTCTCCGTCTCGCCATTCGTCGGCCTCACGCCGATGCTCAAGGCATTCGTGGTCGTCATCCTCGGCGGCCTCGGCTCGGTCCCCGGTGCGGTGGTTGGCGGTTTGCTGCTTGGCATGATCGAGAGCTTCACCGCCACGATCTTCGGCTCGCTGGTCTCTGACATTCTGCAGCTTCTGCTGGTGATCTTGATCTTGCTGGTACGGCCTTCCGGCCTGTTGGGACAAAGGGAGGCCTGATCTTGGAAGGCTCACCTGCGGCCACCTTGGGACGCGACGAAGCGCGCGTCGCGACGTGCTACCGCTGGCTGCCGGCTGCCGCCATTGCGGTGCTGTTCGCGGTGGCGCTGATCCTGCCGCAGCTCACGGCGAACCAGTTCTACCTGCATCTGGCGAACCTGATGCTGCTCAATTCGATCTTCGCCGTCAGCCTGGGGTTGATCGCCTCGGTTGGGCAGATATCGCTCGGGCACGCTGCGTTCGTGGCCGCCGGCGGCTATATCTCGGCCTTGGCCGCCCTGAGTTTCAAGATCCCGCCGATCTTCGGCATCGTCCTTGCCGGGCTCGTAACCGGGCTGGCGGCGGCTGCGCTCGGCAAGATCCTGCTTCGGCTGCGGGGTGTCTATTTCGTGCTGGTCACGTTCCTCGCCGGTCAGGTCTTCACGCTGGTCGCGTTGAATTGGGAGAGCGTCACCAACGGCGCGAACGGGGTGGTCGGGATACCCGCCATCTCGATCTTCGGTTTTCCGCTTGGGACGCGGCTGCGCTTCTACTACTTCGCGCTCGCGGCCTTCATCCTTGTGCTGACCTTCGTCTGGGCGTTGATGCGGTCGCAATATGGGCGGGCGTTTCGCTCGATCGCCGAAAACGTGCGGCTCGCAGAATCCAGCGGCATCGATGTCAGCCACTATCAGGTCGTTGCCTTTGCGCTCGGCAGCGGCATTGCCGGCGCGACCGGTGCGACCATGACCCACTATATCCGCTTCCTGTCGCCGGACAGTTTCACGTTCAACGATTCGATCGCCTACATCACCATGCTGGTGATCGGCGGGCGTCAAACGCTGATTGGCGGGGTTCTGGGCTCGGCCTTCATGACACCGCTGCCGGAGCTGTTGCGTGGCTTCGTGGGCGCGCAGCACATTATCTATGGCGCGATCTTGCTTGGCGTATTGCTGTTCATCCCGAATGGTCTGGTGTCGATCGGTAGCTCCCTGTGGAGGAAAAGCTCCGAGACTGAGGAGCGGCAATGACCGCGTTGCTGCAGGTGGATGCGATCAGCCGGCGGTTCGGCGGCCTGAACGCGCTAAAGGACGTTTCGTTTTCCATCGACGCAGGCGAGATTGTCGGGCTGATCGGTCCCAACGGCGCCGGAAAGACGACATGCTTTAATGTCGTGAGTGGTGTCATACCGCCGTCGGCGGGCGCCATTCGTTTCGAGGGACGCAGTATCGTCGGCAAGAAGCCGAGCGTGATCGTCCGCAAAGGGCTGGCGCGAACGTTCCAGGCCACGACCATCTTTCCCGAGGCGACCGTGATCGAGAACGTCATGCGCGGCGCATTTTCGACTACGCCGGTCTCGATGCTGGGTTCGGTCTTCAACACCCGCGCCACCTGCGCGACGATGTCCGCGACCAGGAAGCGATGCGAGCTCCTGCTCGATCGGCTGTCGCTGGCGCAACTTCGCCAGCGGCAGGCCAAAGAGCTTTCCTATGGTGGCCAGCGCCGGCTGGGCGTCGCCATTGCGCTCGCCGCGCGTCCCAAGCTCCTGATGCTGGACGAGCCGGTAGCCGGCTTGAACCCGGAAGAGGCCGCCGAGTTCGGCCGGTTGATCAAGGAACTGCACCAGACCGAAAACATCACGATCCTGCTGGTCGAGCATCATATGCGGTTGGTGATGGGGCTCTGCCACCGTCTCGTCGTGCTGGATCACGGCGAAAAAATTGCCGAGGGAGTACCGGCGGATATCCGCGCCAGTCGCAAGGTGATCGAGGCCTATCTCGGCACCGAGGAGGTCGGATGAGCGACGCGCTTTGTATCCGCGACATCCATGTCGAGTATGGCAGACGTGTCGCCCTTTCCGGCATCAGCCTTGACGTCGCGCCGGCTCAGATCGTGTCATTGGTGGGCAGCAATGGCGCGGGGAAGACGAGCACGCTGCGGGCAATTATGGGATTGCGATCGCCGAGCCAGGGCGAGATCAGTTTCGGCGGCGTGCGGATCGACAGGATGTCGCCGCCCGATATCGTCTCGCAGGGGATTGCATTGTCGCCGGAGGGACGCCGGGTTTTCCCGCGGATGACCGTCCACGACAACCTGCTTGTGGGCGGATATTTGCAGCCGCAAGGCAGTAGCCTGCATAGCTCCGTCGAACGGATGTTCGGCTTCTTCCCGAAGCTCAGGCAGCGCCGCAACCAGATGGCAGGCCTGATGTCCGGAGGCGAGCAGCAGATGCTGGCGATCGCCCGAGCGCTGATGGCGGCGCCCAAGGTACTTTTGCTCGATGAGCCTTCGCTTGGGCTTGCGCCGATCATGGTGCAGGAGATTGGCCGCCTGATCGAGACGATCAACAGGGAACAGGGCCTGTCGATCGTGCTGGTCGAGCAGAACGCGAATCTCGCGCTTCGGCTCTGCCATTATGCTTATGTTTTGGAGAACGGGCGGATCGCCTTGAGCGGACCCGGTACGGAACTAACCAAAAGCGATTACGTTCGTCGCGCCTATCTCGGCGTTTAGACGCGCATCCGGTGGATTAGGGGCGACCGGTCAAGTAATTTCGGATCAACGTGACCAAGATGCGCAAGTCACATCTCGGGGAGACTCGGAATGACTGAACAACTCAGATGCGTGATTATGCGGGGTGGGACCAGCAAAGCCGTGTTCATCAGGGAGAGCGACTTGCCCGTTGACGAAGCCGAGCGCACTCGCATCATCCTGGCGGTGTTTGGTTCCCCAGATAAGCGGCAAATCGATGGTCTTGGCGGGGCTGATCCCCTCACCAGCAAGCTGGCCATTATTGGTCCCCCGCGTTTCGATAAACCGAACGCAGCTGGTACCCACCTCACTTATACCTTCGGGCAGGTTGAAATCGCCCATCCCGAGATCGACTGGCTCAGCCTATGCGGCAATATCTCTTCCGCCGTCGGCGCTTTCGCTGTTTATGAGGGATATGTCACGCCGCGAGAACCGATTACAGAGGTTCGCGCGTTCAACACCAATCTCAACCGAATTCTTACCGTCGAGGTGCCAGTCAAGAACGGGCGTCCCCTCGAAGCCGGCACTTATGCCATTCCCGGTGTGCCCGGTACCGGCGCACGAATCGTCGTCGACTTCGCCGACACCGCGGGCGGCGCGACTGGGTCATTGCTCCCGACCGGCAACGTGGTGGATCGGCTCGAGGTGGTAGAGGTAGGCACCTTCGATGTCTCGCTGGTCGACATCGGCAACGCTCACGTCTTCATTCGCGCCTGCGATCTTGGACTCGTCGGCACCGAGACGCCCTCGGAAATTGATGCTGACAGTGCCCTGCGTGGCCGACTTGAGAAGATTCGCGGCGCCGCTGCTGCGCGAATGGGGATGATTAAAGATCCCGCACGCTCCCGCGAGGACTCACCAGCTACGCCAATTCTCGGCATCGTCAGCCCACCGGCTTCCTACCGTAACGAAATAGACGGCAAGGATGTTTCCGAAGACGGACTGGACCTCGTGTCTCGTCTGATGTTCATGCAGCAGTCGCATAAGACTTATGCCGGCACGAGCACGATTTGCTCAGGGGTCGCCGCGCGCTTGCCCGGCAGTCTGGTCCATGAAGCAAGCCGCTTGCAGACGCGAGAGGCAGGCACCGTGCGCATTGGTCATCCGGCCGGGGTGATCGAGACTGAGACCAGACTAAAGAATACGCCTGAAGGATGGGCAGTGCAGCGGGCCACGCTTGGGCGTACCGCACGGCGCATTATGGAAGGCTACGTGTTCATTCCCGCGCGCTTGCGGGTTGACAGAAAATCATAGAAATCCTCTCCCGATTTCGATCAGCCCGAGACGGTCACGCATTCGAACGCGTGGACGCCAATTCTGGGAATGAGTTTGGCGGCACGACCTGCCTGCAAGGGGCGCACAGGTTTTGTCGGAGGCGAAGCCCATTTTCCGGCCGTGGCTCAAACGGTGGGTTTTGGTCTAGGAAGGTCGAAAATCCTTTATCCTTCAACGCGAGTTGACTGCCTCCATCTCCGCCATATCGTATTGAAATATAAGGTAAATTGTGCTTTTCGATAGTTGACCTCCCGAACGGACCTTTGGGTTGGAAGTCCAGCGTAGTCCGTTCTGAAATTCGGTCGAGTACCGAGTTCAAATCGCGCTTTGCTGTTGTGTCTGCACCCTTCACGCCAACGAGATACCGCGCACAGACCCATTGGTACAGGTCGACTACGCGCGCGTCGTAGATTTGGATATTGGGGCGAGCAAAATTGGACGTCTGCGCAATTTGATTGTCTTCTCGACTGCGCACGCGATGAAGGCACATCAAGCAGCACCAGTGGCGCCTTAGGCATCCTTGCAGACGTCTACCCATTTGGCGTGAACCAGTTGAGCAAAGCGATCCGGCGGGATACGGATAGCGGCATGAGTCGAGCCGGCTGCCGTCACAACCTCCTCGAAGCGCTTTAACTGAATGTCGAAGAACTACCTGTCGTAAATTCAATCGTGCTGGCAGTTGACTGAGAATCGCGCGATGCTGGTACCCGATGCTAGATTTGTGTCGATTGATCTTTGGGATTGCCAGCGACCTGTTGCGGTCGCGGGTGGCGCTTGAGGCAGAGATTCTGGTGCTAAGGCAGCAAATCAATGTGCTGCGACGCGCTAATCCTAAGAGACTTCGATTTGTTTCGATTGACAGGTTGATATTGGGAGGCGTCTGCCGACTGTTTCCCAAGATGTATGGCGCACTTGCAATCGTCCGACCGGAGACCGTAATCCGTTGGCACCGTGCGGGATTTAGATCGTATTGGCGATGGAAATCGAAGCACCGCTGCGGACGACCGGCCGTGACGGTAGAAATACGCCAGCTTATCCGCCAGATGAGCGTCGCCAATCCGTTGTGGGGAGCACCGAGGATCCATGGCGAGCTTCTCAAGCTTGGCATCGATGTCGGCCAGACCAGCGTGGCCAAATATATGGTGCGGAGGAGGGTTCCTCCCTCGCAGGGATGGAGGACGTTCCTTCGTAACCATGCTGATGGGATTGCCGCGATGGACCTGTTCGTGGTGCCGACAATCTCGTTCCGGCTGCTCTATGGCTTGCTGATTATGGGTCATGGCCGGCGGCAACTTCTGTGGTTCGGAGTTACTGCACATCCAACGGCCGAATGGATCGCCAATCAGCTCACTGAGGCTTGCGGCTGGGAGCAAATCCCTCGATACCTAATCCGGGATCGCGACGGTGCATACGGAGAGATATTTATCCGCCGCGTTCGATCGATCGGCATTCGAGACCGCCCGACGTCTCCGCGTTCACCCTGGCAAAACGCATACGCAGAACGGTTGATCGGCTCGATCCGCAGGGAATGCCTCGATCATATCGTGGTGTTCGGCGAACGCCATCTGCGCCATGTGCTGCTGTCCTACATGGACTACTATAATGGCACGCGCACTCACTTATCGTTGAACAAGGACGCGCCGATATCACGTGCCGCCGAGGCAGCGGGACGCATTCTGTGCCGTCCGATCCTGGGTGGACTGCATCACCAATATGCTCGGGCTTGATTTGCGGTAGGCACAGGGCAAGCGTGACCCGGCGTTCCGTCGCCATGGCGGTGTCGCGGAAGAGATCGCGCTCCGCTTGACTGATCAGGCCTCACTGGGCCGACAAGGGATCGCCGGATAGTGTCCAGGTCGCTCCGTCGAAAACCGCTATCCGCAGCGCCTTGAACGGTGTGTAGTCGTCTGGTTTCGTGCTGATCGAGACGCCCGGCAGCATCATCGGCAGGCGCTCGCCATGCAGTGACGTCGCCTGACGGATCAAATTCTCGCGTGTCAGCTGGTCTCCGCATTTCTTCAGGACGAGTCGTCAGCGCATTTACATTCATGTAGGCCACCAGCACGGAATAGTCGTCCGGGTTGGCGGAAGGCGCGTACTTCTTCAGAAATTCCTTGTACGCCTTCATCTCTTCGTCGTTGGCCCACGCCGGGTCGCCCGGCTGCTTGAGAAATTGCGTCGTGACCAGTCCTTTTGACGCTTCGAGGCCGGCGGGTTTGAGCACGGTCTCGACCGACGCTGTCGACCCGCCGATGATGTGGAGCGGATTCCAGTTCAGCTCGTGAACCTTGCGGATGGATTGTGCCGCGGCCTTGGCGGAGGACTGCTCGATCAGCGTGTCGACGCCTGCCGCCTTGAGCTGAACGATTTGCGAAGTCGATGGTCGGATCGGAGAGTTCATAGGAAACCTCGGCGATGATCTGCGAAGCTTTGGCGCCGAGCCCGGCGCGCAACCCTCTGACGTAGTCCTTGCCGTAGTCGTCATTCTGGTACAATACGCCGATCTTGGCGTCGGGATGGGCGTTCAGAATGTACTTGGCGATGACCCCGCCTTCTGTTTCGAAATCCGGATAGAGCGGCACGGTCCACGGGAAGGTCTTCGGATCGTTGAAGCGGCGTCCTCCTGCGGTGATGAACAGTTGCGGCACCTGTTTGGAGTTCAGGAATTTCTGAATGGCGACGTTCGGCACGGTACCGATGGTGCCGACCTCGGCGAGTACGCCGATGTCTTCGACAAGCCTGCGCGACTGCTCGACCGCCTTGGGAGCGCTGTAGGCATTGTCGAGTTGGGTGAAGCTGATCTTGCGCCCGTTGATTCCGCCCTGCTCGTTCAGCATTTCGAAATAGCCGACGACGGCTCGTCCGGCGCCGGCGCCAAACGCGGATGCCGGGCCGCTGAGCGGCGTCGATTGACCGAGCTTGATCTCGGTATCGCTGGCGCCGGGGCCATAAGCCTTTTGCGCCCGGACCGGGGAGACGGCAAGCAGCGCCGAGACGGCCAATGTGGCCCACATACGGTTTGCGGTGCGGGTCAATATCGTTTCCTCCATTTATGGCGTGAGCTTTGGTCTCACTTCAGTAGTTCGCGGGCGATGACCACCCGCTGGATCTGGTTGGTTCCCTCGAAGATCTGGGTCAGCTTGGCGTCGCGCATCATGCGTTCGACCGGATAGTCCATGGTGTAGCCGTAGCCGCCGAAGATCTGGACCGCGTCGGTGGTGACTTTCATGGCCATGTCGCTGCCGAAGCATTTGGCCATGCTGGCGAGCACGATTGAGGCGCTTCCAGTCGCCTTCATCGCCGGCGCGCGCGCATTCGTAGACGAGGGCGCGAGCTGCCTCGATCTGGATCGCCATGTCGGCCAGCATGAACTGCACGCCCTGGAATTCCGAGATGGCCTTCTTGAACTGCTTGCGTTCCTTTGCGTAGGCGATGCGACGCGTCGAGCGCGCCTTGCGCCAGCCCCACGGATTGCGCGCCGATGGTCGGACGGTTGAGATCGAGCGCACGCATCGACGCCCGAAAGCCCTTGCCTTCCTCGCCGACGAGATTTTCCGCCGGCACCCGGACATTGTCGAAGAAGATCGGCGTGTTCGGCGCGCCGCGAAAGCCCATCTTGCGCTCGTGGCGACCGAAGCTGATGCCCGCCATCTTCTTCGGCTCGACGATGAAGGCGCTGATGCCGTCCGCGCCCGGGCCATCGCCGGTCCGCGCCATCACCACGATATAATCGGCGGCCACGCCGTAGCTGCACCATTGCTTGCGGCCGTTGAGGACATAGCAATCGCCGTCCTTCCTGGCGCGGGTGTTGATCGCGGTGACGTCGGAGCCTGCCTGCGGCTCGGAAATCGCGATCGCCGTCACGACGCCGCCCTTGGCGATGATCGGCAGGTATTTCTTGCGCTGCTCCTCGGAGCCGAAGTGCAGCAGCGGCATGATGAACATGGAGTTGAGGCCGGCGATCGAGGCGCAGGCCGGCGAGACCTTGGCGATTTCCTCGCGGGCGATGCAGACCATGGTCAGGTTGCCGTTCGGGCCGCCATATTGCTCGGGCACCCAGAGCTGCATCAGCCCCATTTCGCCGAACAGCTTGACGATCTCCAGCGGGAAGCGATCGGTCTCGTCGATCTCGGCGGCGATCGGAGCCACGTGCTTGGCGACCATCTTTCTGGATGCTGTCGCGGAAAGCCAATCTGCTCTTCGGTGAAGCTCATGACGGGTCCCGATCTTTCTCGCTGGAAGCCAAAAAAGGGCTTCCATTTAATGGGTGATCCATTTAATAATCATCGCCCATGACGACCAAGTCAAGCCCTCAGCACGCCCGCCCGCCCCCGACCGCTCCGCGCTCAACCGGCGCGACCGGGCCGCCGATCATCGCGCCGCCGCGTGCGCCGGCGCCGCTGACAATTCCGGCCCATTCACACGCGGCGCGCGTTCGAGGAAATCTGCGAGCGCATTCGCGAGCAGCTGGCGCTCGGCGTGCTCAAGCCCGGCGACAAGCTGCCGCCGGAGCGCGATCTCGCGCAGCAGCTCGGCGTCAGCCGCAACGTCCTGCGGGAGGCGCTGCGCAGCCTGGAGATGGCGGGCGTCCTGCGGCTGCAGAAGGGCGTCAAGGGCGGCGCCTTCATCCAGGAAGGCGACACCAGCCGCATGAACGAGCGTCATGCGGGACATGCTGAGTCTTGGCACGATCTCGGTGCGGGAACTGTCGGAGGCGCGCATTCACGTGCTCGATCTCGTGGTCCGGCTGGCCTGCGCGAATGCGCGGCAGGCCGATTTCGAGGCACTGGAAGCCAATATCGAGCGGACGGAACTTGCGACGCGCGAAGGCCGATTGCTCGATCGGGTCGAATGCTCGCGCGAGTTCTACAAGCTGCTGGCGTCGGCGACCGGAAACAAGGTCATCGCCATGATCATGGATTCGGTCACCGAGATTCACATGCGCTTCGTCTATGCCAAGGTCGCCTCGAGCGGCGCGGCGACGCCGCGGCTGGTCGAAAAGCGGCGGCAGTTCCTGTCGGCGCTGCGCGCGCGAAACGTCTCGGCGGCGACGCGGCTGATGCGGACCCATCTGGAATCGGTTCAGCGGATGCTGGAGCAGGATCCCGGGCTCGATGTCGCTTCATGTCGCCTTGGCGGAGGTGCAGCCGGGTATGCGCCGCTAAGAGATGCATAAGCGGCCGGCAAGCCGGAATCCGCCTCAAACGAACATGATGGAGGAAAACATGTCCAGATATGCCAAATACGAGTGCCTGAAGGTCGAGGTCGCGGACAAGGTCGCCACCGTGACCCTCAACCGCCCGCAGGCGCGCAACGCCATCAACCAGAAGCTGATCCGGGAGTTGCGGACGATCTGGGACGATCTCGCCGACGATCACGCCGTCAACGCCGTCGTGCTGACCGGTGCCGGCGACTTCTTCAGCGTCGGTGGCGACGTCAAGGCGATGTCGGAGCGGCCCGGCGGCGACGTTCTCGAAGAGGGCGAGGTGCATGACCCCATGATCAGCCGGCGCGGCGTCACCCGTCAGCTCGAACTCGACAAGCCGATCATCGCCGCCATCAATGGCGACGCCATCGGCCTTGCGGCGACCCATGCGTTGCTCTGCGATATCACCGTGATGGCCGAAGACGCCCGCATCGGCGACACCCATGTCTCGCGTGTCGGTCTGGTCGCCGGCGACGGCGGCACCGTGATCTGGCCGCTGCTCATCGGCATCAACAAGGCCAAGGAGTTCCTGATCCGCGGCACGTTGCTGAAGGGCAAGGAGGCCGAACGGATCGGGCTCGTCAATCACGTGGTGCCGCGCGCGGAGGTGCTGGCGAAGGCGCGCGAGATCGCCCTGGAACTCGCCAACGGCCCGACCTGGGCCATTCGCTGGACCAAGCTGTCGATCAACCAGATCGTCAAGGATCGGGTGAACATGCTGCTCGAGGCGTCGATGGCGCTGGAGCAGGTGACGTTCGAAACCGCCGATCACAAGGAAGCGACGACGTCGTTCAAGGAGAAGCGCAAGCCGAAATTCGGTCAGGGATAGCGCCTGCCATGGACGTCAGACCAGCTCCCGAGTGACGAGATCAGGGAGATGCTTCGCGATTCCCTGCGCGGCTTTCTCGCCGAGCATTGGAATGCGGCTGACGCGGCAACGCCGTCGGCGCTCGCCGGAAGCCATCTCGTCGATCTGGACCAGGCTGGTGGGGCAGGGCGTCGCCTCGCTCGGTTGCGATTTCAGCGAGGGCGGCCTTCGCGAGATTCTGGTGGTGATGGCGGAACTCGGCCGCGCCGCGTGCCCGGCGCCGATGTGGTCGGCCGCGCTCACCAATCTCGCGCTTTCGGGCTGCGGCGCCGAAGCCGCGGCCGATTTGCTCGAAAAACTGCATGACGGGACGGCGCGCGTCGCATTTTCCTTCGGAGCTTTCGATCCCGATCGCAATGCAGGCTACGATCCGGGTCGAGGATGGACGCGCGCAGCGGACTGCTTCGCTTCGTCGAAGTTGCGGAGAGCTGCACGCACCTCGTCGTGTCGATCGAACCATCAGCGCTTGCGATTATCGAGTTGGAGCGCCGCCGGCGTGGATATCGAGCCGACCCGCGCGATGGGCGCCTGGGGTCTTTACGAGGTTCGACTGAATTCGGCGCCCGCGAGCCTCGATCCGGCTGCAACGGCCTGCGCTCGATGATCTCTTGCTGGAAGGCAAAGCTCGCCTTGATGGCGCGCGCCTATGGCGCGGCCCGGCGCGCCTTCGATCTGGCGGTCGACTATGCCAAAGAGCGCCAGCAGTTCGGGCAGCCGATCGGCAAGTTCCAGGCGATCCAGCACAAGCTCGCCAACGGCCTGATCGCGCTTGAAGGCGTGCGGCTGACGCTCGATCATGCCGCGCATCTGCACGATCGCGGCGACCGGAACTGGCGCTATTTCGCCAATGCCGCCAGTTGCCTTCGCGGGCGAGGCGTTGCGGCGCGTTTCGCTCGAAACCCAGCACACCTTCGGCGCCATCGGCTATGCCGAGGAACATGAGGCGCCCCGGCATTTCAAGCGCGTGCATCTCGATACGGTCGCGCTCGGCGGCGCGCCGCATGCGCGGCGCTCGCATCGCCTCGTTTCTGTTCGACCATGGCGGCGAGGCGTCTGCCGCAATACGATCTCGGTCCCGCCGGCAACGCGTTGCGCGAGCAGGTGCAGGCCTGGCTGGAGCAGAACTGGTCGGGCGAGCGCAAGGCGGCGTTCGATGCCAGGCCGTTCTCCAAGCGCGAGTTCGATCCGGAATTCGCGCTGGATATCGGCAAGACCGGATGGATCGGACTGGGCTGGCCGAAGGCATTCGGCGGCCAGGCGCGCTCGCCGCTCGAGCAGATCGCCTTCATGGAAACCATGGAGCGGGGCGAGGCGCCGCGGATCGGCGCCGCGATCCAGGCCAACGCGCTGATGATGTTCGGCACGCCCGAGCAGCAGCAGAAATACCTGCCGGAAATCCTGCGCGGCGAAGCCATGCACGGCATGGGTTACAGCGAACCGCAGGCGGGCTCCGATCTGGCGGCGCTGCGCACCAGCGCGGTGCGCGACGGCGATCACTGGGTCATCAACGGCCAGAAGATCTGGACCACGACCTGGTGGGGAAAATACATGTTCCTCGCCGCGCGAACCGATCCGGAGGCCAAGCCGCCGCATGCCGGGATCAGCATGTTCATCGTCCCGATGGATGCGCCGGGCATCACCATCCGGCCGGCGACCACGATGTATGACGGCTCCTTTGCCAACATCTTCTACGACAATGTCCGCATTCCCCTCGGAAAACATCGTCGGCGAGGTCAATGGCGGCTGGAAAGTGCTGACCGGCGCGCTCGCCTTTGAGCGCGGCCTGGTCGGCGGCGGCATCGTGCTGAAGGTCGCGCACGCCTTCGAGCAGTTGCGCCAACATGTGCATGGCGCGGGACGGCGACGCGGCCGCCGCTCTGCGAGGATCCGATCGTCCGCGACAGGATGGCGACGCTGGCTTGCGAAATCGAGGTCGGCCGCCAGTTGATGATGCATTGCGCGGAACTCGCGGCCGACGGGATCACGCCGCCGGAATATGGCGCGATCAGCAAGGTGTTTTCCGGCGAACTGATGGAGCGCTTCGGCGAGGCCGCGCTCGACATTCTCGGGATGCGCGCCACGCTTTCCGAGCAGATGCCGGGTGCGCTCGACAACGGCCGGTTCGAGCAGAACCTGCGTCATTCGCTGATGTGGGTCATCAGCATCGGCACCAACGAAATTCAGCGCAGTCTGATCGCGCAACGCGGCGCTTGGGCTGCCCAGATAGGAGTGATCGGATGCAGGAGCCGGAGACCACGACCGCGCCGCTCGAGGGCATGCGCGTGCTCGATTTTTCGATCATGCTGGCCGGTCCCTATTGCGCGCGGCTGCTCGCCGATGTCGGCGCCGAGGTGATCAAGATCGAGCCGCCGGAAGGCGACGACATGCGGCTG
Source organism: uncultured Alphaproteobacteria bacterium (assembly GCA_963713785.1). Classification (GTDB taxonomy): domain Bacteria; phylum Pseudomonadota; class Alphaproteobacteria; order Rhizobiales; family Xanthobacteraceae; genus Bradyrhizobium. The sequence continues at coordinate 50,224 of CAVQNB010000027.1, forward strand.
CGCACGCCGCTCGCGCGACGGCCACAGCGCCTATTTCGGCCAGCTCAACGCGGGAAAGCGCAGCCTCGCGCTCGACCTGAAGAACGCCGATGCGATCAAGCTGGTGCATCGGCTGGTCGCGGAAACCGACATCGTGGTCGAGAATTTCCGCCCGGGCGTGATGGATCGTCTCGGCCTCGGCTACGAGGCGTTGCGCGAGATCAATCCGCGGCTGATCTATTGCTCGATCTCCGGCTACGGGCAGTCCGGCCCCGCCGCGGAGCGGGCGGCCTACGCCATGATCGTTCATGCCGAGAGCGGCTTCGATCGTTCGCTGATGCGATATGCCGGCGACCGGGATCGGCCGGCGGCGGGCGCGATCTTCGTCGCGGACGTGCTCGGCGGCATTTTCGGCTATTCCGCGATCCAGACCGCGCTGGTGCAGCGCGCGCGCACCGGCGAGGGCCAGCGCATCGACGTTGCGCTGATGGACTGCATGCTGAACCTGCTGGTCTACGAGCTGCAGGAGGCGCAGTTTCCGATCCGCTCGTCGCGCCCGACCTACGGTCCGGTGCGCGCCCGCGACGGCGACATCCTGATCGCGCCGATCACGCCGCGAAATTTCGCCGCGCTTTGTGAGGTGACGGGGCAGCGCGAACTGGCCGATGACCCGCGCTTCAAGACCGTGCCGGCGCGGGGCGCGAACTGGACCGCGATGATGCAGGTGATCGAGAAATGGACCGAGCGCCACACGGTCGACGAATGCATTGCCGCGCTCGATCGCGGCCGGCGTTCCCTGCGCGGTATACCGCGATCCCGGCGCGGCGCTGACCGATCCGCATCTGCTGCGAGCGCGGCGCGTTCGCGACGATCACGGATGGGGCCGGCGAGTTCGTCGGCGTCAATGCGCCCTGGAAGATGTCGGGCGCGCGACACGTCGATGCAACCCGAAATGCCCGCGTATCGGCGCGCACCGCGATGAGGTGCTGTCACGGGCGCTCGGCCTGTCTCCCGAGGCCATCGCCCGGCCTTGCCGAGGCGGGCGTGTTCGGAAAGCCGTCCGCGGATCAGGCAGGCGATCCGGGTTTGCCGATGCTGAAGGATTCAATCTTCCGGAAGGCGGAGAATCCGACGGCGGAGCCTTGGCGATCGCCAGCAGGCACTTGAGGAAATGCGCGCGATCTTCCTTGCGCAACGGCGCCAGCATGAGCTTTTGCAGCTCGGCAGCGGCCGGGCATGACGTCCAAAAGGGCCTGCCTCTCCCTTGGCCGTGATCTGAACCTGGATCGATCGCCGGTCTTCCGCGTTGTTCTTCTTTGAAATCAGCTTCCGCGCCGTCATCCTCTTGAGCATTTCGCTCAGCGTATTGCGGTCGCAGCTGATGCGTTCGGCAAGGACCGAAGGCGTCAGGGGCCCTTGTTGATACAAGGCGATAAGTACGCCGAACTGCCGCGGCGTGATGTCGTTCTGGCGCGTCAGATTTTGATAGAGCACGTCGTAGCGGGCTTCGAGCAGCCGGAGCAGAAACCCGATGCCGCCCTCCAGCTGCCAATGGCGTGCGATATCCGCAGCCGAACCCGTTTTCATTCGCCTTGTCGGCTGACATGCCTCTTCGACCCAAGTCGTCGTCCGTTTGACGCGAAAACCGTCCGCTAGCCGTTAGCAGCTTGGCCATTGGCCCTCAACCCCGGCACTGAGACGCGCAGTGAAACCCACTTGGATCCGCTGGCGAACGCGATTCGCGGCTTGCCAAGGTCAATCGCAATATAGTACGTATACGTAAAATAACAAGTGCGCGGAACGAGACTGACATCTCGTTTACCGGGAGGATCGCTTGGACCTGCGCGAGCTCTTGTCCGTTCCTTACCTGCTCGAGGCCGAGGCCGTCGAAACCGAGCCGGGCAAATGGCTCGTGCGGCTTGCCTATCCGGAACTGCCGGGCTGCACCGCAGAAGGTTTCGTCGTCGAGGACGCGCTGAGGGAACTGGAGCGACGACGGATCGAAATGATCGTGAGCCTGGTGGAGGCGGGCAAGCAGCCGCCGATTCCCCGAAAGCCGCTCGCTCGCATCCGACCCGCTTTGGACCGTTCACGATCTCGGATTGTCGAGCCCGCGTCGCCGCTCTGCTTGGAAGCGCGACGAAATAGTCCCGCAGATGCAGCCGCTGGATTCGACGGAGGAAAGCTCATGCTCTCGCGCGAAGACAATGAAAGACTGGTGAGGGTCGGAAGGGGCACGCCGCTCGGAGACCTGTTCCGCCTCTACTGGATTCCCGTTTTTGCCTTCGGCCGACCTTGTCGTCGACGGGCAGCCGAAGCGCATCCGGCTGCTGGGCGAGGATCTGGTGGCCTTCAGGGATACCGAAGGCCGGGTCGGTCTGGTCGACCAGGCGTGTCCCGCATCGCGGCGCGCCGCTGATCTTCGGACGAAACGAAGATTGCGGATTGCGATGCGTCTATCACGGCTGGAAATTCGACGTGACCGGCGCGGTGACCGACATGCCGGCGGAACCGGCTCGCAGCCGCCTCAAGGAGCACGTTCGGATCAAGGCCTATCCCTGCCGGGAGCGAAACGGGATGCTGTGGACCTATATGGGCCCTGACGCCGCCAATCCTCCGCCGTTGCCGAATCTCGAATGGAATCTGGTCCCGTCGGAGCAGGTGCATATCTCCGTGCGGGTTCAGGAGTGCAACTGGCTGCAGGCCGTCGAAGGCGAGATCGACTCCGCCCATGCGCCGTTGCTGCATGGCCGGCTTGATGCCCAGGGCACCACCAGCGCGTGGATTCAGAAGCGCGACCTTCGTCCGACGTTCGAATGCATCAAGCAGGATTTCGGGATGAGCATCGCCGCCCGGCGGAACTACGATGCGAACACGCTGTACTGGCGGGTCAATCAGTTCCTGCTGCCCTTCTATACGCTGGTCCCGCCGCTGTCGCCGTTCCCGGATCTGAGCGGCCATGCCTGGGTCCCGATCGACGACGAGAACACGCTCTGCATCATGTTCTCGTATCACCCGTCGCAGCCGCTGCCGCCGAAGACGCGCCAGATCTTCGAGGAGGGACACAATGGCCGCGAGAGCGGGCACGCCAGCCGCCATTCGCTGGTTCAGCATCCGGTAACGGTGCCGTATGCGGACTACTGGACCAAATACAACCCGCAAAACGGATTCCAGTTCGACTACCAGGCGCAGCAGACCACCTGGTTCTCGGGATTGCCGGGGCTGTGGGTGCAGGACGGTGCATGCCAGAGCGGCGTGTCGCCGATCTTCGATCGCACCAGGGAGAACCTGTGCTCCAGCGATACCGGCATCGCGATGACCCGCCGGCTGCTGCTCGAAACGCTCGGAGCCTATCGCGACCATGGCACCAGGCCGAAGGGCGTGACCGAGCCGGATGTCTTCATGGTGCGCGCGGTGTCGCTGCGGTTGCCGCCGGAGGATTCCTGGGTCGATGTCGGCGCGCCCTTCATGCGCGCGCAGCTCGGCGCCGATTTCGGGTACGAGCTGTGACGTCGTCGATCAAGGGCCGGCGCCATGACTGAGAGCATGATGCAGGTTCGGGTCAAGCGGATCAGCTACGAGGCCGAGAACATCAATTCATACGAATTGGTGAGCTGCCGACGGGCGGCGATCTCGCGCCGTTCACCGCCGGCAGTCACATCGACCTCCATTTGCCGAACGGCATGATCCGCAGCTACTCGCTCGTGAACGACCAGAGCGAACGGAGCCGCTATGTCATTGCTGTCAACAAGGACGCCGCCAGTCGAGGCGGCTCCAGCTTCATCCACGACACGGTGCGGGCGGGAGACATCATCACGATCTCGCATCCCCGGAACAATTTTGCTCTGCAGGAAGATGCGGCTCATTCGGTCCTGATCGCCGGCGGAATCGGAATTACGCCGCTGCTGTCGATGATCCGCCGGCTCGAGGCGCTCGGTCGCTCCTGGGAGCTGTTTTACGCGGCGAGGACGCGCTCGCGCCGCAGCGTTCCTCGACGAGCTGAACGCCCTTCGGCCCGACGTTCGTCCGAATCTCCATCTGAATTTTGACGAGGAGCCGCCGGGTCGCCTGTTCGACCTCTCGGCGCATCGTCAAGGACGCGCCCGCCGATGCGCATCTTTATTGCTGCGGCCCGGTGCCGATGCTCGAGGCGTTCGAAGCGGCGCGGCCGATCGGCCGCCGCGACCACGTGCATGTCGAGTACTTCAAGGCGAAGGAGAAGCCGGCGGTCGAGGGCGGCTTCGAGGTGAAGCTGGCGCGAAGCAACCGAACGATCGCGGTTCAGCCGGGCAAGACGATCCTGGACGCGCTGCTGGATGCGGGAATAGCGGCGAACTACGCCTGCACCGAGGGCGTCTGCGGCACCTGCGAGACCCGGGTCATCGAAGGCGTACCGGACCATCGGGACCTGTTTCTCAGCAAGGAGGAGCAGGCGGCCAACAAGACCATGATGATCTGCTGCTCGGGCTCGAAGTCGCCCACGCTCGTGCTGGATATCTGAAACTCATGGTCATCAATAACCTGCTGCAACCAACGAGAAGCCTGTCGCAGATCATTCGATCTTGAAGGCTTGAGCGACAAAGCGGTGGATCTCAAAAATGCTGGATCAGCTTGAAGCGGAATTTCCCGAATATACGCCCCGTCCCGCCGATGCGCCAAAGGCGCTGGAGGGAATACGGGTCGTCGATTTCTCGCATTTCATCGCCGGACCGCTTGCCACGATGATCCTGGCCGACATGGGCGCGGAGGTGATCAAGATCGAAGCGCCGGGCCGGGGCGACGATCTTCGCCGATATCCGCCGCTGCATCCCGGACCTCATGCACGGCGCGCCGTTTCTCTGGACCAACCGCAACAAACGCAGCGTCGCCATCGACCTCAAGTCGCCGGAGGGCCTGCAGATCGTGCGCGAACTGATCGCCACGGCGGACGTGGTGGTCGAGAACTTCTCGACCGGCGTCATGGAGCGATTTGGGTCTCGACTACGAGAGTTGCCGCAAGATCAGGCCGGAGATCATTTATTGCTCGGTGTCGGCCTATGGGCGCGACGGCGCGTTCGCGGATCGGCTCGGTTTCGATCCGATCGCGCAGGTCGAGAGCGGGTTCGTTTCCATGAATGGCTATGCCGATCGCGAGGGCGTGCGCGCGCTGTCGCCGGTCATGGACATCAGCACGGCGATGATGGCCTGCAACGCGATTCTCGGCGCGCTGGTCGCGCGTGAACGCAGCGGCCTCGGTCAGGCCATCGAGGTCTCGCTGTTCGACAACGCGGTGCTGATGACCGGCTACGCCACGTTGCAGCACCTCTTCAGCGGCGCCGACCCGCAGCGACATGGCAACACCAGTCCGGATACCTGTCCGTCGGGCGTGTTTCAGGCCGCAGGATTGCGCCTTCTATATCAACTGCGGCAACGACAAGATCTTCCAGCGGCTGATGTCGCAGGTGATTGATCGGGCCGACCTGGCGTCGGCGGAGATCTATGCGACCGGGACCCGATCGAATTCGCCGGCGGGACGAATTGTTCGCGATCCTGGGCGAAGCTTTCGCGCGGCAGCCCTGGTCGTATTGGCAGTCGCGGATGCGGGCGGCAGGCGTGCCGTGCGGGCAAGTGCGTACCGTCGGCGAGGCCATTCGCTCTCCGGAAGCGAGAGAGCGCAGAGACTCGTGACCCGGATTCCGCATCCGAAGGCTGGATGGGTACCGAACGTACGACTGCCGATCCGATACTCGCGCACGCCGATCGTCGATCCCGTTGCCGCACCTGCGGTCGGTCAGCATACGAACGAGGTGCTGGGCGACTGCTCGGCTATGACGAGGACCGTTTGGCGCAGCTTGCGCGAGCCGGTGCGTTGGGCGCTTATCAGAGAGCGCCCGAATCGACGGAAAGCTAGAAAGGTGGCCGGGAAGGATCGCACGCTTCGCGGCCGGGTGGCTGTCGTCGGTATCGGCGAGACCGAGTATTACCGGCACGGCGCTTCGCCGGACGCGGAATTCAAGCTCGCGCTCAAGGCCATCCTGGCTGCCTGCAATGACGCTGGGCTCGACCCGCGCGACATTGATGGCTTCGCCTCCTATAGCGACGATCGCAGCGACGCGTCGCGGCTGGCCGCTGCGCTCGGGACGCACAGGCTGCGCGCCGCCACGATGCAGTGGGGCGGAGGAGGCGGCGGTTGCTGCGCGGCCGTCGCCAATGCCGCGGCTTCCATCGTCGCCGGTCTCGCGGATTGTGTGGTCGTGTTTCGCTCGCTGGCTCAGGGCCAGTATGGCCGCTTCGGGCAGACCACCGGTATCGACACCATCTCGGGCGAAAAGGCCTATCTGATGCCTTACGGGGTGCTCGCGCCGCCTCAACGCTTTGCCATGCAAGTCCAGCGCTACATGCACGAGCACGGCGTGCGACAGGAAGCCCAGCGTGCGATCGCGCTGGCGTCCTACCACCATGCTCAAGCCAATCCGCGCGCGGTCATGTACGGCAAACCGCTGGACGCGGCAAAATATGATGCCTCGCGCTGGATCGCCGAGCCCTTTCATCTCTACGATTGCTGCATGGAAAACGACGGCGCCGCCGCCCTCGTGCTTGTTCCGGAGGAGCGCGCCGGGGATTTCCGCAACAAGCCGGTCTATGTGCTCGGTGCCGCCGTCGGGTCCGGATATCGCACCGGAGCCATACCCCACAATTCGCCGCTCTATGCCAGCGCCAGCTTCGATACGGTCGCGCCGGACCTTTACCGGATGGCAGGTCTTGGCCCGTCCGATGTCGGCGTGGTTCAGGCTTACGAGAATTTTACCGGCGGCGTCGTGATGGCTCTGGCCGAGCATGGTTTCTTCAAGCCGGAAGAGGCGAATGAGTTCCTCACGCTCGAAAACCTCATTGCGCCGTCCGGGCGGTCTGCCGCTCAACACCAGCGGCGGCAATCTTGCCGAATGCTACATGCACGGTTTCGAACTTGGTGCTGGAGGCCGTGCGCCAGGTGCGCGGCACGTCGACGAACCAGGTAAAGCGGAATGATGTTGCCATGGTCATCGGCGGTCCGATGGTCACGCCGGTCAGCAATCTTCTTCTCGGCTCGGATGCGACGCTATGAGCAGGAAAGCGAACTCTCATCTTCCACCAGGCCTTCCCATTCCGGTGGTTGAGCCCGACGGCCTGTCGGCCCCTTACTGGGCAGGTCTGCGCGAAAGCCGGCTGCTCGTGCAGCGTTGCGCTCATTGCCACACCTGGCAATTCGGACCGGAATGGCTTTGTCACCGCTGTCACGCCTTTGACCCGGAGTGGGTCGAGATCGAACCACGCGGCCGCATCTTCAGCTGGGAGCGCATTTGGCATCCCTCGCACGCGGCCCTCAGGCAATCACGGTCCCTATGTCGCCGTGCTTGTGGAATTACCCTATGCGGGCAACGTGCGCATGGTAGGCAATTTGCTGGGCGATCCCATGCAAGCCGTGGAGATCGGCGCGGAAGTCGAGGGCGTCTTCGAACATCATCAGGATGCCGATCCGCCATACTCCCTACTGCAATGGCAGAAGTGTTGAAGCCGGTCAGCTTCACCCAGCAACAATCTCTTTCGATTTGGAGCGCTCCTCGAGTAGCGCAAGATAGTTGCGATTGATGCGCTTCAGATGCCGCTCCATCTCCTTCACGGCAGCGTCCGCGTTCCCGGCTTCGAAGTACTGCATGAATCGCTTTCGCGAGGGCAGCACATAATCTTCAATCTGCTGCGAGCCGATCGAATGGATGAATTGCCGCATGATTCCGATCAGCGCTTCCATCACGACGATGAGAATCGGATTGCGGGTCGCCCTCGCCAGAATCATGTGAAATTCGAGGTGAACGCTGGCGCGGGCGAAGAAATCGTTACGCCGCGTCGCTTCGGCCGCTTGTTCGATGTTTTCGCGCAGCCTCTTGATGTCAGCTGCCGTATGCGCCTCGGATGCGGCGCGGATGATGGCAGACTCGATCGAGATCCGTGCCTGCGTAATCTGCTCAGCCGTGACAGCGCCCAGGGAAAACATGTCCTGGATGCTGGTGACGATGGTTTCGCCGTTTGTGTCGTTGACGAACGCGCCCCCCGCCGCCCCCTTACGCAGGGTTATCAGGCCCGCAATTTCAAGCGATCTAAAGGCTTCCCGAAGCGTGTTTCGCGATACGCCAAACTGAACTGCCAGTTCGCGCTCCGACGGCAAACGATCGCCCGCCCGCAGCCGTCCTTGCGATAGCTCCTGGCGGATCTGGCCTGCAATGTCCTCGAACGCGCGGGCGACCTGTACCCGCCGAAATCCGGCGTCCAGATCGGGCCAGCGCGTAGGCGGCTTTTCCTTGGCCACTTCAGTCGCTTCAGTCCTGCCTGACTTCCTTGTCGCTGTTCGGCTCACCCTGCGGCCCTGCCACGGTGCGTTGGAGTCCTTGCTCCCCCACAGATACATGACTCGGTTGGAAGGGGCAAAGGTTCAACCACCGCTGCGGCCCGAGTGGCGACGGCCCTTTCAAGCATGCGCCGCAGCACTATGGCTGGAAGCGTCCCGCTCAGCCCTCGCGGAGCTGGCTGCGCCATCCTCGAGGATGAAATGCGCTGTGCGCTCGCCGATCATCATCGATGGAGCGCTGGTATTGCCACCGATGATGTTGGGCATGATCGACGCGTCCGCGACCCGAATGCCCGTGATGCCACGAACGCGCAGACGGGAATCCACCACAGCCATCGGATCGCGCCCTGGCCCCATGCTGCAGGTGCCCACCGGATGATAGGTGGTCGCGACATTGGCGCGGATGAAGGCTTCGAGGTCTGCGTCGGTGCTGACCGCGGGACCAGGGCTCAGTTCCTTGCCCGAGCAGCGCGCGAGGGCCGGCATCGAGAGGATGCGGCGCGCTTCCTTCAAGCCGCAGATCAGTTTCCGCACATCGGCTTTGTTCTGGAGGAAGTTCGGATGCATCAGGGGACGCGCCGCAGGATCTGCGGATGCAAGTTCGAGCCATCCGCGAGTCCGCGGCCGAAGCACGGCGACATGCAGCACGAAGCCGTGCCGGCGCGGAAGCGTGCGCGGGTTGTCCTTCAGGCCGACCATGAAGGTCATTTGCAGATCGGGTCGGTCGAGCCCGGGGCTGCTGCGCAGGAAGCCGCCCGCCTCGGCTGCGTTGGAGGCGAGCATGCCGCGGCGTTCGAAGAGATAGCGGAAGGGAGCTGCGGCGACGCGGGGCGCGGTCCGCCAGGACAGCGCATAGGATTCCGCTCCCGGATTGCTCATGGCCACCGAGACGGTCGGATGATCCTGCAAATTGGCCCCCACTCCGGGCAGATCCTGCACGACGCGAATGTTATGGCGACGGAGCATGTCGGCCGGCCCGATGCCCGACAGCATCAGAAGTTGTGGCGAATTGACGGTACCGGCCGCGACAACGATTTCTCTGGAGGCCAGGAGCATGCGTTTGTCGCCTTCGTGCCGGATCGTCACACCGACTGCGTGCGATCCGTTGAAGTTGATGCGCTCGACCAGAGTGTCGGCGAATACCTTGAGATTGCCGCGCCCGAGCACAGAATGCAAAAACGCCCGCGAGCTACTCAATCGAATGCCGCCGCGCTGGTTGAGATCAAAGATGCCGAAGCCGTCCTGGCGCTCGCCGTTGAAATCGTCGTTGCGCTGGTGGCCGGCCTGCACGGCAGAATCGATCAGGGCGTGGGCGAGGTGGTTGTTCTCTGCGGGCTTGCGGACATCGAGTTCTCCGCCGGTGCCGTGAAAGGGTGTGGGCTGGCCGACATAGTTTTCGTGCTGCTTGTAGTGGGCGAGGACGTCCTGATAGCTCCACCCCTCGTTTCCCAATGCCGCCCAGCCGTCATAGTCGGTCGGGTGGCCCCGCATGTAAACCGTGCCATTGACCGACGTGCAGCCTCCGAACAGCTTGCCACGCGGGCAGGGAATTTGCCGTCCGTTGACCTCCGGGCCGCCGCGATAGACATGCTGCCAGTTGTAGCGGGCATGCGGCAGCAGGAAGACGTTGCCGACCGGAATGGTCGTCTTCACGTTAACCGGAAAATGCAGGTCCGAAGGCCCGGCTTCGATCAGTGCAACGCGCACGGCTGGATCCTTTGAGAGGCGGTTGGCGAGCAGGCATCCGGCGGCTCCGGCGCCGATCACGATGAAGTCAAAGCCCTTCCTCTCCTCGGCAGTATTCACGGCACCGTCCTCCCCTGTTCGTTTTCGTTGGTTCGGCCGGCCGTGGCTTTCGTGGGATTATTTGTCCGCTCCGGGCCGGCTTGCATCGGTCGTACGTCAATGGTAGAACCATTGATAGAAAATGCAACCGTGGTTTTGCTGGGAGGAGAGGAATGCGGGAGCCGATGGCGGCGCAACCGGGCTCCGAGGTCAATATCGAGTGGCAATGCGCCGGATACAGGATGTTCTTCAATCATATCGACGGCCGCATGCGTGCCATGGCCGGATTGCTCAAGTGCGGTCTTTTCGCGGATGAGATCACGGCGATCGAAGCCGGCGCGCCAACTTGACGATCTCAGCGGTGGCTCGTCAGTCGCGATCCCTCAGACATCAACAATTGGCAGCCGGGAAACGGCCTAAACGTCAGGAGGAAATCAAGTGGATCGGGCGAAGAGAAATCGCGGGGGCGTTTCGGCCGCCGTGAACACACCGGCGAGGGATCAGCGCGGAATTCCAGAGGCCATTAATCCGGACAGACATGCCTATCGCAACTTTGGAGGCAAGATCGGCCGCACGATGGTGCAATCGAAGCCGGATTGGCCGCCTCGCCCGGAGGCTCCGGTTGGCGCGCCAAACGTGGTCATCATTCTCTGCGACGACGTCGGCTATTCCGATTTCGGGTGCTTTGGCTCGGAGATACCGACTCCAAATATCGACCAACTGGCAGACGAAGGACTGCGCTATACCAATTTCCACGTGATGCCGATGTGCTCGCCGACGAGGGCGGCACTTCTCACCGGCAGAAACTCGCATGCCGCCGGAGTCGGCTGGGTGGCACACGCCGATCCGGGCTTTCCCGGTTATGCCATGGAACTTCCCGAGGACATCACGACCATCCCCGAAACGCTCCGGGCCAAAGGCTATGCGACCTACATGGTCGGCAAGTGGCATCTGTGCAAGGACTTCGATCATACCGAGACCGCCTCGCGCGCTTCATGGCCGGTGCAGCGCGGCTTCGACAGGTTTTATGGCTTCCTCGAAGCTTTCTCCAACTATCATCATCCCCCGACGCTGATGGTCGACAATTCCGAGGTCGCGCCGGAACGTTATCCGGACGGCTATTATCTGACGGATGACCTGACGGATCGCGCGGTATCGATGATCCGTTCATCGAAAGCGTCCGACTCCTCAAAGCCCGTCTTTCTTTATTTCGCGCATCCGGCGGTACATGCGCCGCTGCATGCCAGGTTCGAGGATATCGAACGGCATCGGGGCAGCTATGAACGAGGCTGGGATGCAATCCGGACCGCCCGGTTCCAAAAGCAGATCGAACTCGGCGTCATCACGGCCGACACGGTGCTTCCTCCGCGAAACAGCGAACCTGGCGACGATGTGAAGCCATGGGAAGAACTGACGGCGGACGAGAAGCGCTTGTTTGCCCGCTATATGGAAGTCTATGCGGCCATGATCGGCACGATCGACGATAGCGTCGGGCGGATCCGCCAGACCCTCGAGGAACTCGGCGAATGGGACAACACGCTCGTTATCCTGACGTCGGACAACGGCGCGTCGCGCGAGGGGCAGGTGTTCGGGACCACGCAGTATTTCGATGCACTGCGGATGTTCTACGATAAGAAGACGACCAACTCGATCGACCGTGATCTCGCGGCGCTGGACGCGATCGGCGGGCCGACGAGCATGCCGCATTACCCCCGCGGTTGGGCAATGACCTCGAACACGCCGTTTCGGCTGTACAAGGGCAACACGCACGCAGGCGGTCATAGGGTGCCGATGGTGATGTCATGGCCCGCGCGCCTGCGCGAAATGGCGGGTCAGATGCGATCGCAATATGTGCACGTCACCGACCTCTATCCGACGTTGCTCGATCTTATCGGCTTGAATGACCTGAAGGTGCGGCACGGCGTTCCGGTCAGGGCGCTGTCCGGAGCGAGTTTTGGGCAAACCGTCTTCCTTCCCGACGCTGCGCATAGCCATATCTCCCAATATTACGAGCTGTCGGGTCATCGCGGCTATTACGAAGCCGGCTGGGAGATCGTCAGCCGTCATCTGCCTATGACTGGGTTCACCGATGACGAATTCGAACTTTATAATCTCGCTGTCGATCCGACCGAGACCACCGATCTTGCCTGCAAACAGCCGGAGCGCGTTCAACGGCTCGCGCAGGCATGGGAACGTGCGGCATGGGATAACCAGGTATTTCCGCTCGACGAAGGCAGCGGGATCAGAAAATTTCAACGCTCGGATTATGAGCTGAGATACGAAGCGCCGGTTCGCCTGGTGCCCGGGACCCCCACATTGGCCCGATATCGATCGCTCAAGCTCGTCGATCAGCGCTCTTTCGACATCGAAATCGATCTGGACTTCAAGGCTGGCGATCGCGGGACGCTTGTCGCGCACGGGCAGCAGGGCGGCGGCTACAGCGTCTACATCGACAATGGCGAAGTGCACTACCTCCACAACGGCTATGGCACGACAACAGATGTGAACGGAGGCGCCATATCGGCAGGCCGACGACAGATCGTTATTTCCGCCACGGCGAAATCCGCCACCGAGCTCGATATCGCTATCTCGGTGGACGGCCGGATGCGCTGCGAGAGGCATGGATTGGCCATGTTGATTGGTCAGGCGCTGTTCCAGGGGATAGACGTCGGCATCGATCGCCGGTCACCGGTTTGCTGGGAGCGCTTTAACTCCGAGGGGACATTTGCCTTTACCGGCAAACTGAGATTCGTGACCTATCGGCCTGGACCTCATGCGCCGGGCGCCGGGCCTGAGAGACTGGAGCAACTCCGAAAACTTGCAGAGCGGTTCGACTGAGGTGACAGGGAGGGAATGGCCGCCCTGTCTCTAGAGAACCGGGAGCGGCGGCGCTTGCCGTCGTTAAAGATCAGGGGAGGTGAGCCCATGCCGGAAGCGAGAGTCCGATTTAAAACCATGGGCAGACGCTCGTCGAACGTCGTCCGTCCAGTGCTGAAGAGCCTGACGATCGGCACAATCCTGCTGGGCGCGGTTCATGTCGCCGCGGCAGAGAAGAACTATGGTCCGGGTGTAACGGATACCGAGATCAAGCTCGGCCAGACCGCGCCATACAGCGGGCCGGCTTCCTCCTTCGGCGCAACCACGCGGGCGATCGGCAACTATTTCAGGATGATCAACGCATCCGGGGGCATTAATGGTCGCAAGATCAACCTGATCTCGCTTGATGACGCCTATAGCCCGCCGAAGACCGTCGAACAGACCCGCAAGCTTGTCGACGGCGAGGAGGTGCTGGCGATTGCGGGCACACTGGGCACGCCTGGAAATCTCGCGATCGCCAAATACCTCAACGCAAGGAAGGTGCCGCAGCTTCTGGCCATGTCCGGATCGGCCAAACTGAACGATCCGCTGAAGCTGCCATGGACAACGACCTTCTACGCCTCGCAAGCGATCGAGTTCGGGAATCTACGCGCGATACATTCTCCAGAACAAGCCGACGGCGAAGATTGCCGTGCTCCATCAGAATGACGACTATGGCAAGGGATATTTCGACGGCTTCAAGGCCGCACTGGGCGACAAGGCGTCGCTTGTCATCGCCGAGGCATCCTACGACATTACCTACCCAACGATCGAATCCGAGCTCGTAAGGCTCGCGAGTTCGGGTGCCGACACGGTATTCTTCGCGTCGACCCCGAAGTTCACGGCTCAAGCCCTTCGCAAGGCGCACGAGATCAACTGGAAGCCGCTCAAGATCGTGATCACGGCATCGAGCCAGATTGACGCGACGTTGAAACCGGCGGGCCTTGAGGCGTCGACAGGTCTTTTGACGTCGCTTTGGCAGAAGGTCCCGAATGATCCGATCTGGGCGGAGGACAAGAGCATGAACGAGTTCTTGAAGTTCATGAAAGAATGGGCGCCCGGAGAGGCGGGCGACATCTTCCTGTCTGCGACCGGCTATTCCTGGGCACAGACCATGTCGGAGATCCTGAGGAAATGCGGAGATGATCTGACGCGCGAGAACCTGCTCAAGCAAGCGACCAGCTTGAAAGGCTTTCACCCATCTTTGTTCATTGACGGCGTCAACCTGAGCACGTCGCCGAGCGACCGAACTCCGTGGCGGCAGGCGCGAATGGCGCGATTCGACGGAACCAGTTGGGTGCCGTTCGGGGACGTGGTCACCATCGAAGGCGACAAGCAGAACTAGGTCTGCGCCGAACCGCAGCCCGCAGTCCAGCAGGAGCGCAAATGTGCCAAAACTCGAAACCGCATCGCGGCGGGAGGCGGAAAAGATGCAAGTGAAACTCAATCTGTTGCAGTTGCTGGTGCTGACGATGGGTCTCGGCACGATTGGCGCCGCTATGGCCCAAGAGAACACGCCGCCGCGGCAACTGACCCTTTCCTCACCGACGGTGAAGGACATGGAGCCCCTGCCTCTGAAATACAGCCAAACCGGAACGCGGCCCAGCATTGTGGTTCCGCCCGGGATGAATAATGCCGCGGTCAATCCGCCGATTGAGTGGAGCAACGTTCCCCCGGGAACAAATGCCTTTGTCCTGATTGTGTCCGACCACGTAGACACGTTGATGTGGACAGTCGTCAATATTCCAGGAAACGTCCGGGCGTTACCTGAAGGTATCCCAAATGGAAACAACTCTTCGAAGCTGCCTCCGGGCGCGTTTCACCGGAGTTTCCGAAGCAACGGCTGGATCGGGCCAGCGGCCAGAAAGAACCCGGAGGGTCGTTGGACGTACTATTGGAAGCTGTATCCCTTGGACAAGAAGTTGAATGTTCCGGAAGACGCGAGCCGCGAGGACATTTTGGCTGCGATGGAAGGACACCTCACTGGCAATAAGGCTGTGATGATCACACCCTGTTGCGACGGGTCAAATTAGCGGTTTGACATTCGAGCGCCGGTCTCGGACGACAAAGGAAGTTAGCAACTATGCGTGTGAAGCACTGGCTGGCGGGGGTCGCGGTGGTCGTGGGCAGCCTTAACGCTGCCACAGCACAGAACGCTGGGGGTGCCGCTCCCGCACCCGGCCCGACGATTTTGGTTCCGAACCCGAGCTTGGTAGCCGAGCCGGTCAGCGGAGGCGGGCCTGCGCCGGCCGTCGAGCCGGGCCCAGGATATCCGCGACAACCAACGATCAGGTCATCGGCCTTTGCCGACTACGGGTGGCTACCCCTGAAGTACGCCGCCAATGCAGCCAAGATGGTGACGTTCGATCCGATCTCGCCGCCGCTCGTCTGGACTGATCCACCGCCAGGGACGGTTTCCGTCGTCCTGACCATGACCGACATGGAAGCCAGTTCGGGCGGAAACCCTGAGGACCGTTTGCTCTGGGCGGTCATCAACTTGCCGCCCAGCACCCGTCTTCTGGCCGAAAACACGACCCGAGGCCGGACCGCGATGTTGCCGGCCGGGGCGTTTCAAGTCAGCTTTCTGGCCAACGGCTACATGGGTCCACTGCCCGAAGCTAACCTGCACGCTCACCACTATCTCTTTGAACTTTATACCCTAGACAAGATGCTTGAGGTGCCCCGCGACGTAACTCTCGATCAGCTCAAGACGGCGATCAAAGGCCATCAAACCGGCCAAAGAGGCGTGATGGTCGTCAAATGTTGCACCGATTCGAAATAAATCGATCGACAATGTACGGGAACAGAAAGACGACGATTTTGAATAATGGATCGAAGCATCGTTATGGCTTCTGGAGCATCAGCGGGCAGGCAACCGCAGGTGAGTTCCAGGAAGATCGACAAATGGCGATCTCAGGGCATCAGGCTCTGCCGGAAAGCCCTCATGCGTGAGATTGAATAAAATATCGTAGGCTCAGCTGGTGTGGGCAAAGGCGGTAGCGCTCCACTCACTCGAACGCCCGACGACGACCTCAACGCCCTGGACTAGCTAGCACGCGAAGAACGGTGACGAGTGATCCCCCAACGTCTTCCGGCATGATCCGCTGAGTGGACCACCAAGCCGTCGGCAAAAATGGTTTGGGGGATCACGCTGAAACGTGATGAAGATCAATGAAGCACGTTTTCCCCAAACTTTTCGGTACCACGTTGAAATCGTTTGCTTCACGCGCTTCCCTAGGGAGCGCCAAACGCACAATATTCCATGACATTGTATGATGCAGCCCTGGTTCGGGAGCACGCTTCCCTAAAGCTCTTCGGCGCGAGATCCCCGCACCGGCTGAACTTCGCAAAGATTGGATCGATGGGATGGCGTGCCGCTGACGGGATCGCGAACACTGGCGTCGATCATCAAGTTGAAGTTCGTGCCGTTCGGATCGAACGGATCGCAGTCGCCAACTCCCAGTTCATCGCAACCTTGCCACCAGCCATGCTCGCCCACGACGACGCGCAGATCGAGCTTTTCACTGAAGCGCGCCCGGGCCCGCATTCCGCCGGCCGGGGTACGCACATCAACCCAATCTCCATTCCTGATGCCGCGTGCGGAGGCCGTCGCGGGATTCATCTCGATCTCCGGATCCAATGCGCGCCTGCGCAGGCTCGGCAGTGCACGATGCTGGGTCTGACAAAAAAGACTGGGCTTCGCGCACGTGAGGATCAAAGGGAAGGACGCAGCCAGGTCGGGGCGGGCGACCGGGCCCATGGGTGGTTCGACAAAATCGGGCATGGCCGAATAGCCGTGATCAAGGAAGGTTTCCGACCAGAACTCGACTTTCCGCGACGGCGTCGGGAAGCCGCGTGGGTTTCCCCTGTCATCGCGCGCGGCGTACTTGATGTGCTGCGTCGTCAGCGGTTTCCGTAGTCCAGCAGGTTGCGCTCGAAGCTGATCCAGGGTGATGCCGCTGGGACCGAGCTGCTGCCGGTAAGCGGCATCGACGTCGCCGTTCCAGAAATGCTCGCTAAGGCCGAGACGTGCGGCAAGGCCCAAGACGACATCGGTATCGGACCGTGCCTCGCCGGGTGGGGCGACGATGGCCTGCCTAAGCTGAACGTGCGATTGCGCTTCTGCGCTGATTTCAAATCCGATCTTGAGAAACTCGCGTTCGAAGCAGGACGCGACAGGCAGCACGATATCCGCAAGCGCCGCCGTCGGCGTCATGAACAGATCGGCATGGGCGTAGAAATCGAGCGCGGCCAGCGCAGCACGTCCGCGAACCGGATCGCCGTGAGCGAGCAGCAAATTTGCGCCGAAACCGATGAGTCCGCGGACGGGATAGGGCGTGTCTTCCAGAACGGCTCGGTAAAAGTCCCGAGGGGAGACGTGGTTCCAGCGCGCCGGTCCGAGCGGACGTTCGGCAAACCCGATTGCGGGAGCGAGCCGCTTTGCCGCAGGCAAGTTCTCTCCGCTGATCGATCCGGCCGGCACTGCAGGCAACATCACATTGCCTCCGGCCGCATCGAAACTGCCAGTCAGAGCATAGAGCATGGCCATCGCCCGCGCCGTCTCCGTGCTGTTGGCGTGATGCTCGTGCCCGCTCCAGGCATAATAAGATACGGGCCGGGCATGCCAGATCGTGCGGGCAGCCTCCTCCAATTGACCGGCAGGAACCCAGCATGTCGCTTCAATCGTTTCGGGCGAATATTTGCTGCATAGCGCTGCGTAGCGGTCGAAGACAGGCCGGCAGGAGATCGGACCATCTCTGGTTGCGACAGTGTATTCGCCTCGCAAGGCAAGAAGCGCGGGTGCCTCGTAGCGGCCGGTCGCCGGATCATAGCTGACGGCGCGGTCGGACTGTGAATCCCAGGCAACGAAGTGTCCTGAGCCGCCGCCAGAAGCATGGTCCTCCGCTTTGAGCAACCTGTCCGTATCCGAGCGCACCAAAAGGGGTCCGTTGCTCCACGTGCGGACGAACGCCTCATCGTACCATCCGCGCTCGATCATGATGTTGGCCAGACCCAAGGCGAGCGCACCGTCGGTGCCGGGGCGGACCTGCAGCCAGACATCGGCTTTGTTGGCAAGCCCGGCGTGGCGCGGATCGATCACGATCAGCTTCATTCCGCGCTTCAGGCCCGCGACCGTGGCAGTCGCATGTGTGATGCGCGTAAACGAGGGATTATAGCCCCACAGGATGAGGCAGCCGGATTCGACGATATCTGCCATCGCGCCGCCGGCGCTTCCGGTCGCAACGCTGCCGACGCCGAAGACGTAGCGCGTCGCAAAGCCGCGTCCCCAGCCGCACAGCTCGAGCGACGACACATGGTTCGGCGTGCCGAATGCATTCATCAGTCTGACAACGAAGGCAGCGGAATCCGCGATGGCGGTCGTCGAAGGAGACGATTGACTGAACGCCACCGCTTCAGGTCCATGCTGCTCGGCGATGCGCCGCATGGCGGCGGCGATCTGATCGAGCGCCGCATCCCATGATATTTCCTCCCATCCCGGATCGGAGTCGCCTTTCGGCCGTGTTCGACGCAGCGGTCGCTTCAGCCTGTCCTTGTGATAGACGAGTTCGGGAGCCGCGCGGCCCTTGGCACAAATTGCTGCGCCGGTGGGGTGGGTCGGATCGGGGTCCAGACGTGTGAATCTGCCATCCGTCACCGTCGCGACGGTACCGCAGCGGGCGATGCACAGACTGCAGTACCCTTGCACCTGCCGTACGTTCGGGACTGACATGCACAAACTCCCTCGCGGAAATGAGTATTGCGTGTGGCCGCAAATGGCTGCCGTATCGTGTCGATCGCCAAGCAAGTATCAAGCTGCCGCCATCAGACTATCCGCGCAAGCTGTCTTTTGATCGCCCCCATTGCGAGATCGGCTGTAACCATAGCTCGGAGTGGATTTACATTACAAAGCAATTTCAATAACGTAAGAGTTCGCAGTTTTGTTCTGAGTGGCGCGCCGGCGGTATCTTCCTGGCCTTGCAGATCGCGAAGCACTTCCTACGCCAAGTCACGGACCGCATCCGTTCCCGTGCTTCTGAACAGCCTTCCAAAGTCTCTAACGTCGTCTCTGATATTGCTCGACCGGATCAGATGCCAGGCCATGCTCTGATTGCTAGTGATCGCCGGCATCTCCAGGGTTCGTTCCAGTTGCTCGATGATGGTCGCCGACTTGATCGCCGTGCAGCTGAGAAAGCAGACGTCCGCGGAACGATCGCAGCTTTCCTCGGCCCAGCCGAGAATGGTTTCCGGTCGCAACGAAGCCATCTCGGTGTTGGTGTTGATCCCGAGATTGGCGCCGCCTGCAACGATAAAGCCATTTGCCTGGAGGAAGGCGGCTTCGCGCGCATGCACCTGATCGATATAGGGCGTCAGCAAAGATACCCGTTTGGCGCCCAACTGCGTTAAGGCGTTCACGATGGCGTCGGCAGTTGTAAATGACCTTATTCCCGTGGCCCGTTCGATCCTTTCCCGAATGCCGTGGGCCAGATCGGGCGCAAACGTCGAAACCGCCGTACAGTGAAATACGATCACATCGACTTTCGCATCCGCCAGAAGTTTTGAGGCGCCCTCGAGCTGATCGATCATTCCGACGAGTTCAGCCCTCGAGCTTCCAAGCAACGGAAGACGCGTCACCACCATGGATGAACCGAAAGGCAGCATCGCGCGCAACTCCGGCTCGGCGACAGAATTTCCGGAAGGAATCAGCACACCCGCGCGAAGATGATCGCCATAGTCGATTGCAGGATGCGATAGTGGCGCCATGACTAGGATGCCTTTACGATGCCCTGGCCGTCGATCGTCCGGACAACTCCTTGCGGGCGGCGTTGAGATAATCACGATTTATGTAGCCATCCGCCGACGCCTTGACCCGGTGAGGAACCGCCCTGATCCGCGAGCTGATCTCGATCAGCGCCTGGACCGCCGCCGTACTGGCGTCTCCGTCGCGCGGGAATATCTGGCCGGTGGTATATTCATCCCAGGCGCGCAGCGCGTATTCCCTGGTAATTCCGGTCTCGCGCATGGCGACCGAGGCCGACCCTTCCCGATCGGCGAAGAACCAGTGATGCGCCCGCACAAACGCGCGCATGAACTTCATGATCGTCGCAGCGTTGGCGATAGCCCAGCGTTGGTCCACATTCAACGACGTGAACTGAAAAAACGGCACTTCATCGCGTGGCTCGCAAAGGCTGGAAAACCCCTGATCGACGGCGATATAGTTCAAGGGAGCTCCCTGAAGACCGGCATCGATCTCACCGGATTGCAGCATGTCCCAACGCGCCAAAATCGGCCCGACCGCTCGCATCTTGTAATCACGCGGATATTCAAGCCCTCGCGCCGCCAGCAACTTCATGACCAGCGAGGAGCTTCCTGCATCGAGCGAGGACACTCCTATTGTTTTTCCTCTGAGGTCGTCGAACGTCTTGATCGACTTGCCCGCAATCAACGAGAACGGCAGTCGGTTGACGTTGCCGCCGATAATTTCCAGAAAGCCGCCGGCTTCACTGTCAAGAACCACATGCTCCGTGATGCCGTAAGCAAGCTGGGCTCTTCCATCTCGAAGACGATTGGTGACTTCGTCGACGCCTTCATAGAGTTCGATCGCAACATCCAGCCCCTCATCCGCGAACATCCGCTGATGCTGCGCAATCCAGACCGGCATATTGAAATAGTTGCGCGACACCGCGGCAAATACGATCTTTTTCATTTTGAAGACTCCCGTGACGTCGGCGGCTTGTCGTGCAGAAATGCTGCTCTGGCCGGAGCGCGATCGCCGGCGAGCAGGCCTGTCGGCGCCAATAGTACAGATTTGCCGATCGAACGTCATCGTTCCAGAAACGGCCTCGCCGGGGTATAAGGAACACGCTTGACCTCGACCAAAAGAGCAAGAAAATCGGTGGAACTGAGTATTATATTCCCGTTCACAAGACGCTTACCTTCAAGGTGCGAATGACAGGGCCAATCACCCGGCGTGATGCACTGTTGCGGACGGTGGCGCTCGCATCCGCCGGCGTGATTCCGGCCGTACCTCTAACCGGCATCGCCGCGCCGCTCGCAAAGCCGACTGACAGTGAAATCGACAGAGCCTTGCAGGCGAGGGTAGCTGCACGGGAAATACCCGGCGTTGTCGCGATGGCCGCCAACGAAGGGTCAGTGATCTATCAAGGCGCGTTCGGCTTCCGCGATATGGCCACGGGCGCGCGCATGTCGAGCAACACGGTCTTCCGCATCGCCTCGATGGTCAAACTGCTGACGACGGTTGCTGCGCTGCAACTGGTGGAGCAGGGCAAGCTCAAGCTCGACGAGCCGGCCGGCAATATCGATCCGACGCTCGAACTCGGTGCAGGTTCTCACCGGCTTCGATGCGAAGGGTGTTCCGCAACTGCGTCCGGCGCAAAAACCCTTAACCCTGCGCAACCTGCTGACGCACACCTCAGGCTTCAGCTATCTGCTGTGGGATCCGAATGTCGCTCGTTATCTCAAATTTGCCCACGGCCATCCGGATTTGCCGCGCATGCCGCTGATGTTCGAACCTGGCGAGAAATGGGCCTATGGCGGCGGTCTCGACCGGGTCGGCCGGATGGTGGAAATCGCCAGCGAGCAGAGCCTCGATCGCTATTTCAGCGATCACATCACCGGACCGCTCGGCATGAACGACACCGTCTTCGCGCTCAACGAGAAGCAGCGCGCGCGTGAAGCGAGGTTGCATGTGAGGGAGGCGAACGGAAAACTTTTGCCGAAGCCTCAGGAAAAGCCCAATGTTGCAAAGGTGTTTTCCGGCGGCGGCGGCATCTATTCCACGGCGCCGGATTATCTGACCCTGCTGCAGGCGCTGTTGAATGGCGGACGCCTGCGCGGGACAAATATCCTTCGCCCCGAGACCGTTGCGTTGATGTCCGCAAACCAGATCGGCGGCATTGAGGCGGGAATCCTCAAGACGACGAACCCTGCGTTATCGAATGATGTGGATTTCTTTCCGGGCGTTCATCTGCGATGGGGGCTTGGACACATGATCAATGTCGATCCCGTTCCCGATGGCCGCAGAGCAGGCAGCCTCACATGGGCGGGTCTGTTCAACACCTATTACTGGATCGACCCGACGATGCGGATCGCCGGCGTGATCATGATGCAGATCCTTCCCTTCGCCGACCGGCAAGCTTTGAAGGCCTATCGACAATTCGAACGGGGGATTTGTCGCGCGCTTGCGCCAGCTTGAAACTCATCGCGCAGGCTGCTTCAGCCTGCTGTTAATAACTGCCGTCACCGCGACATCAGAACGGGAACAGGCGCCTGTTTCAGCACCGTCCGGGTTACGCCGCCGAACATCATCTCGATAGAGCGGGCGTGGCTGTAGGCGCCAATGACGATCAGATCCACGCCGTGATTTGCGGCTTGGGAAAGGATGATGTCGGCAACCAGAGAGCCTTTCGACAGCACCTGCTCCACTTCGACGCGGACCCCGTGCCGCGCCAGATAGAGGGCGATATCAGCGCCGGGCTCCTCGCCGTGCCGGCGGGCTCTCGCGTCCGAATCGACAACCAGAAGCGTCACGGAGCTGGCCGCGACGAGGAACGGGAGTGCGTCCGCGACCGCGCGGCGGGCCTCGCGGCTGGCGTTCCAGCCGACCAGTATCTTGTTGCCGATCGATTCGGATTTCCAGCCGCTCGGTATGACGAGAATGGGAGCGCCGCTCGCGACCAGGAGCTTTTCGGGAGACAAGTAGCCTCGCAGCTCCTGCAGCTCACGCTGACCGATCACCACGAGATCGGAATGAAGCGAACTGAGCGTGATATCCTCGTCAGGTCCGCCTCGACGGATCACCCGGAATTCCGCACTGAGATCGCGCTTTGCGGAAATGGCCTCGAAGCGCCGGCGAACATTGGAGGTCGCGGCCTCGTCGGCCGTTTTGCGCTCGGCGAGCAAGGCTCGGATGGCCTTCTCGCCAATCACATAGTAATCGGATCGATATTCCGGGCGAACCGCAGACACGACGTGAATCCCGGCAAGGTGGGCGCCGCACTGGTGGGCAAGGGTTGCCGCATAGTCGATCCGCTTCTCTCCTTCGGGTGTCGCGTCGACGAACACCCCTATGTTTTTCAAAGTCATGGCATCCTCCTGTTGGCGACGTCCGACATCAGTCGGCGTGTGGCGAAGCTCGGCTTGGCGACACGGATTGGTTTGACAGTGCAGCCGCGATCAGTCGGCTCACCGCCTCGCGCGTGGAGGCGTCGTACCTGTCCCGGCAGGACAGGACGACGTCCGGCTCGACCAGCGCGCAGGCTGCCGCCTTCACGCGCCGGGCTTCTTGCCCGGCATCGCCTAGCGGCCTGAATTCTCCGGATGGGCTCGCTGTAGCGAGAATTTTGGTGATGTGGCGAACGAGACGCGCATCATGGTGGGTGTAGCAGGGCCATTGCTCCGCCGTAGCCTCGGCGAGCAGCGCGCTGACCCGCGGCTCGCAATCAGCGAAGATCATCAAAGCGGTGTTCAAGCCGGTGAGAAAACCACTGAGCCGACCCTGCGCCGAATAGCTGTTGCGGATCGCACAAGCCAGGCCAGCGCGTTCGCTCTCGCGCAAATAATGAAACGCGAGCGCATCGAGGATCGCGCGGCGGCTTGAGAAATACCGATAGACGTTGGCCGCGGAGAAGCCGCAGGCGTCGGCGATATCGGCCACGGTGATTTTGCGATGGCTGTAAATTCGCAACAGCCGTTCCGCCTCGGTGATGATGCGGGCGGCATTGTCGCGCGGGGTGCATCGCAAGGCACCGTAGAGCCGTGGCGGCGCGCCAGGCTTGTCGGCAGCTTCCGTTGGCGATGATCGAACGCGCCGAGGGCTTGGGAGGGCGCCGAAGAGTTGCGCGGTCGCGAACTCGGTCTGAGCGCGGTGGGTGGCGGGCCCGATCGGATCGGTCGCGGGCGGGACCGGGCATGTTGCCGGGGTGAGGGGTCGACTTGACATCGCGACCTCCAATGATAACGTAATGTACGTTACGTTTTAGCGAAAACAAGGGTCCATGCCGGCGACTGCGACAGTGCGGAAGGCCAGACCGCGCGGCGAGATCCGGCGGTCCGAAATCCTGGACGCCGCAACCGAAATCTTTCTGGAGAACGGTTATGGCAGCGCCACCATCGACCTCGTGGTCGAGCGTGCCGGGGCGTCCAAGGGCACCGTGTACTCGTTTTTCGGCGGCAAGGATGGCCTGTTTGCCGCGATCGTGGAGGAGCGCGTCGAGCGCATCCTTGCCGCGTTCGGCGATCCCGAGGTCGTTCACTCCGACGTCCGCCATGCGCTCGCTCACATCGCGCAGCGCTATATGGAGGTCGCGATGGCTCCTGATGCTGTCGGTATTTGGCGGCTGATCATCGCCGAGGGCACCCGCTTCCCCGAACTTGCGCGGACCTTTTACCAGCTCGGACCCGACCGCACCTATGCACACCTTGCCGGCATGTTGTCGGTCTGGCGCGAGCGCGGCCTTATCCGCCTCGACGATCCGCAGCGCGCGGCCGTGCAGTTTTTCGACTCCGTCGGCGGTGACCTGCATCGGCGCGCGATGGCCGGCATGCTGCCAAAGAACCTCCGCAACGCAATCCAGCGCAGCATCGATCATGCGGTCCAAATCTTTTGGAACGGCATCAGAGTTGATCGCCGCCCGTGAGTTGCGCGGCCGATGGCCGGTCGCGTCGAGCGGCCCGTTTCATGTCGCGCATACGACAGGCAGGAGCCCTGAAACAGGAATCATCGCTGGAACCGACGGCTCTCGGAATTCGTTGTGCAGGCGTGAAAATCGGAATCGAGAAGCGGGCTCGGCCCGCTGCTCTTCCGGTTCCATGCCTAATAACGCATCTCGATGAAATGAAAGGGCTGCTGCTATGGAAATCAGCAACTTCAAGGACATGTATCTGGCAGAACTGCAGGAACTTGCCAGCGTCGAAACCCAACTCTCTGATGCGCTGCTGCGCATGGCGGGAGCCGCCACCCATCCGACGCTGATGCGTGTGCTTATTCATCATCGCGCGGAGACCGAGACCCAAGGGGCGCGACTGGCGACCATTCTGCTGAAGCATGGCGCCAACCCCGCGGCGCATACCGACCAGGCCATGCAGGCGATGATCACCGAAACCAAGAAGATGATCACGATGTTGAAGGGGGATGACCTTCGCGATGCCGGCCTTATCGCGTCGGCGCAAAAGATCGAACATTACGAGATCGCCGCCTACGGCACCGTGGCGGCGCTTGCCGGTCAACTGGATCTGCGTGACGAGCAGGAAATGCTGCACATGAGCCTCGAGGAAGAGCGGCAGGCCGACCTCCTCTTGACCGAACTCGCCAAGCGCGAAGTAAATCGGCATGCGCTCGCGGCCTGATCGCAAATCATCGCGGGAACGCGAACCAAAATTGGAGGAAGCGAAGTCTCACAGGTTTACAGAAACGAAAAA
Organism: uncultured Alphaproteobacteria bacterium; assembly: GCA_963713785.1. Taxonomy (GTDB): domain Bacteria; phylum Pseudomonadota; class Alphaproteobacteria; order Rhizobiales; family Xanthobacteraceae; genus Bradyrhizobium. The sequence continues at coordinate 75,644 of CAVQNB010000027.1, forward strand.
TCTTGGAGGAACCCAATGAGCAGGATCGTTTTGATCGCAATTTCCGCGCTGGTCCTTAGCTATTCCGCAGCAACGGCTCAGACCGGCACCCCGCAGGAGCGGCAAGCTTGCTCGCGTGACGCGTCGCGGCTTTGCCGCCAGCAATTGGCCGATGGCGACAATGCCGTTCAGCAATGCCTCCAGCAACACCGCGACCGGCTTGGCCGCGCCTGCCGGAAGGCATTTCAGGACCACGGCATGTAGTGCCGCTCGATTGCATGTCGAGAGCCGCTGGGCGGGCCTTGTCCAACCGGAATTCAGCCGAGCAGCAGCAGCGCGCCAGCCACGACAAGCGCCAGCGTCCAGATCAGGTCGACATTGAGCCAGGCGTGACGCAGGATTTCGAGCCCGATCCACTCATAGACGGCGACCGCGATGGCGGTAGAGACCGTCAGCATTGCCAGCGTGTGAACCGCCACGCCTGATAACGCAGTCAAGAACGGCCAGATCGAAGTTGGCTCCGAGCCAATCGGAAAACAAAGCGGCATCAACACCGGCCACAGCATGAGGCCCGCGCCGTGCGTGGTCGCCATTAGAAACGACCACGCGGCGAGTGCCGCCAGTCCCGTCTGCATCCCGAAACGCACGCGATGCCGATGCCCGTAGCGCCAGTGGTAGAACGCCCAGCCGATCAGGAACAGGCCGGCACTAACGCGGAGCGCGCGGGGATCGATCACCAGGCCGGCCCAGAGGAAGGCGCCTGCGACGATCGAAATCGAGAGCGCGTGTCCGAGCGCAATCGGAAGCGGCGACAGCCAGACCAGGCGCCGGTCGTGGCGATGAAGCCCCAAGGCGACCGCGAACAGCCAGCCCATCGCCGGATTGAGGCCATGGAATGCTCCAAGGCCGGCGAGCGCGAGCCATGGCCAGAACTCGGAAGAAGCGGCGTTCATGGCGCGCTATTTTCCACCTATCACCGCTTTCCGACGCGCAGGTGCCGCTCCGTCACGGATAGCAATAGGAATCCGACGAGCAATCGCCGCCCTCGAGCCGCACCTGGTGCGGCCGGTGCGATGCCGGCCAGTCGACAAAGAATTTGGGATCGAAGGCGATGCCCCCTTCGGGACTGGCGTCGAGCTTGACCATCCATCCCTCGATGCCATCGGGATAGAACTGCGGATCGATGGCGCCATAAAGCGAATTGGTGAAATAGACGCGCCTTCCGTCGCGGCTGATCTCCACCATTTGGGGCCCGCCGCTGAGCGCGCCGTTCTTTGCACCGGGATGCGTCGCCCTCGACACAATGCCGCCGATGCGCACCTTGCCGGTCAGTTTTGGCTTGAACGGGTCGGAGACGTCGTATTGCTGCAAATCGCCGGTGCCCCAGCAGGCGACATAGAGGAACTTGTCGTCCATCGAGAGATCAATGTCGGTCACGAGCGGCGGGCAGGCCTTGAATCCCTTGAGCACCGGCGGAAGCTGATCTTCATGTGCGGCTTCGGCCGGGATCTCGATCACCTTCTTCACCGCCCATTTGTCGCCGTCGCGGTACCAGGTCCAGATCGAGGACGAGAGGTTTTCGAGGCTAACCACGCAGTTGACGAAGCCGTAGGCCTTGGTCGGATCGTGCGCTGGCCGCAATTCGAACACGAGCTGATACTTGTCGCCGAAATCGATGGTCTGCAGATGCTTGCGCTTCTGCAAATCCCAGAAATGCAGCCGCCGGCCGTATTTGGCGCCGAGCAGCACTTCCGGGATCAGCCCGTTCTCGAAGGTGTCGGGCGTGCCCCACTCGCTGGTGACCAGCGTATCGTGGCCGAGATGCCACCAGGCGTCGTAAGCGAAATATTGCGAGCCGCGGTCCATCTCCCACTGCCCGAGTACGTCAAAGCTCTCGTGATCCATCAGGAACACACCGCCCGGTCCCTTGCCCTCGCGGTTGCCGAGCGCTGCGACATAAATGCCTTCGGGGCCGCAATGCACGGTATGCGGGCGCGTGTAACCGGCCTTGTCGGCCACTTCTTCCGGCTCGATCACCTTGACGATCTTCGGCGCTCTCGGATCGGGCTTGGTATCGAGGATGTGGATGCGCGAAGACCGCAAGCCAGGCACCACCAGATAGCGGCGCTCGATATGCGGATGCGGCGCGTTGGGGCACAGGCACGAGGAGCAGGCATTCCAGCCGAAGTGATGCAATTCATCACCGGCGTTCGGCATTGCTGTCGCATGAATGATCCTGGAGTACGAGCTCGACTTGGGATCGACATCGACCACCGCGATCGCGTCGGGCGTCTTGCGGTCCGGGTCGAAGGCTGCGACATAGGCTACGGTCTCCGCCGCCGCCTTCGCGGCCATGCGCGGCGAGGGATAAAAACTGGGATCGGGTTTCCAATTTGCCATCTGTGGTGCTCCTGGGTCAGGTTCATTTGCGAAAACCAAAGCCCGCGGGATGCCCCTAAAGCCGCAGGAAATTTCACTGCGCCCGTTCTTCCGGACACGATCTTAGGCCGAACCGGCGGTGTCGGGGAGCGGAAAAACCAAAATGTGCAGCGCCCGCACAAAACTTTTGAAATCACCTGGCTTTTGGTTCACGCTCTGGTGCGCGCCTCCGGATGAGATGAAAGGCCATGAAAGAGAAAAAGGACATCGTCGAGAACTGGCTGCCGCGTTACACCGGCACGCCGCTCGCTGAATTCGGAAACTATGTTCTGCTGACCAACTTCGACAATTATGTCGAATGGTTCGCCACGCTACACGGCGGCGTGGTCAAGGGCCTCGACCGGCCGATGCCCAACGCCACCGCCGATGGGATTACCCTGATCAACTTCGGCATGGGAAGCCCGAATGCCGCAACCGTGATGGATCTGTTGAGCGCCATTGCGCCGAAGGCCGTGCTGTTTCTCGGCAAATGCGGCGGCTTGAAGCGCAAGAACCAGATCGGCGATCTGATCCTGCCGATTGCCGCGATTCGCGGCGAGGGCACCTCGAACGATTATTTGCCGCCAGAGGTCCCCGCGCTGCCCGCGTTCGAGTTGCAGCGCGCGGTGTCGACGATGATCCGCGATCTCGGTCACGATTATTGGACCGGCACCGTGTACACCACCAACCGCCGGGTCTGGGAACATGATGATCGCTTCCGGGATCTGTTGCGCCGTACCCGGACCATGGCGATCGACATGGAGACGGCAACGATCTTTGCCGCGGGATTCGCCAACCACATTCCAACCGGCGCGCTGCTTCTGGTGTCCGACCAGCCGATGATCCCCGAGGGGGTGAAGACCGAAGCGTCCGATCAACTGGTGACCACGAATTATGTCGAGAAGCATATCAGGATCGGGATCGAAGCCTTGAGACTGGTGCGGCGCCGCGGCCGCAGCGTGAAGCATTTGCGTTTCGAGGACGATTTCGATGCAGGACACGACGCATAGAGACACGGCACACAGAAACACGAAAGATGAAGCAAGCGTCGTCCACATGACGCAACGAGTCGCGTAGGTGCGTGCCTAACAAAAAAGCAACACAAGCGCGAGATCGGTTGTGAGTAACGTGCCTGTGTCTTCGTTGCTATAGGGGAACCGGTCAACTCAGGACTACCATGCAGGGCATACCGAAATGGGGAACTTTCGGATGCCCTACTATTATTTCGATCTCGTAATCGGCGAAGAGTACAAGAACCAGGGCGGTATCATCCTGGAGGATCTTGACCTCGCGTCTGACAGAGCCGACCAGCTTGCCATCGAACTGTGTTTGGTCCGACCTGAACTAAAGGCGAAGCATTGCGCCGTCCGGGTAACCGATGGCGACAACAGGGAACTCTATCGCGCGCCGCTCGATCCTGTTCCCAAATAGAAGGCGGGCCGCCGCCTTCGACAGCGTCCTAGTTCGCATCCAGCGTGTGCACCCAGGCCTCGGGGTAAAGCGCATAGGCGTCGCCTCGCCGTGCAAGGCGCGAGAATGACGGGAAATGCAGGTGCATCCCGGCGACCAGGATGCCGTCGGCGGCAACGCGATCGAACATGCGCTTGCGCGCCGCGGCGGCGGCAGCGAGATCGGTATCGAATGCCATGCCGGCTTCGGGAAACGCGGTTTGCACTTCCGGCACGTGCACGGTGTCGCCCCAGATCATCAGCTGATCCTTGCCCGATGCCACGAGATACGCGGTGTGGCCCGGCGTATGCCCGACGCTCGGCACCGCGGTCACGCCCGGAAACACTTCGCCCTGTCGAAACAGTCGTGTCCTACTCTTGTAGGGCGCGACCTGCTCGCGGCCGGCCTGGAAATAGAGTTTACTCGCCCGCTCGTCTGCTTTGCTCATCGCGCCATCGTCGAACCAGTGCGCCGGCTCGTTCTCGTGCATGACGAGTTCCGCGTTCGGAAACAATAATTGGCCGTTCGACATGTCGGTCAGCCCGGCGGAATGATCCGGGTGCATATGCGTGAGCAAGACGGTATCGATCGCCTTCGCATCGATGCCGGCCGATGCGAGGCTCCGTTGAACGAAGCCCGCGGTCGGCAGCAGATAATTGCCGCTTCCGGTGTCGACGATTGCGAGGCGGCCTTTGGAATGGATCAGGAAGGCGTTGACGTTGGTTCGCCGCACCGGCCGGAACGCCTCCTTGAGAATCCGCTCGGCCTTTTCGAGATCGATATTGCGCATCACGTCGATGCTGCCGTCGAGATAGCCGTCGCTGATCGCGGTGACGACGATATCTCCGATTCTGCGATGATAGACGCCGGGAATTTGCTGTGCGGGTTGCGGGCTCATGTTGGAAGACCCTTGTTGAATTGCAGGGGAGGGTGAGGCTCGGTCAGGCGTCGATCGCGTCCAGGAAGGATGCGATGCAATCGAAGATGAGGTCAGGCGTTTGCACCGCCATGTAGTGGCCGGTGCGGACTTCGTGGTAGCCTGCGTTAGGTATGGCCTTCGCGACGGCTTGTGAGACGGCGGGCGGGCGCGTGCGATCAAGACTGCCGCCGATCACCAGCACGGGGCAATGCAGCCTCGTCAGTTCATCCTGCATGTCGGTCGCTGCCAGCATCCGGTAGACCGTAGCGTAGCTTAAAGGGTCGTTGCCGAGCCATCGCGCCCGGTATCGCGCAAAGCGCTTGATGTCGCCGCGAAGTTCCGGGGGATAGCCGTTCCGCATCGAATCCTCGACAGCGAACGCCATACCGGCTGCCTCGATCCTGGCGACGCGTTCGAGCACCGCGGCGCGGCGATCCGGCTCGATGCCGGTCGCCGGGCTGCCGACCACGACACCGCCTGTGCGCTTAGGGTATCGGGCGGCGAAATGAAGCGCGATCGCGCCGCCAACGGCAATGCCGGCCAGCGCTACCTGGCCTTTGATCCCGACGTGATCGAGCAGGGCCGCGATATCGTCGGCCATCGTATCGATGTGCAGCTCGCCGCGCACTTTCTGCGACAGGCCGGCGCCGCGGCCGTCATAGCGCAACACGCGGCGGGATTCGGCAAACCGTGGCGCGACGTCGTCCCAGCTTTCCAGCGAGCCGCCCATTTCGTGCACCAGCACTAGCGTGCGCTCGCCCTTGCCGCGGAGTTCGTAGCGAAGCCCGGCGCCGTTCAGTTCAACGAATTCCATGCTGCGCTCCCGCCCGTGTTCCCGTTATTTTTGTTGCGTCACCCGTTGCGGGCGGCCGGCCGATCAGCTTGTTCGGAAGCAGCTCTGCCGTGGGGTGTGACAATGCTATCTCATGCCGATGCGCTCCGACAATGCGTGCGGCCTCTCAGGGCCGATACGGCGCCAGGACTTTTGAAATCATTCGGCTTTTGGTCCATGCGCGAAGCCAGCGCACGGTCCGCCGGCCGTGGGCGCATCAAATATATCGTTGACATATCAGTAGTGCTCATATGACATTCCTTTCGATCCGGAGCCCAACAGCCAGCCCGGGGTCGATCAGGGAGAAGAAACATGAGTGCTCTGGATGCATCACACGATGCGAATGTGCTGGGTGCGGCGCAAGCCGGCGCGCGGGCCGCGCAAGCCGCTCAAGTCGCCAATATCGCGGGCCGGCTCGAACGGCTGCCGCTGACTTCCTATCAAAAGATGATTTTCGCGATCATCGCGACCGCATGGTTCTTCGACAGCATGGATCTGGGGGCGCTGACCTTCGTGCTCGGCTCGATCAAGCAGTCGTTCCAGCTTTCCACGGCTGAGGCGGGGCTGCTCTCCAGCATGAGCTTTTTCGGCATGTTTGCAGGGGCTGCTTCCGCAGGCCTGTTGGCCGATCGGTTCGGGCGAGCCCGCGTGTTTCAAGCCAGCATGATTTTTTGGGGGCTCGGCAGCCTCTTTTGCGGCCTTTCGTCGACGGTCACGATGCTTGGCGCGTCGCGCCTATTGCTCGGCTTCGGCATGGGCATGGAATTTCCCATCGCGCAATCACTGGTGTCGGAAATGATGCCGGCCGAAAAGCGCGGCCGCTACATCGCCTATCTCGAAGGTTTTTGGCCGCTCGGCTTCATCGCATCGGGCCTGTTGATCTACGCCGTGCTGTCGGTCGCGGATTGGCACTGGGTGTTCATCCTGCAGGCGATACCGGCGCTGTTCGTGCTGGTGATCCGCCAATACGTTCCGGAATCGCCGCGCTGGCTCGCCGCGCACGGTCATTCGGAGCGCGCCGAAGCGGTGATGCAGGAAATCGAGAACAACGTCAGCGCGCGCCTTGGCAAGCCGTTGCCGGCGGCGGTGCCGCAGCCGGTCGTCGCCGCGGGGCATGTCGGCATCGGCACGCTGTTTTCGGGCATCTATGCCAAGCGCACCGCGATGCTGTGGACGCTGTGGTTCTTCGCGCTGCTCGGCTTCTACGGGCTGACCACCTGGCTTGGCGCACTGCTGCAGGCCAAGGGCTTTCCGGTCACCAAATCAGTATTTTACACCATTCTGATTTCGCTCGCGGGCGTCCCGGGATTCTTGTTCTCGGCGTGGCTGGTTGAATCCTGGGGCCGCAAGGCAACGCTGGCGCTCAACCTGATCGGCGGCGCGATCGCCTGCTATTTCTACGGCGGCGCCACCGACCAGACATTCCTGATCATCGCCGGACTGTGCATGCAGTTCTTCCTGTTCGGCATGTGGTCGGCGCTCTACGCCTACACGCCGGAGCTTTATCCGACGGAAGTGCGGGCGACCGGGACCGGCTTTGCCTCGGCCATCGGGCGCATCGGATCACTGATCGGTCCATACGTCATTGGCGTGATCCTGCCGATGACGGGTCAGGGCGGCGTCTTTGCGCTCGGCGCCGGCGCCTTCGTGATCGCGGCGCTGTCAGTCCTGATTTTGGGCGAAGAGACGAAAGGGCGGACGCTCGAACACATCTCGCACTGAACAGTCTATTTGCTGCGGCGGAGAATCAGTGCGATCCTTCACCCGTGATTGATGTTGTGCGGCATCGGGAAGGACGGATGGCCGAGATCAGAAAATCGATGTCGTTCAAAGCGGCCGCCAAGCGCAGCCCGCCGAGCCCTGCGCCCGCGGGCAAGCGGCGCAAGCGCAACGTGTCGACCTTTCTGCAAGGCGACGTCACGCTGACCGACAAGGCCTATGCCCAGATCGAGGAGCTGATCGTGACCCTGCAATTGCCGCCGGGCACGGTGCTTTCGGAATTGGTGCTCGCCGATCGTCTCGGGATCGGCCGCACCCCGATCCGCGAGGCGCTGCAGCGGCTGTCGCGCGACGGTCTCGTCAACATCCTGCCGCGGCGCGGCGTGCTCGTGTCCGAGATTGATCTGAGAGCGCAACTGCGCTTGCTGGAAGTGCGGCGCGAACTGGAACGGCTGATGGCGCGGGCGGCGGCCGAGCGCGCGAGCGAGGAAGAACGCGCGCAATTCTCCGAAATCGCGGCCGGCATGCGTCGCGCGTCCGATCAGGAGGACGATATTTCCTTCATGCGGCTCGATCAGCAGTTCAATACGCTGGTCTCGCTCGCCGCGCGCAACGAATTCGCCCGCGGCTCGATGGGCCTGATGCACGGCCTGTCGCGGCGCTTCTGGTACCAGCATTACAAGGAGGCCGCCGACCTGCCGCTGTGCGCGCGGCTGCATGCCGCCGTCGCCGAGGCGATCGCCAGGCGCGATCCCGACAAGGCGGCCGAAGCTTCCGATAAGCTGGTCGACTACATCGAAAGCTTCGCGCGCTCGACGCTGTGAAGTCACCTCACCCCGCCTGCGGGGAGAGGGAGCAAATACGCATCTCGTTCTAAAACTCAATCACGGTGCGGATCGATCGGCCGGCGCGCAAATCCTCAAAACCGCGGTTGATGTCGTCGAGCTTGATGCGGCCGGTGATCAGTTCGTCGAGCTTCAGCCGGCCGTCCAGATAGGCCCGTGCCAGCATCGGAAAATCGCGGCGCGGGCGGGCGCCACCATAGCTCGATCGGCGCAGGCGTTTTTCGCCCATCAGAGCGCCCCAGCGAAAGCCGACATCCTTGGTGACGTCGATCTTGCCGAGCCAGATCACCTGGCCGCCGACACGCACGGCTTCGGTGGTCTGGCGGAACGCAGTCGGGTGGCCCGCCGCTTCCAGCACGACATCCGCGCCGCGGCCGCCGGTCACCGATCGCGCGAACTCTATCGGATCCTGCCGGGTAGCGTTGACCGCATGCATCGCGCCGAGTTTTGTCGCGAGCGCAAGCTTGTTGTCGTCGAGATCGACCGCGATCACGCTGCCAGCGCCGGCCATCACCACGCCCTGTAGCGCCGCCAACCCGACCGCGCCGCAGCCGATCACCATCACGGTGTCGCCATATCCGATTTCGGCGATATTGAGCGCGGCGCCCACACCGGTCATGACGCCGCAACCAATGAGGCAGGCGCGGTCGAACGGGATCTCCTTCGGCACCACGATCGCCTGCTGCGCCGGCACAATGCAGATCTCGGCGAATGCGCCCAAAAACATCAGATGCTTGAGCTCGCCGCCTTCGGCGAGCGCGGCCTTCGAGCGGCCGTCGAGGTGCAATCCCTTCGGCCCCTCGCCAAGATAAGTGTCGCACAGGATCGGCTGGTCGCGGTCGCATTGGAAACAATGGCCGCAATGCGGATTCCAGGACAGGATCACATGGTCGCCGACGCTGATATCATGGACCTCCGACCCGATCGCCTCGACGATTCCGGCGGCCTCATGGCCCAGGATCATCGGCAGCGGATAGCGCAGCGATCCGTCGATCACTTCGAGATCGGTGTGGCAAAGCCCGGCAGCGCGGACTTTGACCACGACATCATCAGGCGCGGGATTGCCGCCAAGAACCTGCTCGATCGCAAGCGGCGTTCCGCTCTGGCGCAGCACGGCGGCACGGTATTTTTGGCCCATTGGGATTATGCGGCGCGATGGTCGCGGAGCGCTGAGATTGCGGCGTCGATGTCGGCGCTCGTCATCTCCCAGTCATTGTCGAAATTGGCGACGACGCGCTGCATAAAACTCCGGTAGAGGTTTTTGGCCGCAGCAGTGTCGCCGAGATGGTCGCATAGGATCGCAAACGCCAGCTGCGAGGGTTCCGGCCCTTCATAGCTCCATTCAAAGCCGTAGTCGGTCAGCTTCAAATGATCGGTGCGCGTCGGCAGCGGCTTGCCATCGACCAGCACGGAAATGCCGTCGATGGTGCGCTCCCCGGTATATTTCTTCATCGCTTTTCCTCCCTGTGGCGCGGCCTTTGACGGCGTGCTGCCAATATCGTGCTGCCGATGTCATGCTACTTCAGCGAAGTCGGGGCCTTCTTGGTCACTTCGGGGAAGACCCACATCGCGACCGTCGCGAACACGCCGAGGAAGGCGACGGCGTAGCTCGGACCGGTCTGTCCGAGATGGACCATGAAGAGGTAACCGCAGGCGGCCGTCACCAGACATGCCAGCGAAAGCATGAGTTTGATACGAGGCGGCATCTTCTCCTCCTTCTCGAATATCAGGCATGCAACCATCTGACGGGGTCTGCCGCAAGACAGGCCAGAAGACCGAGCGCCAGGGCCAGGATGCAGCCGGCGATCGCCATTCCCGCACGTCCGTCCCTGAAGCGGCCGGGAATCGCCTGGAACAACTCCGGGATGAACAAAAAAAGGATGCCGGCAACGACCAGGGTCGTGGTCCAGCGCAGCTCTGCGTAGGCAAACATCAAGGTGCCGGCGAGCAGCGCCAGCCAAAGCGCGGTATTGCCGACGACCAGCAGCGCCGGGTTTTGTGCGCCATCGCGGTCGCGGCGTTGGATCGGATACATGCCCGCGAGCTGCAAGAATCCCAGGCAGCACACACTCCAGAACAACGTGAACCAGGCCAGCGCACTGATATTGGGCTCCAGTTGGCTCACGGCAAACCTCCGAAAGCGAGAGGGTCGGGCGAGGCGCAAGTCACGTCGCCTCGCCGGAGCCGCATCATTCCGCAGGCACCGCTGATGGCATCACGCGCGGGGTGCGCGCGGTCTTGCGCATGTCGGTTTTGACAAAGCGCGTGCTGTAGCCGTTGAAGACGTGCCCGAAGAGACCGCGGTTGAGATCGGACGTGCCCATCAGGCAATCCATGATCGGGAAGGTGAGGTTCATGTTCCGCTCCATCATGATCGACTGGTTGTGATGGGCGGTGTGATGGCGCCGGATCGTGTTCACGAACGGCATGCTGCGCACGAACCAGTTCTCGTCGACATGGCAGCAGAAGTGCATGAATTCGTAGATCAGGTACATCGAGGTCGTGGTGGTGATGAGAAGCCATCCGACGTTTGGCGAAATCAGCCAGCCGAAGATGATCGCGGGCGGGATCGACATGAAGGTGAACACCACCAGCGCATAGGGTGGAAAGAAGGTGACGCGCCAGTCGTGATGATCGGCGAAGCGCATCTCCTGCTCGGTGAAGAACTGGTGATGCATCAGGGTATGGCGGCTATAGATCGCGCGCAGCATCGCCACGTTGGACGGACGATGCATCACATAGCGATGCACGCCCCATTCGAACGCGTTGGCGATCATGAACACGACGGGCACGGTGAGATATTCCCACCAGCGCACCTCGTGCAGGTTGGCGAGATAGACATAGAACGCAGTGAAGCCGATCGTGTAGATCAGCACGATATGAAGCCAGCCGTTATACCAGCCGGCGACGCGCTCCCGGTAATTCTCCCGGTATTTGCGCTGCCGCTCGGTCATCGGCGTTGCTGCCAGTTCCATGGCGCTCCTCCCAGAGTGTCATAACTGACATATCAGTAGCACATCAGTTGCCAAAGGCAAGAGTTCTGGGCTGCGATTTTCATGCCGCACGCCGGACGGCAGGGCGCAAATGCCGACCTCATCCGGCCGCCATTTCTTGCGCCCCACCCAACAGCTTGACGTTGAGCTTGCCGCCGGCGAACAGCATATCGTTCAGCGCTTCGCCGATATCAGCGGTCTCGACCGTGATGCCGCCATCCCGGGCGATGCTCGCCTGGGCGACCCGCCGCATCAGCTCCTTGATGAACGCGGCGCTGACGCCCTTGGTTCGCCGTGCGGCCTCCGCGACGACGACATCGCCTGGTCGATGCGGCCGGGACGGCCCGACAGCGCGCTCTCGAGCTCTTCCGGCCGGTTGGTGGTGAGGATGAAGAGGATATCGGCATCCTGCTTCAGCCCATCCATCTCGTTGAGAAGCCTGTTGAGCATCGATTCCTCGCAAGGCCCCATGTCCTCGCGATCGCGCGCAATGAGATCGACATCCTCGATCACGACCATCGCCGGCTGCAGCAGGCGGGCAAGATTCATGTAGTGGGCCAGCAATTCGACCTGCGCCGCCGTGATGATCAAAGTGGTGTGACCGGGCAAATTGCTCGCGAGATAACGGATGGTATGGGTCTTGCCGGTTCCGGGCGGCCCGTACAGCAGGATGCCCTTGCGGGTCGATTGCCCCAATCGGCGCAGTCGCGCGCGGGTTCCGACAAAATTCAGGACGTTGCAGTCAAGCAACTTCAGCGTGGCTTCGGGCAGGATCACGTCCTCGCGTCGAACCGGCGGCAATTTGTGGACCATGACGCCTCGCGACCGCCCCCGGTAATCGCTGTCGCCATCGAGCGACAGGATCTTGCCGCGATAGGAGCGCGCGGCGTTCACCGCGCTCTCCAGCTCGGAGAAGCAGCGTTGCACGAACTCTGCGCCATCGGCGCCGGCGGGCAAGGCAATCTCGATCCGGGTCCCGGGCTCACGGTCATACTCCCGATGCGAGGAGAGCACGACCGCGTAGCGCAGGCTGCCGGTCTGACAGAGCCACAAGCCGTTATTGAGACATTTGACCGGCGCGCTCTCGCCGACATCCAGCTCGTGGTACTGCGCCGGCGCGATCGCCTGGGCCTTCCGGCCACTTTTCATCAGCGTCGCGATGGTCAGCGTCTCGTAGCGGTGTTCCTCGTGGATGCCGAAAAACCGGATCGGCGACGTGGAGAACAGCCGGTCGATCGCCACCTGAACGTCGGCCTGCATGTGACCCGGGAATTGCCGTGAGGTCGCGACCAGCTGATCCCGCGGAATGCCGGCAAAATGCCAGTCCAAGGCTTCGCAGGCATAGCCGAATTGCTTCCTGCGGGTGAGCTCGGGCAGCTCGTCCGTGATGTCGAACATGCAGTCATCGCAGATCAGCGTCGCCACGCCTTTCAGTGAAAGCCGATTTTCCGCGGATGATGCGCGGCAGAGTTTGCAGCGGCCGTCATCCATTGCTTCGGGCTCGGCGACCGCCTCGCTGGTAATCCGGAGCGGATGACCGGCGCTACGGACGTGCTTGTCGAGCCGCTTCAAGCAGCTCGTTGGCGGTGTCGCGCGGATAGGTTCCGCAAATGGCCTGTCCGTATTGGTCGATTGCTTCGGTTAATTTGAATGCGTCGGCGAGTTTTTTCCTGAACACCGAATGCAGAAGCTCAATGACGAATACGAGCGGAGTTTCATGGTCGTTATGAAGGGTTACCTGGAGGTGGCCGGTCTCGGCGTGAACATCATGCATGGGTCAATATTCCTTGGTGCGCTATCATTCGGCGTCTCGTTCTGGATCGCGGCACCCCGCTAGAATAAAACGAGAACAATGTCACTACCCCAACGTGCAAGAAAATCTGGGCCGCCTCGCCAGCCGGGATACCCCGTCTGGCCGACAAACATGTGAAGGCGCAGCAAATCGAATACGTGACAAATCCGCCCTGCCGGCCGGCCGCGCGCCGTCGCAAGAGGATTGGCGGCGGTTGAGGTCGCAATGGCGTGGTGAGGTGGAAGAGCGAATCCGAAAGCTTACCCAACTGCGCGATCGCTTGACGACTGCATCGGCTGCGGCTGCCTTTCGCTAAAAGACTGCCCGCTGCGCAACCCCGATGATCGACTGTCGCGCGAAGGCGCAGGCCCGCGCCTGTTGGAGCGAAGGCGGGCACGTTAAGGCGCCGGTGACAACCCTTAACGGATCGTTGCGCGTCGTGCGCGCGGCGCAAGGATGAAACTTAAAATTTACGGTTACCCAATCGTCAACGCTCAACCTTTCTTAAGCATTTCGACCGATCTTGGTTAACGGCTGATGCCGGTAACGGTTGGGTTGGGTCGATGAAAAAGTTTTCAGTGGCGGCTTTTGCTCTGCTGTTGGGTTCGAGTTTCGCCAGCGCGGCGGACATGCCCGTTCCCTATGCCCCGGTGCTGTGGTCGTGGACCGGCCTTTACATTGGGACGCATGTTGGCGGCAGTTTTGTAAGCTCGCAGTTTTCCGATCCCGCGGGGCCTGCGATCTTCGGCGGCAACGTCAGAAGCCCCGCCGCTCTTGCCGGCTTCCAGCTCGGCTATAACTGGCAAATCCCCAATTCGAATTTTCTGCTCGGCGCCGAGGCGGACGCCAGTGCGTCAATCGGCGACGGCACCATGACCTGTTTTGCCTCATCGGGTCTGTTCACATCGGCCAACTGCCGCGTCCGTTCCCAATCAAGCGGCAGCCTGACCGGCCGGGTCGGTTATGTCACCGGCCCGCGCGGGCACACCTTGATCTACGGCAAGGCGGGCGCGGCCTGGTTGCAGGAGCAGATCGACATCACGACGAACTTCAGCGGCTTCAATGCGGCTCCCCCGGCGACGAGTTTTGACGGCGTGCGATGGGGCTGGACCGTCGGCGCCGGCGTCGAAAAGGCGCTGACGCCCGCCTGGTCTGTCAAGCTGGAATACGACTACGCGAATTTCGGCAGTCTTGGTGCTTCGACCCCCGGCAGCTTCGTTCTGATGCTTCCGTTCGCCGTCCCAACTCCGGGCGGCACGACCAGCGTCAGCCAGAACCTGCAAACGCTCAAACTCGGTCTGAACTACAGGATCGGCGAGGACCTCAATGCGCAGTGGGAACCGTCGGCGTCGGATTATCGCCTGAGGGGCGCGACCGACCCGGGCTATATTCCGGATGCGGAAATCGAGGTCGGCGGACGCGTCTGGTACTCTTCCGGGAAATTCCAGAAGGATCTCGGTGCATCGTTCGATCCGACGCAACAGAACCAGCTGATATCGCGGCTGAGCTATGACTCTCCGGCGGCGTCAGGCGAAGTGTTCGGCCGCGTCGACACTCCGGTCAACATCTTTCTGAAAGGCTTTGTCGGCGGCGGCAAGCTCCTGTCAGGCAACATGCATGACGAAGACTGGTTGATGATCGATGCCATTCCCTATTCCAACACGCTTTCGACGGTGAAGGGAGACCTTGCCTACGCCACCTTCGACGTCGGCTATTCGGTGTTCCGCGGACCCAGCGCCAATGTCGGCGGCTTCATCGGTTACAACTATTTCCGCGAGAACAAGCAGGCCTTTGGCTGCGCGCAGATCGCCAACAGCAATTCCGACTGCGTGCCGGCGCTGCCGAATTCCGTCCTCGGCATCACCGAAGACGACAAGTGGAATTCGATGCGGATTGGCATCAACAGCGTCGTCAAGCTGACCGACCGGCTGACGCTGACCGGCGACGCCGCTTACCTGCCGTTCGTGACGTTCACCGGCACCGACAATCATCTGCTGCGGACCGACGTCACCAACACGGTCTCCCCGGAAACCGCCACTGGGCGAGGCGTGCAGCTCGAAGCGATCCTGTCCTACGCGATCGCAAAATATTTCAGCGTCGGCGCAGGCGGCCGCTACTGGGCGATGTGGGCGCCGGGTAATTCCGATACGTTCAGCCAGGGATGTCCCTGCCAAACGCTGCCGGTTCGCACTGAGCGCTTCGGCGGCTTCCTGCAGGCCTCCTACAAGCTCGATGGGCTGAAATAGGTTTTTGACCCGCCCGCGCGCTCACCGCGACGCGGAGTTCAGCACATTGTCCAGCCGGAACGAATAGCCGACGCCGATGATGTAGTTCGGCGAGTTGCTGTTCAGCCCGAACGCCACGTGGAAATCGATCTGCTGGGTCCGGGTCAACAAATATCCGCCGCCCAGATTGAGCAGCGCGACGCTGGCGCCGCGGGACGGATAGTCGCCGACATATTCGGCGAACATCGACATCCTTTCGCTGATCTTCTTCTCGATCACGAAGGTTGCTTCCGTGGTCTGATGGTTCGAGAAGTCCGAGGGGCGGAAGAAGCTCGTGAACATGCCGCTGACGCCCCAGCCGCCGCCGAGTTCATGCGACCACGGAAATTGCAAGTACGGTTGCGGGCCGGGGCCGGTGATGGCCGACGTTCCCGTCGGCAATCCGGCGCCGACCACAACCGAAAGGCTGGAAGATTCCGGCAGCGCGCTGACCTGCCATTTCAGCGCGGGCGTGACATTGCTGAAGCCGGTGTTGGTGGCGCCTGACAGCCGTCCGAAATAGCTGGGTATATCGACCAGAAGCTCCAGGCATGGCGCGACGCCTAGTCTCAGGCGGCTGTTGGTGCCGTCAAAGCCACTTCCCGCGCTTTGGCGTGACGTGTTGACGCCGTTCTCGCTTTGCAGGCTGCCGGCCGGCACCACCAGGCTCGAATTGGTCACATCGGGACGGTCGGTTGCGATCTCCGATTGCGACGACGGGCATTCGGCCGCGTGCGCGGCAGTAAGCCAGACAACGGCGATCGCAAGGCAGCCGAATTTCAACGGGAGGCGCAGCATTGGCACCAACATAGCCGATCCGTTGCGGATTATCGGCGGTTTTGAAGAGCGTTCCCCGGACTCCGGCCGCTGGATCGAGCCGGTTGCCCTGCTTCATGATCTCGCAAACACCAAGATATTCCCGAAAATTCCCGCTTGACTCCAATGCACTAACGCCGATCAAGACACAGTCAGTTTCGGAATTTCAGGAATACGATCGCGCTCATGTCCGATTTCCACGGCGTCTTTCCCTATCTGGTCTCGCCGGTCGATGCCGGCGGCAAGGTCCGCGACCGCGTGCTCGCAAGACTCTGCGACGATCTGATCAGATCAGGCGTGCATGGGCTCACGCCGCTCGGCTCGACCGGCGAGTTCGCCTATCTCGATGCCGCGCAACGCGCGTCGTTGTGCAGACCACGATCGAAGCCGCTCACGGCCGCGTGCCGGTGGTCGCGGGCGTGGTTTCGACGTCGACGGCGGATGCGGTGGCGCAGGCAAAGGCTTATCAGAAGCTCGGCGCCGACGGCATTCTGGCGATCCTGGAGGCGTATTTTCCGCTTGGAGATGCCGGCGTCGAATCCTATTTCCGCGCCATCGCGGACGCGGTCGATATTCCCGTCGTGATCTACACCAATCCGCAATTCCAGCGTTCGGACCTGTCGCTCGACGTGATCGCGCGGCTCGCCGCCCATCCGCGCATCGGCTACATCAAGGATGCCTCGACCAATACCGGGCGGCTGTTGTCGATCATGAACCGCTGCGGCGACGCCATCAGCGTGTTCTCGGCGTCCGCCCATATTCCGGCAGCGGTGATGCTGATCGGCGGAGTGGGGTGGATGGCGGGGCCGGCCTGCATCATCCCGCGGCAAAGCGTCGAGCTCTACAATCTCTGCAAGGCGCAGCGCTGGGACGAAGCGCTGGTGCTGCAGCGGCGGTTGTGGCGGATCAACGAAGCCTTTGCGCGCTACAATCTCGCCGCCTGTATCAAGGCCGGCCTTTCGATCCAGGGCTATGACGTCGGCGATCCCGTCCCGCCGCAGGCAGCGCTCACCGCCGAGGAGCGCAAGGCCGTCGAAGCGGTGCTGCGAGAGGTCGGTTGATTGGCTTGCGAGTTGCATGGGTTCTCACCATCTCGTCATTCCGGGGCGCGCGTTAGTGCGAACCCGGAATCTCGAGATTCCGGGTCTGGTTCTTCGGACCATCCCGGAATGACGGCGGAAGTTGCATAACTAGGCCTATCCAACAAAAAACTCGAAGGACAAACTGATGAACATTCTTCCCGGCAATATACGTTTCGGTGCAGGCCAGCCGGTCAAGCGTCTGGAAGACCAGAGACTGCTCACCGGGAAGGGAGCGTTCATCGACGACAAGCCGGCGGACGACACGCTGTGGCTGTATGTGCTGCGCTCGCCCCATGCGCACGCCAAGATCGTATCGATCGACACCAAGGCAGCCGCGCAGATGCCGGGCGTTGAGGCGCTCTATACCGGCGCCGATCTGATCGCCGACGATATCGGCACCATCCCGACGCTTTCGATCTTCAAGCGGCCGGACGGCACGCCGATGACGGTGCCGCCGCGGCGGCTGCTGGCCCATGAGGTCGTGCGCTTTGCCGGCGAGCCGGTCGCGGCCGTGGTGGCGACTTCGCGGATAGCCGCACAGAGCGCCGCGGAGGCGATCGAAATCGACTATGAGGTCTTGCCATCGGTGGTCGATCCGCTCGCGGCAACAAAGCCGGGCGCGCCGGTGGTGTGGCCGGAGGCGCCCGACAATATCGTCGCGGCCATGAGCTATGGCGACGCCGCGGCGGTCGAAGCCGCATTCGACAAGGCTGCGCATAAGGTTTCGCTCGATCTGGTCAGCCAGCGGCTGATCCCGTCCGCGATGGAGCCGCGCTCGACCATTGCCGAGATCGACAAGAAGACCGGCCGGCTGATCCTGCATGTGCAGTCGCAGACGCCGGGCTCGACCCGCGACCTGCTGGCCGAGGCGTGCTGAAGCGGCCGAAGGAAAGCGTGCGCGTGCTGGTCGGCGACATCGGCGGCGGCTTTGGCCAGAAGACCAGCCTTTATCCCGAAGACGGCATCGTGGCCTATGCCGCGACCAAGCTCGGCAACGCAAGGTGCGCTGGCGCGGCGAGCGCACCGACGAATTCGTCGGCGGTACCCATGGCCGCGATCTCACTTCGACCGGCGAGTTTGCGCTCGATGCCAAAGGCCGCGTGCTGGCCTATCGGGTGCGCTCGGTCGGCGGCACCGGCGCCTATTCGTCCGGCACGGGCAATATCATTCCGCTGGTGCTTGGGCCGTTCGTGCAGTCGGGCGTCTACGATCTGCCGCTGATGCATTACGAGGTCAAGACGGTCATGACCAACACCGCGCCGGTCGGCGCCTATCGCGGCGCGGGCCGGCCCGAGGGCGTGTTCATCGTCGAGCGGCTGATGGACGCCGCGGCGCGGCAGATCGGGATGGACCCGCGCGCCATCCGCAAAGCCAATTACATCAAGCCGGCGCAACTGCCCTACACCAACCCGGTCGGCCAGGTTTATGATTCCGGCGCGTTCGCGCACATGCTGGAGCGCGCTTCGAAACTTTCCGACTGGGATGGCTTTGCCGCGCGCAAGAAGGCCGCCAAGAAGAAGGGCCTGCTCTATGGCCGCGGTCTGACCAGCTATATCGAATGGACCGGCGGGCGCGCGCATACCGAAAAGGTCAGCCTGCACGCCACCGCCGAGGGGCGCGTCATCCTGCATTCCGGCACCATGGCGATGGGGCAGGGGCTGCAGACCACCTACAGCCAGATGGTGTCGGAGTCGCTCGGCATTCCCATCGACAAGATCGACGTGGTGCAGGGCGATACTGATTTGGCCACCGGTTTTGGCAGCGTCGGCTCGCGCTCGCTGTTCGTCGGCGGCATCGCGGTCGCCGTCTCCGCCGACGACCTGATCACGAAGGCGCGCGAGAAGGCCTCGAACCTGTTGGAAACCTCGGTTGAGGACATCGAATACCGCGACGGCTTGCTCACGGTGGTCGGCACCGACAGGCGGATCAGCCTGTTCGAGATCGCGAGAGGCGAAGACGGCGCGCGGCTCTCCGTCGACAGCGAAGGCGAGGTCGACGGACCGAGCTGGCCGAACGGCACGCATATCTGCGAGGTCGAGATCGATCCGGAGACCGGCGTCACGCGGGTGGTGCGCTACACCACGGTCGACGACGTCGGCGTCGCCGTCAATCCGATGCTGGTGACGGGCCAGGTGCATGGCGGCGTCGCCCAAGGCATCGGGCAAGCGTTGTATGAGGGCGTGTCCTACGATGCGGAAGGGCAACTCATGACCGCGAGTTACCAGGACTATTGCCTGCCGCGCGCCGACGACATTCCGCCGATCGAAGTGACGCTGGATGACTCCGCGCCTTGCCGCACCAATCCGCTGGGCGCCAAGGGCTGCGGCGAATCCGGTGCGATCGGCGGGCCGCCCTGCATCACCAACGGCGTGATGGATGCGCTCTCCGAACTCGGCATCAAGCAGCTCAACACACCGCTGACGCCGCAAAAGGTGTGGAAAGCCATTCAGGACGCGAAGGCGGGGGTCTGACGCACAGCGTCATTCTGGGATCGGCCGTCAGGCCGAGACCCGGAATCTCGCGCCACAATGTCGAGATTCCGGGTTCGCGTCTTCGACGCGCCCCGGAATGACAGCTTCGCGTTGAACCCCTCCCGCGCGCCGCACGACAAAGCGCAGACATGCGCTTCACAAATATTGCCACCGAAGATGGATTTTCGTCGCTTACCTGACAGGGCCGTTCTGATACGTTCACGGAAAATACCGTAACGGGAGATTTCGATGCGCAAAGCTTTTGGACCGTGCTGGCAACGCTGGCGACTGCTGAGCCTGACCAATTGCGGCTACAACGCCATCCAGAGCAATGACGAGCAGGTCAAGGCGAACTGGTCCGAGGTCGTCAACCAGTATCAGCGCCGCGCCGATCTGGTGCCGAATCTCGTCAATTCGGTAAAGGGCTTTGCGCAGCAGGAAAAGGACGTGCTGCTCGGGGTCACCAACGCGCGCGCCAAGGTCGGCAGCATCCAGGCCACGCCGGAAGTGCTCAACGATCCCGCCGCGTTCCAGAAGTTCCAGGCCGCGCAGGGCGAGCTCTCCAGCGCGCTCTCAAGATTGCTGGTGGTGACGGAGAATTATCCGCAGCTCAAATCGGATGCGCTGTTCCACGACCTGATGTCGCAGCTCGAAGGCACTGAAAACCGCATCACGGTGGCGCGCAACCGCTACATCAAATCGGTGCAGGACTACAATGTCGGCATCCGCACTTTCCCGAACAATCTGACGGCGATGGCGTTCGGCTACAAGGAGAAGCCGAATTTCACGGTCGAAAACGAAAAGGAAATCTCGACCGCGCCGAAGGTCGATTTCAATCCGGCGCCCGCGCCAGCCAAGTAACCGGGAGCGCATGTCTTGCCCGCGATGAAAGCAGCGAGGTGCGTTTTTCTTGCGCTGCTGCTTTGCTGGGCGTCAGCGGCGCTCGCCGACGTCGCGGTGCCGCCCCTCACTGGCCGCGTGGTCGATCTGACCGGAACGCTGTCGAGCGATCAGATCGCCGCGCTGACGCAAACGCTGAAAAACCTGGAATTGCGCAAGGGCAGCCAAGTCGCGGTGCTGATCGTGCCGACCACGCAGCCCGAAACCATCGAGCAATATTCGATCAGGGTCACCGACGCCTGGAAGATCGGGCGCAAGAAGATTGACGATGGCGCGCTCCTGGTGATCGCCAAGAACGACCACAAGCTCCGCATCGAGGTCGGTTACGGCCTCGAGGGCAGCCTCACCGATGTGACCGCAAGGCGCATCATCGACGAGGTGATTGCGCCAAGATTCAAGAGTGGCGATTTCGCCGGCGGGATTGCTGCCGGGATCAGCCGCATGATCGACGTGATCGACGGCGAGGCGCTGCCGAAGCCTGCGCCTGAGGCGTCTCACGGGTCGGATTTCGACGACTGGATCGGCTTCTTCAATCCGATCAATCCGTTCTTCATCGTCGGCGTTGCCGCCGTCGGCGCGATCCTGCGCCGCATGCTGGGTAGGCTGATAGGATCGGCCGCCACCGGCGGCGCGATCGGCGCGCTCGCCTGGTACCTCCTAGGATCGATCGCCATTGCGGCCATCCTGGGGTCGATTATTTCCGTCATCGCCTTTTTCTTCGACAGCATCATGGCGGCGAGCTTCAACGCCGGGCGTACCGCAAGTCGGTCCGGCAGGGGCGGCGGCTGGTCCGGCGGCTCCTATTCCGGAGGCGGCGGCTGGTCGAGCGGCTCGAGTTCGAGCGACAGCGATAGCGGGTTCTCCGGAGGCGGCGGCAGTTTTGGCGGGGGCGGCGCCTCGGGAAGCTGGTAGAGAAAGCTCGGTATGGGGATCAAGCGCATCGGCAGGCATCTGATCGAGTACCGCTGGCGGGAGCGGCGCATCTTCACGCCCAAGGTGTTGGCCGCGATCGAACAGGCGATCAAGGCGGGCGAAGCCACGCATTCCGGCCAGGTGCGCTTTGCCGTCCAGGGCGCGCTCGACGGCGCGCCGCTGTTGCACGATCAGTCCGCGCGTGAGCGCGCGCTCGACATCTTCTCGGGTTTGCGGATCTGGGACACCGCGCACAACAACGGCGTGTTGATCTATCTGTTGCTCGCCGATCGCAAAGTCGAGATCGTCGCCGACCGCGGCATCGACGAAAAAGTCGGCGCGAGCGGCTGGGAAAAAATCTGCCGCGACATGGAAGCCGAGTTCAAGGCCGGCCATTTCGAGGCGGGCGTCATCAAGGGAATCGAGTCGGTGTCGCGAAACCTCGCGGCGCATTTTCCGCCCGATGCGCATCCCCGCAACGAGCTGCCGGACAAGCCGGTCGTGATTTAGCTCGGTTATTCACCGTTATTTCGGGGGATTTCGCCGGTCTACCGGGGAACCCCGGATAGCGCGGCGCCCATGCATGCTGGCATGAACTCTGCATGGAGTGATTCGACCGGGTGTTCCTCATCAACGAAGGCAACAATGCTCGTTACTCTTGTCGCTATTCTCTGCAACGGCCAGCTATGCTTGGAGAAAGTCGTTACCACCAGTGAGCAGTCCGGCATCACCATGACTGCGTGCACGGTAAACGCGCAAATCGGCATTGCCGACTGGCTCGCCAACGGCCCGTATCACGAATGGAAGTTACAAAGTTACAAATGCGTGATGGGCAAATACACGCCCAAAAGCCAGGCGTGACGTAGACCAACCCCTCTCATGAGGGGTTTGGCTTTTGGTCGGGAAGCGATCTGACCGGAAAGAGCGGCTCGCGCGCTTGACCGCGTTCGCCGTCGGTCGGCGCTGGATGGGGGCGCCGCGGCATCTCGCGGCAGGAATTCGGAAGCTGGTAGCGAATTCTTAAGGTTGATATTTTTCCCCCGCCATGCGGCACCGGAACGAACAATCCTTTTAACACCGTTGGAACGATAGGCTTTCGGCCAACATGGTGCCTCTGCATCGGGATCCAGCCTCGATGCTGTCCGGCATCAGGATTGGACGATGCGCGCGCACGACTGCCCAGTGGTCGAAACCCCGGATTTCCTGCTAGCCGCGCTTGAGCGGGCGACCGAAGCCGTGGTCATCGTAGATCACGACCTTCGCGTCAGCCATTTCAACGCGGCCGCGGAGCACATCTGGCAACTGGACCGCGCCGAAGTGCTTGGCGGCGATGTCAGCCGCCTCGGACTTGAGGAGTTTGAGCAGCATCATCTTGCGACGCAGACCCCGGATCAAGGGAACGGCGACGACGCTGGTCCAAGGCGCTCCGAGATCGCGATCCGGCGCAAGGACGGCAGCCGTATCCGTGCCGCGCTATCGCTATCGCGCGTCGATGTCGGCGGTCAAAGCCGCATCATCGCATTCGTTTCCGACGTCACCGCCGAGGCCGAAATGCGCGAACGGCTGGCACTGCTGACCTTGGTCGCCGACCGGACCAGCCGCGCCGTTGTAGTCACCGATCACAATCTACAGGTCGTCTATACCAACGCTGCGTTCACGGGCATGTTCGGCTATTCGCTCGAGGAAGCGAAGGGGCGGCAGGCAAGCGAACTGCTGGTCGGTCGCCATACCGACCGCAGGACGCTGGCAAGGTTGCGGCGCCGGATCGGCGAGGAAAGCGGCGGCGAGGAGGAAATCCTCTCTTACGACAAGAACGGCGATGAAATCTGGGTCTCGGCCAACATCCAGACGTTCCGCAACAGCCGCGGACGGGTCAAGTACCTGTTCGCCCTCTTGACCGATATCACCGAGACCAAGCAGTTGCGCTCGCTGCAGCAGTTGATCATGAACGCGCTGGCAGATGAAATCCCGATTACTGACATCGCCGACCAGCTTTGCCGGCGCGTCGAGGAGATCGCACCGGATGTGGTTTCCTCGCTGCTCCACATCGACGGCGGTGGATTGGTCCATCCGCTCGGCGGCCCCAGTCTTCCCGACGACTATTCCCGGGCGCTGGATGGCGTCGCGATCGGTCCGGATGTCGGCTCCTGCGGATCGGCGGCCTACTACGGTGAGGCGGTCCTGGCGATCGATATTGATACCGATCCGCGCTGGCAGCCGTACAAGACCCGGCCGCTCGAGGTTGGTTTGCGCGCCTGCTGGTCCTCGCCGATCAAAGCCAAGGACGGCCGCGTGATCGGAACCTTCGCCTTCTATTTCAGGGAACGCCGTCCGCCTTCTCGCTGGCATCAGCGCATCGTCGACGCCTGCATCCATCTCGGAGCGCTCGCAATCGAGCGCAAGGAAGCGCGCGCCCAGATCGCGCGGCTCGCCTATTACGATATGTTGACTGGCCTGCCCAACCGCGCGCGCTTGCGGCATCTGATCTCCGAAGCGATCGAAGCCTGTCCCGACGGAAACCACGTGGCGCTGGCATTCCTCGACGTCGACAATTTCAAGGACGTCAACGATACGCTCGGACATTCGGCCGGCGACGAATTGCTTGTCGAGCTTGCCCAGCGCCTGCGCGCGCAGGTTCAAGCAGGCGATGTGCTGGGGCGCCTCGGCGGCGACGAATTCGTGATCGTGCTGCCGAACCGACACGCCGACGAGGCCTCGGTGGTTGCCTCCAGGATCATCGAGGTCCTGGTCACGCCGATCCGGATCGGAACCAGGCAAGTGCCGATGTCCGCCAGCATCGGCATCAGCATCTATCCGGACAACACCACAGACATCGATACGCTGATCCAGCAGGCCGATGCGGCTATGTACAAGGCCAAGCAGGCTGGCCGTTCGACCTATCGCTTTTTCAGCGCCGACATGAACCGGCTTGCCGAGCAACGGCTGGTCCACAGCGCGGCGCTGCGCAGCGCGATCGCAAATGATGGCCTGGCATTGCACTATCAGCCGCAGATCCGGACGACCGA
This sequence comes from uncultured Alphaproteobacteria bacterium, assembly GCA_963713785.1. Taxonomy (GTDB): domain Bacteria; phylum Pseudomonadota; class Alphaproteobacteria; order Rhizobiales; family Xanthobacteraceae; genus Bradyrhizobium. The sequence continues at coordinate 100,061 of CAVQNB010000027.1, forward strand.
CGGCGCCATCCATGGCGTCGAGGCGCTGGCGCGTTGGCATGATCCGGTGCTCGGCGAGGTTTCGCCGGCAAAATTCATCCCGCTGGCCGAAGAGTGCGGACTGATCGAGCAGATCGGCCTGTGGTCGATGCGTGAGGCCTGCCGGCAAATGGCGGAGTGGCGTCAAGCCGGGCTCGATATTCCCTGCGTGTCGGTCAATCTTTCTCCGATCAATTTCCAGAACGTCAATCTCGCAGCCGCCGTCGCCGAGATTCTAAGAGACCATGGTCTGCCGCCGGAAGCGTTGATGCTCGAGATTACCGAAGGCGTGATCCTGAACGAGCGCTCGGTTGCGATCGAGACGATGAATGCGCTTCGCGAACTCGGAGTAGGGCTCTCACTGGACGATTTCGGAACCGGTTATTCGAGTCTTAGCCGGCTGGCCCATTTGCCGATCCGCGAGCTGAAGATCGACCGCAGCTTCATGCGCAATGTCGAGAGCGATCCGGGCGCCAGGGCGATCGTGACCACCGTAGTGCGCGTTGGCCAGAGTTTGCAGCTCACCGTCGTCGCCGAGGGCGTTGAAACCCGTGGGCAACGAAATTTGCTGGCGGAACTTGGCTGCGATGTCATTCAGGGATTTCTTTACGCCCCTGCGCTGTCACCGCCAGCGTTCGGGCGTTGGCTGCTCGACCATAGCGCCGAGCGAGCGAGTGTGATGCTGCGGCATGTCGGCAGGTCCCTGTCCCGGCCGCCGGCCGAGCCTTCGCCTCTAATCTCCTCAACCGAGCGGCTTGGCTAGCGCGCTCTATCGCGCCGATCTTCCTCACTTCGTTTTCGTGCCGAGCATGATCGGGACAGTGTCGATCAGCTTGAGCTGCGTGACCATGTCCTGCGTTGTGGCCTTGCATTTCTGGAAATGCGGCGTTTCCAGATACGCCTTGTAGGCATCCTCATCGGCGTAGATTTCAAAAGACCCTGATGTAAGCGGAATTATCCTTCACGGCTACCGCGTATAGGGCCAGAACTCCGGGCTCCACGCGAACCGAAGCTTCGATTACTTCGCTAAGCGCCGCTCGATAGGCGTCGAGCCGGGCGGGATCGATCTCGATTTCAGCGACGCGCACATATGGGTGTTGCATTAGCCTTACCGATCTTGCGCAATTCGTGTTTCGACCAAGGCGGTCATGCCAAGTCCTCATTTGCGGTATTGGTCGTCACTGACCTTTTCCATCCAGTCGACGGCCTTGCCCTCCAGCGTTTCCTGAATAGCGATATGCGTCATCGCCGTGGTCGGCGTCGCGCCGTGCCAATGCTTCAGGCCGGGCGGAAACCAGATCACGTCGCCGGGCCGGATTTCCTCGACCGGCCCGCCGTCGCGCTGAGCCCAGCCGAGGCCAAAGATGACAACCAACGTCTGGCCGAGCGGATGGGTATGCCACGCGGTGCGGGCGCCCGGCTCGAAGGTGACGCTGGCACCGCCTGCGCGCGCCGGCTCCAGCGCCTGGAACAGCGGGTCGATGCGAACCGATCCGGTAAAATACTCCGCCGGTCCCTTGCGGGACGGCTGTGATCCGGCTCGTTTGATTTCCATGGTTTTGCTCCTTCCGGAACGCCGGATTTGGCGTCACCTCCGAAACGGTATAGCGTTCACCAAGCCCTTTTTACAACCGGACGCGGGCGCGACGTCGGGCGCCGCGCAGCAAGTTTCTGGACCAAAGCACTTGAAGCTATTCTCATCGTGACAGACGAATGACATCGATTTCCGATCGGGTTGCAGGACCATCCCTTGCAGGCGCATCCGATACGATCGTGCGGGACGCCGCGTTGGCCGCCCCGGCGGCGACGGTGGTTTTGCGTCCGGCGGGTCGCGCGCGCGAATTGCGGCTCGATCTGTTTCGCGGCCTGGCGCTGTGGCTGATCTACATCGATCACGTCTCGCCCGACGTGCTGAGCTGGTTCACGATCCGCAGCTACGGATTCAGCGACGCCGCCGAAATCTTCATTTTCATATCGGGCTACACCGCGGCGTTTGTCTACGGCCGTGCGATGTTCGAATCCGGCTTCGTGATTGCGACCGCGCGCATCCTGCGCAGGGTCTGGCAGATTTATGCCGCTCACGTGCTGACGTTCGCGATCCTGGTCGCGGAAGTTTCCTACGTTGCGGTCAGCCTGGAGAAGCCGTTCTACGCCGAAGAGATGGAGATCGTGTATTTCCTCAAGGAGCCCGGCGTCGCCATGTCCCAGGCGCTGCTACTGATGTATCGCCCGCTGAACATGGACGTCTTGCCGCTCTACATCGTGCTGATGCTGTTTCTGCCGCTGATCCTGCAGCTGATAAACTGGCGCGCCAATCTCACGCTGGCGTTTTCGGTCGTGCTTTACATGGCTTCCTGGAAGTACGATCTGCACCTCGTGGCCTATCCGAAGGGCTTCTGGTCCTTCAACCCCTTTGCCTGGCAATTGCTGTTCGTGTTCGGCGCCTGGTGCGCGCTCGGGGGCACCAAGCAGATGTCGCGGCTGCTGGCTTCGCCGAGTCACACTGTGGATTTCGGTTACCTATCTGGTCGTGGCGTTCGGCGTCACCATGACCTGGTACTTCCCGCAACTCGACCATGTGATGCCGCAATGGCTCGAGCAATGGATCTATCCGATCGACAAGACCGACCTCGACGTGCTCCGATTCGCGCACTTTCTCGCGCTGGCGGTGATTGCCGTGCGGTTCGTACCAGGAGGATGGCCGGGCTTGAACTCGCGCTGGCTGTGGCCCATGATCCTGTGCGGGCAGCGTTCGCTGGAGATTTTCTGCCTCGGCGTGGTCTTGGGGTTCACGGGGTATTTCGTGCTGACGGAGCTGTCGGCGGGGCTTGGCCTGCATATCCTGGTCGGCATCTGCGGAATCCTGTTGATGTCCGCCGCCGCGTGGCTGTTGTCATGGTACAAGCACTATGTCGACGCGACTGGCTCACGAAGCAAAAGCGCCGGCAAAGCCGGGTTGGCCGGAGGAGGCCCGTGAAGTCTGACCGGGGGAGGGTCCCGGGCCTGCGCCGAGTCGCGGCAATTGATGCAGTGCAATAAGCGATAGCTTGTGGCTATCGTTGGGGGACCAGAACCAAGCTGATTTTTCGATACGTCCTATCGTCGGCGCGCCGAACCGATAATTCTGGCACCGCCCCGATCCGGATAAATCTTTTGCGGGGGATTTTTCGATTTTGCGCTATTTGACCGGTTCGCTATTTTTGCGAAACTGTAAAAGACTTCGATTACGACCTTTTCAACGTAACGCCCGGCCCTGGAATGGTGAGGCGCGATCACCATGCCCCGGCCGCGCGGTGTATTGAACAGCATCAGGCCGGAGCGGCAGAACGAAAGACGCGACGGCCAAACCGAACCAGACGGACAAGCAGTATGGCAGACCAGGATATCGCACCTCTCTCACTTAAGGTCGAGCGTGACCTCCGGCTCGATCTGTTCCGCGGCATAGGGCTGTGGATGATCTTCCTTGATCACATTCCGGACGACTTCGTTGCCTGGTTGACCTTGCGCAATTACGGCTTCAGCGACGCCGCCGAGTTCTTCGTGTTCATTTCCGGATATCTGGCCGGCTACATCTATGGTCCGATCATACGCGCCGGGAATTTTCTTGCGGCCATCAAGCGGCTGTGGACACGCGTCTGGCAGATGTACGTGGCCCACATCATGCTGTTCCTGCTGTTCACGGCGCAGATCGCGCGCACGGTCAGGAAATTCGACAACCCGATGTATGAAGACGAATTCAATGTTCACAATTTTCTCCAGCACCCGGACGTTCTGATCGGGCAGGCGCTCACGCTGCGCTACAAGCCGGTCGATCTCGACGTGCTGCCGCTCTACATATCGCTGATAGCCGCTTCACCGCTGATCCTGTGGTGCCTGTTGCGCCGCCCGAACTGGACCTTGCTTGGCTCGATCGTGCTGTACGTCTTGGCGCGCTGGTTCGACTGGAATCTCGCTTCCTATCCGCCCGGGACACACTGGTATTTCAATCCGTTCGCCTGGCAATTGATGTTCGTCTTCGCGGCATGGTGCGGCGTTGGCGGCGTCTCCCAAGCTGGAGTTCCTGATCCGGTCGCGCGTGGCGCTGGCCGTGGCGTTTGCCTGGATGGCCTTCGCATTCCTGATCGTCATGACCTGGCACATCCCGTTCCTGGATGCCATGGTGCCGAAATGGATGATCAAGGCGATCTATCCGATCGACAAGACCGACCTCGATATGCTGCGTTTCACGCACTTCCTCGCTTTGGCGCTGGTGGTCGCCCGATTTTTTCCGCGCAAGTCGGAGATACTCAGCTCGAAATGGCTGCGTCCGATGGTGCTGTGCGGTCAGCATTCGCTTCCGCTGTTTTGCTTCGGCGTATTCCTGTCCTTTGGCGCGCATTGGATCCTGGTGCAGCACGCCGCGGCGGCGCGCGCTCTGGATGCAACTGCTCGTCAGCGTCGGCGGCATCCTGATCATGATTGCGCTCGCATGGCTTCTGGATCGGGCGCAGAAGGTCCCCAACCTGTTCGTCGACGTGAGCCAAGTCGACCTGCCTGATGCGGCCGCCAAACCGGGCACCGCGTGATGCCCGGTGCGATCATTCGTCGGAGGAGCCAGCCTATGTCCTTACGCCCGATCAAACGCCTGATCATTGCCGGCAGCGTGCTTCTGCTTTCGATCGGCGCGGCGCGTGCGCAAACCCCATCGCCCGAGGCCATGGCGGCGGCGCGCGAGCTCGTCACCACGCTAAAACTGTCCGATCAGTACAAGGCACTGCTGCCGGTCATTCTTTTGGGTCTCAAGCCCGCTTTAACCCAGGACCGGCCGGAAATCGAACGCGACTACGAGACGATGCTGCCCGCGGTCGCGGATGCGTATGCGCCTTTTTATGACGCGATGGTCGACAGCATCGCCACCGTCTATGCCAACACCTTTTCGGTGGACGAGCTGCGCCAGCTAGAGGCCTTCTATCGCCAGCCGGTTGGCCAGAAATTCCTCGAAAAGTCGCCGACTCTTCGGCAGCAGAGCGTGCAGATCGGTGAGGATAGCGGCCGTAAGGCGACCGAGGATTTGCGCGCACGCTTGACCGAGCTGCTTCGTCAGAAAGGGCACAAGCTGTAACGGCACGGCCGTCCCGCGGAACCTCGGCACGGGCACGGCGAAGAAGGTGGTTCACGAGCCATCGCGGGACGATCGGCGCGTCGCCGTCGCCACCGGCCGGGTCAGCGCCCGGCGGTCCTTGACGTAGGCGATGACGACGCCAAGCCGTTCGACCGTGCCGACGATCTTGCCGTCGAGATCGCTGTCGCAATTCATATGGGTCGGCGCGATGAAGAACTCGGACTGGTTCCATTGCTGCATGAAGTCCCAGTGCAGTTGCGGCAGCGTGACCGCTCTTCTCGAACGAGAGGCGTTCGCCGCACACCGCGACCGAATAGACCTCGGTCGGCCAGTTCGCATCGCCGGGCGCGGTGCGGCGCAGATAGGTCTTCGAGCTGACTGATCGCCTCGGGCATGCTGCTGAACCAATAGTCGAGGTCATAGCGCCGTGATGCTCCCTCGAGACCTCCGACCACGAGAGTTGTAGAACAGATATTCGTACGGGTGCAGCCTGACCAGGGTCACCGCGTCCCAGAGGAAGCATGCGGTCACGATCGCGAGCCCGCCGGAGGCGACCACGCGACCGCGCGTCGCGAGCGCCGCAAGAGCCGCGTCGAGACCGATACCTGCGAGGATCGCCAGCGCGGGAAGCACGAACAGGAAATGGCGCAATCCGGTGAAGGCCGGGCCGTGCCAGATCACCTGGCAGGCCAGCGGAAAAATCACCGTCAGCGACACCAGGGTGATCTCCGCTCGCCGCTGCGCTGAATCGAGCCCGAGCGCGCAGCCGGCAACAGCACGGACAGCATCGCCAGCGCCGCGCCGAACAGCATCAGCAGCGGCACGCGGATCAGAATGTAGATCGGCACATACAGCCGCGGCACGTCCGCCATCTCGTAGACCTGGCCGGCGAGGACGGTGCGGATCGCGTAATTGAAACTCGGAGAATGCGAGCAGGCCGCGGATCGGATTGAGCGGCGCCAGCGCCGCCCAGGGCCAGGCCAGGATCATGATGACATAGGCGAGCATCAGCGCCGGCAGCATCCGCACCGAGCGATTCGACCGCGAAGCGCCAGCCGCGCGCGGCCGTGGCCGAGCCAGGGCCGCGGCAGATAGAGGACGATGCGCAAAGCCGACATAGATCACCAGCAGCAAACCGAGCACCCGCATGCCGAGCGCGGCGCCGGCAAGCAGACCGAACGCCGCAATGTCGCCGGCGCGAGGCGAGGGCAGGCGGCGCGCGATGCGGATCAGAGAACAGCGTCGCGCCCGTCATCGCGGCGGCGAAGGGAATGTCCTTGGTGTGGTTGAACATGGCGCCGTACCACGCGCCGCATGACGCTCAGGCCGATCGCGGCGATCAGGCCCGCGCGCGGACCCGCGATCAGTCGCGCCGTCGCCGCAGCGGCGCCGATCCCGCCGATGCCGATCAGCGCGCACAGGATATGGCGCAGATCGTACGGATCGATCGGGACCAGATGACTGAGGGCGACGGCAATGATGTCGAACAGGCCGCCATAGAGATAAAGGTTCTGGAAGCTGAAGACGCTCTGGTCCGTAAAGCCGCTGCGTATAATAGGCGATGATCAATTCGCCGTAGTGATGCTGCACGCCTTCATCGTTGGAGATCGCGTAGTCCTTGAAGGTCAACAGCGCGACGACGACGAGCGCGGCGATCAGCACGACGGTGGCGATATCATGGGGGTCGAAGCGCGCAATCCATCGTAGCGCGTTGCGCAACGGCGAAGCTTTCTTCGCACCACCTGGAATCCGCGCCTCCGCTGACTTCACCTCGGTCACTATGCTCTCGGATCCGGTTCTCGTTACGGCGCGGTACTCGTGCGCCCCCTTCAATACCCGACATGCGATGCGATTTGCGTCTCTGCGGGCAAAGGAAGTGGTAACTGTCACGTTAGTTGTCCCGCGAGAAGTGTGTCAATCGTCTGTTGCGAATGGCGGCCAATCACGCCATTACCGGCATCCTGCCGAACAAGCAATCGAGCGCCGTGCGCAAGACGTCCAGCGCATCGGAAGCCCCGCGACGGCTGCGCCACGCGACATGGCCGTCCGGCCGAACCAGTACCGCGCCGTCGGTGTCGACGCCGTAGGCCTTGTGCCAGTTGCCGTCGCCGCCGCCGAGATCCCCGTCCTTTCCGACCATATAGACAAGGAGCGAAGGCCATGACCGGCCGATCGTTTGCGCAGCCCGTCGCCATGCGTCGCCGTCGGGGCCGGCCAAGAGCACAAAGTGCGGGCCGAACAGGTCGATGGTCGAGATTTGCTCGTCGCCGCGCGTGAGCCAGACATGGGGCGCGCGGCCTCCGGGCCGGGCTGAGGGCACATATTCGGTGACCGGATCGTCAACGGCGACCGGTGGCGTGCCGTCCGGGACAACCGCGATCGATTGATAGCAGGCCCCGAAGATCAGCCCCTGCTCGTTCAGGAACTCCCGTCGCGGCAGGACCTTGCTTTGCCGCGCATTGCGTCCCATCGACATGGCGTTGGCGAGCGAGTTCTGGGTGACGATCTGGCCGAACGGCTGGCGTTCGGCGTGGTAGCTGTCGAGCAGCGCCGCGTCGGCTTTTCCGCGGAGCACGGCGGCGATCTTCCATGCCAGATTGTGAACGTCCTGCACCCCGGTGTTGAGGCCGAAGCCCCCGGTCGGCGGCATCTCATGCGCCGCGTCGCCGGCCAGGAAAACATCGCCGACGCGATAAGTGTCGGCAACGACGGCGGACGCTTCCCATGGGCTGACGCCGAGCACCGACACTTCAAGGTCGGGCACGCCGGCGCCCTTGCGGATCAGCGCCGCACAAAATTCGGGGGTGAAGTCCTCCGGCCGCCAGCCGAATTTCCTGGGGCTGTGGATCAAAAAACCCCAGCGATCCCTGCCGTTGATCGTGAGAAACGTGGCGCGCAAATCTTCCTGCTCGACAAAATAGAGCGCGGCAGGCCGATGTTCGACCCATTGGGTGAGATCGGCGTGGAACAGGATATTGACGCTGTCGTAGACTTTCTCCTCGCCGGTCATCTTCACTCCGAGCGCGCGACGCACGCGGCTTTGCGCGCCCTCGGCGGCGATCAGATAGCGCGCCGTGAAAGGCGTCTCCGCGCCGGTGGTGCGATCGGTCAGCATGCCCGTGACCGCGCCGTGCCCCTGGCCGAACGAGGTCAGCTCGGTATTGAAGCGCAGCGCTCCCGGTCCTCCGGCTTCCTCCGCAAATCGGCGAATCACCGGTTCAAGGTCATCTTGTGCGCAGAGGCAATTCCGGACAGGCGTCGCTGCCATGTTCTTCGCGGTCGCGCGGCCGGGCACGCGGCGCTCGATCTCCTTGCCGGCAAGGGATTCGGCCCAGACGATCAGCCCCAACCGCCCTTCCGCCAGTCCTGCGTCCCGGATCGCGGTATCGATGCCGCATTGCCGGAAGATTTCCATCGTGCGCGCATTGATCCCGCGTGCCTTTGGCGTGAGCGCAGTGCCCGGGTGACGCTCGACAAGCAGCGAGCGCACGCCGTGCCGGGAGAGCAGCAATGAGGCGGTGAGCCCGACCGGACCACCGCCGGAAATGAGAACGGGGATGTCGAGCATCTCTTCTCCTTGTTTTGAATTTCACGGTGCGTGAATTAGCCAAGATCCATCGGCTTGCCGTGAGGCTCCTTGCGGTAGGCGTAGATCGCGATCAGCGCCGCAAGTTCGCACGCGGCCAGGAACAGGAAGGCCGGCGCGATGGCATCGGCAGTCGCTTTCGGCGAAACCACGTCGTTGCTTCCAGCGATCAGCGCCAGGCAAACCGGACCCAGGATCTTGCCTATTCCGTTGGAGGCCTGCGCCAGTCCAAACGCCCGGGCGCCGAGCGAGACCGGAAACACTTCGACGACATACGGCGTCATGTTGGAGAAAGAGCCGCTGTAAAACGCCGCGCCAAAGATCACCAGCAGCGCAAACACCGACCAGCCGGCGATGAACTCGCGATAGAACGCGAAAATCGCCAGCATGACCAGGACGGAGATGAACGTGCCGAACAGTGCGGCGCGGCGGCGCCCGATATAGAGCGGCAGAAACGAAAACAACACGCGGCCGAGGATGGAGGCGATGCTGACATAGACGAAGTATTGCGCAGCCTCGTGCGCCGTGATCTTCAGGAGCTGGGACAGGATGGTGGGGCCCCACAATTGCAGGCCATAGGTGCCGGTCGATATTCCGGTCCAGATCACGACGACCCACCAGAACCGCTGCTGGTCCCGGAACAGCTCCGAGAACGATGCCGGCTTGTTGGCCGGCGCGATCGCGGTCGGCAACGCGACGCTGGTCTCGGGAACGCCAAGCAGTTTTGCGGCCTCACGCCGCGCATCGGCGTTGCGGCCGCGCGACAGCAGCCAACGCACGGATTCCGGCGCAATCCAGGCGATCAGCAGCGAGGTGACGATCGGCATCGCACCGGTGACGGCAACGCCGCGCCAGCCGATCACCGGCAGCAGGCTCGCCGAAGTCATGGCGGCGAACATGGTGCCGAGCGCGACCGGCACGACCATCATGCTGGAAACGAAGGTCCGGTATCTGGTCGGCGTGATTTCGACGACCAGCGGATTTTGGGCGCTCACCGCGGCTATTGATCCAAAGCCCACGACGAACCGCAAAATTGAAAACAGAATCCAGGCGCCGTCGGGTATCAGCGCGCATCCGGCGGCGCCGAGCGAAAAGATCAAGCCGCCGCCCCAAATCATCTTCTTGCGACCGATCGTGTCGGCGATCCGGCCGCCGGCAAGCGAGCCGAAGATCGCGCCGACGCCTGACGACAGCAGCATCATCGCGCCCTGGCCGTAGGTGAGATGCCAGCCTGGCGCGAGTACCGAGACGAGATATCCCACCAGGAAGAAGTCGTAGAATTCGAACATCTCCTGCAGGACGAGGAGCGCGATCGTCAGATAGTAGCGCGGTGTGAGATTGGACTTCTCGATTCCGCTGAGCCAGTCCTGCGCATCCCCCTTGGGATAATCCTGGTCTGCCGCTCTCTGGATTTCGCCTGCAGCACCGCCCTGAACGACGCCTTGCGCGTCGAGCGAAACATCGGCCATTTCTCTCCCCGAGCGCCCGACTGCCCGCCGTCCTGCGCGGCGGTTTAAGAATGCCGAGACGATCGACGGTAAAATTAGCACCCGTCACTGAAAACACAATCGAGAGGCACACTCCTTCTGGCAGGTGCAGCCGGTTGGCGAGCCCTGTTGCCTGGAGGCGTCAGAACCGGACGCCCTCTCCACACGCTTGGTCCGAAAATGCCCACTAAGCTGCTTGCGGCCGCGCGTTGCATACGGGCAACACTTATTGGGAAAGACTGATGAGCTGCGTTTTCGCCATTGCGAAGTCATATCGTGGCCCGAAAAATCAGCCCATCGCATGCTTAGCTCTGCAAGCTGGCTCAGGTGGAGCGTTTGGAGGCTGGGATCATGAACCCGCTATTTGCGTCAGTGGCGGCGGTGTTGTGCGAAACGGCGTTTGTCGCTTGCCTTGCTAGCTTCGGTTCGACCGGTACCGAGAACACCGCAGCAGCAACCCTGGACCGCCTCGCACCATTTCTCACCGCCGACTTCGAGCTCGCGGACGCGCCGCAGCCAACGGCGATGGGCAACGCCGTGATCGGCAACATCGACGTTGCCAAGGCCGCCGAACCAGTGAGGGAGACGGCCACCGACACGACGGCAGCCTCGGATGAGCCAAAATCGATCGTCCAGGCCGCGTTGACCGATTCGTCGCAGATGCTGCCGCCCGAAGCACCACCAGTGCAGGTGGCGACACCGAGCACGCCCAATGCGGTGCCTAAAGACACCAAGGATGCCGTGGACTCCATCGAAATTCTCGACGAATGCCTGGTCGCTGACATCTGCATCGACCGCTATCTGTGGGCGCTCTACCAACGGACGCCTAAGGAGGACACCATCAAGGTGCAGGAGCAGAGGAAAGTGACGGTCAAGAAGAAGCGCAAAACGGTGACTGTCACGAAAAGCTTTACCAAGCTCGTCGATGAGAATTTCACATGGAAGGACCCTAAGGCGGCGGAAAAAGCCGGCATGCCGATGATCGATTACGTGATCGGAGGCATGGATCGGAGCTTCAAACTGAAGCTCTTTCATATGCTTCACGCTGCGGAGCAGGCCGGGCTGTCGCCCGGCATAACCAGCGCGTTCCGCGATGACTACCGTCAATCGATCGCAAGCGGCCTGAAGGCGGCGAGTGACAGGTCCTATCATGGCGGCAGCTTCCGCGGCGGCTATGGCCACGGGCTTGCGGCCGATGTCGTGAGCGTCAATGGCCGCACACGGACGCAGCGATCGATTTCCACTGATAACCTTTGGAAATGGATCGATGCACATGAGAAGGAGTTTGGAGTCGGGCGACCTTATCTCGATCGAGATCCGCCGCACGTGGCGCCGGTCGACGGCAAGGAATATGCCGCTCACCGCGGAACGAAAGCTGTTCCCGCGGCATCAGATGTGAAGGAGCGCAAGGCTGCGCGGGATGATGAGAGCGCGGTGAAACGCGCAAAAACGGCAAGATCGTCGAAGGTGAGAACGATCTAACCCGGTGCAATCACGCACCGACCTTGCTGGCGCTCGCCGATCCGCGTTGCGCCAAAGGAGCGGACGCCGCACAATGAAGTCTCACCCGGCAACCGCGATTTGGCCGCCGTATTTGGCGCGAAGCTCGGTTTTGAGCAGCTTGCCGGTCGCGGTATGCGGCAGCGATTCCACGAAGATCACATCGTCCGGCATCCACCATTTGGCGATGCGCGTAGACAGGAATTCCAGGATCGACTCCTTGGTCGGATGGGCGCCGGGCTTGGGATGCACCAAGCAGCAGCGGCCGCTCCTGCCACTTCGGATGCGGGATGGCGATGACGGCCGCCTCGAACACGTCGGGATGCGAGATCACGAGATTCTCGATCTCGATCGAGGAAATCCATTCGCCGCCGGACTTGATGACGTCCTTCAGACGGTCGGTCAGTTGCACATAGCCATCGGGATTGATGGTCGCGACGTCTCCGGTGCCGAACCAGCCGTCATCGTCGACGACCTTGCCGCCCTCGCCCTTGAAATAGCCCGAGATCACCCAGTTGCCCCGCACCTTGAGCTGGCCGACCGACTTGCCGTCGTGCGGCAAGCGTCTCGCCATTCTCGCCGACCAGGCGCAGTTCGACGCCGGAGACCTGACGCCCCTGCTTGACCTGCATGTCGACGATCTCGCTCGGCGTCGCGCCGTCGTGCCTTGCGAGCGGCGAGCCGAGCGTGACCAGCGGGCTTGTTTCCGTCATGCCCCAGGCGTGCAGCAGAAACACGCCGAGCAGGTCGCGGAATTTCTCGATCGTCGCGCGCGGCGCAGCGGTGCCGCCGCTGAAGACCAGCTTTAGTTTCAGCTTCGAGAGATCGAGCTTGGCGCGATTGTTCTCGATATAGGCGAGGAAGTTGAGCCAGATCGTCGGAATGCCGCCGGCCTTGGTGCAGCCTTCCTGTTCGAGCAGCAGGTAGATGCTTTCTGGATCGAGCCGCGGCCCGGGGAGCACCAGCTTGGCGCCGCACATCGCCGCCGAAAACGGCAGGCTCCACGCATTGGCATGGAACAGCGGCACGATCACCAGGATCGAATCCTTCGCCGAGAGCGCGAAGCCGTCGGCGGCGCAGGCGGCGAAGGCATGCAATACGGTCGAGCGATGGCTGTAGAGAACGCCCTTGGGATTGCCTGTTGTTCCGGAAGTGTAGCAGAGCGTGCAGGCGGTGTTCTCGTCGAGTTGCGGCCAGGCGTAGTCGGGCGAGGCATTCGCCAGCAGCGTCTCGTAGCACAGGAGATTGTCGACCTTGACGGCGGGCATGTCCTTTTCGTCGCACAGCGCGATCCAGCCGCGCACCAGCGGCAAGTGTGGCGCGAGTTGCTCGACCAGCGGCGTGAAATCAGGATCAAAGAACACGTAGCCGTTTTCGGCGTGATTGATGATGTAGACGAGTTGCTCGGGGAACAGGCGCGGATTGACCGTGTGGAGCACGCGTCCGGAGCAGGTCACGCCGTAATAGAGTTCGAGATGCCGCCACGAATTCCAGGCCAGCGTCGCGACGCGATCGCCTTGGCCGACGCCGAGCGCGGCGAGCGCGCCCGCGACGCGCTTGGCGCGCGCCGCGACCTGCCCGTAATTGGATCGGTGCATGACGCCCGCCGGATCGCGCGAGACGATCTCGGTTTCCGCGTGCCAGGTCGCGACATAATCGACCAGGTTCGATATCAGCAGCGGCCGGTTCTGCATCAGTCCAAGCATGAGTCCCCCCGTTTCGAACTGATCCTCCGTGGATGAAGAGCGACCCTGCATTCTTGGCTGGGCTCGGCGCTCGACATCGTGGGCATCATTACGCCCCGGGAAATTGCCCAAGTCTAGCCTGTTAAGTCCAGCCTGTTGCGGGAGCCGCTGACAGCCGTCCCGACCCGCCAACTCTATTGCCGCATCTTGAGCCGACGTCGATGAGCAGCCTGTTTCGCGCGGTTGCCGCAAATCGCCATGCTGCACCATCTGCGCGCACGGCCTCGCGTGTGGTCGGCGAACAGCAGCGTGCAGGCCGGCCCCTCGCATGCCTTCACGTGTGAGAAGTCTTCCTCGCAAACGAACTTCGCCAGCGCTTCCCCGATCGGCAGAAGCAACGCCGCCGGCGACCTCCATCGGCGCATCGTTTGAAGCTCAAGCCCAGAGGCATGGCCGGGGCCGTGGGCCGCTATCCGGGCGAACCCTTCATCGTGTTCGAGCAGCCGGTTCAGCGGCTCCAACTCGTTCAGGTCTTCTGCGCTGAGTGGCCGTCCTTTGTGCTGCCGAACGAATCCTCTGAACCATTCGCGAAGGCTTCGCGCCTGAGCCGCGACGTCGTCGAACTCTCCAGGCATCGCTTGGGCGCGCAAGGTTTCAAGCGCATCAGCCGGTACGAGTTGCGCCTGCTCCAGCCAGGCCAAGAGACCGTCGCCGTCGTCGATCCAGTCGATTTCGATGTCCACTGGGGTAGCAATCGAATTCAGGAAATCCAGACCGAGCGCGTCGGCGAGGAACATGGCGGGCGGCCGGCGGGAAGCCATCTCTGCGATCTCTCGGTGCGGAACCTTGGTCATCTGCGGCGCGTTGGTCACCTTTCAGTGACAGATAACCTCTCCGTAGCCTCTTGACAAGTTATTGCTATCAGAAGTAACCCTTCTAAGTGACTTATTGAGGTTACGTTCTTGGTCTGAAGAGAACCGGCGAGGAGCGAGAGATGTCCGTCAACAATGTGAGCGTCGTGCTTGTCCATGGAGCCTGGGCTGATGGATCGAGCTGGAGCAAGGTGATCGGCCCTCTGAGAGGTGAAGGCGCCCGGGTTGTCGCGGCACCGCTGCCGCTGACCTCTCTGGCCGACGACGTGGCAGCCCTTGACCGGACCCTCGAGCGGATCGATGGCCCGGTCGTGCTGGTCGGCCATGCCTATGCAGGCGCAGTGATTGCCGGACCCGCAACGAGAAAGTCAGGGCGCTGGTCTACGTCGCGGCACTCGCCCCCGACGAAGGGGAAACGGTCGCCGAGGTGTTCTATCGCGCCGAGCCGCATCCGCAGGCGCCCAAGCTCGCCCCCGACAGTCATGGCGGGATCTGGCTTCCCGACAACGCCTTTGCCGAGGCTTTCGCTCAACATGCTTCCACCGAGGAGCAGTCAGTGCTGGCTGCAGTTCAGCGGCCGATCGCTGTTGCCTGCATCAGCGTCAAGGTGGGCCGGCCGCTTTGGAAGGATCGTCCGAGCTGGTTCCTCGTGGCCGAGCAGGATCGCATGATCAATCCTGACACACAGCGTTTCATGGCGGAGCGGATGAAGGCAAAGGTGCGGTCACATCCGGTCGATCATACGCCGATCGTGACGGCGCCCGGCGTCGTCGTGGACATCATCCGTGATGCCATGCGCGCCGCAAACGGCGATCCGCACTGAAGGCCGATGAGATAGCTCGCGAACATTCAGACCGGGAGCAGGGCATGCTCGCCGGAACCCGCCAGCATGGTTACAAACGAGGAGAACTCCAATGACTGCCATCAAATATCGCTCCGCCGATGTGGACGGGTTGAAGATCTTTTATCGCGAGGCCGGGGCCGCCGACGCACCGGCGCTGCTGTTGCTTCACGGCTTTCCGAGCGCGAGCCACATGTTCCGGGATCTCATCCCGCGTCTCGCCGATCGCTACCACATCGTCGCGCCCGATCTGCCGGGCTTCGGCCAATCGGACATGCCGGCGCGGAGCAGCTTCACCTACACATTCGACCACATCGCCGGCGTCATCGACCGCTTTACCGAAGTGATCGGCCTCAAGCGCTTTGCGATCTATGTCTTCGACTATGGCGCGCCGACAGGCTTCCGGATCGCCGCAAAGCATCCCGACCGCATCACCGCGATCATCTCGCAGAATGGCAACGCCTATGAAGAGGGGCTGAGCGAGGGCTGGAACCCGATCAGGGCTTACTGGCAAGAGCCATCGCAGGCCAATCGCGAAGCGCTGCGCGCCTTCCTCGCGCCAGAAACGACGCGCTGGCAATACACCCACGGCGTGGCTGACGAGGCGACAGTCTCTCCCGACGGCTTGTCGCTCGACAACTTCTATCTGGCGCGGCCCGGCGCCGATCAGATCCAGCTGGATCTGTTCGGCGACTACAAGAGCAACATCGCGCTCTATCCGGCTTTCCAAAACTACTTCCGCACACACAAGCCGCCGTTCCTGGCGGTGTGGGGCAAGAACGATCCGTTCTTTCTGCCGGCCGGGGCCGAGGCCTTCAGGCGCGACATTCCCGGCGCGGTCGTTCGCTTCTTCGAGACCGGCCATTTCGCGCTGGAGACGCATGCCGCGGAGATCGCCGCGACCATCCGCGAATTCCTCGCCCGCCACGTCTAAGACCAGGAGACATCAGATGTCGAAATCAGTCGCGATCGTCACGGGCGCGAGCCAGGGCATCGGCCGTTCCACCGCCATCCGTCTCGCACGGGACTTTTCGTCGGTCGTGCTGGCCGCGCGCGACCGTCCCAATCTCGAGAAGACGGCGGACGCGGTGAAGGCGGCCGGCGCCGAACCGCTCGTCATCGATATCGACCTTGCCGAGACATCGGCGGCGAAAAGCGTGGTCGATCGGACGCTCTCCGCATTCGGCCGGATCGATGCACTGCTCAACATCGCCGGCGCGGTGCCGCAGATCGACCTGTTCGAGATGACCGACGCGCAATGGGACGGCGGCCTTGCCCTCAAGCTCCACGGCGCCCGCCGGCTGACGATCGCGGCATGGCCGGCGTTGAAAGAAGCCAAAGGCTCGGTCGTGCTGATGTCGGGGAATTCGGCGCTGTTTCCCAAGGCGCCCTATGCGGCTGTCGGGACGATCAACGCCGCGATCGTGGCGCTCGCCAAGGCTTTTTCGGATCGCGGCATCGCCGACGGCGTCCAGGTCAACAGTGTTCTGCCCGGCCCGGTGATGACGGGTCGGCGCCGTTCCTACCTCGCTCATTGGGCGCCGCTGCACAACATGACCGTGGAGGAGGCGACCGCGAAATTCCCGCAGGAAGCCGGCATCGCGCGCTATGGCGAGCCGGAGGAGATCGCCGAACTGATGGCGTTTCTTGGTATCGCCGGGCGCCCGCTGGATGACGGGCTCGACGCTGCGGATGGATGGCGGCGAGGTCAAATCGGTTTGAGGCTTAGAATACCGGTGCCTATCAAAGGTGAAAAAGTGCAGCGTCCGCTTTGCCCCGATTTTGTTGCAGAAGTCCGTTGAAGGCTTCCGCGAACAATGATTCCCTGACGTTGACGCGGTCAGCGGCGGGAACGGGCGATGATGGGTCGGTTGGAGCGGGATCAAGGGCAGCTGTTTTATTCGTTCTGCCTTGAAGAGGTGGTACCGGACGATCACCAGGTGCGCGCGATTTCAGCGGTGCTTGATCTGTCGTGGGTCTATGGCGAGCTTTCGCCGCATTATCCGGCGCTCGGCCGATCGATCCGGTTCTGATGATCCGGATGCTAATCCTCGGCTACGCCTTCGGCCTGCGCTCGGAGCGATTGCTCTGTCGCGAGGTCAGGGTCAATCTGGCGTACCGCTGGTTTTGCGGCTTGAGCATCGAAGACAAGATTCCGGACCATTCGGTGTTCTCGCGGGGCCCGCAATGAGCGGTTTCGTGACAACGACATTTTCCGCCGGGTCTTTGAGCGTGTCGTTGAGGCATGTATTTCGGCCGGACTGGTCGGAGGCAAGGAGTTTGCGGTCGATGCGAGCCTGATCGTAGCGGACGCTAACAAGCAGCGGTCGATCCCGGGCTCGGAGTGGATTAGGGAGCACGATCCTGAGACCGCAAGCCGAGCTGTGAAGGAGTATATGGCAACCCTCGACGACGCGGCTTTCGGCGCTGCCACCCAAGTGACGCCGAAGTTCGTCTCGCCATCCGATCCGGCCGCGCAATGGACCGGCGCGATGCGCGGACCAGCATTTTTCGCATATTCCGACAATTATCTGATCGATGTGAAGGTTGGCATCATCATGGATGTCGAGGCTTCGCGCGCCATCCGCCAGGCGGAGGTCGGCGCGTCGAGGACGATGATTGAGCGGACACAGGAGCGCTTCGATATCAAGCCTGAGCGGCTTGCGGGCGATACCGCCTACGGTTCAGGAGCGAACCTCAACTGGCTTGTCAAAGACAAGGACATCGCTCCGCACATCCCGGTGATCGACAAGTCGAAACGCGAGGATGGGACCTTCAGTCGGGAGGACTTCACCTTCGACAAGGACCGTAACGTGTACATTTGCCCGGCGAACAAGATCCTCACGACGACGGGCAAGCTGGTCAATGATGGGGAGACACTTCTCTATCGGGCAAAAGCGCGTGACTGTCGTGGTTGCCTGCTCAAGGCACAATGCTGTCCAAAGGCATCCGTCCGCAAAATCCCGCGCAGTATCTACGAGGAAGCTCGCGACGTTGCCCGGGCGCTGGCCAAGACCGAGGCGTTCAAGCAATCATCCCGCGACAGGAAACGTGTCGAAATGCTGTTTGCGCACTTGAAGCGTATCCTGCGGCTCGGCCGGCTGCGATTGCGCGGGCCATGCGGCGCCCAGTTCGAGTTCACGTGGGCAGCGATTGCGCAGAACCTTCGCAGGCTTGCCAAGCTGGTCGCCCGGCCACCACCAATCGCCCCTGCGTGCGCTGCGTAAGCGTTGCAAGCGTCAGTAAAGTCGAGCGTAAGTCGCCCGCACAATCCAGCGGGTGACAACGGATGGCTTCAAAAAATGCACCAGCCGTCCCGCGCCGTCGGTATGCCGATTTCTGCAACAAAATCCGCCAGAACCGGACGTCCCCACAAGGATGCGATTGAACCAGAGCGACCATGCGGCCTATGCGCGGCGCGCCGCGTCTTATCACCAGCCCGGTTGCACCGGACGATAGTACTGGCCCTGTTGCACCGGAGGATAGGGCTGGCCGCCGCGCCGGCGCGGATCGACGGGTTGGGGTTGGGGCCCCCAGTTGCGCTGGAAGAACAAGCCGAAGCCGCCGTCGCCCCGGACGTTGTCGTTGTCGTCCGCAACGAGGACATCGGCCGTCGGCCGGCGCGTAATGAAGCCGCCCTGGGGCTGGTTGTTCAGCACCGCGACGAACTCGGTGCGATAGTTGGTCTCGCGGCTCAGCGGTTCGTCCGAGATGACGATCGAGGATCGCGGCAATGCGGTCGGCGCGATGCGATCGAGCACATCCTGCGGGATGGTGATGCGGTCGAGCGCGTCCTTGGCGTCGTCGGCGTCGTCGATCGTGACCGCGCTCCAGCGCAGGCCCGCATCGTCGCGCGCCATCGCCGTGAACACATGCGTGCCGATCCGCTTGTCGGGATTGCGGATCGTGACCGGAACCTCAATGGTCGCATCGAACACCTCGCCCCCGCCGTCCGGCGCCGGCTTATGCGTGTCACGCCTCACGTAAAGCTTCTGCGTCGCGCGGCTGATGTAGACCGAGACCGGCTCGAGCGCGAGCTTCGCGTCGTTCGCCGCCTTGGCGGCGTCGGTCTTTTTGGTCTGGGCCGCCTTGGCGGCGTCCTTTGCGGCGGCGGCGGCGCCGGGCTTCGACGTCGCGTCGGTCCTGGCGGTGTCGAGCTGCGTGGCCAGTTCCGCGGCCTTGGCGGCGGCCTTCTGCTTCAACTCCTCGGCCCGCGCCTTGGCGGGGTCGGTCGTTGCGGCGGCGAGCGCCCTGTCGGCGAACGCGAGCTCGGCGTCGGCGCTCCTCTTGAGCGATTCCAGCTTACGCAGCGACGCTGTGACCGATGCTGCCTCGCGCGCCGCTGTCGCGGCGGCTTTCTTCGCCTCGTCGGCCGTCCTGGCGGCCTCCGCGGCCTCGCGGGCGAGCGTCTCGGCCCGCCCCGGAGCGGCCGCCAGCGCCTCCGCCTTCGGCATGAACAGCGCCGGGTCGGAAAAATCGACCGGCGCCGCGTCGTTCGGCGAGATGATCACCCGCATTCCGATCCGCGTCTTGTCGAACAGCTTCTCCGCAAAGCCGTAGGGCATCCGTACGCAGCCGTGCGAGGCTGCATACCCGGGCAGCGGCCCGCCGTGCAGCGCGATGCCGTTCCAGGTAAGGCGCTGCATGTTCGGCATCCAGGCATCGTCATACATGCTCGAGTGGTGGTCCTTGTCCTTCTCGAGCAGGGCGAAGACGCCGGCTGGCGTCTCGCGTCCCGTGATGCCGGTCGACACCGGCGCGCGCAGGATCCAGCCGTCGGCGTCGTAGAAAGTGACCTGCTGGCTCTTGATCGACACGATCGCCATGATCGGCTCGCCTGCCTCGCGCGGCGCGGTCGCCTCGGTGGGTGGCGCGGGGCGCGCCTGTCTCGCCGCGGCGCCGGCGGTTAGCGCCGCAAGTACGGCCATCGCCGCGAGCGTCACAATGGCGGGAGGCCCCCAACGTCGCATCGCCACGGTGGATTGGGCCGTCGTAAATCGATTTACCATGCCATGCCCCGGTTGAAATGCCTGTCCGCGCTTGGGTCGATTAAGTTTCAGATCGCGATGTTCGGATCAACTAACCGCCGCCACCATCTACGCCGCCAATTCGCTCCTGGGGACTATTGGCACGTTCAGGGGGCAAATATCTCATATACGACAGCTCGAGCAGGAGGAAGGGTGGCTCGCGGCTGAAATTCGCACTTGACGGACGTCGATAGCTTGGGAGTGTCCGCTCTGCGCCGATATTGTTGCAAAAGTCGAAAATCGAACAACCCTAAAAATCTCGCGAAAGCTGATCATTGGACTTCTCTGCTGCTGCGTCGCTTTTCAACGCCACTACGGAGATCGGTGATCGATTTTGGGTGAAACGATAAGGTCCCTCACGTCGCCGCGCGTAAGACGCATCAGCGGCTCTAAGAATTTTGGTTCGCCACCCCAAAAAGACTTTTGCAACAATATCCGCCAACAACCGTCATTCTTTGTACCTTCTTGCCGAGCCGCAAAGGCAGGCGCGTTCATGAATGACGCCAGCAGGGATCCGAGTCCCGTCCTTTACTGGAACGCGACCTCGGCAAAGCTCCTCAACTTGCGCGAATGCAGCCGTTCTCGTTCTTGGGACTTGAGCTTTTCCAGCGCTCGAAGGCCGATCTCAAGATGCTGGCCGACGCGGCGGCGGTAGAAGTCCCCCGCCATGCCGGCTAATTTGATCTCGCCATGCAGCGGCTTGTCCGAGACGCACAGCAACGTTCCGTATGGCACGCGGAAGCGGAATCCATTGGCGGCCACAGCGGCCGATTCCATGTCGAGGGCGACGGCACGTGATTGCGACAGGCGGCGGATGGTCGTCACGTGGTCACCGAGCTCCCAGTTCCGGTTGTCGACGCTGGCTACCGTGCCGGTCCTCATCACCCGTTTGAGCTCAAACCCGCTCAGCCCCGTCACCTCGCCGACTGCTTGCTCGAGCGCGACCTGCATCTCGGCCAGCGCCGGAACCGGTACCCACAGTGGCAGCTCCTCGTCCAGCACGTGATCCTCGCGGACGTACCCGTGAGCGAGGACATAATCGCCGAGCTTCTGCGTGTTTCGCAGCCCGGCACAATGGCCCAGCATCAACCAGGCATGAGGACGAAGCACTGCGACGTGGTCGGTGATGTTGCGCGCGTTCGACGGGCCGGTGCCAATGTTGATCATGGTGATGCCGCTGGAAGCCTGTTGAACCAGATGAAAAGCCGGCATCTGCGGCGGGCGCTCCGGTGGCGCATGCGTGGGGCCTAGGGCGTCGAAGCCCGCTTTGGCCGTGATGACGTTACCCGGCTCGACGAAGGCATCCGCCACCGGATCACCGTCCGCCATGCGCTCGCGGCAGATGCGCGCGAAGGCGTCGACGTAGAATTGGTAGTTGGTAAAGATCACAAAGTTCTGGAAGTGCTCCGGATCCGTTCCGGTATAGTGGTAGAGTCGGTGCAGTGAATAATCCACGCGAGCAGCACGGAACATGGCGAGCGGCTGTCGCGGGCCGGCAGACAGCGTGCCGTTGACGATCGCGTCGTCGATGGTAGCGAGATCTGGCGTGTCGAACAGATCGCGCAGCGGCCGGTCGCGAGCTGGTACACTTGCTGCGATGTTAATGTCGCGTCGATAGGCAAAGTGAATCGGAATCGGTTCGTCCGACTCGCCGATCTCGACCGGCACACCATGGTTCTGCATGAGAAGCCCGATCTGCTCAGTGAAATACCCGCGAAAAAGATCCGGCCGCGTCACCGACGTCTCGTACATGCCGGGGCCGGAGACGAAGCCATAAGAGAGGCGCGAGTCGAGGCGGGCGTGAGTGCCCGTGGTGATCCTGACAAATGGATAGGCGGCACGCACGCGCGCGTCGAGCGGTTCGCCGCGGACATACGCTTCAAAAGCGGTGCGCAAGAAGCTGACATTACGTTCGTAGATTTCGGCGAGACGGGCGACCGCCGCGGCCGCGTCGGTGAAGGCTTCGGCGGCGATCCGCTTTGGCGACTGGATGTTGTCGGGCATCGGCATGATCTCATGGGTTGCCGATACATATAATCCAGCCGGGCACACAGCGTCGAGATCACTACACGGCAGGCGTGTTAGTTATCGTCATTTTATCAAAATCAACCATTCGATTTACGGCCAGAAGCGGACGCGTTCGGTTCGATAATCTTACTACATCCTTGTAGCGCATCAGCGGGCGCTTCGCCTTGGCTCAACGAGCGACGGTGCGGGCGGTGATTCGCCCGACGGGCAAATCGCGCATACGCGTCATGCGCAAATTGCCCGTCGTGCATTGTGCCGCAGGCGGGCGGCATTGCTCAAAACCCCAAATCAGCGGCATCGTCCCGCGTGTCCCGTGCCCACAAGGGGCGTATCGCGATCGTCATGGACGTTGGGCGCGGGATGCGGTGGACGCTTTGGCGGCGCGTTGACGAACGGCGCTGAAGTGGACGGAGAAGTCGTGTGGTCCCGACGCCCCGACGCTGGCGTCAAGTTTTGCTGGATGATCCGCAAAGCGACGGTGGCAAAAGAGCCCGGTCACCGGGGAGAGCACGAAGGAAACCGTTAAAACCATCGCGCAGGGAAGGCCGGGTAGTTCCGGTGGACCTGTGGTGACTACGCTCGTGTGCTTTTTCACAGTGCACGCGAGGCTGCGGGTGCAGCGGGCACCCGGCATTCCCTGCGCCCTCTGTTTTCGAGGGTGGTTCGCACATTACTCGGGCGCTATCGCGCCGCGGGAATGCGGACTTATGCGTTTGGCTGTTTGAAAACTGAATCAACCATGTCGTCCTGGGCAAGCCAACGGGTCGCGCGAATGCGGGCCCGATGACAGGCTCCGCGCGACCCGGGACCCATAACCACCGATGTGCGTTGCCAAAGGCATTGGAGCCCCAGCTCTGGCAATACCGCGTCCTGTGATTATGGGTCCCCGGCTTTCGCCGGGACGACAAGAAATAAGCTAAGCCTTCACGCTCGGCCGTTCGCCGACCCGCGTGAACCAGGCGGCGATGTTGGCGTTGGCGGGATCGAGCGGCTGGCCGACCTGGCCGCCGAAATCGAGCCAGCAATAAAGCAGGATGTCGGCGAGCGTAAAACGCTTGCCGCAGAGATAGTCCTTGCCGGCCATCTGGCCGTTCAGCCATTGCAGGCGGTTGGCCGCGATCTTTTTCAGCCCCGGCGATGCCTCGGGCGCGCAAGGAATCCGCTTTTCAAAGAACTTCAGCGCCTCGCCGAAGCGATAGCCGTTGGCGAGCGGTTCGGCGATGTTGAGATCGACCCGGCGGGTCCACATCCGGCATTCGGCGCGCTGTTCCGGCGTCGCGCCGATCATCGCCGGGCTTGGCTTCTTCTCTTCCAGATATTCGCATATCGCGGTGATCTCGGAGAGATAGTTGCCGTCATCGAACTCGAGCGTCGGCATCTGGCCATGCGGATTGCGCTTGAGATGCGCCTCCTGCCGGTTCTCGCCGCCGCGCAGATCGACGGTCTGTTTCGGCATTTCGATGCCCTTCTCGGCCATGAACATGCGGACGATGCGCGGGTTGGGCCCGATCGAGTCGTAGAGCTTCATGGTTCGTTTCCCCCTATTTTTCATTCAGGCAGGCTTGTTACCGCCTTTGAACAGGCCGCAAGGCCGTTTGTCAAACGCGGGCAATGCGCCTGACGCGCCATTGAGCCGGTCTCAAGCGTCGCCGGCCGGCGTCAATTGTCGTCGAGCTTGTTGAGGTCGCGGACCGATTGCATGATCGGCTCGAAATTCTGGCGCGCGTCGAGCGCATCGAACAGTTGCGCGGTATCTTCCAGCAGGGCATGCGAGCGCTGGATCGCGATCCGGACGTCGTCTTGCGGCGTGTCGGACAGGCGGCCGTGACCCGACAAGAGGATTCTGGAATTGAGGCCCTTCAGCCGCTCCAGCGACTGGATGTAATCGCTGATCGAGCCAGAGCCGAACACCCCGCCCATCACGCCGCCCGGCATCAGGGTGTCGGCGGCGAACAACAGCCCCTTGTCGTGATCGAACAGGCTGACGCAGGCCGAGGTATGGCCCGGCGTGTACATCACGCCGAGGCGGAAATTGCCGAGGTCGATCAGGTTGCCTTCTTCGAGCCAGATGTCGATGTTGATCGGCACGTTCGGCTCGTTGAACATTTTGCGCAGCATCGAAAAATCGTCGCGCAGCATGATCTTGTTGGCGGCCAGCCGATGCGCGGCAATGATGGTGCGGCCACCGAAATGATGGACGGCGCCGATATGATCGAGATGCTCGTGGCTGAGCACGACCATGTCGATCTTTTCCGGCGTGACGCCGACATGGTTGAGGCAGGTCAAAAGATGCGGGTAGTTGGTCGACAGCCCGACGTCGATCAGGACGGTCCGCCTGCTGCCGACCACGAGATAGACGTTGGCGGCGCGGTTCTTGAAGCGGATCTGGTAGACGTCGGGCGCCGCCTGAATCAGGGTGGAGATGTCGCTGTCGAACAGCGTCTTGAACGGGCTCGGCCTGCGCTCGCTCATGGGTTCGCCGCGTTCCTGAAGGTGACGGCGTTGGAGGCCCGCAAGCGCTTGCTCAGCGCGTCCATGACCATCAGCGCAAATGCCGGCTGCTGACTGACGAGGTAGACGAAGCGGGCGTGATTGATCCGCATCACCCGGGTATGCGGCGCGGCGGAGATCGCGGTGGCCGAGCGCGAGGAGCCGTCGATCACGGCCATTTCGCCGAAGAATTCACCCTTGCCGAGCGTGACGATCACGGTCTTGCTCAAGCCGTCGACCTTGGCGATCTCGACCCTGCCGTCGAGCACAACAAACAACTCACGCCCGGTCGAGCCTTCCTCAAAAATGACGTCACCGACACCGAATTCGTTGATGCATTTCTCGATGGCCATGGCGGTTCCTGCCGTTCTGGCTAGTGCCCTGTTTCCGAAGTTCGTAAGCCTTCGCCGCGCCCCCTGGTTGCCTGTCATGTTAGTCGGGAAATGCGACGGCACAACGGAGCCGCCGGGGCTTGTCGCAGGACAACAGAACGAAAACCGGATCGAAAAATTCCCTAAAATTTCGGTAACACGGCCTGGAACCGGGCCTCGGTAACGATTTGGCAAGGAGTAAAAGTTACCAAATGGTCAATCTATCCTGGAGACTTTGCAATTCTGGAGATTTCGAACGTGAGCGAACAACAGGCCGAGCAAACCAGCGGCGAAACCGGTTCCCTCAGTGCCGGATCGTCCGATACCCAATTTTCCCCCACGCAGAGCGAGCCGGTTGCGGCTGTCGCGCCCGAAATCAGCGTCGTCGAGTCGCCCCCGATCGCGCCCGACCACGAGAAGCCCAAGGCTGATGCGCCGAAAGTTGAAGCTCCCAAGGTCGAAGCGCCCAAAGTTGAAGCTCCTGAGGCCGAAACCCCACGCCTGGGCAAGGTCATGATCATGGCGCCCGGCGAGCGAAGTTTTGGCAACGAACACGCTTCTGGGCCCAAGGCCGAGCAGGTTTCGCCGGCGCCCGGCAAGCGCCGGTTTGCCGCTGTCGCGGCTATGGTGGCGCTCGCAATCGTGGCGGGCGCGCTCGGCGGCGCGCTGGCGAGCGCGGGCGTCGGACAGCTCATCGTCGCAGCGGAAGCGACTTCGCCGGCGAATGGCGCGCTTGAGGCCTCGATCGCGCGGATCGACGCTGACATCCTCGCGCTCAAGGCCGATGTCGAGCACACCTCCAAAACGGGCATCAGCCAGTTCAACACGAGCAGCGACCGCCTCGACAGGCTCGAGAAGGCGCAGGCGGAGCCTGGCGCGAAACTCGCCAAATTGAGCGAGGCCATGGACAAGCTCCGCGTCGCTCCCGCGGCCGTTGCCGCCGCCCCCATAGCGCCCAAGGAAGTGACCGGCTCGGTCGCGCCGCCCCAGGTGGCCGCGGCACCCGTTGCGCCCGCGCCGGCTGCGGCTGCGCCGAAGACCGAGGTCGGCATGCTGCCGACGGTCGAAGGCTGGGTCTTGACCGATGTCGGCTATGGCGGCGCGTTGATCGAGAGCCGTCGCGGATCGTACGAAGTCTATGCCGGCGACACCGTTCCCGGTCTCGGCCGGATCGACGCGATCCGCCGCCAGGACGGCCACTGGGTGGTCGTGACCCGCAAGGGCCTGATTACCAGGCGCTGACGCGCGGCGCGCAAAATCCGTCCAAAAGATGAGAGCGTTTCACCGCAAGGTGAAGCGCTTTCTGCTTGAATAGTCCTTTTTGCGTGGTGTTAGTCAGTGCATGAGCCGCGCCTTGCGATCCCTTTTTACTGTTTTGGTTCTGCTTGGCGGAGCTTTTCCTGCGCGCGCCGCGCCAAACGCTGCGTTGGAACGGGGAGCGGCCATCATTGACCCCTATGCGTTGCGCGAATTGGAGTTGGGCGAGCATCGGACAAGCGGGCTCGATCGGGTCGGGTTCGGCCTGCGTCCGTTTGTTTTCGGCGCACGATCCGACGGCAACGCGCCGATCCTCAACGATGAGCTGTTCGCGCTGCCGTCGATGGCACCGGTTCGCAAAGCGCTCGATGAAGAGTTCGAGCACTATATCGCGAAACACAAGGCCGATCTTCCCAACGAAACCATCGGCGTCGGTACCTCCTTTGACTTGCAGCTGTTCGATCGCGCGTTGCTCTATTCCGAGCGCTCGCGTTTCGTGCTCGCCGGCATCGTTAACCGCATGGACCGCGCCTATGTCGCGCCGAAGACCTGCGGCGAAATCCGCCTGATCTACCGCCTGACGCGGCTCGACCAAGGTCCGGTTGGCGAGACGGCGAGCTCACCCCGATTGCCGATGACGCTGAATGTGGTGCTGAAGGCGAAAGGCGAAGAACTGCTGGGGCCAGGCGGCATCGCCATCACCTGCAAGAATCTCGCTCAGCGTTGGCTTGCGACCGCCGACTGGCCGCAGGCTGGTGTCGACCTTGCAAATAGGCTGATGTCTCCGGGCGGTCCGCTCGAATTCATCGAGCCGATCGACGTCGACCGCATCGAAACCAATTTACAGATTGCGCATGCGCCGAAATCGGCGGTGCGTGATTTTCGCACCGACTATCTGATGAAGGTGTTTGACTACAACGCCGAGAGGCACGCCTTCGAGGAAGCGCCGCTGGAAAATCAGATCGATCGCGAGCGGATCCTCGCCGATGACAAGCTCAAGGCCGATTTCAAGGCGTGGCTGCTCGACCCCGAGAATTTCGCCGATCTCGATCGCGGCACGATCCTGATGCCGGAGAAATTTCTGGCCAAGGGCGCGATCGCGCCGACTCCCGTCGGCTTTGCGGCATCGGACCTGCAGCCGGCTTTCGGCCTGATGCAGGGCGAGGGCGCTAGTTCCGTATTCACGGAGAATGATGTCGTCACCGCGCTGAAGAACCGCGGCCGTTACGCTGCAAAACATCCGCTCGGTCGCAGGCTTCGAGCGGCGGCTCAACGACATCACCTGCTCGGGTTGCCACCAGACCCGCGGCATCGGCGGCTTCCATTTCCCCGGCGTCGACTGGATGGCGGCGAAGCCGTCGAATTCGACCGTGGTGCCGGCGTCGCCGCATTTCTTCGGCGACCAGGTCCGGCGCCGCGATATCCTCACCGCGTTGCGCGACGGCAGGCCGCCGGACTATTCGCGCGGCTTTTCCAGCCGGCCGCAACTGCGCGGCAGCTACCGAACTCGCCGGCACCGAATATGAGGACGGCTGGGGCGCGCATTGCTATTGGCAGGCCACCAACGCCGCCGACAACGACAAGAGCTTCAGGTCCTGGACCTGCGCCGAGGGGCTCGCATGCCAGGTCGCAAACCAGTCGTCCCGGATGGGGATGTGTTTTGTCAAGGCCCGCTAGAGCCGCGGCATGATTGACAGTAGGCTCACTAATCTGTTTCATCGCCGCAAAACATCTCGGGACGGAAACATGGACGACATCATCATCGTCGGCGGCGGCATCGGCGGATTGACGCTCGGGCTGGCGCTGCACGCGGCCAAGATTCCCTGCCGGATCTTCGAAGTCGGCGGCCGAGATCAGGGCGGTCGGCGTCGGCATCAATCTGCTGCCGCATGCCACCAAGGAACTTGCCGCGCTCGGGCTCGAGGCCGGCGCTGGCGCAGGTCGCGATCGCAACCACGGACGCGACCTTCTTCAATCGCTTCGGCCAGTTGATCTATCAGGAGCCGCTCGGGCGCGCCGCCGGCTACGATCATCCGCAATTCTCGATCCATCGCGGCGATCTGCAGATGGTGCTGCTCGATGCCTTCCGCGCGCGCGCGGGGCACGACCGGCTCGTCACCAATCATCATTGCCTCGGCGTCGAGCAGGATGAGACCGGCGTCAGCGTGCATTTCTCCGATGGGCCGGGCGGCGCGAACCGCAGCACCGTGCGCGGTCGCGTCGCGATCGCCTGCGACGGCATCAATTCGGCGATCCGCAAGCAGTTTTTTCCGGACGAAGGCGAGCCGCGCTATTCCGGCGTCAACATGTGGCGCGGCGTGACGCGCTGGAAGCCGATGCTGTCGGGCGCCAGCATGGTGCGGGCGGGATGGCTGTCGCACGGCAAGATGGTGATCTATCCGATCCGCGCCGCCGGCGCCGACGGGCTGCAGCTGATCAACTGGGTCGCCGAAATCGAGACGCCGATCTATCGCAAGCGCGACTGGAACCGGCCAGGCTCGATCGACGATTTCATCGGCGCCGTTCGCCGACTGGCATTTCGACTGGCTCGACGTGCCCGCGTTCATCCGCGCCGCCGACAGCGTGCTGGAATTTCCGATGGTCGATCAGGACCCGCTGCCGCGCTGGAGCTTTGGCCGGGTGACGCTGCTCGGCGACGCCGCCCATCCGATGGTGCCGCGCGGCTCCAACGGCGCCGGCCAGGCGATCCTCGATGCGCGGGCGCTGACGTCGGCGCTGCTCGAAAACGGCGATCCGGTTGCCGCGCTTGCCGCTTACGAGAAGCAGCGGCTCGAGGCGACCACGCGCATCGTGCTGACCAACCGCACCAATCCGCCCGATGCGATCCTGCGCGAGGTGTTCCAGCGCACCCACGACCGGCCGTTCGACGACGATCGACGACGTCATCAGCCGCGACGAACTGGTCGCGTTGTCCGAAGGCTACAAGCGGATCGCCGGTTATTCGAAGGATGCATTGCGCGCGGTGAGGGCGGATAGGTGCCGCGTCGCAACGAGCTAGGCTATCGCGTCGGAGAACATGCTGGTCGGCAAGAACCGCGATCGTCGCAGAAATTCGCAAAGGGGAGGGACGGCGATGGCGATTTCTGAAGGCAGGCGGCGCGCCGGCGATCGATGTCGCCGAGTTCATCGACGCAGCAGCCGGTCGGCGGGTTTCAGATCAAGCTGCTGCTGACCTGCGCGGCGGTGTTGTTTCTCGACGGCTTCGACACCCAGGCGATCGGCTATGTCGCGCCGGCGCTCGCCAAGGAATGGGGCCTGACCAAGGGCGCGCTCGGCCCGGTGTTCACGGCCGGCCTGTTCGGGCTGATGATCGGCGCGCTGTTGTTCGGGCCGCTGGCCGACCGCATCGGGCGCAAGAAGATCATCATCTTCTCCACGCTGGCGTTCGGCATCGGCGCGCTGGTCACCGCGTTCGTCCAGGACGTCAACACGCTGCTCGCGATCCGGTTTCTGACCGGGCTCGGTCTCGGCGGCGCGATGCCGAACGCCATCGCGATGACGTCCGAATTCAATCCGCGCCGCCGCCGCGCCACCATGGTGATGATCATGTTCTGCGGCTTTTCGGTCGGCGCGGCGCTCGGCGGCCTGCTCGCCGCGGCGCTGATTCCGCATTTCGGCTGGCGCTCGGTGTTTGTCGTCGGCGGCGTCGCGCCGCTGCTGCTGGTGCCGATCCTGGCGCTGCGGCTGCCGGAATCGGTGCGGTTCCTCGCGCTCACCGGCCGCGCCAACGCGCGCGTCGCCGAGTTGCTCGGCTTGATCAATCCGAAGGCGGCGTTCGCCCCGGCGACGCGGTTCGTCGTGCATGAGCCGGAACTGGCCGGGATTCCGGTGCTGCATCTGTTCCGGGACGGGCGAACCCTGGTCACGCTGCTGTTGTGGGTGGTGTTCTTCATGAGCCTGCTCGATCTCTATTTCCTGTCGAACTGGCTGCCCACGGTGCTCAACGATCTCGGCGCCTCGGTGTCGGAGGCGGCGGTGATCGGATCGATGCTGCAGGTCGGCGGCGTGGTCGGCACCTTCGCGCTCGGCAGCATCATCGACCGCTTCTCGTTTCGCGCGCTGGCGCTGGTGTATTTCATCGCCGTGTTCGCGGTCGGCGCGATCGGCCAGCTCGGCCATTCGGCCGTCCTGGTCACGCATGGCGATCTTCGTCGCCGGGTTCTGCATCGTCGGCGGCCAGATCGCCGCCAACGCGCTGGCCGCGGCGTTCTATCCGACCTCGGTCAGGGCCACCGGCGTCGGCTGGGCGCTCGGGATCGGCCGGGTCGGCTCGATCGTCGGACCGCTGGTCGGCGGCGTGCTGCTGACCATGAAATGGAGCACGGCGGCGGTGTTCATGGCGGCCGCGGCGGCCGCGCTTGTGCGCGGCGCTGGCGGCGTTTTCGCTGAGCCGGCTCGCGGGCCTGGGCGGCAGCGGCAAGCCGCCGCCGAGCAGCCGACATCAGTTGATCGCTACGTCCATCGACGCCGGCGACCGACGGCTAGGCTACGAATTGAGCAGGCGACGTTCACGACGGGGACGGCGGGCGGTGAGCGATGCGGACGAGAGACAAAGCAGCGCAATCGCGAGATCGCCCAGAACGAAGCCGAGCGGCAAACCACGAGCGACATCCGCGTCAGCGGCTGGGCGATCGCGGTTGCCGTGATCGTCGGCGTCATCGTGTTTGCGATCGTCTGGGCCTGGCTCAACCGCTAGCGAGCCGCTTTCTCGGGCATAATGCGTCAGGCGCTTGCCGGGCAACAGGTCATAGGCCGACTGCCAGCCCGGCAGTTCGGCGATGCGGCCAAGCCAGGCGCTGATGGCCGGATGGCTGGTTGCGAAATCGTAGCCGGTCTCGTCGGCGGGATAATGCAGATAGGCCATCATCGAAATGTCGGCGATGCTCGGCCGCTCGCCGATCGCGAACGCGTTCCGCTCCATATGCCGATCGAGGATAGAAAGAAAATCGTCGAGGCGCTTGCGGAAGTAAGTCAGCACATGCGGGTCGGGCGATGGCGTGAACGTCCGATGAAACCGATAGGTCGCCATGTAGCCGGTCAGCTTATGATTGTCCCAGAACAGCCAGCGCAACAGCTCGAATTTCTCCTCCGGCGTTTCGCCGCCAAACCGGCCATATTGCTCGGCGAGCTTCAACAGGATCGGCGCGGTCTGGGTAAGGCGCACGCCATCGACTTCCAGCACCGGAATTTCACCCATCTCATTGACGGTCCGCGCGCCACTCAGCCGTCCGCGTCACGCCGCCGGCGAAGTCGGTCCAGATCGGTTCAAACGTTCTCGCCGCACAGGGTCAGCATCAGCGCGAGCTTGTAGCTGTTTCCCGATTCCGGAAAGTAATGCAGCCGGTAGCTGGGCATGGCTCGCATCTTACGCCACCGCGCCGGATGCCCGCAGCTTCCGGATCGCGGCCTCGTCGTAGCCCGCTTCGCGCAGGATCTCGTCGCTGTGCTCGCCGATGCCGGGCGGCCGCCGCGGCTGGACCTTCTTGGCGCCGTCGACCCAGATCGGGCTGTTGATGGTCAGCATGGTGTCGTTCTCGAACGGCACCAGCACCTCGTTGTCGATCATCTGCTGGTCGTGCGGAATATCGTCGAGGATGCCGACCACGCCGAACACCAGCCCGTTGCCGTCGAGGATCTTGCGCCATTCGGCGAGGTCCTTGGTGGCGAAGATCTCGTCGAAGATCTTGATCAGTTCCAGCGAGCGCGCATGGCGGTCGGGCTTGGTGGCGAACCTGATGTCGGTGATCAGATCCTCCCGCCCCAGGCAGCGCGCCAGCGTCGGCCATTGCCGCTCCTCGTTGAGCAGCGACAGGATCAGCCAGCGGCCGTCCTTGCATTGGTAGTGGTTGGTCACCGCGTTCAGCGCGTGCTCGCGCGGCCGCCGCTCGCCGAATTTCGCGCCGCATAGTTTGGCCTGCGCCAGCACGCCACGCGGCCCAGACGCCGTTGGCCATCAGGTTGGAGCTGACATGCGAGCCCTTGCCGGTGCGCTCGCGCTTGTAGAGCGCGGTGACGATCGCGCCGTAGAACGCCATCGCGCAGGGGTGGTCGCCCATGCCGGCGACCGAGCGCGCCGGCGTGGTGTTCTTGTCGGCGCGCACCAGGTCCATCAGGCCGGAGCGCGCCCAATAGGCGTTGCTGTCGAAGCCGGGCTTGTTGGCTTCCTCGCCCTTCTCGCCGTAGCCGGTGAACGACGCATAGATCAGCCGCTCATTGAGCGGCGCGAGTTGCTCGTAGGTGATGCCGAGCCGCGCGCGCACCGCCGGCGGAAAGTTGGTGATGAAGACGTCGGCCTCGGCGGCAAGCCGATGCAGCACCGCCTGCCCCTCCGGCTTGGAGAGGTCGAGCGCGAGGCTCTTCTTGTTGCGCGCCTCCAGCAGCCAGGCGAAATTGTGCTCGCTCACGGGATAGCCCGGCAGGTTCGGCAGGTTGCGATAGGGATCGCCAGATCCGGGCGGCTCGATCTTGATCACGTCGGCGCCGAAATCCGACAGCACGGTCGCGGCCGCGGGCGCCGCGATGAAGCTCGCGCAATCCAGAACCTTCAGCCCTTCGAAGATGCCCTTTTCCATAATGGCGTCGCTCCCGTGAGGTAGGTTCGAGTTGTTCCCGCGCCGTTTCGCTGCGGACGGTCGCGATTAAATCCCATTTGACCCATGTTGGCCGCCGATGCAACCATCCCCGCCCGCCTCGAAACCTCCTGGTCATCGTTTCGCTCGCATCAGCGCTGCGCCATGGGAATGTGGCAAAACGCGCGTATTGGTTGTAAAGATTTGTCGCCGCCGCCGATCAGAGTTGGACAGGCCGCGCGATCTCTGCCTGCCCCAATATTCCTCGGTTTCGAAGAGAGAGACAGCGATGTCGTCCTTTCGTCTTCGGCTGCTGGCGTCGTTACTGTTCGTCGCGCTGTGCTGGACGCAGGAGTCCAGGCCAGGGCGGGCGATCTCGAGGACTGCACCGGCCCCGCCGTCGAGAAGATCGAGCCGCCTGCACGGCGATCATCAACGATGCGTCACGATCGCCGGACGATCGGCTGAAGGCCTATGTGACCAGGTCTCGTCTCTTGGCGAGCCGTTCCAAGCTCGATGCCGCGTTGGCGGATGCGGAGGCGGCGCTTCAACTCAATCCGCAGTTCGTTCCGGCGTTGCTGGCGCGCGGCTATGCGCGGCAGCGGATCGGCAATTTCGACGTCGGCACTGGCCGACTATGAACCAGGCGGTCGAGCTTGATCCAAAGAAGTCCCTTCGCCTTCGCCGCGCGCGGGAACCTGAAGAACGACCAGAAGGCCTGGGCGGAAGCGCTGGCCGATTTCAACCAGGCGATTGCGCTGCGCCAGGATTTTGCTCAGGCCTATGTCGCGCGAGCACGCGCCTATGTCGAGACCGCACAGCTCGACCAGGCGCTGAGCGATCTCAATGCGGCGATTTCGATCAATTCGAACGCGCAGAATGCGTTCTTCTGGCGCGGCCAGGTCTATCGCCGCAAGGGCGACATGGACCGCGCGATCGACGATTTCTCGCGCGCGATTGCGCAAAACGCCGCAATCCGACCGCGCGTCCTACTTTGCGCGGGGACAGCTCTTCAGCGCCAAGGGCGACTACGCCCGGGCCATCGCCGATTTCGACAAGGTGCTGTCGATCACGCCCGATGACAAGTCAGCCCAGCAGCAGCGGCAGGCTGCGGTCGCGATGCAGTCGGAGCTGGCCAAGGTTCGGGATGGGCAGCCGACACCGGCGACAACTCCCAAGCTGGCCGTCGCGGCGCCTCCGCCGCCGCCATCGGCGGCCGCGCCGTCCTCCGCTCAGTTGATCGAGCAGGCCAAGCAGTTCATGGGTCAGCGCAAGTTCAGCGACGCGGCTGCGCGCCTCAATCTGGCTCTGACGGCCGATCCGCACAACGAAGCCGCGCTTCGGCTTCGTGCTGTTTCGCTGTTGGCGTCGAGCCGCTTTCCCGAAAGCCGCGCCGACATGGATGAGGTGCTCAGATTGAAGCCGGATGACACGGAGATATTGGCGCTCCGTGCCATGGCGTCGATCGCGATGCGGCAGATGGATCAGGCGACCAGCGATATCAACCGCGCGCTCGCCTTGAACCCGAACAATGCGGTGGCCTATCTCGACCGGGGTATGGTCGACAGGGTGACTGGAAAATACCAGGACGCTGTCGCCGATTTCGACCGTTCGATCTCGCTCAACCCGAAGGATGGCACGGCCTACGCCGAGCGCGGTCTGGCCTACATGTCGCTCAATCAGCTCGACAAGGCCCTGGTGGATTTCGACCGGTCGCTTGTCCTCAACCAGGCGAACGATCTGGCGCGCACGGCGCGCGGGCTCGCTTTGCTGATGAAGGGCAACAGCGCGGAAGGGCTGGTTGACATCAAGAATGCGCTGGATCGAAATCCCAACAATCAGCTCGCACAGGTCGGCCAGGGGCTGGCGATGCTGATTTCCGGTCAATACGACCGCGCCATCGTGGCGTTCGATCAGCTGATCGGCAAGACGGTCGCTTTCGATACCCTCGCTCGCTCGCTTCGTGCCAGGGCCTATCTCGGGCGAAAGGATACCGCCAGCGCCATGGCCGATCTCAATCTCGTGCTCGGCGCGCGCCCGAACGATGCCGATGCCCTCAGATTGCGGGGTATCGCGTGGTCGGCGATGCACGAATATGACAAGGCGCTCGACGATCTCACCAAGGCCATCGCCCAGCGCGAAACGGTCGAGAGCTATTTTGCGCGGGCGAAAATCTATGAGGCGCAGAGCAATTTCGACAAGGCGACGAGTGATTTTCGCCGCGCCACTGAGCTGACGGCCACCACCGTGTTCGATGTTCTCGCCCAAGCCGAGTCGAAACAGAAAATCCAGCAACTGTCGAAGCGGATACCCTGCGGCAGTTCGGCACGGAGCCCCAGCGAAGGGAGTTGCCTGTGACGGCTACTCCTCGCCCGACATTAGCGCGGCGTTGCCGCCGGCGGCGGCGGTGTTGATGGTCACCGTCTGCTCGGTCGCAAATCGCTGCGAGGTAATGCGGGCCGCCGGCCTTCGGCCCGGTGCCCGACAGGCCATGGCCGCCGAACGGCTGCACGCCGACCACGGCGCCGATCATGTTGCGGTTGACATAGATGTTGCCGACCTGAACGGCATCGACGATCGCTTCAACACTATCGTCGATCCGCGAATGGATGCCGAGCGTCAGCCCGTAGCCGGTAGCTTCGATCGCTTGCAGCACGCGATCGAGCCGGTCGGCTCCATAGCGCACCACATGCAGGATCGGTCCGAACACTTCCTCGGTCAGTTCGCTGGCATCGGACAGTTCGAAGATGTGCGGCGCCACGAAGTTGCCATCAGGCGCGACGCCTGCGAAATGCACGCGGGCCTGTTGCGTTCATGCGCGCGATATGGGCGTCCAGCTTTTGCTTGGCCTCGCTGTCGATCACCGGTCCGATATGCGTGGCGGGATCAACGGGGTCGCCGATCTTGAGCTCACGCGCCGCGCCCGCGATCATCTCGATCATGCGGTCAGCGACGTCGTCCTGCACGAACAACAGCCGCAGCGCCGAGCAGCGCTGACCGGCCGAACGAAACGCCGACGTCACGACGTCGTCGGCGACCTGTTCCGGCAGCGCGGTCGCATCCGCGATCATCGCGTTGATGCCGCCAGTCTCCGCGATCAGCGGCACGATCGGGCCATCTTTCGCGGCAAGCGTACGGTTGATCGAGCGCGCGACCTCGGTCGACCCGGTGAACACCACGCCGGCGATATCGGCATTCGCCACCAGCGCGGCACCGATCCGGCCGTCGCCTTGAACGAGATGCAGTGCCGCCTCTGGAATGCCGGCCTCATGCAGCAGGCGCACGGCTTCGGCCGCGATCAGCGGCGTCTGTTCGGCAGGCTTGGCGACAACGCTGTTGCCGGCCATCAGCGCCGCCGTCACTTGGCCCAGAAAGATCGCGAGCGGAAAATTCCATGGCGAGATCGCGACGAACACGCCGCGTCCGCGCAAGCGCAGCACATTGCTCTCGCCGGTCGGTCCCGGCAACGTTTCGCCTGCGTCAAACAGCTTGCGGCCCTGGGCTGCGTAATAGCGGCAGAAATCGGCGGCCTCCCGCACTTCGGAGAGCGCATCGTCGAGCGTCTTGCCGCCCTCACGTTGCAGGAACGCGATGAAATGAGCCTTCCGGTCCTCCAGGAGGTCGGCAGCTTTCTCGAGCGCGCTTGCCCGCGCTTGGGCCGGCGTCACGCTCCAGGCCATAAATCCCTGGCGCGCGGCGGCGACAGCCGCATTCACCTGTTCAGCCGTCGCGCCGGCGACGCCGCCTGACGCAGGCACGGCTTCGGTCGCGACCGCCGAGACCAGTGTGCGCAGCGCCGTGCGCTCGCCGAACTCGATGCCGCGCGAGTTCTTCCGTTGCGGCATGAACAGCTCGCGCGGCAGCGGAATGTTCGGATGGTTTGCATCATCAGGCCTGCCAATGATGTCCGCCGGCCGCCGCAGCAATGTCGCAACCGGCAGGGTGTCATCGGCGGCAAGCGCCACGAACGAGGAGTTGGCGCCGTTTTCCAACAGACGCCGCACCAGATAGGCGAGCAGATCGCGGTGGCTGCCGACCGGCGCGTACGTGCGGTAGGCGAGCTTTTGGTAATCTTCGGAAAGTTGGGCGTATAGCGCATCGCCCATGCCATGCAGGCGCTGGAATTCGAATCCGCCGGCTTCGCCGCCAGCCAATTCCAGAACCGTCGCCACGGTCAGCGCATTGTGGGTAGCGAATTGTGGAAAGATCCGCGGGCGCAAACCCAGCAGTTTTCGCGCGCAATCGACGTAGTAGAGATCGGTCATCGCCTTGCGGGTGAATACCGGATAGCCGTCGAGACCGCGCTCCTGCGCGCGCTTGATCTCGGTGTCCCAATAGGCGCCCTTGACGAGGCGCACCATCAGCCGGCGGTTCAGCGCGCGGGCGAGATTGTCGATGTAGTCGATCACATCGGAAGCACGTTTCTGGTAGGCCTGGATTGCGAGCCCAAAGCCGTCCCAGCCTGCCAGCGACGTATCGCCGAGCACGGC
Source organism: uncultured Alphaproteobacteria bacterium (assembly GCA_963713785.1). GTDB lineage: Bacteria > Pseudomonadota > Alphaproteobacteria > Rhizobiales > Xanthobacteraceae > Bradyrhizobium. The sequence continues at coordinate 137,404 of CAVQNB010000027.1, forward strand.
CACGATGACGTCGAGCGACAGCTCCAGCCGGTCAGCCTCCTCGGCGTCGACGGTGAAATTCAGATCGTAAGCCTTGGCCTGCTGCGCCAGCTCGATCAGTCGCGGCACCAGCTCCGCCATCACGCGGTCATGGCTTGTGGCCTCGAACCGCGGATGCAGCGCGGAGAGTTTGACCGAGATGCCGGGCCGGTCGGGCAGCGGCCTGTCATCGGCCGCGCGGCCGATGGCGTCGATCGCGCTCGCATAGGAATTGAAATAGCGGCCCGCATCGAGTGCGGTGCGCGCGCCTTCGCCGAGCATGTCGAACGAATAGCGCGGTCCGCTAGTCGAATCCGCCCGCGCTAGCGCCTGCTCGATGGTCTCGCCCAGCACGAAATGGCTGCCCATCAGCCGCATCGCTTGCCGCGTGGCGGCGCGCACCGCCGGCGCACCCAGCCGCTTGGCGAGCCGTCCGATCGTGCCTTGCGGGGTTTCACCGGGCTGGATCACCCGCGCCGACATGCCGAGCGCCCAGGCCGAAGCATTGACCAGGAACGCGCTCGATTTGGTTTCGTGGTGGACGAAATCGCCTTCGCCGAGCTTGTCCTCGATGAACTGGTCGGCGGTGCGGGCGTCCGGCACGCGCAGCAAGGCTTCGGCAAGCACCATCAGCGCGAGGCCCTCCTTGGTCGAGAGCGCGAACTCGCGCAGCATGTCCTCGACACCGCCGAGCCGGTCGTCACATGAGCGGACCGCCTCGATCAGGCGCCCCGCGGTGCGGTTGATCCGCGCCTCCTGTTCGGCGCCGAGCCTCGCGGTTTTGAGCAGCCTTGCTGCGATCGCACGATCGTCCGGCGCGTAAGGAGCGCTAAACGGCGGAACGGGTGCGGGGTCGGACGTCATGATTGATTCCGGTTCGAAGCCCCATCATGCCGCCGGCGCCGGCCGATTTGAAGTTCCCTGGGAGATGCCCCCAGCGAACTTCATATGGCAAGGAAACTCGGTCTTGGCACTGCGATATCCCTGCGATATTTTCCGCAGCGCTTTTCGCGAAGGGCGGGGACGAACGGGGCTGATGAACGGGAAACAACGCATAGCGAAGCCGGCTACGGCCTTTGCCGTTGGCTGCTTCACCCTGTGCATAACCGTTGCTGCCACAGCCCCCGCATCCGCCGTCGAGCTGACCGAACCGCAGGCGGCGCTTTATTCCACGGTATCGATTTTTCCGCCTGACGCGACAAGGATGACGGTTTGCTACGGCTTTGTATGCCGGCGCCGCGAGATACTGGATTTCACGGCGGCCGATCGCGCCGCGCTGACCAAAATCCTGGCCGCGGGCAAGGCGTCGGCTGTGGCCGAGCGCGCCGCAGTGCAAAAGGCGGTGATCTGGTTCGATCACCGGATGGGCCCGGTCATCGGCACCGAAAAGCGGGTCGCGAAAGCGGATTTCCGCTACTTCGACGCGCCGCACAATTACGATTGCTGGGATACGACGCGCAACACCACGAGCCTATTGCTGGTGCTGCAGGAATGGGGCCTGTTCAAATACCACGCGGTCGGCGATCCGCATTATCGCGGCAACGCGCTGGTATTGCAGACGCCGCACAACACGGCGGTGCTGATCGATCGCGCCACCAAGATCGAATGGGCCGTTGATCTCTGGCCGCGCGGCTATTTGCAGCCGCCGGATGTCATGCCAATCACCCAATGGGTGACGGAAGACTGATCGGACCGCGCTGGCGAGGGGTAAAAGCGAGCCGCAAATGTTCGCAAGAGCGGTTTTCCGCTCCTGTTGAATGCAATTCATCTACGGAGATTTTTCGGAAAGCCCCGCTCCCGGACGGCGTCCGAGAGCGTGCCGTAACCGATAAGCGCGTTAAACCTTGAGGTTCTCGGCCGAGGTCTTGCCGCGATTGGCAACCTCTTCGTATTCCACGCTCTGCCCTTCATTGAGCGTGGAGAGGCCGGCCTTCTCAACCGCTGAAATGTGAACGAATACGTCCTTGCCGCCAGCCGAGGGTTGGATAAAACCATAACCTTTGGTGGGGTTGAACCATTTAACCGTACCTTTAGCCATTACGTCGTCTCCGCGGGATCGAAAATAAAAGCCAACCGCCGGTCCCCGCCAACCGGCACGTCCAGCGGAAGCAAGATACGATGATTAAGGCAACCTTGATAGCTTAAAGGATGGCGGGATTGGACCGGAAACGATCGATATCGCGGCACAATTGCGGCTTTTGCCGGTTTTCGCGATCATTTGACACAGCAAGCCGCCCGGCCCGATCCGGGTGAGAAGCGGCGCCGGGCGGCGCGCCGGCGCGAAGCTCAATAGGTCGCGGCGAGGTATTCGACGATCTTGGAACATCGGCAAGGTCGATCGGAGCGCCATAAAAAAACCCCGGCCGCGCCAGGCGACCGGGGGGCTCCTTGATCGACCAAACAGGCTTCGATCAGTAACCGCAGACATTGATGGTGCGCAGGCGATAGCCGAACGGTGTCATCACCGGGCGCGTCGCGTAGCAGCCATCATAGCCACCACCGATATAGCCGACGCCGAAGCCCGGGTCGAAGTGGTGATGATGGAAGCCCCAGCCGCCGCCCCATCCACCACCCCACGGCTTGGCGGAGGCAGCAGTGGGAGCCAGCGCAACGGCGCTGAGGGAAGCTGCGGCAACAAGAGCAAGAGTGAGTTTACCTAGCATAGTCGTTCTCCAAAAAGAGCGCCTCGGTGTTGTTAACCTTGGCGCAGTTGTTACCCATCGCTCGTCAGTCGGGCGCTTTGCAAAGCGGGTTCGACAAATCGAACAATGGCTTGCGGAGATTTTTATGAACGCTTGTTAATGCGGTGCCTCGATCAGGCCGCGGCGATGATCTGTCCGTCCACTATCGTCGACAAGGTTCGCGCATTCGCCACAACGCGCACACTCATCGGTTCGGCGCGTCCGCGGATCGCGACTTCCTGCTGCGGCAGATCATCGGCCGCAAGAGCTGCGGTGATGTGAACCTCGTCAGAGACGATCGCTTCGCACGCAAGCGTCTTGGTCATGTCCTGCAACCGTGCCGCGACATTGACCGCGTCGCCGAGCGCGGTGAACACCATGTGGTCGCGGTAACCTATGTCGCCGACGATCACTTCACCGCCATGAATGCCGATGCCGAAGCGGATCGGCTCGCGCAAGTCATGGCTGAGAAACTGATTGAGCTCGTCGACATTGGCAGCGATCGCCGCCGCGGCTTTGAGCGCCTGACGGCAGGCGTTGCGCGGAGCAGCCGTAAGCCCGAACAGCGCCAGCATGCCGTCGCCGACGAATTGGTTCGGCTGTCCGCCATTGTCGATCACCGCCTGCGATACCGCGCCGAGAAATCGATTGACGATGAAGACGGTGTCGAACGGCAGCCGCTTTTCCGCTAATTGCGTCGAACCGCGCATATCCACGAACAAGCTGACGAGATAGCGCTCCTGGCCGATCCTGGAAGGCTGTGAGGTGTGTGCATTGGCCGACATCGTGTGCGGCGTGAACAGTTGGAAGAACGAGAGATCGCCCGAGGGGCGCAACTGGCAGGCGAGGCGGATCGAGGGATCGGAGGTGCCGACCCGGCCAAGCACAAAGGCCTCGCGTTGCGACGGCTCGGGCAATCCGCTGCAATCGCCGATCACGCGGATGCGGCAGGTCGAGCAGCGGGCGCGGCCGCCGCAGACGCTGGCATGCGGGACATTGTAGCGCAGGCTTGCCTCGAGCACGGAAAGGCCCTTTGGGACCCGGATTGTTTTGCCGTTGCCGTAGGACAGCGCGACCATGCCGCCGCGCCGTTCGTGCAAGGCGCGCGCGCCCCTTGCCAGCAGCACAAGGCCGATCAGGCCGAGATAGCCGATCAGGAAATAGTCGGTGATGGCGTCCAGTGTTTGCGCCTGCGCTGCGGTGCCGACCTGTTTCGGCGAAAGATTATTGATCCGCCAGTCGGGATCGTCGCTGTCAGCGATCACGGTTCGGCCGGCCTGATAGAAGCCGAGCAGCGCCAGCGTCGGAATGAGGACCGCGATCGCGAGCAGGAACGGCGCCGCGCGCTTGTAGAACGCCCGCATCCGGAGCCAGAAATGCAGACCGATGCAGCCGTGGACCCAGGCAATGATCAGCACCGCGGACATTAGCCAGGCCCGGTAGGGTGAGGCGACCAGGAACACGTAGAGCTCCTGCGGATAGAGCTTCTCATGGCCGAACAGGGCTTGGCCGAGACGCGCACCGACGATGTGGGCGGCGACGAGCGCCGGAACGCTCAAGCCGAGCGCGAGTTGCAACGGCTCGACCGCTTTCCAGTGGAATTCCCGGCGCTGATATAGCGCCCAGATCCCAAGGCCGCTGTGGATCAGGATCGCGGCGTAGAATACCATCGCAACGGGAGGGAATTGCCAGAACATCGTGTGGAGGTAGACGCCGGTGGCGAGCGCCTCCATCGAGATATTGCCGAGCGCGTGGTTGAGGAAATGACTGATCAGATAGGTGAACAGCACGACGCCGGAGACAAAGCGGACCTGCCGCAGGCCGATACCGCGGATCGATCTTGCCAGTCTGTCCCGAAAGCGGGCCATGCGATCCATGGAAGAAAGATCGCCGATGGTTGGGTTTAATTCCATTGACGAGTACCTTTTAGCATGTCGTCCCGGCGAACCAACGGGTCCGGCTAGCGCCGGCCCGATGGCAGGCTCCGGGACCTGTATTCCGCGGCCTATCAATAAACACCGCAGCCCTGAGTTGTTTTTCGTTTACCACGATCGGTGGTGATGGGTCCCGGTTTTCGCCGGGACAACCATCCCTAATGCTCGACGTCTTTGACGCCCGTGGCACGTTGACACCCCACCTTTAGTCGGGGAGAAAGCGCCGTGCCGACAGCCCCACCCGACAATAGCACCAAGCCGAACCATGTTGCCTCGCGGCAATTGAGCGCCGCCTCCATGGTGATCGCGGCGATGACGGTGCTTCGGGTTATCTACGCAAGCCTGACGGAACTGCGCACCGACGAAGCCTATTACTGGACCTGGTCGCAGGAGGGCGCGCTTTCCTTCCTCGATCATCCGCCGATGATTGCCTGGTTCATCCGTTTCGGCACCTTGATTGTCGGCGACACCAATTTCGGCGTCAGATTCGCCGGCGTGCTGGCGATGCTGGTCATGCAATTGCTGCTCGCCGATATCGTCCGCCGCGTGACGCATGATGTGCGCGCGATCGTATTCGCGGTGCTAATGCCGGAAGCCGCGCTCTATTATGGCCTGTTGATGGCCAAGGTCTCGCCCGACACCGCGCTGATCCCGTTTACGGTTGCGATGGTGTGGACGCTGGTCCGGCTCGTCGAAAGCAACGATGCGCGCTGGTGGCTCGCGGCCGGCGCCTTCGCGGGGCTGTCGCTGCTATCGAAATTCACCGCCATCATGCTGCTGCCGGCGGTCTTGGCCTTCGTGCTGGTGCCGGACTGGCGCAGGCGCTGGCTGTTGTCGCCCTATCCGTGGCTCGCGGCGCTGATCGCTGTCTTGCTGTTCCTCCCCGTGCTGATCTGGAACGCCGGGCACGACTGGGCTTCGTTCCGCTTCCAGTTCGTGCGGGCGGCCGCGACCCATGAACTATCGCTCCGCACGTTAGGCGAATTCTTGAGCCTGCAATTCGGACTGGTCGGGTTCATCCTGCTGCCGGTGGTTTTGACCGGCGTCAGCTTGACCGCATGGCGCGGCTACCGCGAACGCGAGCCGGTTGGAATTTTGCTGTCGACCGCGGTGCTCGTTCCCTTCCTCTATTTCTTCTGGAAGTCGCTGACGTTGCGGGTCGGCGATACCTGGCCGATGTTTATCTGGCCGATCGGCTTTGCCGCCACCGCGATCAACCTTGTGCAGATGTCGCGCGAAAACTGGTCGGCGCGGGTGATCAGATCGACGCTTGGATGGGCAAAGGCGGCTGTCGCCTCCGGCATCGCCTTTGTCGTCATCGTGTTCTTGTACTATGTCGCGGCGCCCTGGAATTTGATCGGCAGGACCGATCCGGTCGGCGGCGAAGCGGGCTATGAGCACCTGGTCGAGCGGGCGCAGGCCGAGCTGCAAAACACCGGCGCGTCCTGGATCGCAACCAGCGACTATCGCACCTACGCAATGCTGCGCTGGTATTTCAACGGCCGGGTGCCGGTGGTCCAGATCAACGAGCGCGGCCGGTTTCAGGGCTTTCGCGATCCCGGCATGAAGGAGATCGCAGGTCATACCGGGCTCTATGTTGCCCGCGAGCCAGACGAGAGCAGCGACATATGGTCCGGCACCACGGCCAAGAGGGAGCCGCTGGAGCGGGTCGATCGAATCTGGCGCGGCATCGTGATGGATACGTACGCGCTGGAAAAGCTGACCGGCTGGACGCCGGAGCTTTCACCGCCACCCGACTCGCCGCTGTTCCGCTGGCGCGTGCTGGCGGGGGATTTATCGGCGACGGCGGTGAGCTCCCTCTCCCCTTGTGGGAGAGGGTTCGGGTGAGGGGTCACGGTCTATCGATAGGGCGTAACCCCTCACCCGGATCGCATCTGTCGATGCGATCCGACCTCTCCCACAAGGGGAGAGGTGGCACCGAGCATGCGGCAAGCGTCAATTCGACCAGCAGCTAATGCTCATTCCTCTTTCTCGTCCTCGCGTTTGCGTAAGAGGTCCTTGGCGAGGTCGGCGAGCACCGGGCGCGGCAGCGCGGTGAACGGCAGCGGACGGGTCACGTCGATCGCAGCGAGCCCGAGTCTGGCGGTCAACAGGCCGTTCAATATGCCTTCGCCGAGCCGCTGCGACAGTTTTGCCGCGATGCCGTGGCCGAGCATCTGCTGCACCAGGCTGTCGCTCGCGGCCATGCCGCCGGTGATGGCAAGATGCGCGATGACATGACGCATCAGGGAGATCATGCCGAGCGCGCCGGGCCGCCCGCCATAGAGCCGCGCCAGTTGCCGGATCAGCCGCAGCGAGGCGACAAACACAAACAGCACGTCGATCACGGCGCGCGGGCTGACGGCGGTGACCACTGAGACGCGTTGCGCTGCGGAGGAGACCAGCCGCCGCGCTTCGGAATCGAGCGGCGTCATCAGCTCGCGCTCGGCGAGCTTGATCATGTCGGCGCCATCGATGATGTCGTCGGCATGGCCCTTGAGCGTGGCGCGGGCGCGCGCCAATTGCGGGTTCTGGTGCGCGAGCTTGAGGAGATCATCGACGATCGCCCGACTTGCGGTGCGATCGTCGCTCGCCAGCACCTCGGCGGCGCGCAGATGCAGCTTCTCGATGGTTGCGAGCCGCGCCAGGCCCAACGCTTCGCGTGCGGTCACAACGATCAAGGCAGACGCCGCGGCAATCGCAAAGACAAGCCCGAGGAGCCCCAAGCTTTCGCTGCGGGCGAACAGGTCTTCGATCAGGTGAACGACGCCAAGCCCGAGGCCGAGCAGCACCAGCCCTGCAGTCGCGCCCCAGAACAACGTGCCCCAACGAAAACCGCGCCGTGCCGGGACCAGCGGCGTTTCGAGCGCGACCGGCAGCAGCGCCGGATCGGCCTCCGGCGTGACGCGGACCGTGCCGCGGGCGGGACGGGTGGAATCCTCTTGATCGATCACGACCACGCCGGGATCGTCCAGCCTGAAGGTCGCCGGCCGCCGATGCGGTGTTTTCTCGCTCATTGCAGTCGGTCTCCGATCAGGAACTGCAGCGCCCGGTCAAGGCGGATGTGAGGCAGGCTGGGCTCTTCTCCGCCGTCGCGTTCGACGAGCGGCGGGCGAAAGCGAAGGAAACGGAAATCGCTGGTTTCGGCAGCAGCACTGGAAAGCCCGCGAAAGGCGCCATTGCCCGTAAACAGCGCCTCGGTGTCGGCCGGCAGGTCGCCCGGGAAGGTCGCAACTTCGGTGTTGCCGTCAAACGCCTCGCCATTGGCGATTTCGCCGGGCGCGGGCGTGCCGAGGATCGAGGGCAGTTTGTCGCGGCCGCGCGCGACCATTGCCTCGCGGGTGGCGCGCACCGCGGCAAGCGCCACCACGTCGATTTCGGCGCCGGTGCTTTCGGCCCGCGCGACGGCCCGCCCCACCGCGCGCCGCAATACCGCTTCCAGCCGGTCGTGGCTTAGATGATGCAGATGATCGGCCTTGGTCGCGGCGAACAGGATGCGGTCGATCCGCGGCCGGAACAGGTTACTGATGAAGGTGCTGCGCCCGATCCGGAAGCAGTCCAAAATTCCCTCCAGCGCCGCCTCGAGGTCGACGAGCGCCTCGGGGCCGGAGTTGAACGCGGCCAGCGCATCGACCAGCACGATCTGGCGATCGAGCCGCGCGAAATGATCGCGGAAGAACGGCCGCACCACGATATCCTTGTAGGCCTCGTAGCGCCTCACCATCATCGCCCACAGCGAACCTTCCGGCGCCTGCCCTTCGAGTGGCACATCGAGCGGCGCAAAGGTCAGTGCCGGCGAGCCCGCAAGATTGCCCGGCATCAGGAAGCGGCCCGGCGGCAGCAGGCTCATGGCAAAGCGCTCGTCGCGGCAGGCGCGCAAATAGTCGGTGAACAGTTTTGCCGCCGCAAGCGTCGCCTGCTCGTCCTCGCGGCCCTCGGCGTTCAATGTCTTGAGATGCGCGTGCCAGGCGGCAACAAGCCGCACGCGCGGCTGCTCGCGCGACAGCGCGAGGCTTTCGGCCGACCATTGCTCGTAACTCTTGTTGAGCAGCGGCAGGTCGAGCAACCATTCGCCGGGATAGTCGACGATGTCGAGCGTCAGCGTACGGTCGGCGCCGTTCTGGCGCTGGTAGTCGATGACCAAACGCAATTCGCTGATATCAACCGTGGAGTTCGGCCAGCGGCGTTCCTCGATCAAGGTGCGGACATGGCTTTCGTAGTCGAAGCGCGGCACCGCGTCGTCCGGCTGCGGCTCGAGGTGGGCGCGCGCGATCCGCCCGGTCGCGAACGGCTCGAACACCGGAAAGCGGCCGCCGCGGGTGAGGCCGTGGATCAGCGCCGTGATGAACACGGTCTTGCCGGCCCGTGATAATCCCGTGACACCAAGCCGCACCGTCGGATTGAAGAAGTGCCCGCCATAGTCGAGGAGCGCCCGAGCCGACAGGCGCGCTTCCTCGACGATTTCCTGGAAATTTGGAGCCATGCGGGTGAGGAAAACTGGAGGTCAGGGGGTCAAGCGCGGACTGCCCAAAAAGTGGCAATCCGTGGGCCGAAATCAAGCTTCACATATCGGACGCGATTTTGGCGTTAAACGGATTGGCAAGGTTACCCGAACGCTTCGTTGACCTCTTGCGACGTATGATTTATCGCACAGTCATCGCAGATCGGTAAGGATCGCATGACCGTCTTTCGACTGAAGCAAATGGCCTCCACCTCTGTCCACGCGGCGGCAGATGCGATCGGCTGGCATTACGATCGGGCCGAACTGATCGCCGACGGTATCGTGCATATCGTCGGCGTGTGCCTGGGGCTCATCGCGGCAAGCGTGCTGGTCGTGCTCACCGCGGTCTACGCCACGGCGCTCGATATCGTCGCGGTGTCGGTTTATGTCGCGGGCCTGTTGTCGATGCTGGTGCTGTCGGCGACCTACAATCTGTGGCCGGTGTCACGCGCCAAATGGGTGCTGCGCCGTTTCGACCATTCGGCGATCTATGTGCTGATCGCGGCGACCTATACGCCGTTCATCGTGGAATTGAAGGACAGCATCTTCGCCATCGCGCTTTTGATCGGCGTGTGGTGCGTGGCGATTTTCGGCATCGTGCTCAAGCTCCGATGGCCGGGCCGTTTCGACCGGGTCTCGGTCGGGCTTTATCTGGCGCTGGGTTGGAGCGGCATGATGCTGTATGATTCCGTGGTCATGGCGTTGCCGCGGATGGCGCTATGGTTCGTGGTCGCCGGCGGCGCGCTGTACAGTCTTGGCGTGATTTTTCACGCCTGGCGGCGCTTGCGGTTCCAGAACGTGATCTGGCATTGCTTTGTGCTGTTGGGCGCGGCCTGCCACTACACGGCGGTGCTTGATCTGGTTCTGATGACCTGAAAACAAATAAAAGCGGGAGGTGGCGATGCAGGTGGCCGGCAAGGTCGTGGTTGTCACCGGCGGCGCCAACGGCATCGGCAAGGCGCTGTGCGAGGCCTTTCACCGGGCAGGTGTCGCCCGGGTGATCGTCGCCGATATCGATCCGGCAGGCGCGCGAGCCGTCGCCACCCCGATCGGCGGGGCGGCCTTCAAATGCGATGTCGGAAAGGAGAAGGACGTCCTTCACGTCATCGAGGAAACCGAGCGCCAGTTCGGCCCGATCGCACTGTTCTGCTCCAATGCAGGAATCGGCGGCGGCTTTGATCCGTTGTCGGAGAACGCGGGCGGAGCCTCGGACGAGCCGTGGTCGAGAAGCTGGGCTGTTCATGTCATGGCGCATGTCTATGCGGCGCGGCATCTGGTGCCGCGGATGAAGGTGCGCGGCGAGGGCTATTTCCTCAACACGGTTTCCGCGGCCGGCCTGTTGTCGCAGGTCGGCAGCCCGGCCTATTCGACCACCAAGCATGCCGCGGTCGGCTTTGCGGAAAATCTCGCGATCTCGCACCGCGCCGACGGCATCAAGGTTTCGATCCTGTGCCCGCAGGGCGTCGATACCAACATGCTGCGCTCGATCCCAAAGGGCCCGCAATCCGGCGACGGTGACCTGACGCCGGAGCAGGTCGCCAAAGATGCGCTTGCGGGCATCGAGCAGGAGAATTTTGTGATCCTGCCGCACCCGCAAGTGCTCGGCTACATGCGCAAGAAGACGGAAAATTACGATCGCTGGATCGCCGGCATGGCGAAGATCCAGGCCAAGATGCGCGAAGCCCACGGGAAGTAAATTTCGCTCCTTATTCAGATGCGCGGGACGCGCGTCTCTTCGCTCAGTATCCGACCTCAACATCGGCGGCCGGCTCCGGCGGGCTTGACATCCGACTGAATGAATGGTAATTCACGATTCATGAGGATTGAATCACAATGGCAATCGCGCAGATACGCCGGCAGCTGATCGAGGACACGCACAAGCGCGTGCTCCGGGTCACCCGTGATCTCATCGCCGAGGGAGGCTGGGCGGCGGCGCAGATATCGGTCATCGCCAGCCGCTCCGATCTGGCGACGGGTTCGATCTACCGCTATTTCGACTCCAAGGTTGACCTGTGCGTCCAGGTGCTGGCGCAGGTGTCGGAGCGCGAGGCGCAGGTCGTCGCCGGGATCGTCGATACCGACGGCGATGCCACGTCGCGATTGCGCGATGCGGTCGCGATGTTCGTGCGGCGCGCGGCGCGCGAGCCGCGTTTGGCCTATGCGCTGATCGCCGAACCCTGCGAGCCTGAGCTCGACGGGGCCAGGCTCAAATACCGGGACGCGCTGGCAGCGCAGTTCGCGCGGTTGATCGCCGAGGGCATCGGCCGCGGCGAGTTCATCGACATGCCGCCCGACGTGCTGTCGACCTGCGTCATCGGAGCGATGATGGAGCCGCTGATCCGCCCGCTGGCGCGCGCGGTCACCCACCCGATGCCGGAGATCGAAACGCTTGCGGAGCAGGTGGCCACCGTTTGCGTCCGCATGGTCCGTGCTAAGGAAACCAAATTGGCCAGCGTCAAAACAACCCGGAGGCCATGATGAATATTCATCTCGAAAGCACGGCGCTGGCGCTCCGAATTCCTTCGACCGATGGCGTCGAAACCCACAAGGTGCTCAACCAGGCCCGTGCCGGCGTAGGTCACAACGCCTTTTCCGGCGACGTTGCGCTTTACGAGCGTGTGGCCGCCCACGCGCCATGGGTTATCCCGAACGCGACGAGCCTCGGCGTGCTAGCGGGCGATGAAGAGGTGCAGGAGCTTGCAAGGCTCGCCAACGAGCACAGCCCTGTGCTTCGCACGCACGACCGCTTCGGCAATCGCCTCGACTGGGTCGAGTTTCATCCGGCCTGGCATCGGCTCATGGCTCTCGGATTCCGGCACGGCGTTGCCGGCCTTGCCTGGACGACGCGCGAGCCATCCGGCCACTTCGCCCGCGCCGTGCTGAGCTATCTCTGGAACCAGGTCGAAAACGGCACCGGCTGTCCGACCGGGATGGCGTATGCGGCGTGCGCCGGATTTGCCGGCCGCCCGGCGTTTGCGCTGTGGCGGGAGAAGACGTTGTCCGGCGAGTATGACCCGCGCCGTCTGCCGCTCACTCAGAAAACCGGTGCGGTGATCGGCTACGCGATGACCGAGAAGCAGGGCGGATCTGATCTGCGCCAGACCCAGACTACCGCCACCTTCGTCGGAAACGAGAACGGCGCGCAGATCTTTGGCATCACCGGCCACAAATGGTTTTTCTCGGTGCCGACCTGCGACGGCTTCTACACGCTGGCGCAAACCAAATCCGGCGTGAGCTGCCTGTTCGTTCCACGCTTCCTGCCGGACGGCAGTCTCAACCGGGTGCTGTTGCAGCGCTTGAAGGACAAGTGCGGAAACCGCTCCAACGCGTCGAGCGAGGTGGAATTCAACGGCACCTGGTCGATGCTGGTCGGCGAGGAAGGGCGCGGCATCCGGGAAATCCTGTCGCATGCGCATCTCACGCGCCTCGACTTCGCGGTCGGCTCGGCGGGGCTGATACGCCAGGCGCTGACGCTAGCGATCGGCCACGCATCGACGCGCGACGGTTTTGGCCGCCGGATGGCCGATTTGCCGATGCAGACCAACGTGCTGGCCGATCTGGCGCTGGAAAGCGAAGCGGCGATGTTGTCTGCGTTGCGGATCGCGCAAGCAACCGACAGCATGGAAACGGATGAACGCGAGCGCCTGCTGGCGCGCGTGGCGACGCCGATCGTTAAATACTGGAATTGTCAGCGCGCGACCACTTTCGTGTACGAAGCGTTGCAGGTGCATGGCGGCAACGGTTTCATCATGGAGAACCCCATCGCGCGGCTGTACCGCGAGTCTCCCCTCAACTCGATCTGGGAGGGCACGACCAACATGATGTGCATGGACGTGCTGCGGGCGCTTTCTCGCGAAAAAGGCGCGCTTGAAGTCTTCATGGACGAAGTATCCGGGCAGGGAATGGCGAACGCCGCGCACGCGACTTTCCTTGTCCGTCTGCGCGACGATCTCGCCCGGGCGGTCGACGAAGGCGATGCGCGCGCCGTCGTGACGCGAATGGCGCTGGCGCTACAGGCGAGCGAGATGCTCAAGCATAGTCCCGGCTTGGTGGCACAGCGCTTCATCGAATCGCGCCTCGGCGGCCGGCACGCCGGCGTGATCGGCACGCTGGCCAACGGCGGGGATTTGCGCGACATCGTCGCGCGCGCAGCAGTGACCTTGGCCTAAAGGAGTTCGGCGTGGACGGGCAAGCGGCACTTCTTCCGGCGAGAGACGTGAAAGCCGTGGTGTCGGCGGAGGAGTGGCAGACGCGCGTCGATCTTGCCGCGTGCTATCGCCTGATCTCGGCCTATGGCATGTCGGACCTGATCTACAATCACATCAGCGCGCGCATCCCCGGCCAGGGCGAGCACTACCTGATCAACCCCTACGGCATGCTGTACGACGAGATCACGGCCTCAAGTCTTGTAAAGATCGATGTCGATGGCCATACCCTGCTGCAGCCGGATCACGGCTACAGCGTCAACGTCGCGGGGTTTTATCTCCACGCCCCGATCCACAAGACCCGTCCCGACGTTCAATGCATCATCCACACCCACACCCGGGCCGGCACCGCCGTGAGCGGGCTAAAGGAAGGCTTGTTGCCGCTGTCGCAGACGGCGATGCGCTTCCACGGCCGGGTGGCCTATCACGACTTCGAAGGGCCGGCGATCAGCGGTGATGAGTGCGATCGCGTCGTCAGGGATCTCGGCCCGCACGACATCCTGTTCCTGCGCAACCATGGCCTTCTCGCCTGCGGCCGCACCATCCCGCAGGCCTTCAACGCGATGTACTGGCTGGAGAATGCGTGCCGCATCCAGGTGGACCTGCTCGGCTGCAATCGGCCGCTGCATCACCCGACGCCGCAGGCGATCGTCAATACCGTGACATGCTTTGCCGGCACCGAGATCACGCTCGCGAACGAAACCGAGACCAACCCGGTGCTGAACGAAGCGGCGCGCGAGGAAAAGGGCGGCTATGGCGAGCTTGAGTGGGCGGCGCTGTTGCGGAAGCTCGACAGGATGGATCCTTCCTACCGGAGCTGAATGTGAGCGAACGCGAGACATTTGGCTTTGTCGGATGCGGCCGCGTCGGCCGCACCTTGGCTCAGGCATTCGCCAATGCGGGCCGCGCGGTCACCGCGGCTTGGAGCCGGCGCGCCGCGGATGCCGAGATGATGGCCGGCGAGGTCAAAGGCTTAAGGACGCTGCCCAGCGCGCAAGCCGTGGCGGATGCCTGCGACTTCGTCTGGATCGCGGTCTCCGACGATGCCATCGCGCCTGTATCAGACGGCATCGCCTGGTCTCCCCGGCACAAGGTGGTTCACTGCAGCGGCGCGACCGACGTCATGGCGCTGGCGGCCGCAAGCAAGGCAGGTGCTGCGATCGGCGGCTTCCATCCGCTGCAGATGTTCACCAATCCCGCCGTCGCGCTCAAAGGTCTGCCCGGCTGCACGGTGGGCATCGAAGCGGATTCGGGCTTGCATGAGCGCTTGAACCAGTTGGCCCGGGACATCGGCTGCATGCCGGTGCAGGTGCCGTCAGGCGATCGTGCGCTCTATCACGCGTCGGCGTATTACGTCGGCCCGTTCCTGATTGCGTTGCTGGCCGAAGCTGCAACGTTCTGGCAGACCTTCGGCGTCGGTGAGAAGGACGCGCTGAACGCGCTGCTGCCGCTGCTATCGGGCACGCTGTCCGCCGTCCACGATGGCGGCCTGGCCCAGGGTATGGGGGGATGCGTCGCCAGGGGCGATGTTGGCACGGTGCGCAAGCACATCGCCGCGATGGATCAATTCGATCACGACGCAGGCAAGCTCTATCGAATGCTGGCCAGTCGCACGGTTCCACTCGGCGTGAGGCGGGGCACGCTTAGTAGGCAGGGTGCCGAAGCGATCCGCGAGGCACTTGACGAGGCGCCGATCGGTGTTCGGCCCGTTCAAGCCCGCGAGGTATGATCGACATATTCCACGATCAGCCCGTCGGCATGCCGAAAGCGCGTCTTGCGGCCGACCGGCGTCGGCTGGATCGGCTCCAACTGCGTGGCACCCGCTTTCTCAAGCACGGCAAGAACCGGTTCCAGGGTGTCGACCTTGATGGTCAGACGCGTCGCCTCGAACGGCCGCCGCTTCTCGGGCGGTCCCGCGATGACCAGGACGGATAGTTTGGGCGAGGAGATCGCGGCGAGTTCAAGGCCCATCTGCGGATAGGCAAAGCGCATGGTTTCTTCACCGCCGAGCAGGTCGCGGTAAAAGGCGCAAGTCGGATCAAACGCATCCGCGTCCACGAACACCCTCGAAAATGTTTCCAGGATCATGGTCATCTCCGTAAAGCGCAGATTCTACGACTAGGTTCGGCCCGCCTGCGCGTAGAGCAGTGGTACCGCCGAATCCACCATCACCTCGATCAGGCTGACGCCGTTGTGCGAAAGCCCGCGCGCGAGTGCCGGCTTCAACTCGGACGATTTTGTCACCCGCACCGCATCGCAGCCGAGGCCCTGCGCGATCTTGACGAAATCGATGCCGGGCAAATCAAGCCCGGGAACGTTCCTGACCTGCATCACCTGGCTGAACGAGCGCATCGCGCCATAGCCCGCATTGTTGATCACGACGACGGTGAGCGGCAGCTTGCGCTGCGCCGCCGTCCACAGCGCCTGGATCGAATACATCGCCGAGCCGTCGCCGATCAGGCAGACCGTCCTGATGCCGGGCTTGCCGAGCGCCATGCCGACCGCGGCCGGCAGGCTATAGCCGAGCCCGCCGCTCGCCATGGTGTAAAAGCTGTCCTGGCCGCGCATTGGCATGAATTTCTGCATCGCCGGCCGATGCGACGGCGCTTCTTCCACCAGCACGGCATGATCAGGCATCGCGCTGGAGAGCGTGTGCAGCAGGAAGTCGACCGGGATCGGATCGGCGGCCACTGGCGCCGGCGGCAGCACACGGCCTTCCGGCATCGCGCGTTTGGTGTCGGGCAACAGATCGAGCAGCACGGTGAGCGCCGGCTTCATGGTGGCGACGATGCTGGTGCCAACCGGCGATACCGCGGCCGCGGTTGGATCATCGGTGATCTGGAAGATCGTGGTTGCGCCATCGAAGATCGAAGCGTGGCCCTCGACATGGAAGGTGAACACCGGCGCGCCGATCACGACCACCAGATCATGACCGCGCAACGCGTCGGAGAGCTGCGCAGGTGAAGCATGGAGAAAACCTGCAAATTGCGGATGGCGTTCGGGGAAAGAGCAGCGCGCTGAAAATGGGCTGACCCACACCGCGGCTTTTGCCTTCTCCGCGAGGCGCACCATCAGCTCGACGGCTTGTGCGCGATCGACGCCGGGGCCAACGACCAGCGCGGGGCGCTTGCTCGCCGAGAGCGCCGCCGCCAGCGACTTGATCGCTGCTCGATCGGGGCCGATCTCGCGGCTGACCTCGCGCGCCTGAAGCGGCTGCGTCGGGTGGGTCCAGTCGTCGATCGGCACCGACACAAAGGTCGGTCCGCAGGGCGGCTGCATCGCGATGTAATAGGCGCGCGCGATCGCTGCCGGCACGTCTTGGGGCCGCGCCGGCTCGACCGAGAATTTGACGTAAGGATGCGGGAATTCCGACGCGCGCTCGGCATAGAGAAACGCCTGCAGCGGCAAAATGCTGCGCGCCTGCTGACCAGCTGTTATCACCAAGGGCGTCTGGTTGCGGTGGGCGGTATAGATATTGCCGAGCGCGTTGCCCAGCCCAGCCGCGGAATGAAGATTGACGAAGCCGGCATTGCGGGTTGCCTGCGCGTAGCCGTCGGCCATGCCGACCACGGAGGCCTCCTGCAACCCCAGCACGTAGTCGATGTCGTCGGGCCAGTCGCTCAAAAATGGCAATTCGGTCGAGCCGGGATTGCCGAACACTTTTTTGATGCCGAACGCGCGCAACAGATCGAGCGTCGCCTGTTTGACGGTGACGGAGGCGCCGGCGATGTTAGCTTGCTTGCGGGACAATGCTGCGTCACCTACGTCATTCCGGGATGGTGCGTTAGCACCAGACCCGGAATCTCGAGCTTCCGGGTTCGATGCTTCGCATCGCCCCGGAATGACGGTCTAATGAATTTCACCACGACGCGGTGCCCCGCATGGTCGGCTCGCCCTTGGCATTGGCGGTCCACAGGTCAAGCCCGGTCGAAATGTCGGACGCGTTGACGGAGAACTCGCTGCCGTCGAACAGCGGCTGCAGCCCGCGATACACGAACGACGCGGGCGGCTTGCCGCCATGCAGCTTCGCTGCCAGTTCGATCAACAGCGCCGCCTGCAGCGGGCCGTGCACGATCAGGCCGGGATAGCCTTCGACCTTGGTGACGTAGTCGCGGTCGTAATGGATGCGGTGGCCGTTGAAGGTCAGCGCCGAATAGCGAAACAGCAGCACGGGATCGGCGAGATGCCGTTCGGAATGTTTTGCGGCGGCTGGTGCTGCCGGCGGCTTCGCCGGCGCTGCGTTTGCTCCGCCGGTTGGCATTTCGCGATAGACGATGTCATGGCGCTCGCGGATCGCGACGCCGCGCGGTGTCTTGAAGACATGGTCGACCGAGACGAAACACAACAAGCCGGTAGAGCCGGACTTTAGCGTCAAGTCTTTGATCGTCGAGGTCCGGGTCACGGTATCTCCGACGCGCAGGGGTTCTGCGATGTTGATCGCGCCGCCGGCCCACATCCGGCGCGGCAGCGGCACCGGAGGCAGGAAACCGCCGCGGTTGGGATGGCCGTCGGGACCGACCTCCGACAACGGAACGACCGGAAGCGTCAGGCACCAATGCGCGGTGAATGGGGCGGCATCGCCTTCCTTCGGCTTGCCGACGTCCAGAAACAATACCGAGCGCAATCCGGCCACCAGATGCGCAGTGACGATGTCGGTCTTTTCCTCGGTGCGGCCGATCCATTGCCGCAGATGGTCCAGGTCGACTTTTTCGGCGATCTTTTCGGCGATTTTCTCTGTCATGAGGATTTCCGGACGCGGGCCTTGGGCAAATCGGTGCGCTCGCCGATCGCGGGCACGGCGCCGTAGTGGCGCGGCTCGCCGACGAAAATGGCGGCGGGCGCGGAATAGGACACCACCCCGTTGGGCGTATCCACCTCGATACGGCGCAGATGCGGATGTACCGCAAGATCGGCCATGGTGTTGACCTCGGCGAACGCGATATCGGCATCCGCGAGCTTCTTCAAAAGTTCGTTGCGGGTCAGTTGGGCGAAACTGTCGGCGACGGTTTTGTCGGTCAGCGCGCGGTTACGGACGCGCTCGACCATGTTGGCGAATCTGGGATCATCAGGCAGATCGGGCTGGCCGAGCACTTCGGCGCATAGTTTTTTCCATTCGCGTTCGCTCTGGATCGAGATCAGGATGCCCTTGCCGTCCTTTGAGGAGAACACGCCGTAGGGCGCGATCGAGGGATGGGCCAGCGCCATCCGCTTGGGCGGGTTGCCGGCTTCCGAATTGATCAGCGGCACCGCCATCCAGTCGGCCATCACGTCGAACATCGAAATCCGGATGTCGGCGCCCTTGCCGGTACGACCGCGCGCGATCAGCGCTTCCAGGATCGAGGCGTGGGCGGTCGCGCCGGTTGCGATATCGACGACCGAAATGCCGACGCGCGAGGGCCCCTCGGGTCCGCCGGTGATCGAGGCGAGCCCGCTTTCGGCCTGGATCAGAAGGTCATAGGCCTTGCGATCGGCGTAAGGACCGGTGTCGCCATAGCCCGTGATGGTGCAGCAGATCAGCGCCGGATAATCTTTTCGCAGCCGTTCCAGCGAAAAGCCGAGCTTGTCCATCGAGCCGGGTTTGAGGTTTTGCAGCAGCACGTCGGCGCTTGCGACCAGCGCCTCGAGGCTTGCGCGTCCTTCGTTGGTGGCGAGATCGGCGACGACGGATTGCTTGCCGCGGTTGAGCCAGACGAAATAGCTGCTCTGTCCCTTGGCAGCGACGTCATAGCCTCGGGCGAAATCGCCTTCCGGCCGTTCCACCTTGACGACCTCGGCGCCGGCGTCCGCCAGGCGCGACGAACAGAAGGGTGCGGCGACCGCCTGTTCGACAGCGATGACTTTTATTCCTTCAAGCGGCAGCATCTTTTTGCTTCTCAGTAGGAGCGGGGCATGCCCAGCACGTGCTCGGCCACGAACGACAGGATGAGATTGGTCGAGATCGGCGCGACCTGATAGAGTCGCGTCTCGCGGAACTTGCGCTCGACGTCATATTCTTCCGCAAAGCCAAAGCCGCCATGGGTCTGCACGCAGGCATTCGCGGCTTCCCAGGACGCGTCGGCCGCCAGCATCTTGGCCATATTGGCCTCGGCGCCGCAATCAAGCCCGGCCTCATATTTGCGCGTGGCTTCCTTCACCATCAGCTCGGCCGCGCGCATCGAGGCATAGGCTTTGGCAATCGGAAACTGGACGCCTTGATTCTGGCCGATCGGCCGGCCGAACACCACGCGTTCCTTGGCGTAGGCGGTAGCTTTCGCAATGAACCATTTGGCGTCGCCGATGCATTCGGCCGATATCAGGATGCGCTCGGCATTCATGCCGGACAGGATGTAGCGAAAGCCCTTGCCTTCCTCGCCGATCAGGTTTTCCGCCGGAACCTTCATGTCGGTAAAGAACACTTCGGTCGTGGAGTGGTTCATCATGGTGCGGATCGGGCTGATCGAAAGCCCGGCCTTCTTGGCTTCCCGCATGTCGACGATGAACACCGACAAACCATCGGTGCGCTTTTTCGCATTCTCCTTCGGCGTGGTGCGCGCCAAGAGGATCATCAGGTCGGAATATTCGGCACGGCTGGTCCAGATTTTCTGGCCGTTGACGATATAGCCGTTATTGCCGTCGCGCTTGGCAAACGTTTTCAGCGAGGACGTATCCGTGCCGCTGGAAGGTTCCGTGACGCCGAAGGCCTGCAGGCGCAGTTCGCCGGCCGCGATCTTCGGCAGCCATTTCGCCTTCTGCTCCTCGCTGCCGTGCCGCAACAGCGTGCCCATGGTGTACATTTGGGCGTGGCAGCCGCCGCCATTGCAGCCCGCGCGCTGGATTTCTTCCAGGATCGCGGCCGCCGCTGAAAGTTTCAGCCCGGCCCCTCCATATTCCTCGGGGATCAGCACCGAAAGATATCCGGCCTGCGTCAGCGCGTCGACGAAGGCGGAGGGATAGGCCATTTCGCGGTCGAGCTTGCGCCAATATTCGCCGGCGAATTGCGCGCACAGTTTGGCGACCGCGTCGCGGATGTCGGAATGTTCGTCTTGTTGGTCTTGTTCGGTCATCGAAACTCGGCTGGTAGATCGAGGGCGCGCATGGTGGCGGTGCAGAATGCGCAGAGGCGTTCGGATGTGTCGTCCCGGGCGAAGATCTCGACGGTGGCGACACCGATCGAGCCCGACATTTGCAGGGTTTTGGCCCGCGCCACAAGCTCGCTGCCGTCGGCGGGCGCGAGAAAATTCACCTTCAGTTCCACGGTCACCCCGATCCGCCCCTTCGGCAGGCCGGAAGTGACTGCGATGCCGGCGGCCTGGTCGGCGAGCGCGGTGATCACCCCGCCATGGAAATGGCCGAAGAACTGCACCAGATCGTCGCGGCGCGCCAGCGCAAGTTCCGCGCGACCCGGTTCGACCGTGACGATGCGAAAGCCGGCGGCGCCGGAAAAACCTTTTGCGTTGACGGCTTCGGCAAGGGAAGGTGGGTTCAGCTCGGCGCTCAAGGTGCTGGTCCGTTCACGTCGGTATTTTGGTCCGGCAAAGCTGGGCATGGCGTGAGAACGCCTTTGCCCACCCCACGATCTCAGCATGGTGGGTGGGCCAAGCGCAAGCGTGCGCACCATCAAGCAGCTATGCGCACCGGCAGCGATTCGATGCCGCGCACGAAGCTGGAATAGACCCGCTTCGGCTCGCCCACCACCTCGATCTTCTCGAAGCGCTTCAGCATCTCCTGCCAGACGATTTTCAGTTGCAGCTCGGCAAGCCGCATGCCGACGCAGCGATGGATGCCGAAGCCGAACGACAGATGGGTGCGCGGGCGGGCGCGGTCGATGATGAACTCATCCGGGCGCTCGATCGCCTCTTCGTCGCGGTTGCCCGAGACGTACCACATCACGACCCGGTCGCCCTTCTTGATCTTCTTATCCCCGATCTCGGTATCGACCAGCGCGGTGCGCCGCATATGCGCCAACGGCGTCTGCCAGCGGATCACTTCCGGTACCATGGAATCGATCAGCGCCGGGTTGTCGCGCAGCTTCTGATATTGCTCGGGGTGCTCGTTCAGCGCCAGCACCGAACCGCTCATGGTGTTGCGGGTGGTGTCGTTGCCGCCGACGATCAACAGGATGATGTTGCCCATCAGATTATCGGGGTCCATGTGGCGCGTGGCCTCGCTATGCGCCATCATCGAGATCAGATCGTTGCGCGGCTCGGCGTTGACGCGATCGTTCCAGAGGTTGGCGAAATAGACCCGGCATTCGTCCATTTCCTGGCGGCGCTGTTCCGGCGATTCGACGATCATGCTCTTGGGCAGCGCGGTCGAGACGTCGGACCAGCGGGTCAGCTTGCGCCGCTCCTCGAAAGGAAAATCGAACAGCGTCGCCAGCATCTGCGTCGTCAGCTCGATCGAAACCTTGTCGACGAAATCGAAGGTCTCGTTGCGCGGCAGATTGTCGAGCACCTTGGCCGAGCGCTCGCGGATCAGCACGGCCAGTTCGTCGAGATGGGTCGGCGTGAACATCGGCGACACCGTCTTGCGCTGCGCCGAGTGCTTCGGCTGGTCCATCGCGATGAAGCTCGGCCAGTCATAGCCCTCGGGCGCGTCGCGGATCGAGATGCCGCCGAGACCGGCATCGGAGGCGAAGATGCCGTGATTGGTGTCGACATGCATGATGTCGTTGTATTTGACCACCGACCAATACGGGTCGATCGGCGCGTTGGTGCAGTAATGCACCGGCTCTTCCTTGCGCAGCCGCTCGAAGAAAGGCCACAGAATATCGTCCTGGAACAGCCTCGGCGCGCCGGGGTGGAACTCCCTGAGCGGCGTCGCGTAGGCTTCTTCGCGCGCCAGCCGCAGACGCTCGTTCTTGTCGGGCCGGACGGCGGTTTGGACGTTCATGGTGATCGGTCCCGAATTGAGGAAGGTTAGCCCGCGATGCGAACGGGCAGGGTCTCGTAACCGTTGACGAAGCTCGAGTACACCCGCTTGGGCGCGCCCACCACCTCAATAGTGTCGAAGCGCTTCAAGATCTCTTCCCAGATGATCTTCAATTGCAATTCGGCAAGGCGCAAGCCAACGCAGCGATGGATGCCGAAACCGAAGGAGATGTGGGTTCGCGGCCGCGCTCGGTCAATCAAGAATTCGTATGGACGTTCGATGGCCTCGTCGTCGCGGTTGCCCGAGACGTACCACATCACGACCTTGTCACCCTTCTTGAACTTTCTGCCGCGGAACTCGAAGTCTTCCAGCGCGGTGCGGCGCATATGGGCGAGCGGCGTCTGCCAGCGGATCACCTCCGGCACGAAACTGTCGATCAGGGCAGGATTTTCGCGCAGCTTGCGGTACTGATCCGGGTGTTGGTTCAGCGCGTAGACGCTGCCGGAGAGCGTATTGCGGGTGGTGTCGTTGCCGCCGACGATCAGCAGGATCAGATTGCCGAGGAAATTCGCCGGGTCCATGTCGCGCGTGGCTTCGCTGTGCGCCATCATCGACAACAGGTCGCTCTTCGGCGGCTGGTCGATCCGCTGCTTCCAGAGCTTTGAGAAATAGCTGGCGCATTCCAGCAGCTCGGCCTGCCGCAAATCCTCGGTCGCGACCACGCCGTCCGGACCGGGCAGGGTGGTTGCCACGTCCGACCAGCGCGTCAGCTTGCGGCGATCCTCCCAGGGGAAATCGAACAACACGGCAAGCATCTGCGTCGTGAGCTCGATCGAGACCCGATCGACCCAATCGAACACCTCGTTGACAGGCAGATTGTCGAGGCATTCCGCCGAGCGCTTGCGGATGTTGATCGCGAGCTGGTCGAGATGGGTCGGCGTGAACATCGGCGCCACCGTCTTGCGCTGCGCGCCGTGGCGCGGCTGGTCCATGGCGATGAAGCTTTCACGCCGAAGGTCCGGCGGGGCGTCGCGGATGGTGATGCCGCCGAGCGAAGCGGCCGAGGAGAACACCGCATGATTGGTCTCGATGTCCATGATGTCGTTATATTTGGTCACCGACCAATAGGGCCCGAAGATGCTGTCCTTGCAGTAGTGCACCGGCTCTTCCTGGCGCAGCCGGTCGAAATAGGGCCAGAAGGTATCGGTCTTGAACAATTCGGGATCGCCGGGATCGAACGCTTCCAGGGGAATCGAATAGGCGCGCTCCCGGGCGGCCTTCTGGGTCTCGTCCTCCGTGAGATTTATGGTCCCGTGCATGGGCAGCTCCCTGATTGTTCGCGCGCTTCGCGATATTTCGCCGCGGGCGGTATTTAGGCGAATTACAACCCGTTGCGTGCGCCGGGGCAAGGGACAGTTTATCGCATTTGGCCCCGGCAAAGCGGTATTATGGCGGACGGGCAAGCCCCCTTCTCAGCCCTTTCGCCCGTGACAAGCTTGTGGCCGGAGAATAAGGCTGTACCGAACAGCATGATTTGCCCGGAGGCACGACGTCCATGATCCCGAACGCCCAGCGGATGTTCAATTTCGATCTCGGCGAGACCGCGGACGCGATCCGCGAGACCGTCCAGGATTTCGCAAGCAACGAGATCGCGCCGCGCGCCACTGAGATCGACAAGAGCAACCAGTTTCCGCGCGACCTCTGGCCGAAGATCGGCGCGCTCGGCCTGCACGGAATTACGGTCGAGGAGGAATATGGCGGATCAGGGCTCGGCTATCTCGAGCACTGCATCGCGGTCGAGGAGATCTCCCGCGCTTCCGCGGCTGTCGGTCTTTCCTACGGCGCGCATTCCAATCTCTGCGTCAATCAGATCCGCCGCAACGGTAATGAAAAGCAGAAGCGGAAATATTTGCCAAAACTGATTTCGGGCGAGCATGTCGGCTCGCTCGCGATGTCGGAGCCCGCCGCCGGCTCCGACGTGGTGTCGATGAAGACACGCGCCGAGAAGAAGGGCGACCGCTTCGTGCTGAACGGCAGCAAGATGTGGATCACCAACGGCCCGGTCGCCGACACGCTCGTGGTCTATGCCAAGACCGATCCGGGCGGCGGACCGCGCGGCATCACCGCGTTCATCATCGAGAAGGGCATGAAGGGATTTTCCACGGCGCAAAAGCTCGACAAGCTCGGCATGCGCGGCTCCGACACCTGCGAACTGGTGTTCGAGGATTGCGAAGTGCCAGAAGAGAATGTGCTGAGCGAGGTCGGCCGCGGCGTCAACGTGCTGATGTCCGGCCTCGATTACGAGCGCGCGGTGCTGGCGGCCGGCCCGATCGGCATCATGCAGGCCTGCATGGACGTGGTGATGCCCTACGTGCACGAGCGCAAGCAGTTCGGCCAGCCGATCGGCACCTTCCAGCTGGTGCAGGGCAAGATTGCCGACATGTACACCACCATGAATGCGTCGCGCGCCTATGTCTATGCGGTGGCAAAAGCCTGCGACCGCGGCGAGACTACGCGCGAGGATGCCGCGGGCGCCATCCTCTACGCCGCGGAGAAGGCGACGCAATGCGCGCTGGACGCGATCCAGTTGCTCGGCGGCAACGGCTATATCAACGATTATCCCACCGGACGCCTGCTGCGCGATGCCAAACTCTACGAGATCGGCGCCGGCACCAGCGAAATCCGCCGCATGCTGATCGGACGCGAGCTGTTCGATAAATCGGCGTAAAAGCCGCTCGAACCGAGTTTTTATCTCGACCGACAAATCTATGTTCACAAATCCATGTTCTATGTGTTTCATAACCGAGCATTTGCAAGCAAGAGTTGATCGATGAATCAGGTCAGTTTCGTTCCGCGGCATCCTCCGCCCCTGCCGCTGGCGTTTTCCGGTGACCGCAAGGAATTTTTCCACCTGGTGGTGCGTGGTGCGGGGTTGGAGCTGATCACCGTCGGCTTTTACCGGTTCTGGCTTGCCACCGACATCCGCCGGCATCTGTGGTCGAATACCGTGATCGATGGTGATGCGGCCGAATACACCGGCCGGGCCAAGGAACTCTTGATCGGATTCCTGTTCGCGCTCGCGATCATCGTGCCGGTTTACCTCGCTTATTTCGTCGCCAGCCTTCAGGCCGAACGCATCAAGGCTTTTGCGAGTTTTCCGTTGCTGGCGTTTTTCTACCTGTTCGGTCAGTTCGCGATTTACCGCGCACGACGCTATCGTTTGACCCGCACGGTGTGGCGCGGCGTACGGTTCTGGATGGACGGCTCGGGCTGGAGCTATGCCGCGCGAGCCGGGCTCTGGGCCGTGCTGGTTGGACTGACGCTGGGCCTGTTGTTGCCGTGGCGCGACGCCGCGCTCGAGCGCTACAAGATGCGGCATTCCTATTACGGCGATCTTCAGGGCAGCTTTGAAGGCAGCGGCTGGGAATTCTTCAAGCGTGGCTGGTGGCTGTGGCTGCTGGCGCCTTTTGCGCTTTATATATTCCCGCTCGCGCCGTTCGTGTACGGTGCGTTCAAGGCGGTGGAATGGCGCTGGTGGATTTCAGGCATACGCTTTGGCGGCGTCAGCTTGGGATCGACTATGCCGCGCGGCGCGTTGATCGGCCTTTACTGGAAAGTCATCGGCTGGATTGTCCTACTGGCGCTGGCATTCGTCGCCTATCTCGCGCTAAGTGCGGGTCTCGTGGCAAGCATGAGCGGAATGCCGCTCAAACAGTTTTTCGCGCCGCAGGTGGTTTCCAAGAGCATCCCGTTTCTGGTGTTCGCGGGTATGGGCTATCTGGGATTTGCGCTGGCGATCAATGTGGTGCTGCGACTCTATCTGTTGCGCGATATCTGGGTGAGGGTGCTTGCCTCGACCAGCGTGAACGGCATTGAAGCCGCCGCGAATGTATCCGCGCGGGGCGATCTGGCAACCGCGCTGGGCGAGGGCATTGCCGACGGATTGGATGTCGCCGGATTCTGATTCGAAAGCAATATGGCGCAATGAATAACGGCCCTGGACAGGATGCGTCGCCCCGGCCGGTCGTTTATTTCGACGGCATGTCGAGCCGTCGGCGCGCGGTCGTGCTTGGCTTTGCCGAGCAGCTGCAAATCAACGAGGACGAGCAGGCGATTGCGGCGTGGTCCTATGCCGATATTCGCCGCGCCGACAGTCCTTCCGGAACGCTCCGCCTGACCTGCCTGACGGCGCCCGCGCTGGCGCGGCTTGAAATCCGCGATGCTGCTGTTGCGGCCGAACTCAGCGCCCGCTGCACGCGGCTCGATGAGAATATCCCCGGGCGGGGCGGCATCACGAAAATCATCGGCTGGTCGCTTGCGGCGACGGTTTCGATCGTCGTGATGGTTTTGTTTGGCGTTCCGCTTGCCGCTGACCGTCTCACGCCGCTGGTGCCGCAAGCCCTTGAGCGGCGCCTTGGCGAAGCAGCGGACGGCCAGGTCAGAGTGGTGTTCGGCAAACAGGTTTGCAGCAATGCCGCGGGACAACGGGCCTTTGCCAAGCTCGTCAATACCCTTCGCGAGATCGCGGGCCTCGATACTGCGGTGCAGACCGCGGTGCTGTCGAGCCCCATTCCCAACGCTTTCGCGCTGCCCGGCGGCAAGGTCTATCTGTTCAGCGGGTTATTGGCGAAGGCAGAAAATGCGGACGAGATAGCGGGCATTCTTGCGCACGAGCTCGGTCATTTGAAGCATCGCGACAATATGCGCGAGTTGATCTACAACGGCGGCACCTCGTTTCTGATCGGCCTGTTGTTCGGCGACATCACCGGTTCCGGCGCCCTGATATTTACGTCACGCTCGCTGGTGACGGCGTCCCATTCCCGCGACGCCGAGCAGAATGCCGACAGCTTCGCGATCGATGTGATGCACAAGCTCGGCCGGTCGCCGAAGCCGATGGGCGAATTGATGTTTCGCGTGACCGGCAAGGAAGGCGACCACAGCATCTCCATTCTGGCAAGCCATCCCCTGACCGAGGATCGGCTGGCGCGGATGAGCAAAGAGGAACAGCCGCCGAGCGGCCCGCCGCTGTTGACGGCGGAGGAATGGACGTCGCTGAAGGCGATCTGTAATTCAAAGAGCTAAAGCTAATCACTCCGGCAGATCATTCACCTTCCTCACCCACGCCCGCACGTCCGCCAGCACCTCGGGCAGCACCGCCTTGACCTCGGCGACGGTCATGCCGGCCTTGATGCGGGGGTCGTAGAGCAGATTCAGGATGTACTGGTCGTAGACGTCGAAGAAGCCCATCGACACATTGTCGTTGAACATGGTCCAGGGCACCGAGCTGGTGTCGTTGATCGGCCCCAGCGACTGCAGCAGTTCTTCATAGGCGCAGTCGAGAAAGACGAAGTCGCCATTGTCGACGGTGAGGATCACGTCGGAATGCTCGATCTCGTAGTTTTCGTTCTTGCGAAAGCCGGACAGGCATTGCGGATCGAGCGAGGCCTTGATCTCCTTGGCGCGTTCGCTGCCGTAGGATGCCGCGATGGTGCGGTCGAGATCGCGGTCGCGCACCAGCTTGACCACGACATTGGCGCGCTCGCTGGTCTCGGCCATGGCGATGTCGAGATGCTGGACGCGCGCGCCGATGTCGGCGACGACTTTGGCAAGCTGCGCCTTGCGATCGGCGCGGTTGCCGTCGGCGAACACCCGCACCGGCATGTCGTATTTGCGGATGCGATCGACCCGGCCGGCCAGATGATATTCGGCGCCGAACGCGGTCTTGAGAAATCCGTCGATGATTTCGCTGTCGGTGAAGGTCTTTTTTTCGGCGCGCTGGCGCGAGGCGATGGCGGGAATTTCGCCCGAAGCGGATCGCGGCCAGACAACCGCATCCAATGCGATTGTCACCAAAGCCGCCACAGCTATCGTGAAACGCGAAGATCGGTTCATCGCGACGACGCTGCCGCAATCGCCGCATGCGCGCAAGACGTACTGCAGCCTAGCTGCGATTGTGCGTCCTAGTTCTTCACCACCACGGTGGTGCCGACGGAGACGCGGTTATAGAGATCGGTCACGTCCTCATTGGTCATGCGGAAGCAGCCGGACGAGACCGCCTGTCCGATCGTCTCCGGCTCGTTGGAGCCGTGGATGCGATAGAGCGTCGAGCCCAGATAGATGCGCGCGGGCGCCGAGCGGATTGTCGATGCCGCCGGCCATGTGACGCGGCAGATCGGGCCGCCGCGGCCAGCATCTGCGACGGCGGGGTCCAGCCCGGCCATTCCTTCTTCGCGGTGATGCGGTGCACGCCGCTCCAGCGGAAACCGTCGCGGCCGACGCCGATGCCGTAGCGCAGCGCCTGGCCGTTGGCGAGCACCAGATAGAGCCGCCGCTCGGCGGTGTTGATGACGATGGTGCCGGGCGCGTAGGTGGCTGGGGAAGTTGACGGTTGCGCGCGGGATCGGGCTTGCGCCGCCGCCCCTGAAGAAATTCGGGCCGCCGCCCATGAGGTCGCGGATGTCGACGCCCTGGGCCCGCGCATGGCCGGCTGCCGGCCAACAAGCGCTATCGCCGCAACCAGCAGAGCAAACGCCCGGGTCATTTTTCTTCCTCTCGGAGAATTTGGATTGGTGCAAGACAGGCCATAATTGGGCGTGATTTCGCAAGCCACGCCGGCGTGAGGCCTAAGGATTTTCGAACGCTGCGGTTAAAAAAGCGCTCTGCTTTACGGCGATGGCAGCAATGCCGGCGCCCCCTTTGACGAAACGCGCGAGGAATGATTGATCTGCCGTCGGATTTCAAGAAACGCTCGCGAACGGGAGTGGAATGATGAACGGTGCGGAAAGTCTGGTGCGGACCCTGGTCGCGGGCGGCGTTGACGTCTGCTTCGCCAATCCCGGCACCTCCGAGATGCATTTTGTCGCCGCGCTCGACCGGGTCGAGGGCATGCGCTGCGTGCTCGGCCTGTTCGAGGGCGTGGTGACCGGTGCGGCCGACGGCTATTTCCGCATGAAGGGCACGCCGGCCTCGACGCTGCTGCATCTCGGCCCGGGCCTCGCCAACGGCCTTGCCAATCTGCACAACGCCAAGAAGGCGCATTCCGGCATCGTCAACATCGTCGGCCAGCATGCGGTCTATCACATCGGCTACAACGCGCCGCTGACCTCCGACATCGAGGGCCTGGCGCGGCCGATGTCGGCCTGGGTGCGGACCTCGCCGGACGCCAAATCGGTCGCCGCCGACGGCGCCGCCGCGATCGCCGCCGCCAAAAGCTCGCCGCCGCAGATCGCGACCCTGATCCTGCCCGCCGACACCGCCTGGAACGAGGCCGACGGCATCGCCCAGGTGCCGGCGCCGACCCAGCGCGCCAGCTATTCCCCGCAGGCGGTCGACAACGCGGCCAAGGTGCTGCAAGCGGCGGCGACCCACACGCTGCTGCTGATCACCGGCAGCGCGCTGACCGAGCAGGGGCTGGCGCTGGCGCAGCAGATCGCCGGCAAGACCGGCTGCAAGGTGATGGGCCAGACCTATCATCCGCGCATGGCGCGCGGCCGCGGCCGGTTCTCGATCGACCGGATTCCCTATGTGATCGAACAGGCGCTGCCGATCCTGAAGGATTTCAAGCACATCGTTCTGGTCGAGGCCAACGATCCCGTCGCGTTCTTCGCCTATCCGAACAAGCCGAGCATGCTGAAGCCGGAGGGCTGCGAGGTCCATCGCATGACCTCGTGGGGCGAAAATTCGGTCGCGGCGCTGGAGGCGCTGGCGGACGCGCTCGGCGCCAAGCCGGCCGACGTCAAGCCGCAGAAGCTGGTCGAACTCGCGAAGCCGACGGGCGCGCTGACCCATGCCTCGATCGCGCAGGCGATCGCGATGGCGATCCCGGAAAACGCCATCGTCGTCGATGAATCCATCACCACCGGCCGCGGCTTCTTTCCGCCGACCGCCGCGGCCAGCGCCGCACGACTGGCTGCAGAACATGGGCGGCTCGATCGGCTTTTCGACGCCGGTCGCGACCGGTGCCGCGGTCGCCTGTCCGGATCGCAAGGTGATCTGCATGGTCGGCGACGGCAGCGCGATGTACACGATCCAGTCGCTGTGGACGCAGGCGCGCGAAGGCCTCAACGTCGTGACCATCGTGTTCGCCAATCGCATCTATCAGATCCTGCGCGGCGAATTCGACGGCGTCGGCGCCGGCGAGCCGGGCCAGCGCGCGCTCGACATGCTCAAGATCGATCGCCCGACGCTCGACTTCGTCGCGCTCGCCAAGGGCATGGGCGTGCCCGGCCGCGCGGTCACCACTGCCGACGATTTCAACAAGGCGCTGGCGGAGGCGATCGCCGAGCAGGGACCGCGGCTGATCGAAGTGCAGATGTAGCTGGGGGTGCTGCAAGCGATGTCGTCATTCCGGGGCGATGCGAAGCGTCGAACCCGGAATCTCGAATTCCGGGTCTGGTGCTTACGCACCATCCCGGAATGACAGTTTCGGAGGCAACATGCAGACCGAGCTGAACAAGGTCGTCGCCGCGCTGCAGGAATTCTACGCGCGCGAGACCTATCTGCTCGAGAAGGATCTCGGCGAGCGCACGCTGACGCACCGGCTGGCGGTGCATCTCGAAAGGCAGTTTCCGGGCTGGGAGGTCGATTGCGACTACGACCGGCTCGGCGAGCGCACGCTGCGGCTTCCGCACGGAACGATCGTCTCGACCGACGACCATCTCGGCGAAATCGATCTATCCCGACATCGTCGTGCACCAGCGCGACGATCCCCAACAATCTGCTCGCGATCGAAGTCAGGAAGGCCACCAACCATCAGCCGCCGGAGCACGACCAGCACAAGCTGCGGGCGCTGACCGATCCGCATCTGTGGTTCGCCTACTGGATCGGGGTCATGGTCTGACGCTTGCGAAAAAGAACGTCGCGTCGTCGGACGTCTATGTCGGCGGCATGGTCGACCAGAAACCTTGTCGCGACTGGTTCGCCGGGCGGCTGAAGGACGTCGGGCCTGGGCTAAGGGATAATGGATGCGGAGGCTGCCAATGAAGATCGTGCTCACACCGCCGATTGCCGTGACCACGCTGCTGCTGATGACGGGGTCATTGGTCGGGCAGGCCTGCGCGCAAACTCCTGCCGCCGCGCCGGCCGTCGATGCCGCCTATCAGGCGATCCTGAGCAATCCCAAGGTGGTCAAGGCGATCGACGACATCAAGGCCGACGACGACGGCGCGCTTCGCCGAGCAGAAGCGCATCACCGAAATTCCGGCGCCGCCCTACAAGGAAAAAGTTCGCGCCGAATATTTCCTGAAGCGGCATGTCAGGAACTTGGCTTCAAGGAGGCCTCCATCGACGCCGAAGGCAATGTCATCGCGCTGCGCAAGGGCAGCGGTGGCGGCAGACCGAAGCTCGTGGTTTCGGCACATCTCGACACGGTGTTTCCCGAAGGCACCGACGTCACGGTCAAGGAGAAAGGACGGCGTCATTCTCGCGCCGGGTATCGGCGACGACTTCGCGCGGTCTCGCCGCGCTGTTGTCGCTGATCAAGTCGCATCAACGCCAACGACATCGCCACCGTCGGCGACATCATGTTCGTCGGCACTGTCGGCGAGGAAGAACTCGGCAATCTCAGAGGCGTCAAGGCGCTGTTCCGCGATCACACCGACATCGATGGCTTCATCTCGATCGACGGACTTGGCATCACCCGCGTCGTCAACCAGGGCAACCGGCAGCCATCGTTACGAGATGATCTTCAAGCGGGCCCGGTGGTCACAGCTTCCAGGAATTCGGACTGCCGAGCGCGATTCATGCCATGGGCCGGGCGATCGCAAAGATCGCGGACTTGCAGACGCCATCCGATCCCAAGACCACCTTTACGGTCGGCACCGTGAGCGGCGGCACCTCCGTCAACGCCATCGCCGCGAGGCCAGGATGGCGGTCGATATGCGCTCGAATTCGACCGAGGAATTGCTGAAGCTCGAAGCCACGCCTGCTTGATCTCGTCAAACAGGCGGTAGCGGAAGAAAATGCGCGCTGGAAATCCGACAAGCTCTCGGTCGAGATCAAGCTGATCGGCGACCGGCCCGCCGGCATTGTCGCGATTGGATTCGCCGATCGTTCAGGCCACCCGGCGCGCGGTCACGACCATGCACCGGGGCGCCACGCGTGACCTTTGCTGGATCGAGCACTGATTCGAATCTGGCGATGTCGCTGGGCATTCCCGCCGTCACCATCGGCGGTGGTGGCGAGGGCGGCAACTGGCATTCGCGCAACGAATGGTACGGCCGGTGGAGGCCTATCTCGGGCCGCAAAGCGCGCTGCTGACGATCCTGATGCTGACAGGGCTCGACGGCGTGACCAGGCCGGCGCTACTGGTGCGGCAAGGGAAGTAGGGGCTGGCGATCGGGCAGGTGCCGTTTCGGCTTTCGGCATCACGAAATCATGATTGTGCCTGCTGCCAAATTGGGCTGATCGGGAAATCTTTGAAACGTCACGCCGAATTGCATCGCGCGTGCGCTGTGGAAGCCGCGTTTCAGAAATCTGTCATGTCGGCGTGACAAACATTAAGCAAAAGGAAACCAATCGATTAAGCGGGCTTTCCGCCCATTCAATTGCCGAGAACGCATCAATATCAAACATCGAGAACGAACATGAAGCGCGGAATTATTGTTCTGTCGATTTGCGCCGTGATCAGCATCGCCTATTTCACCGCCAGCAAATGGGCGATCCATCACAAGACCATTACCTTTGTTGACCCCTTGCGCGCCGATCGCACGGTCACGATCGACCTCGCCGTTCGCCGCGACCGGGAGATGGAGTCGATCGCCGAGATGATCGATTTGCCGGTCGCGGTCCTCAGCCACGGCAACACCGTCAAGAATACCGAATACTCGTTTCTCGCCAACCTGTTTGCCGCCCGCGGCTATATGGTCGTCAGCATCCAGCATGATCTTGAGACCGACGATCCGATGGTGACGAAGGCGGGTGAGGAATATGTCGGCCGCCGCATGCAGTACAACCGCGGCATTTTCAACATCAACTTCGCCCTCGACGAATTGAAGAAGGTCTACCCCAACGCGGACTATCACCACCTGACCCTGATCGGGCATTCCAATGGCGGCGACATCTCGATGTATTTCGCCAAGCTGCATCCCGACATGGTCAAGAAAGTCGTGACGCTCGACAATCTGCGGGTGCCGTTCATTACCGACGGCAACGTCAAGATCCTGTCGTTCCGCTCGAAGGATCCGGTGTTCAAGGCTGACCCCGGCGTCGTTCCCAGTGACGAGATTTGCGCCAAGGCCGGCATCAAGGTGGTCAGGACCGAATTCCAGCACAATGAGTTGAGCGATCGCGGTCCCGACCGCGTCAAGTCCGCTATCCAGGCCACCGTCGAGGCATTCCTCAATGATGACGAGGGTACGCCATCGATACCACTATTGACCGCGGCCGCGCCGCTGCCCGCGAACGCGCCGTTGTCCGCGGCTGCTGAGCCGGACCGCGTGGCGGCGACCACGGCGCCGCCCAAGAACTGACGGTGAGAACTGGCGGCAAGGATTGACGGCGCGGGCTAGCCGGCCGCAACGCTCGGAAAAGACAATTCGCAGGTCAACCCTTCGGGCTTCCAGTGGCGTGCGACGGTGCCGCTCAAGGTCCGGACCAGGCCGTCGATAGCATCGACTCCGAAATCCGCGCCGGGCCGGCGCCGCGACGATCGGACCGTCGGACTCGGCCCAGTTCAGCACGAGATTGTCTGCCGCATCGGTCTGCCAGCTGATCTCGATCCTGCCGGAGGGGCCGGAAAGCGAGCCGTGTTTCGCGGCGTTGGTCGCAAGTTCATGCACCGCAACCGCGATGGCTTGTGCAAGCGTCGAAGGCAGCCGGATGTCCGCCCCGGCGATGCTCACGCGCTTCGCATCGCTTGCCGCATAGGGCTCGAGTTCTTCCTCGATGATGGTCTTGATGCTGGCGCCGGTCCAGCGCGACACCGAGAACAGCCGCTGCACGTTGGCAAGCGCGCTTAAGCGGCCCTGGAACGCGGCCTGAAACTCCTCGGCGCTATCGGCGCGCGTCAATCGCAGCATCGCCTGGATCACGGCGAGCAGGTTGTTGGAGCGGTGATCGACCTCCCGGGTCAGCAACATCATGCGCTCTTCGGCCTGCTTGCGGAGCGTAATATCGACCAGCATGTTCACGGCCCCCATCAGCCTGCCCGAATTGTCGCGCAGCGGTGTCGGATAGGGCATGAAGCAGATCCGCGAACCGTCGGGCCGCTCGGCGACCGCCTCGATGTTTCGGACCGCGCGGTTCTCCTTCAGCGCGACCGCCATCGGGCAGTCTTCGTGCCGCAGCGGCGTGCCGTCCGGCCAGAATAGTTTCCAGGTCACGCACCACATGTCGCCCATTTTCGGGCTGCGTCCGGCAAACTCGACGCAGGCCCGATTGAAGAAGGTGATGCGGCCAGAGGCGTCGGTCGTATAGATCGCGGCGGGCAACGCTTCGAGCAGGTCGCGAAACTGCTTCTCAGCCGCGACCGCCGTATCCGATCCCATCGCGGAATGCCGGGCAAGGATCCGTTCGATGTCAGCTTCTTCCGGATGCCTGAGCAAATTTAGCATTGCACTTCCCGTCACTCACATGAGAGCCAACGCAACAATGTTTCAGGGACCATAATGGTTCCGGCGTCGGCGGCCGCGCGCCACGAAATGCGCCGCCACGAAAAAAGGCCGCCCGAACGGCGGCCTCTGTCGGTTGCGCTGGCGGCGCTTATTTCGTGGCGTCTTTCGTCGCGTCGTCGCTCTTCATCTTGCTCGATTTCTTCGCTGTTTTCTTGCTCGACTTCTTGCCCATTTTCGACATGTCGTCGCCCTTGCTCATGGTGTCGCCCGCCGCGGGTGGGGTGCTCCCGGCCTTGTCCTGGGCGAGAGCGGTCGAGGAGAGAAAGGCGAGAGCGGTCGTTGCGATGATCAGTTTGCGCATGAGATGAACCTCCAAGTTTTTTGCACCGGCGCGCCTCAACGGAACCGCGCGGTTCCGGTTCCACCCGCCATGGTCAATTCAGCTATCAGTTATTTGTGACGCCAAAGGCCATTCAACGGCCTTTTTTGCCTGCTGCGGGCCTCACTTGCGGAACCCGCAGCCGTGGCCTGAATTGTTTCGTTGAACCTCTGTTGAACCTTGAGCCGCTGGCGGAGACCTACCTACCAGAGGCAATCGCCAACAGAGCAGATTGCCAGGAGGCGGTTATGACCCATTGGCATGATTCGATGGTGGACCGGCCGGAATCCGATGGTAAGGGCTATGCGACGGGCTGGACGATTTCCGGCTTGACCGTGCTTGGTGCCATTGTCGCGGTTTGGCTCCTCGGGATTTAGGACGCGCCGCTGAAAACGATGGTTCGCGCCGCCGTGCGCCAACATCTTCGATTTGTCTTCCGGGCTGATTGTTCCGCAACAGGCACGTGAAGCAGGCCGGCCGCCCGGTTTGGTCGGGCTGGTACGGCAACTCAAGACAGCTTCACTTTATCCAGAAAAGGCTTCCACGACAGCGCCTCCGTGCTGGCCTTGTCAAAATGTCCCTCCTCTAAAAGCGTACCGACGCATCTGAAGTATTCACACAGGAATGATGCATCCGGCAGCTGGTACACGTGCTCATTTGGTACCCACAAATCGAATTTTCTGGCTGAGATAAGGACGGACAGGATCGCAGGTTTGAGGTCACGCACATTGTCCGGCCATCCCGACGGCGCGGTCCGAACTTTGATGTGATCCGACAGACTGCGAAATTTGGTGCCGAGGCTTCGCAGCTCGAAAGCTCTTTTTTCGTCCGACTTCCGGCTTAGCCATTCCAGTGAAGCGCCGATCACGATTCCGGTCAAAAACACCACCGCAAATTTAAACCAGCGCTGTTGGCCAAGTGCGAGCAGGTTTGCGAGCAGGTTGTTGAAAACGGTCGTGGCCCCGGCGTTGGGAAAAACCGTCGCAGCCATGCCGTTAGGATCGGAGAAGACGTTTTCCTCCAGCCATTTTTCGACGACAGGGGTCGTCAGGGGGATCAGCAGAAGACCCCAAATCCCAAACAGAAACAGTTTAAGCCATTTGGACATAAGCCATATTGGTTAGCACACTGATGCGTGCTTGAAGGGACAAGCTTTTGCCGCGATTGCTTTGCACCGTCCCGGTAGCTCTGTCGCCGGGGCGGGCGCGAGGTTTTACCATGTATCGATTTGCTTGCCTTGCCCTTGCCCTGCTTTCCATCGCGGACGCGGCCAAGGCTGAAAGCGGTCTGGCCTCCTACTATGGCGGACGTGGCTACCGGGGCGAGATGACCTGTGCTCATCGCACCCGGCCTTTGGGAAGCATGGTCACGGTGACGCACGCCAGCCATTCAATACAGTGCCGCGTCAATGATCGCGGACCATTCGTCAGGGGCCGGGTTATCGATGTATCGATCAGCGCGGCGCGTGCGCTCGGCATGATGGGAGCCGGCGTGGTCCGCGTTTCGCTCCAATAGTCGCTGGCTTCCGCCACGCTTTCGATTGAGCGCCCGCATGTAGGGCATTACTCAAGCTCGCAAAGGCACTGCAACAGCCCGATGGATGGACATGCGCGGCAGCGAATTTCTGGCGATCGGGTGAGGGGCTTCGGATTTGAGCGCATGATAAAACGAGCTTTATTTGCGGCGTTGGTCTTTGCCGCTTCAGCCTGCCTGGTCTCGGCACAGGATGCCAAGGTTTCCGTCGACATGATCGGAATAGGCGGCATGAGTTGCGCTCACTGGCGGTCGACGCAACAGCATCGGCTGGAGGGAACCATCTGGATCTACGGCTTCTGGACCGGACTCAATTACGTTGCTGCAGCAAGTGATCAAACACAGGCGAAAATCAACGTGGCGGCGATAGTGACCGAAGTCGAAAAGACATGCGCTCAGGAAACGTCGCAGACGTTAGGCAGCGCCGCATGGACCACTTATCTTGGGTCCAAGAGATGAAAGGGCCGCCGGGAATATGTTCCGGCGGCCCTCCGGGCTCAAAATTCGTTGGGATTGAAAGATGGAAGCTCAGCCCCGGTATCTTTCAGTCTAGCCTAGAGTCGCCGGTCACGCTGCTGAAAATTCTGCTCCGAAACAGGAACAGCAAACTTCAGTGAGTTCGACACAGAACAGTCAACGAACCTGTCGTTTTCCGCCTTGAGCCGTCTCATCCCGCCTGGGCGAGTTTGATGGTCGAGATGGGCCATTTCCCATCGTGGCCTCGGATAGAGATTCGCAAGCCGTGCATTTCGTCGAGCCAGACGCCCTCGACCGTACCGGCCTTTCCGTCGGTGAGGATGACGGCTTTGCCGACAAGCTCGGTCTGGGCCTTTTCGAGCTCACCGAGGATCGTGGACGCGCGGACCTTTGCAGTTGGCATGCGCCGGTGTTTGCCTA
Source organism: uncultured Alphaproteobacteria bacterium (assembly GCA_963713785.1). Taxonomy (GTDB): domain Bacteria; phylum Pseudomonadota; class Alphaproteobacteria; order Rhizobiales; family Xanthobacteraceae; genus Bradyrhizobium. Next base: position 174,953 of record CAVQNB010000027.1, read on the forward strand.
TGAAACGTGCACAAGTCATGACCGGCGCGGGGCAAAGCGATGTCGGGGAACCCTCGACCGATATCCGATCCGAAAACTTGAGGCAGCGCTGGGAACTGATTGGTGAGCCATGCTTTGACTTGAGGTGGAGGAAGAGCCGTGGCCCACCTATGGAAAGCCCCGCTGTTTGTGGTTGCCACGGCATATTTCGTGCTGGACGGACTGTTTTCGTATGTCACGCGGCCTTTCGCTGCCTGGCTCGGCAGGATGCGAATTTTCGAGCGAATACACCGCTGGATCGTTTCCTTGCGACCTTATCCTTCGCTGGCGCTTTTCGCGGTGCCGGTGGTCGTCCTCGAGCCGGTGAAACCCGTGGCCGGATATTTGGTGGCCACCGGTCATTTGGCCGCTGGTGCAATGACGTTCGTGACCGGTGAAGTGTTGAAGCTGACCTGCGTCGAGCGGTTATTTGAGCTCAATCGAAAAAAGCTCTTGTCAATTCCCGCGTTTGCCGCGGGATATAAATATTGGCGGCGCATGATGGACGTCGTCGAATCGCTGGAGGTCTGGAAAGCGTCGCGACGGCTCGCGAACCGTGCGGCTCAGATCGTGCGTTTGCGCTGGCTTCACCTGAAGCGCGCCCAGGAATCTTATCGGCTGCAATAGCGAGTGTTCGGAATCATTGCCAATGCATCTTTTTCGGGAGCAATCGAGCACCCGCTCAACATGGCGGTTCAGCGCTCGCATGACGCCGATACGCGCAAACATCGTTGGCCCGCCACGCTCCGTCGCGGCCTGCCATTTCGACGCGTCGTGTTCTGAATTCGGAAGCTTCGTGACGTAATTGCCGGGCGCGGTATTCGGGCACGACCGTCCTGCACGGCCTCGGCCGCGTTGGCAGTGCGTTGGTCGCGGCGGCGGGTAAGGGCGGGGGCGCCCCTTGTCCATTGAACCGTGGAACCGTCTCGCGTTGGGTCACCTATGGCGCCATAGGCGTCGACCGTGTGAGCTACAAAGATGCCAGCACTAAGCAGACCCAGAATTGCCGCGATTGCTTCAATCATTTTGACGTACCCTCATTTGCTATTGGAAACGTCCGATACTCGGCATTTGTTTCACGACTAGCTTCATCAGCCCGAAATGATGGTTTCGCCACACGTCTTCGGAACTTTTGGTGACGGGCTGCCCCACGATCTCGACCGATGTCCCTGCTGCAAAGCTCTATGAGTTTCCCGAATAGCCAGAACAACGAACGTCCGAAGACGTTAGGTTCAGGGGCCGCAAGGCGGCTGAATGCGAAGTTCCCTAAAGCTCGACCAACACCACAACGCTGCCATCCGTGCGGAAATGGGTGACCGCCTGCGGATCATCCTGCTTTCCCGGGAACTGCCTAAGTTACCGGCGCGCGTTCAACACCTGCTTGATCGCCTGAGCAGATGGCGAGATAGAAGCGGAAAATTCGCCGCCGATAGTGCCCTTCCGCGCGGTTCCTCCGAAAATGAAGGCTTCCGTACGCAGGCGGCGATAAACGAGGACGTTGATTGCTCTGACCGCGTCGTTCTCAAGGCTCCTCACGAGGTGCGCGGGGCCCCACCGCCTCACTGCTTGTCGGAGGCGCAGGTCTTGAAGAATACTTTCAGTCGGAACGATTTCCCTTCTCCCGCGTGATAAGTCTATTCAACAATTGCGATGGGAAGTGCCATGCGCGGCAAGCAGTTCCAATCTGCGACCACCAACGCCGACGTCTGTCTCGGGATCGCGATTGCTGGCGTAGAAACGCTGATCGCAATTGGCGTGGTTTTTGTATTTTTTAGATGAAGGGCCAAAGGCCTGAAGTGCATCGATGCGCCCGCGACCCGATCGAATATCTTTTGAGATTTCCAAAAATGCACTTGTGGAGAATGGGCTCCACTAAAAAGGCCGCAGGTCACTTGCGGTTTCCCTGCGGCCCCACCGGACTAATGGATCGGTGATGAAAATGCCCCCGGTGTTCCACCAGTAGAACACCTCTGTCAGATTTTGGGAGTCCGGGAATCTACGGACAGGGAACGGTTCGCAGGTTCCGCCAAGGAACGCATCCGAGGTTGAGAATCTGAACCCGCCGTTTGCTCTTGATCAGGGAAGTATGAAGCCACCGCAAGCAAGCCGCATCCATCACTTACGTGGCCCCCGGGGCTTGCAATCCCCGCACCGGAGCCGTTTGCGCAAACGATAGAGGCCGCCAACTAAGTCGGCCCCGGAACCATGTTCGCGGCCGGAGACTACGGCGTGGCCAGCTGGGGCGGCCTTACTTCGGCGGCTGTAGTTCGCTCTTTAACCAGCCCGTCACTGTCTCCGACTTGAGTGGGTCGGGACGATCGCACTCCGAGCATTGAAACGTGCGCTGTCCGTTGCCGCCTGGCGGCAACGCTTTGATCAAGACCGCCCCGCAGTGGGGGCAAGTCGGTCGTTCCCCTTGGCCCATGGAACAATTCTGTCGCCGGTTTGAAAGTCCGTCAATTTGAAATTAGGCCACTGTGGAAATCAAATTAGGTCACTGGCCCGGAAACAGGCCAGCCCCGGATGTGCGGGTCGCGGCGGCCGCCGGACTGACGACGAGAGACCCTGCCCAATCAGGTGTCCCGCCAATGCGCTGGATTAATTCAATGGACGCTGCGATGCCGTCGGTCTCGTCGTCCCGGCGGCGCTGTTTTGCGCCCCGCGTAATACGGGTTGATGATGCACTGTGCGGCGCGGCCCGATGCTGACATGTTGCACTGTGCCAGCGAGGTATAAGCGCATTCAAAATAATAGTCGTTCCAGCCTTGGTAGATTTGCAGGCAGACCGGATAGGCCGGGTCATAAGTCTGGGCGCGCGCCGACGGCGCTGCCGAAGCCGTCGCAATCGTCAAAATCGCCAAAGCCAGAATGCGCATCAGAATCTCCCTCGAAGATTGACGCCTCCCGCTCGCCGTGATGACGGCCAGCAGTTGGTCATCGAATGATCTTGTACGCGTTGCTCCCGAAATTCGGCCGGACATCAGCGCCCGGGTGGTTAGGGGCCGGGATACCCTGGCCGGGTCCCGCTCACCTGCGTACACTTTTGAACATTTCGTAGGAACAAATGCGGCGCTGCAGCGTCCTGTGGTCCGGGCCGGCCAACAAAGGGGAGCAGCAGTGATTAGTAAGCGTTATCTGATGCGCCAGGCGCGCGCGCTTATCAGCTTTGCCAAGTCAACCAAAAATCCCGAACTCGCGGCCGTCTTGGTCGAGAGGGCGGCCGATCTCAAGGACCAGGTGGACGAGAAAATGCCGCCAGTCGATCCAAGTCCTCAGGCTCCAGACGTCGAGCCCTCTCCCAATTGAACGAGTAAGGCCGCCTCAGTTGGCGGCCTCTTTCATTTTGAACCGACGTTCTCCGAGACCCGAACGCATCGCGGGCATCACGGGGGACGGGCTATTCGCCGTTGGCGTCGTTATCCCGATGACCGCTAGGTCCTCGACTAAACACCCCATAATTGCTGGATTTCATGCCGTCACCAGGGGCGGTCCCATTCGCCGCGAGGCCCAGTTTGAGCAGCTCGCGGACGGCGGCGGCCCGGGTTGGCATGCGGTGCTGAAATCTGAAGTCGTCAATCACCGACAGTTCTTCCGGCGAAAGCATGATCTGCAATCGCTCACCACGGAGATCGTTCATGGCCTCCTCCAACAAGAGTATTTTCAGCGTCCACCCTGAAATTAGTAAAATACTCAATTCACTCAGTCAATCCAAGTTCCGTCGACTACCAAAAAATCCCAAAATTAGTAAAAATGTAAATAATATCAATAACTTAGATGTTTACAGGCCGCGCCTTGGGGGAATACGCTACCGAGCATCGTCGCCGAAATGTCCGGTCCCTCTGAGCCATGAATGCGTCAAAGCCCCCGATCTGTCGGAAATGCCAAAACCCCATGAGGCTCGCGCTCATAAAGGGGATGCGGGATCGCAAATATCAGTGCATCGATTGTGAAGGCGAGGACCCCTTGCACTCGCGCGACATCAGCAAGTTGCTGGAACAACTGCGACCACCTGAATAGTCGTCCAACATCATGCGACAATGGAAGGACAAGCATGCCGCTCAGGTTGACTCGCTCTCTCCCGGAAAGCGGGGCTTAGTGTTCGTCATGGATAAACCAGAGCCGCCGGGCGCACCGTTCGCCCCGCTTATGTTGTGTCCGGCGTGTGCCACCGAAATGCGATTGTTGGGAATTGAGTTCGGAGAATCCGGCGCGCGATCTCTATACTTTCGAATGCCAAAAATGCGGACGACTTGAGGTCCGTGGCGTGAGCACCGTTTAGGACTGCAGGCCGTGGGAAGGGGCGATGACGATTCACAGACTGCTGCAAAACACTCCGCTGGGACCGGAGGATATCGAGCGTTTGGTAACGGCCTATGAGCAAACCTTGCACGCCCTCGATTTGAGAGAGCGTGACGATCCGCTAACGCAAGCGGTCGCCAGGAAAATAATCGAGATCGGCCAGACAGGCATTCGCGACCCGGCGCAGATTTCAGAACTCGCCATCAGGGCGTTTCGCGATTAGGCCACCCGGTACTGGCCTGTTTCCGAGGCCGGTAGGAGATGGCACTCAGTTCCTCCGTAGTTCTCCGGTCGTGAACAAGTTCCAAGGAACGATCGTCTGGTTCCCGCGTGATTGATGTACGCGAGGAAGCGCCATGCGCAACAGCGCGGCGTCTGACGCGGTTCAACTCTTAATCCTCGAATGGCGATGGCCGCAGGGATTAGCAAAGAATTTACCATAATTTGTCAGCATGCGACCTAGGCTCGCAACCGACGCGTGGCGACTCGATCGGCGAACTCTCAACGCGTTGAGGAACAATCGTGCGCAAAGCGCATCTGCTCAACCACGCCGGAAGGTTTCTGGCGCTATCGGTCTTCACGGTGATCATGCCTTCCGTTGGAAGTGCAGCAGATCTTCGCCTTCGAATTGAACCGGCAGCAGTGTCGCGCGAACAACCGTTGAAGAGGATGAAAGAAATCTTCGAGGAATATTTGAAGTGGAGAAGTCAGCAGTCTCGCTAGTTCGGTTCACGCGGTTCTGGACGGGATCGACTCAGTGAGCTTGCATTGTGCTCGTCTCGACTGCCACGCATCTAACGTATTCGCACTCGGAACACATGAAGGTGTAGAGGTCGAAATCAGGCGGTTCGGGCATGACGCGACCGAGCATCATCGGCACTCGGCACTTCGGGCACGGGCTACCCTTGATTTCGTCGGCTGTTGAATATGCGGCTAGCATATTTGCATTCTGACGCGTTCGCGTCAGCACCGCCGTCCAATATTGCTCACTCTCGACAGGCGATTTAGCCAATCATCCTGAGCAAAACTGAACAGCGGCGGAGAACTGGATGTGATCGTCTGGTAGCTGAACGTTGCGGGCCGCCCCCGCGCCGTTCCCCAAGATGGCCCCAGCTTCGCCCCCCGAACTGGGGCCGTTTGCTGGCGGCCTTACTTCGCTTTAGCTGATGCGCTCACGGCTTTGTCGATGGCGCGCACCGCGTTGGAAATGGCGCTTGCCTTTGAGTGAGACAGACCCGTCTTGGTTCTATGTTCGTCCAGGTGAACAATCCATTTGAATCCGGTTGGATTGGCTGTCTGTACGACCTGATACTGGATGCCTTTGTGTTCCACCAAGGACGACTAGGCGCCAAACTAAAGGCTGCGTCCAGCGGCTTCTTTGGCAACGCCAACTAAGGCGGCCTTACTGCTCGGCACTCGGCTATCTGGTGTCTGCCGGTCGATTGCAGGCCTCACAGAAGAAGGTCTTGCCAAATTCCATGCGGACTATCTTAAAGCCCGCTGGAACGGCATCCACGCTAAAATCATAGGCGCGCTCTTCAGGCCTCGAAAGAAGGGCTGACCCCGACATCCCGCAGTTCGAGCATGTAAGTAATTCGATCCACTGATCGCTGATGGCTATCATGCGTGCAGACTCCCCTTGACCGGCGGTCAAAAAAGCACACCGCGCGGCGATCGTCTGCTCAGAATTGCTCACCTTTCGAGCCTGCCCCTGTTCTTCATTTTGGCCTAACAGCTTGCCCGTCTTTCGGTCGAGAAAGTGCAACTTGGCTTGTGCCTGCGGCAACGCACGAGCGTCACGCACCCGTGATCCCGCACTCAAACTTCGTTCTCACAATCGGCTTTATTGCAACTGGCTTATCATTATACTATACGTTCGTAAAGATTAGTCAAGGTCGGCGGCCCGGGCGGCGGAAAGGGTGGAACTGATCCGAAACGCATCTCGGTCAAGGGAAGACCGAAGGATTATGATGCGCGACTTCAACGATCTCCAGTTCTTCGCGGCCGTCGTAGCCCATCGCGGGTTCTCTGCCGCCGCCCGTGCGCTGGGCCTGCCCAAATCACGTGTCAGCCGACGCGTAGCGTTGCTGGAGGAGCGACTTGGAGTACGACTGCTTGATCGAACGACGCGAGGACTTGGTCTGACCCAGGTCGGCCAGCAAGTCTACGAACATGCGCGTGCGGCGATCATCGAGGCTGAGGCCGCCGAGGAGGCCGCGCTTCGAATGCAGAGCGAGCCTCGCGGGCTTGTTCGACTGAGCTGCCCGCTCGGACTTCAGGGCGCGATTGCCGGTCCTTTACCGGGTTTCCTCGCCGCCCATCCGCAACTGCGCGTTCAATGCATCGCAACCAATCGCCGGGTCGACTTGATTCATGAAGGGGTCGATGTTGCGATCCGCGTTCGGGAACGCCTCGACACCGACGCCGACCTGCAAGTGAAGCGGATCGGCGTCAGCCGACGCATCCTTGTCGCGAGCCCGAACCTGCTAGCGACGGCGGACGCGCCGATGTCGCCGGCGGACCTTGCGAACTTCCCCGTCCTGCACCAGGAAGAAGAGAGCGGCGGCACTTGGCAACTGACGGCCGAAAACGGTGATATCAGCAGCGTAACGGTAGAGCCTCGCCTTGCGAGCGGCAGCTTCGACATTTTGATGGCGGCGGCATGCCAGGGTGCTGGAATTGCGCTGCTGCCGGCCACGTACTGCCAAGAGGCACTTGCAACGGGTGCGCTCGTGCGCGTGTTGCCGGAATGGAGCGGCACCGACGGCATCCTGCATCTCGTCTTTGTCTCGCGGCGAGGCATGTTGCCAAGTGTCAGGGCGGTGATCGACTTCGCTGCCGCAGCCTTGAGATCGTCAGCCGTCCCATAGGGCGGCAGTCGGTCGCGTTCACCAGATGGAACGACCTGTTCATAATCTGCCGACTAATCAGACAATCGTTTCAGCACCATAACCACTCCCGAAACGGACACCCATGAAATCCGCAGTCGAGGAACAGTTATGTTGCAACTTCGATCCAAGGAAACGCTCGATCACGGCGATCGCGGCTGGCTGAAGGCGCGCCACCACTTCCTCGTTTCAGGCGACGGCAATCCCGCAAATGGTGCACTCGGCGCCCTTGTGGTCTGGAACGACGACGAGATCGCGCCCGGGACTGGCTTCGGCCGTCACTCTCACGCGGACATGGAAATCGTTACCTATGTCCGCCAAGGCGCCGTGACGCACGAAGACAGCACCGGCAATGTCGGCCGGACCGTGGCCGGCGACGTCCAGGTCATGAGCGCAGGAACCGGAATCAGTCATTCCGAACACAACCGCGACGAAGACCCACTCAAGCTCTTCCAGATCTGGCTGCTGCCGCGCCACCGCGGTGGAAAGCCACGCTGGGACAGCCGCAAATTTCCCAAGACGGATCGCGCCGGGCGCCTTATCGAGCTGGCGAGCGGGGATCCGAAGAGTGCCGATACCCTCCTGATCCGTGCTGATGCGCGGGTTCTGGGCGCCACGCTTCTTGCCGGAACCACCCTCACTCACGCGCCGGCTCGATTCCGACACGCCTATCTCGCCCCCGCTCAGGGCGTGATCCTTGTCAACGGGCAGCGGGTTGCGGTCGGTGACGGCATCGCCGCCATCGACGAGCCCGAACTCACCATCACGGCCGAGGAGAATGCTGAATTCATTCTCGTCGATGCCGCCTGAACTCACACTAGCAGAAGGAATAAACGCTATGGACACTACCCGCTATCTTCCTTTCCTAGGCCGTCTGTTGATCGGCCTTCCGTTCGCCATGAGCGGTCTTGGCAAACTCGCTGCTTACGGCAATACGACCGCAATGATTGCCGCAGCCGGCCTGCCAGTCCCGCCGCTGGCCTACGCCGTGGCCGTCGCCGTCGAGCTCGGCGGCGGACTTCTGCTAGTCGCAGGTTATCAGGCTCGCCTCGTCGCCACTGCGCTGGCATTGTTCTCGATCGCGGCAGCGGTGTCGTTCCACAACAACTTCGCCGACCAGAATCAGATGATCCACTTCCTCAAGAACGTAATGATGGCAGGTGGCTTGCTTCAGATCGCGGCCTTCGGTGCGGGCGCAATCAGCCTCGACAATCGTTTTTCGAAGGGCCGCGGGACTACTGCGAGCGCCGTACCGGCTCGCTGATCCGTGCGGCCGTCACTGCCATGGGGAAGCAGCTATAACGCGTCGGTCGTGAACGTCACGAGACCTTCGCCACGGTGAATCCAGGATCGATTGGGCAGGGAGAAAATGAAAATCCAATCGAGCCTTGACGTTTCGTCGACTGATTTCGCCCGCAACGCGGAAGTCATGCGCGCCCTAGTCGCGGAGCTTCGCGACAAGCTCAATCTGGTGGCCGGCGGCGGCGGCGAAGCCTCCAGGGCGAGACACACCTCGCGGGGCAAAATGCTGGCGCGGCAGCGCGTCGATCTGTTGGTCGATCCCGGCACCGCTTTTCTGGAGACGTCGCCGCTGGCGGCTTACGGGCTCTATGGCGGCGACGTGCATTCGGCGAGCGTGGTCACGGGCGTGGGGCGGATCTCGGGACGCGAATGCGTCATCGTCGCCAATGATGCGACCATCAAGGGCGGCACCTATTACCCGATGACCGTGAAGAAGCACCTTCGCGCGCAGGATATCGCGCGGCAGAACAATCTGCCTTGCGTCTATATGGTGGATTCCGGCGGCGCCTTCCTGCCGATGCAGGACGAGATTTTCCCGGACGAGCGCCATTTCGGCCGCATCTTCTACAACCAGGCGCAGATGTCGGCGCAAGGCATTCCGCAAATTGCTATCGTCATGGGCTCATGCACCGCCGGCGGCGCCTATGTGCCGGCGATGTCGGACGAGAGCATCATCGTGCGCAATCAGGGCACGATCTTTCTCGGCGGGCCTCCCCTGGTGAAGGCTGCGACCGGGGAGGTGGTGACCGCGGAAGAGCTCGGCGGCGCCGACGTGCATTCGCGGCAATCCGGCGTCACCGATCACTATGCCCAGAACGATGCGCATGCGATCGGGATCGCCCGGCGCATCGTCGCCACGTTAAAGCCGCCCCGCCAGAACGTGCTGAACATGCGCGAGCCGCGCGAGCCGCTGTTTGCGGCGGAAGAGATCTACGGCGTGGTGCCGGTCGACGGCCGCAGGCCGTACGACGTTCGCGACATCATCGCGCGCCTAGTCGATGGCTCCGAGTTCGACGAATTCAAGAAGCTCTATGGCCAGACGCTGGTCTGCGGATTCGCCCATATCTGGGGCTATCCGGTCGGCGTCATCGCCAACAACGGCATTCTCTTCAGCGAGAGCTCGCTGAAGGGCGCCCATTTCATCGAACTGTGCTGCCAGCGCAACATCCCGCTGGTGTTTTTGCAGAACATCACCGGCTTCATGGTCGGCAAGAAATACGAGGCCGGCGGCATTGCGCGCGACGGCGCCAAGCTCGTCACCGCGGTCGCAACCGCCGGCGTGCCGAAGTTCACGGTGGTGATCGGCGGCTCTTATGGCGCCGGCAATTACGGCATGTGCGGCAGAGCCTATAGCCCGCGCTTTCTCTGGATGTGGCCGAACGCCCGCATCTCCGTGATGGGCGGCGAACAGGCCTCCATGGTGCTCAGTCAAGTTCGTCGCGACAATATCGAGGCCAAGGGTGATCGCTGGTCCGCGGAGGAGGAAGACAAGTTTCGCAGCCCCATCCGCGCGCAGTATGAAAGCCAGGGCAATCCCTATTACGCCACCGCCCGGCTGTGGGACGACGGTGTGATCGATCCGGCCGATACGCGGCTGGTGCTCGGACTTGGGCTGTCGGCGGCCGTGAATGCGCCGATCGAGCCGACAAAATTCGGCTTGTTCAGGATGTGACGATGGATCGCTCGAAAATGTACCGGCGATTTCGCACGCTCCTGATCGCCAACCGCGGCGAGATCGCAGCGCGCGTGATCCGCACGGCGAAGGCGATGGGCTTGCGCACGGTCGCGGTTTATTCCGAAGCCGACGCTAGCGCGAAGCATGTCGCTGACGCCGACGAGGCCGTGCTGCTCGGCCCTTCGCGGGCCCGCGACAGCTATCTCAATATCGAGCGCGTCATCGAAGCCGCGCGCAAGACCGGCGCCGAGGCGGTGCATCCCGGTTACGGGTTCCTGTCGGAGAACGCCGAATTTGCGCAAGCGTGCGCCGATGCGGGCCTGGTGTTCGTCGGACCTACAGCTGCGATGATGACCGCGATGGGCTCCAAATCCGGCTCCAAGGCGCTGATGGAGAAGGCCGGCGTGCCGCTGGTGCCGGGTTATCACGGCGAGGCCCAGGATGAGGCGACGCTGGCGAAAGCCGCCGACAAGATCGGCTTTCCGGTGCTGGTCAAGGCCTCCGCCGGTGGTGGCGGCCGCGGCATGCGCGTGGTGCGCTCGGCGGCCGAGCTTGGCCCGGCGATCGTCAGCGCCAAGCGCGAGGCCAAGGCGGCGTTCGGCGATGACCGCATGCTGATCGAGAAATATGTCGACAATCCCCGCCATATCGAAGTGCAGGTGATCGGCGACAGCCATGGCAATCTGCTCTCGCTGTTCGAACGCGAGTGCACGCTGCAGCGCCGGCACCAGAAGGTGATCGAGGAGGCGCCGTCGCCGACGCTCGATGCAAGGCAACGCGAGGCGGTCTCTGCCGCCGCGCGCAAGGCGGCCGCTGTCGTCAATTATGTCGGCGCCGGCACCATCGAATTCGTTTCCGACGGCAAGGACGTGTTCTTCATCGAAATGAACACGCGCCTTCAGGTCGAGCATCCCGTGACCGAACTGATCACCGGCATCAATCTTGTGGAATGGCAATTGCGGGTGGCATTCGGCGAAAAACTGCCGCTGACGCAGGAAGAGATCAAGCTCAATGGACACGCCATCGAAGCGCGGGTCTATGCGGAAAATCCGGCCAAGAATTTCATGCCATCCGTCGGCCGCATCAAGACCTGGCGCATGCCGCAGGCCACCGATGGCGTTCGCATTGATGACGGCTACCGCGAGGGCGACGTGGTCTCGCCCTATTACGACGCCATGCTCGCCAAGGTGATCGCATGGGCGCCGACGCGCCAGGCCGCGATCGACAGGCTCAACCGCGGACTGCAAGAAACCGACGTCCGCGGCGTCGTCACCAATATCCCGTTCCTGTCGGCTCTGGTGACGCATCCGGACGTGCGCGCCAACGCCATCGATACCGGCTTTATCGAGCGCGAATTGAAGAACCTTACGGCTGCGACCGGGGCTTTAGGCGATCTCGAGCTTGGCGCTGCCGTTGCCGCCATCCTCGCCGGCGAACAGAAGGCCGCGCGCAGTGAAGCGCATTCGCCATGGCGGACGTTTGGCTGGATGCCGGTCGGCCGGCGGCAACGGGTGTTTTCGTTCCGGGAGGCGCCGCGCGCCGAGCAGAAGGTCACTTTGCAATATGGCAACAGGCCGTCGACCCTGACCATCGGTAATCGCGAACTGGCGTTCGCCTATTTTTCTATTGGCGAGGGCGAAATCGATTTGACGCTCGACGGCGTGATGTCGCCCATCATGTCCGTGATCGAAGGCCACGAGCTCTATCTGCGCACCCGCAACGGCCGGTTCGAGCTGCACTGGGTCGATCCGTTCGGCGGCGAGGCCGAGGAGCAGGTCGGCGAGGACAAGATCGTCGCGCCCATTGCCGGGCACGGTGGTGGCGCTGCTCGCCGAAGAGGGCGCGACACTCGCGAAGGGCGCGCCGATCCTCACGCTTGAAGTGATGAAGATGGAGCAGACGCTGCGCGCGCCCTATGCGGGCGTGTTGAAAAAGATCAAATGCAAGGTCGGCGATATCGTGCAGGAGGGTGTCGAGCTCGCCGAGGTCGAACCATCTGCGGCGTAAGGCCAACATGAGCGACACCGCGCCCAAAGCGCTTTCGATTGTTCACGTAGTGAGACACGCTGTTCCAGCTTTACGCACTAGTGGCCGGCCTTGACAGGGGTAACTTGGCGGAAATGTCCAAATAATTGGCCGGCGGGTGAAGGATGTCGCATCGAATTGCGGTGAACGGTGAACTGCATCTGGTGGACGCCGCGCCCGATACCCCGCTGCTCTACGTGCTGCGGAATGATCTCGGATTGAATGGCCCCAAGTTCGGCTGCGGTCTCGGGCAGTGTGGGGCCTGCGCCGCCATCGTGGGCGGAAAACTTACAAGGACATGCTCGATTGCCCTGCGGGACGTCGGTGATGACGAGGTCACCACCCTCGAAGGACTGGGTACCGTCCAGAAGCCTCACCCTTTGCAGAGATCGTTCATCGATGAGCAAGCCGCTCAATGCGGGTACTGCTCCAACGGCATGATCATGGCCGCAAAGGTTTTGTTGGACCGCAATCCAAATCCCAGCGAGGAAGAAATCAAGAACGCCCTGGAGGACCAGCTCTGTCGGTGCGGCGTCCATAATCGGGTGGTGCAAGCGGTTCGTCGTGCTGCAGAGGGGCTCGCGAAATGACGGACAAAGGTCTATCGCGCAGACGCTTCACGCAGTCGCTTGGTGTCGTCGTGGCTTCGTTCGCCTTGGCGCCCCGTGCGGCGTTCGGCCAGGCGCCTGGAACACTGCCATTCAGTCTGCGCAACAACCGAAGGCTGGAGGGGTGGATTCGATTGGAGGCGGACGAAACGGTGACCGTATTCACCGGAAAGGCCGAGCTTGGTCAGGGGATTCTCACGGCGTTGGCGCAGATCGCGGCGGAGGAGCTCGACGTCGGGTTCGACAAGATCCGCATGGTCTCCGCCGACACGTCGCGTGGCCCCGATGAGCAGTACACCTTCGGTAGTCAATCGGTCGAGCAAAGCGGAAGCGCACTTCGAGCGGCAAGCGCGCAGGCGCGCGGCATTCTTCTTTCGGCGGCGGCACGGCGGTTCGGTGCCCAGCCGGAAGATCTGCAGATCAAGCTCGGCATCATCGCTTCTCCGGACGGGAAGCGCGCGACCTTCTGGGAAGTCGCAAGCGCAGATCCCGATTTGTTGAAGGGAGACATCGCGGCGGCCGCAGCGCCGAAGAAGCCGAGCAACTATTCCATCGTCGGCAAGTTGATCAATCGGATCGACCTGCCGGGAAAGTTGACCGGTGCGCCGTCCTACGTGCAGGATATGCGGCTGCCGAGGATGGTCTTTGCGAGAGTTGTCCGTCCACCGCGCTATGGGGCGAAACTGGTCTCGCTCGACGAAGCCGGTGCTCGATCGCTTCCAGGTGTCCTAGCGGTCGTTCGCGACGGCAATTTTCTTGCGGTTGCCGCCAAGCGCGAGGAACAGGCGATCGCCGCGCGCAATGCTCTGGTGGCGGCGGCGCGCTGGAGCGACGACGCGTTGCCACTTCCCGATATCGCCAATTTGCGTGGAGAGCTGCAGAAGCTTCGCGCGGAGACCATTGTGGTGGCCGCCGCCCGTCAGTCCGAGCCGGTGCCAGACCAGGTCAAGCGAGTTAGCGCCGAATATACCCGCTCGTACTTGTCCCACGCATCAATCGGCCCCTCTTGCGCGGTCGCATGGTTGAAGGACGGTCGCATGACGATTTGGTCCCACACGCAGGGCGCATTCCCCCTAAGAGGAGATTTGGCCAAAGTGTTGGGAATGCCGAACGCCCAGGTCGATGTCGTTCACATGCCCGGAGCCGGATGCTACGGCCACAACGGTGCCGACGACGTGGCGCTGGACGCGGCTCTGGTGGCCCGTGCCGTCGCAGGCGCGCCCGTCAAGCTTCAGTGGATGCGGGATGACGAGTTCGCCTGGGCGCCTTTCGGTCCGGCAATGGCCATGAGGGTCGAGGCGGCGCTCGCATCTGACGGAAGAATCGTAGATTGGTCGTACGATGTTTGGAGCAACAGTCATGCGATGCGGCCGGGTCAAGCCGGCGGCGTGAACCTTCTCGCTGCGTGGGATTTGAGCGCCCCCTTCGTCAAATCTCCCCCACCGCATATTCCTCAGCCATTCGGCGACGGAGACCGCAATGCGGTACCGTCCTACGAACTGCCGAGGAAGGAGATCCGAAACCATCTCCTGCTCGAGGCGCCGGTACGAAACGGATCTTTCCGAACGCTGGGAGCTCACGGAAACATTTTCGCGATCGAATCCTTCATGGACGAGCTTGCCGACGCCGCCGGCAGCGACCCGTTGGCATTCCGTCTTGCTCATCTCAGGGATCCCCGAGCCCGGGCCGTGCTTCAAGCTGTTGCTGACAAAGCGGGCTGGATTCCAGGAAAGAAGGGCGATGGCCGAAATGGACGCGGGATAGCCTATTGTCGATACAAGAGCATCGGGATGTATGCAGCCGTAGTGGTGGACGTGGAGGTCGACCGCGAGACAGGCGTCATCAAGGTTCCCCGGGTTGTGATGGCGGCCGATATCGGATTCGTCGTCAATCCGGACGGGGCGAAGAACCAGCTCGAGGGAGGTATCGTCCAGGCGGTCAGCCTCACTCTGAAGGAGCAGGTTGCCTTCGACAGAAGGGAGATCACGAGCCGGGATTGGCCGGGATATCCCATACTTACGTTTCCTGAGGTCCCAAGCATCGAGATTATTTTGATGGATCGGAGCGATCCGTCGTTGGGAGCCGGCGAAGGTTCGCTTCCACCGACTTCGGCCGCCTTAGCAAATGCCTTCGCTCACGCGACCGGTCGTCGTCTACGAGAACTTCCCATGACGCCCGAACGCGTGAAGGCATCGCTTTCCTAGGATCGCTAGGGTTCGAAGGGACGGCCAGTGAGGGCTGGGTGAGCGTCCCGCGCCGCACCAGGTTACGCATCGATCAGGCTCTGCGAGCACCAATTGTCCTACCAGTAGGACACGCCGTCCCGTGGGCAGTTCAAAGATTATACTTTACGATCGTAAAAGAAAGTAGCATAATCCCCTTGGTCGGGCGGAAGATGCTGGTTCGTCACCGTCTCGACATCGCCAAACGTCGACCACAAGCGTCGCGAAAAGCGGGAGTGAAGCCATGATCGAGGAACGGGACATCAGCGTCGCCATGAGGGACGGCACGCGGCTTGCGGTCGACGTATACCGCCCGGACGCGCCCAGCAGATATCCCGTGCTGTATGCGTCAGCCCTGCACAACAAGGACATTCAGGGCCCAGACATCGCAGATATATTGCCGCCGCAACCGGCGCACGCACCGCTCTGGTTCGGTCCCATCGAGGCGGGCGACACGCGACGCTTCATCGCCAACGGCTACGTTCACGTGATCGCGCAGCCAAGGGGCTCCGCCAAATCAGAAGGGCACTACGGCCACGAGGATACGGACCACTACGATTTGATCGAATGGATCACGCAGCAATCGTGGTCAAACGGCAAGGTCGGGATGGTCGGCATCTCCGGTTATGCCGGCGAACAATGGCGAGCCGCCGCGCAGGGACATCCGGCGCTGAAAGCCATCTTTCCCTACGACGCCTGCAGTGCGTATGGCGGCATGTTCGGTTTCCGTGACTTCAATCCCGGCGGCGTCTTGCACACCTTCCCTTATTTGCTCGACGTCTTCAGCACGGTTCATGAGTCGCGTGACCGGCCTGCGGAACTTCCCGCCGCGGAGGAAGAGCTCTGGCGTCGCGCCATGCGGAATCCGGACTACAAGCAGTACATCAACCTCTACAACATTCTCACTCAAAAGGGGCAGCGGACGTTCATCATGTATCTCATGATGACGCATCCCTGGGAGTTCGACGGCACTGTCGAGCGCGCGGAAGAGACCTTCAAGAAAATCAAAATACCATTCTATACCGGCTCCGGAGCCTACGCCTACACCTACAAGCTTCACTGGCTGGGCGCACAGCACTATTTCCAGAACGTCGATGCACCAAAGAAGCTGCTGTTTACCGGCCCAGCCCACCTCGAGCGGCCATTCCATCAATACCATGACGAGATCATCCGGTGGTATGACCATTGGCTGAAGGGGCAGAACACCGGCATCATGGACGAGCCGCCGGTGCGTTACTGGCTCATGGGCGCCAACGAGTGGCGGACCGGAACGGATTGGCCGCTGCCGGAGACGCAGTGGACAAAATATTATCTCTCCCATTGGGAGACACTGTCGACCGAAGCGCCGCGACCTGCCTCGGAGCTTGGCGCTGCGGCACGCGAGCCTGACGTCTTCACGCAGATGCCGGTGACGCGGACGACGAAGGTCGAGCGCCTGCGCTACATGACCGATCCCTTGCCGCATGACGTCACGGTCGCCGGCCCGATCACGCTGACGCTCCATGCGGCGATCGATCAGGAAGACACCAATTGGATCATCGTGCTCAAGGACGTCGGGCCCGACGTTTCGGTTCGTACCGCGCGCGAGGGCGAACGGGATGTCCCGTCGTTGCCCGAGCGTGAGCTGACGCGAGGCTGGCTGAAGGCTTCCTATCGGGCACTCGATGAGACGCGTTCGAAGCCGTGGGAGCCGTTCCACAAGCTGACGCAGGACGCAATCGCTCCGGTGAAACCGGGAGAAGTGGTCGAATACCAGATACAGATCCTCGCCACAGCGAACCAATTCAAGGCGGGGCACCGGATCTGCCTCGACATCACATCCATGGATGTTCCGACCGGCACCGGTGCGATGACCAACGTCGAGTACATTCCATACCATGTCTGCAGCAGCAAGACCGTGACCCACAAGATCTATCGGGACGCGGAGCGGCTGTCGCATCTGCTCCTGCCAATCATCCCTGAGCCCACCGGCCGGCGTCCCGCCTGACGTCGGCACAAAGGAGGAAGAGTTACAATGACGACAGTCCGATTTGAACGAGACGGCGCCATCGGAAATATTGTGCTCGCCGATCCCCCCTTCAACCGGGTCGACCTGCGCTTCGCGGAAACCTTACGAACCGCCGTGCATCAGGCCAGCGAAAGCGACATACGCGTGCTTGTCATTCGCTCCGAGGGACCGCACTTCAGCTTTGGCGGCGAAGTGCGTGAGTGGCCGGGAAAAGACGTCAACTGGTTCAGGACGTTCGTCGCGGACGTAAACGTCTCCTATCGCGCCATCGAGATGCTGAAAGTACCGACGGTGGCTGTGGTGCAGGGGATTGCCTTCGGCGGCGGTTTCGAACTGGCGTTGGCCTGCGACTTTCTCGTCGCCGCCGAAAATGCGGTCCTTCGCTGCGTCGAAGTCACGACGGCGATGCTGCCGATCGCCGGAGCCCTGCAGCGGATCGCCGAGCGCGCCGGTCGGGCTCGCGCATCGCGATTCGCCATGCTTGGTGAACCGATCTCAGGACGCGAAGCCGGCGCGCTTGGAATTGCAACGCATGTGGTGCCCGAGAACGAGCTTTCGGCGACCGCGGCTGCATTGGTCAAACAGCTTGCGACGGGGCCGACCAGGTCGTACGCCGCGACGCGCACCCTGCTCAAGGCTTGGTCAAGCGGAGGTGTAGCCGCCGCGGATCTTGTGATGCTCGACGTCGCGATGGAGCTCTACAACGGGGCTGACGCCCAGCGCGGCTTTGCGAGCACGGCAGAGGCTTTCAACAAGGACATTGAGCCGCCAACGCTTGTCTTCGAAGGAAAATAAACCCGCCGCGAAAGTTTGGTGAGCGCTGGCGATTGTCCAGGATTTCGTTATCGACGGGAGGTATTCGTGCAACGCGAAAGCTACGTGCATGGCAACAGTGGCCCGCCTCTGATTGGGAAGACCATCGGCGCCCTCCTCGACGAGGTGAGCGCGACCGCTGGGTCTCGCGAAGCGCTGGTTGTTGCGCATCAGAAGATTCGCTGGACCTACGCCGAGCTCAAATCGCGGTCCGATGCATTCGCGTCGGGGCTTCTGGCTCTCGGCCTGGAGCCCGGCGATCGGGTCGGGATTTGGTCCCCGAACTGCGCGGAATGGACGATCGCGCAATTTGCGACGGCGAAGGCCGGTCTGATCCTTGTCAACATCAATCCTGCCTATCGCTTGAGCGAGTTGGAGCACGTCTTGCGCGCCGTCGGATGTCGCGCGTTGATAACCGCCGCTCGCTTCAAGACCAGCGACTATATCGCAATGATCCGCGAGCTTGTTCCGGAGTTCGGAAGCGCAAACGGCGAGCTGCATAGTTCGCGGCTGCCGGAATTGCGACACGTCATCTCGATTGCGGGTAAGCACGATGGCTGCCTGACGTTCGACTGGATCCTGGAGAGGGGCAAGCAAGCCGGCAACAAGCGACTGGAATCCGTGTCGTCTACGATCCAGATCGACGACGCCGTCAATATCCAATTCACCAGCGGCACCACCGGATTGCCGAAGGGTGCGACGCTGTCGCATCATAATCTGATCAACAATGCTTTCTTCGTGGGGGAGGCGACTGGAATCGAGCCTGGTTCTCGTGTGTGTATCCCGGTGCCGCTCTACCATTGCTTTGGCATGGTGATGGGCAACCTCGGTTGCGTCACCCATGCGGCAACGATGGTCTATCCATCCGAGTCCTTTGACCCGCTGATGACCTTGGAAGCGGTCGAGGCAGAGCGTTGCGACGTGCTCTACGGGGTACCCACAATGTTCATCGCTCAACTGAACCACCCCGAATTCTCGCGATTCGATCTGAGCTCGCTTCGGCGAGGGATTATGGCGGGGGCGCCCTGCCCGATCGAGGTCATGAAGGAAGTCGCGTCGACAATGCACATGAGCGAGATAACCATCGCCTACGGGATGACCGAAACCAGTCCCGTGAGCTTCCAGAGCAGCCGCGAGGATCCGCTCGAATTGCGTGTCTCGACGGTTGGAAGGATACAGCCGCACCTCGAGGTCAAGATTGTGGATCGTCACGGTCGGATCGTGCCGCGGGGAGAGGCTGGTGAGCTGTGCACTAGGGGATATTCCGTCATGCTCGGCTATTGGAATGACGAGGCACGGACAAAGGAAGCCGTCGATTCGGCCGGCTGGATGCATACGGGTGACCTGGCGACGATCGATGACGATGGATATTGCCGCATTGTCGGACGGATCAAGGATATGGTCATCCGGGGCGGCGAGAACATCTATCCTCGTGAAGTCGAAGAGTATCTGTATCGGCACCCCGATATTCAGGATGTCCAGGTTTTCGGCGTGCCGGACGCAAAGTATGGCGAAGAACTTTGTGCCTGGATCGTTTCGAAGTCCGGTGCCACCCCCGACGAGGAGAGTATCCGCAAGTTTTGTCAGGAACGTATCTCGCACTACAAAATCCCTCGCCATATCCGGTTCGTAGAGAGCTTTCCATCCACTGTGACCGGCAAGGTCCAGAAGTTTGCGATGCGTGAGGCGATGATTGAGGAATTCGCCCGCGCGACGAAGGTCCGCGCATGAGCCTCGGCGAAAACGGCATGGAGACCTTCCAATACACGGCGTTGCCGGCGCGTGTCCTTTTCGGATTCGGCACCATTTCGAAGGTGGCCGACGAGTTGGTTTCCTTGGGTCGCAAGAGGGCTTTCGTTCTCTCCGATCCGCATCATGCAAGGGCGGCCGCGGCGCATCTTATGCGCGTTCTCGGCGACCTCGGTGTCCACCTTTCGACGGATGCCGTCATGCATACGCCGGCGGAGGTCACCGAGCGCGCCATGGAGAAGCTCGTCGCGGCTAATGCCGATTGTATCGTCGCTCTCGGTGGCGGCTCGACGATAGGCCTCGCCAAGGCACTGGCGCTCCGAACAGACCTCCCGCAGATCGTGCTTCCGACCACCTACGCCGGCTCGGAGGCAACGCCGGTGCTCGGCGAGACGCGCGAGGGGCAAAAGTCGACGATCCGCTCGATGCTAGTCCTCCCCGAGGTGATCGTATACGACGTGGAGCTTACATACGGCCTCCCGCCGGCGATATCGCTGGTTTCCGGAATAAACGCGATCGCCCACGCGGTGGAGTCGCTCTACGCAAAGGATGCCAATCCCGTCACGTCGGGCCTTGCGGAGCAGGGCATCGCAGCCCTCGGGCGTGCGCTGCCTCGGATTGTTTCAGATCCGACCGACCGGAACGCTCGCGCCGATGCTCTGTTCGGAGCCTGGGTCTGCGGATCCTGTCTCGGAGCGGTCGGAATGTCGCTTCATCACAAGCTGTGCCACGTGTTGGGAGGCGCTTTCGGTCTTCCGCACGCCGAGACGCACACCGTGATCTTGCCTCATGCGGTAGCCTATAACGCCGCCGGTGCGCCCGTTGCCATCGGTCGCGTCGCTCGCGCGCTTGGTGCAGACCATGCTGCGCAGGCCCTGTTCGATCTTGCCGCAACGAATGGAGCTCCTACCTCGCTTCGCGAGATCGGAATGTCGGAGTCCGATTTGGACGAAGCCACCGACGCGGCGGTGAAATCCCCTTATTGGAATCCGCGCCCCGTCGAGCGGAACGCGATTCGGAAACTCCTGGACGACGCCTATAACGGACGCCGGCCTTCTTGAAGCGAGAGCGAGAATGACATCGATCATCGCGGCGAATGATAGTTCGAAAGCAGGGATTTTCCCTGAGCTGACGCGCGACGTGATCGATCGTATGAAGGACGCCGAGAGCAAAAGGTTGCGTGAGATCCTGGAGTTGGTTGTCAGCCACGTCCATGCGATCGCGCGGGAGGCGAAGATCACGCATGACGAATGGTGGCAGGCGATCGACTTCCTCACGCGTGCCGGCAAGATGTGTTCGGACAGCCGACAGAAGTTCATCCTCTTGTCGGATATTCTGGGGATTTCGATGCTGGTCGACGCCATCGATCACGTTGGGGGACCGGGACTGAGCGAATCGACGGTTCTAGGCCCGTTCTATGCGGGACAGCAGCGAGAACTTGCGGCAGGCGAGAGCATTCTTCTGCGGGAAGAGGCGAGTGACCCGCTGGAGATGCGTGGCCGCGTTACGGACTCCCAGGGACGGTCGATCGTGAACGCGCTTGTAGAGGTCTGGCAGACCGCGCCCAATCAACTCTACGACGTTCAGGACAAAGATCAGCCGGACGGTCATCTACGGGGCAGCTTTCGCAGCGATGCCGCTGGCACCTACAGATTCCGAACCATCATGCCTGTCAGCTATCCGATTCCCAATGATGGTCCCGCCGGCCAGTTACTTGCCGCGATGGGGCGCCATCCGTTCCGGCCGGCACATGTTCACTTCATGATCAGCGCGCCGGGATATCGAACCCTTGTCACGCATCTCTTCCTGGATGGGGATAAATATCTGGGGAGTGATGCGGTATTCGGGGTCAAGCCGTCTCTCATCATTCGTCCGAGGCTGATGGACGGCATCAACACGGTCGAATATGACTTCGGACTTGCCGATGAGCGAGAGTCGACACGAGCGCAAGTCGAGGAACTCCGCCGTCAGCGTCGATAGCTCTGGGCAATCGGTTATGCGGCAGCCTGTGGTAAACTCATGAAGAGCCATTCAACACTTCGCTTGGCGTTCGGTTGGGAACTATGTTAATCGAAAGCCAAATGGCGAAGAAAGCTGTCCGCCGAGAGCGCCCGCGCAAGAGAGCCGAACAACAACGCTCGATTGAGACGCGAGCCTCGATCCTCAATGCCGCCATCGCGGAATTTGCCGAACGAGGATTCGAAGGAGCGAGCATACGCGCCATCGCCGATCGGCTCGGCCTGCAACATCCGCTGATCACCTATCACTATCGCAGCAAGGACATTCTCTGGCGGGCGGCAGCGGAGCATGCCTTCGCGCAGATTCGCAACGAGTGGGATATTTCGGCGCCGGAGGAGTCCGATTTGTCTCCGCTGACGCGGCTGCGCCAGGAGTACACCACTCTTTTCCGGTACACCGTCGCGTTTCCCGAATTTCATCGGTTCATGCGCCAGGAAACCTTGACGAATAATCCACGGCTGAAATGGGTGGCGGAAGCGGTGCTGGCTCCGCTTCTGGGGCGATTGCTGCCTCAGATCATTGAGGCTCAGAAACAGGGTCTCCTTCCCGCCGTCGACCCCATTCTCTTTCATTATATGATGGTAAGCCTTACCGCCACGCTCTCGGAGTTCGGGCCGGAAATGCAGGTTACAGGTGGGCTGTCCTCCGAGGACTCGAAGGTTGTCGCAGCTTATTGGCGGCTTGTAGAGGAAACGGTCTTTGGAAAGGAGCCGAACCGCGATCGCGGTGGAAAGGCACATAAGCGCTGAAGGTGGGCTTGGCAGATTGCCATGCTGGTCGGCGCAGATATGGCGTTTGCCCATGGCTCGTCTGCTCAAGTGTCTACATCGGCAACTTTGGAATCTCTTTCGTGGCTGAGAGCATTGCTCCGGTCGCAAACGGCAATCCAACTCATGGACAGGATGTCTCGATAGATCAGTTTGCCGTCTCCGGCACGAGATCATCAGGATCTCGCGTCGCGTCCGTCTCCTGCAGCTTCGCCAAGGTGGCCTGGGAAGGCGGGCCGGTGATTGCAGCCTCCAACATGTCGAGGATGTTCTCGATCGTGAACGGTTGGCCCCATAAGCGACTGCTCTTTGTATTTCGAGACTCCAACGCAGCTTCGTGCGCAGACAGAACTGCGTTGGCACAGATCGCAAAAATCGAGAGGCGCTGTTCGACGATAGCCGCGGGCAGGGGCAGCATCCGCTTCAGGTGATTGAAGCACTCGACGTAGCTGGCATTCCACCGGTTATTCAGCGCATCGCGGAGCGCCCTGGGATCGGATGCCTGGAGGTGCGACGTAAATCGGATATAGCCGCGCCACCGCTCGTCCTCGCCGAGCTCGATGACCGGCATGATGAGGACCAGCATCACCTCGCGAATGTTCGACGGGCCGCCACGTTTCTCCATGTCATCAAGCATTTCGCGCCGTCGCGCATCGAGCACGGCGGCGCCGTCGACCACCATCTGCCGGATCAACTCTTCTTTGGTTCGGAAGTGATAGTACAGCGCGGCGTTGTTTCGCTGTCTCGCGGCATCGACAATCTGCTGCACCGTCACCGCATCGACGCCGTGGCGGGCGAACAGCATCTGCGCCGCCGCCTTGATCTGGTTCCTGGTCTCTTCCGAGGCGGCGCGCGAAGCCGTTCGCATCCTGCTTGACATCCAAATCTCCTTACCTTAATTTAAGTGAAATCACTTAATTTGTCCAGAGGCGGAGACGAACTATGCGCGTGCTCGTAGAAGGTGGTGGCATCGGCGGACTGACGACTGCAATTGCGTTGCGTCATCAAGGGATTGAGGTGCTTGTTCTCGAACAAGCAGAGGGGCTGAGCGAGATTGGCGCGGGCATTCAGATCGCCAGCAATGCTGCGATCGTGCTCCGTGAACTCGGGCTCGAAGCCGCCATGCGCGCCGTCGGCGTCGAACCCCAATCCTACGACTATCGCGATCTGCGCACCGGGCGATTGCTTTATCAGGCACCGCTCGGCGATGAGGCGGCGCGCCGCTATGGCGCGCCGATGTACAACGTCCATCGCGCGGATCTCATCCAGTTGCTGTTCGACGCGGTCCCTGCCGAATTCGAAGCGGCTGGGCGCCCGTTGCGTGGCGATCTCACAGACGGATGACGCGGTCGAAATCAGACTGCAGACCGGTGAAACGCTGAAAGCCGACGTGCTGGTGGGTTGTGACGGCATTCACTCTGTCGTGCGGCAGCATCTGCGTGGGCAGGAAGAGAAGCACTTTGCCAATATTCTGATGTGGCGCTCATTGATTTCGGCGGAGCGGCTCGAAGGCCTCGGGCTTCCCGAGCGCGGTAATTATTGGTTCGGACCTGGCCGCACGCTGATCACGTATTGGGTACGGCCA
Organism: uncultured Alphaproteobacteria bacterium; assembly: GCA_963713785.1. GTDB lineage: Bacteria > Pseudomonadota > Alphaproteobacteria > Rhizobiales > Xanthobacteraceae > Bradyrhizobium. The sequence continues at coordinate 198,931 of CAVQNB010000027.1, forward strand.
AAAAATCTGTACAGCATCCTGGCTTCGGTGCCGGCTGATGAAGTGCAGCGCGAAGTCCTGGACCGAGAGCGGCGACATTACGGAGTTGCTTCGCTCTTTCGAGGATGCCGAGCCGCGCGCACGGGCCATGCTCGAGCAGGTGAAGACGGCCTTTATCACCGGCATGTACTACCGTGATCCGATCGACAGCTGGAGCTCGGGCCGCGTCACGCTGCTTGGCGACGCGGCACACCCGATGGTGCCATTCTTGGCGGCGGGCGCCGGACAGAGCATCGAGGATGCCTGGACTTTTGCGCGTGTGCTGGCGCGACGACAGGACGACGTCCCCGGCGCGCTTATCGAGTACGAGCGGCGGCGTCTGCCGCGCACGACGCGCATCCAGGCCGGTGCCCGTGCCGTCGTGAAGCTCATGCATGAGACCGACACGGCCCGCCTGCGTAATCGCAATGCGCGCTGGAAAGGCATGGCGCGCATCGATCCGCTGGCGGAGACGAGCTGGGGCCTGGCATGGGACTACAATGTCGTCAAAGCAGTCGAGGGAGCGCCGGGCGAGGTCGTTAATGTCACCGGCCTGCGTGAAGGCAAGCGGCTGCAGCGTCCGGAGAGCCAACGCGCCTTCGACCTCTGGAAATACGCATTCCGTCCCGAGGACGTGGCGCGCGGCCATGATGGCCTCCGGGAGGCCTACGATCGTTTCCTGACTACGAACTTCCCGTTGCCTGCCGGTTTTGAGGCGATCGAGGACGAACTCGGTGACGTCGGGGCGTTCCGCGTTTCAGCAAAGGAAGTACGTTCGGACAATGTGGTGCTGCACTTCCATGGCGGCGGCTATTTGATTGGTTCGGCCAAGGGGTCGTTGGAATATGCAAGCCGGCTGGCAACGGCTGTCGACGGGGTTTGCTACACCATCGACTATAGGCTTGCGCCTGAGCACCCTTATCCGGCCGCGATCGACGACGCCGTCGCCGCCTATCGTGCACTGCTGGGAAGAGGCATCCCGGCGAGCTCTATTTTGCTATCCGGTGAATCTGCCGGTGGTGGCCTTGCCGTCGCGCTGGCGCTCGCGCTTCGCACGGCCGGTGATTCCTTGCCCGCCGGTATCCTTGCGGTCGCGCCATTCACCGACCTGACCTTGTCGGGTGAGAGCGTCCGCGCGTTCAATGGAGATGATCCCGCGGCGAACCGCGACCTTTTGACCTTCATGGGGGCATCTTATTTCCAGGGCCACGAGCCGACGGATCCCCTGGTGTCGCCACTGTTCGGCGATCTCACCGGTCTGCCGCCGCTTTTCGTCACGGCAACGCAAGGTGAGGTGTTGCTCAGCGATACCATCCGGTTAGCCGAGCACGCGGAGAAAGCTGGTGTCGATGTGACGCTGCGCCTCGTCGAGGATTCCGTTCACGTCTATACGATCTTTCCTTTCCTCCCCGAAACGGAGAGCACGATGGACGTAGTCGCTCATTGGGCGCGGCGGAATCTGCAGCGGGGCGCGATGCGATCGCAGGCCGCGGAATAAGAGATGCGGGAGACATATCGCATTCCGGACGGCAGGGCCGACGATTTCGGCACGGCCGTCCGTATATCAGGAAGTGATATGGCGGGCCCTCAGGGCAGACCGAACAGCCGGCGCGCGTTGTCACGGCCGATCTTGGTTCGATCGGCCTCGCTGATCTCGCAATTGTCAAACCAGCGGGAGGCATCTTCGAAACTTTCGAACGGATAGTCGACGGCGTACAAGATGCGGTCGCTACCAACCTCCAGCATGGTCGAAAGCAAGGACGGTGTTCGGAAATTTCCGCTTGTTGTGACATGCACGTTCTCGCGAAAATACTCTCCGAGAGTGCGCTTGCAGGGGATGCCGCGCGGCGCCTTCTTGACGATGTTATCTATTCGCCAGATGTTGAACGGAATGCATTCACCGAGGTGACCGAGGATCATTTGCAAATTCGGGTTTCGATCGAACAGTCCCGATGACATCAGACGCAGCGCGTGAGTGCTGGTCTCCATCGTGAAGGCCCAGGTGGCCGCGGTCAGCCAGGGGAAACCGTCGAAAATGGGCTCGCGCGAAGGCAGCGGATCCCGTGGATGCATGTAAAATGGCTTGCCGAGCTTATTCGCGCTGCTCCAGAAGTCGGCAAACTGCGGCGCGTCATAATATACGACCGATTCTGCGCTGCCGACTTGCGAGAAGCCATTCACCATAAAACCGTGAAATCGAAGCGTCCTGATACAGCGTTCGAGCTCGCGCGCTGCCGCCTCGGGATCCTGCATCGGCAAGGCGGCAAACCCGCCCAGCTTCGTCGGGTGGCGCGAGATATGTTCGGCAAGGACGTCGTTGGCCCGGCGCGAAACATCAATGGCTTCCTTTACATTCGGAATGCCCTGGGTGCCGGGCGAATTGAGCGAGAGGACTGAGAACGCGGTGCCCCCTTCATCCATTCGTTCCAGCCGTTGCTGTTCGATGTCGAGGAGATTGGCCTTCAGCCTCTCCCAAACCACGGGCTGCGAGTAGATCTTCGATTGATCGATCGTAAGATCGATGGCGAAATGCTCTTCCAAGGCAATCTTGTTCTTCAACTTGTTACTCCGCAGAAGAGAAGGGATACTGGAACCCGGCAAAACAAATCCGTTCGCGTCGCCGGGGCCGGCGCGCGTGGATGGTGAGCCCGGCTTGGATAATCGCGCGGACGCAGGAATCAGGCTTGATCGCGATCGGCGTGTTTGGACTCGACGACGGCCGTCCGAAATGGCTGCCGTTTAAAGCGGCTCAGCTGCCACGAGATTGACCAAGCCTCGCGATCTCGATATTGTGAACGTCTCATGAAAATACGTCCGATCAACGGACTTGGGCGGCACAGAATCGATGTGGGACATCGCATTCTCGGCCGCCGTCGCCTCGGGAGGGGAGATCGCATCCGTGGATCACGGCAGCAGCCACCCGCATAATTTGGGAGCCGCTAGGGTACGGAGCCATACCTTTTGCGGCATCGAGGTGCATTGCGTCCAACAGGATGCGTTGCCGGGTTGCGCTTGGCACCAGCTCAGCAACCGTCACCCGATGCTTGCGATCGTTTGGAACGAGGCAGGTGGCCTCAGCGAGGCTCGACCCTCGCTACACAGCAGTGCCAATCGATCGAACCCGCGGCGGCATAGGCAAATCGGCCAGACAAGCCTCATTCCTGCGGGCTTGCCGGTATGGTGCTATTCCGACCAGATAGATCGGGTCGATGCGGTCCGGCTGGTGCTTGATGTCGACCGGGTGTTCGAGGTGATGGACGGCGAATTCCAGGTTGCGGGGCTCGCTGAACCACGCCTCACGTTTTTCGACGAGAATCTTCAGATGCTGGCGCGGCTCCTCGCTTCGAGCCAGGACGAGTTGCCTAGTTTCCATTTGTTCGGAGACAGCGTCGTCGCGGCCATCATCGCGCGGATCTCCCATCTCGGCACGACGAACCACCCGAAGACCTCTCGGCGCCTGGGCCTCTCCAAGCGGCAGCTAACGCAAGTCACCGAGTTCGTGCACGATAATCTTTCCAGGTCCATTCGCTTGTCGGAGCTGGCATCTCTATCGGAACTTTCTGCGTCTCAATTCGGTCGCGCCTTCAAGGTTTCGACCGGGATAACTCCACACAAATGGCACCTTGCCGCCCGCATCGAGTATGCAAAGCGCATGCTCGAGGATCGGAAGAAGAGTCTGGTCGATATTGCGCTGGAAGCGGGCTTTTCTGAGCAAAGTCACTTCACCCGCGCCTTTACCGCCGCAAACGGGATCTCGCCACACGCCTGGCGGCGGAGCAGGCTGGACTGATCGCTGCGCCAATGCTCCGATCCTCAAGTGCGTTGGCGGAGCCAGGCGCTTGGTGTAGTACCCACAATCTCCAGAAATGCCCGGGAGAAATGGCTCGAGTCTGAAAAGCCGACGAGAGATGCGATCGCCGCCAGGGATTCGGCGGGATCGTCCACCATGAGTCGCTGGGCACTTCTGACGCGAGCGTCCATTTGCCAGCGCTGAAGAGACATGCCAGTCGCGTCCTGGAAAGATCGGCCAAATTGCGCGGGCGACAAGTTGCTGATCAGTGCCAAATCCTTGACGGCGGTGGTTTGGTCGAGATGATCGCTGATATAAGCGACTACCTCGGCGAAGCGCTCGCCGGTAAGCTTGACGGACGTCCTGGACTTCACGCGCCGGAGTGGCATGCCGAGGAGTGCAAGCTGCAACGCACGCGCGAGAGAAAGTCCATAGATATCTGGATCATTTGACGCCTCATGTTCGCCCAGCAGACGCGCACATTCATACAGGCGGTCATCTCTGAACATATACCTGTTTTCGAATTGTGCGATCGTCGCTGCTTGCTCCGAACTCAGACAGTCGGTCCCGTCCAGATCGAGTTGATAGAGAGCGATGCGCGCGTCCCGCATTTCCGTTGCATAGATGGTAAGCGGCTGCGAAGGCGCGACGAAAGTCAGATGTCCCGTCCCAAAATAGTCTCCTTGCGCGGGCTGTTCGGGCTGTCTCCGGGTCAGGCAGCGACCTCCTGTCTCACTTAGCACGACGCAAAGTACCGGAGAGCCGAATGTCAGCGCGATCCACCCGGGTTCGGTCTCCCATCGCACATTCAAGATGATGCGGAGGAGCCCCGGCCAATCTTGGCGGTTCGGCGCGGTTACGCGGACGCCAAATTCCTTTGTGATCATGACTGTCCGGGTGGGTTCGAAGACCCGTGAAGCTTAGTCGGCTCGCGAAGGGTGGGCAAATGGTGACGAGATCGCTTTCGTCCAAATCGCGCCGTTTCTGATCAATGCACAGTGATCGTACTGGTTCATGCTTTGGCTGCGTGAGATCGGGGCGTGCAAGGCCACGCGTTAATCACGCCGATTTGGCTCCCTCCAAGACCTTGACCCGTCGGCGCTTGCGCCGACGGGAATTTGTCGAGAAGCCCGCAGTAGCTTGGGCACCTGGCGTTGGAAATTTGCGGAGTGGGCATTAGCCGCCGGCGCGCGACGGTGCGGACGTGATTGAATGGATACTCAAGTCATCATTGTCGGCGCCGGTCCCGTTGGACTCACCTTGGCCGTGGATCTCGGGCTTCGCGGTGTGCGTTGCATCCTGCTTGAAAAAAAGCCTGAGCCTCAGTTTCTGCCCAAGATGGAGCGCTGCAACGCGCGTTCAATGGAGATGTTCCGTCGCATAGGTCTGTCCGACGAACTTCGTGCGGCAGGACTGACGGCGGACGCGGTCATGGATGTGTATGTCATCCTGACAATGACCCAGGCACCGCTGCTGCATCTGAAATACCCGTCCGTCGATATGGCCAGGGAGCAGATACGCAAGATTAACGACGGCTCGACCCCGCTCGAACCCTACCAGCTTATTTCGCAGTACACGCTGGAGCCCGTGCTCAAGCGCGCCGCGGAGCGAATTCCGACAGTGACTGTTCGGTATGGCACCGAGCTCATGGAATTTGAAGAAGATGGACCAAGCGTCGTGGCGACCGTCCGATCATCGGATGGAAGTTCCAGGAAAATAACAGCGGCCTATCTGGTCGGCTGCGATGGCGGATCCAGTCTGGTGAGGAAACAGCTTGGCATACGACTCAGAGGCGAAGCCAACCTGGCTAAATTTCGCCAGGGACTTTATCGTTGTGACGAGCTCTACGATCATTTGCCACTGGGTGAAGGGCCTGGCCGAGGTCGGCACTACCTGGTTGCGGATGAATGGGCGACCTTTCTGATCATGCAGGATTCGAAGCGGCATTGGACGCTCCATGCCGCCGTCGAATCAGACGAGGAAATGAAACAGCGTTTCGAGCAGACCGTAGGGATACCGGTCCGCTACGAGATGCTCTATTGCGGCGAATGGCGTCAGAACCTTCTCCTGGCCGATCGGTACCGGGCCGGGCGCGTGATTCTGGCCGGCGATGCCGTACACCTGGTCATTCCGGCCGGCGGACTCGGTATGAACACCGGTGTTGGTGATGCGTTTGACCTTTCGTGGAAGCTGGCAGCCACGCTCGAAGGTTGGGGCGGCCCGGAATTGCTGGACTCATATGAGATCGAGCGGCGCCAGGTCGGTGAGCGGAATATCGGCGCCTCCCGTTACGCCACGCTCGGCTATCGCAAATGGCGCTCGCAATGGCGTCCGGAAATCGGTGACGACACCGCGGCAGGTCGAGCGGCGCGCGACAACCTTGCCAAGGTTGCTGACGTCGAACAGCGCAAGGTCAACGAGATGATTGGCGCTGAACTTGGCTATCGTTATGTCGACTCGCCCATCATCGACAATATTCCGGGCGGTCCCGAGCATTTGTTCCGGGACTACCGGCCGACCAGTTGGCCCGGAGCAAGGTTGCCGCACGTTTGGTTGGAGGACGGTGCGCCGATCCAGGATCGAATTTCGAACGTGGGTTACACCTTGCTTTGCCTGAACGGCCGACACGAAACTGCTGCTTTGGAGAAGGCGTTTCGCGCCAGGTCTGTTCCATTTAGCGTGCTGCATGTTGCAAGCGAACCGGCGCGCGCGATCTACGAGAGAGATCTGATTTTGCTTCGTCCCGACATGCATGTCGTCTGGCGCGATAACAACCCGCCGGACAATCCCGCTTGAATTGGCGGCACTCGCCACCGGTCACGGAAGGGCCTCGCGTAGCGCGGTGAATCCGTGCCAAACGCGCGCATCCAGATCAAGAATAGTTCTGCACCCGGCTTTAGCTAGGCAATAGCCCGGCGCCGGCCCCGGTCGTGATCGACGGCGAAACGCTCCTTACCGATTCCGCCAAGAGCCATGCGTCACGTCGCGAACCGAGATCATCTGATGACCTTTCCTGGTCGGCGCATTCCCAGTGAGGAGCCTTCTGCGGAAGTCGCCGTCCTTCGCTCGCCCGATTCCGGCAATCCCGCCGTCGTGGATATTGCCGGCTTGATCAACATGCATCCGCTCAGTTCTTTCCAGAAAGGGATCATGGTCCTGATCGGTGGCGTGGTCGTGATGGATGGGTTCGACGTCCAGGCCATAGGATTTGTCGCGCCTGCCTTAACACAGGATTGGCACATCGACCCGACGGCTCTGGGCCCCATTTTTGGCGCGGGGCTCCTTGGCATGTTGGTTGGTTCGATGCTGTTGAGCATTCTCGCCGATCGTATTGGCCGACGGCCTGTGCTGGTCGGATCGACGATGTTCTTTGGCCTATGCATGCTGGGTACGGCTGCCGCCGCGTCCGTGCAGCAACTGGTCTTCCTGCGCTTTTTGACCGGGCTCGGCATCGGCGGGGTATTGGGGAACGCCGTCGCACTTGTAAGCGAATACAGCCCGCAGCGCCAACGCGCGTCGCTGCTGATGTGGATTTCGTGCGGGTTCACCGGTGGAGCAATCGCAGGTGGCCTGATCTCCACGGCCCTGATTCCGTGGGGAGGCTGGCGATCGGTCTTCCTTGTCGGGGGCGTGCTGCCAATGGGAATCGGCGCAGTGATGTATTGGCGGCTGCCGGAGTCGCTTCTGTTCCTGTCGTTGCAACAAGGAACGCGTGACGAGCTCGGGCAACTGTTGCGCCGTATCGCTCCGGGCGTTGATCCGAATCGCGATTTGCATCTGGCCAGACCGGAGCAAGTCCAAGGACGTGGCTCGTTTACGAAGCTTTTCCGCGACGGCCGGACCTTGATGACCTTGCTGCTCTGGCTGGTCTGCTTCGCCAATTTACTCAATCTGTTCTTCCTCGCGAATTGGCTACCGCTGCTCTCGACGCGTATGGGATTCAGTTCGTCGGTTGCGGTATTACTGGGCACGACGCTCCAACTCGGCGGCCTGATTGGCGCGGTCTTCATGGGGCCACTCATCGATCGGCTTGGCTATTATCGCGTCCTCGTCCCGGTGTTTCTGATCGCAGGACTCGCGGTTGCGGCTATTGGCGAGCCAGGCTTGTCGTTGCCGTTGCTATATCTGGTCATCTTTGTCGCGGGCATCTGCATCGTAGGCGCTCAACCGGCGCTCAATGCTCTCGCCTCGACGCTCTATCCGACCGAAATTCGCGCGACCGGCGTCGGCTGGAGCCTGGGTGTTGGACGGGCCGGGGCCATTGTGGGCCCCGTCGTTGCTGCCCGGCTTGTTGCTCTCAATTGGTCGAGCCAGTCCCTGTTTCTGGCGGCATCGGTCCCAGCATCATTCTCGTGCATCGTTGTCATCGGCCTCGCGATCGTGATGCGACGCAGGTTGCAGACCGTCTAGCCGAGCGATGCGCATGAAAGCGCGATGGTGGAAAGCGCACTGACTGAGAAAACGCAGCGTGGAGCTGGAGCCAGGTGGTTTTGAGTAGGCCGACATCAATTGATGCCAAATATGGGGGACGTATCATGTCTAGTTCAACGAGGGCTTTTTTCGCAGTGATCGCAGGTTCGGCGCTCCTGGCTTGCCAGGCGCTTGCATCCGAGCCGGCGAACCTCGGGAACTTCCTTCCCGGAAACACAATGGGAGCGACGATAGCCGCAGCTCCTCCGCCGGGCCTGTTTCTCACCACCACGTCCTTCTACATCCCCATGGCTTCGGGCAACGGAAACGCTGACTGCGGACCCGGGTGCAAGGAGCACTACAATGCCGTCGGGACGACCGTCAATTTGACGTGGGGTTCGGGATGGAAATTTCTCGGAGCCGACTATTACCCCACCATACAAACCGGCGGATACCAGGCCACGGCGACCACCACTCCGTATCCTCCCGGCGGAGGCGTACTTCAGTCTCCGATCTACAACAACGTTTTCGATCACGAGATCAATAATATCTATTTCAATCCTTTGAATTTCTCCTGGAATTTGGGCAAAGGCCTGTATGTCGCCGCCGGTCTCGGCTTCGTCGCTCCGACCGGAAGCACCTATGCGGGATCGCTCGTACCTGACTATTGGACAGTCCGACCGCACGCGGCGGTGAGCTATCTCGGCGAGGGATGGAATCTGACGGTCAGCGCGCTTTATGACATCAACACAGCCTCGGCGGGCAACACGGGTCTGTATCAGGTGATCGCGCGCAATCCCGCGACGGCACCGGCATTTGCGGCGCTTCTCACCGGCCCCGAGAATCCGGGTAGAGGCTACACGAGCGGCAACTACCTTTATGTCGATTGGACTGCGACCAAAAAGTTCGGTAGCTGGGAGGTCGGTCCAGTCGGGTTCTTCAAATTCCAGACAACCGACGACTCTCCTGGCGGCATCAATCCAGGGACGGGGTCAGCGTGGACTTGTGCGCAGTTGACGGCTGCAAAATTGCCGACCTGCGGCAAGGACGTCAATATCGGTGCGGGTCTTCTGATTGGTTATAACTTTGGGCCCGTCGATATGAAGTTCATCTACGCAAATGCGTTCTACTCAAGGGATACCGTCGGGTCGAACACCGGTTCAGAGTTCTTTCTGAAGACCTCGTTCAAGCTCTGGTCTCCCGAAGAAGCTCCAAAGAAGGCGCTGATCACCAAGTAACCGGAGGGCCAGGTCGCATCACGGCGGCCTGGCTCTGAGCGGTCCCACTCCGACGAAAGGTTGCGAGATGGCGCGAAACCTCTGACGGTCAGATCTTGACAAAATTGATGGCCGCAAGCGAACCGAACGGCAGCGAGGCCAGAGGTCCGCCCACATCGAGCACGCCGAGGTCGACCGGAAAATAGCCGGTCTGTTCGATGATCTTGTGAACCTCGGCCTTCGCGTCGGCATCGTCGCCCGAATAGAACAGGACGCGCTGGCCGCCCAATATCGTGGCTTCCTGAACGGTGCCAGCCTTGATCGAAGGGCCAAGCTCCCGGACGAGTCCCGCCAGCGTCTCCGGACCGCGGCTGTTTGCGATCGTTGCAGAAATCCCGCTCTTTGCCAGCAGTCGGGCCGCGTTGGAACCGAGGGCGCCCGCCCCGATAATGCCAATGCTCATTCCTTGCTCCTATTTATTGAATAACATGTCATAGTTGACATTGCGTACATAATGGTCAATGCTGTGGACTGCAATCGCGCAAACCCATCGAATTGATCGCGGCTTTTGCGCGGGATTGCCAAGCGTCGCCACAGACAACGTCGCAAGGACGAGAGGTAATTCACTGGCGGGAGGGAGACGATGCGGGTTTCTCTGATCGGTGCGACTGGCAATGCCGGATCGCGAATTCTTGCCGAGCTTGTACAGCGGGGTCACCAGGTCACAGCCATCGTGCGGCATCCAGAGAGAGTGCCGCAACTGGACGGCGTCGTCGCGATATCGGGTGACGCCAATCATAGCGACGCCCTTGCCGCGACGCTCGCGGGCCACGATGTCGTTGTAAGCAGCGTTCACTTCCTCGATGGCCAGGCAGACAAACTAATTGGCGCAGTGCGCAAGGCGGGTGCTTTGCGTTACGTCGTTGTCGGCGGCGCGGGCAGTCTCGATAATGGCAACGGCGTAAAGTTGATCGACGCCGGTGGCGTGCCCGAGCCTTATCAGGCGGAGTCGCGTGCGGGATGTGCTTTTCTCGATCGGCTGCGAGCGACTGACGATCTGGATTGGACGTTTCTGTCCCCGTCGGCGCAGTTCGTCGCTGGAGAGCGCACGGGTGTATTCCGACTCAGAACGGACACCGTATTGCGCGACGCAAGCGGCCGAAGCTGGATCACTTACGAGGATTACGCGGTGGCGCTGGTCGACGAGATAGAACAGCCACGCCACTCTCGCCGCAGATTCACGGTTGGCTACTGAAGCGCGGACGGCAATCCGCGCGCCGCAGCCAGGCGCGGCGCCGAATTCGTCGCTGCGCGACTCGCGCGAAAAATAACAAAGTAGAGAGGTGAAGGATGTCCAAGGCATGCGCCGCGCTGCTCAGCAGTGTCTTCATCCTGATGGCGGCTAACTCATGCTATGCCGAGAAGAAATACGATCCCGGCGCCAGTGACACGACGATCAAGATCGGTAACACGGAATCATATAGTGGCCCCGCGTCCGCTTACGCGATCATCGGCCGTGCCCAGGCCGCTTACTTCAAGATGATCAACGATCAAGGTGGCGTCAACGGCCGCAAGATCGAGTTTCTCTCTTACGACGATGCTTATAACCCGCCGAAAACCGTCGCGCAGGTGCGCAAGCTGATCGAAAGCGACGAGGTGCTGTTGTTGTTCAGCACGCTGGGGACGCCGCCCAATATGGCAATCATCAAATATGTCAACGGGAAACAAGTGCCGCATTTGTTCATCGCCTCGGGCGGTACGGTGTTCGGCGACTATAAGCAGTACCCGTGGTCGATGGGCTTCCAACCTCACACCGAGGGCGAGACCCGGGTCTATGGACGCTATGTCGCGGAAAAGTATCCGAACGCCAAGATCGGCGTCCTCTATTCCGGCGACGGTTTTGGCCGCGACAATATTACAGGCTTCAAGCAGGGCCTTGGCGAAAAGGCCAAGAATATCGTCGCGGAAGTGACCTATAAGTCAACCGAACCAACGGTCGATTCACAATTGTTGAAGCTGCGAGCCGCCGGCGTGGAGGTATTCGCGAATTTTACGACACCGAAATTCGCCGCAATGGCGATCAGGAAGGTCGGAGAAATGGGATGGAAGCCGGTGCAGATCCTGCATGGCATCTCGATCTCCGTCGGTTCGGTGCTCAAGCCGGCGGGTTTCGAACACGCCAAAGGAATCATAAGCACGAATTACGCCAAGGATGTCGATGATCCAGCGTGGGCCACCGACGAGGGCATGAAGAAATTTCTGGCGTTCCTCGCCAAATACATGCCCGACGAAAACAAGAGCAATTCGAACCTAGTTTACGCCTATATGTCCGCGCAAGCCATGACGCATGTGCTGAAGCAATGTGGCGACGACCTGAACTCGCGCCAACGTGCTCAGGCAGGCGGAGAGCCTGAACAACCTGGAACTCGATCTGCTGCTGCCGGGAATCACGCTGACGACGTCGCCGACCAATCATTATCCGATTGAGCAGATCCAGATGCACCGGTTCGATGGGACCAATTGGGAGCGCTTCGGACCAATCTTCAACATCGACTGAGCAATTGCCAAGCCAACGAGTAAGGAAACGCGTAGATGGCAGCGATCGGTCATGACGAAAATCCATACAAATTTCTTTGAAGCCTTCAACGCTCGAGCCGTCGGCTGGCAGGCTATGACGCGCGCAATCGAATCCTAGGGGCGACCATGGAGATGGATTTCGGGCTCGGGGAGATGGCGGACAGCATCCGCGACACGACGCGTCGTTTCGCGTCGGACCGGCTGGCGCCGATCGCGGCGCGAATTGACGCGGAGGATCATTTTCCCCGTGATCTCTGGCCGCAGATGGGTGCGCTAGGTCTTCACGGCATCACGGTCGCCGAGGAGTTCGGCGGTCTCGGCCTCGGTTATTTGGAACATGTGATCGCGTGCGAGGAGGTGAGCCGCGCCTCGGCGTCGATCGGGCTGAGTTACGGCGCGCATTCAAACCTCTGTGTCAACCAGATCCAACGTTGGGGGAATCCGGCGCAGAAAGCGAAGTACCTGCCGAAGCTTGTTTCCGGCGAACATGTGGGATCGCTAGCAATGTCTGAAGCAGGCGCCGGTTCCGATGTGGTGTCAATGAAGCTGCGCGCGGACAAGGCGGACGGCGGCTACGTGCTCAACGGAACGAAATTTTGGATCACTAACGCCCCTTACGCCGATACGCTCGTGGTCTACGCAAAGACGGCACCGAATGCCCGCTCGGGCGGCATCACCGCCTTCCTGGTCGAAAAGGGCTGCGAGGGGTTCTCGATCGGCCAGAAGATCCAGAAGATGGGCATGCGCGGCTCGCCGACAGCGGAACTTGTGTTCGATGACTGTTTTGTACCCGAAGAAAACATCATGGGCGGTCTCGGTGACGGCGTGAAGGTCCTGATGTCTGGGCTCGACTACGAGCGCGTGGTGCTCTCCGGCATTCAACTCGGCATCATGCAGGCCTGTCTCGATGTCGTGGTACCCTATGTCCGCGAGCGCAAACAATTCGGCAAGCCGATCGGATCCTTCCAACTGATGCAGGCCAAGGTGGCGGACATGTACGTCGCGCTGAATTCGGCGCGAGCCTATTCCTATGTGGTGGCCAGAGCGTGCGATCAGGGGCGGACCACCCGTTTCGATGCTGCAGGCGCCATTCTGTTTGCGTCAGAGAACGCGGTGAAGGTCGCCAACGAAGCCGTGCAGGCGCTGGGCGGCGCGGGATACACGCTGGACTGGCCGGTGGAACGTTATCTGCGCGACGCCAAGCTTCTGGATATCGGCGCTGGCACAAATGAGGTTCGCCGGATGCTGATCGGACGGGAGTTGATCAAAGCGTGACGCAGCTCGGAAGTCTGATCGATCACGGCGAGGAACTGCCGAACTGACGCACAAGGTAGCCGCGCAGGTCTCGGAGGGAGTGCTGCTGGGCGGGTCGAGCAGGCGGAGGCCTGAACATGGCCCTGGCCCGACGATGACGGACAAGGATCAGGAGGATGGCATGAGCGGCACGCTGGCAGGCAAGACGATCTTCATCAGTGGCGGTTCGCGGGGCATCGGTCTCGCGATCGCGTTGCGCGCGGCGCGTGATGGCGCCAACGTTGCGATCGCGGCCAAGACCGCCGAGCCGCATCGTTCACTTCCAGGCACGATCTACACCGCCGCGACACAGATCGAGGAGGCCGGTGGCCGCGCCCTGCCGCTGCTGTGCGATATTCGCGAAGAGGATCAGGTGGACGCCGCGGTCGCAGCCACGGTCGAACGCTTTGGGGGAATTGACATCTGCCTCAATAATGCAAGCGCGGTGCGGCTGACGCCTATTCTAGACACCCCGGTCAAGCGCTACGACCTGATTCACGGCGTCAATGCGCGCGGTACATTCTTGGTCACGCAGAAATGTCTGCCGCATCTATTGAAGTCGAATAATCCCCATATCCTTGCAATCTCTCCACCGCTTCAGATGGAAGAGCGCTGGTTCGCGCCACACGTTGCCTATTCGATGGGAAAGTACGGTATGAGCCTTGTCATCCTCGGCGTCGCCGGCGAATTTCGTGGACGCGTCGCGGCCAACGCACTGTGGCCACGCACTGCAATCGACACCGCGGCAATGGCTGAGTTCAAGTCGCATCTCGATATCGGTTCGTTGCGCTCGCCGCAGATCATGGCCGACGCCGCCTATCTGGTGCTGACGTCGGACGCCAAGACCGTAACCGGCAACTTCTTCGTCGACGACGAAGTGCTCATCGCAAACGGCGTCACCGATCTGACGCGCTACAATCCACCCGGCGTGGCGGACATTGACATCACACCCGATCTGTTCGTGTCCAGCCTGCGCGAGTTAGCCGAGGGCACCCGCAGAATGAGGTGATGGGGGAGCGCGTGATGGCGGCGCTACGATGCCGCCGCGCGTGTAATTCGCTTGGCGGCGGCGCGCTTTGGCTCAGGTAGCCCGCCTTCGAGCACTAATTCGCGCGAGCGGGCGATCAGTTTCGGTGCAAGGGCGTCATCGACGCCGAGGAAACGCAAGCTAATCTCGGCAAATCGCTTCTCGTGTTCGAGGATATTGCCCGTCTCCGCCAGCGCGGTCAGCTCCCCGATCAGAATCCACGGGTAGGTTTTGAGCCAGCAATCGTGACCTCCGGCGGGCTTCAATACGCCGGTTTCGACCGCCTCACGCTCAAACGCCAGCATAAAGGGTGTTGCTACCTTGTAGAATTCCTCAACGAAGATGTAGGGACGGCCTAGCATCCAGCGGGTCGCCGGATCCTGCCAAAGCGTACGCATCACGACCCGCGCTCCAACGCACGGCAAGAGCTCGACGCGCTCCGCCTTTTTCAGAATGCTTTCGGTGCGGTCCGCGACCCGCCGCAGCGAAGCCTCGACGAGTGCCGAAACCACCTCTTCCATTGACTTGAAGTGGTTGTAAAAGGAACCGTAGGCAACGTCCGCTTCCTCCGTCACATCGTTTACTGTCGTGGTGTCGATTCCCTTGCGCCGGAACACCCGTTCGGCAGCAGCAAGAATAGTCTCGCGTGTGCGGTGCCGCCGGCGGTCGTTGCGGTTGGCGGTCTCCGGCGGCTCGTCGTGGGCAATTGCTTTGGCGGGCATCGAGTCTCTGAAGCGCAGAAGGCTGGTGGCTTTCCGGCCTGATGAAGGGGCTATTTCGATCCGGTTTGTCGGGATTCGCTTTCTTTTTATCACCATCGCCAATGTCCGTCGACTCGCCTTTAGAATTTATGAACTAAATGTCAATATTGACACTTAATCCGGTTGGGTCGAAAGTTTGGGTGAACGCGTCATGGAGCGGCGATGGCGCGCGCGCGGAACAACATTTGCTGGAAGATTATGCACTCCGCCCTGACCCCCGTTCGCCAATTGGGACCGCGCCTATGAGCAATCGCCGCGCCGAAGGTAGTGAAAACCTGGTGACACAATGGGCCGAGGCTTGGAGCACGCAGGACACCGCGTTGTTTCTTAGCCTGTTTACTGAGGACGCCAGCTATCGCGACGTTGCCCTCGACAAATCGTTTCGCGGCCGGAACGCCATCAAGACCTTCTTCGAAGGGACATTCGTTACCTTTCCGGACTTCAAAATGGATGTGGGTTTCTGCGCCGTCACAGTGGAGACGGCGGCCGGCGAGTGGGTCATGTCCGGCACCTTCCTCGGTGAATTATTTGGCCAGGCGCCGACGGGAAAGCCGTTTCGCATTGAAGGATGTTGCTTCATGCGCATCGTCGGAGGTCGGATCATCGAGCATAGGGATTATTGGAATCCCATGACGTTTGACGCACAGGTCGCACCTTGATGCGATCATCATAGGCCCGCTGGGAACGGGCCGCTTCAAACTGGCTGAGCCCTCACAGAAATGCGGTGGGCGACGGTAAAGGGCGCGAGCCCTAACGCCGGCGCACGGACCTCCGGCTGCCTTCAACTTTGATTTGAACTAAATGTCATTATTGACAGATTAATCAATATGGTCTTTATATCCAACAAATGGAACGTGCCGTGGCTATGCCGCAGGCGGAGCCAAACCAAGATAGCGGTGCAGCCCGTGGGGAGGACGAAATGAAGCACATTGGCCATTTCATCGGCGGCGAAACGCTACCCTCCCGCCATGGTTCCAAGGTTTTCAATCCTTCGAACGGGCAGCACACCGCCACCGCCGCGATCGGAACATCGGCCGACGTCGACAGGGCCGTCGCGGCCGCTCGCGCTGCGTTTGCGGCTTGGTCCTCGGTTGGACTGCAACATCGCGCAACCATGATGCTGGACATGCGCAGAGCGCTGCAGGACTCTCGCGATGAGGTCGTGGGCATCGTCGTCGCCGAACTCGGCAAGACGGTTGCCGACGCTACGGCGGAGGTTGACCGCGCGATCGAGGTCCTGGGCCAACTGGCATCAGTAGGTAGCTGGTACGGCGGTGCATACAGTCCGAGCGTTTCACGAGGTGTTGACGCCGTCGAGGTTCGTTTTCCGATTGGCGTAGTCGCAGCAATCAGCCCGTTCAATTTTCCGGTGCTCATTCCAGTAGTCCAGAGCGCGATGGCAATCGCCTGCGGGAATACCGTGGTGC
Source organism: uncultured Alphaproteobacteria bacterium (assembly GCA_963713785.1). Taxonomy (GTDB): domain Bacteria; phylum Pseudomonadota; class Alphaproteobacteria; order Rhizobiales; family Xanthobacteraceae; genus Bradyrhizobium. The sequence continues at coordinate 215,451 of CAVQNB010000027.1, forward strand.
TCAAGCCAAGCGATCGCGATCCCTCCGCCACTCTGCGCCTTGCCGAGATTTTTTCCCGCGCCGGTCTCGCGAACGGTGTTCTGAACGTGGTGCTGGGTGGGAAGGAGGTCGTGGACCATTTGATCGAGCATCCTGACGTCGCGGGCATCACCTTCGTCGGGTCGACACCTGTTGCAAAAGCGATACGCATCGCGGGTGTCAGCCGCAACAAACGGGTTCAGGCGTTTGGCGGCGGGAAGAACCACATGGTGGTGTTGCCCGATGCGGATCTCGACCTTGCGGCAGATGCGGCAGTTTCGGCTGCTTTCGGCGCTGCTGGCCAACGCTGCATGGCGGTGTCCGTCTTGGTGGCGGTCGGTGGGATCGGTGACGCACTGGTGGCCAAGATCAACGAACGGCTGACCAAGCTGCGCATAGGCAACGCAGCGAATCCCGCCACAGAGGTGGGACCGCTCATATCGGGCGAGAGCCGCGATCGGATCGCGACTTACCTTGCTGATGCGAAAGCTGGGGGAGCTTCCCTCGTCGCCGACGGCCGGAACGTCCTCGCAAAGGATGGTGGCTGGTTTCTTGGTCCGAGCCTGGTCGACAATGTTCGTCCGGGCATGGCGTTGCATTCCGACGAGCTTTTCGGTCCTGTCCTCTCCGTGGTGCGGGTTTCGAGCTACGCCGATGCTGTCGCGGTCATTGGCGCGCATCCGCTTGGCAACGGGGCCGCGATCTTCACAGCCAATGGTGGCCTTGCCCGCCGCTTCGTGGACGAAGTCGAAGCCGGCCAGGTCGGCGTCAACGTACCGATCCCCTTTCCCGTGTTCTTCCACAATTTTGCAGGCTGGAAGGACAGCGCGTTCACGGAGACCAAACTATTCGGTCCTGGCGCCATCGCATTTCATACCCGAACAAAGACCGTCTCCACACGCTGGCCGGAAGCCGCAGCAAGCCGGGTCGATCTAGCCTTTCCGATGCCGCGGTAATTGGAACTTCGAGGGAGAAACAGGATGCGCTTTGTTGGCTACATTAAGCCCGATGGCCGCGATCCGCGCGACCGCATGATGGGCGTCGTCATTGGCGACAAGGTGGCGCCGCTCGCGGACATGGATTCCTTCTACGATGGTCTGCCGTCGTGGAAGAGTCGCGCGTCCGAACTCAAGGTCGGCAGTATTCCGCTCGCTGGTCTGTTGCTTGCGCCGCCCGTGCCGCGCGACGCAAAGATTGTTTGCGCGGCCATCAACTACGTCAAGCACGGCGCGGAAGCAAAGCTGCCGACTCCAACGTTTCCGAACCTTTTTGCGCGCTGGGCATCTGAACTTGTCGTCGATGGCGCGGCTATTCCTGTGCCCGTCTCTGAACCGGACGGCCTCGATTGGGAAGTCGAGCTGGCCGCCATCATCGGCAGCACGACGATCGATGCCGATAAGCAGTCGGCCGCCGCCGCCGTCTTCGGATATACGGTCGCCAACGACGTCAGCGGGCGTGCGGCGCAGCTTCAGTCCACGACGTTGAGCACCGGCCAGTGGGCGCTCGGCAAGAACGTCGACAAGAGCTGTCCGATCGGCTCCTTCATCGAGACGGCGGACGCCATATCCGTCGACAACCTCAGACTTGAGACGATCGTAGACGGAAGGGTGATGCAGTCCGGAACCACCGCGGAAATGGTGTTTAGTGTGCCGGAATTGATCGCATTCACTTCTCGCCATGTCACGCTTCGGCCCGGCGATGTGATCCTGACCGGTACCCCGGACGGCGTGGGGATCGGCCGCACCCCCCGAATCTACATGAAACCGGGCGCCTCGCTCACCACGCGAATTGAGGGCCTCGGCAGCATCACGAATTCAATCGTCGACAGCACGCACCGCGCCTGACGACACCATCAAGGAGGAAAAAAATGGCTGGTGTAGAGCGAACCATCGAAGGTCCGATCGCCGTCGATACGACCGTCCCCGACAGCGCGCTCTCGCGCGAGCAGGTCATTGCCCGCAATCTCGAGGTGGTCGAAGCGCATTTTCATAACGAGACTCCTGAACACGTCGATAAGGCGATTGCGCTATACGGTGATACTATCAGTTGGGAGGCGCCGACACGTGGCGTCGTGATGCACGACAAGGGCGAGATCCTTAAGGCATATCGCGCTATCTTCCGGACGGTGGCCTATCGCCGCGTGGTCCCGCTACGCCGCTTCGCGACTGAACAATTCGTCTTCGACGACCAGATCGGCCACGTGACGGTCGTTGGCGACGAGATGCCCAACATTCCATACCCTATCGGCGCGGAACTCGCCGTTCGGCTCACTCATCTGTTTGAGATGAAGGATGGCAAGATCGTGCGAGAGATCGCCTACGAGATGTGGCGCGAGGAGGGTGCTCCGAACGCGATCGACTTCATTCCGCCAGGCAGCAAGGAAATCGTCTTCGACTCGCCGGTTCCCGCAGCCTGAACGCAGTCAGCGAATTGGTCCAGTAAACGCCAGAGCGCCGCGCAGTGCTGCTCATGATGTCACCGGACGCGTCGAGCGGGACTCCGATCTGACCTTTCGAAGGAGCATGACAATGGCGACGAATTCAATGCAGAACACTGGTACCCCAACTATTGGGGCGGCGGAGGCCATCGATTTCGACGCCCTAATGCAAGCCAATCTCGTTCGTGTTTTCAACGAGCATGATTCCGACCGTCGTCGCGCCGCACTCCGCGACCTCTACGCCGAAGACGCAACCCTTTACGACCCCGACACCGTCGCGACCGGACGTGAGGCGATCTCGGCTGCTGTCGGCGCCCTGCTCGCCAGTCTGCCGCCCGACTTCGTCTTCCTTCCGGCCGGGCACGCTGTGGGCCACAACGGCGTCGCACGACTCTTCTGGCGGGCGGGCCCGCCTAGCGGCCCCGTGGCCGTCACGGGCACGGACATCGCCCATTTTGAGGGCGGACGGATCAAGTTACTGTACGTTTTCCTCGATCCGGTGCCGGGCTGACGGGCTCTTTTCCAGGAAATTCGGCATGACCGAGCCCGGCATCCCGACTTTCGACCAGCTTCGTGTTCTGTTGCCGTGGTTGAAGAGGGCAATTTCGCGAAGGCCCTGTCGTCAGCGGGCAGGGGACGACAGAGCATCCGCGGCCACCTTTTCCGCATCGTGCTCGAAGACCCACTTCCCCTGAGCCATCCATTCGCGCAAGCGGACGGCCTTGTCCGACGGGCTTTCGTGCTCTGAGCGATAGAGCTTTCCGGCTGCGCGCGCGAGCGCCTGCACTTTGCTGGTTCGCTCGAGTCTCGAGCTCCTCATAAAGGTCTAGCCGGGCGGGTACGTCTTCAGCACCGCATCCCTCCAGAAGAACGGCAAGCGTAAAGCCGTCTTCCATCGACTGGCCAGCGCCCTGGCCGACGTGGGGAACCATGGGATGTGCCGCATCTCCCAAGAGAGTGACGCGTCCGGTGGACCAGTACGGCAATGGAGCGCGATCATAGATGCCCCAGCGAAACGTTTGGTCGAGCGAGTTGATGGTATCCTGGACAGGCTTGTCCCAACCGGCATATTCGGCTGCCAGCGCCCTCAAGTCGCCTGGCGCCGACCATGATTCCTCCGACTCGGTGTCGGTGGGAACGAATGCGACCATGTTGATCAATCGCCCCCGGGCCACTGGATAAAGCAGGAAGCTCCGACCGGATCCCAACCACAGCGCGGGGTCCTTGAGTTCGCTTGCCCACGGCAGCCGATCGGCGGGGATCAGTCCCCGGTAAGCCATAATACCCTCGCTCGTCGGCCGGCTTTGCAAGCCGATCTCGCGCTGGACGACAGAGCGAATTCCGTCTGCACCGATGACAACATCCGCGTCGGCAGACGCGCCATTCGCAAACGAAAGGTGGACGCGATCGCCTTCTTCCTTGAGCTGGATGCATCGGTGACCGAGAGTAACTGTTCCTCTTGGCAGGGCATCAAAAAGCAGGTTCAGAAAGTCGGCGCGATGGACGTTGTACCCTTGATTGTCCGTTGTGAAGGCAGGCGTTGCCGGCCCGGCAGGAGTGGTGATCGGCTCACCGAGCGAAGTGTGCAATACAATGCCCCCGATCGGTGAGCCGATCTTCTGAAGTTGGTGATCGAGACCTACACGCTTCAGCAGTCGTGCCGCATTCGGATGGATCGAGACGCCGGCCCCAATCTCCCTCGAAGCCTCGGCCTGCTCGAAGACGGCGACCTCGACGCCTCGCGCACGAAGCGCGAGCGCGGCCGTGAGACCCCCAATTCCGCCGCCGATGATTGCTATGCGTAACGAGTCAGCCATCTTCTCCTAGACCCTTGCGTTCACCGCACGATCCAATTTATCGATGATTGCTTTAATTATGATAAAATATCGAATTTATTGTTGCAATGGTATTTATATCGATTATTGTACGCCTCAGAGCTACCACAACATTGGGGGGAGCCTTGAGGCTGACTGTTTTCGAGAAGGATGGCGCGCGCGCTCTCGGCGTACGCGACGCTGATAGCCTGATCGACGTGGCCGCGGCTGGTATCAACGCGCCCTCCGACATCTCTCAACTGCTCCAGGCAGGCCCGGAGTTGTTCGGTCGCTTGCGCGAACTGCCGTCGCGTGCACCAAAGTCGGCGAGATTGGCGTACGAAAGCGTGAAGCATAAGCCGCTGGCGTTGCGGCCCCCGAAGGCGATTTGCCTGGGCCTGAACTATCTCGACCATGCGGCCGAAGCGGGATTTTCAAAGCCCGAATATCCCACCATCTTCCTGAGGGTCGGATCCTCATTCGTCGGCCATGGAGAGCCTATCGTTCGACCTCGGCTATCGGACACGTTGGATTTCGAGGGAGAACTCGTGGCTTTCCTGGGCAAGGGAGGCCACAACGTCGCGCGCAAGGATGCGCTTGGCCTCGTCGCCGGCTATTCGGTGTTCAACGATGCGTCGATCCGCGAATATCAGACGAAGACGACGCAGTGGACGATGGGCAAGAATTTTGATGCCACCGGCGGATTCGGGCCCGACTTTGTAGCCGCCGACGAACTGCCGCCGGGCGGAACAGGATTGAAAATCGAAACCAGGCTCAACGGGCAGACTGTTCAGAGCGCAAGCACGAGCGACATGATTTTCGACGTTGCGACCACGATCGAGATCCTTTCCAAAGCGATCACGTTCGAGGCTGGGGACGTCCTTGTCATGGGTACACCTTCGGGCGTAGGAGGCGCGCGCAATCCAAAACTCTTTATGAAGGGCGGTGACGTTTGCGAGGTCGAGATTGAGCGCGTTGGCTTGCTCGTCAATCCGATCGTCGACGAAGAGTGATCCCGGCGGATATTGTGGCCGTGGCGATCGACATCCACACCCACGTCGTCCCCATCGATTTCCCTGCGTATGGCGGCCGGCATCGCGAGGCGCGCTGGCCCCAGATGCGTGACGCGGATTGCGGCCATCGAAGCGTAATCATCGACGGCAACGTGTTTCGCACGGTCTCGCAGGAGTGCTGGGACATCAATCGGCGTCGGGCCGCGATGACTGCAGCAGGCATTTCGCACCAGGTGCTGTCGCCTATGCCCGAGTTGTTGTCGTACTGGCTCGCATCCGACGATGCGCTTTCATTGTGCCAGCACATCAACGACACGATCGGCAATATGGTGGACAACGCTCCGGATTTCTTCTCTGGCTTGGGATGTGTACCGCTACAGGACCTCGACCTCGCGATCGGCGAACTCGAGCGGCTGATGTCGGAGGGGCGTTTCAAGGGTGTCGAAATCGGCACAAACGTGAATGGCCTCGCTATCGGGGATCCGCGCTTCGAATCGTTCTTTGCGGCCGCAGAGTCATTGGGAGCCGCAGTCTTCGTGCACGCGCTGCATCCCGCGGGGCTGGATCGGCTGGTCGGTCCGCCGGCGCTGGCGCAACTCGTCGCGTTTCCCGGCGAGAACGCTCTGGCCATTGCCTCGATGATAACGGGCGGCACGCTCGATCGTCATCCCGAACTGAGAATCGCCTTCAGCCACGGCGGCGGGGGGTTCGCGCTGACGCTGCCGCGCCTGATGTTCGGTTGGCAGCATCTCGACTTCGGCGAACGCATTTCCCGCTCTCCGGTCGAACAGGCCCGAAGGGTCTTCTACGACACGCTCGTCTACGACAGATCGACGCTTCTCCATCTGATCGAGAAGTTTGGAATCACGCAACTATGTCTAGGAACCGATCATCCCTTCGCCATCCAGGACGTCGAACCCGTTTCGCGTAACGATGCGCTGAATCTCACCTCGCAGGAGCGGAAGTTGCTGCTGAGATCGAATGCTCAGCGCTTTCTGGGAGGGGGCTGCTGAAGAGGGCGCGTCATTCACACCTGCGCTTTCAACGGATCAACCAGATCAGGCAGCTCCTTGAGCAGAAGGGATGTCGTCCGTTCGAAATGCGCGTTGAGCAACGGAAGAGCGACGTCAAGCTTCCGCTCGATCGTGGCTTCCATGATCGCCGCATGCTCTCCGACGCTGTCCCGGTCCTCAGGACTGAGGACGGCCACCACATTGCGATAGCGTTCGGCGCAATCGAACAGGGTGTTGTGGAAGTTCAGCATCCATCGAGACCGGCACGCTGCGACGAGGGCGACGTGAAAGGACCGATGCAGCCGGTTCCACTCGGGATTCACCGTTGGTTCGGTCACAAGCCGGACCGGCGTTCGTTTCAATCGGTGAAAGGCCAGGACAATGTTCTCTTCCCAGGCCGCATCGCCGTGGGCGATTGCGTCCCGCAGCGCGATTTCATTCACCCAGCATCGCGTTCGGGTCAGCTCTACCAGATCACCGGCGCTGATGGTCGAGACCCGAAAGCCCTTCTGCTCCTGCTGGGAGACAAGCCCTTCGGCGCTAAGCCTAGCGAGCGCCTCGCGCAGAGGGCTTCCGCCGATCTCATACCGGTCCCTCAGTGCATCGACCCGCAGCTTCTCGCCGGGGAGAAGACGGCCGCCGACGATTTCCTGGCGAATCCGCTCGTAAGCCGCTGTCGCCAAGGTCCCGGCTCTCGATTCGTCTCGCGGCAAGTCGTCCATCGTCATTCGGTGAATCCAGATCCTGATATTCGGCGACACAGCATAAAATCGAAACCGAAGCTACAAAAGGACAAATTATCGATGGATTGCCGCTTTCCGCAGAGAAACCTGCAGTCCACCGGCTTAGGACCAACCAGAAAGGAACGCTGCCATGAAGAACCGTCAAGTATGGCTGTGCTCGCGTCCCAACGGTATCCCACAGGCTACCGATTTTGCGCTTCGCGAAGCCGACGTGCCGAACATCTCGGACGGCGAGTTCCTGGTGCGCAATCAATTCCTGTCCGCGGATCCAGCGATGCGTGGATGGATCGCCGACAAGAGCACCTATTGGCCGAGAATAGAGGCGGGCGACACCATGCGCGCATTCGCTGTGGGCGACGTGATTGAATCGCGCAACCGTGCCTATGCCGTCGGCGACAAGGTCATGGGCATATTCGGTTGGCAGGATTACGCGGCCGTCAAGCAGCCGCAGGTGATGCGCAAGGTGTTGGAAGACGATTTGCCGCTCTCGCTTTCGCTCGGTGTTCTGGGTCTGAACGGTCTGACCGCCTATTTCGGTTTGTTCGATATCTGCCGACCGAAGGCAGGAGAAACGGTTGTGGTTTCGACAGCCGCGGGTGGTGTCGGCTCGGCGGTGGGACAGATTGCGAAGATCAGGGGATGTCGTACGGTCGGGTTCGCCGGCGGGCTCGAAAAGGTTCGGCAATGCGTTGAGGATTTCGGATACGACGGCGCGATCGATTACAAAGCCGAAGGAGATCTGGATGGCGCTCTGGCTCGAACTCTGTCCCGACGGCGTCGATGCGTTCTTCGACAACACGTCGGGAGCCGTCCATGATGCCGTGCTTCGCCGCATCAACCTCGGCGCCCGTATCGCAATTTGCGGCACCGCCACCTATGCGAGCTGGGACCCCTGGAATGAGGGACCGCGGCCGGAGCGCCATCTCCTCGTCAAGCGCGCGATCATGCAGGGCTTTCTGACCACCGACTTTTCAGCAAGGTATGAAGAAGCCGTCGCGGCGCTTGCCGGCTGGATTCGCGAAGGAAAACTTAGATATCGCGAGGACGTCCTGCAGGGGATCGAGTCCGCGCCCGCATCGATCGCAATGCTCTATGCCGGCGAAAACCGCGGAAAGCTGATTATCAAACTGTAGACTGCGAACCGGAGGAAGACATGCAGAAAAAATTCGATCCCAAAGTCTTTCAGCTTGGATATGTGGCACTGGCGACGGCGGACATCGAACGAACAAAGGATCACTATCTCCAAGCCATCGGATTGACCGAGACCGCAAGGGGAGATGACGGCTCGGTCTTTCTTTCAGTGGGTTATGACCATCACAACATCGTCCTGACGCCTGCCGACGGAAAGGCGCTGCTCCACGTTGGTTTTCGGCTCAAACCCGGTATTGCCCTCGATGAGTTCGCCGAGCAGGCGCGTGCGTTTGGTCTTCCAGCAGCGATCAAGACCGATTCTCAGCCGGGGATTGCCGAGCTTGTCGAAGTCGAGGGACCGGGCGGCAACGTCTTCCAGTTCTATAGTGCGATGGAGGCGCCGGCGCCACGATTTAAGAAAACCGGCGTGGCGCCGATTCGGCTCGGCCATGTGGCCGTGATCTCGTCCGAAGGAGAGAAACTCGTGAAATTTTACGAAGATTTTCTCGGCTTCTGGTACACGGACGACATCCAGGGGATCGCAACTTTCCTCACCTGCAATCGTGACCACCACGTAGTCAACGTGGTCAGCGCCCCGGAATCTCGGGTTCATCACATTGCCTTCGAACTCAAGGACACCTCGTTTCATGCAGTGGCGGCGGACGGCCTTCGCGCAGCGGGGATCAGTCAGCTCTGGGGGCCATCGCGGCACACCGCGGGCCACAACATTGCCGGTTACCACTATGATCCCAGCAGGGTCATAGTCGAACTCTATACGGAGATGGACCGATTCATCCCTGAACTCGGCTTTCACGAGCCGAGACCATGGCATGAACATCTCCCAATGCGGCCCAGGACCTGGCGACTCTCCGAGTTGAATGCCTGGGGGGCGGAATTCAGCTTCAATCTCGCTACCGGTTGATCAACGACTTCCATGCCGCTGGCGCATGATCGCCAGGTCGACGGTCACCGGACTTTCCAATTTGTCCCAACCGCCACGAGCGCATGATCCGGAAAACTGTGTAACGGTTTTCCGAAAAGATCGTGATGATTCCTCCTGAAATCATCGCACTTTAGGTCGTGGCGACTTCTTCTTGCTGACCGTAGACTTTGGTCTCGCGGCGACTCCTCGAGGGGTAAGTGTAGGGCCCCAAGCAAAGAGCAAGTGCACTGGCGACAGCCATTGCGATGCTGAAGGGGATCAGAGCGGGGACATAAGAATGAAGCCGGACAAACGAAAGGCCCATCAGATAGGGACCGATCGCGGGCCCCGCCGTGAAGACTGCAAAGAGCAGACCATACAATTGACCGAACCGCTTGAGACCGAAGTATCGGGACGTGAGGAAGGCGATCATGTCGACCTCGGTTCCCGAAGCGAGACCGATGCTGATGATCCCGAGCATTGGAAACGTCGCGCTCCCCAGGAAATACAGCCCGAGGCACGGCAACAGGAAAAAGAACGCTGCGACATAGGGAGCGAAGATCCTGTCGACGAGGTAGCCGGATAACAGGCGGCCCCCCATTGTGGACAGTCCGACGGCGATCATGAGCGCTGCGGCCTGGCCGGGAGCATAGCCGTGATCGGTGAGGATCGGCACGGTATGAACGACCACGCCGTTGGTTACGACGGAAACAATCATCAGGATTGCGGCGAGCAACCAGAAGCGAAAGCTCTTGAGCGCCTCGGACACCTCCTTTCCGGGTATGCCTCGCAAGGAGGAGCGATCTTCGGGTTCAAACGAGACCGGAGCTTCCTGAGGATCGCGGATGAAGAAGAACACGCTCGGCAGCGCGACAATGATGATGAGTGCGCCAAGCCCAAGATAGGCTGCGCGCCATCCAAACGTCCCTATCAAAAACTGGGCATATTGCGGTATCAGCGCCGCGCCGATCCCAATTCCTGCCATCGTTGTGCCCAGGGCCAACCCGCGCTTCTCGTCAAACCAGCTGGAAATGCTCTTGGCGTAGCCGAGCGGGCCCTGACCCGCCCCAACGATTCCGGCAAGGGCGTACAGTGCAAGGAACACGGGAAGAGAGTTGGAACTGAAGGCGATAAGCGCGACGCTTGCGCCGAACGCGATGACGGTCGGCAGCAGCACCCGACGGATTCCCCAACGATCCATCAACGCTCCGACAATTGGAACGGTCAGCGCTGAGCACAGTCCGGCCGCTCCGCCGGCGAGAGAAATATTGGCTCGGTCCCAACCCAATTCGTCGCTGATAGGACCAATGAACAAGCCTAGCGTGAAGACGATGATCGGACCTTGGGCAACGAGCATTGAAATCGTCGCACCGAAGACGATCCACCATGGGCTCACAGACTGAGATCGATTCTTCATCAATGTTCCCCCGAGATGCAGAAGCGCCTGATGGACGCGCGAACCGCGAAACAATCATGAGGGTCTGATGAGCGCGGCCTCCAGTGGACCCGTCTCACCGGTTCGCGGGTCCTTGAAAGATCCCCATGTGTCGATCGCATCTGGACCTGGTGTCATGGCACGTGCAGGACGCGCATCGGTTTCGGAAAACTCCTCCATCCCGAAGCTGTATTCGAGGGTGACGCCGTCCGGGTCGAGGAAATAGAGGAAAACACTGCTGGAGGCCGGATGCTTGCCTGGGCCCCAAACCACGGGGACATCGTGTTTCTTGAACCTGTTAATAGCGCGACCAATGTCGTCGATCTCGCTCACCATGAAGTTCAGATGATTGAGGACACGTTTGGCTCCCTGACCTATTCCAATCCCATGGTGGAAAGGGTTCGGAAACGGACGCATGAACGCAATGACTTCTCCGATGCTGTCGGAACTCTCGAAAATTCAGAACGTCGCGCAAGAAAGCTCTGGCTTCTTTGGCTTGCGGCGTGCCGAAGACCACGTGCCCGAGCTGCAGTATTTTTGTGTGCCTGGGCACGAAACTCGCCGTGACATCGTCCTTGGCAGGCACGTAGAACTCGAATGTTGCTTGTGTGTTTGGTTCCACGATCCGAGTTGCAAGGCCGATGTGGCGCGTATCGCACTCGCCCGGAGATACTCGTTCGAACGGAACCCCGGCATCTTTCAAACGGCGGTGAAGGTTTTCAAATTCGCCCGCACTCTCAAGCATCCAGCCTACAGATTTAAGACCACCACCGTCCTTCCTGTTTAGAACGACTGAATGGTGGTCTTTATCGCATCGGAAGAGGACTGCTCCGTCCCTTCGTTTGCCGACTTGTTGGAGCCCAACGATGTCACTGTAGAACTTCTCCGAGCGATCCAGGTCGCTGACGTTCAGCTCTACAAAGCCCAATTTTCGATAGCGGATCATGGCAACGCTCCGTCCCTGACGTCACTCCTAAGTGCTGGCGGTACCAAAGGGAGTGCTTTTTCGCAGCTGGCGAACAATCCTTCGCCGACTGTTCATCGATAATTGATAGTAAAACACATCAAAAATCGATTGTATAGCAATACATGCTAAAAAATGTAAATTCGGACGGGCCCGGCACATTCGTGCCGAAACCGCGCCGCGCACCGTTTACCCGCCGGCAGAATGGTTCGGGCACCGGCGAGACGACGAAAACGCGGAGGTGGCCAGGTCGCGGGGCCCAATACGCCCGTTGCAGGAGCGACGCTGAAGCCTTTGTCGCGGCGGCTTTCAGAGCTGTGACCGCTCTCGCATCGCTGGCCGCCGCGGGGCTGAGGGATCGTTCCTTGGGTGGAACGATCTGTTGCTGGAGTGCACACTTATCCAATAGGCGGAAGCATCTAATTCTCGCTCATCAATCGCCCATTCTGGGCGCCCAAACGCCGATTGGGCTGCGCGCGGTCAGGGCCAGATCCGGCTTCTGAAACTGCGCGGGATCGCGTGAACGTGTCGATCTTTCCGCAAATCTGAGTCCCGCAGATGGTCGAGCCGAACCAGAATCCGGAAACAGCGGCCGAATCTCTCGTTGCCTCGGGGAGATGACACCATGAGATACATAAGTGTACTTCTGTTGCTTATGTCGGGAATGTCAGGAAGCAATGCCGGAACATTAATGGAAAGGCTGCGGCTGGCGCAAAACCAAACGGTTGCGGAATGCCTCTCAAACTGCAATTCGAACAACTTTTCCTGCGCTCAGAATTGCGGGCTATCAGGAGCATGCGTTTCGCAATGTACAGCCGCGTCAGCGGTGTGCAAAACCGAATGCAACAGACTCAATAGCTCTTCTATTTCCTGGATTGTTCGTGCCGCCCAATGGTAGTGCGAGCCTCGAATTTAACTAACTGAGCTATTTTGCATCCCAGTGGCCGCATTTGGCGCGGACCGTCGACGAGCGGCCGCTTGTGGCGCGAAGCGGCCGTTCATACGCAAACGGGATCTCGTGTCGATAACGAATGAGTAGAAGACTATCCAGTTTCCAACCGGCAAGGAGATCGCAAAACCTTGTCAGTCCGCTCAGGCGCGGGCAGGGCGCTCGCTGGGCATTCGCGGAATATTGGATATGGAATGAAAACACTCCCTTCCGCCTGAACTAAGCCTAGCCAAACGGCCGCCGAGGATGTCTGTTATCGGCGGAAGAGCGGAAAATATCTGCTCGTTCCGAGTATTTCTCAGTTTGGCCCAGAACGGTCATAGGCTTGTACCTGACCCCCTGAGCAGCTCTCTACTCCTAACCAACGCCGTTACGATCGCTGCGCTCACAGTTTTGTGTTCTCGAAACTGGAACGCTCCATCGGCCCTGCCAGTTTGCGTTTTGCAGTGGAAGCCTTTCCGATGGATTCTGCCTATGGCTGTGAAGCGTGTGATCGATGGTGTGCACGTCGTCCCGATGGGGTTGGCAAACGCCTTCCTGATCGAGGGCGACGACGGGTTGACACTGATCGACGCCGGTTATCCGGGTAAGGAGGCAGCCGTCTTCGGAGCGATCCGCGGGTTTGGCCGTTCGCCAGACCAGCTCAAGCACCTGATTTTCACTCACGGCCACCCTGATCATATCGGCAGCGCCGCTGCGATCGTGCGGGAAACCGGTGCGAGGACCTACATGCACTCACTCGATATCCCTATGGCCGAGGTGGAGGTCCTTTTCGGCCTATGAGGGGAGCACCTGGTCTGTTGGGTGCAGTGATATGCAAGCTGTTCTTCCATCCCGACGAGCGATTGGAGCCGGTTGCCATCGACCAGCCTTTGACCGATGGAGAAATAGTGCCCATCGCCGGCGGCATCGAAGTCATCCATGTTCCCGGACATTGCGCGGGACAGGTAGCCCTGCTGTGGCTTCCGGGACGCATGCTGTTCACGGGCGATGTGTGCACGAACGTCATGGGCCTCGGTGATCCCGTCGGCTTCGAGAGTTTGGAGGAAGGTCGCGCCAGCCAGCGCAAACTTGCCGGTCTTTCATTCGATGCTGCCGGGTTCGGCCATGGCCGCCTATCGCCCGCGATGCGTCGACGCGGTTCCGCGATAAGTGGGGCGCCGAGGAAGGGCGCAATAAAAGGGCTGCCTGACACGAGAGACGCCTGCTTTGGGCCGAACTCGGGGGAAGCGAACGACACGGGGGATATTTCAATGGACTACGCTACGACCGATCTAGTGCTGGCGATCGTGCATCACCTGCTGGTGTTCATGCTTGCCGGCGTTCTCGCCTTCGAGATCGGCACCGTGACCCTGACCATGAAGCGCGACGAAATCTTTGGCGTCGGCCGTGTCGATAACTGGTACGGCATCCTTGCCCTCGTAATTGTCGTCGTTGGCTTCATCCGGGCCACCGTCGCGGCCAAGGGCTGGGCCTATTACGAGGTCAACGTATTCTTCTGGGCGAAGATCGTCACCTTCGTCGTCGTCGGCCTGCTCTCAATTTTCCCAACGGTCGCGATAATTCGCTGGCGCAATGCGTTGAAAAGCGATGCCGCTTTTGCTCCGCCGACGGACGCCATCCGTCGCGTCCGCGGCTACCTCTGGGCGGAAGCAGCCCTGTTCCTCTTGCTCCCGGTGTTCGCCGCCGCCATGGCACGCGGCTATGGCGAGCTGACGCCGTGATACCGTAGCCCGGATAAAGCGCCCACGGCACGATGGCGGGGACGTGGCGCCGACCCAGTTACTGAGCGCTAACTGAAAGCCCTGGCGGCCTTGCTGTGGTGCCGGAATTCCATCCCCTCGGGCCGTGCAAGGGGCACCACCGTGTGAGCACCGATTAACTGCGCGGCGTTTCGTTAGTGCTTTAGCTCGCCCAGCGTTTGGTTGAGACTGGAAAACCATATCGATCCTCGCCGCCACAGCAACGGGTTGGTCGGCTCCAGATCGATGAGCCGCATATTGCAGATGCACTCTGCGACATGATGCACGCTGAGTACTATCCATTTATCGTGGCTGTTCGATCAGAGCGTGATTGCCCACGTTCTGAGAATTGATCGAGCGCGTGTTTGATCGAGTCTCTGGCATTAACCCAAAGGCCATCGGAAATTGCTGTCATCTGGTTCGGCTGGGCCATACGCCTACCCGATCTTTTTTGTCGAATCATCCATGCCGCTTCTACGGCCGCCGCTGGGCGATTGAAGTCCGGCCGCACATCCGGGCTCCGCTTGCCGCAGACTGAGCACACATCGGTGCCCCAAATCGAGCTGGCCGATGAAAATCGAGAAAGGACAAGCGGATCGTGCACAAACTTTCTCTGTGCCCGGCTGTACCCCAAGATTTTCGGGGCACAGATGGGGCGAGAAGAGATTGTAAATGGTTGATTTCGTTTGATTTCTGGTGGGCGCACAAGGGATCGAACCTTGGACCTCTCCCGTGTGAAGGGAACGCTCTCCCGCTGAGCTATGCGCCCGGGATTTTCGCTCACGATCAGACCATAGAAAATCGCCGGCCGACCGGACAAAATGCCTTGTTAGAAGCCGGGATTTACGAAGTGGGGGCTATCGGTGTCAAGCTGCGAGCGGCCAAGGGGCGTCCGTGGTGTTCACCAAAACGCGTTTTTGTTGAGCCGGATCAACGTGATTTGGGTCGTCCAGTCCCCTCACCAAAAATATTTCGCTTAATCGTACTGAGTCAGAAGGTCGCAGGCTCTGGCGTCGAGAATCAACTATTTGAGAAGATTGAGGTTTGGCGCAGAGGTGCTGAGATGGATCAGAAGAATGAAGGGACAAGCGAAGAGCGATTTGCAAGGTATGTGCGAGGGCTTTCGAGCGTGCTCGGGCACGCGGACCGGATTGGTCCGCTGCGTGACTATTGCACCGGGCTGATACTGCCGGGCGAGCGCAAGAGCGTGGAGCCGATGGCGGCGAAGACGGCTCCGTCACGGACGGCGGCGCAGCACCAGTCATTGCTGCATTTTGTCGGTGTCGCGATCCTGGTCGGACGAGAGGGTGTTGGCCAAGGTGCGCGAGATGGTGCTGCCCGCGATGGAGCGGCAGAGGCCGATCGAGGCGTGGATCATCGACGACACGGGTTTCCCCAAACAAGGAACGCATTCGGTCGGCGTGCAGCATCAGTATTGCGGGCAGCTCGGCAAGGAGGCCAATTGTCAGGTGGCGGTGTCGCTGTCGATTGCAAACCACTCTGCCAGCCTGCCGGTGGCCTATCGGCTGTATCTGCCGAAGGAGTGGTCCAAGGATGGTGCGCGCCGGAAGAAGGCAGGCGTGCCGCGGGATATCCGCTTCAAGACCAAGCCGGAGATCGCGCTCGAGCAGATCCGGTGGGCGTGCGAGGCCGGCCTTCCACGCGGGGTCGGCTTGATGGACACTGCCTATGGCACTGACTCGCGGCTGCGCACCGGCATGACGGCGTTGGGAGTGAGCTACGTCGTCGGCATTCAGCCGAAGATCCTGGTATGGCCACCCGGCACCGGACCGAGGCGGAGAGGCAAGCCGCTGAACAATACGGGACGTCGCGACGAACCCGATCTGATCTCGGCCAAACGGCTGGCGCTTGATCTGCCCAAGCATGCCTGGCGCACGATCCGGTGGCGGGAGGGTTCGGCCGAGTGGCTGTCGTCGCGCTTTGCCCGCGTGCGCGTTCGGGTCGGACATAGCCAGCTGATGCCGGAATTGCTGTCGCAGGAGTGGTTGCTGATCGAGTGGCCCGAGGGCGAAGCCGAGCCGACCAAGTATTGGTTGTCGACGCTGCCGGCGAATATCGGCTTCCGCGAACTCGTCGACTTCGCCAAGCTGCGCTGGCGCATCGAGCGCGACTATCTGGAGCTCAAGCAGGAAGTCGGGCTCGGGCACTTCGAAGGGCGCGGCTGGCGCGGCTTCCATCATCACGCCACGATGTGCATCGCAGCCTACGGATTCCTGATCTCCGAGCGGGAGACGATTCCCCCCTCAGGACCTCGTTCCACCACGCTCATTCCAGACGCCTGTCCTACCCGACGGTTATCGACCCAGAGGATCCTCCCTTGCGGCCTGAACGCCACATCCCGAACTCGATCGCGACCGTGCGCGTGCGCTTGATCAACGCGCTCATAAAAACTTTGCCGCGATGCCCTTGCTGCGGCAGCAACCCCGTCAAGATACAGCCGACAAAAATTATGACGCAGTAAGATTAGCCCGTCGGGCAAATCACTCCTACAACTTCCGCCGTCTCGCCCGAGAGAGGGGCGTTGGCCATCGTCACGAACGTTGGGCGGGATGCGGTGGATGCGGCAGTGTCGCAAGACGAGCGAAGCTTCTGCGGACGGCGAAGCCGTGTGGTCCTGACGCCCCGACGCTGGCGTCAAGTGGGCGGAAGTAATTCCGCCGGCGACGGTGGCAAAAAAGCCCGGTCACCGGCTATTCGATTCACACATTTCGAAAACCGACTCTTCTTCAATGGGTTAGCCGGACACCCGCTTTGGGCCATCAAGTATTGCCGCAATCGAAGCAAGTGACTCTGATGACTCACATTTTTCGTCGCGCTGATTGAATCGGTCGAATCAGAAGTGTGCATTCGATAGCGGTCACCGGGGAGAGCACGAAGTAACCGTTAAAACCGTTGCGCAGGGAAGGCCGGGTTTTCCGGTGAACCTGTGGTGACTACGCTCGTGTGCTTTATCACTTTCGCACGCGAGGCTTCTGTAACGGGCCTTGGTTAGTCAATCCCTTTTTGCGTTATCCACTCGCCGGGCACTTGCTTCTGTTCGGGATCGGCGCAGGGCCGTCGCCTGATGGGGTTCATAAGAGGAACCGGTCGGCCAATCTGCGGAAAGCGTGATCACATCGTTGGATGTGTCGACAACTCGCGTGACGGCCTGACCTGTTCCATCGTCCCGGCGAAGGGACTTCGCTTCGGGGAGCCTGGTGTGGGGGCCCGCCCGAAACCCGTTTGTCCTCCGTGTTTTTAGGCCGTTGCGGCCTTGGCAGCCGGATTGAACAGCGCATTATCCTTCAGCATGCGGAGCATAATCACGGCGAGCTTGCGCGCCAGCGCCACCTTGGCCTTGTTGGTGCCGGCGCGGCGGGCGATCCGCATGGCCCAGCTTTTGAGTTCCGAGCAGCCCTTGATCGGCTTGGTCAGCATGATGTGGGCGGCCTCGTAAAGCGCCTCGCGCACGGACGCGTCACCGTGCTTGCTGATGCGGCCGGTGTAGTCGGTCTCGCCGGACTGATACTTCTTCGGCGTCAACCCGAAATGCGGCCCGGCCTGCTTCGATGAGGTGAATCGGGAGGGATCATCGACCGCGCAGGCAAAGGTCAGCGAGACGATCGGCCCGACCGCCGGCGTCGACATTAAGAGCCTGGCCTTGGCATCCAAAAGCGACATCGTCCGCACCCGCTTCTCAAGACCGTTGAACTCGCGCAGCAGCGCCATGTGAACCGCGAGCATCGCCGCAGCGATTGTCTCAAGGGCCGGATGGCCGACCACCAGCTCGCTGATCCGCGACGCAAAGCTGCGCTTCGTCGTCTTGCCGACCTTTAGCCCGAAGCCGCGCAAGATCCCGCGCAGGCTGTTCTCGACGTCCTGAAGCTTGGTCTGGATCAGCTTGCGCGCCGTCAGCATTGCGCGGATCTCCTGTGCACTCATCGACTTGCAGTGCACCGGCCGGAACCAGCCGAGCCGCATCAGTTGCGCGATCTTACGGGCGTCGTTGCGGTCCGACTTCACCGGCCTCGCCTTGAAGGCATCGCTCACGTGCCGCGTCTCCAGAAGTTCGACTGCAAGGCCGGCCTCCTTTATGGCCGCATAGAGCCATTGCGACAGTGGCCCAGCCTCAAGTCCGATCCTGGCGAGCTCAAACCCGAGCGAACCGAACCAGTCGATCAGCGCCGCCGGTTCGCTCGCCACCTTGGCTTCTCGAACGATCTTGCCGCGGGTGTCCACAACGCACACGTTTGAGCATTCCAATGACACGTCGATTCCGGCATAATGCTCCATGGTCGTCTCTCCTCGATGCTTGGAGCGAGGTCCATCCTCGACTCCGTTACACCATCAGTGTGAGGGACGACCGCCTCGCTTCCAAGCAAGCCGCGCGACGCGCGCCATCAAACAGCGCCGTAGCTAGCCGGCTTGCTGGAGGGCGCCGGCCCGTTACTCCATCTGCGGGTGCATCGAGCGCCCGGCATTCGCTGCGCCCTTTGATTTCATGGGCGAATGATTTCTTGCAATGCCTGGGCGCGTTGCGCCGCGGGAATGCGGAGGCATGTTCCTCTCCCTCTCCCCGTTCTCTTGTCCGCCGAAGCCCGCCTTCGGGCGAAGGCGGATGCGGGGTGAGGGGCTCTTTCAACGGACTCCGCTCGTGGAGAGTCCCCCTCACCCGGATCGCCTCTTCGAGTCGATCCGACCTCTCCCCGCAAGCGGGGCGAGGTGACTTCAGAGGCTGTTTGAAACCCGAAGATGACTGTACGCTGGTCGCACTGGCGCAATTAAAAAAAGGGAGGCAGTCATGACATCACAAAATTCTTCCGACTGGCTTGGCCTGTCAGGCCGCGCCTGCGTGGTGACGGGCGGGGGCGGCGGCATCGGCCGCGCGGTTGCGGTCAATCTGGCGCGGGCCGGCGCCAAGGTGGCCGCCATCGATCGCGACGAGCGCGGGCTCGAGGTGACGTATGCTGGGCTGCGCGAAGTCGGCAGCGGCCATATGGTGACCCGCTGCGACACCACCAGCGCCGAGAGCGTAATGGCAGCGTCCGAGACGATCCAAAAATCGCTCGGACCCTGCGGCGTGCTGGTCAACACCGCGGCGGTGTTGCGGCCCGGCGGGCTCGACGAGTTGTCGCTCGCCGAGTGGAACGCAGTTCTCGCCGTCAACCTCACCGGCTATTTCCTCTGCGCGCAGATTTTCGGCCGGCCGATGCGCAGGCTCGGCCGCGGCAGCCTGATCCATATCGCCTCGATCGCCGCGAGCCACGCGCAGGGCAAGAGCGGCGCCTATAGCGTCAGCAAGGCCGGTGTCGTGATGCTGTCGCGCCAGCTTGCGAGCGAATGGGGCCCAACGGGAGTCCGCAGCAATGTCGTCAGCCCCGGCATGGTGATCACGCCGATGAGCCAGGCTTTCTACGACACGCCCGGGGTCATCGAGCGCCGCACCGCGGTGACGCCGATGCGGCGGATCGGCATGCCACAGGACATTGCGGATGCCGTGCTGTTTTTGGCCAGCGACCGCTCATCTTATGTCAACGGTGACGAGATCACCGTCGACGGCGGCTACGTGCGGACGGTGATGAACCTGATCCCGCGGCCGGGGCATGATTGAGGGAAGCGGTAGGGTGGGCAAAGCGCAGCGTGCCCACCAGCAACAAAAAAGGTGGGCACGGCGCAAGCGCGCCTTTGCCCACCCTATGAAGCCAAACTCAGTCGAACAAGCTCGACACCAACTCTTCCGCCGCCGTGCGGCCGATCGCTTCCGCGATCAGCGTCGCGATCGAGAGGGTGCGGATGTTGGGCGCCTTGATGACGGCTTCGGTCGCCTGGATCGAGTCGGTGATGACGAGCTCTTTCAGCTTGGAGGAGGTGATGCGCGCCGCCGCGCCGCCGGAAAGCACGCCGTGGGTGATGTAGGCGTAGACGTCCTTGGCGCCGTTGGCGAGCAGCGCGTCGGCGGCGTTCACCAGCGTGCCGCCGGAGTCGACGATGTCGTCGACCAGGATGCAGGTGAAGCCGGCGCAATCGCCGATCACGTTCATGACCTCGGAATCGCCGGCGCGTTCGCGGCGCTTGTCGATGATCGCAAGTGGCGTGTTGATGCGCTTGGCAAGCCCGCGGGCGCGCACCACGCCGCCGACGTCGGGCGACACCACTATGACATTGGTCAGATCAAAACGCTCGCGGATGTCGCGCACCATCACCGGCGAGGCGAAGAGATTGTCGGTCGGGATGTCGAAGAAGCCCTGGATCTGCCCGGCATGCAGGTCGAGCGTCATGACGCGGTCGACGCCGGCCTGGGTAATCAGGTTGGCCACGAGCTTGGCCGAAATCGGCGTGCGCGAGCCGGATTTGCGATCCTGCCGGGCATAGCCGAAATAGGGGATCACCGCGGTGATGCGGCGCGCCGACGACCGGCGCAGCGCGTCGGTGATGATCAGAAGCTCCATCAGATGGTCGTTGGCCGGAAACGACGTCGACTGGATAATAAAGGCATCCGAGCCCCGGACGTTTTCCTGGATCTCGACAAATATCTCCATGTCGGCAAAGCGCCGGACCACGGCCTTGGTCAGCGGCAAGCCGAGACCGGCGGCAATGGCCTGCGCCATGGCGGGGTTGGAGTTGCCGGCGACAAGCTTGATGGTGCCGTTCTTGGCCGACATCGAGGCTTCTCCCCGCGTCTTGCTGGATACGACGTTCAGCATATCGGGTTTTCCTGCGGAACCGGCTTAATTCAACGAGGCAGGAGATATCAGGCCGGGGGAGGCGCTGGCAACCCATGGGAACGCGTTTTCCTGCGCAAAATTCCTGAATCCGGTCAGGCGTTTGGGGGGTGGTTACCGGTCGGTGTAACCGAGCGCGCTGACGCGGGTGGCGCTGGAGGTGGGCGAGGGCATCTCTGTGCTCGCAACCGCGGGGCCGCGCTTTCCTGGGCCAGCGGGCGGGGCCGCATCCGGCGGCGTACCCTGAATCATGCTGGAAAGGCCGCTCAATCCGGCCTGCGCGATCTTGCGCAGCACGAGGTCGTCGGCCGCAGTCCAGGGGTCGCGAAGGGTGTCGCGGCCGGCCTTGCCGGCCGGCTCCTCGCCGGCAAGCCGAAGCGTGCGCTGTTGGTCGCGGTCGTAGACGTCCCAGACCCACGCGATCATGGTGCGGCCGCGAACGACTTGGGCCGAGAGGTAGCTGCGCACGCGGAAAGCCGGCGAGCTTTCGCGCGAGACGACCTGCAGGCTGCGCAATTTGGTCTCGCTGTCGAGCACGCCCACCATGCGGTCGAACACGGAAGGCGGCGGACCGTCGATCGATTCGAATGCGATGGTCGGGTTATCGCCGGCGCCGGCCATGGCAAACGAACCGCTGCCGGTCGCGCCGCCAGAGGCGCAGCCGCCGAGCGCGCAAGCCGCCGCAAGCAGCAGCGCGGCGGCGCATGCGCGCATCGCCGCCCGGCTTCTCCGGAGCAAAGTGATTGACGCGTCCCTCATTACATCCTGCGATATCGTTAAAACCGATTAACGTCTAGGGCAGGCGGAACACAACGGAAGCCAACACGATGACGGCTAGCGCCTTACTTTATTCCAATTTCAAATGAAAGCGCCGCAGCTTCTCGCGCCGGATGCAGCCGATCGCGCGGTCGGCAACTCTTTTTTTGGCCGAGCCATAGTTGACCACATGGACCGAGAAGCCGCCGCGCGGCTCGGCGAGAACGGCGATTTCATCGACGGTCTCGCACCCGGGCCAAAGCCGGATCTGCTCAAGGCAGTCCCGCGTCAGATCTGCCCGGCCAATTCCCACGGTGTGTCTCAAGAAGCCCATGGAGCGTTCCGCTTAGCGGCATATTCGTATCCGCAGAAGCCGCGTATGTTCCAGAGAATTCCTCTTGTGCAAATGCATTTTGCCTTACAGACGCGCAATCGCCGCCACCGGGCCGCCGCCCGGCGGTCCCTGATGCTCCGCGCCGCCGGAGACATAGACGGCCCCGGTTCCGGCGAGGCCGGAGATCAGTCCGCCGACCGCGGCGCGGGCATGCCGGGTGGCGCCGATATCGGAATCGTCCAGCATGGTGTGGCGGCACCCGCGGACGCTGCCATCCGGCGACGCCTCGGCCTTGGCGAAAATATTGACCAGACGGCCCGGCACGATCGGGTCGGAGCGGTCTCGGGCCCACAGCCCGACACTCTCCAGCGCGCCGATCACGGCGGCGGCATCGATGGCATCGCGCATCACGGCATGACCGATCACGAAGGGGCTCGCCGACGAAGCCGAATTGCCGAGCACAATCACCACGTTGTGCATGAGCTCGATGCCGGCCGAGGTGGAGGCCACCGACGAAAACAGTTTCCAGTCCTTCAGGATCTGCTCATCACGGACCGGGCCGTCGATCTCGCCGAGCGCACTGGCCACGCCGAGCGCGGAAGCGCCGCGCGAAAAGCCCATCGAGCCATAGGCACTGGTCGTGACCGTCTGGCGCCCTCGCGCATGGGCTGCCTCGATCCGCTCGCTGGTCAGAAGCGGGCACTTGATCTGCACGAAATGCACGTCCTTGGGATCGTCGATGCCGGCGTCGCGCATGGCGACACGCACGGCGCTTGCGGTCTGCTCGATTTGCACGGTGCGGCCGATTTCCTCCGGCATGAAACCGCGGGTCTGCGCGATGCCGATACTCAGCCGCTTGCCGGCGATGGGGCGGGCGGAATTGCCGCCTTCGACTGCGCTGCGCGCGAACACGGTAAGATGCGGGCTGAGCACGCCCTCGGTGCCGCCCGACATCACAAATGCAATCTTCTGTTCGACCTTGTGCGACGGCAAATCAACGTGAGGCGCGAGCGCGGCGCTGAGCGCCGACACGGCATATTCCCGGGTGAAATCATTGACGCCGCCATTGCCTTCGGTCTTTCCCAGGATCGCCAGGATCGATCCCGGCGCAATCTTGCCGGCCTCGATCAGCTTCATCAGACCCGACACATCGCCGGGACCTTTGGTCGGGATCTGGATCACGTCGACGGACGTCGTGCGCATGGTCATTCCATATTGCCGCTGTGCCAGAAGATCACGCGCGCCTCGGTCCAGCCGATGACATAAAACAGGATGATCCCTGCCAACGCGGCGGCGGCGATCGCCGCGAACAAGGTTGCGGTTTCAAGATGCGCCGACGAGACCATGATGAGATAGCCGAGCCCCTGCGTGGCGCCGACGAACTCGCCCACGATCGCGCCGACGATGGCGAGCGAGGAGGAGATTTTCAGCGCCGAGAACAGATAAGGCAGGCAATAGGGGATCCGCAGCTTGCGGAATTCCTGCGCCCGGCTGGCGCCCAGCGTCTGGAACAGCTCGCGGTATTCGGCGTCGGCGGCTTTCAGACCTTTCACCGCGTTCACCAGCACCGGGAAAAAGCAGATCAGCATCACGGCTACGATCTTGGACCACCATCCGGTCCCGAGCCAGATCACCAGCAGCGGCGCAACCGCAACGATCGGCGTGGTCTTGACCGCGATCGCGATCGGAAACAGCCCTTCCTCAAGGGTGTGAAAGCGGACGAACATGATGGCGCAGCCGAACGCCAGTGTGCTGGCGATCAGGAAACCGATCACGGCCTCGACGAAGGTCACCGCGAGCTGGACGACGAGCGTGCGATCGATCGTGGCAAAAATCGCGCTCGGCGCCGGCAACAGATATTCCGGGATGTTGGCCACCGTCACGATGGCCTGCCAGGCGGCGAGCGTCAGCAGGGCGAACAGCAGCGGGGCTTGAATGCGCCGTCTCATCGGCGGCCTCTGACCATCGCTCGGATCCGTTTCATGACGGGAACGGCGTCCGGATCGTCCGGCGTGCGCGGCCGCGGACAACCGACGCTGACGTCCTCGACCAGCTGCGCCGGCCGGTCGGTCAGGACGATGACGCGGTCCGACATCGTGACTGCCTCCGGTATCGAATGGGTGACCATGATGACCGTGTGCAATCGGGTGTCGCTGCTTTGCCAGATACGGATCAATTCCTCGTTGAGGACTTCGCGCGTCAGCTCATCGAGCGCGCCAAAGGGTTCGTCGAGCAGCAGGATGTCGGGGTCGCTCATCAGCGCGCGCGCCAGCGCCACGCGTTGCTGCATTCCGCCGGATAGCTGGTGTGGGTAGGCGCCTGCGAAATCGGCGAGCCCAACCATCTCGAGCATGCGGCGGGCGCGGCTGTGGTCGGTTGCATCGACCACGCTGCCGCCGAGCTGAATTTCCACTGGCAGCAGCGCGTTGTCGAGCGCCGTCCGCCACGGCAGCAGCAGCGGCTTTTGAAACATGAAACCGATGCGCAGATTGGGATCGCGCAGCTCGATCCGCCCCTTGGCCAGCGGGACCAATCGGGCGATCGCTTTGAGAAGCGTCGACTTGCCGCAGCCGCTCGGTCCGAGCAGCGAGATGAACTCGCCGCGCCCGATCGCAAAACTCAAATCTTCGATGGCGACCACATTGTCGAAGCGAACCTGCAAGCCTTCGATCGCGATCAAAGGCTCGGGGTGGGACAGTGGGGTCGCCTCCAACCGGGCCGCCAGTGCAATCGCATTCATTTGAGGAATTCGACGGTAAAGGCCTTGCCGATATCGACCGGCGCCTTCTGGAATCCGCCGTCGACCAGAAGCTTCTGCGTGGCGCTCCAGTTGGCGGCATCCATCCAGCCGACAGGTTGGGCGTCGGGTTGCAGCAAGGGCAGGCTTGCCTTCATCATCGCAAGCTCATGATCATAGGTCAGTTTGGAGCCGTACTTCACCGTGATCTGGGCCGCCTCTTCAGGCGCCGCGATCGCGCCGGACCAGCCCTTCAGCGTCGCGGTGACGAATTTGCGGACCACGTCCGGCTTCTCCCTGAGCATCTTCTCGGTCGTGAACAGAGTATCGGCATAAAGATCGATGCCAAAATCCGGCGGCGAGACGACGTTGACGTCAAAACCCTTCTCCTTGGCCGCCAAGACCTCGTTGATGAGATAGCCCGGCCAGACATCGACGGTACCGGCGAGCAACGGCGTGATGTCGAACTTGACGGGGATCTCGTTGAGCTTGGCTTTGTCGATGCCGGCCTTGGCCAAAACGGCGCGATAGATCAGCTCTTCGTTGCCGCCGATCTTCACGCCGATGTTCTTGCCGACATAATCAGCCGGTGTCTTGATGCCGGACCTTGCCAGCGAAAACAGCACGAAGGGATTGCGGCGAAAGATCACCGCCAGCGCCACCACCGGAACGCCTTTGCTGCGGGCGATCAGGATCTGGTCGGCGCCGGTGACGCCGAATTGCTCGTTGCCGCCGGTCACCATCTGGATCGCGGGAAAATCCGGACCGCCGGGCTGGATGTCGACGTTCAAGCCGGCCGATTTGTAAAAGTCCTTCTCCTTGGCGACGTAGAAGCCGGCAAACTGCGCCTGGTGGAACCATTTCAAGCGCACCGTCACGGCTTCTTCGGCCCGGGCAGCCGTGATCATTCCACTCAAGACCAAAGCGACGATGGACGTAACGAGGCGGGTAAACATGATCGCTGCCCTCCGTTGGGATCACCGGCAGCGCGAAACATCGTCCCTTTCCAGCGAGCGCCGCTAGAACCAAAATCAGGCTGCAGTGTGCGTAAAAAGAGATCACTAGGCGGGTGATGCTGCCTGATCCGGCGGCACGGACCGGCGAAAATCCCGTCGTTTCAACGTTTTTTGCGACGGCACAGAGCTTGCTGTCCTCAGCAGGCAAGCGGACCAGGAGCCGCTGAAACATGCGAAAAAAGCGGAGCGCCAAAAAACCTGTCAGGCGAACGGCCACACTGCCAGCGCGCGCGGCCGCTTCCGGCAAACCGGCGTCGCGCAGCCGGCTGCGTCCGCCGCGGCTACTTTCTTACGTCGACGCCGTCGCCCGCTACGGCTCGATCCGCAAAGCCGCCGATGCCCTGAATGTCGCGTCGTCGGCGCTGAACCGCCAGATCCTCGACCTCGAATTGGATCTCGGCGCACTCTTGTTCGAACGCCTGCCGCGGGGCGTCCGGGTGACGTCAGCTGGCGAGGCATTTCTGGTTTATGCGCGCCTGGTGATTTCCGAATTGAAGGCCGTCGAATCGCGGATCGAACAGCTGCGCGGCCTGGTGCGCGGACAGGTCAGCGTCGCGGCCGCGGAATCGGTTGCCGGTGAATTGCTGCCGTCGGCCATCACAACATTCCAGGCGACCCATCCCTATGTGCGTTTCCATGTCCGGATCGGCGCACCCGGAGAACTGATCGAAGCGCTGGTCGCGGACCAGGTCGATCTCATTCTGACGCACGATGTGCCGCGCAAGAGAGACGTCGCGATCGTAGCCGTCGCGCGCCAGGCGCTCTGTGCGATGGTGGTGCCCGATCACCCGCTCGCCAGCCGCAACGAATTGCGCTTGCGCGATTGCCTTGCGTTTCCGCTGGCGCTGGCCGACACCACGCTCGCCGGCCGCGGCCTGATCGAGCAGGTGCTGGCGCTGGCGTCGTTCGATCTCGATCCGCGCCTGATCTCGAATTCGGTCGAAGCGATGAAGGCGTTCGCGCACATGAACCGCGGCGTCTGCTTTCAGTTCCGCAGTCCGGGCAAGGCGCTGATCCCGCCGGGCGACATGATGGCGCTGCCGCTGGTCGATCCGCCCTTGCTGCAGGCGCGATTGCTGCTCGCGACGCGACGAAGCCGGGTGTTGCCGGTCGCGGCGGCCGCGTTCGTGGAGCAAATGAAAAGCACGCTCGGATGAGGGGTGATCAGCTAGTCAGCGAGATGATGCTTCGGGCGTCGGTGATCCATAGCCACTCCTGATTGGGACTACCTTGTGGCGATTGTCCTTTCATGATGGCGACCAGTTCCCAATACCGGCTCGCGCGAGGGTCGTGCTGCGCATACTGATTGTGCAGCCTCCACCGAGTGGAGAGTCAAGGCGGTCCAGCAATTCGGATCGGGGGTTCCAGCCTCACGCTTCCAGCGCGATGGCATGGACATGACGGCCGTAGTCCGGCTCTTTCCGGTGCACCGAACGGCGGTAGCTGTAAAAACGCTCGTCGGAATAGGTATCAACGCCGATGTCGTCGATCATCAAGACGCCGGCATTCTCCAGCCGCATCCGGATGTAGCCGGCGAGGTCGAACATCGAATGGCCTTCGCGGGTCGACGGGATGAAGAACACGGCATTGTCGGCATCAGCGTCGATGAAGCGCTCGACGAATTCGCCGCCGACTTCATAAGAATGTTGCCGGATCAAGGGGCCGATCGCGGCAACCACGCCGCTGCGCTCGGCGCCGAGCTTTTCCATGGTCTCGATGGTGGATTCCAGGATGCCGGTCAGCGCGCCCTTCCAGCCGGCATGCGCAGCCCCGATCACGCGTGCGTTGGGGTCGACCAGCAGGATCGGCCCGCAATCGGCCGCGGTGACGCCGATGGCGATGCCTTCCGTCCGCGTGACGATGGCGTCGGCGCGCGGCCGCGCCGAGCCGTCCCAGGGACCGTTGGCGACCACCGCATCCGGCGAATGAACCTGGTGAACGCTCAGGAAGCGATCGGGCGCAACGCCCATTTGCTCCGCCATCCGCCGGCGATTCTCCACGACATGCTCGGGATCATCGTTCGAGCCCAGCCCGCCATTGAGGCCGCCGTAAATGCCGCCGGACACGCCGCCGTCGCGCGTGAAGAAGGCGTGGCGAAGGCCGGGAATGGCTGCAAGCAGCGGCGAAAATATCACTGCAGCACGTCTCCTGAGGCTGCTGGCTTGTCGTCGCTAAAGCCTGCGAGCGAGATCAGTTGCGGCTCCGAGATCGCCAGCACCTTGAACATCGAGCCCATGCCGCCGCGGCCGCTATCGGTCAGCCGCTTCAGCGCGCCGGATATGTCCTCGGAAACTTCAGGAGTGGCCTTCGCCATCAGCGTCACGGCGCGGGTTTCGATGCCGATCCGTTTCAGGAACTCGCCCTGCGTCACCGGGCCGTGGACCCGCGCGCCCAGATCCTCCGCGGCGCGCGCGAGCGCCTGGAAGTCGACGTGGGCGGTGACGTCGGCCTGGCCGGGTGCTTTCAACGGATCGGTGAAACTGTGGCGGGCGATGGCCTGGAAAGTATCGCCGGCGTCGCTGCGCATATGGCCATAGTCGATGATCAGCGCCGCGCCGTCCTGGTCGCGCACGCGAGTTGCGAGCTTCATGATCTCGGCATCGGGCCGCCACTCGAACACCGCTCCGACCGGCGCCGCGCGCACCAGCGGCGGCAGCAGCACTTCGAAACGCGGGATCGGCTCCGCCGAAGCGCCGAATATCAGCTCGCCGTCTTCGTCGAGGTCGACCACGCGCTCGTGCCAGCCGTTCTCTCGTCGCACCACCTGGTGGATCGGCAGCACGTCGAAATATTCGTTGGCGAGAATGACGGCAGGTCCCTCGGGTATCTCGTCGATCGTGTGATGCCAGGAGATATTGCGCACGCCCGACAATGTCGATGCCTGCTTGTCGCGCAACACGGGATTGATCTCGACCAGATGAATGCTGAGCGACTGATAGAGCGGCGGCAGCACCCGCAGCGCGCGCAGCACATCCGCCATCATGGTGCCGCGGCCGGGCCCGAGCTCGACCAGGCGCAGCACCGGCGGCGAACCGATCGCCTTCCATACCGATGCGGCCCATAGCCCTAACAGTTCGCCGAACATCTGGCTCACTTCCGGTGCGGTGGTGAAATCGCCCTCGCGTCCCAATGGATCGCGCGATACGTAATAGCCGTGCTTGGGATGCATCAGGCACAGCTCCATATATCGCCACACCGGCATCGGGCCGGACGATTTGATCAGTTTCTTGATCTCCGACTGCAGCGGCGAATAATCAGACACGACCTGCCTTGAACCAACTAAACTATCTGCAACTGACTTAACTATCCGCAACTGACTTGACTATCTGCGCCGGCGCCTGGCGCCGACATGCCATAACAATAATGATTGCGCCGACAATAACCATGGGCACCGACAGCAGCATCCCCATGGTAAGCCCGCCCCACAAGAATCCGAGTTGCGGATCGGGCTCCCGGAAATGCTCGCCAATGATGCGTGCAACACCGTAAATCGCGATGAAACTGCCGAGGATCAGGCCCGGCCGCTTCAGCGCGCCGAACCGGATCATCACCGCGAGAATCACAAATAGCAGGATGCCTTCGAGTCCGGCCTCGTAGAGCTGGCTCGGATGGCGCGGCAGCGGCCCGCCATTGGGAAAGATCATCGCCCAGGGCAGGCTCGGGTCGGCCGGCCGTCCCCATAATTCGCTGTTGATGAAATTGGCAAGCCGCCCGAGGAACAGGCCGATCGGCCCGACCGCGGTGGTGATGTCGCCGAGCGAGAGGATCGAAAGGCCGTTGAGCCGGCAGAACAGCATCACCGCGGCGACGCAGCCGAGAAAGCCGCCATGAAACGACATGCCGCCCTTCCACAATTCGAAAATTTCGAGGGGATGGGCGACGAAGAACGGCAGATTGTAGAACAGCACATAGCCGGTGCGGCCGCCGAGGATGATGCCGACCGTGACCCAGAGGATGAAATCGTCGAGCCGCGGCAGCGAGATTGGCGCCGGTCCGCCCCACAGCTTTTCGTTCTTGAGCAGCGAGCGCGCATAGATCCAGCCCAGCACGATGCCGCCGATATAGGCCAGCGCATACCAGCGGATCGCGATCGGTCCGAGCGCGATCGCGACCGGGTCGAACACGGGAAAGGCGATCAGGAGGAAGGGCATCAGGGGCCTGCTGGATCTCGTGCGACGTTAGCACCTAGTCATTCTGTGGCATCTTAGAAGGAATAGCCCATCTTTTCTCTTCAGGTATCCAGTCCTTCGCAAGGAAGCGGGAATCTTCGAGCGGCAGCCAGTCGGGATATTGCCGCCGCATGGATACGCATTGGGCGACGATCCCTTGTGAGGAACTGATTTCGATCGTCACGTAGTTGCCAGCATTAACATTGCGACAATCGTCCATCGTCCATCGTTTCTTGGCACGGGGCCGGACTGGGATGGGACGATCAAGTGCCGCGACGTCGACATATCTCGTGCCCTTGTAGGTTCGGTCCGAATAATTGTGGATGTGACCAAATAAATGGAGAAGCGTGTCAGGGATTTCTTCGCTCAGTCGCGCAAGACGCTCGTGGGTAACAACCACGCATTTGCGTGGGTCGACCGAGGCACTCGCGATGACCTTTCGGACGCTCTCGCGGTTCGATTTGAGGATTGAACTCTTGGCAAGACGGAGGCGGGCAGTATCGGCCCTCTTTACCTTGCTGAGGATTCTACGGGCAATCGGGTTCTTACCCCAGTTTGTCGGGCAGCCGCTGAAACCTGTGAAATGAAGGTGCTCAATTGTCACGACGTTTGAATGGATGAGGTGACAATTGTCGCCATAGCGCCTGCGATACCCCAACTCGTGATCCCAATTTCCGAACACATAAAGGACCGGGCATTTGAACGTCGAAAGAATTTTGAAGAATTCCTTTGCGCTCTCGCTTCCGATATCTCCTGCGACCACGATTGCATCGAACGAATTTGCTTCTGACGCTCTCAATTTTCGCACAGCCGCCAGGTTATGGTGGATGTCGGAAAATGCGAGCAGCCTCATTTGTCGCCTTGTTAGCCGTTATCCGAGGTTGCGGCGATAGAGCGCGAGCAGCCGCTCCCAGTGCCGCTCGGCCGCGTCGCGGTCGTAGACCGGCCGCTTCGGAAACGCAAAACCGTGATGAGTGCCGGGATAGATCTCGACCTCGTTGCTCGAGCCTTTCATCCCCGCTTTCACCTTGTCGATGATTTCCTGTGGCGCATAGATGTCGGTCTCGGCGCAACCGAAATAAAGCTCGGCCTTGGTCTTGCCCGCGGCGAGATGCGGGCTGTCGGGCTGCTCGGTTGCGAGATGCGTGCCGTAGATCGATGCGGCGGCCTTGACGCGACCGGGAAAATGCGTCGCCGCGTTGACCGCATAGCGCCCGCTCATGCAATAGCCGACGGTGCCGACGATGCGCGTGTTCGCAGCCTTCTGGCCTTCGGCATAGGCGAGCAGGGCCTTGGTGTCTTCCATGACTAGCGGAATATTGATTGAGTTCATCAGCTGGATCATGCGCTTGCGCTCCGCCGATTCCGGATCGGCCGGCAACGGTCCGAGCTCCATCACGCCCGCGCGGTAATAGAGATTAGGCAGCATGACGTAATAGCCTGACGTGCCGATCCGGCGCGCCATGTCGCGCAGCTCCTCGCGGATCGCCGGCGCGTCCATGTAGAAGATGATGACGGGAAAAGGTCCGCCGCGTTCGGGATGGGTGATGAACGTGGTGGTGCGGCCGTCCTTGGTAGGGATTTCGATCTGCTGGTCGATCATTGCGGCGTTTCTTTATCGTTGAGGTTGGGATTCTTTCCTTGGGGGTTCAATACGATTGCAAGGAAACCAGGAGATGACAAGGCAACTTGCGGCAAGCAGACGATGGCGCGGACCTTGAATGACGCGGCCGGGATCGCCATTGTTCTTGCTCGGTCCACCAGCGCATAGCCGAGCGGAGATTTCGCATGACCCAGACCAGCAACCGGTTTTTCGACGAGATCGGACGATTGATGAACGACGCCGCCGGCGCCGCCCAGGGCGTCAAGCGCGAGGTCGATACCCTGGTCCGCAATCAGGCCGAGAAATTCCTGCGTGACCTCGATGTCGTCAAACGCGAGGAGTTCGAGGCGGTCAAGGACATGGCGCGGATGGCGCGCGAGGAAAACGAGGCCTTGAAGGCGCGCATCGCCGCGCTGGAGAGCAAGTTCGGCGTTTCGCCCACGGCGCCGGACAACGGCGGCCCGAAGACGGACGGGTGAGGGGATCTTCCCTCCCCCTCCAGCAAAGGCGAAGGAAGGGCTAGAAAATTCCCTGCATTTCCTTGTCATTTCCGCCCTTTGGCGCTAAAAGCCCGCCACGTCCGCAGCCCCCGCACCCCTGGAGGCTTGCTGTGGACAGCGAAATGGGCCGCGGTTTGCGGCCTTTAACTTTTGAAAACAAGGACTTATGACAATGGCGACCGTCAAGGAATTGAAGGCGACCGCACGTCCGTCAGTCGGCAAGGGGGCCGCACGGGCAGAGCGTCGCGCCGGCAGAGTGCCCGGAGTGATCTATGGCAACAACCAGCCCCCCACGCCGATTTCGGTCGACGATGCCGATCTGCGCCAGCGCATCCTGGCAGGCCGGTTCCTCACCACGATTTACGACATCGATCTCGAGGGCAAGAAGCACCGCGTGATTCCGCGCGACTTCCATCTCGATCCGGTGCGCGATTTCCCCATTCATGTCGACTTCATGCGGCTCGGCGAAGGCGCCACCATCCGCATCAGCGTTCCCTTGCACATCCAGCGGGCGGATGCGTCGCCCGGCGTGAAGCGCGGCGGCACGGTCAACATCGTGACCCACACCCTCGATCTGGAATGCTCGGTCGATAACATTCCGCAATATATCGATGCCGACATCAGCACTCTTGAGATCGGCCATTCGCTGCATCTGTCCGACATCACGCTGCCATCAAGCGTCAAGCCGCTGGCGCGAGAGGACATCACGCTCGTGACCATCGTGCCGCCGTCGGGTTACGCCGAAGAGCAGAAGGCGGCTGCGGCTGCCGCTGCGGCGGCGGCAACCGGTGTCGCGGCGCCCGGTGCGACGCCTGCGGCCGGCGCTGCTGCGGCGACGCCTGCGGCTGGCGCGCCGGCGGCCGGTGCTCCGGCGGCAGGTGCGGCGGCGGCTCCAGCGGCTGGTGCGAAAGCGCCCGCCGGTGGCGGCGACAAGAAGAAGTAAGCTAAGCCGCGGGATGCCGCGTCATGCGACTCTTTGTTGGTCTCGGCAATCCCGGCGCGAAATACGCG
The DNA here is from genome assembly GCA_963713785.1 of uncultured Alphaproteobacteria bacterium. Lineage (GTDB taxonomy): Bacteria > Pseudomonadota > Alphaproteobacteria > Rhizobiales > Xanthobacteraceae > Bradyrhizobium. The sequence continues at coordinate 248,480 of CAVQNB010000027.1, forward strand.
CGTAACCGGCACAATATCGGCTTCATGGCCGTCGATGAAATCGCGCGGCGTCATGGTTTCGCGCCATGGCGCCGCCGCTTTCAGGGCGAGACTTCGGAAGGCACGCTCGATCATGAGCGCGTGATCTTGCTCAAGCCCACGACCTACATGAACGATTCCGGACGCGCGGTGCAGGAAGCCGCGAACTTCTTCAAGCTTGGTGCGCCCGAGATCACCGTGTTCCAGGACGAGCTCGAACTGCCGCCGGCGAAAGTGCGCGTCAAAATCGGCGGCGGCATCGCCGGCCATAACGGCTTGCGCTCGGTCTCCTCGCATATCGGCAACGATTATCGCCGGGTGCGGCTCGGGATCGGTCACCCCGGCGTCAAGGAGCTGGTGCACGCTTACGTGCTGTCTGATTTCGCCAAGGACGACGGCCCATGGGTGACGGCCTTGTGCGAGGCGGTCGCCGACAACGCGGGGCTCATCGCCACCGGCCGCGACTCGACGTTCCAGAACAAGGTGCACCTGGCGATGCAGGCCAAGGGATTTTTCGACAAGGGCGATGACGGCGCCGCGTAACCCGGGCAGGACCATCGCGAACGGACTTCAGGACAGGCTATGGGATTCAAATGCGGTATCGTCGGATTGCCCAATGTCGGCAAATCGACGTTGTTCAACGCGCTGACCGAGACGGCAGCGGCGCAGGCGGCGAATTATCCGTTCTGCACCATCGAGCCGAATGTCGGCGAGGTCGCGGTGCCCGATCCCCGGCTCGATAAATTGGCGGAAATCGGCAAGTCGGCGCAGATCATTCCGACCCGGCTGACCTTTGTCGATATCGCGGGTCTGGTGCGGGGCGCCTCCAAGGGCGAAGGCCTCGGCAATCAGTTTCTCGCCACCATCCGCGAGGTCGACGCCATCGCGCATGTGGTGCGCTGCTTTGAGGATTCCGACATCACCCATGTCGAAGGCAAGATCGCGCCGCTCGCCGACATCGAGACAATCGAGACCGAACTGATGCTCGCCGATCTCGAAAGCCTGGAGAAGCGTGTAGACAACCTCGCCAAGAAGGCCAAGGGCAACGACAAGGACGCCAAGGAGCAACTCGACCTCGTCAACCGCGCGCTGGTGCTGCTGCGCGACGGCAAGCCGGCGCGCTTGCTCGAGCGCAAAGCCGAGGAAGAGCGTGCCTTCGGCATGCTGGGACTGTTGACGTCAAAGCCGGTGCTTTACGTCTGCAACGTCGAGGAAGCCTCCGCCAAGGAGGGCAACAGCTTTTCCAGGCAGGTGTTCGAGCGCGCCAAGGAGGAGAATGCGGTCGCGGTGGTGATCTCCGCCAAGATCGAATCGGAGATCGCAACCCTGTCACGCGAGGAGCGCGCGGAATTTCTGGACACGCTTGGGCTTGAGGAAGCCGGTCTCGACCGGCTGATCCGCGCCGGCTATCAACTGCTCGACCTCATCACCTATTTCACCGTCGGGCCGAAGGAAGCCCGTGCCTGGACCATTCATCGCGGCACCAAGGGACCGGCCGCCGCGGGTGTCATTCATACCGACTTCGAAAAGGGCTTTATCCGCGCCGAGACCATTGCTTATTCCGACTATGTCGCGCTGGGCGGGGAAGCCGGCGCACGCGATGCGGGAAAACTGCGGCTGGAAGGCAAGGAATACGTCGTCGCCGACGGTGACGTCATGCATTTCCGGTTCAATACCTGATCGCGCTCTATCGCGTGCCGCCCTGGTCGCGGATCGCGCCGAGATGCTCGTTGATGCGGAACACGATCAGGATGAATTCCGCGACGATGCGCGAGAACACGATGCCGACCACGACGCTCGCGATCGAGGACAGCAGCACCAAGAACCCGGCGAACGGGCTGATCGCCATCGCGGCGAGCCCCGAGAAGATGCCGGATAAGCCGAACAGGCAGATCAGCGCGATCACCAGCCAATAAAACGTCTTGATGATGGTCGGCGTGATGAACCGATCCCACTGAAACAGGTCCCGAAATTCAAACATCGTTCTCCCCCGGCGAATAGGATATGAGCCCCAACGGTAGCACGAGCCATGCGCCCGCATGGGTTGAGATTGCCGCAAAGTGCGGCCACAATCAGGCCTTGTCCCCCGCAAACCGCAATCCATGACACTGTCCTTCGAAGATTTTCCGCCCGGCCGTCTCGGCACATTCGGACCGCACCACGTCTCGCGCGAGGATATCCTGGCCTTCGCCGCCGAATTCGATCCGCAGCCGATGCATCTGGACGAAGAGGCCGCGAAGCGCTCGATGCTCAACGGCCTTGCGGGGTCGGGCTGGCATCTCTGCTCGATCATGATGCGGATGATGTTCGACGGCTTCATCGGCCGCACCGCGTCGATGGGCTCGCCCGGCGTCAATGAGGTGCGCTGGCTGGCGCCGTTGCGACCGGGCGACGATCTCCTGCTCGATATCGACGTCACCGAGGCGCGCCTTTCCAGGAGCCGGCCGGCGACCGGGATCGTGACCTTCAAGGCCACGGTCCGCAACACCGGCGGCGAGATGCTGTGCGAGATGGTTACGCCGATCATCGTGCTGCGCCGCGAGGGCGCCGCCTGATGCGTTTCTTCGAGGAAATGGAGGCCCGGCAGCGGCGTGAACTGGGATCGTTCACCTTCACCGCCGAGGCGATCAAGAAATTCGCCGCGCAATTCGATCCGCAGCGCTTTCATCTTGACGAAGAGGAGGGCAAGAAGTCGCTGTTCGGGGGCCTTGCGGCGTCGGGCTGGCATGTCGGATCGATCTGCATGAAGCTTTTGGTCGCCGACGCGGCGCGGCAGGCGGAAGAGGCGGCCGCGCGCGGCGAGCAGGTTGCGGTGTGGGGACCGTCGCCGGGCTTTCGCGAATTGCGCTGGATCAGGCCGGTGCTCGCCGGTGACACCATCAGCTTTGCAAGCGAGATCGAAGCCAAGCGGACGTCTTCGAGCCGTCCCGAATGGGGCATCCTGCAGGCCCGCAACACCGGAACAAATCAGCGCGGCGAATTGGTGTTTTCCGTGCTTGCCACCGCCTTCGTGCCGCAGCGCGGCGCGAAATGAGGTCCCGTGACGGAGTATTAACCAGGCGCTATCAGCAGCGATCTGCCGCTAACGCATTTTGAACTTTGTGCCTGCCATATGGTCCCGGGGAAAAAATCTTGACGGGGATGATCATGGTAGACCGCACTGGCCTGCAACTGGTGGGCTTTATCTTCGCAACCGTGACGCTTACGGTGATGTTGACGACGACAATGGTCGTCAAGGGCTACGCCGACGGCTCCTATTCACTGGAAGCGGCGCCGATCGAGAGCCAATAAGTCAGGCTCTGCTAACCATACAAAGCGCTTTCGGACGAAAGCCTGCCCCGCACTTGATCCGGGCGGGGTGGATCGCGCGTTCAGCGGCTGTAGAGCAGCGCCAAAACCGCAACCGTCAGGAACAGCAGGCCGACAAACCGTAGCATCAGGGTGCCCATCCGGTGCGGCGAGGCGCGCAGCGGGATCGGATCGCTATTGTCGGGCCGGATGCTTGCCATAAAGATTTTCCCCCGGATTTGCGGCCTGCGCTTGGCGGCTGCTGTTGGTCGCAACGACGGCCCGCAAAGTTCAAATCTATTTTTTGTTTTGGTTCTGATCGAAAGAGAACCGCCGCGCTTCCCTTTTGGGAAAGGCGGCGGCGCTCGATGTCGAAGACGATTCCGACGGCTAACCGTTGCGCAATCCGTCGGCGGTGCGCTTCCACTGCGAAACATTGTCGGCGATCATGCGGGTGGATTTCATCGCCGCCTGGCTGAGCTGGGCGTAGCCGGAAATCTCGCGCTGCACGCGCTGGCCCTCGGCATGCAGCAGGTCGCGCAGACCCTCGAGCTCGCTGATCAGCTTTTCGATTTCCGCAAGCGAGGTGCCGGCGACGCGCTGGATCAGCGAGTTGACGCTGTTGACGGCGCTCTCGTGGTTCTGATCGAGGGGCTCGGCGTTGGCGACGACGGACGGCCGGCGCAGATAGGCGATGTCGTTACGCACGAAGTCGCGGATGCCGGCTTCGACCTCCGAAACCGCCGCGAATTCGGTATCCCCTTCTTCGGTTGCTTCAAGTTGTTCGGAACGATTGATAGCGTTCATCGGCTATTCCTCTGTTTTCGCATCGGTTGCGAAGCGCGGAAGTCCCCCGCACGACGAAGTGACGAAGTAAAGCGGAGCTATCTGGGCTGCCGATTTTGACCGCATCTGGGCCAATATGCGGCTATTGCTCGGTGATTTCACTGTTACCAACTGCGCTTGAATCCGGCCGTCAGGCTCTTGTTGGATGCGCCCTGCGCGGTTTCGCCAACCGAGCCGGAAATGCTGACGCCGTCGAACAATTTCTGCTCGGCACCGATCTTGCGCAGCCATTTTTCGTCGGCCGAGGACAAGGTCTGGCCGGCAATGAGGCTGGTGCCGGTATCGCCGATGGAAAGCTTCGCCGTCTGGTCGGTTTGGTAGCTTCGCGCCGGGCGGCTGATGATGCCGGGCACCGGCATCGCAGACAAGTTTACGCAGTCTGCGCAAGGCAGACTGCTATGACCCTGCTGAATCAGATTATAGCCGTTCTGCAACGTCAGCGAATATTGCTCGCTGAGCGGCAGCCACTTGCTCAAGGAAGTGCCGAGCTTGCTTTGCTCCTGTCCGGGATCGAGGCGCGCTTCGACCGCGGTCTTGTCCCAGATCGCGCCCGCGCCGGGCGCGGTGATCGCGGCCCAGGCGGTGCCGGAGGATTGCGGCTGGCTACCGCCATTGGCGGTTTTCTCGACGAGCAGTTCCGACATCGTGGTCGGCTCCTGCGTGACCGTCATGTCGGCGCCGATTCGCGTATCCCAGAACGGCGACACCGATTGCTTCACCGACACCGCGGAGCCGTTCGCCTTGTCCCTGGACGACCAGGTTGCCTCATCGCTGGCGGCGCGCCGCGGTGCGGCGATGCCCTTTCCGGAATAGGTCAGGGTCGACGCGTCAACGTTGAGCTGGCTCCAGTCCAGCTTGCTGATATCGATGCCGGCCATGTCGACGTCGTCGGTCGCCGCAGCGGCCGCGGCGGCCGACGTCTCGGCATCGTCCGCATCCTCCGCCCTGGGCGTGAGCCTGCAGCATCGGTGCCGTGCAAAAACCCGCCGCCAGCAACAGCAGCGCCAGACGTCTATATGACTTCCCGGAGTTCATAACCCTGCCCGTAGCCCAACAAGGCAACGATGCGAAGACATCGGCGCGAAATTGTGGCGATAGGGATTCACGGCTTGGTGACATCCGTCATTCCGGGGCGATGCAACGCATCGAACCCGGAATCTCGAGATTCCGGGTCTGGTGCTAACGCGCCATCCCGGAATGACGGAGCCGCAATCACGCGACCGAGGTGATCCGCGGCAGATGGATGTCCCGGCCGAGCACCTGCTCCACCAGATCGAAGGTGTCGATCAGGACGCGGATGCTCGAGAGCCGGCCGGCCTTGAACTGCGCGAAATGCGCAACCCGCAGGCTGATCGGCTTGTTGGTATCGAGCGCGGTCAGGGAGTAGCGCAGCATCGACGACGCCGAATCGACCCCGAGCATGATGGTTTCGCGATCGAAGCGATGCACCCGGAAATTCTCCGCGATCTGCTTGACCACATCAAGGACTGCGGACTTGCCGCGGCGCGCGCCGAGGAACGGAAACATGTCGATCGGACCATAGATCGCCCAATCGACATCTTCGTCGAGCAGATCTTCGAGTTGGTTGAGCTGGCGTTCGTTGATCGCGCTGTGCAACGCGCGTGAGAAACGCCAGAGACTGTGCTCTGTCATTTACGTTCTTTCCCGAATCTGGATTGCAAAACAGCAACCGGCCATTTTGGGGGCCATCATTGGCGACGCCCCGGCGCGGTGCTGCACTCAATTAGTTGAAGCTTCAAATAATCCAATTTGGGCGGAAAGCAATCGGCATTTTTGCATTGCGCAAATGCGTCCGTTCCATGAATTTTATGTGTCCCTGCGGCGCGCGGGCTCGCGCTCGATGGCAATCGCGGCGTCGCGAACCGCCATGAGGCCGAACAGCAGCGCGCCGCCGATGCCGCCGACCAGGGCGCCGAGCGGCATGAAGGTGAAGAACACCAGCATGCCGCTATAGCCTTCAAAATTCGTGGTTTTAAAGATTTCAACCCAGGCGAGCCCGGCCCCGATGCCGAGTGCGGCGCCGCCCAGCGCGCCCAAAATCAGCCCCAGCACGACAAGCAACGCGATTTTCATGGAGGATGGAACGCCCGTCGATGACCGGAAGCAGCCTGGCGATAAGTCGGCGCAAGGCTGCGTCAGGTTCAACCGGAAACCCCAATCGTCATTCCGGGGCGGGAGCGAAGCGAGCGAACCCGGAATCTCGAGATTCCGGGTCTGGTGCTGGCGCACCATCCCGGAATGACACTGCGGGTCAAATCTCCCCTGGCTTGCCGGTCAAGACCGCCGACACATCGCGCTCCAGCACCTGCTGGACCAGATCGAAGGAATCCAGGATCTCGCGGATCTCGGTGATACGCCCCTCGCGCAAGGTGTAGAACGCGGCGAGGTCGAATTGCACGATCCGCTCGTTGTTCCGCTTGCGGAAGAACACGCGGATCACCGTTGCGACCTTGTCGTCCTCGGCGACGATGATCGGCACCTCGTGGCGCATCGCGGAATAGCGGGTGTGGACGGTCTCCCACATCTTCCGCACCTCGGCCTTGCTCTGATGGCTGCCCATGTGGGGCAGGATGTCGACCGGCGCGTTGGCGACGAAAGAGACGTCGTCGCTGCACCAGGCGAGCGCGCCCTCGATGTCGCCGGAATAAAACGTCTCGAGAAATTTCAGTACGCGTTGCCGATTGAGATTCTCGGTCATCCAGTTCTCCGCCGACGCTGGGCCCGATTCGCATCCGTCGGTTGTATTGTGAACGGAATCGCGTCCCGATCAATCGGTAAAATATGCCGGGCGTCATGCACAACCGGGAGATGCACGAATAATGGTCGTGCCCAGGGTGCTTGGGTGGCCGTTCCCACAGGCCGTCATACCCTGCGAAAAGCGGGTGATCCAGTACGCCGCGGCCTCTCGATTCTATTATAACTTTCTCTGGAATACTGGGTCGCCCGGGCATAGGCGAGCGGAAGCGACGCCGTCCTTCAGACGGCTATGCCGGGCGATGACACCTCAAATGACGAGAGGCTAAGACTTGTCCCCGAAATCCTTCATCATCGGCTACCTACTGGCGATCCTCATCATCCCGCCCGCCGCGGCGCAGTTGCCCGAAGCCGAAATCCGCGCCGCGCTGACGCAATGGACCAACGACTTCAACGCCGGCCGTGCCGACAAGGTCTGCGATCTGTTCGCGCCGAGCCTGCGGGCCGACGTCAGGGGCGCGGCCGAGCGCGACTTCGACACGCAGTGCCAGTTGCTGCGCAAGGCGCTCGCCGATCCCGAGCAGACTGATTCCGAAGCGTTCGAACTGAAGGAGGTCGTGACGGAGCGCGACATGGCCGTGGTGCGGCTGACCTGGACAACGACGACGCGCGTCAAGGCGACCGGCCAGGTCTCGACGAGCGTGTATCAGGGACTCGACGTGTTCGGCAAAGGCAGCGACGACGTCTGGCGCATCATCCGCTACATGTCGTATGAGCGGCCTTAGAGCATGATCCGGAAAAGTGGGCACCGGTTCTCCCTCGCGACAAACGCAAAGCGTTTGCGCGGAGATCATGCTCAAACAAAGTGGAACACATCGGGGCTGACGCGATTGTCTCTTCGGATCGCCATACGAGGATGTTTGTCATGAAGATAGTTGCAACCTTGTTCGCCGCGGCACTGCTCTCGCTCGCGGCGCAATCCGCCGACGCCAAGGGCTGCCTGAAGGGCGCCGTGGTCGGCGGCGTCGCCGGTCACTATGCCGGCCATCACGGCGTGCTCGGTGCCGCCGCCGGATGCCTCTACGGCCGCCACCGCGCCAACGAGCAGGAGCGGCAACAGCAGCAGCAGAGCCAGCGCGGTCAGGCGCCCGCCGGACAGGAGAAGATGTAGGCCGCGCTCCGCGCGAGCCAACCGGGCGCGCGAACACCGACTTCACTTGTCAAACAGCTAATTGCTCGCGCAGCATCGCGATCTCGCGGCGCTGAACGCCCGAGCTGTTGTGCGAACGACCCTCGAAAGAGTGAGGGCGCAGGGAAAGCCGGGTGCCCAAAGCACCGGCAGCCTCGTGCGCGAAGTGTAGAAAGCACACGAGCGTAGTCACCACAGGTTCACCGGAAAAACCCGGCCTTCCCTGCGCAATGGTTTTAACGGCTTATTTCGTGCTCTCCCCGGTGACCGGGCTTTCTTGCCACCGTCGTCTCGCGGATACATCCCGCGAAACTTGACGCCAGCGTCGGGGCGTCAGGACCACACGACTTTGCCGTCCGCGAGTAGCGCCGCTCGTCTTGCACCGCCATCGCGTCCATCGCATCCCGTCCCAACGTTCGTGACGATGGCCAACGCCCCTCTTGCGGGACGGAATGGCTGAAACTAGTGGAGGTGATTTGCCCGACGGGACAAGCAGATTATTTCTGCGAGGGGGGATTGGACAGGTAGAATCGCGTTGATCGTGAAGGAGTATTTAACTTTTACGCGCACGGCGAAATCGGAAGCCATAACAGCGATCGCGGCGATCACCCGTCGGCGGAGAGAAATTCGAGTGCTTTCTCCCGCGACGGGAAGCGGCCAAGCTCGCGATAGTCTGGATCGTGTTCGGCCGTTTCGGGTGACCGAAGCACGACGAACTCTTTGCCTTCCTCTTCGATCAGCGTGGTCAGGTCCTCGCTCTCGTACGGAGTCATGTCCCGCGCACCGCAATGCGGGCACTCATCGTCGCACATGCACGACCATTCATCGGACCAGTCCCGACCGCAGCGGTCGCAGGTATAATGGTTGAGAAACCAGGCCATGCGAGTCTCCTAGGATCGCAAACGATAATTTCCACGCGAGACGAAATCGATAAATCCGCGATCGCGCAAATATTGAAGCTGTTGCCGTATCTTGGGTTTGACGTTCTGGTTGCCGGGATAGAGGTCGCCGAGATGCCGCTCGAAAGCGTAGACTTCGTCGAGCGTGAAGTCGCGCTTCCCGAGCGACTCCACGCACTTCATGACATCGAGCAGCCAGCCACGCGTCTCAGGCGATTCGCTTCTGAGAAAAAGCGTCTTTTGCCATTCCGCGAGGACCAGCTCCTTCGCGCGAATGACACCGCTTCTGCACGATGTGAATTTTTCCCGAGTCCGGGAACGCGGTTGAGCAGAATATTTGACCCGATCCATCCGGCACGACGCGCCGTAGCCGCAAGCGGCTTTCGTTCCTCGATGATCTCGCGCACGAAGAAGTGCTTTGGCACAATGAACAGATTTACGACCGCGAGCGATTTGAGATCGTAGTTCATGAGCAGAAGGTTTGGATTGTTGCTCGCAGCCAGACGCTCGCATTTGGTCTTGAACGCGCCGTCGACAACCTTCGCGCCGAATTTTCCTTTCTGGCTCTTTAGCTCGAACTCCTCGTTGCATGAGGTGCAAAAGAAATCGGCAAGCGGGCTGTTGTTGGGAAAGGAAGAAATCTTCGCGTTGCCGCAGTGCGGGCAATAGGCCCATGCGCTCACCCATGCTTCGGTCCACGCGCGGGCATTTTGCGAGCCGCTGGAATAGGCCGATTGGGATTCTTCGAAGCCGAGTTTCATGAAAGCCAGCGTAGCGAAACTCGGCTGAATTGCTAGCAGAGCAGGATCATCTACCGCTTCTTCCACCCGCCGCGATGCCCCGGCGCGCCGCCGCTGGAGCGCGGGGAGGGGCCGAACTCGGGGCCGGATTGGCGGGAGTCGGTGGGCTGGAAGATTTTGCTGCCGTGTGCGGCGCTGTCGTCGCGCGAGGTTTGCGCGGGGTGGCGCGGCCGGGGCGGTAGGGCAGGGATTCCGGGCCGTGCATTTCGTCGAGATGGGGTTTGTGGACTTTGGAGGGGCGACAACTCGTGACCCCCACCCCGCCTCGAGCGCGAGCTTCGCTCGCCTCGGCCCCGCAAGGGCGGCGGTCGGAAGCGCCTCCGCCGCGAGCGGGAGGGCGAAGAAGACGCCGCCGCGCTTCTTCATCGCGCTCGCCGGCAGGTTCGCGGCCTCGCCGTATTTCTTCGCGCCGGCATAGGCGCCGGCCTTGCCTTGCACCGTGCGCTGCTTGGCGGTGGGGTCGTCGACCACGGCCAGTTCGGTGGCGCGCAGGCGCTTGACTTCGTCGCGCAGGCGGGCGGCTTCCTCGAAATTCAGATCGGCGGCGGCTTCGCGCATCCGGGTTTCGAGATCGGCCAGCACCGCCTCGAAATTGTGCCCGATCGAGATCACGTCGTCGGCCATGCCGCCGTCGCCGATCTCCACCAGCACATGGTCGCGCTCGTAGACGCTGTTCATGATGTCGCCGATGGATTTCTTGATGCTCTCCGGCGTGATGCCGTTGGCGGTGTTGTATTCGACCTGCTTCTCGCGGCGGCGGTCGGTCTCGGCGATGGCGCGCTCCATCGAGCCGGTGATCTGGTCGGCATAGAGGATCACCTTGCCGTCGACATTGCGCGCGGCGCGGCCGATGGTCTGGATCAGCGAGGTCTCGCTGCGCAGAAAACCTTCCTTGTCGGCGTCGAGGATCGCGACCAGCGCGCATTCGGGAATGTCGAGGCCCTCGCGCAACAGATTGATGCCGACCAGCGCGTCGAACGCGCCGAGCCGCAGATCGCGGATGATCTCGATGCGCTCGATGGTGTCGATGTCGCTGTGCATGTAGCGCACGCGAATGCCCTGCTCGTGCAGATATTCGGTGAGGTCTTCCGCCATCCGTTTGGTCAGCACGGTGACCAGCGAGCGATAGCCGGCCTGCGCGGTGGCGCGGACCTCGCCGACGAGATCGTCGACCTGGGTGCGCGCCGGGCGGATGTCGACCGGCGGATCGATCAGCCCGGTCGGGCGGATCACCTGCTCGACGAACACGCCGCCGCTCTCGTTCAGCTCCCACGCCGCTCGGCGTCGCCGACACCGCGACCGATTGCGGGCGCATCATGTCCCATTCCTCGAACCGCAGCGGGCGGTTGTCCATGCAGGAGGGCAGCCGGAAGCCGTATTCGGCCAGCGTCGCCTTGCGGCGGAAGTCGCCGCTGAACATGCCGCCGATCTGCGGCACGGTGACGTGGCTTTCGTCGGCGAACACCAGCGCATTGTCGGGGACATATTCGAACAGCGTCGGCGGCGGCTCGCCGGGGCGGCGTCCGGTGAGATAGCGCGAATAGTTTTCGATGCCGGCGCAGCTTCCGGTGGCTTCCATCATTTCGAGATCGAAGGTGGTGCGCTGCTCCAGCCGCTGCGCTTCCAGCAGGCGGCCCTGGTTGTTGAGCTGGTCGAGCCGCAGCTTCAATTCGGACTTGATCGACTTGATCGCCTGCACCAGCGTCGGCCGCGGCGTCACATAGTGCGAGTTGGCGTAGATCTTGATGAATTCGAGCTCGTCCTGCTTGTGGCCGGTGAGCGGATCGAACTCCTCGATATTTTCCACGGTGTCGCCGAACAGATTGACGCGCCAGGCGCGGTCTTCATAGTGCGCCGGGAAGATGTCGATGACGTCGCCGCGGACACGAAAGGTGCCGCGGGTGAAATCGGCCTGGGTGCGCTTGTATTGCAGCGCCACGAGATCGGCGATCAATTGCCGCTGGTCGATGCGCTCGCCCTTCTTCAGCGCGAAGGTCATCGCGGTGTAGGTCTCGACCGAGCCGATACCGTAGATGCACGACACCGAGGCGACGATGATGACGTCGTCGCGCTCCAGCAGCGCCCGCGTCGCCGAATGGCGCATGCGGTCGATCTGCTCGTTGATCGAGGAATCCTTCTCGATATAGGTGTCGGTCCGCGGCACATAGGCCTCGGGCTGGTAGTAGTCGTAATAGGAGACAAAATACTCGACGGCGTTGTCGGGGAAGAAACTCTTGAACTCGCCATAGAGCTGCGCCGCCAGCGTCTTGTTCGGCGCCAGGATGATGGCGGGGCGCTGCGTCGCCTCGATCACCTTGGCCATGGTGTAGGTCTTGCCGGAACCGGTGACGCCGAGCAGCACCTGGGTGCGGTCGTTGCGCGCGATGCCTTCGACCAGTTCCGCGATCGCGGTCGGCTGGTCGCCCTTCGGCTCGTATTCGGATTTGATCACGAAGCGCACGCCGCCTTCGGATTTTTCCGGGCGCGGCGGGCGATGCGGCGTCCAGATTTTCACCTGGCCGTCTTCGCCCTTGAATTCCGGGCGGCCCTCGCGGATCAGGCTTCCAGCGCGTCGGCGGTGGCGGCGACGCCGAGCGCCTCCATCTTGTTGCGCGGCGGCCGCGCCAGCGCCGCGGCGTCTTCCTCCTCGGTGGTGAAGCCGAGTTGTTTCGCCAGTTCCGGATCGAGCGTCGGGATCGTCGCCGCGGTGCCGTAATTGGCCTGCGGGGCTTCGTCGAAACCCTGGCCCTCCGGGGCCGGATCGCTGGAAGCGTCGCGCTTCGCGACATCGTCGCTCTTGTCCGCGCGTCGAGGCCCGCGCGCGATGCGCGGCGGCCTCGCCGCCGGCGCGGCGATCCCAGGAATTATCCGGCGGCGGCTGCAAGCCGGTGGACGAGCCGATGCCGCTATCGCCGCGATTGATCGCGGGATTGAGCAGTTCCGCCAGCGCCGGCCCGATCGGCTGCACCTCGGGCCTCGACGCCTTGGATTTAGGGGTTTTGCCGGGCTTTTTGGGAGTGTCGGGATGCTTCGCCATCGCCCGAATATGGGGCTAGTCCGGCTGCGAGAAAAGGGCAAAAGCCACCACGGCAAACGCGGAAAACTCGCGTTAAACTCATTTGTCAGCAGGAGTCAGTCGTAATCCGCTAGTGTCGTGGCGGGCTGCTGATTCGAGATTGACCAAGGGGCACATTGGGGCTGACATAGGGCAGCCCAGAGAACAATCCATGAGATTGTCGACCAGGTTGACGATTGCGATGGTCGCGCTGGTGCTGCTGGCGACGATAGCGGTCGGGGTCTTGACCTATCGCAACATCGCGATGTTTGCGCTGCCGCGGGCGCTGGACCGGATCGATACCCACGCGGAATTGCTCGCCAGCGAGCTTGCGGCCTCGGTCCGCGGCGCGCGCGCCGATGTGCTCGGCTTTCGCTCCTCCATCGCCGTCATCGACATCAAGACGGCGCATCTGGCACGGGGCAGCGATCCGACGGCGGGGGCGACGGAAGCGGGGTGGCGAAGGCGCCTGGGTCAGCGTTTTGCCGCGGAACTGGTCTCCAAGCCGAACTATCACGAATTCCGTTATATCGGGGTCGACGACGGCGGGCGTGAATTGGTGCGGGTGGACCGTTTGGATCCCGGCGCTCCGCCCCGTATCGTTCCGGACTACGATTTGCAGCGCGAGGGCGACCGCGAGGCCTTCAAGCAAGCCATCCAATTGCCGCCCGCCGAGGTCTATGTCTCACCGGTCAATCTCAACGCCGAAACGGCGCGCATCCCGGTGCTCCAGGTCGCGACGCCGGTGCACGCGCCGGACGGGCGTCCGTTCGGCATCGTCATCATCACTGTCGATATGCGCCCCGCCTTTGACCGCATCCGCTCGGGCGCGCCCAAGGGCGGCCGACTCTATGTCGTCAATGATCGGGGCGACTATCTGGTGCATCCGGACGGAGCCCGCGAATTCGGCTTCGAATCCGGCAAGCTGTTCCGCATCCAGGACGACTTTCCGGATTTCGCTCAAATCCTCGCAACCGATGAGACCACGCCGCGGGTGATTCAAGATCGCGCCGGCAAACCTTTCGGCATCGGACTGGCGTCGGTGCGGCTGGCGGAGGGCCCGCGGGTGACGGTGGTCCAGGCGATGCCGTATGCGGAACTCACGGTGGCCACCATGGCGGTTCGCGATTCCAGCCTGATGGCCGGATTCGCCGCGGCGTTCTGCGCCTTCGTGCTGGCCGTGATCGTCGCCCGCTCGCTGACGCGGCCGCTGGTGCAGATGACCAAAGTCGTGCAGGGGTTTTCGCGCGACGAGCCGGTCGCGCTGCCGACCGGCGGCGGCCACGAGATCGGCGTCTTGGCGCGCGAGTTCGAACACATGGCGGCCGAGTCGCGCGCCAAGACGGCAGCGCTCAACCGGGAGATCGAGGCGCAGAAGAAGGCACAGCACGCGCTGCTCGAGAGCGAACAGATGGCGCGGGATGTCATCGACAACGCGCTCGACGCGTTCATCCAAACCGATCAGGCCGGCAACGTTGTCGAATGGAATCCGCAGGCCGAGGCGATCTTCGGATGGTCGCGGCAGGAGGCCGTCGGAAAGCGCGTGGCCAAGCTGCTGCTGCCGGAGATCCGTTCAGGCGCATCACCAGGAAGTCATGGAACGGCTGCTGCGCAATGAGGTGGACGCGGACGCCGGCGATCGTTTTGAAATCGACGCCATCCGCAAGGACGGCGAAACGGTCAAGATCGAAGTGTCGCTAAAACTGCTTCGCCGTGACAGCGGCCATGTGTTCAATGCCTTTGTCCGCGATCTGACCCACAAGATCGCCGCCGAGGATCAGTTGCGGCAGGCCCAGAAGATGGAGGCGATCGGCCAGCTCACCGGCGGGGTCGCGCACGACTTCAACAATGTGCTGACCGTGATCACCGGGACCATCGAGATCCTGGCGGCGGAGGTCTCCGCCAAGCCGACCTTGGCTGCGATCGTCAAGCTGATCAGCGAGGCGGCGGACCGCGGCGCCGAACTCACCGCGCATCTGCTCGCCTTCGCCCGCAAGCAGCCGCTGCAGCCGCGCGAGATCGACGTCAACCGCCTGGTGGTCGACTCGGCCAAGCTGATGCGGCCGACGCTCGGCGAGCACATCGAGATCGAGATCGACGCTGATGGAGCAGGTCTGGACCGCGTCGGTCGATCCGAGCCAGCTCAGTTCCGCGCTGCTCAACTTGGCGATCAACGCCCGCGACGCCATGCCGGATGGCGGCAAGCTCGTCCTGGAAACCAGGAACGTGACCTTCGATGAGGAATATGCGGCGGCCAACGGCGACGTCCAGCCTGGGAAGTATGTGATGATCGCAGTCAGCGACACCGGGGTCGGGATTCCGGCCGCGATCCTCGAGCGCGTGTTCGAGCCGTTCTTCTCGACCAAGGAAGTCGGGAAGGGAACCGGGCTCGGCCTGAGCATGGTCTACGGCTTCGTCAAGCAATCGGGCGGACACATCAAGGTCTACAGCGAGGAGGGCCACGGCACGACGTTCAGCCTTTATCTGCCGCGGACGGATGCGCCGGCGGCGCAGGTCGCCGAGCCGCTGCCCGCCGAGATCGAAGGCGGCAACGAGACGATCCTGGTGGTCGAGGATGATGAGCTGGTGCGCGCCTATGTCAGCACGCAGCTGCAAGGCCTCGGCTACACCACGCTGACGGCGGCTAACGGCACCGAAGCGCTGGCCATCGCCGATGGCGGTGCTGCTTTCGATCTCCTGTTCACCGATGTCATCATGCCCGGGCCGTTCAACGGAAGGCAACTCGCGGCCGAAATGCTGCAGCGGCGCCCGCAGCTCAAAGTGCTGTTCACCTCGGGCTATACCGAAAACGCCATCATCCATCATGGCCGGCTGGATTCCGGCGTGCTGCTGCTGGCAAAACCCTATCGCAAGCTCGATCTGGCGCGCATGCTCCGCGTCGCGCTCAATTCCGCCGGATTCCTCGCCGACGAGAAGCGCGAAGCGCAATCGTCGAGCCGCGCAGGCTGAATGTTGGTTGCGTCAGGCCACGACCGGATCGGGCGGGATGTTGACGATATCCAGATGGATACCGCCGCAGCGCGTGCATCGCATGGTCCAATATTCGCAACCGGCGCGGCGGCCGCCGATCACCCGAAGCACGACCAGGTTCGCCTTGCAGTCCGGGCAATTGGAACGGACCGATCGTGAGGATGCTGAAGGGTCCTGAGCCCGGACTTGAGGTGGGACCTGAGGCTCGGCTTGAGGTTCTCCTGTCTCAGGATGCAACATCGATGCGGTCCTTTCCGGTCGGGCTCAAGCGGCGGTCGAGCGTTCTCCGCGTGGTGCCGGCGAACGGCTCGCATCGCGCTTCTTGAACTGGTCGATATGGGCCTTGGCGTCGGCGATCGCGGCATCGGGATCGCTCCAGGCGAAGCCGACTTCAAGCGCGGGAAACAAGACGCCGTCGATCACGACCGGGCTCAGATCGGCCCGCTTGATCCGGGCGTGCCACAGCCCCTTGCCGGCCTCAAAGGATTCGATATCGAAACCGTCATAAGAGTAAATCATCGCTGGAGTCCCCGACCATTTGCGCAGGGTCAGGGGACCACGTTTCCGGCGCGAGGAATGTGAAGCCGTTCACACCTGCGGATTATTTGACGCAGCGCCGATGCTTGCGTGCTGTGCAATCAACCCCGCGCGGCGATATGGTCGGCGAGCACGGCAGCGTCGTCGCCGACGCCGGACAACAAGGACGAGTTCAATTTGGACAACCATTGCAGGCCGAGGAAATAGAGGCCCGGCACGTCGGTGATGCCCCCAAGATGAACGGGCTCCCCACGCGGATTCAGTATCGGAACGTCAATCCAGTCGAAGTCAAAGCCATAGCCGGTCGCCCAGATCACCGCGCCGATGTCGGCTGCGCGCAGGTCGAGCCGGCGCAGCGGTTCCGAGAGGCAGGCCGGGTCCGGCAACACCGCGCGGGCGGCGGGGTCGTGCGGCATTTTCAGATCGTGGCTTTCGACATGCGCATCCGCCATGTCGAGGAAGAACGCATACGAGGCATCCCCGTAAGTCAGCCTTTTGGCCAGGTCCGGCGCGAATTCGATGACGCCTTCGCTCGCCGTCTCCATCCGGCCCAACAGCGTCACGCCCTCTGCGGCGAACTGGCGGAAGTCGATGGTGTTTCCGCCAAAGGCGCCGGTGATCAGCGGCAGCGATCGGTCTGGTCCGCGCTCTTCCGTCGGCCTTTGAAGCAGGCCCATCGCGGCCAGCCACCAGATCAGATCGTGGCCGCGATATCGGCGTGGCATGCGGCGGTGTCGACCGACCGAGAGATAGACGCGGCGGTCGGCGCGATTTAGCTCCTCGGCGATCTGCGCGCCGGAAGCGCCGCAGCCGACCACCAGCACCGCGCCTGAGGGAAGCTGCGCGGGATTCTGGTACCGGCTGGCATGCAGCTGAAACACGCCGCTGCTGTCATCCAGTAAAGGCGGGATCGCCGGGCGCTGATACGGACCGGTCGCCACGACGACGTCTCTGGCTTCGATCGTACCATCCGAAGTTTCGGCGACGAGACCGGATGGTTCATCGTCGCGTCGTCGCAATCGCGTTACCTCGACGCCGCAGCGGATCGGCGGCGCCACGAAAGCGGCATAGGCGTTGAGGAACTCGACGATCTCGCCGGATGTCGCAAAGCCATCGGGATCGCTGTGCCGAAACGGAAAATCCGGCAGGCGCACCGACCAGTTGGGAAACTGAAACCGCAGGCCGTCCCAGCGTTCGCTGAGCCAGCGTTCCGCGATCCGGCCGCGCTCGAGCACGAGATGCGACAGCCCACGCTGCTTGAGGCAATAACTCATCGCGAGCCCGGCCTGACCGCCGCCGACGACGAGTGTCTGGATCCGCTCAACCGGCATGCGGCAGAAGATCGACGAAATCCGCTGCCGTTACCAGCGCTAAAGAGATCGAAGTCGTCCGCGTCGGCCTTTAGTTCGCGACCATATGGTGATCGGCCAGGCGGACGGTGACCATGTCAAAGCGCGATTGGGCGAGCGAGCGCACGCCGACCTGGTGGAAACCGATCTTGAGATAATCCTTGTCAACTTGAACGCGCAGGTAGCCGTAATTGTGATCGTCGTATTTCGCCAGGATCAGGTGGTTTACCTTCGCGACCTTGTCCTTGCCTTCGAGATATTTGACGTCGTCGCCGGCGCGCGGCTCGACCGCCGGGGTTCCGCGCTGCGCCCTGACCAAGGAATTGACGTTATGGCCGCCGTCGCCGCAGACGATAAAGGGAACGTCGATTTCCTTGCCGCCGAAGTTCATGATTCGCGTGTAGCGCTGGTAGTTGTGCGCATGGGCCGACAGGAACGCGTGAGGGTACACGCCCACCTCGTGGCAGATGGTGTCGATCTGCTCAAGCATGACGGTGCTGCAGCCGTGATTGCCGCCGGCGCCGCCGGTCTTCTTCGGAGGCGAATAGCTGAAGGGCGGATGATGCACGGCGAGCAGGACGGCGCCGGGATATTTGTCCTGCTTGATCCGCTGCAATTGGGCTTTAAGAAAATCGGTCTGGATGTTGGAAACGGCCGACCATTTCTTGTCGAGATTTGAAATCACGCCCGGATCTTCCAGCGCGTTGCTGAACAGGCCGATGATCCGGACAAACGGCGCGTCGAGGGTGAAATACACGCCCGGCTGGGTCATCGCCGTCCGATGCAGCGAACCCGCTTCCGCGGTGATCACGTGATCCTTGGCGCAGAAATTGCGCTGGAACGTGTCGAGCGGCGTGTGGCCTGCCGCGGTTCCGGGAACCACGAACGAATCGTGATTGCCCGGGATCGCAAAGATCGGCGCGGGATAGTTGCGGAACGGGTCATAGAATTGATCGTAGTAATACTGCGCTTCGCCAAAATCGTAGACGACATCACCGAGATGAAACAGGAACGCCGCGCGGTCGGTTTGCGGCGAGGACGTGCTGTCGAGCGTGACCTGATCACCGACGCGCAGCTCGTTGGGGTATTTCCCCGCGTTGGAGGCGCCCGAAATCGCCGAGCGCATGAAAGACAATCTTGCCGGCCTCCGTGATCAGCTTGTTGATCTGCGGGCCGTGACTGCCGTAAGCCTGCGCGAGGCCGAAAACCTCGTTGGCGGCGATCCGCGACTTCGGAACGGCGACGACGTCTTTTTGCAGGAGGTTACCAATCTCCTTGTACAGCGCGGAATCACTCGGATGCGCGGTTGAAAATCCCGTCGGATCGGGCAGCGATCCGTCCTCGCCGAAAATCGGCTCGTGGAAGACCGGTTGCGGAAGCTGGGAAAGAGGGGCGCGCGTCATGGCAGTTCCTCCAATTGTCGGTAATCTTCAATCTTCCGCAGGAAGTATTACAGGAATGCTACAACCTTAAGACGATCACGATAATCTGAATGATCGGCGGGCGCGTCGGTCGGCGGGGATAGCGGCAGTGCGAATGATCCAGCGCCGGAACGCGACAAAATCGCGCTGCTCGGTGCGGAAGCCGCGATAGACCAGATACCAGCGCATGCCCTTCGGCACGCTCAGCGCAAACGGCGCGACCAGCCTTCCGGCGGCAAGGTCGTCGTCGATATAGGGACGAATGCCCATGGCGACGCCGAGCCCGTCGACGGCGGCCTGCAGCGCCTGGCCGTAAAACTGAAACTCCGGTCCGCGCGCGGTGATGCGCGCGACGCCGGCGGCCTTGAGCCATAACGGCCAGTCTTCCGCGGCATGCGCGACGCGTAGCAGGCTCGGCCCTTTCAGATCGCCGGCACGCTTGAGCTGCGCTGGCAAGCCGCGGCGCGCATACCGGCAACAGGTCGGCGGCGAACAAGGGTTCGGCGACCAGGCCCGGCCATTCGCCGTCGCCGAGCTTGATGCCGCAGCTCCAGTCGTCGCCGAACGGCGCGGCCGCGCCGCCGGTGGTGATGCGCACATCGATGTCCGGCTCCTCGATGCGAAAATCCGCCAGCCGCGGGATCAGCCAGCGCATCGCAAAGGTCGGGCCGACACCGACGGTCAGCACGCGCACGCTGGAGGGCGCCGTCACCTGCGCGGTGAGGCTTGCCAGCGCATCGAAGATCGGCGTCAGCCCGCTGTGATAGGCGCGGCCGGCCGCGCGTCATCACCAGGCGGTTGGCCTTGCGCTCGAACAGCGCGACGCCGAGCCGCTGCTCCAGAAGATGCACCATCCGGCTGATCGCGGCCGCCGAGACGTTGAGCTCGAGCCCTGCGCCGGCAAAACTGCCGCTGCGCGCCGCGGCCTCGAACGCCTTGATGCCGTTGAGAAACAGAAGCCGCCGCATGCTCTACCCTCAGGAAAACTGATGCCAGGGCAAGATAACTCAGTTTGCGCGACCCGTCCAAGCAAGGCATCAATATCAAAGGAGAATCGGATGACGCCGCTCTTGATTGCCGCGCTCGGAGCGCTGATGGTCGCGACAGCGTTCCTGTCGGGCCTGTTCGGCATGGCCGGCGGGTTGATCCTGATCGGCGTGCTGCTCGCGCTGATGCCGCTGCCCACCGCGATGGTGCTGCACGCGATCACGCAGATGGCCTCGAACGGCTGGCGCGCCTTCCTGTGGCGGGCGCATATCCGCTGGCGGCCGGTGTTCGTCTATCTGATCGGTTGCGCGCTGGCGCTCGCGGCTGTGGTCGATCACCCGCTACGTGCCGGACAAGCCCGTTGCATTGTTATTGCTGGGGGTGACGCCGTTCATGGCGCGACTGACGCCGTCAGGCTTCAAACCCAATCCCGAAAGCATCTGGCAGGGCACTTTGTACGGCTCGATCTGCATGGGGCTGATGCTGATGACCGGGGTCTCGGGGCCTTTGATGGACACCTTCTTTCTCGGCGGCCAAGTTCGGCCGCCGCGAGATCGTCGCGACCAAGGCGACCTGCCAGGTCGCGAGCCACTTCACCAAGCTGATCTATTTCGGCGGCATCATCGATCAGGCCGCAACGCTCGATCCGGTGCTCGCCGGCGGTCGCGGTCTTGGCCTCGATGCTCGGCACCACGCTGGCGCGACGGATCCTGGAGGCGATGAGCGATGCGCAGTTTCGCACCTGGGCCAACCGGCTGATCACCACGGTCGCGAGCTATTACATTCTTTATGGAAGCTGGCTGTTGCTGGCCCGCAGCTCTGTCGCATCCAATTGAAGGAGACAGTTGATGACCGAGGCGGCCGACCCGCTGGTGCTCGATTTCGTCGAATGGGTGGCGCGTGAGCCCAGGGTTTACGCCGAAGTGGTCGCAACCTGGCGAACATCTTGCCCGCGGTTGACGATCTGGGAAGTGCCACCGATCGCGGCTATGTCGCGCGCGAAGCGGTTGCGGGGCGCGGGTTGTTCGTGATGGTCACCGACCAGGGCAAACAGCTCCTGCGCGAAAATGACCGGGTCTGCTAGCGGTCCGTTCGGCTATTCGCATCGCGATCACTTTCCCGCGCCTGCCATTGACTTGCGCGTGATGAGCGGCGACATTCATGCAACCGCATCCACATTGCGATGCATGACAAATCCTGTGGGAACGCGCCATGATCGACCTTTATTACTGGACCACGCCGAACGGCCACAAGATCACGATGTTTCTCGAAGAGACCGGGCTCAAGTACAAGATCTTCCCGATCAACATCGGCAAGGGCGAGCAGTTCCAGCCGGAGTTTTTGAAGGTCGCGCCGAACAACCGCATTCCCGCGATGGTCGATCATGAGCCGAAGATGGACGGCAAGGGCGGGACCAAGCCGATCTCGATCTTCGAGTCCGGCGCGATGCTGTTGTACCTCGCCGAGAAGACCGGCAAATTCCTGCCCACCGACCTCTACGGCCGTTACGACGCCATCCAGTGGACGTTCTGGCAGATGGGCGGGCTCGGGCCGATGGCCGGTCAGAACCATCACTTCCGCAATTACGCGCAGGACAAGCTGCAATATGCCATCGACCGCTATGTGAACGAGACCAACCGGCTCTATGGCGTGCTCAACAAGCGGCTTTCCGATCGCGAGTTCATTGCCGGCGACTATTCGATTGCCGACATGGCGAGCTATCCGTGGGTCGTGCCGTACAAGAACCAGGGCCAGGACATCGAGCAGTTTCCGCATCTGAAACGCTGGCTGGAGACCATCAAGGCCCGCCCCGCTACTGAGCGCGCCTACGCCAAGGCCAAAGAGGTCAATCCGAATTTCGGCCAGCCCGCGATCCGCACCGAGGAAGAGCGCAAGATCCTGTTCGGGCAGACCGCCTCGGTGGTGCGGTAGTCACCAGATGTCGTCATCCGCGAAGGCGGATGACCCAGTAAACGCAGGCGCCGATGAGTCACACGGACTTCTCGGCGTACTGGATGCCCCGCTTGCGCGGGGCATGACCGACGTGGTGTAATTCGCCCATGTCGCTAAAACTCTACGAACTGGTTGGCACCGACGCTGAGCGTCCGTTCAGCCCGTTCTGCTGGCGGACGCGGATGGCGCTGGCGCACAAGCAGCTCACGGCGGATTCGATTCCCTGGCGCTTCACCGAGAAGGCGGCGATCGCACCGCATGGATCCGAGAAGGTCCCGGTGCTGCTCGACCGTGAAAACGCGGTGGTCGATTCCTGGGTGATCGCGAATTATCTGGAAGACGCCTATCCGGACCGGCCGTCGCTGTTCGGCGGCGATGGCGGCCGTGCCATCGGCCGCATGATCAACGGATGGGGCGATATTGCCGTGGTCGGCGGCATATTTCCGCTGATCGTGGCGGATATTCCCGGCCATCTGGCGCCGGTCGACGCGGCCTATTTCCGACAAAGCCGCGAGGCGCGCCTGGGCAGGCCGCTGGAGGAGACCGTGGCGGCGCGCGACAAATCCGTGGTCGGCTTTCGAAAAAACCTCGAGCCGATGCGGCTCGCGCTGAAGGCGCAACCCTATCTCGGCGGCGAGGCGCCGAACTACGCCGACTACATCGTGTTCGGCGGATTCCAATGGGCGCGCGCCGTCAGCCCGTTCCAATTGCTTGAAGCCGACGATCCGGTCTATGCGTGGCGCGAGCGGCTGCTCGACGCGTTCGATGGCATGGCGCGCAAATCGCCGGGCTATCCGGTGTAAGCTCGATCATGATTCGATTGGATTGAATCGGATCATGATCCCATCTCTTCATTTGAGCGTGATCTCCACCCGCGCCGGTCAGGATGACCGCGCGCACACCGGCCTCGACTTCGACCCTGTCGAGTGCCGCCATCAGGCGATCGATCAAATCATAGTTGAGCGCGTTTAGCCGCTCCGGCCGGTTGATATGGAGACGGCCGGCGAGGCGGCATTTTCACTGACGGAGGCTGCGCTGGCGACCCGGCGCAAGCGGTCGAAACGTCAGTAGCGCGAACGCAAACGCGGATCTGTTTATCCGGCTGAGGGAATTTCTTCCCCGGCTTTCCGCAAAAAGTCTCGGCACAAGCAGTCCTATACCGCATTCACTGGATACGAATTGAAGCTGCCGTCTCCTCGGTTCGCAGGACGCGGACTTTCGGCGCGATCGGTATGTGAATGACCAGAGCTGCACCCGCACGCCCCCCGGGGAATACCGGTGGCGCTCTGCAGAACTGCTCGCGCACTGCGCGCGCGAGGCCAATCGCGTCCGGTAGCGAACTGCACGCGCAAGGTGATTTACCGTTCCGGTTTGGGAGCTTGAATCACGCCTCAGCCGGCATCATCAACCGCAAACCCGCATGCCGGAATCACCCCCAAACCGGACATGCGGCGGATATGGCAGAATTCCGCACCTGAAATAGATTGAAGCGATTGCCGTCTCCTAGGTTCGGAGGACGCGGATTTCGTGCGCGGCCGGTATCGTTCCGCTGTTGGTTACCACTCCATCCAGGGTACCCGGCGCAAGCGCACGCAGTGCAATTTGGCAATCAAGCTCAAAAGGATTTAGCACTTTGACGATACAATCGTGGATCCCACATCAGAGCAAAGTGCGGATCTCGGAGCCCAAAGATCAAACGGTAACGGCCTCCATCGCAGTGATCTGTGCGTTTGCTGCGATGGGAACGCTGGCAACCAATATCTTTCTGCCCTCGCTGCCGACGATTGCGGCCGATTTGCACGTATCGAGCGCGGTCGTCACGTCGAGTATCAGCGTTTTTCTCGCGATTTTTGCCTTCGGACAATTGATTGTCGGACCGGTGTCGGACCGATTCGGCCGACGGATACCGATTCTGGCTGGGCTTTGCGTGTTCGTGGCCGGCACGATTTGGTGCGCGTTCGCCGGCGATCTTTCAAACCTGCTGGTTGGCAGATCGATCCAAGCGGTTGGCGCCTGCACCGCTATGGTACTTTCACGTGCGATTGCGCGAGATCTGTTCGATGGGCAAGCGCTTGCAAAAGTAATGGCATTGACAACGATCGCTACCGCAGCCGCCCCAGGCTTCTCGCCATTGGTAGGCAGCGCGCTTGATCATTTCTTTGGCTGGCGATCGGAATTTGTCTTTGTGGCAATTTTCGCAATCTGCGCCCTATTGGCGTATGCAACGCTTGTCGGCGAAACCAATTGGTCCGCTAAAAGGTCTCTGAGTCCGCTCGCGGTTGGCGGTTCCTATCTTGGCCTGATCCGAGATGCCAGGTTCATCGTTCCGACCAGGACCGCAAGCCTGATGATGGCGGGCTTGTTTGCCGTTTTCTCGGCGGCGCCGCGCGTGCTCCTCGAGCATTTTGGATTCTCGCCCGTGACGCTTGGTCTGCTGTTCGCCGGCGTTGTTGTGTTGGTGTTTGGGGCAAGCATGCTGGCGCCAAGACTATCGGTATGGCTCGGTCTCTACCGCGCAACGCTGATCGGCTTGGGATCCACGGTTATTGGAGCCGTCGCGCTTCTTCTCGCCGTGCTGGTCGCGAAGAACTCGTTCCTGCCGTTTCTCTTTACCACAGCCATCTTCTTGTTCGGAGTGGGCATCGCAAGCCCGCTGTCGACCGCGGCGGCCCTGTCGCCATTCGGTAACAAAGCCGGGGTAGCGGCAGCCTTGTTCGGCTTCGCGCAAATGGCGGGGGCGGCGTGTGGCGCGTTGCTCGCAGCGGTCCTCTCTGGCGATCCGGCGCTTGGGCTCGCGATTCTGCTGGCACTGGCATGTCCGCTTGCGATGATTTTGTACGGGTGGGATGGGCGGCCTTCGGGAGGAAATGCTTGAGCTTGGCGAAGCGCTGTTCGCTGCGGTTCAGGTCGGCTGAGTATTTCGGCAGGAAGAAGATCTCTCCTAGGTTCAGAGGACGCGGATGCTGCTGTCAGTTCTTGTCTTGCTTACGGGTTTTGCGGCTCTGGTCCATTTGGTGGCTTGGCCGGGCGAAAGCCGTCTCCGCGACCTGCATCCGACGCGCCCCCGCTGATGTTAATATTGATCGCTATCATTTGCTGTCTCTGCTTGCTGGCCTCGCTGTGGGCAGCATTCTCCGGCGCAGACCTGGGTACGTACTGGCTTTAGCATACGTGGAGCCAGGGGCGCCGAAGGCCGTGAGCGCAATAGGCTGGTCTTGAGGCCGTGTCTTGGCCAATCGGAGGAATCATGAGCTTGCGGGAATTGTCTTGCGACGCAACAGTGGACGGGCCGCGGGCGCCGTCCATAAAGAATTTTCGGTCGGCCTCCGGCCGAACCGGCCATCCTCCGATTGCAGGATGCGCTGCCATTCCAGGCAAGGTATAGTGAGGGTGGAAGAACCGTCTTTGGAGCACAATTCACAGGACGAATTGAACGCGCGGGTATTCCGCGCGCGGAGTTTTCGCGTGTGACACGTTCGACACGGGAACGGGTCGCACGCATGATTTTGTCTATTTTTGCAACGATATCAGGCGCACCCGATAGGCGGCGGATCAACATAGCTTGAGCGGAGACGACGCAACCAGCTCCATCAAGAACTGATGGTCTGGCTGCGGTGGTCCCGAAGGACTTTCTGGTATGAATACAGCGTCACGTCTGAGACCGGTCTCGATTGTTGCGTCACCACGGAGCCGCGATGATCGACTGCAGCTGAGCGATCTGATCGGCGTCATCTACGATGCCGCGCTCGACCCTTCTCTTTGGGAGTTCGCTATCGAAAGTGCGGCATATTTCGTCGGCGGTTCCGGGGCCGCGCTCATCTGCAAGGATGTTGGCGCCCGCCACGCCTCTGCTCCATATGAGTTCGGATTTCAGAGGCTGCCGGTCGCTCTGTTTGAACCGATTTATCCAGCAGCAGAGCCGCTCTTTCTCGGAGACATCGAGCAGCCGATTGCGTTCACCGATCTGATAAGGAACTCACCCAGACCGAATTATATCGTCAATGGGCGAAGCCTCAGGGCTTCGTCGATTTCATAAGCGCAGTTCTCGACAGGACTACAATCAGCGCGGCCATATTCGGAGTGTTCCGCCACGAGCGAAACGGCATTGTCGATGACCGCGCGCGCCGGCAAATGCGGTTGATCGCTCCGCATATCAGACGCGCCGTCCTGATTGGCAGGATGTTTGAGTTCAAGGCTGCGGAAGTCGCGACTTTTGTAGATGCACTCGATGGGCTCAGCACGGGGATGTATCTGGTCGACGCGGAAGGGCGCCTCATTCACGCCAACGCCGCCGGCAGCGCCATTATTGCCGCAGGCGATATCTTGAGTTCCGTTGGTGGGCGGCTGGTGGCCTCCGATACACGGGTCCAGCGGACGTTTCGGGATGTCTTTGCGTCCGCGGGTCAGGGCGACGCTGCATTGGGGATCAAGGGGATCGCCGTGCCGCTGATCGGAAAGGACGGCGAGCGCTACGTCGCCCATGCGCTGCCTTTGACTTCAGGAGCACGCCGCCGCGCCGGCATCGATCGTGTGGCCGCCGCAGCCCTGTTCGTCCGCAGGGCTGCTCTGGTGGCCTCTTCGACGTCTCAAGTGATTGGCGAGACATTCAAGTTGACGCCGACCGAGCTGCGCGTTTTGCTGGCCATTGTCGAAGTTGGCGGTATTCCGGAAGTCGCCACCGCGTTCGGCGTCGCGGACACAACGGTCAGGACGCATGTGAGCCGTCTATTTGAAAAGACCGGTGCCACGCGCCAGGCTGATCTCGTCAAGCTTGTTGCAGGGTATGCAACGATGGTTACAGACTAACGCGATCGGGATCGTAAGGCGAACGCCACAACCGCAGTCACGCGGTCGCCAGCACGCCCCAACAGCGAGCCTTCGTTGAAAGGTCTCTTCGCCGTTTGGTGCGACCACGTCATCGAAAGAGCGCTCAGCGCCGCAACTGATTCGTGAGACCTCTCGCTATTTGCAATTATGGAAGAGGCAATCTCAGGAAGGCGGGCGTTGTGTTATCGCCTTGCGCAAACAATCCCGGCACAAGCAGTCTTCGCCGCTAGCCGGCATTGGCAGGCGAAAGATTTCCTCCGCGCACCAGCACGGCCCCGCCGGGTTGCAGGTGAATTCCGTGCCGCAACGTGAGCAGGCAAGGCGGCGCGAGGTGCGAATTCCTAACCGATTTGTCATGATTAAGGCCCAACGTTCCCCGCGCTTTTAATGTCGGGTTCATCTCGAACGGCAGTATAATTGAATTTCCAGATATATGCGCCCGCACGAGCGAAGCGCGAAGCTAAAAGCCCAAAGGTAAGAACCCGAAGGTAAAACGCCGATGGCCCGCAATTCGAAGAACGCCCTGGTCGCGCTCAATCGTTTCGGGTTTGGCGCGCGCGGCGGCGCGTCCGGTGATTTCGTCAATGCGGCGTCCGATCCACGCGGCTTCGTCAAGGCCGAACTCGCCCGCCCCAACGGCGTGCTGCTTGAAGTTCCCGGATTGCAATCGACGCCGGTGCTGGCGAAACAGATTTTCGAATATCAGTTCGAACAGCAGCAGGCGCGTGAAGCCGCGGCGAAATCGGGCGCGGCCGCGACGCCGACCGAGGGCCCGCCCGCGCAAGGCACGCCGGAGACCAAGCCGCAGCGGCGTTCGCTCAGCAGCATCGCACTGGAGATCTCGCCGAAAGAGCCGGCAATGCAGCAAGCCGCAAACAACGGCGCCAACGCGACCATGGCGCCGGCCGAGGCGACACCGAATCCCGCGATGCAGCCCAACGCTGTGAAACCGCCGCCGCAGCGACCGCTCAACGTCATCCAGAAAACCTTTCGCGCCGAGGCGTTGGCGCGGCTGCAGCGGGCGACGCTGGCGGAATGCGGATTTGCCGAGCGGCTGGTGGCGTTCTGGTCCAACCATTTCTGCATCTCCGCCAACAAGGGCGGGCTGGCACGGATGTGGGCGGGCTCGTTCGAACGCGAGGCGATCCGCCCCCATGTGCTCGGACGGTTCGGCGACATGTTGAAGGCGGTCGAACAGCACCCGGCGATGCTGTTCTTCCTCGACAACCAGCAATCACTCGGTCCGGACTCGCGCGCCGGCCAAAACCGCAACCGCGGTCTGAACGAAAATCTTGCGCGCGAAATCATGGAGCTGCACACGCTCGGCGTCGGCGGCGGCTACACGCAGGACGACGTGACCTCGCTCGCCCGTGTCATCACCGGCTGGACCTTCGCCGGACGCCAGGGACAATTGGGTCTGCCGGGCAGCTTCGTGTTCAATGCCAATGCGCACCAGCCCGGCCCGCAACAGGTGATGGGCAAGATCTACGAAGCGAACGGCGTCGCGCAGGGCGAGGCGGTGCTCGCCGACATCGCGCGCCATCCATCGACCGCGAAATTCGTCGCCTCCAAATTCGCGCGCCATTTCGTCGCGGACGATCCGCCGCCGGCGCTGGTGGCGCGGCTGCAGGACAGTTTTACCAAGACTGATGGCGACCTCATGGCGCTGACGAACACTCTGGTCGACTCCGACGAGGCTTGGCAGGCGCCACTGACAAAGGTCCGCTCGCCTTACGAGTACCTGGTCGCGAGCGGCCGCCTGCTGGCGCGCATTCCGGAAGATCCCGGCCGCTATCTCGGCGGCCTCAACGTGCTCGGCCAGCCGCTGTGGTCGCCCGCCGGGCCGAACGGATTTCCCGATACCAATGCGGCCTGGGCAGCACCCGAAGGCATGAAGCTGCGCCTCGATATCGCCGCGCAGATCGCTTCGCGTCTTGCCGAAGGCGTCGACCCCCGCGATCTCCTGGAGCTTGCGGCGGCGGATGCGGCATCGGAGGAGACGCGGCGGACCATCGAACGCGCGGAATCGCGGCAGCAGGCGCTGGCGCTGCTTTTGATGTCACCGGAATTCCAGAGGAGATGACGATGGAGTGCTGCGATAGCCGAACGTCATTGGCAACATCGCGCCGTGCGCTGCTGCTTGGCGGCGCCTCGTTTGCCGCCTGGGCCTATTTGCCGAAATTCGCGCGGGCCGCCGACGGCCGCGATCCAAGGCTGATCGTCGTGATCCTGCGCGGCGCGCTCGATGGGCTTGCCACCGTCGCTCCGGTCGGCGATCCCGATTATGGCGGCCTGCATGGCTCGATCGCGTTGACACCGGATGGACCGCACGCAGCCCCGATGCTGGATTCCTTCTTCGCGCTGCATCCCTCGATGCCGGAATTCGCGCGGATGTACCGCGAGAAACATGCCGCCGTGATTCACGCGGTGGCAACCTCCTATCGCGACCGTTCGCATTTCGACGGACAGGACGTGTTGGAAAGCGGCTTTGCAGGGCCGGGCCGGGTGCAGTCCGGCTGGCTCAACCGCGCGCTGGAGGCCTTGCCGAAGGGCGAGCGGGTGATGAGCGGGCTTGCGGTCGGTCCGACCACGCCGCTGGTGTTGCGCGGCGCCGCGCCGACCGTCGGCTGGGCGCCGGTGGCGCTGCCGCAGGCCGACGACGATACCGCGACGCGCCTCATCGAACTCTATCAACATCGCGATCCTGCGCTGGCGGCGGCGCTGACGCAGGGCCTGCAGCTCGAGAAGGTCGCGCTCGGCGACGACATGAAGCCGAAGCCGGGCATCAATCAAGCGGGCGCGATGCGGCTGGTGGCGCGGGGCGCCGCAAAGCTGATGGTGGCCGACGATGGCCCGCGCATCGCCGCGCTCGCGTTCGACGGCTGGGACACCCATGCCAATGAAGGCGGCCCGGTCGGGCGTCTGGCGCAGCTATTGTCTGGCCTCGACGGCGCGCTCGCGGAATTCGAGAGCGGGCTCGCGGCGCGCTGGCGCGACACCGTGGTGGTGGTTGCGACCGAGTTCGGCCGCACCGTGCGCATCAACGGTACCGAGGGCACCGATCACGGCACCGGCACCATCGCGCTACTCGCCGGCGGCGCGGTGAAGGGCGGGCGGGTGATTTCGGATTGGCCGTCGCTGAAGTCGGCCAGCCTCTATCAGGGCCGCGATCTGTTGCCGACCACCGACCTGCGCGCGGTGATCAAGGGCGTGCTGCGCGACCAGTTTGCGCTTTCCGAACGCGTGCTCGCCGAATCCGTATTCCCCGACAGTGCCGCAGCCAGGCCGATGCAGGGATTGGTGGGGTAAGGATAAGACGTCATTCCGGGTCTGGTCCTTCGGACCATCCCGGAATGACGACCCTATTTCGTCATCCGATCGATTTCAGCAAGCTCTTCCGCGCTCAGCGTCCAGCCGATCGCATTGACGTTCTGCTCGACCTGCTCGACGCGGGTGGCACCCGCGATCACGCTTGCGACCTGCGGCCGCGATGCCAGCCACGAGAACGCGAGCTCTAGCATGGTGTGGCCGCGGCTTCGCGCGAACGCCTGCAGTTTCTCGACGATATCCTCGTTGCGCGGGGTGATGTAGCGATCGCGCATCGCCGGCGATTTGCCGAACCGCGTATCTTCCGGCGCCGCCGCGCCCCGCTTGTACTTGCCGGTCAACAAGCCGCTCGCCAGCGGGAAGAACGGCAGCAGGCCGAGCCTGTATTCCATCGCCACGGGCAGTACATCTTTTTCGACGTCGCGCACCACCAGGCTATATTCGTCCTGGCAGGAGACAAAGCGATTGACGTTCATCGCGCGTGCGACATGTTCGGCCTCCGCGGTGCGCCAGGCCGGGAAATTCGAGTTGCCGATGTAACGGACCTTGCCTTGCCGGACCAGATCGTCCAGCGCCCGCAAGGTCTCTTCGATCGGGGTCAGCGAATCGTAATCGTGCTGCTGATAGAGATCGATGTAGTCGGTCTTCAGCCGGCTTAAACTGGCTTCGACCGCGGACATGATGTAGCGCCGCGAGGCACCCTGCTTGGTGCCGTCGGTCGACATCGGCTTGGAATATTTCGTCGCCAGCACGATGTCCTTGCGGCGGTCACCGAGCACGGTGCCCAGCACCGTCTCCGAGCCGCCCATCCCGGCATAGATGTCGGCGGTGTCGAACAGCGTGATGCCGAGGTCGATCGCCCTGTGGATCACCTTGCGCGAGGTTTCCAGATCGGTGCGCTGGCCGAAGTTGTTGCAGCCGAGGCCGACGGCGGAAACGCGCAGGCCGGAGCCGCCGAGATTGCGAATTTGCATGGATCGATCCTAACGAGGTCGGGAGCGCGAGATGGGCTGCTATTTTGGCCCGCAGATATCGAGGCCGCAAGGTGCGCAAGGCTTGATTATGTCGCTTGCATCAAGTCGGCTTGAACCTGCCTGAAGTTTTGAAAGTTGCTGTCAAGGCGCAGGAAATGGCAGCTTGACCCTCGGATCGACCGGAACCTGGAGGCCGATCGACACATATGCATTGGTGCGATAATGGCCGGCCAGCAGGATGAGTTGCAGGATCGCTTCGTCGGAAAGCCGCCCATCCAGCTCAGCCCATAGCGCAACGCTGATCGTTGCGGTGTCGTGAAGTTCGTCGGCGAGGCGGATCAGTATCCGATCGTCGGTCTCCCAACAGGCGTCGTCGGCGCTGCCGTGGACGGACGCGCGCAACTGCGGCTCGGTCATGCCGGCGTCACTGGCGAAATAATGCGCGCGCAGGCACCATTCGAAAGCGTTGCGGCAACGCCCCGTCACGCGTAACAGGAAAACTTCGCGCTGGCGGATGGAGAGATGACTGGGTTCAAGATAAGCGACCGATCCGAGCCGGTACGCGCGAAGCAGCCGTGGATCGCGCGCGAGAACGGTAAAGTGCGCAAATGGCGGCTGCCACGAGGGCGGCAATTGATCGAACTGCGCCTGGACTTCTTGGGAATAGGGTGGTGTCAGCGGATCAATTCTCATGCAGTTCTCGCTTTCGGAGGGAACGGCCGTCCAACCTGCGGTTCAAGCGGAAGCCGCAAGGCGTTCGCGATGGTGGCGACCGTGCGATAATAGCCGGCCATCATCAGAAGCTGGATCATCGCCTCCTCGGAAAACGCCGCGCGCAATTCCGTCCAGAGCTCATCGCTGATCGAAACCGTGTCGTGAAGCTCGTCCGCCAGTCGAACCAGCAGCTTGTCGTCCGGTTGCCAATTGGCGTCGTCGGCATCGCCATGGACCGACGCGTAGACCTGGGCGTTGCTCAGGCCTGCCTGCTCGGCAAAATAGTGAACGCGCATGCCCCATTCGTAAGCGCATCGACACCGCGCCGTGACGCGCAGCAGCAACACTTCGCGCTGCCGCACCGTCACATGACTGGGCTCGAGATAGCTGACGGCCGAACCCGTAAAGCGCAACAGCAGCCGTTCGTCGCGGGCCAGCACGGTGAACAGCTTGAACGGAGGAGACCAGGAGGCGGGAAGTCTGTCGAACAGCGCCTGCACGTTCGGTGAGAAGGGGGCGGTGACGGGCGCAATTCGCATGACGTCTTCCTTTGCGAGGTCCAGAAACTAGGCGCCGGCAAAAGATGATTCCAGTGCATGCGCTGGATAGATTGTATTCGCGGCATGAATATCGGTGCGCCTGAACGCCCGCGCGTTGGCCCAAGTGACAGAGAAAGCACGAAGAGGGAG
Organism: uncultured Alphaproteobacteria bacterium; assembly: GCA_963713785.1. Taxonomy (GTDB): domain Bacteria; phylum Pseudomonadota; class Alphaproteobacteria; order Rhizobiales; family Xanthobacteraceae; genus Bradyrhizobium. The sequence goes on from CAVQNB010000027.1 coordinate 281,059, forward strand.
CGCCTGATGACGAGGCAATGCCGTGCCCGGCCAAACAGGGGCCCAAAAAAGTGCGGCCCCGGTCAGACGCGGCGACTGACGGGGACCGCTGGGGCGCTTGATCTGTGACGGGGGGCCTGATCAGACGCAGGTGCAGCCTACCCCCGCAATATTACGTAGCGGTGACAGCTTTAGTTATCCACAGGCTGCCGGAGCCCCGAAAAACGGGCTGTTTTCGCTGTTCGGCGCGTTCGCGCGCGCCGCATCCGCGATGCCGGATTCGTCAAAACTGCTTGCGATAAATGATGAATCCCTGATGCTCCGCGACCTTGTCGTAGAGCGTTCTTGCGGTGCGGTTGGTCTCGTGCGTTTGCCAATAGACCCGCGGTGAGCCGGCAAGTTTGGCCTCGCTATAGACGCCTTCGATCAGCGCCCGGCCCACGCCTTTTCCGCGCGCGGCTTCCACCGTGAACAGATCCTGCAGATAGCAGATGGGATCGATCATGATCGTGCTGCGATGAAAGAGATAATGCGTCAGCCCGAGCAATTCGCCGCCGCTCTCCGCGACCAGCGCATGGACCGGCTCATAGGCATCGAAAAAACGCGACCAGGTCATCTCGGTGATTTCGCGCGGAAGCGCAGTCGAGCCGGAGCGCCCGTAGAAGGCGTTATAGCCGTCCCACAATGGCAGCCATTTGTCGAAGTCGCCCCGGGTGACGAAGCGGATCAGGGGGTCGTCGGACATTTTTCGTGATACGTGGAGGTTTAAGTGAGCACAGGCGATGGCGCCCTTCTTTAGGGGCTCCGTGCACCGGGATCAATGTCCGTGTTGAATGGCGGCGCTCATTCCGCCGCGCGCAGATTGCGAACAAACTTGCCGTCGCCGCCTTCGCGCAGCGAGCGACAATAGTCGGCGCTGGAGGGATCGTCGGTATGGCGGACGAGGTCGGTGACCGGCGTATAGCTCAGCATGCGTCCGCCGTCGGGCAGCGCGGTGCAGGAAAAGCGCAGCACCTTGCCGTTCTTGAGGGTGATATTGATCGGCGTCTGGTCGCCCGATCGCATCATCGCCGTGCGCCGCGCGATGAAAGCATTCAATTCCTGCTCCGGCAGTTCGTAGGCGCCGGTATCGCGGCCGTGATACATCAGCGCGATGAACGGCGGCTTGCTGTCGGCCTGCTCGTCCGACAGCGAGAAATATTCGCGGAAGGCGCGGTTGATGAACTCTGCGCGGGTATCGGCATCGAGCAGCACGATGCCGATGTCGACCTCGTCCAGCGCCGCCGACAGCCGCGCGGCGGTTGCGTGATGCTTGCGCTCCCAAGAAAGCGTATCCATCAATCTTTGCCGCAACAGTCCGGTGATCGCGGCGGTGCCGGCCGCGGTCATCGACAGCATGGCCAGACGAACCAGGTCCGCGGTCTCAAAGCCTGATGTTGCGCCGTGATTGAAGAAGAACAGGGCGGAGCCGACCACTGCGATGGCGGCGCTGGTCATGCCCGAGGCAAAGCCCGAGAGCGAGCCCGCGAAGGCGACGATGCAGACGAACAGCGGCGCTGGGTTCGGAACCGCCATGAGATAGCGATCGGCAAAGATCGCGATCAGCGCCGTCGCTGCCGTCAGGGCCGGACCGAAGATGGCGCGCCAGTCGAACCGCATGCTGCCCTCCACTTGCGCAGGATAGAGCGAGCTCGTTGCCCGATGGTTGCGCCACCGGCGGCTTTTCTCGCGCGACGCTTAAGAAGCGGTTGATCGGATAGGCCAAGCTTTCCGAAGTTTGCGATCAATGAGGGATCGCCCGCGGGCGGGCGCAATGTGCCGCAGCGCACGCCTGTGGCCGATTGCCTAAGCCGGTACCGGCAGCGCCATGCTGACCTTGATCGACAGCACCGTGACGGCGACGATCAGGCACAGCGACAGCGAACCAATCGCGAGCGCTGCCGCGACGGCGTCCGTCAGTCGGGATGAGGCGGCGGGCGCACTCCGGCCGCTAAAGCCAGCCGCATTTGGCGACCGTGTCATGGTCCAAATCCTTCAAGGCGCGGGCGAATCACCCGCAGCGTCAAAGCAAATCTCGCCAGCACTCGCCGGCAACAATGCGGCGGTTCCGGCTGCGAAAACGGCAAAATCGCGGCGAAACTTGTGCCTGTTAAAGATTAGGCGCCCGCCGGCGCGATGCTGGCGGGATCGTCGACATCGGTCGGGCCGCTAGTCCATCGACGACGAATCCCGGGGTCTGCTCGACGCGCCGCAACCAGGCGCGGATCGCAGGAAATGTCCCGAGGTCGTAATCGCAGCGATCGGCGACATGGGTGTAGCCGTAGAGCGCGATGTCGGCGACCGTGAGCTGGTCGGCGGCGAAATATTGGTGGGTCTTGAGGTGATTTTCCATCACCTGCAGCGCCGCATAGCCGCGCTCCATCCAGTCTTCCAGCGCGTGGGTCTGCAGGTCGCGGCCGCCCTTGACCAGCGACAGCCAGAAATAGGCCGCGCCGATGTTCGGCTCCAGCGCATGCTGTTCGAAGAACATCCATTGCAGCGCTTCGGCGCGCTCGATCCGCGTGTCCGGCGCGAGCGACGTGCCGCCGGCGACGTACCACAGGATGGCGTTGGATTCGGCGAGGTAGCGTCCGTCCTCGACTTCGAGCAGCGGCACCTGGCCGCTCGGATTCATCGCAAGGAAATCCGGCGTGCGGCTCTCGCCACGCAGGATGTCGATCTCGATCGCGCGATAGGGCGCATTCAGCAGCGCCAGCGCAAGGCGGACCTTGTAGCTGTTGCCGGAACGTTGCATCGAGTAGAGCTTGTACATTCGGACCAGTTTTCGATCGGTGAGGCGTCTTTCGCTTGCGGGATCGTCTTGTCGCTCCACAAAGCGACAAGACAATGATGCCGATGCCGATGCGTCGCAAGTCCCGCAAGATGGAAAAAGTCGAAAACCTCTACCGCAGTGCAACCGCGTAGCAGGTTATGCCAGCGAGGCCGGATCACGCGGCCGAGAGGCTGTTTTCAGGCGGATTCAAAATTTCGCGAGAACAGCAGCCGTTGCCGGCTGCAGTGCTTCCGGCACCATCGACGGCGAATCGTCAATCGCCGCGATCTGTTCTTCGGAAGCCGGCATCGCAGATGCCGAGCGACGGCGATCCAGCAGGCTGCTGCAATCACGATCCCGGCGATCACGTCGACGACGTAGTGGCTTCCATAGGCCGGCGTGGCCAGCAGCAACAAGCCGTTGAGGATAAGCGCGATCCATCGTACGCCCGCCACGCGCCAGAGTGCGGCGGGGAACAACACGCCGAGCGCGGCATGCAGACTGGGAAACGTGATGATTCCTTCGGATTTCAATCCGTGGACCGTGTGCAGCGTGCCGTCGCGAAGTCCGAGAAAGACCGGCCAACTTGTCGATGACACCGGCAGGAAACCATTCGCGCTCGCCGGCTGGATGTCGAGGAACAGCCATGGCCCCGCCGCCGGATAGACAGCAGAGACAGCAATGGTGATGAGGGTCGTTGCGACGAAGGCACCGATGAACGTATTCAGCCGGGGGAGTTGACCGGCCAATCCGAGCACAAGCACCGTCGTCACGGTCTGCAGCGCGAAGCTGGAATAGGCAAACGACAACACGAGTTGCAGGTCCGGGACGCAACGAGACAAAGGTCATCAGCTGCTGTCCAGTCGACGCCCAAATGGCGATCCGAGGCTTCCAGGGTCGCATCCTGCAACGGAAAGCCGGAGGTGGCTGCGATATAGGACAAGGGTGCTGCGACCGCCGCGAAGCCGACGATATGCGCGGTGCTGGAGAGGATGGCCGCGAGCCGCCTTCGCGGCGGACGGATCGATAGAACCAGCCGCCGCGGCGAGCAGGGCCGTCACGGTCGCCGGAATCAGAAACGAGCGCCCATCGAGCTCGAACGGGCCGAGCAGGGCGAAGGCTCCGTCCACGATCGCGATGACGCCGATCGTGATCCAGACCGCTACGTCGGCACGCTGCGGATATTCGTGACCGGATTTCATTGATCCACGTTCCCGTTGCGCTTTGCGGGGAATATCGAAAGCCATAGCAACGCGACCTTTGCGGAACGTTAATCGGCGAGCCAGCGAGGGCGGTAAAAGTGCAGAAAACCTGCGGTTTTTACTTGCCGCTGCACCGCAACAGTCCTAGAAACGGATGGCGCGCTTCGCGCGTTTTTTCATGGAAAAAATCCGGAGATGATGATGCCGTTCCTGTCCGCTGCGCTCGACCGTGTGAAGCCGTCCGCGACCATTGCGGTGACGGATAAAGCACGCGAGCTCAAAGCGGCGGGCCGCAACGTCATCGGCCTTGGCGCCGGCGAGCCCGATTTCGACACGCCCGGCCAACATCAAGCTGGCGGCGATCCACGCCATCGAGGCCGGCAAGACCAAGTACACCGCGGTGGACGGCATTCCCGAGCTGAAGCAGGCGATCATCGCCAAGTTCCAGCGCGAGAACGGGCTCACCTACAAGCCGAACCAGATCATCGTCGGCACCGGCGGCAAGCAGGTGCTCTACAACGCGCTGATGGCCACCATCAATCCGGGCGACGAGGTCATCATCCCGGCGCCCTATTGGGTGAGCTATCCGGAAATGGTGGCGCTCGCCGGCGGCGAACCGGTGCCGGTGGTGTGCACGGCGGCGCATGGCTTCAAGCTGCAGCCGGCGCGATCTGGAAAAGGCGATCACGCCGAAGACCAAAGTGGATCATCCTGTGCTCGCCGTCGAACCCGACCGGCGCCGCCTATACGCGCGCCGAGCTGAAGGCGATCACCGACGTGCTGGTGAAGCATCCGCAGGTCTGGGTCATGACCGACGATATGTACGAGCATCTGGTCTATGACGACTTCGTGTTCACGACGCCGGCGCAGGTCGAGCCGAAACTGTACGACCGCACGCTGACGGTGAACGGCGTGTCGAAGGCCTATTGCATGACCGGCTGGCGCATCGGCTATGCCGGCGGTCCCGCCGAGCTGATCAAGGCGATGGCGACGATCCAGTCGCAGTCGACCTCGAACCCGTCGTCGATCTCGCAATGGGCGTCGGTCGAGGCGCTCAACGGTCCGCAGGACTTCATCCCGGTGAACAACAAGATGTTCAAGGAGCGCCGCGATCTCGTGGTGTCGATGCTCAACCAGGCCAAGGGCATCGATTGTCCGCGGCCGCAGGGCGCGTTCTATGTCTATCCGTCCTGCGCCGGCACCATCGGCAAGACGTCGCCGTCGGGCAAGGTGATCGGCAATGACGAGGACTTCGTCACCGAGCTGCTGGAGACCGAAGGCGTCGCGGTGGTGCAGGGTTCGGCGTTCGGGCTTGGTCCGGCGTTCCGCATTTCCTATGCGACCAAGACCTCCGATCTCGAGGACGCCTGCAAACGCATCCAGCGCTTTTGCGGCAATTTGAGATAGAGCGTTTTCGAGCGAAGTGGAATCCGGTTCGCGTTAAGAAAACGCTCAGAAAAAAGGCGTGTCAAATCACATCACTCGCCGGACCCTTGATCTTTTGACGGCAACTTTTTGGAAAGCGCCTTGTTTTGGACACGGCGCTTCCTTCCTGTCGCGCCCGCGCCATCTCAAATCGTTCCGGGGAGATATAAACTCATGCGACGCTCGACACTTGCTATCGCCATCGTTGCCGCTCATTGCGCCGATCGCGAGCGCCAATGCGCTGCCGCCGGTTCGCGCCGGCATTCTGCAATGCCACGGCGGCCAGAATGTCGGCTTTGTGGTCGGCTCGGTGACCAGCCTCGAGTGCGTATTCCAGAGCGAGGGTCGCCGTCCCGAACCCTATATCGCGACGTTGCGCCGGTTCGGCGTCGATCTCGGCGTCACCGAGCAGACCCGATTCGACTGGGCGGTCAACGCGCCGAACTCCAGGCTCGGACGCGGCGAACTCGCAGGGAACTACGGCGGCGTCGGCGCCAATGCGTCGGTCGGGGTCGGCGGCGGCGGCAATTTCCTGGTCGGCGGTCCGGCGAATGCCTACGCGCTGCAGCCGATCAGCGTGCAGGGCCAGACCGGATTGAACGTCGCGGCCGGCGTCGCCGGCATCGAACTGGAGCCGGTCGGCTTCGGGCATGGTGGGCATCGCTGGCACCATCCGCGGCATCACCGTCACGGCTGACGGAAAAGCAAATCGAATACCAACAGGCCCGCTGAAGCGGGCCTCAGACCGCTGACAAACCCCGTCGATTTTCGGCGGGGTTTTGTTTTTGCGGATGGTGTTTGGGGGTGGCCTGCAGTTAGGCCGGCTTGGGGACCGGCTTGGGGGTCAGAGCCAGGGCAATTTTCTTGATGTTCTGGGCGGCGGCGGCGAGCAGGCATTGGCAGGCGACGGCGACGAGCCCTCGGAAGCGAGCATAGCGATGACCGTGGAGTTGTTTGGCATCGGCGAAGGAACGCTCGACGGTCTCTTTCCGACGCTTGTAGATGCGCTTGCCCCAGGGCGTCAGCCGATGAGCATCAGCCCGCTCACGGGCGTCCGCCCAGACATGGCGTATGATCAGGCGGGTGGCGTTGCGGCTCGATGTGCATGAAGCCAGCAGCGGACAGGTTCTGCAGATCGCCGGATCGCTCTTGTAATGGCGGTAGCCGGTACGATCGGTGGTGACATAGGCGAGCAGTTGACCCTGCGGACAGCGGTAGCCATCGAGCTCCGCCTCATAGGTGAATGCCTTGGCCGGCATCATGCCGGGACGCGGCGGCGTCGGCCGGCGATAGCCGGTGACGCCAAGGATGCCGCGCTGCTCCAGCCCTTGAGCGATGCCCGAGGTGGCATAGCCGGCATCGAGCCCGACAGCACCGACATCAAAGCCGAAGCGGTACCGCTGGCGGTCGAGCCGGCCCAGATAAACGATGGAATCGTGCACATTGGCCGGCGTTGCATAAGTGTCGGTGATAATGCCGAGCCGACCGTCCACGGTGCGGTGATCGAGATAGAAGAAGCCCTTCGGCTTGCCGTCGCGCACCATGTAGCCACTCTGTGGATCGGTGCGCGAGACTTTGGTCTCTTTCTCGGCTGGCTGGCGCTCCTTCTGTGGCAATGGCTTCTTGTCGTGCTCGGCGCGATCTTGCTCAATGGCGGTATCGAGCGCCTCCCAGTAATCCGCGCGCGACTTGGCAATGACGGCCGTGTCGTAGCGGTTCTTGTTGGCGTTGGCCTTCAGGTGCGTCGAGTCGGTGTAGAGCACCGTGCCATCGACCAGCCCCCCGGCAATCGCCTGCTCCACGATCGCATCGAAGATGTCCTGGGCAATGGTGGTGTCGTTGTAGCGCCGCCGCCGATTCTGGCTCAGCGTCGAGGCGTCGAACACTGGGTCGGTCAACTTCAGCCCCAAAAACCAGCGATAGGCGACGTTGACCTCGATCTCGCGCACCAGTTGCCGCTCCGAGCGCACGCCGAACAGATAGCCAATGAACAGCGCCTTGAACATCACCGCCGGATCGAGCGGCGGCCGTCCGTTGTCCGGGCAATAAAGTCCGGCAACCCGATCATGGATAAAGGAAAAATCGATCACCGCATCGATCTTGCGAAGCAGATGATCCTTCGGAACCAGACCGTCCAGGCTGACCATCTCCAGCGCGGTCTGTTGCGGCGAGGGTTTGCGAAGCATGCACCAATGAATCAAAAGTCCCCGCCAAAGGCGAGGACTTTGTCAGCAGTCTGAGGCACGCTTGAAGCGGGCCTGTTTTGTTTGGCACGGTGCAGGATGTTGTGGCATAGGAAAGCGAGCGCCTAGGGGATGGCGCGCTTCTGCTCGCATCACATCCTTTCATAGCCGGAGATTTCTTTATGCGCCGTTCATTCATCCTTGCCGGGGTCGCCGTTACCATGCTGGTCGCGTCCTTTGCCGGCGCCCATGCGCAGCAGCCGCCGATGGTGCAGGTCGGCGTTCTCGAATGCCGCGGCGGCGCGAGCATCGGCTTCATCGTCGGCTCGGTGACCAATCTCGGTTGCGTGCTGCGCGTCGAGGGCGTGCCGGAGGACCGCTATGTCGCGACCATCCGCAAGGTCGGCGTCGATCTCGGCATCACCCAGGAAACGGCGCTCGCCTGGGGCGTGTACGCGCCGGTCGCCCGGCTCGGGCCCGGCGATCTCTCCGGCAATTATGCCGGCGCGCAGGGCAGCGCATCGGTCGGCGTCGGTGGCGGCGGCAATGTGCTGGTCGGCGGCTCGAACAATTCGATCGCGCTGCAGCCGCTCAGCCTGCAGGGCCAGGTCGGCCTCAACGTCGCGGCCGGGCTGGAAAGCCTGGAACTTCGGCCGGGACGGTAATTCTCTTCTCCCTCCTTCCGTACAAGAACGGGGAGCAGGTTAAGAAAGCGACGATGCACCGCAGCGACGTTTTCCCGCTTGCCAAATCGCTGACGGGAGGGGGAGCATCGACGCTGCCGACCCAATCAAGGGCCGAGCTCCAAACGAGGAGGCGGCGAATGGGACAAGACGTCAGAAGTCCCCGCGGTCCACGGTGCATCGCACTGGTGGGCCCTTTCCAAAGCGGTAAAACCACACTTCTTGAAGCGATATTGGCGCGCACCGGCGCCATCCCGCGCGCCGGCAGCGTCGATGCCGGAACTTCGGTCGGCGATGCCAGCCCCGAGGCCCGCCATCACAAGATGGGCGTCGGCCTCACCGCCGCCACCACGAGTTTCATGGGCGACAGCTACACTTTTATCGATTGTCCCGGCTCGGTCGAGTTCGCGCACGACATGCGCGCCGCGATCCCGGCGGTCGATGCCGCGGTCGTGGTCTGCGAGGCCGACGAGAAAAAGCTGCCGCAGCTTCAGATCATCCTGCGCGAACTCGAGGATCTCGGCATTCCGCGCTTTCTGTTTCTCAACAAGATCGACCGCGCCAACAAGCGCATCCGCGAGACGCTCGCGACCTTGCAGCCGGCGTCGCGGATTCCGCTGGTGCTGCGGCAGATCCCGATCTGGAACGGCGAATTGATCGCGGGCTTCGTCGATCTGGCGCTGGAACGCGCCTTCGTCTATCGCGAGCACAAGGCTTCCGAAGTCGTGACGCTCGAAGGCGGCGATCTCGACCGCGAGAAGGAAGCCCGCTTCTCGATGCTGGAAAAGCTCGCCGATCACGACGACGCGCTGATGGAGCAATTGCTCGAGGATATCCCGCCGCCGCGCGACGCGGTGTTCGACGATCTCGCCCGCGAATTGCGCGAGGGGCTGATCTGTCCGGTGCTGCTCGGCTCGGCGACGCGCGAGAACGGCGTGCTGCGGCTGATGAAGGCGCTGCGGCATGAAGCGCCCGGCGTCGCTGACACCGCCAAGCGTCTCGGCGCGCCCGCCCAAGGATGCGCTGGCCTATGTGTTCAAGACCGTGCATCTGCAGCACGGCGGCAAGCTGTCGCTGACGCGGCTGCTCGCCGGGCCATCTCGACGACGGCGCGACGCTGCAATCCTCCTCCGGCGAGGCACAGGCCGGGTGTCCGGCATCCTCGCCGTCAACGGCGGCCACGACACCAAGCGCGCCGCCGCCGAGGCCGGCGATACGGTCGCGCTCGGCAAGCTCGACACCATCAAGACCGGCGACACGCTGTCGAGCGGCAAGACCGCGCCGTCCGCGCTTGCCAAGATCGAGCCGTCGCCGCCGGTGCTGGCGATGGCGCTCGCGGCCACCGACCGCAAGGACGACGTCAAACTCGGCCAGGCGCTGTTGCGGCTGAACGAGGAAGATCCGTCGCTGACCATGATCCAGAACCCGCGCACCCACGACATCGTGCTGTGGGGGCAGGGCGAGATGCATCTGCGGGTCGCGCTGGAACGGCTGCGCGATCGCTTCGGCGTCAACGTCAAATCGCATCCGCCGGCGATCGGCTATCAGGAGACCATCCGCAAATCGATCACCCAGCGCGGCCGGCACAAGAAGCAATCCGGCGGCCACGGCCAGTTCGGCGACGTGGTGCTGGAGATCAAGCCGATGCCGCGCGGCGGCGGCTTCGAGTTTCACGAAAAGGTGGTCGGCGGCGCGGTGCCGCGAAACTATATCGGCGCGGTCGAAGAGGGCGTGGTCGACGGCCTGATGCGCGGGCCGCTCGGCTTTCCCGTCATCGACGTGCAGGTGACGCTGACCGACGGCTCCTATCACAGCGTCGATTCCTCCGATCTCGCCTTCCGCACCGCGGCGCGGATCGGCGTCAGCGAAGCGCTGCCGCAGTGCCAGCCGGTGCTGCTGGAGCCGATCCATGTGGTCGAGATCGTCTGTCCGACCGACGCCACCGCCAAGATCAACGCCATCCTGTCGGGACGGCGCGGGCAGATTCTCGGCTTCGACACCCGCGAGGGCTGGACGCGGATGGGATCGCGTCCGCGCCATGATGCCGGAAGCCGAGATCGGCGAGTTGATCGTGGAGCTGCGCTCGGCCACCGCCGGCGCCGGCAGTTTCACCCGGCAGTTCGACCGCATGGCCGAAGTCACCGGCCGCGCCGCCGACCAGATCATCGCCGCGCATCGCGTCGCGGCCTAAGCTTCTAGCCCTTGATGGCCTTTAGCGCGGCGTTCTTGCTGCCAGCGAGAACGGCGCGATGGCGTCGGTTGCCTGCAAGTGCGGCTTGCTAGATGATGTTTCCTGCATCATTATAACCGGGTGAAGTATCATTTATCCCTCTTTGCATATGGAATAACCTCTTATTTGATATTTCATGCATGCAAATCGATGCTTGAAGCCGATATTGCTATGGTGTAACCATATTTGGCCAGGATCGAGAGAAACGACGTCCATGATTACCGCCAATCAACTCAGGGCCGCTCGCGCTCTGCTCAATATCGATCAGCGGCAAACCGCCGATCTGGCAGACCTTTCGGTTCCGACCATCCAGCGCATGGAAGCCAGCGACGGCGTCATCCGCGCCAATGTCGATTCTCTGATGAAACTGGTTTCCGCGCTCGAGAACGCAGGGATCGAATTGATCAATCCGGGAGTTCCGAGTGCGAGCGGCGGGCGGGGCGTTCGGCTCAGGGAGCATGTGGCAAACCCGAAGACGAAAACTGTCCGGCAACCCAGGTCGTCGTCGCGCGCCATGGAGCGGGCGCGGTAGCCTCAAGTCGCGAGCGTGTTCGCATCCACCCGTTCGAGCAGCGCCAGAAGGCCCTGCAGCATGGCGGTCGGCGTCGGCGGGCAGCCCGGATATATGGAGGTCGACCGGGATCACCGCGGAGACGCCTCCCACCACCGCGTAGCTGCCGGCGAAGCAGCCGCCATCGCGCGCGCAATCTCCGATCGCGACCACCCATTTGGGATTGGGGGTCGCATGATAGGTGCGCTCCAGCGCATCGCGCATGTTTTTGGTTACCGGACCCGTCACCATCAGCACGTCGGCATGGCGCGGCGAGGCAACGAAGCGTAGCCCGAAGCGCTCGACGTCGTAGTAGGCGTTGTTGAGCGCGTGGATTTCGAGCTCGCATCCGTTGCAGGAGCCGGCATCGACTTCGCGGATCGACAGGCTGCGGCCGAGCCGCCGCCGCGCCGTGTGGCCGACCGCCGTTGCGAGTTCGCTTAAGGCGGCGTCGTCCGGCGACGGCGCCAGTCTCGGTGAACGGCCGCCGGAACAGGCTTTGAAAAAGCAGCTTGCGCATTTCAGATATCCTGGCCCGAGTAAGAACAGTTGAACGACTTGTTGCAGAGCGGAAAGTCGGCAACGATATTGTTCTCGATGACGGCCTCAAGCAGCGGCCATTGAAACCAGGAGGGATCGCGCAAATGGCAGCGTTCGATCCGCCCATCGCGCAGGCGGAGCCAGACCAGAACGTCGCCGCGAAATCCCTCGACGATCGCCATGCCTTCCCGCAGCTCTGACGTCCGCCCGATCGGGGTACGCAGCGTGCCCGCGGGCAGCCGGTACAAGATCTGCTCGATCAGCGAGAGCGACTGCTCGACCTCGCGGACGCGGATCCAGACCCGCGCATTGACATCGCCCTCGTTCAGCACCGGTACCTCAAAGCGCAAACCATCATAGGGCGGATAGGCCAGAGTCCGTCGCGCATCGAAGGCGCGGCCGGACGCGCGGCCGATATAGCCGCCGGCGGCATATTGTCTGGCCAGCGCGGGTTTCAGCACGCCGGTATCGACGGTGCGGTCCTGCACCGAAGCGGTGTTGTCATAGAGTTCGACCAGGCCGGGAAAGCGCAGGCGGATGTTCTCCAGCATCGTCTGGATGATTTGTTTCCCCTCATCCGTCAGGTCGTGGGTCATGCCGCCGGGAACGATGATGTCCCGCATCAATCGATGGCCGAAGGCGCCATTGGCTGAGCGCAGCACGCTCTCGCGCAACACGCTGCAATGAGCGTGCATCAGGGTGAACGAGGCGTCGTTGCAGATCGCGCCGATGTCGCCGAGATGGTTGGCAAGCCGCTCCAGTTCGGCGAGCAGTGCGCGAAGCCAAACCGAGCGATCGGGCACGACCAGTTCGAGCGCCGCTTCGGCAGCCTTCGAAAACGCATAAGCGTAAGCAACGGTGCTGTCGCCTGACACCCGTCCGGCAAGCTGCACGGCGCGATCGAGATCGGCGCCCGACATCAGCCCTTCGATGCCCTTGTGGGTATAGCCGAGCCGCTGTTCCAGCCGGACCACGGTTTCACCGCTGGCCGAGAAGCGGAAATGCCCGGGTTCGATGATGCCGGCGTGGACGGGGCCGACCGCGATCTGGTGCAGGCCCTCGCCCTCGGCGGCGAGGAAGCGATAGGGTGCGGCGTTTGGCAGTGCGTCGATGCGCTTCCCCAGCGGGAAGCGAACGCCCCAATGATTGTGATCAAGCCAGGGCCGGCTATCGGGCAAGCCTTGCGCCGATAGCCCGAACAGATCGTGCGTTGCTCGCTCCAGTCGAAGCGCCGGTGGGTGATGCCTGCCGATCGAAGCATAATTGTGATCGGGGCAATCCAGGCTGACGATGGCAATTTTCGCGGTAGCTTCATCCATGATCGCCATGTGCACCATCGAAGGCTCGCCCCAGAGGCCCAGCATGCTCAGGCGTCCCTGCGCCAGCTCGTTTGCCACAAATCTCCAAAGGTGAGCACCAACCACGGCGCGCGGCCATGGCCTGTGCTGCAGGATCTCGCGGCCCTCCAGTATGCGATCGATCAGCGGGGCCATATCGTGTTGATCCTATCCGAGAAGGCGGGCCACGTGCTGGAACCAGGCGACGAATGGCGCGGGAAGATATATCCCTGCGATCAGCACCAACGCGAGATGGGCGAACATCGGGATGAGGGAAGCATCCGCAGGCGCCGTGCTGCCGCGCGGTTTGCCGAATGCGACGCTGGTCAGGCGCGAGGTCAAGGCGCCGAAGGCAAGCAGAAGCCCGAACACCAGTGCGATCGCAAGCAAGGGGGCGCGGGCGAATGTCGAGCTGACGATGAGAAATTCGCTCATGAACATTCCGAGCGGCGGCAAGCCGGTGATCGCGACCACGCCCGTCACCAGGCCCCAGCCGAGCGCCGGATGGGTCACCGTCAGGCCGCGGATCCTGGAGATCCGCTGCGTGCCTTTGATCTGCGAAATATGCCCGACGGCGTAGAAGATCGCCGACTTGGTCAGGCTGTGCATCACCATGTGCAACAGCCCGGCAAAATTCGCGAGCGGTCCGCCCATGCCGAACGCGAACACGATGATGCCCATGTGTTCGATCGAGGAATAGGCGAACAGGCGTTTGATGTCGCGCCGGCGGTACAGCATGAAGGCTGCGAACACCACCGAAACCAGGCCGATCGTCACCATCAGTGGGCCGGGCGCAATCGCCGTGGGATTGGCGGCAAGCAATATCTTGAAGCGCAGCAGCGCATAGAGCGCGACGTTGAGCAGCAGGCCCGACAGCACCGCCGATATCGGCGTCGGGCCTTCGGCATGCGCGTCGGGCAGCCAGGCATGCAGCGGCGCCAGCCCGACCTTGGTGCCGTAGCCGAGCAACAAGAATATAAAGGCGACGTTGAGAAGGGCCGGATCGAAATTCGCCGCGTGCTCGATCAGGAGCGTCCACACCATGCCATCCCGGCCCTCGCCAACGACCGGCCGCGCCGCCATGTAGACCAGGATCGTGCCGAACAAAGCGAGCGCTATGCCGACGCTGCCGAGGATGAAGTATTTCCACGCCGCCTCCAGCGCGGCGTGGGTGCGATAGATGCCGACCATCAATACCGTGCTCAGGGTGGCGATCTCGACCGCGACCCACATCAACCCGATATTGTTCGACACGAAAGCCAGGTTCATGCCGAACATCATGATCTGGTACATGGCGTGGTAGAAACGCAGATATCTCGGCGTCAACCGGCCGGTTTCCAGTTCATGCCCGATGTAGCTCGCGCTGAAGATCGAGGTGGTGAAACCGACGAAGGTGTTGAGCACGATGAAGACGATGTTGAGATCGTCGACCAGCACATACGGCCCCGGCGGCGGGCGTTCGACCACGAACAACGAAAGCGCGGATAAAAATGTCGCGAGGCTCGCGACCACGTTGAGACGCGCGGTCAGGCGGTAGCCCGGCAGCACGGCGAGCAACGCCGCCGAGACGTTCGGAATCAAAAGGACCGCCGCCACCGGTTCGATGGAGGGGATGTTCATCGCTGCTCACCCCGGAAGTCGTCAAGCGCGGAGATGTCGACGGAATCAAAGCGTTCGCGGATCCGGAACAGGAAGATGCCGATGACGATGAAAGCGATCAGGATCGAGAAGGCGACGCTGATCTCGACCACCAGCGGCATGCCCTTGGCGCCGGTCGCCGCCAGCACCAGCCCGTTCTCGAGCGACATGAATCCCACGACCTGACTGACGGCGTTGCGGCGCGTTACCATGACCAGAAGTCCGAGCAGCACCACCGACAATGCAAAGGCGAGATCCTCGCGCGAGAGCGGATCGGCTTCCGCGGTCACCCGCAGCATCAAAACCATGGAGAGGGCGACAAGCGCCATCCCGGCCAGCATGGTTGGGCCGACACCCACGACCGATTCGATATCGCGGTGAATGCCGAGCTGCTTGACGATGCGATGCAGCGCCACCGGAATGACGATCGCCTTGAAGACGAGAGCGATTGCTGCCGTGATGTAAAGGTGAGGTGCATCCTGGACGAAGGCTTGCCAGGCGACGGAGAGCGCGAGCACCAGCGCATGAAGCGCAAAGAC
>CAVQNB010000028.1:0-66997 GCA_963713785.1 uncultured Alphaproteobacteria bacterium
GGCTTGGCGAACCGCGCATTGATAACCGCCGCACCGATGCCTTCTTTTTCCAATTCCTCTGCGATTTCTCCCGCCATCGGAAGCATCGCACCCAAAGAGAAAATAGCGACGCGATCATTCTCGGAGCGCTGCAAAATTTCGGCTTTTCCGATGGGAAGCACCGCCGCAGTCGCTTTTACCGGCACTCCGCAGACCGCGCCGCGCGGATAACGAATCGCGATGGGTCCATGTCCATCATCGCGGTGTACAACATGTCGGCCAGTTCGTCCTCGTCTTGGGAATCATGTGCACCATGTTCGGAATGCCGCGCAGGTAGCTGATGTCGAACAGGCCGTGATGCGTCGGACCATCGTCGGCGGACAGACCTCCGCGATCGATGCAGAAGACCACCGGCAGGTTTTGCAGGCACACGTCGTGGACGATCGGATCGAAAGCACGCTGCAGGAACGTGGAATAGATTGCGCAAACGGCTTCAGTCCCTGGGCAGCCATGCCCGCCGCGAACACCACCGCGTGCTCTTCGGCGATTCCCACATCGAAATATTTGTCGGGATGCGGCTCCGAAACCGGTCCAGACCGGTACCATTGGGCATCGCCGCGGTGATCGCTACAATGCTCGCATGGTCGTTGGCCAGCTTCGTTAGAGTGTCCGCGAATACTTCCGAATAGGTGGGCGGCCCAGCGGACTCGTCTCGCCGGTCTCGGGATCGTACGGGCCCAGCCCGTGAAACTTCTTCTGTCTCTGCGCTCCGGCTCGAATCCCTTACCCTTGGGGGTGAGCACATGCAGCAGCACCGGGCGGTCCTGACGCTTCAGAAATTCCAGCGTGTTAATCAGCGTGGGAATATCGTGGCCGTCTACGGGGCCGTAGTACTTCAGCCCCAGCTCCTCGAAAATGAGGCTGGGCACAACATTCCCTTGGCGGCCGCTTCGGCCCGTCGCGCCATGCGAAGGGCGCGGATCCGCCCAGCTTCTTGACTAGTTTTCCTGCGCGGTCGTGGAGGGAATCGAATTGGGCTTGGTAACGATTCTTGTTTAAATACCCAGCAATCGCTCCGACATTCTTGTCGATGGACCACTCGTTGTCGTTCAGAATCACCATCCGTCTTGGTGTGGTGCGCGATATTGTTCAGGGCTTCGTATGTGATTCCACAGGTGAATGCCGCATCTCCCGCCACCGCGATCACGTGCTCCCCGCCGCCCGGCTTGTCCCGCGCCACCGCCATCCCCAGCGCCGCGGAAAGCGCCGTGCCTGCGTGTCCCGCACCGTAGCAATCGTGTTCGCTCTCGGTGCGCAGCATGAATCCGTTTAGGCCGCTGGGTGTGCGAATGGTGTGGAGTCCATCGCGACGTCCGGTCAGAAGTTTGTGTACGTACGCTTGATGGCTGACGTCGAAAAGGAAATGATCTTCCGGCGTGTTGAAGACGTAATGCATGGCGATGGTAAGTTCCACCACGCCAAGATTCGGCCCCAAATGGCCGCCAGTTTTCGCCAGCACCGTGATCAGCTCTTCGCGAATCTCCGCAGCGAGCTGTTCCAGTTGCGGCAACATGAGCTGCTTCACGTCCGCAGGAGAACGGATCCCATCAAGAAGATGAGCCATAATTTTGGTTGTGCTTCGGACTAGAAACTTAGATGACAACGTGCCGCGAAAGGATATATTGAGGATCGAGTGGATCTTTTGCCCGCGAACGTACACGAATCTGCGAAATTGACGAACCTTTCGAACAATCTGCAAGGGCGTGCCATCAGCTGAACTCTCCACACTCTCACTACACAGAAACCGACTAGATTCGCCGCCATGTTTGCGTGAACGAGCGAGCTTGTGCTACACAAGGGGCATGCCTGATTTTGCTGCTCCTGTTGAACGATTAATCGATGAGTTGAAGCACTTGCCCGGTGAACGAAGAAAGCTCCGCAGCGTTTCGCGTTTCACCTGCTGCGCATACCAGCCCAGGATGCCCTCGCTTTAGCAGAGGCCATTCGTGACGCCAAGGAAAAAGTTCGCACCTGCACAACCTGCCACAACATCACCGACACTGACCCGTGTCTCTATTGCGTGGGACCAACGCGTACCAGGAACATCATATGTGTTGTAGAAGAGCCGCATAACATCATGGCCATCGAGAAGACTCGCACCTACAGCGGCATGTATCATGTGTTGGGCGGTTCCCTCTCGCCACTGCAAGGCCGCGGGCCAGATCAGTTGCACATTAAAACCTTGATTGAACGGCTCAAAGGCGGCGGTGTTGAAGAAATCATCATCGCCACGAATCCAACCGCGGAAGGCGAAGCCACCGCTGTTTACATGTCGAAGCTTTTGAAGCCTCTGGGCGTGCGCGTGACCCGCATTGGCGTAGGAATTCCGGTCGGAGCCGACTTGGAATATGCCGATGAAGTCACCATGCTGAAGGCCATGGAAGGGCGCCGCGATTTGTAAGAAGGGCGCTGGAAACCGAGAGAATCTGGCTGATACCAAGCGCGATACTAGGCCCATAGTTCCAGCTTTTTCGCAGTTTGTTGAAAAACTGAGGATGAGAGAACTTGGAAAACTAACGCGCTAGTACGTACAGAATGTTTGTCCTCTAGGCAAGCTGAAAAAATCAGTATAAAGTCCGCTAGTGCACGGTTGAGGTCCCCGCCAATTCTGCAGGTTCCACCTAGGAACGAGAGCAGGAGAACAGCTATGCCCGGGTTAGAGCGCTATATGGCTCAGTATGACCACGAACACAGTTCCGGGTGGAATAAGCTGCTCCACGGGATCGGAATTCCTCTGATTTTCGCCGGTCTGATTTTGTTCGTTTTTCTTCGTTGGAAATGGGGCGCAATCTGCTTCATTGCTGGATGGATTCTCCTGTTTTTGGGCCACCGTATCGAGGGCAATAACCCTGCCTTTTTTCAAGGTCCGGTGTACTTGTTGGTCGGGCCTATTTGGATCGCCAAAGAGTTTTGGGAATTTCTGACCGGTTCTCTGGTACAAGACCGGCAAGCCACGAAAACGCGGCCGCAAAGAAACCGTAGCTCATCGAGATTGCTGAAAAGCGAGTCAGGTCGAATATGAACGACGAACCGGGCCCGGAGATCGCGCCCAACTTATCGGACGAAATGGCGGATATGCCCAACGAAGGCGCAGTGAACGCGAACACGGAATTACGCAAGCGGCGCAGCACCAGAATCGTGCAGGCGGTGCCTCTCGTCGTCACCGGCGTGGACGCATTGGGCCGCCCTTTTGCGGAACGTACTTCGACGCTAATTATTAATTGCCACGGCTGCCGCTATCAGTCCAAGCATTACGTTCTGAAAAACATGTGGGTAAACCTGGAAGTTCCCGCCCAGAGTCAGGCCACCCGCCACGCCGCGTGCGCGGCAAGGTTGCCTGGATTCAGCGTCCTCGCACGGTTCGTCAACTCTTCCAAGTCGCATTGGAATTGGAAATTCCTGGAAATGTCTGGGGCATCGCCTTTCCGCCGGACGATTGGTTTGCGTTCCCGGAAGATCAGCCACTCCTTTCCCACGCAGCCGCAGCTGGCGCTGAAGTTACGCCCGGCATGTCCATGTCAGCCGCAACCAGCGAACTGCCTCTGCCCCTGATCGAGGCAGAGCCTGGCGTGGCTGGACCCGACAATTTGCGCGTATTCCCTGCCCCTGCCAGCGCGACCGACGCATCCTTGCAACTAGCTCGGCAAGTAGCTCGGTTGCTTGCCGAAGCCAAGCAACAGATTCAAGCAGCAGCCCGCGAAGCCGCCGTGCAAGCGGTTGCCGCCGAACGCCGCCAGGCTTTCGAACAGTGGGATCACAAATATACCGAGCTTCGCGAAGAGGTCTCACGCGAAACCGCCCACGCCGTCGGCGTGATCCAGGAAGAATCCGAAACTCGGGCGCGCACCGCGCAAGCTGCCGCGGCCGAATCTCTGAAGAACGATTTACCCCGCTGGCTCGCTCCGCAACTCGAGCAACTCACTCATGAGCTGACGGCGGCCTTGGCTCGCGAAGGTGCCGTGCAACGCGAGCAACAAGAAAAACAGCTTTCCAGCGCTCAAGACGCGCTGCAAACGCTCTGCGCCCAGGCCGAAGAAGCTTCCGCAAAATTGCGGACTCAAGCCCGAGCAGATGGAATCGGAACTAGCCGCGCGCTTGCACGAGGCTGCCCAGAAAGCAGAAGAGGAAGTTCGCCAACGAGAAGCCGCTACCGGCAGCCAGCAAGACACCCTGAATGCCGCTGTGCAAGACCTGCAAGCAAAAATCGGAGCGGCACAGGCGGAAGCACAAAGAATATTAGAGGAGCAATTAGCTCGCGCAACGGAAGCGGCGGCCAACGCTTCGTACCCAAGCCGAGCAGCTGGAAGCGCAGATCAATACGCGCTTGGAAGAGGCAGCCAGGAAAGCCGAAGAAGAAGCGCGGCAACGCGACGAAGTCCTGGTCCAGCAGAAACTCGCTCTCGGCGCCACCGCAGACGATATCCTCGGACGCGTGGCAGCAGCACATGCAGAATCGCAAAAGGCGCTAGAGGAGCAATTGGCTCGCGCAACCGAAGCGGCCGCCAGCGCTCGCGCTGAAGCCGAGCAGTTGGAAACGCAGATCAATGCGCGTCTGGAAGAAGCAGCCAGAAAAGCCGAAGAAGAAGCGCGCCGGCGAGAGGAGATCTACAGCCCAGCAGAAACTAGCCCTGGGCGCAACCGCCGAAGATATTAATGGCCGTGTCGCGGCTGCACAGGCGGAAGCGCAGAATTCCCTGCGTGAACAGCTCGCGCGCGAAGTAGAAGCAGCGCAAGGCCGTTTGCAGGGTGCTTTGGAAGGCGCGCTTCATGCTGTCGAAGAGCGCGCGGCGGGCAAGCTCAGAGAGCAGACCCACGAACTGCGCACGGAACTGCGCGAAGAAGCCGCCACGCAAAGTTCCGCCGTACGCGAATCCCTCGAATCGCACACCAAGCACATTGAAGAGACGGTTGCCCGCGCCAATCAGGCCGCCGAGCGCCTGAACAATTTGCCGCGCGCATCGAAACCGTCCAGCAACAGGCCATTGGTGGCTTTCAATCGCAGCTCGACGATGTCCTCACTCTTCATCGCAATGAATTGCATCGTCGCTCGGAAACCCTGTTCGAAGAGATTCATTCACGAATTCGCGGCAGCTTCGAATCGGCGAACAGCGACGCGCTGGAAAAATTCGAGCAGCACGTTCAATCCATGGTCGTGCCACACATCACCCAGGCTGAAGCACGATTCACCGTACTTGGCCGGCGGACGTTCCCTTTTGGATGCCGCGCTGACGATGCAGCAGGACCGCATTCGAAATTCGGCGGATGAGGCCTTCGCCGAAGCACTAGGCCGGTTCCGCGAAAACCTCGGCACCGTGGAGCAGGTGTTCAACGATTCCGCGCACACCATCGCCACGCGAAATCTAGATGAACTGGAAGGCAAAGCCGCCGATCTGAAGCACCACGCTCTTGAAGAAATGCTGAAGTCCGCGGAGTGGTACGAGAAAAAAGCACAATCTCAAATGCAACATCAGGCCGAAAAGGTTGTGGACCAAGCCAGCACGCAGATTCGCGAAAAAGCAGGCGAAGTTTCCAGCCTGTTTACGAACGAACTGAGCCACGCCAGCAACAGCTACATGACCCAGGCTCACCAGCAGCTCGAAGAAACCGTGCGCGATTCGTTCGAACGCGTGCGCATGCTCTTCACCGAAGCGGCGGACACCACTTCCGCGGCGTTTACCGACGAAATCCAACGAAACGCCCGTCAGGAACTGGATGGATTCACGGAACTGATGAACAAGTCCGTCGAAGAATCCCGCGAACGTCTGGACGCAGCACGCGAACTCGTCAGCCACCAGGTCTCTTCCGAACAAACCGAGTTTCTCCGCCGTTTTCAAAAAACCATGGGCGAGACCATGGAGCAAAGCTTGCACGAGGCCAACGGCAAAGTACAAGCTACCTTTAGTTCCCTCTCGAAACTTGGAAGTCCGAAAGTGATGCGAAACACGCGGAACTGCGCAGCGGCTTCGCCAGTATCAGCAACGAAGCGGCAGAGCAGTATCGCGGCAGGCTGGAAAACATTACCAACTCCTGGATGGTGGCTACCGTGTCGACACTCAATCATCAATCGCGTGACGTGATCGCCAAAATTGCTGCAACTGCGGAAGAGCGCTTGCGCGAGGCCTCCACCGAAGTTTTCGCCAAGTTCGGCGACACACTGCGCGAGCGTCTGCAGCAGATCGCCAGCGGATTCGACAACCTGCCCCAGCCTCCCAAGAGCTAGCCCGCATCTCCGCATCAGCCCGAATCCAGCTATACCTAGCCGATTGGGGAGTCGCGGCGAACCCCGCCTACCTGTATACTTCTGCAGTTCATCTATGGCTAACCGGGCTTATCTTCGCGTGTGGACACGCGACTTCTCGCAGCAAACTATGATCGCGGAATTTGCGCGATTTCTTACCACTGCTCCGGTCACGGAAACGGGACTGGGCTTCCAGCAAATGATTGTTCAACCTGTCGATAACACCGAAACTCCGGTCGTTGAATGGGACTTCAAAGAGGGAAAGTTTGGGCCCGCAGAAATCGCCGCGCTGGCTGCACAGCATTTGGATCCAGACACCGCTTACATCGTCAGTGCCACATGGGATCTATGGAACTTCGATGTTGAAACTCTGAAATGGACACAAAGCCCGCAGCCCATGGAACTCCTCTGTCAGGGTCCCGCCTATGACGACGGAATTGCCGCGAGCACCGGACACTTCATTGCAGATCTGGGTTTCGAGCATTTGTTCACCGGCCACGCTGGCCTGCTCGCCCCTGGTGCCGCGTCAAATCCATTCGACAGTTCGGATCATCCGATGGAGCGAATGTTTCGCAATTGGATGAGCAGCAGCGAGAATTTGAAGGAATATCACCGCAAAACGCGAGAGAACATACAGAAGTTGTTCGCGTGGGTTGAAGCGGTAGAAGCGGCGCTGCCTGTCCAGCGAAGCGAACTGTCGAGCGAAGGGGAAGAAAATTTCGAGGCGCGGCTGGATGCGATCCTGGGTCAGAAATAGCGCCTCACTGGCGGCGATGCTCGGCTTGGCGTGCGCTGCGTTGGCCGCGGTTGCCGCCCAATCCTCGAAGCCCGCTACAAAAAAGGCTGGCGCGCATCGAATGAATGAGTTGACCCTGGCGGGGTTGCGGCCGGGGCGTGACACCCGAGGTAAGGCCATTCAGCTATACCGGAAACCAATTGCATCAACAGATAGCCAGAACAACCAACTCTCTTGGGCCAGCAGCTGTAACTTACAGACACTGACCATGGACGTCGACTCCAGCGGCAAGATTCAGGTGATTCGCGCCACCGCCGCCGATGCCAAGAGAGCGGCTTTGGATTGTAAGAGTGTGCCACCCGCTGCCTGGAGAACCGGGAATGGCTTGCGGATCGGGGACGCTGCCAACAAGGTGGCTGAACTATATGGACAGCCGGATTCGCGGAGTCCTAGCACGAAGGACGGCCAACCGTTAGAATTGTGGTATTACGCGTTTGATTGGGCGGGCGCCGACGTGCCTCAAGTTATGGAAGTTTTGTGCACTGTGGACAAAGGCGTCAGCCCCGGGCGAGTGGTCGAAATCACGCTCGCGGCGCCAAGTCTATGAGCGGGCACCCGGCCGCCAGCCAACCAGATTTCAGGTTACGCCCAGACTTTCCGCGCGTCTATTTCAGAAAGGATTCGAATGCTTCGCTCCCTGTACGAAGTTCTTCACGAGAAGCGGTGGAAAAGTAGCCTGGCGTTCTGCCTTTCAGCCTTAGCACTTGGACTCGCACTCACTTCCTGCGACAGCAATTCGCCGAAGGCCGCCGCTGACGCCGAAAAGAAGGCCACTCCTCCAACGGCACCTGCGATTCCCGATGAATATCAAGACGCTGCCAAAACCATGTTGGGCAGCGACAGTGAAGTTCTCCTGTTTGGCGACTTGGCCAAGAACGGCAAGCAGGAAGTTCTGGCCCGCAAACCTGGTACCCAACACGCCGAAGAGCGTTGTCGCCGGCACGGTGGTGACTCGCGCCGTTATCGCCGAAAAGTCGGAAGACGGGAAATGGTCTGAACTGCTGCGAGCGGACGAACACTTAAAAAATCAAAAAGGTTTTCTCGGGCTTACCCCGCTGCAAGCCGTGACCGGCTGGAAATTGCAATACGAACAAAGTCCGGAAAAGGGTCTTACTTTGTCTAGCAGCCAGCAATTCCGGCTCCAGCGAACGCACCTTGCCCATCGCCGTAGGTATCAATCCGAAAACGAATCGGTATCAGTCCATGGACCCTTCCTACCAGCACTTTTTGTCCGAGGCATCCACCCTGGATAATCCGAGGTCAACGGTGCGATGAGCACATCGGCAGCAGCCCTGCGCGCTAGTGGATCGTCG
The DNA here is from genome assembly GCA_963713785.1 of uncultured Alphaproteobacteria bacterium. Lineage (GTDB taxonomy): Bacteria > Pseudomonadota > Alphaproteobacteria > Rhizobiales > Xanthobacteraceae > Bradyrhizobium. The sequence continues at coordinate 8,387 of CAVQNB010000028.1, forward strand.
CGAGCCTGCCGTGGAGCTACAATCTGATCAGCGATCCGAACGGACGATCGGCGCTGCTGCTCGTCGACTTTGCGGCACTTGCAGGCGGCATGGGATTTCTGGTTCTCGGCATGCTGCAGTGGCCGTGGCTCGAAGCGCTGGTGGGCGACGCGTCACATTCATGCCTGCGCCGTGGTCGCCAACCGGGTGATCTTCAGCCGCCGGCGCGGGCCGAAAGTTGCCGTGCTGTCGCTGCTGGTTCATGTTCTTGCCGTCGTCATCGCCTGGTGCGTCGTGCAGTCGATCGCAGCACCCGTGACGTTCGGTCAAACCTTTCAAGTGATTCCGCCCGTCATGCTGATTACAATGCTGCCGATCTCGATCGCCGGCTGGGGGGTGCGCGAAGCCACCATGGGACTGGCGTTCGGATATGCCGGGCTGATGACGAATGAGGGCGTGAATGTCTCGCTGCTTTATGGCGCGGTGTCGTTCATCGTCGGTGCGTTCGGCGGACTGGTCTGGATATTCAGCGCCGAGAAGGCAGCCCAAGGTTCCGCGCCGATCAGCGTTCCGGAATAGCCCTTTCCCCCGCTCGCCCCTTACGATGGCAAAATGCTAAAACCTGGGAAAATCCTGGTCGTCAGTCAGTATTATCCGCCGGATTCCAGCACCACCGCGGTCTATGTCGCCGCCATCGCGGAAGGACTGGCGCGGGACAACCGGGTCATCGTGCTGTCGGGATCGCCGAATTCCGATCCCGGCGCGGGCGGCGACCGGACGGGAGTAGAGATCGTCGAGATTGCGAACCGGACGGCGCAAAAGGATGCGCTGGTGACGCGCGCCATTGCGATTTCACTGCTGGCGCTGCGGATTTTCTTCGCGACCCTGAGGCGGGCCGGACCGAACGATGTCGTGTTCTGCGTCACCACGCCGTTCACGCTGCCCTATGCGGCGGCGCTGGCGGCAAGGCTGCGAGGTGCGGCGAACGTCTTGCTCATCTATGATCTCTATCCCGAAGTGCTCGAAGCGGCCGGGCTTGCCACGCCGTCGTCGCTTCCGGCGCGCCTGCTTCGGCTTGCCAATTCGCTGCTGTTTCGTGCGCTCGATGCCATCATCACCATCGGACGCGACGTTGAGACCGCTGCTGCTGGCCTACAAGGGGGTTAAGCCCGCGAAAATCCATTTCATTCCAAACTGGACGCTGCTGCCGGTCTTCCATCGCGAAGCTTCGCCGGATAATCGCTTCCGCGCCGGGCTCAGTTCAAAGCTGGTGGTCGGATTGTCCGGCAATCTCGGTTTCACCCACAGCCCGCGCACGGTGTTTGAGGCCGCGCGACTGCTGCGGGCGGACAGTGAGGTTCATTTTGTCCTGTCGGGATGGGGAATTGGCTGGAAGCAACTCGGCGATCTTCAGGCCGCCGAACGACTTGGACAACGTGACCTTGCTCGATGCGGTGCCGCAGGCCAGCCTCGTTGAGTTCCTTTCCTCGGCAGACGTCTGGATAATTCCCTATCGTCGCAATATCGCCGGAGTGTCGGTTCCGAGCCGGCTTTATAGTCTCCTCGCCGTCGGACGCGCGGTCATCGTTGCCGCCGAGGCGAAAACGGAAGCAGCCCTTGTGATCGACGAAGAGCAAATCGGCTGGGTCGTGCCGCCGGAAGACCCGCATCAACTGGCGAATGCGATCCGGCTTGCCGCCGCGAACCGCGAAGAAACCAGAAAAAAGGGGCAGCGTGCTGCCGCAGCGGCCCGGAAATACAATCAGGAAGCCGCGCTCGCCCGCTATCGCGCGGTCATTCTGAACGCGCAGAACAACCGGCTTACGAAATCCAGATGACCGCCACCAAATTGCTGCCATTGCTCGCCGTCGTCGCGCTCGCGGCGCTACTTTGTGCGTGCGTGATTTGGGCGATCATGCCCCTGCTCCGGCGCTATGCGTTGGCACGGCCGAATGCGCGTTCGTCGCATCGCATTCCGACCCCGCAAGGCGGCGGCATTGCGGTGATCGCCGCGACGCTGTCGGCCGCCGCCGCCGGCAGCTACTTGATGAACTTGACCGTCCCCGCAACGGTGTTCGGCGCTGCGCTGTTCATTGCATTGGTCGGATTTGCCGACGACCTCAAATCCATACCGGTGGTACCTCGGCTGCTGTTGCAGGCCGGCGCCGTCGCCGCCGTCGTCTTCGCGGCGCCTGCCGATCTGCGGATTGTGCCGGCAGCTCCGATCGAGATCGAACGCGGGCTCTTGCTGCTGGCAGGACTCTGGTTTGTAAATCTCGTCAACTTCATGGACGGGCTGGATTTGATGACGGTCGCCGAGGCCGTGCCCGTCACCGGCGTGTTGGTCCTGCTCGGGTCATCAGGCGAACTTCCGGCATCGGCAACGATCATTGCCGCGGCACTCTGTGGCGCGATGATCGGATTCGCGCCCTTCAACCGTCCTGTCGCAAAGGTCTTTCTCGGCGATGTCGGCAGCCTGCCGATCGGATTGTTGCTCGGCTGGTGCCTGCTGCAACTGGCCTTAAATCAGCAATTGATCGCCGCATTGCTGCTGCCGCTATACTATCTCGCAGATGCCACCATCACGCTGTTTTGGCGGATGGCTAGGCGTGAGCCGTTCTGGGCCGCGCATCGCAAGCACTTTTATCAGCGCGCAACAGATCATGGCTTTGCGGTATCGCGCGCGGTCGGCGAAGTATTCTTGCTCAACGTCGCTCTCGCCGCGCTCGCGATCGTCTCGGTCGGCCAAAACTCGGCCGCACTGAGCATGTTGTTGCTGCTCGCGGGTTGCCTGGCGGTTGCCGTTATTCTCTACAGGTTTTCCGGGAAACGCTCCGCCTGAACCCAAAAATCCCCGGCGCGCGTTAGTGATCCGACCCCGATAGGGCGAGCCGCAAGCCCTCGTCGAGCGTCACTTGCGGCCGCCAGCCCACCGCGGTGGCCTTGGAAATGTCGAGTTCCAGCGAGCCGATCAGACTATCATGCGCCTCCCGGCGGCCGCTGATCCGGAGCAGTGCGCTCAGGATCGGCGTCGGCATCGCAAACAACCGCGGCCGGGCGCCTGCCGCCTTTGCCAGCCGCTCCACGAATTCCGGCGTGGAGACCTGCTCCTGATCCGCCACCAGAAAGACGTCAAAGTTTTTGTCCGCGCGCGAAAGCCGCTGCAAGATGAACGATGAGAGATTTTCCACCGACAGGAAGGCGCGGTGATTGTGAATGGCGGCAAGCGGAAGCGGAATGCCGCGCTTCACTGCGCTCACCAGCAGCGCGAAATTTCCCTTAGCGGCGGTCCCGTAGACAAGCGGCGGCCTGACCACCGTAATCCGCATATCGCAATCCTGCGCCAGGGTTTAGAGACCGACTTCGGCGGCAGCCTTGGATATTCCATATAATCCGCGCGGCGTGAGCGCATCGGTTTCGCTGAACGGCGGGCGTCCGTCATTGCTTCTGCCATGCACCAGCACGGTGCTGACGAAAATGAACTGACGCACGCCCGCCTCCGCGGCGCAATGGGCCAGATGCAAGGTGCCGTCGACATTGACCGACCGGTATAGCGCGGTCGCTTGTTGATCGGCGGGATGGTGCACGCACGCCGCAAGATGGACGACCGCGTCCGCGCCGGCGAGCGCCGCGCGCAGCTCAGCGAAAACGATCGGCGCAATCGAGGTAACCTTTGACATAGAGCGCGACCGCTTCTTCCAACGCCGTGAATCCGCCGTTATAGCCGGCGCGCTGCAACCGATCGACCTCGCTCTGGGTAAAATACTGGTAGCTGCCGCGGATCTGTTCGGGCATGTCGATATACTGGATATTCGGCCTGGTGCCGAGCGCGGCATAGGCCGACGCGATCAAATCCTTGAAACTGCGCGCCTTGCCGGTGCCGACGTTGAACAGGCCGCAGACCGAGGGCGTGGCGAGCAGCCACATCATCACCCGTACGACGTCGTCGACATAGATGAAGTCGCGGCGCTGGTCGCCGTCGGCGATGCCTTCGCGGTGGGATTTGAACAATTGCACGGCGCGGCCGGCCCTGATGTCGTCGAAGCGACTCGCCAGCACGCTCATCATCGTGCCCTTGTGGTACTCGTTGGGCCCGAACACGTTGAAGAATTTCAGGCCCGCCCATTGCGGCGGCAGCTTTTCGCCGCGTCGCCGACGCGCTCCGCAACTGCCATATCGAACAGATGCTTGCTCCAGCCGTAGAGATTCATCGGCCGCAGCGTTTTCAGCGCCGCCATCGAGGCGTCGTCGCGAAAGCCTTGCGCCCCGTCGCCATAGGTCGCGGCCGACGAGGCATAGATGAACGGCGTGGCGCTGGCCGTGCACCAGTCCAACAGCCGCATCGACAGCCGGAAATTGGTTTCGATCACGAGATCGCCGTCGGTCGCCGTCGTCTCCGAAATGGCGCCGAGATGGATGATGGCATCGAGCTTGCGGCCCTTCAGCCATTCCATGAGCTCCGCCGGCGGCACAAACTCGGCAAGCTGCCGCTTGGCGAGATTGCGCCATTTGCCGTCATGGCCGAGCATGTCGCAGACCGCGACATCGGCACGGCCCGCGTCATTCAGCGCGGCCACCACATTCGACCCGATAAAACCGGCGCCGCCGGTCACCAGCAACATTCTATCCCCTGCCTTAATTGCACTGGGCCAGCTTTGCCCCACTCGTAGGTGGCAGGCAACCTGGGTTATGGGGCGTGGTGAAGATGGCCGACGGCTTTGACCTGCCGAGCGGGAGCGGTTACCGACGAAATCGCCCACAACGGCGCGATCAGACACCGAAAGAATGAATATTAATTCAACATATGGAGTAGTGCAGGATTCGGGCGACACCCGCCCGATCCTGATCGTCCCCTATATGTGGATCGGCGATTTCGTCCGCGGCCACACGGTGGTGCGCGTCCTCAAGCAGCGCTGGCCCAACCGCCCGGTCGACCTCCTCACCACGTCCCTGTGCGCCCCCCTGGTCGATTACATGCCGGGCGTCCGCTCCGCCATCATCTCGGACCTGCCGCGCAGCCGGCTTGCGGTCGCCAAGCAATGGGCGCTAGCGGCCGAGCTGCGCGCCAGGGGCTACGGCACCGCTTTGGTGCTGCCCCGCACCTGGAAATCCGCGATTGCGCCGGTTCTGGCCGGCATCCCCGAACGGGTAGGCTTTATCGGCGAAGCCCGCTTCGGGATGATCAACCGCTGGCGCTGGGGTGAAAAGGCCCTGCCCCGCTTCGTCGACAAGAACGCGGCCCTGGCGCTGCCGGAGGGCGCCCCTTTGCCCACGGAATGGCCGGTTCCGCAGCTCAATGTTCCCCGAGGGGAAACCGAGCGCTGGCGGCAGGCGAACGGGCTCGGCACCGGACCCGCCGTGGCATTGGCGCCGGGCTCGGTCGGCGCCTCCAAGCGCTGGAGTTACTACCCCGAGGCCGCGCGGCTGCTCGCCGAACAGGGCCTCGACGTCTGGGTGGTCGGCGGCCCCGGCGAAAAGGCGCTGGCCGCGGAAATCGTGGCCGGCGGCGGAGCTCGCACCCGCGACTTGACCGGCAGCGATCTGCGCAACGGCATTTTGGCGATGGCGGCCGCCAGTATGGCGATCTCGAACGATTCCGGCCTGATGCATATCGCAGCCGCCCTGGGCACGCCGACCATGGGCATTTTCGGCCCCACCAGCCCCTATCACTGGGCGCCGCTCAACGGGCTTGCCGCCACCGTTCTGACCAAGACCAGCGTGCCATGCCAGCCCTGCCACCGCCCGGTCTGCACCATGAACGACCATCGCTGCATGCGCGATATCGCAGCCTCCGACGTCGTCGAAACCGCACAGCGCGTGCTGGGCGAGGCGGCGCGCGCGGCGCATTAACTATTCCTGTGCTTGCGCGGCGGTGAAGTGAACATTACCAAGGCTGACATCTGAAATCCCCGGCGGTACCCCGTGAGCCAGAAAATCGTGAGCCAACCATCGTGAGCCATGAATTGAAAGACCTGATCGCAGACCATCTGAAGCAGTCGCTCGCAGCGCTCGAGCGCGCGTCGCAGGACGCGGCGATGCTGGCGGCGGCGCGCAAGATCGCCGACGCGATCATTGCGGCGCTTCGGCACGGCCACAAACTCCTGATCGTCGGCAATGGCGGCAGCGCCGCGGACGCCCAGCACATCGCCGCCGAAATCGTCGGCCGCTACAAGAAGGACCGGCCCGCCTACGCCGCGATCGCGCTCACGACCGACACTTCGGCGCTGACGGCGATCTCGAACGATTTCGGCTACGACAAGGTGTTTGCGCGCCAGATCGAAGGCTTAGGGACGCGTGGCGACGTGTTGCTGGCGCTGTCCACCTCGGGCCGTTCGCCGAACATTCTGGCGGCGCTGCGCACCGCGCACCAACGCGGCCTCGTCACCATCGGGTTCACCGGCAGCAAAGGCAGCGCGCTCGGTACGGTCTGCGATCATGTCTTGGTCGCGCCCAGCGACGACACGGCGGTGATCCAGCAAATCCATCTCGCGGTCTGCCACGGCATTTGCGAGGAGATCGAGCTGGCGCTGATGCGCGAGCCTGCGAAGAAATGAGCGGCGCCGTCGTTCAAAAGCCCGCCGCTTTTCTCGACCGCGACGGCGTCATCAACCATGACGACGGCTATATGGGCACGCGCGAGCGCATCCGCTGGATGCCGAACGCGGCAAAGGCGATCCGCCGGCTGAACGCCGCGGGATATTTTGTCTTCTTCTTCACCAATCAATCGGGGGTGGCGCGCGGCTTCTTCACGGAGGAAGAACTCAATGGGCTGCACGACTGGATGCGCGCCGAACTCGCCGCCGAGGGCGCCGTCATCGACGACATCAGGTATTGCCCGCATCATCCCGATGGCATCGTCGCGGGCTATCTTGAGGACCATCATTGGCGCAAACCCGCGCCCGGCATGATCCACGATTTGATGGCACACTGGCCGGTGCGCCGCCGGGGCAGTTTTGTCATCGGCGACCGGCCGACCGATATCGAGGCAGCACAGGCCGCGGGCCTTCCGGGCTTCCTGTTTGCCGGCGACGATCTCGACAGGTTCGTCGCCGATGTGATGGCTCAGACCAGCTTGCGATAGACATCCGCGATCGCGTTGGCTTCGGCATCGAGACTGAATTTGTCGAGCACGCACGCACGAGCCCGTTCGCCCATCGCGGCGGCAGACGCCGGATCGCGCATCAAGGGTTCTAACGCGGCGACCAGCGCCTCGACATCGCCCGGCGGCGTCAGCACGCCGGTTAAGCCATCCTCGACCACGAATTCGGCAGCACCGGCGCGCGAGGCCACCAGCGCCGCGCCCGCCGCCATCGCCTCGATCAGCGTCAAGCCCAAATCCTTCGTTGCGCGAGGTAAACGCATAAATCGTCAGCCGCTGATACCAGCGCTGCACGTCCTCGATCTCAAGTTCGCCGGTCAGGACGATGCGCGATTGAAGCCCCGCGGCCTCGATCCGCTTGCGCAGATCGTTGGCAAAACCCGCTTGCTCCGGCACGATCGCGCCGACGAGAATGGCGGTGAAATCGGGATAGCGCGGCAACAGGACGCACATCGCGTCCACGAACACGTCGCTGCCCTTTTGCGCACGCACCCGGCCGAAGCAGCCGATCGCGTAACGGCCCGGAAGTGCGGCCTGCGCGAACGCCGCAGCGCGGTCGGCCGGCGGCGCATACACTTCGGTATCGACGCCGTGCATGATGACCGTTGCCTCGCGCTTGAGGTACGACGCCGAAAGCGCGCTGGTAGCGATGATCGCATCCATCTTCGAGATCAGCCAGCGCGTGATCCAGCTGTGATGGCGTTGCGCAGCCGAGGTAAACACCAGTTTCAGCGGAAAGCCGAGCGATCGCAGCAGGACGCCCGCGATCATCTCGTTGTTGCGCCGCGCGTGCCAGATCACGGAGTTGCGGCGGCGCCATAATTTCAGGAGATCCACGACGCCGATCCGCGCGATGCCGCCGGGCGCGTCGGGACCGAGCCAACCGGCGCGAAACATTTTTGCAAGTTTCGGCGACACCATGCGGTTGGTCGCGGTAACGCCGGAATAGCGCCTGTGCAGATTAGGCACAATCAATTGCAGATCGCCGGCGGAATTGTTGTCGATCGCCACGTCAGGCTCCGTTTCGCGGATCTCCTATACGCAACATTAAGCATAGTGGCCAGTTCGCTCGCCGCGAAACCCCCTCTTCACCGCGCACCCGCTAGCATCGGCGCCATTAGAGCGCGATCAGCAAAAGTGGAAGCCGGTTTTGCGTCGATCGCGCTCCAACTTTAAGAGCGCATGATCTTTTCGCCAAACCGCTCACACCTTGGCGGATCATGCGCGCGAAACGGGTGAAATCATGACCGTGCTTGTTACCGGCGGCGCCGGTTATATCGGAAGTCACATGGTTCACGCGCTGGCGGAAGCCGGCGAAAGCGTCGTCGTGATCGACAACCTCACGACCGGCTTTTCCGCCTTTCTGCCCGAGGGCGTTCCACTGTTCATCGGCGACGCCGGCGATGAGAACCTTGTCGAGGGCGTGATCGCGGCACACGGCGTCGACAGCATCGTCCATTTCGCGGGCTCGGTCGTGGTGCCGGATTCGATGCGCGATCCGCTCGGCTATTACCGCAACAACACCATGACGACGCAGAGCCTGCTCAAAGCTGCAGTGAAAAACGGCGTCGATCGCTTCATCTTTTCATCGACCGCGGCGGTGTACGGCAATCCGGATCAGGTACCGGTCCCCGAACACGCGCCGACCCGTCCGCTGTCGCCATACGGCGCGTCAAAACTGATGAGCGAGATCATGCTGCATGACGTGGCCTCCGCGCACGGCATGAGCTACGTCGTGCTGCGCTACTTCAACGTCGCGGGCGCCGACCCGTTAGGTCGCGTTGGGCTCGCGACGGTCGGCGCGACGCATCTCTTCAAGATCGCGGTCGAAGCCGCGACCGGACAGCGCGCCAAGGTCGATGTGTTCGGGACCGACTATCCGACGCCGGACGGAAGCTGCATCCGCGATTTCATCCATGTCAGCGATCTTGTGCAGGCCCATCGCGCGGCGCTGTCCTATTTGCGAAACGGCGGGGCCTCGGTGACGCTGAATTGCGGCTATGGCCGCGGCTACTCCGTGCTCGAGACCATCGAGGCGGTCCGTCGCGTCTCGATGCGCAATTTCGCGGTTCAATACGCGTCGCGCCGGCCGGGCGACATCATGACCATGGTGGCCGATACCAGCCGTATCCGCTCGACCTTGGACTGGACACCGCGATATGACGACCTCGAGACCATCGCGACCCACGCGCTCAACTGGGAAGAGAAGCTCACCCGCGAGCGAGGCGACCTCGCGCAGCACGCCGCGTCGGCCTAAAATCTGGCGCGAGGCAAGCCCTCATTTGGCTTGAAAAACCGCGATTTAGCGGGCAAGGAGGCATCCAGCAGCCCTGACGGCCGAGGCTCACCAGCCAAGGCGCAGTCAATGGAAAGCGGATGGCCCAATTTCCGAAGAAAATCACTGACGACCCCTATGGCGCGGCAATCCTGATTCGCCGCCTGATCATGGAGCAAGGGGCCGCTTACTGGCGGCGCTATCTGCTTGCCTTCGTCCTGATGGGTGTCTCCGCCGGCGCGACCGCCGGCTCTGCCTGGGTGCTCGGCCAGGTGATCAATCAGGCCTATGTCGACAAGAACGTCCGCGGCATCGTGATCCTATCGCTGGCGACGATCGTGTTGTTCGCGCTCAAGGGCGCGGCGACCTACGGCCACACCGTGATCCTGTCCAAGATCAGCAACGCGATCCTCGCCAACAACCAGCGCCGGCTGTTTGCCAAACTGATGAGCGAAAGCATCGCCTTCTTCTCGCAACGGCATTCGTCGGAATTTTTGGCGCGGCTGACCTCGGGCGCGAATTCGGTGACGCAAGTCCTCAATTTGCTAATCAACGCGCTTGGGCGCGATTTCCTGCTGCTGATCGGGCTCGTTGCCGTGATGCTGATGCAAGACCCTTATATGGCGCTATTGGGATTCGGCGTCGCGCCACCGGCCATGCTGGTGCTGCGCAAGCTCGTCAAGCGCATCAAGGGCCTTGCCTATAACCAGTTCACCGGCACCGCCGACATTCTCGAAACCATGCAGGAATTGCTGCAAGGCATTCGCACGGTCAAGGCCTTCACGCTCGAACAAACCATGCGCGAACGCATCGATGAGAACATCGCCATCGTCGAGCGCAACGCCAACAAGATGGCGCGGGTCTCCAACCGCTCGAGCCCGCTGATGGAGACGCTCGGCGGCTTCGCGGTCGCCGGCGGCTTGATGTATGGCGGCTACAGCGTGGTGGCGCTGGGTGCCACGCCGGGCCAGTTCTTTTCGTTCCTGACCGCGTTCCTGATGGCCTATGAGCCCGCAAAACGCCTGGCGCGGCTCAATATCGAGCTGAACAGCAATCTGGTCGGCGCGCGCATGCTGCTCGAGATCGTCGACAGTCCGGCCAGCGAGCTTTCCGATGACGACAAGCCGTCATTGAAGCTTGGCGATGCGCGGGTCGAATTGCGCGATGTCAGCTTCGCCTATCGCGCCAACGAACCGGTGCTCAACCGCATGAGCTTTGTCGCCGAACCCGGCAAGGTGACGGCGCTGGTCGGGCCCTCCGGCGGCGGCAAATCGACCGTGCTGGCGCTGCTGTTGCGGTTCTACGAGGTGAAGGAAGGCGATATCCTGATCGATGGACAATCGATCTCGGCGGTGTCGCGGCGCTCGCTGCGTCAGCAAACCGCCTATGTCGGCCAGGACGTCTATTTGTTCCGCGACACCATCCGCGCCAACATCGCCTTCGGCAAGGTCGGCGCAACCGAGGCGGAAATCGTCGAGGCCGCCAAGGCCGCCTGCGCGCATGAATTCATCATGAGCTTTCCGCTCGGCTACGACACGCCGGTCGGCGAGCACGGCACGCAATTATCCGGCGGCCAGCGCCAGCGCATCGCGGTGGCCCGCGCGCTGATCAAGAACGCGCCGATCATCCTGCTCGATGAGGCGACCGCGGCGCTGGATTCGGAATCCGAAAAGCAGGTGCAGGAGGCGATCGAGCATCTCTGCCAGAACCGCACCACCATCGTCATCGCCCACCGCCTGCACACCATCATGCATGCCGACGCCATCCTGGTGGTCGAGGCCGGCGAGATCGTCGAGCGCGGGCGCCACGACGATCTGTTGCGCCGCGGCGGCCGTTATGCGTCGTTCTTCCGCCTGCAACATCGCGATGCCGGAACTGCCACCCTAGCCCCGATCAGCGCAACCGCGTAAAGTTATCGTCGATTTTCCGTCCGTTAACCCCCGAGATCCTTTCATGAACGCCACCTCCTTTGTCATTCCAGCCCCCGCCCAAGCTGCGATCCCGGTCGCCGGTGACGCGAAATCTTTCCCGGTCCGCCGCATCTGGTGCGTCGGGCGCAACTATCTCGAGCACATCCGCGAGATGGGAAATGACGAGCGGGCGCCGCCGTTCTTCTTCGCCAAGCACGCCGACATGCTGGAAAAGGACGGCGCTGTCATCCCCTACCCGCCGCTGACCAAGGACCTGCATCACGAGGTCGAATTGATCGTGGCGATGAAGAGCGGCGGGTTGAACATCCCGGCCGACAAGGCGCTCGATCACGTCTACGGCTATGCGGTCGGCATCGACCTTACCCGGCGCGACCTGCAGCAGGCCGCGCGCAAGAAGGAGCGTCCGTGGGAGATCGGAAAATCCTTCGATCATTCGGCGCCCTGCTCGGCGTTGCAGCCGGCTTCCAAGATCGGCCATCCCTCAAAAGGCAAGATCTGGCTATCGGTCAACGGCACCGAGCGTCAGAAGGGCGATCTCACCGAACTGATCTGGAGCGTGCCGGAAATCATCTGGCAGCTCTCACAGCAGGTCGAGATCGGCCCCGGCGACATCATCATGACGGGAACGCCAGCCGGCGTTGCCGCGCTCTCGCCGGGCGACAAGATCGAGTGCGGGGTCGACGGCATCGGCACGCTGAAGGTCGCGATCGGCAAGGCGGACTGAGCCCTGGCCCCAAGATGCGAAAGACCAAGGCCCCGGATGCAGTTCCGGGGCCTTTTCGATTTGCGATTATGTGACGCGGTGTCTCTTCAGACCCGCGCCATCGCCTGCAGACCCTTGAAGGTCAGGCGCTTGGGGTCTTTCACGCCGTCAAGGTAGAGCCGACGGATGAAGGCTGTGACTTGTTCGCGGTCGCAACCGGTCAGCACGACGACGGCATCGACGGCAATTCGCTGGGCGTCCATGGGCTTCCTCTAAGGCTTTCGGCCGCAAACAAGCAGCCTAACGGCCGCCGGTTAATCCGGCGTTAACCGTCCCTCAAGATCGCTGATTCGCCTGCAGGGCCGAATACGCAAAACAACGCATGGGGCGTTTGGACGCGGGACGAAGGCGCAACTGGATCAGGCGCCCGTACGGTCCAGCGCTTGAAGGATTTCAAGCGTCGCCTGGTCGTTGGCCCCGCCATAATAGATCGAGATCGCCTGAGCGAAGATCGGAAGATCGGAAACGGCGCCGAACAGCGTCATCGACGATCGGAATTTCAGGTCGTCGGGCGAACCCAGGATGTCGAGGATCGTCCGGTTTTTGACCGCAAGGACGAGCCGCGCGCACTCGGTCAGACGCGGTCCGAGCACGCTGTGAGCAAGATAGGCCGCGGCTTCGGCGCGCGAGCGGATAGCGAAGCGCTGTGCCATCGTGCTGAAGGCGAGGCCCTCGATTTGCGGGAAGATGAACCACATCCAGTGGCTGCGCTTGCGCCCCTCGGAAAGCTCGGCGACGACCCGGGTGTAGAGGTGGGCCTGCGCCGCGACGAAACGTTCGAGATCGAATGGATCGCTCATACCGGCACCTCCGCTCGAGAGAACGGGCCCGACGTATAAGTCACGGAGAGTGCATGCGGGACATGATCGTCAGGCGATATCACCGAAATATGCCGCTAAGCACCGCCGGGCCAAATTCCACGACGGTCAGAAGCACGACGAGCACGAGCACGGCCAAGACAAGGTACCTGGTAGACGTCTTGGTCATCGGCCAGCCTCGCGAGGAACTGTGCGACCAGTCATCGGATCAAGTGTCGTCCGCGACCCTGCTGGTGGTACGCGGATCGTCGTGCGAATCCAGGTATTCAAGGCCCAACGGGCCAATAGCTGTTACTTGCGTCACGTATTCACCGGACTTCGCCCAATGGAAGTGCCACGTATCGCCGGGCAGGACGATGACGCTCCCGGGCGGATACGCCTTCACTGCGTCGCCATCGAACTTTTCGCCCAAGCCTATGTAGAAGACGCCGGACATGACGGTGTAGATTCGATCCTCTGGATGTCGGTGCGGCATCAGCCTCACGCCCGCGGGCACTTTAACCCTGATGACGTAGGGACCGGGCTCGGAGGGCTGACCGACAACGACGGCCAGGCGAACCGAGGGTGGAAATGCCGGGAACGGCTTCCACTCGATGTCTTCAGGCAAAACCGACCTGAAAGCGGACTGGCCCGGCTGATGGGTTCTAGCCATGTGGTCCTCCTCATCTCGACGTGTTGGTCGCGTTCGCCGGCCAACGCCTCAGATCAGCTTGGCGTCCAATGTGATCGCCGCGTTGAGGACTTTTGAGACCGGGCAGTTCTTCTCGGCCTCGCCGGCCAACCGGGCAAACGTGGCTTCGTCGAGGTTCGGCACCTGGGCGCGCAGGGTCAGCGCCGACTGGCTGATGCGAAATCCCTGGCCCTCCGGCTCGAGCGTGACCGCGGCTTCGGTCGTGAGTTCCGTCGGCGTAAAGCCTGCGCCCTGAAACTGAAACGCCAGCGCCATGGTGAAGCATCCGGCGTGGGCAGCCGCGATCAACTCTTCGGGATTGGTGCCCTTCTCGTTCTCGAAGCGAGTCTTGAACGAATACGGCGTTCCCGCGAGCACGCCGGAATCGGTTGTAAGATTGCCGCTGCCGGCACGACCGGTACCACGCCAAACTGCTTTCGCCTTGCGGATCATCGGATATCTCCTGTTATTGTGGGTTCAGCCCTCTCTTGGCGATCGCATTCGGGTCGTCCGGATTGAGTGATGCTATTCGACCAGATTGCAGCGCACGCCCTGAATGCTGACCTGTAGTTCGGCTACGTCTTGCCTCATCTGCTGCAACGATGGGCCATTCCAATGCGTCTGGAAAGCTTCCGGGCTGGCGTACACTTCATACAGCATGACCGTATCCGCCTCGGCTTCTTCCTGTGGCAGGAGGATATCAAACTGCAGCGTTCCGGGCTCAGTGGCGACACAGCGTTTCCCATGAGCGTCAAGAAACCTCAGGTACTCGTCTCGCCTGCCGGGAACAGTCTTGATCGTCGCCACGATTGCGAACTTAGGCATCGCTCCTCCTTTGCTTCTCTAGCCCCGCGGGTAATGCGTCTCCCCGGCGCGCGATCCGCCCTCACGAATATCGCATCACCCCGTCATCGACCTTGCCGAAGCGGAGCGAGACGATGTCGAGCGCATAATTCTGATAGAGCCGCCACGGCCGCTTCGAGCCTTGCTTGGGCATCTTCGCGACCGCGCGCTGCACATAGCCGGAGGAGAAGCTTAGCCACGGCAATTGCTCAATCGAGGGATCGATATTGTGCGGCACGCACTGCTTATGGCCGTGCCGGTCCATGTAATTGATCAAGCGGCAGACATATCCGCAGGTCAGATCGCATTTCAGCGTCCAGGAGGCGTTGGTGTAGCCGAACGAGGACGCCAGATTGGGCACGTCGGAAAACATCATGCCCTTGTAGTTCAGGGTTTTTGCGAAATCGACGGCGTGGCCGTCGACGCTGGCTTCCAGGCCACCCATCAGCTGCATGACAAGCCCGGTGGCGGTAACGATGATGTCGGCCTCGAGCTCGCTGCCATCCTTCAGCCGTACGCCGTTCTTGGTGAAGGTATCGATTTCCTTGGTCACGACGGACGCACGGTTTTCCTTGATAGCGTTGAACAGATCGCCATCGGGCACCAGGCATAACCGCTGGTCCCAGGGGTTGTAGCGCGGTGTGAAATGGGTGGCGATGTCGTAGTCCGGACCAAGCGCCATCCTGACCCCGCCGAGGATTAGTTCCTTCACCCGCGCGGGCTTGCGCTTGGAGAGCTGGAAGAAATACATCCCCCACATCACGTTGCGCCAGCGGATCAGATGATAGGCGAGCCGCGCCGGCAGATTGCGCCGCAATTTGTTGGCGAATGGATCCTGCGCCGGCCGCGACACCACATAGGTCGGCGAGCGCTGCAGCATGGTGACGTGAGCGGCGGTCTTGGCCATTTCCGGCACCAGCGTCACCGCAGTCGCACCGGAGCCGATCACCACGACGCGTTTTCCGGCGTAGTCGATGTCTTCAGGCCATTTTTGCGGATGCACGATGCGGCCGGCGAAATTTTCGCGCCCCGCAAATTCCGGCGTATAGCCTTCCTCGTATTGGTAATAGCCCGCGCACATGAACAGGAAATTGCAGGTGAAGGTCACGGTCTCGGTTGCGCCCTCGCCTGAGCTGCGTTCGGCCTCGACGGTCCAGCGTGCATCCGGCGTCGACCACGACGTGCGCCTGACGCGATGGCGAAAGCGGATCTTCTTGTCGACGCCGTTCTCCGCGGCGGTCTCGCGGACGTAATTCAGGATCTTCGACCCCTCGGCGATTGCCTTCGGCTCGGTCCACGGCTTGAACGAATAGCCCATCGTGAACATGTCGCTGTCGGAGCGGATGCCGGGATAACGGAACAAATCCCAGGTGCCGCCGATGGCGTCGCGGCCCTCGAGGATCACAAAACTCTTGCCCGGACATTTCTGCTGCAGGTGAAAACCCGCGCCGATGCCGGACAGCCCGGCGCCGACGATCAGCACGTCGAAATGTTCTGGTGACATTGTGGTCTCCCGGCAACGCGTCGTTGTGGCCGGGCTTCGTCCCGGCCATCCACGTCCTTGCCTGTCGTATAGACTGTAAGGACGTGGATGCCCGGCACAAGGCCGGGCATGACGAAAAGAGCGAAGATCAATACCTGTAGTGATCCGCCTTGAACGGCCCTTCCGGCTTGACCCCGATATAGTCGGCCTGGTCCTTCCGCAACTCCGTCAGCTTCACGCCGATCTTGGCCAAATGCAGCCGCGCCACCTTCTCGTCCAGCGACTTCGGCAGCACATACACCTTCTTCTCGTACTTGCCGCCCTTGTTGTTGGCGAACAGTTCGATCTGCGCCAGCGTCTGGTTGGTGAAGGACGCCGACATCACGAATGACGGATGCCCCATGGCGTTGCCGAGGTTCACCAGCCGCCCCTCCGACAACAGGATGATGCGGTGCTTGTCGGGGAATTCGATCTCGTCGACCTGCGGCTTGATATTGGTCCATTTCAGATTGCGAAGCCCTGCGATCTGGATCTCGTTGTCGAAATGGCCGATGTTGCAGACGATGGCGCGATCCTTCATCGCACGCATATGGTCGATGGTGATGATGTCCTTGTTGCCGGTGGCGGTGACGAAGATGTCGGCGCGGGGCGCGGCATCTTCCATGGTGACGACTTCATAGCCTTCCATCGCCGCCTGCAGCGCGCAGATCGGATCGATCTCGGAGACCATGACGCGGCAGCCGGCCTGGCGCAGCGAGGCGGCCGAGCCCTTGCCGACGTCGCCGAAGCCAGCGACCATCGCGACCTTGCCGGACATCATCACGTCGGTGCCGCGGCGGATGCCGTCGACCAATGACTCGCGGCAGCCATAGAGATTGTCGAATTTCGATTTTGTCACGCTGTCGTTGACGTTGATCGCCGGGAACAACAGCGTGCCTTTCTTCTCCATCTCGTAAAGCCGATGCACGCCGGTGGTGGTCTCTTCCGAAACGCCCTTGATGTTTTTCGCGATCTCGGCGAACCAGCCCTTCGGCTTCTCTTTGAGGAGCCGCTTGATCAGCGCGAAGAAGATCTCTTCTTCCTCCGAACCCGGCTTGTCGAGGAAAGCCGTATCGCCCCGTTCGGCGCGATAGCCATTGTGCACCAGCATGGTGGCGTCGCCGCCGTCATCGAGGATCATGTTGGGCGTGCCGCCGCCATGCCAGTCGAACAGCTTTGCGGTGTAGTCCCAGTATTCGGTGAGGCTCTCGCCCTTGACCGCGAACACCGGAATGCCGGCAGCCGCGATCGCTGCCGCAGCGTGATCCTGGGTCGAATAGATGTTGCAGGAGACCCAGCGGACATCGGCGCCAAGCGCAGCCAGCGTCTCGATCAGGACCGCGGTCTGGATCGTCATGTGCAGCGAGCCCGCGATGCGCGCGCCCTTCAAAGGCTGCTTGGGGCCGAATTCCTCGCGCGTCGCCATCAGGCCGGGCATCTCGGTCTCGGCCAGCGATATTTCCTTGCGGCCGAATTCGGCGAGCGAAATGTCCTTGACGATGTAGTCGGTGAAGGTGGGCTTCTTGGCGGCAGCGGTCATGCGGTTGATCCCTTGAAATGCGCATTCCGAAAAGCGCTGATGCTTTCCGGAATACGCGAGCCAATTACGGAGAAAGTCAGACGGCGCGTTTGAGCACTTCGGCGAGGTCGGTCTTTTCCCAGGAGAAGCCGCCCTCATTGTCCGGCGTGCGGCCGAAATGGCCGTAGGACGAGGTCCGCGCATAGATCGGCCGGTTGAGATCGAGATGCTGGCGGATGCCGCGCGGCGTCAGGTCCATCGCCTCGGCCACGACCTTCTCGAGCTTGTCCTCAGCCACCTTTCCGGTGCCGTGGGTATCGATGTAGATCGACAGCGGACGCGCCACGCCGATCGCATAGGCGAGCTGCAGGGTGCAGCGATCCGCCAGACCAGCCGCGACGACGTTCTTGGCGACATAGCGTGCGGCATAGGCAGCGGAACGGTCGACCTTGGTCGGGTCCTTGCCGGAAAACGCACCGCCGCCATGCGGGGCCGCGCCGCCATAGGTATCGACGATGATCTTGCGGCCGGTGAGACCGGAATCGCCATCAGGACCGCCGATGTAGAATTTTCCGGTCGGGTTGATGTGCCAGATGGTCTTGCCGTTGATCCAGTCCTTGGGCAGCGCCTCGCGCACGTAGGGTTCGACGCGCTCGCGGACCTCGTTCGAGGTCATGTCCTCGACCAAATGCTGGTGCGAGACCACGATCTCGCGGACACCGACCGGCTTGCCGTTTTCGTACTGCACGGTGACCTGGCTCTTGGAGTCGGGACCCAGCACCTTCTCCTTGCCGGAGTGGCGTGCTTCCGAGATCAGCCGCAGGATCTTGTGGGCGTAGAAGATCGGCGCCGGCATCAAATCCGGCGTCTCGTTGCAGGCATAGCCGAACATGATGCCCTGGTCGCCCGCGCCCTCTTCCTTGTTGGTGCCGGGCTGCAGCGCGTCGACGCCCTGCGCGATGTCGGCGGATTGCGGATGCAGCAGGATTTCAATGTCGCAGGTGTTCCAGTGGAAACCTTCCTGCTCGTAGCCGATGTCCTTGATCGCCTCCCGCACCACGCTTTCGATCTGCTCGTTGGTGACGGATTTGGGGCCGCGGGTTTCGCCGGCGATCACCACCTTGTTGGTGGTGGCAAGCGTTTCGCAGGCGGCGCGGATCGCCCAGGGATCGATCCCGGCCTTCGGGCCCTCGCGATAAAACAGATCGACGATCTCGTCCGAAATCCGATCGCAGACCTTGTCCGGATGGCCTTCGGAAACCGACTCTGAAGTAAACAGGTAAGACGCGCGCATCAAGCAACCCCTCATTTCCGCCTGATCCCGGCGGTCGTTTCGAAATATGTCCTGAAGTGTCAGTCGCGACGGCGCGAGATGACGTAGGATTCGTCGTAGAACCAAAGCCCGTTATGCTTGCGCAGAACCTCTCTGGTGGCATCGAGGGTACGGCCGTTTTGTGTCATTTCGCGTCAACCGATCTTCCTCGATCTGGGCGACATACACCGCCGCGTTCCATGCTGCAAAGGCCGTCGAGGTTCCGATCGAGCCGGTGACCTCGTTGGGCAGCGCTTCCATATCATAGCGGAACACCGAACGGTTATCGGCATAGGCATTAAAATTAAGGTCGCGCCCGGCCGATCCGAGCTCGTATTTCACGGCGCGCAATAGCTCATGACGGCTCACGGAGAAAGGATTTTCTCCAGGCCAGATGGCCTGGATGATCTCCATGCCCGGGTCCTGTCCATGGGAGTGGATTCCAATTAGCCGGCCCCCGGCCCGCAACGCCCGCGCCAACGGCGCAATGATGCGTTTGGCCCGGAAATTCACCGAGGATTTGGCCCGATAGGGCTGGGAAGCGATCACCAGGTCGAAATTGGCCTCGGTCCGGCCGGCCCGGGGGATGATCGAATCAAGCAGGAAGCGCTGGTCCTCGCGGTACAGCACCAGCGCCACCGGCCGCTCATAGAGCGGCATCCCGGTGCGGGGGCTGACGCTGGCCCGCCAGTTCTGCTCCAGAAATGGCCTTAAGTCGGCGATCTGGGCCTCGAATTCGCCGGAAGAAGCCCCGCGCAGCGCCACCTCGTGCCAGATCATGCCCGCGGCCGCCGCGGGCGAAGCCGGCGTCAGCCAGGGCGCCTCGGCGTAGTACATGTTGGTCAGCACAAAGACGGTCGCCGGGTGCTCGAACAGCCGGTCCGGCACCTTTTCGAGCGTCAGCCGGACGTCCTCCAGGCTAAGCTCCTTGCCGGCGATGTAGAAGGGCATATGGGGGAAGCGGACATGCATCGAGCGCATCACCCGCGCCAGCACCGTGCCGTCGCCGACCCCGGCATCGAAGACCCGCACCGCCGGCGGCCGCGGATGGATGCTGGAGAGCTCCAGCGCCACGCGGTCGGCGATCACCCGCTTTTCGCTGCAGGTGTGGACGAACAGCAGATATTTCTGGCGGTTCTCGAAGAAGCGGAAATTGCCTCGCGGGTCGCGCTTCTCGGGCGGCACCACGAGGCCGCGCGGCGGCGCCACCCCGCCTGGCGTGGAGGCCGCGATATAGGCCTGGATGCGGTCGAGCGTATCGATGGTGATCCGCTTGCCCTCGCGCAACCTGTGCACCAGTTTGCCGTCATTGACCGCGCGGCGGCCGAAGGTCGATTCCGCCATGTCGGCCTGGCGGCAGAACTGCGATATCTGGCTCAGAATCTCGTCGTTTTTCATCGGCGCAGGGTTGGGCGAAGTTTTGGGACGGCGGTGGGCCGTGCGGTTCAGGCAGGCCGTCCTACCACCATCTGCCCAACGGGGGAATGAACCGGTGCTCCCCCTGTTTGCGGCTGTTTGCGGAGCAACGCGGGCGGTTACGTCCCTCCTTCGGCAGGCTCGGAGACCGAGGCGCAATAGTCGCGCCAGAACTGGCGATAGCCCTCCTCGACCCGTCGTGTATAAATCTCGCAGTTTCCAGCCGCCGAGTTCGCAATCCTCGCAGGCAGGTCAGCGCGCAGCGCTGCCAGTTCGCCCGCCATCGATGCGTATCTCCGGGCGATCGCAAGATAACCGTCGTCGTCATCGGCGACCCAATCGTCGAGGCCGACGGCTCTTACGATCGCGCCGCCGACGCGTGAGGAAGCACTAAGGCCGAGCTTGGCGACGACAGGAACGCCCATCTGCAACGATTCCCAAGTACTTACGCCACCGTTTTGAGGAAATGGATCGAGAGAAATGTCGATGTTCGCAAAGGCGGCAAGATGCTCGCGGCGTGACGTTGCGCCGATGCAGCGAACTCGATCCTGCCCAACACCATGAGCGACGAAACGGCCGATCAAGCCATCGCGCAAATATGGATCATCCAACGCGCCCTGCTTGATCACAATGATGGATCCGGGCACCGCCTGCAGGAGTTTCGACCAGACCACCAACGCGTCATCGGATATCTTGTCGATGCGATTGAACACGCCGAACGTAACGTGGCCGTTCCGGATCATGGGCAGTGGCGACGGCGGCACATCCGGAGGCGGTTCTATCGTGATCACGCACGGCAGATCGTAGACCTTCTCCGCAAACAGCCCCCTCGCCGCGTGCGGAATTAGGACCGGATCTGCGAACAAATAGTCCATGGTCGGAAGTCCCGTTCCGGTCGCATGTCCCCAACCTGTGACCTGGATCGGGGCCGGCTTGCGCGCAAAGACCGTCAGGCGATTGCCGGCCGTATGGCCCGACAGGTCGACAAGAATGTCGACATTGTCGGATTGGATCCGGTCCGCCAGCTCCTCGTCCGAAAACTGCAGGGCGTCGACCCAGCGGTCGGCCAGCGACCGGAATTCCTCGGTCTCGGCATCTCGTTCCGGCGAGCAGGAATAGCAGACGAGCTCAAAATTCCCGCGATCATGATGCCGCAGCAGCGGCCTGAAGACCCGCGCCGCGGAGTGGCTCCTGAAATCGGAGGACACGTAGCCGACGACGATCCGCCTGTCCGGATCGGACTGCTGGCGTTGAAGCTGCCTTCGCGGTAGCTTCGCGCCAATCGCGTCCCACCAGGCTCGTCGTGCGGCTTGATGGATGGCAAAATCCGCCTCGGGGATAAAATCCAGCGCGAAGATTTTCTTCAGGATCGCGTCTTCGAGATCGGGCTTGATCGCCAGCGCCCGGTCGAAATGCGCGATCGCAGTATCGATCTCACCCTGCTTGGCATAGCAGCTTCCCAACGTCATGATCGCGATCTCGGAAGCCGGGTTTTGCGCGAGCACCTTCTTGCAGGCGGCGATCGCCCGAGCCACGTTGCCCGCGAGCAGACCGACCTGCGCGTTGCCTCGCCATCCCGATTCCAGTTCGCCGTCGATCGCGAGCGCGGCGTCGAAATCGGCTTCGGCCTGCGCGAACTGCCCGATCTGCGTATGGAGCCGACCACGATAGGCCAGGATTTCCGCCACGTTCGGCTTGATGGCGAGCGCCGCGTCGAACGCCGCACGCGCCGCGTCGAAATGTCGGAGATTGAGGCTGACGAGACCCTTGCCGGCGAGGGCTTGCAGATGGCGTGGGTGCAAAGCAAGCGCGCGTTCAAAACTCTGATCGGCCTCTTCGTTTCGATTGAGCAGCAACAGCGCCATGCCGCGATTGAAGTAGGCGTCGCCGTAGTCCGGTTTCAGACGAATGGCGCGGTCGTGCGCCTCGACGGCCTGCTCGAACAGCTTAAGCCGCATCAGCGTGTTGCCGAGATTGGTCAGCGCCGTCGGAAAGTTCGGCTGCAGCGCGATCGCCTTCTCCTGGCATTTGCGGGCTTCCTCGAAGCGCTGCAGCTTGAACCGCGCCAGCCCCAGATTGGAATTCGCCTCGGCCGACCGCGGCTCGACACTCACCGCGCGCGCCAGCGCCTGCTCCGCTTCATCGAAGCGTCCGCAACCGTGCTCGGAGACGCCAAGCAGGTGCAGCGCGTCGAAATGATCGGGAAGAATTTCGAGGATTTGCCGGCACGACGCCTGGACGTCCGTCTGCCTGCCCTGGCGATAGGCCGCGATCGCGGCCGGCAGCAGCGCGTCGGCTTCCTTCTTGAATTGTTTTTGTAACCTTGCGTTCTGAAAGGCGCGCGAACCGACGTTGCCAGACAAGTCCAAATCCCCCGACGAAACTTTCCCGAGCTTTAACACAAACCGGGTGATTCGAATCCCGAGGGGCGGCCGTGAAACCTCCTGGAAAGTATTTTTTAATATCTTGAGGCACGATCCGCTCGAGGCGGCGTGTTTTCTCGCGAGCCTCATGCCAACAAATCAGGACGGATGTGAAGCGAACGCGTCTTGGTCTCATTGTGCTTGCAATCGCCGTCCTGGCCGCTGCGGCGAGCCTGTTGGTGCGCGCTTACAACGCGCCGGCGGGCGACGACCATCGGCGAGCTCGCCAACTGATCCTGTACTACACGTTCGGCCGCGTCGACGATCCGATCATCGTATTGGGCGACAGCATCGTCGAAGGCTCGACCTTGCCACGACAATTATGCGGCCACCCGGTCGTCGATGCCGGCCTTAACGGCGCTTCGACCGCCAGCGATCTCGGCCAATGGCTCGCGCAAGCGCTCGGCAATAAACGGGCTGCAGCGATCGTCGTGGCCCTCGGCATTAACGATGCCTTGGTGCCGGCTCCGATCAGCAAGCAGGCCTTCGAGGATCGTTACGCCGCGCTGCTCGGCGAATTATCGAAGCTGACGACGCGCCTGCTCGTCCTCGGGATTCCTGCGGTCGAGGCGCGGGCGCGTATGACCGTGGAAATGAAAAACGAGGTCATGGCAACCATCGACGGCTTCAATTCCGTCCTGTCGGAGCTCGCCGCACGGAGCAACGCGACATTTTTGACGCTGCCCGACATGCCTTCGCCGCATACGATCGATGGCGTCCATTTGAACTCGGACGGCTATCTGGTCTGGGACAGGGCGATCACGCAGGGCGTGGCCATGACCTGCGGCCGATGACTTCGGGATTCCGAAGGCAATTGTTCATTTCAGGCGACTAAGTTCGCTCCGTGCGGCCCGCGTGGCAAGGTTAATCAGATCACAACAAGAATGCGCCAAACGTCAACGACGGAACCAGCGGATAAACTGTTGGGACTGGAAGCGCTGCGTTTTATCGCGGCGTTTGCCGTGCTGATCTGGCACTACCAGCACTTTTCCTATGTTGCCGACATGCCGGTCGATCTCGTCCGAAACCAGCTGCCGTTTTACAGCCTGCTTTACCCGTTCTACGAAACCGGCGAATTCGGCGTCTGGATATTCTGGTGCATCAGCGGCTTTATCTTCTTCTGGAAATATCGCGATGCGATTTCCGACCGATCGGTCGGCGGCTGGAAGTTCTTCGTGTTTCGACTGTCGCGGCTCTATCCGCTTCACCTGGTGACGCTGCTGATGGTCGCGCTCATGCAGCCGATCTATTTTCACTTGCATGGTTTCTTCTTCGTTTACCAGAACAACGATGTGCCGCACTTCCTTCCGCAGCTGTTCATGGCAAGCGATTGGGGTCTTTTGCGCAGCGACAGTTTCAACGGGCCGATATGGTCGATCTCGGTCGAAGTGCTGGTCTATGCGGTTTTCTTCCTGACGTTGCGGTTTGCAACGAAATCTCCGCTCATGAACCTGATCGTCATTGCCATTTGCGTGAATGCGAACGCGCAGATTGGTTCTTGTCTCGCTTTCTTTTATGCTGGCGGTCTCGCGGCCATCGGCCGGCAGGCCATCGCGCGCGCGCCATTTAAGCTTTCGATCGAAACTGCCGCCTGGTGCACGGCAGCCGCGGTTCCGGTTTCGATCTGGATCTACAGCCTGCAACCCGCGATGGTCGGCTGGATATTCCTGCTGTTCTATACGCCGATCCTGTTGTTTTGTTTTTCCGGCCACATGGCGCTCTCGCCGCCGTCGCAACGGCTACTGGAGGCGGCGGGAAACATGACCTATTCAAGTTATCTTCTGCATTTTCCGATTCAGATCTTGATTGCGCTCGGATTTTCGATCGTGCGGCTTCCGATTCCGCTTTACGATGAGCTGTTTTTTGCAAGCTTCGTCGCCGCGACCTTGCTGGCCTCCTACCTCGCCTATCGCTATTTCGAAGCGCCGGCCCAGACGCTGATCCGCAGCCATCTGTTGTCGAAACAAGCCCGGCCGCTCGGACAGGTGCAGTCCCGCCTGTAGGTGCGCGGCGTCAGGCTACTTGCCCCACACCTCATTGGCCACATCGACCGCGAGCTTCAGTTTCGCCCACTGTTCCTCCTCGGACAGGATGTTGCCCTCTTCGGTCGAGGCGAAGCCGCATTGCGGCGATACCGCAAGCTGCTCCAAGGCTACGAATTTGGCGGCCTCTTCCAGCCGCCGCTTGACGTCGTCTTTCTTTTCAAGCTCGCCGAATTTCGACGTGATGACGCCGACCACCACGACCTTGTTGCCGTGTGGCAGGAAGCGCAGCGGCTCGAAGCCGCCAGCGCGGTCGGAATCATATTCGAGGAAATAGCCGTCGTAATTGGTGCCGGCCAGCATGGTTTCGGCGACCGGCTCGTAGCCGCCGGATGAAATCCAGGTCGAGCGGAAATTGCCGCGGCAGACATGGGTCGTGACCACCATGTCGGCCGGCCGTTCCGCGATCGCATAGTTGACGATGCGCGCATAGATCTGCTGCAGGCCGTCCGGATTGTCGCCGCGCTCGCGCGCCTTCTGCAATTCGTCCTGCGAGCAGAGATAGGCCCAGACCGTGTCGTCGAATTGCAGGTATCGGCAGCCCGCGTCGTAAAACGCCTTGACCGCCTTGCGGTAGGTCTTGCGCGAGATCCTCGATAGAAGGCGTCGAGGTCGGGATAGACGTCCTTCGAGATCAACTTCCGGCCGCCGCGGAAATGCAGCACCGTCGGTGAGGGGATCGTCATCTTCGGCGTGACATGGGCGATCTCGGCATGTTTTTTCAAAAATTTGAAATGATCGAGCATCGGATGATTGGCGGGGAAATCGAGCTTGCCGATCACCCGGATGGCGTCATGCCGGGTCTGCACGCCGGCGAACTGAATGCCGGTCTCGGGATGAAACAGCTCGCAACCCGTCAGCTTCGCGAGGAAGTCGAAATGCCACCAGGAGCGGCGGAACTCGCCGTCGGTCGCAAGTTTTAGACCGATCGAGGCCTGCTTGTGCACGACCTTTTCGATCTCGAGGTCCTCGGCCTTCTTCAGCTCTTCAGCCGATATCTCGCCC
The DNA here is from genome assembly GCA_963713785.1 of uncultured Alphaproteobacteria bacterium. Lineage (GTDB taxonomy): Bacteria > Pseudomonadota > Alphaproteobacteria > Rhizobiales > Xanthobacteraceae > Bradyrhizobium. Next base: position 34,004 of record CAVQNB010000028.1, read on the forward strand.
TTTTCCAGCTTGGCGCGCGCCTCCTTGATGCGCTGCGGCCGCAACAGGCTGCCGACCTCGTCGGCGCGGAATGGGGCTTTGGTTCTCTGCATGGTCTGAACTCCCAAAAAAATTCCTAGAGCGACATGACTTTTCTTCGAATCGTCATCCCGCTCTATCTTCTTGTTTGAGCATGATCTTTTCGGAAAACCGGTATCCACTTTTCCGGATCATGCTAGTGCGCCGCGGCTCCGGCAACGCCGAGATAGCGCTCGAGCACGGCGGGATCGGCTTTCAACGTGTGGCTCGCCGCATCATGCACGATCGCGCCGCGCTCCAATATCACAACGCGGTCGGCCAACCCCAGAATCTTTTGCGCATTCTGCTCGACAATGATGCTGCAAATGCCGCCCGACCGCGTGATGGTCCCGAGCGCCGCGAGCAGTTCTTCGACGATGATGGGCGCAAGCCCCTCGGTCGGCTCGTCCAGCAGCAGCACTTTCGGGTTGAGCGTGAGCGCCCGGCCGATCGCCAGCATCTGCTGCTCGCCGCCGGAAAGCTGGTTGCCGAAATTGTTGCGGCGTTCTTTCAGCCGCGGAAACATCTCGTAAACCCTGGCGACCGTCCACGGCCCCGGCTGGGCCACCGCGGTCATGTTCTCCTCAACCGTCAGCGAACGAAAGATATTGCGCTCCTGCGGCACCCAGCCGATGCCGGCCCGCGCGCGTTGGTCCGGCCGCATCCGCGTAATATCCGCGCCCGCAAGCGCAACGGTGCCGCCGAACCGGCGGGTGATGCCGACGATCGAATTGATCAGCGTGGTCTTGCCGGTGCCGTTGCGGCCCAATAGCGCCAGTACCTGGCTCTCGGGCAGGCGCAGCGACATGTTGGACAAGACCACCGCCTCGCCATAGCCCGCGCGCAGGCCTTCGATCGCAAGAAGATCAGGCATTGGTGGCCTCGCCGAGATAGACCGCCTTGACCTGCGGATCGCGCGCCACCTCGCCCGGCGGGCCTTCGACCAGCAAGGCGCCGTTGACCAAGACCGAAATGCGGTCGGCGAACGAAAACACCAGGTCCATGTCGTGCTCGATCAGCAGCACGGTGACGTCGCGCGGCAAGGCCGCGACCGCCGCCAGGATGTCATGTCGTTCGCTTTCGGGGACGCCGGCGGCGGGTTCATCGAGCAGCAACACGCGCGGTTTCGCAGCGATCGCAACCGCGATCTCCAAGAGGCGCTGCTTGCCATAGGGCAACGTCGCGGTCAGCTCGTTCATGACGTCGAGCAGATGGAAGCGCGAAAGATTCTCGGCGATCTCGGCGTTGACGTCGCCGCGCGTGCCCATCCGCCGCCACCAGTCGCCGCCACGGCCCATCCGTTCCGATACCGCAAGCCCGATGGTCTCGAGCGGCGTCAAATCCGGGTAGAGCTGGTTGATCTGGAAGGTGCGCGACAGACCGCGCAACACGCGCTTGTGCACCGGCAGTTCGGTGATGTCGCTCTCTTCAAGCAGGATGCGCCCGGCATTGGGCCTGAGCACTCCGGTCAACAGATTGATCACGGTGGTCTTGCCGGCGCCGTTCGGGCCGATCAGCGCGTGGCGCGCGCCCTGCTCGACCTTGAGCGACAGATCGCGCGTCACGCGGAGCCCGCCGAACGACTTCTCAAGGCCCTTTGTTTCCAGCGCGATGGTCATGCGTCGCTCTCGGGAATAGCGACGACGGCCTTGCGGCCGCCGATCTGCCGGATGATGAGGTTAGGCGCCCACAACACCCAGCGATGCATCCGCTGCCGGCCGATCAGCACGATCACGACCAGCACGAGGCCGATCCAGAATTGCCAATATTGCGGCGTGATGGTTGAAAATACTTCCTGCAGCATCCGAAACACCACAGCGCCGATCAGCCCGCCATAGAGATAGCCGGTACCGCCGATCACGAGCACCAGCATCAAATCGGCCGAACGCTCGAACGCAAACACGTCGAGCGAGGCGAGCGCCGTGCTCTGGGTGAACAGCGCGCCGGCGATGCCCGCATAGAATGCGGCGAGCGTATAGATCGCGATCAGCCGCCGGTTGACGGGAACGCCGATCGCGGCCGCCCGCAGCGGGTTGTTCTTGATCGCCCGCAGCGACAGGCCGAACGGCGAATGCACGATCCGCCGCGCCAGCAGGAACAGGATGAACAGTACGCTGAGCGAATAGAACAGCCCGACCTTGCCGAACATGTCGAACGCAAACAGGCCCAAGATCGGCTGCATCTCGATGCCTTGCAGGCCGTCGGTGCCGCCGGTGATGTCGGAAAACCGTTCGGCCAGCGCTTCCAGTAAGAGCGCGATCCCGAGCGTCACCATCAGACGGGTCAGGTCGACGCCGCGGATCACCAGGAAACTGGTGAGGAAACCCAAGAACCGCGGCGACGAGACCGGCCGCCACCAGCGCCAGCACCGGCTCGGTGACGACGCCATGCAAGGCCATCAGGCCTGCGCCATAGGCGCCGACGCCGAAGAAGGCGGCGTGGCCGAGCGAGACGATGCCGGCATAGCCGAGGATCAGATCGAGCGACAGCGCAAACAGCGCGAGCCGCACGATGTCGGTCATGATGAGGTAGCGGGAGGGAAAGGCAAACGCGCAGGCCAGCACGAGGATCCAGAACGCGATCTCGCCAAAGTGCCAGCGCGCCTCGCGGATGGCGGAGCGTCCGACCTCGGCTTGCGCGCTCATCACGACGCTCACCGCGCAGCCTGGCGGCCGAACAGGCCGTTGGGGCGCCAGAGCAGGATCACGATCATGATGGTGTAGATCACGAACGGCCCCATCTTCGGCACGTAATATTTGCCGGCGACGTCGCCGATGCCGAGCAACAGCGATGCCAGAAACGGCCCGGTCATGCAGGAGGAGCCGCCGACCGTCACCACGATCAGGAAGTAGATCATGAATTTCAGCGGGAAGTATGGATCGAGCCCGAGGATTTCCGCACTCAGCGCGCCGCCCAGACCGGCAAGGCCGCAGCCGAAGGCAAAGGTGAAGGCGAACACCTGCGGCACGTTGATGCCGAGCCCGCTGGCGGCGCGCGGATCGTCCACCGCCGCGCGCAGGCGGCTGCCAAATCGCGTCCGCGCCAGAATGAGTTGCAGCACCGCGGTGAGCAGGCCGCAGATCACGATGATCATCAGCCGGTAGCGGCCGATGCCGACGCCGAAGAAATCGATCTGCCCCTCGAGCGCTGCCGGCAATTTGATGAAGATCGCGCGACGATCCCATGATGTAATCGACCGCTGCGACCGACATGAAGACGAGGCCGACCGAGAACAGCACCTGGTCGAGATGGCTTCTGGTATAGAGGTGGCGGTACAGCAGCCGTTCCAGCACCGCGCCGATCGCCGCACTCGCGACAAACGCCAGCGGCAGCGCGGCAAAGAACGGCCAGCCGGATTGATTGACCAGCACCGCGCAGACATAACCGCCGGTCATCGCAAACGCGCCGTGGGCGAGATTGACGAAATTCATCAGCCCGAGCGTCACCGCAAGCCCGCAAGCCAGCACGAACAGCAGCATGCCGTAGGCAACGCCGTCGAACAGGTTGGTGAGGACAGCAGGTCATGGTGGGTTCGGCTTAGCGCAACACTAAACAATTACAGGTCGTCATGGCCGGGCTTGTCCCGGCCGTCCACGTCTTCGCCTGCAACGCCGAAGAAGGACGTGGATGCCCGGCACAATTGTGCCGGGCATTGCCCGGGTTGACGCGGAGCATGCGCTCGCGCCCCGGAATGACGCCGAGTCGGCGTCACTTCTTCGTCTTGCCGGAGTCCTTGACGGCCTCAAAGGTCTGGAATTCGACGTTGTAGAGTTCGCCGTCGACCTTCTCGACCTTGCGGATGTAGATGTTCTGCACGATGTCGCGGGTTTCCGGATCGATCGAGATCGGGCCGCGCGGGCTTTCCCACTTCATCCCCTTCATGGCCTCGACCAGCGCATCGCCGTCGGTCTTGCCGCCGGTCTTCTTCAGCGCCTCGTAGATCAGGTGGATGCCGTCATAGCCGCTCACCGCCATGAAGCCCGGGCGCGATTGCCGAAGGCCTTCTTGTAGGCGGCGACGAATTCCTTGTTCATCGCCGACGGATGCGCCGCGGAATACAGATGCGCGGTGACGGTGCCGAGCGCGGCGTCGCCCATGTCGTTGAGCAGATCGTCGTCCATGACGTCGCCGGGGCCGATCACCTTGATGCCGGCCTTGTCGAGCCCGCGCTCGGCATATTGCTTCATGAAGTTGCCGCCCTGCCCGGCCGGCACGAACACGAACATGGCGTCGGGCTTGGCATCCTTCATCCGCTGCAGGAACGGCGCGAAGTCGGGATTGGCCAGGGGCACCTTGACCTCTTCGACGATCTCGCCGCCGCCGGCGGTAAAATTCTCCTTGAAGAAATTCAGCGCATCGTTGCCGGGGGCGTAGTCCGAGGTCAGGGTCGCGACCTTCTTGATGCCGTTCTTGACCGCCCAGTCGCCGATGATGGTGGAGGATTGCGCCAGCGTGAAACTGGTGCGCACGATGTAGGGCGAACGCTCGGTGATGATCGAGGTGCCCGCCGCCATCACGATTTCCGGAATCTTCGCCTGCGTCGCCAGCGGCGCCGCCGCGAGCGCGGCCGGCGTGACGCCGAAGCCGGCGATGAAATTGACCTTGTCGTTGACGATCAGTTCCTGCGCCAGCCGCTTGGTGTTGTCGGGAACGGCGCCGTCGTCCTTGAGGATGACCTCGATCTTCTTGCCGGCGACGGTGTCGCCGTGCTGCTGCATGTACAGCTTGACCGCATTGTCGATCTGCTTGCCGGTCGAGGCCTGGCCGCCGGTCATCGGCAGGATCAGGCCGATCTTGACGGTGTCCTCGGCGCGCGCCGGCGCAAGCGTGACGATGCCCGCGACGGCCGCGGCCGTCACGGCCCACGAGCAGCATTTTGGTGCGAATGAACATGAACGTTTCTCCCCCTGATCGGTCTTGTGGCTTCGAACCGAGTCCCCGGCCCTTGCCTCACCATAGCCCAGATTTTTCAGCCGTGTAGCGCAGCGACATGGCGTCTTTCCGGCGCCCCATTGTCAATTCGACGATGGGCGTGCTTGCCGAGCGAGGCGAGGCTTCCGCTCGGGGTGCGACCACAAGCCAAAAACTTGGTGTTATTTTACCATCAGCGCCGCTCGCGGAGCGCGGCAGCTCAGCCTCCCTGAGGATGGCATCCCGCATGGTCCCCTTTTCGCCGCATCGAATGTGCCCGTCTCTCTATTTGTACGAATGTACAAATAGAATGGTCTTGTCAACAATAGCCCCCATGGTCTTGCCGTTGGATGAGGCCGGCCAGGATGGCCGGGCCCGCCCTAAATCCATCATCCTTAAAGGTGAAAGCTGTAACTTCCTGCCAATGCCGATCCGTGTCCGCCATATCTTGACGATCGTCGCGATCTCGCTCGCGGGCTCGGCCTTGAGCGGCTGCGGAACCATCAACGAGAAGCTATCCGCCGGCATGGGCGACTACGTCCCGCAATGGGCCGGCGGCCTGCCGCCGGATGCCCCGCCCCGCCCCGGCACGGCGAAATACGAAGAGTACATGAAGGAGCGGGAACGCAAGCGCCTGATCCCAGCGGCCGAACGGGGCGAGGAGACGCAGGCGCAGACGCAGCCTGGGGCATCGTCGGGGCTCGATCCGGTTCACTGAGCACGGGAAAGTTACAAATCCACACCGTAAATCCATCGGCCCGCCGGCGTACATCGCAACAACACCGCATGTCGTAATGGAGGGATTGCCGATGCGCTGGTTGCTTGGCGCTGTCGTCGCCGCCGCAGCTCTTGTGTTGATCTATCTCGGATCGGCGGCGTCCTCGCTCGCCACATTGGCCGCGTCCGTCCGCGCCGGCGATGGCACAGCGATCCTCGAAAAGACCGACCGGACAAGGCTCAGTCATTCGCTGACCGACCAGATCGTGCGGGCTTATCTGGAACGGATCGGCGCCACCCGCCGGATCAAGCCGATGGAAAAGCTGTTGATCAACACCTATGGCGCCTCGATTGCGGACGCGATGGTGGCCAAGATGCTGAGCGCCGACAAGCTTGCGCAAATGCTGAAAAGCGGCAGCCTGGATGCGCCGGGTGTGCCGTCGTTCACGGGCTTGCCGGCGCTGGCCGACCTTGAGACCGGCAACCTTGCATCGCTGCTTGGCCGGCTGAATTTCATCAATCCGGTGGTGATCGGAATCCGGGTCAGCAACAATTCCGACCCGGAGAATTATGCCGCGATCGATCTGCATTGCGAAGGCTTGACGTGGAAGCTCGCCGGCATCGAGCTGCCGAAACCGATCGTGCGCCAGCTCGCGGCAAGCCTGCCGGAGAAATAGGTTCGGCTTTCTCAGGGCTGGGCCTACTTCAATCCATGAACACCACGGTCTTGCGGCCGTTGAGGATCACGCGATCCTCCAGATGATGGCGCATCGCGCGCGCCAGCACGCGGCGTTCGATATCGCGGCCCTTGCGGACGAGATCGTCGGGCGTATCGCGATGGCTGATGCGCTCGACGTCCTGGTCGATGATCGGCCCTTCGTCGAGCTCGCTGGTGACGTAATGCGCGGTGGCGCCGATCAGTTTGACGCCGCGCTCATGCGCCTGATGATAGGGCCGCGCGCCCTTGAAGCCCGGCAGGAACGAGTGATGGATGTTGATGCAGCGCCCCGACAGCTTCGCCGACATCTCGTCCGACAGGATCTGCATGTAGCGCGCCAGCACCACGAGATCGGTTCTGGTCTGCCCGACCAGATCCCAGATCGCGGTCTCCTGCTCGCGCTTGGTCTCCTTGGTCACCGGCAGATAGTGAAACGGAATCTCGCCGAAATCGAGATTGCCGTAGGTCTCGCGCGGGTGATTGGAGACGATCGCGGTCGGGATCATCTCGAGTTCGCCGGTGCGCCAGCGATAGAGGATATCGGCGAGGCAGTGATCGGATTTCGAGACCAGCAGCATCACCCGGCGGCGGCTGGCGCGGTCGCGCATCTGCCAGTCCATGCCGAAGCGCTCGGCGATCGCCGCGAACCCGGTTTGCAGCGCCGACAGATTGACCGCGAGATCGGCGGCGTTGAACACCACCCGCATGAAGAAATGACCGGTCTCGACGTCGTTGAACTGCTGGGCGTCGAGAATGTTCTGCCCGTTATGGGCCAGGAACGTCGACACCGCGGAGACGATGCCGGGACGATCCGGACAGGATAGCGTCAACACGAATTGATGATCGGGCATGGCAGCGGACTTGACTACAGTTCGGAGCGAGACGGAACGGCGATTTGCGGCCCTGCTCTATCACTCGCCGACGCCCTTGCGCCAATCCCGGCCGAAGGTCATGATGAACAAACAATGCATGCGATCGGCGTTAGAGCAAGATCATGGCTGACAGACTGAACGGCTATCGCATTCTGATCCTGGAAACGCGCGAGGAAGCGCAGTTTTCCCGCCTGCTCGCCGAGCAGGGCGCCGATGTGCTGCAATGTCCGATGTTCACCATCCACGATGCGCCCGATCCCGCGCCGATCGAGGCCTGGATCCGGCGCTTCATCGACACAGCCCTGCGACGATCTGGTGCTGATGACCGGCGAAGGCCTGCGCCGGCTGATGAAGGTCGCGCGGCGGATCGGCGTCGAGCAGGATTTCATCGCCGCGCTCGGCAAGGCGCGAAAATTCGCCCGCGGACCCAAGCCCGGCCGGGCGCTGCGCGAGATCGGGCTGGAGCCGCAGGTGACGACGGAGAAGCCGACCTCCGAAGGCATCGCCGAGATGCTGGCGCGCGTCGATCTCGGCGGACATCGCCTCGGCCTGCAGCTTTATCCGGACAAGGATCACAGCGCGCTGATCGGCGCCATCACGGCGCAAGGCGCCGAGGTCGATCCGGTGCTGCCTTACGTCTACGACGCGCAGGCCGCCGAGACCAATATCGTCACCGCGATCGACGAGATGGCGAAGGGCGCATCGACGCGATCGCGCTGACCAGTTCGGGCCAGGTTCGCCGCCTGATCGAGGTGGCGCAGGCGCATGGCTGCGAAGCGCGGTTGCGCGAGGGGCTGACGCGCACGCCGATCGCGTCGGTCGGACCGGTGGTTTCCGACGAACTCAAATCCCACGGCCTGCGCACCGATATCTATCCCGCCAACGACGCCTATTTCATGAAGCCGCTGATTTCGGCGATGGCGGCGGCGCTCGGCGAAGAACCGCCGCGCGCGGCGAAGCGTCATGCGAGCCGTCATTCCGGGGCGACGCGAAGCATCGAGCCCGGAATGACGATACTCACGCCGCCTGCTTCGATGCTCGCTCAGATACGCCTGATAGGCGAGCCTGATGCCGTCCTCGAGCGAGGTGCGCGCGCGCCAGCCCAGTTTGGCGAGGCGGCTGACATCGAGCAGTTTGCGCGGCGTGCCGTCGGGCCGCGAGGGGTCGAAGCTGATCTCGCCGCGTATATCCGACGACCGCGGCGACCACGCGGGCGAATTCGGCGATGGTGATGTCTTCGCCGGTGCCGATATTGACCAGTTCGTCGCCGGAATAGTTCTTCATCAGATGAATGCAGGCGTCGGCGAGATCGTCGACATAGAGAAACTCCCGCCGCGGCGTGCCGGTGCCCCAGACCACGACATTGGCAGCGCCGGACAGCTTCGCCTCATGAAACCGGCGGATCAGGGCGGCGACGACGTGGCTGTATTCGGGATGATAATTGTCGCCGGGTCCGTAGAGATTGGTCGGCATCACGCTGATGAAGTCGCGAGCCATACTGGCTGCGATAGGCCTCGACCATCTTGATGCCGGCGATCTTGGCGATCGCATAGGGCTCGTTGGTCGGCTCCAGCGGCCCCGTCAGCATCGAATCCTCGCGCAGCGGCTGCGGCGCCAGCTTCGGATAGATGCAGGACGAGCCGAGAAACATCAGCTTCTCGGCGCCGTTGAGATGGGCGGCGTGGATCACGTTGGCCGCGATGATCAGATTGTCGTAGAGAAATTCGGCGCGCAGCGTGTTGTTGGCGACGATGCCGCCGACCTTTGCCGCCGCCAGAAACACCACCTGCGGGCGCTTGCTCGGCGAACCAGCCGAACACCGCGGCCTGGTCGCGCAGATCGACCTCGCTCCGCGGCCGACCGTCAGCAGTTCGACATCTTCCTGCGCCAGCCGGCGCACCAGCGCCGCCGCCGACCATGCCGCGATGCCCGGCAACGAAGACCGTCTTGCCTTTCAGCTCAAACGGGGTTCTTGCCATTGGCAACCTCCCGCCTGGCGATCGTCGAGATCGCCCGCCACCATCTCCTTGACGAGCTGCGCGAAGCGTCGTCTTCGGCTTCCAGCCGAGCTTCTGCGCGCGCCTTGCTGGCGTCGCCGATCAGGAGATCGACCTCGGTCGGGCGGAAATAAACCGGATCGATGCGAACCAGCGGTCTTGCCGGTTTTCCTGTCGATGCCGGTTTCCTCGACGCCCTTGCCGCGCCACTCGATGCTGCGGCCGATTTCGGCAAACGCCAGTCTCGACGAATTCGCGCACCGAGCGGGTCTCGCCGGTCGCCAGCACGAAATCGTCGGGCGCGTCCGCCTGCAGGATCTTGTGCATGCCCTCGACATAGTCCCGGGCATGGCCCCAGTCGCGCTTCGCCTCGAGGTTTCCGAGATAGAGCGTGTCTTCGAGACCGGTCTCGATGCGGGCGACGCTGCGCGTGATCTTGCGCGTCACGAAGGTCTCGCCGCGGATCGGGCTTTCATGATTGAACAGGATGCCGTTGGAGGCATACATGCCGTAGGCCTCGCGGTAGTTCACCGTGATCCAGTAGCCGTAGAGCTTGGCGACGCCATAGGGCGAGCGCGGATAGAACGGCGTGGTTTCCTTCTGCGGAACTTCCTGCACCAGACCGTACAGTTCCGAGGTGGACGCCTGGTAGAACCGCGTCTCCTTTTCCATGCCGAGAATCCGGATCGCCTCCAGCAGCCGCAGCACGCCGATGGCATCGGCATTGGCGGTATATTCCGGGCTTTCGAAACTGACGCCGACATGGCTCTGGGCCGCGAGGTTGTAGATCTCGGTCGGCCGGATCTGCTGCATCAGCCGGATCAGGTTGGTCGAATCCGTCATGTCGCCATAGTGCAGCAGGAACGGCACATTGCCGGCGTGCGGATCCTCATAGAGATGATCGATGCGCGCGGTGTTGAACGAGGACGACCGCCGCTTGACGCCGTGGACGGTGTAGCCGAGGCCGAGCAGATATTCGGCGAGATAGGCGCCGTCCTGCCCGGTGACGCCGGTAAGGAGCGCAACGCGCCGTTTCGAATCCTGAACCGCCATATCTTCTCCAACAACGCGTCCAGAACCGCCTCGGAAGCCGCCTCGAAAGCCATCCGGACGACGCCAAATCGCGCCCCGTCAACGGCGCCCGCCATAGCATTCGACCCCGGCAAGTCTAATGCCAAAGTCGGTTGAATATCGTGAGCCTTAGCCGCCCGAAACCTTCGGCTTTTGGTTACTCGCCATAGCTGCGCAACCGCTCGAGATCGACGATGGTCACGCCACCATATTCGAGCCGCAGCAGGCCTTCCTTCTCCAGCCGCTTCAGGCACTGGTTGGCGTTCTGCCGGGAGATCCCGGACAGCGCGCCGATTTCCTCCTGCGTGATCTCCAGATGAGGCGTCAGGTCGGGGTAGAGGATCGGGATTGAACAGCGACGCGATGCGAGCGCGCGAGCCGCGCGGTCGCATCCAGCGTGCGGCCATATTCGAGCAGCGCGATGAACTGGCCGAGGCGTTCGTTGAGCTGCCGCACCAGGAAGCGGTTGAACCCGACGCTGTTCTCGAACAGCCAGAGGAAGGTGCCGCGGTCCATCATCGCGAGCCGCGTGTCGCGCAGCGCCACCACGTCGTAGCGCCGGGCTTCGTTCTTGAGCACGGTGCCCTCGCCGAACCAGGCGCCGGCGGTCAGGCCGGCAAAGCTGGTGGCCTTGCCGCCGCGGGACACGATGCCCATCCTGGCGAGACCGGTGACGACGCCGGTCCAGTATTCGAACTGGTCGCCGCGCATGAAGATGAATTCATTGGCGCGGTAGGATTTCTCGACGATACCGGCGCGCGCGACTTCGATCTCGCGCTCGTTCAGTTCGCGCGACCAGGCCGCGATGCGCTTCAGGTAATCCGGAGCAATCATGACCTCGTCGACCGTCACCTGTCTGCTCGACGCCCGGCCATCAGCATATTGCACCGCAACAATGATCCGACACCCTCCGGTCCATCCTCCGCGGAGCGAACGCGAGCGCGCACGTCGACGAAATTTGCCGACGAATTGTCAGGCACAAGACATTTCAAAGTATCGCTTTACCCTATGGAGGGCCACGCATAACGTCGGCCTGCGGGCACGGACAGCGCCGGAAGCAGCGAATGCCGTAGCTGGCAAATGCGCAGGTGCCCGTCGGGCAAGGCATCGTTAGTCGGATGGCCTACCAGGGACGGCCGATATAGGATCGGCCGCCGTGATCGACAATCGATGGATAAAGAGCGCGTCAAGCGCCGTTTCCTGGAGGGATGAGTGGCTTACACGTTGGAAGTGCGCGGGGTGTCACTGCGCTTTGGTGGCGTGCGTGCGCTCACCGAGGTCAGTTTCGGCGTCAACGACGGCGAGCTGTTCTCGATCATCGGCCCCAACGGCGCCGGCAAGACCTCGATCGTCAACTGCATCTCGGGCCGCTACCGGCCGACCGAAGGCCAGTTGTTCTATCGCGGGCAGGATATCACCGCGCTCAATCCCAACGCGCGGCCCCGGCTCGGCATCGGCCGCACCTTCCAGAATCTGGCGCTGTTCCATCATATGAGCGTGCTCGACAACATCATGGTCGGGCGGCATCATCTGCTGAAAAACAATTTCATCACGGGATCGCTGTACTGGCTGACCGGCGCGCGGCGCGAAGAGCTCGAGCATCGCCGCAAGGTCGAGGAGATCATCGATTTCCTCGACCTGCAGTCGGTGCGCAAGGCGACCGCCGGCACCCTTCCCTACGGCCTGCGCAAGCGCGTCGAACTGGCGCGCGCCATGGCGCTGGAGCCGCAACTGATCCTGCTCGACGAGCCGATGGCCGGCATGAACTTCGAGGAAAAGGAGGACATGGCGCGCTACATCGTCGATCTCAACGAAGAGTTCGGCATGACCGTGATGATGATCGAGCACGACATGGGCGTGGTGATGGATATCTCCCACCGCGTCATGGTGCTGGATTTCGGCCGCAAGATCGCCGAAGGCGATCCGGCCGCGGTGCTGGCCGATCCCCATGTCAAGCGCGCCTATCTCGGCGAAGAGGACGAAGTTCTGGTCGATCCCGACGATGCGCCGGCGCCCGCGGAGAGCGCGGCATGATGGATTACGCCGGCCGCGTCGCGCAGGCCGACACCTATCCGAAGCTGCTGCGCCTCAACGCCAGCGAATATGGCGGCGAGATCGCGCTGCGCGAAAAGGATTTCGGGCTCTGGCGCGTGTTCACCTGGAACGACTATCAGACGCCGGGTGCACGACTTCGCGCTCGGCATGGTCGAACTCGGCCTCGGCCGCGGCGACGTGATCGGCATCATCGGCGACAACCGGCCGGACTGGGTGTCGGCCGAGATCGCCACCCACGCCATCGGCGCCATGATCGCTTGGCCTCTATCGCGACGTGCTCGACGAGGAAGCCGCCTATCTCCTGAGCTACGGCGAAGCCAAACTGGTGTTCGCCGAGGACGAAGAGCAGGTCGACAAGCTGCTGACGCTGGCCGAGCGCGTGCCCAACCTCAAGCACATCGTCTATTCCGATCCGCGCGGGATGCGGAAATATGACGACCCGCGCCTGATGGAAGCCGACAAGCTCGCCGCGATGGGGCGCGACCGCGCCGCGCGCGAGCCCGGTCTCTACGACCGGCTGGTGGACGCCACCAAGGGCGAGGACGTCGCGATCCTCTGCACCACCTCGGGCACCACGGCCAATCCGAAACTGGCGATGCTCGCCGCCGGGCCGGGTGCTGCGGCATTGCGCGACCTATCTCGCGTTCGATCCCGAAGGGACCGGACGACGAATACGTCTCGGTGCTGCCGCTGCCCTGGATCATGGAACAGGTCTATGTGCTCGGCAAAGGCCTGCTGTGCCGGATGAAGGTCAACTTCGTCGAGCAGCCCGACACCATGATGAACGATTTCCGCGAGATCGCGCCGACCTTCGTGCTGTTCGCGCCAAGGGTCTGGGAATCGATCGCCGCCGACGTGCGCGCCGGCGTGATGGACTCCTCCCCGCTCAAGCAAAGCCTCTACGAGCTCGGCATGAAGACCGGACTGTCGGCGCTGGCGCAGCGGCAAGCATTCGATGATCGCGGACACGCTGCTGTTCCGCGCGTTGCGCGACCGCCTCGGCTTTACGCGGCTGCGCTCGGCGGCGACCGGCGGCGCGGCGCTCGGCCCGGACACCTTCAAATTCTTCCAGGCCATGGGCGTGCCGCTGCGCACGCTGTACGGCCAGACCGAACTGCTCGGCGCCTACACGCTGCATCCGTTCGGCGAGGTCGATCCCGATACCACCGGCGTCGCCGATGGCCGACAACATCGAAATCCGCATCGACAATCCGGATATCCACGGCGTCGGCGAGATCGTGGTGCGCCACCCCAACATGTTCCTCGGCTACTACAAGAACCCGGAAGCCTCCGCCGCCGACATGAAGGACGGCTGGATGCATTCGGGCGATGCCGGCTATTTCAACGACAACAAGCAGCTCGTGGTGATCGACCGCATCAAGGATCTGGCCGAAACCGCGCGCGGCGAGCGCTTCTCGCCGCAATATATCGAGAACAAGCTGAAATTCTCGCCCTACATCGCCGAGACCGTGGTGCTCGGCGCCGGCCGCGACGCGCTCGCGGCGATGATCTGCATCCGCTTCTCGATCATCTCGAAATGGGCGGAGAAGAACCGGATCTCGTTCACCACCTACACCGACCTCGCCTCGCGGCCGGAAGTCTATGCGCTGCTGCGCAAGGAAGTCGAAACCGTCAACGCCACGCTGCCGCCGGCGCAGCGCATTTCGCAGCTTCCTGCTGCTCTACAAGGAGCTCGACGCCGACGACGGCGAACTGACCCGCACCCGAAAAGTCCGCCGCAGCGTCATCAACGAGAAATACGCCGACATCATCGACGCGATCTATGGCGGCGAGCGCAACATTCCCGATCGACACCGTGATCCGCTTCCAGGACGGCACCACCCAGCGCATCCGCACCACGCTGGCGGTGGTCGATCTCGCGCGCGAGACGCCGCATCGCGGAGGCCGCGGAATGAGGCAGTCGATCATCCGGTGCATCGATCGTCATGGCAGGGCTTGCCGCCGGCCATCCACGTCATTCGATAGCGGTATCATCGCAAGACGATGGATCGCCCGGTCGTCAAGCCCGTGCACGACGAGGCGAGGTGTCGCAACTCGCGCGTCAACTCAGCATGAACCTCCAGTTCCTGATCCAGCTTCTGGTCAACGGCCTCGTGGTCGGCACGCTCTATGGCGTGGTCGCGATGTCGTTCGTGCTGATCTACAAGGCGACCCAGGTCGTGAACTTCGCGCAAGGCGAATTGCTGCTGATCGGCGCCTGGGTGTGCTGGGCGCTGCTGACCAAATACCAGGTGCCGTTCTGGGTCGGCATGCCGCTGACGCTGGTGTTCATGTTCGTGTTCGGCATCGCGATCCAGGTCGTGATCCTGCGGCCGATGATCGGCGAGCCGATCATTTCGGTGATCATGGTCACGATCGGACTGTCGACGGTGTTCCAGGCCGCGCTGAAATGGATCTTCGGCGTCAACCCGCAGCCGTTCCCGCGCGTGTTCACCAGCCAGTCCGTGAACTTCCTCGGCCTGCAGATCCAGACCGTCTATGTGATGAGCCTCGTCGTCTCGGTGGCGATGATGATCGGCATGGCCTGGTTCTTCCGCGCCTCGAAATACGGCCTTGCGATGCGCGCCACCGCCTTCAACCAGCAGGTGGCGCAGTCGCTCGGCATTTCCGTCAAGAGCGTGTTCGCGATGGCCTGGGCGATCTCGGCGACGGTCTCGGCGGTCGCGGGCGTCGTGGTCGCCGTCGTCAACGGCGTGTCGTCGGGCCTGTCGGCTTACGGCATCAAGGTGTTTCCGGCGGCGATCCTCGGCGGGCTCGACTCGATCGGCGGCGCGGTGCTCGGCGGCATCATCATCGGGCTTCTTGGAAAACATCGCGCAATATGTCGACAGCGAATATCTGCACTGGGGCAATCTGTACGAGATCGCGCCGTTCTACGTGCTGATCATCATCCTGATGATCAAGCCCTACGGCCTGTTCGGCACCAAAGACATCGAGCGGGTGTAATTCAAATGGCAGGCCCCTCGCTCATCCCATCCGGCGACTTCCGCACCACCTACGCGGCCGACACCACGATCTTTCCGACCACGACCAGCCGCAACGCGGCGATCGCCGGCATCGTGCTGCTCTGCTTTGCGCCGCAGCTGCTCAGCGCCTACTGGCTCGCGCATCTTGATCCAGATCGGCATTTTCGCGATCGCAGCGCTCGGCCTCAACATTCTGGTCGGCTTCACCGGACAGATTTCGATCGGCCACGCCGCGTTCTTCCTGTTCGGCGCCTTCACCTCGGCCTATATCTCGAACACCTGCCGATCCCGGTATTCTTCGCCATTCCGCTGGCGGGCGTGGTCACGGCGCTGGTCGGCCTGATCTTCGGCGTGCCGGCGGCGCGGCTGAAGGGGCTCTATCTCGTCATCGCGACGCTGGCCGCGCAATACATCCTGCTCGATTTCTTCTCGCGCGCCGACTGGTTCTCCGGCGGCTCGGTGCCGGCCAGCGCCAATCCGTTCTCGATCTTCGGCTACACCTTGCGCGGCGACCGGCAATATTTCTACGTGGTGCTGGCCTATCTGCTGGTCAGCTATCTCCTGGTGACCAATCTGATGCGCACGCGCGACGGCCGCGCGCTGGTCGCGATCCGCGATCACTATCTCTCCGCCGAGATCATGGGCATCAACCTGACCAAATACCGCACGCTGTCGTTCGGGCTGGCGGCATTCTTCGCCGGCATCGCCGGCGCGCTCTATGCGCATTATCAACTGGTGGTCTCCAACGAAGGCTTCGGCATCGAACGCTCGATCCTGTTTCTGGCGATGGTCATCATCGGCGGCACCGGCTCGATCATGGGCACGCTGATGGGCACCGCCTTCGTGGTGCTGCTGCCGGAATCGATGGAGTGGATCAGCGCCGGCCTGAAGGGCAGCGCGATCGACAAGGCGCTGTCGCTCAACAACAACATCACGTTTCTGCGCGAGATCGCGATCGGGCTGATCATCATCGCGTTCCTGATGTTCGAGCCGGACGGGCTCGCGCATCGCTGGCGGCAGATCAAGACCTACTGGAAACTCTACCCGTTTTCGCATTGAGGTTGGAACGGGACTGGCTACAATCGGCATCAACAAAATAACCGGAGGAAATACCCATGACGATGAAATCCCTTTTGAGCACGGTTTCGCTGGCGCTGCTGCTCGGCGGCGCGTCCGCCACGGCGCAGGCCCAGATCGCGATCGGCCATCTCGCGGATCTATTCCGGCGGCACGTCCGACGTCGGCACGCCCTACGGACAAGGCGTCGCGGACACCTTCGCCTGGGTCAACAAGAACGGCGGCATCGGCGGCAAGCAGCTCAACGTCGACAGCAACGATTACGGCTACCAGGTGCCGCGCGCGATCGCGCTCTACAAGAAATGGTCGGCGCCCGACAGCAAGGTCGCGGCGATCATGGGCTGGGGCACCGCCGATACCGAGGCGCTGACCGGCTTCCTGGCGCAGGACAAGATCCCGGATATCTCCGGCTCCTATGCCGCGGCGCTGACCGATCCGGAAGGCACCAGCGGCAAGGCGAAGCCCGCGCCGTACAATTTCTTCTACGGCCCGAGCTATTCGGACGCGCTGCGCGCCGAACTGACCTGGGCGGCCGAGGACTGGAAGGCCAAGGGCAAGCCGGGCAAGCCGAAATTCGTGCATATGGGCGCCAACCATCCCTATCCCGAACGCACCGAAGGCCGCCGGCGAAGCGCTCGCCACCGAACTCGGCTTCGAGGTGCTGCCGCCGCTGGTGTTCGCGCTGGCGCCCGGCGACTACAGCGCGCAGTGCCTGAGCCTGAAGAGCGCCGGCGCCAACTACGCCTATCTCGGCAATACCGCCGCCTCCAACATCTCGGTGCTGAAGGCCTGCAAGACCGCCGGCGTCGACGTGCAGTTCCTCGGCAACGTCTGGGGCATGGACGAGAACGCCGCCAAGACCGCCGGCGACGCCGCCGACGGCGTGATCTTCCCGCTGCGCACGGCGGTGGCCTGGGGCGGCAACGCGCCCGGCATGAAGACCGTGATGGAAATCTCGAAAATGTCGGACCCGACCGGCAAGGTCTATCGCCCGGTGCATTACATCGCCGGCGTCTGCAGCGCGCTGTACATGAAGGAAGCGCTCGACTGGGCCGCCAAGAACGGCGGCGCGACCGGCGAGAACGTCGCCAAGGGCTTCTATCAGAAGGCCGACTGGGTGCCGGCCGGCATGGAGGGCGTCTGCAATCCCTCGACCTGGACCGAGAAGGATCATCGCGGCACGCTCAAGGTCGATCTCTATCGCTCGAAGATCTCGGGCGCCGACCGACGGCGACATCAACGACCTGATGGCCAAGGGCACGATCAAGCTCGAGAAGGTCAAGACCGTCGAACTGCCGCGCAAGCCGGAATGGTTTGGGTGGTGATCCACACTCTCGACGTCATGGCCGGGCAAAAGCGCGAAGCGTCGTCCTCGCGGCAGATGTCCCGGCCATCCACGTCCTACTCGAGACGCGCGACACTGGAACGCTGGATCACCGGGTCAAGCCCGGGCATGACGAATCTGGCAAGATGACAATGCTCACATGACCGAAGCCATCGAAACCATCCGCACCGCCCCAAGCGTCGCCGCCCCCGCCCCGCTGCTCAGCGTGCGCAACATCGAGGTGGTCTATGACGACGTCATCCTGGTGCTGCGCGGCCTGAGCCTCGAGGTGCCGCAAGGGCGCGATCGTGGCGCTGCTCGGCGCCAATGGCGCCGGCAAGTCGACGACGCTGAAGGCGATCTCCGGACTGCTCAAGACCGAGGACGGCGAAGTCACCCGCGGCGAAATCGTCTTCAACGGCGAGCGCATCAACGGCATCGATCCCGACAAGATCGTCCGCCGCGGCATCTTTCAGGTGATGGAGGGCCGCCGCATCATCGCCGACATGACGTCGCTGGAAAACTTGCGGCTCGGCGCCTTCACCCGCAGCGACAACGAGGTCGACGCCGACATCGACATGGTCTTCAAATATTTCCCGCGGCTGAAGGAGCGCACCGGGCTCGCCGGCTATCTCTCCGGCGGCGAGCAGCAGATGCTGGCGATCGGCCGCGCGCTGATGGCGCGCCCGAAGATGATCCTGATGGACGAGCCGTCGATGGGATTGTCGCCGCTGCTGGTCAAGGAAGTGTTCGCGATCATCAAGGAGATCAACCGCGATCTCGGCGTCACCATCCTGCTGGTCGAGCAGAACGCGCGCGCCGCGCTCTCGGTCGCGAGCCACGGCTACATCATGGAACAGGGCAAGGTGGTGCTCGACGGCACGGCCGACGAGTTGCGCGACAACGAGGACGTCAAGGAATTCTACCTCGGCGGCGCCGGCGACCAGCGCAAGAGTTTCAAGAATCTGAAAAGTTTCAAGCGGCGGAAGCGGTGGCTGTGAGCGCGACTCTCTCGTTCGTCATTCCGGGATGCGCCGGCCGAACTCGGGTTTACCCGAGTTCGCACATCGAAGTCCAAGTCGGCAACAGCCGACTTCGATGGCGCAGGCCTGGAATCGACACTCCTGATCGTGGCTATGGATCCGGGCTCGACGTTCACTCAGCCCGGAATGACGAGAGATGACCGACCACTACGACGCCCTCGAAACCCGCGACCCGGCCGACGCGCGAGGCGGAGCTGTTCGCGCGGCTGCCGGACGTGCTGCGCAAGGCCATGGCAGCGCCGGCCTATGCCGAGCGCCTCAGGGGCATCGATCCCGCTGCGATCACCAGCCGGGCCGCGCTGGCGCGCCTGCCGGTGCTGCGCAAATCCGAGCTCCCGGCCCTGCACAAGGCCGCCCCGCCGTTCGGCGGCTTCGTTGCCGGGCCTCCCGGCTCGTTTGGGCGGCTATTTACCTCGCCCGGCCCGATCTTCGAGCCGGAGGCCGCCCACGCCGATCCCTGGCGCGGCGCGCGGGCGCTGTTCGCGGCGGGCTTCCGGCCCGGCGACGTGGTGCTCAACACCTTCAGCTATCACCTGACGCCCGGCGGCTTCATCTTCGATGCCTCGGCGCGCGCGCTCGGCTGCGCGGTCATTCCGGCCGGTCCCGGCAATACCGAGGCGCAATTCGAGCTGATCGAGGCCTATCGCCCGGTCGGCTACAGCGGCACGCCGGATTTTCTCAAGATCCTGCTCGATGCGGCCGCCAGCGCCGGCCGCGACGTCTCCTCGATCAAGCGCGCGCTGGTGTCGGGCGCGGCGTTTCCGAAGTCGCTGCAGGACGAGATCAAGTCGCGCGGCATCGATGCCTATCAGGCGTTCGGCACCGCCGATCTCGGCCTGATCGCGTTCGAGACGCCGGCGCGCGACGGCATGGTCGTCAACGAGGACCTGATCCTGGAGATCGTGCGGCCCGGCACCGGCGATCCCGTGCGCCGAGGGCGATGTCGGCGAGATCGTCGTCACCTCGCTCGACCCGCGATCACCCCTGGATTCGCCTGGCGCTCGGCGACCTCACCGCCGCGCTGCCCGGCACCAGCCCCTGCGGACGCACCAATATGCGCATCAAGGGCTGGATGGGCCGCGCCGACCAGACCACCAAGGTCAAGGGCATGTTCGTGCGGCCCGAGCAGATCGCGGAAATCGGCAAGCGCCATCCCGAACTCGGACGGCTGCGTCTCGTCGTCACGCGCGAGGGCGAGACCGATGTGATGACGCTGAAGGCCGAATGCGCCTCGCCGAGCGAGGCGCTTCGCGGCGAACTCGCCGCGACGCTGCGCGCGGTGACAAAACTCGGCGGCAATGTCGAGCTGGTCGGCGCCGGCTCGCCTGCCGAATGACGGCAAGGTGATTTCGGACGAGCGCTAGCACCTCAAGCGAGTACGTCCCGTTTTTCGGACCCCGGGGGGATAAAAGATACTTTTGCTAAAACAACCCCATGCAAAGTAGAGTTTAGCGAAAAGTTGGTCCCCTCCGGTCTGGCTGTAAGCAGATGGGTGCGGTGCCAGCGCAAGGCGCCGTGGATGCTTGATGATTCGAAATGGTAGACGTGGGCGCGATAACGCCCTATCGGAAGGCACGACGACGTCCTCGATCTGGTTGAGGCCTGTGTCAGCGTTGGCAGCCTCTCGCCGCGCCTCGGTCCAATCAGGAAGAGGCGGCAGCTTGGCCGACAGGAATGCCAGCATGCCGTCGAGCCGGTAGGGACGCCGATGGCGGCCCCACATGTTTCAAGGATCCTGGGATTGGTCGGCCAAGGACGCACATTGAATGACTACTCATGGCGGCCATGTCTTCCGCTTTTCCCAAGTGTAAACTTTCCTCAATACCCGGAATTGTACCCGGAATTATAGCCGTAACCTTCGTTTTGCCGCTTACGCGTCACGATCACACGGCGCTGTACGAACCTCGGTCGCACCGTTGAACATTGATACCCATAAGGGCAAGTATCCCTGGTCAATGTGGCCTCATCGGGAAAGTGTTCGCATGCAGCGTTTCCGACCGACGTGGTTGCGATCCAAGCCAAGGCAATAACACCAAGCATCTTAACCATTTTAGTTCTCCAAAATCTGAATGTTTGCCACGGTTGCTTTACCGTGCGCCTCGATCATCGAGTGATCGTATATTCAACGTTTTTCGAATGAGCACCATGGCCCAGAGCGGCCATCGTCTTGGCGCCTTCCAAATGAATTGGAGGCATGGTGATTTTTGATTTCGGGGACAAATAATTCGCCATAACAGTCCAGGCGACAACGAAGGATGTTTCTAGATAGTGACAATGACTCTCGAACTAAGGGTCACGTGTATTTGAACCTCGCAACGCGTTTATGACTTACTTCAAGGCAAGCGATGCGCATCTCGATAACGATCACTCCGGCGAGCCTCTAACGCGACCGCCGGTAAATTCGCCGCTACGCTCGACGGAAATAAGGAGGAATTGGTGTTACCGCTCATCCGACGCCACGGAAGCTGATCGGCAAATACCGGCGTGGGTGCTCGACAGCGCCCATCCAATCGTACTGCGCAATATCGCGAAGGGCAGTACCAACACGTGATAAGGATTGTGGTCTCATCCTCCGAAATCGCCGAGGCATTGACGCGGATCACACTAAATCCGCGGCGACTTGGAAGTCCTGGACCTGACGCTATGTGCGGAACGCTTCTCGGAGGGCCCTACAGCCTTCAAAGGAGATATCGAGTAAGTCAGCAACTGAGTAACTGAGGGGACGCCGATGGCGGCCCCGCATGCTCAAGACCCGGAGTTGGTCGGCCAAAGAGATGGCGGCAATGCCTCCCACTTTTTCCAAGTGTAAACTTTCCTCAATACCCGGAATTGTACCCGGAATTATAACCGTAACCTTCGTTTTGCCGCTTACGAATCACAATCAAACGGCGCACAAACCTCGGTCTCTCCGTTGAACATTGATAGCCATAAGAGCAAGTATCCCTGATCACTCGGGGCGCGTCGGGGAACTGCTCGCATGCAGCATTTCCGACCGACGTTGTTGCGATCCAAGCCAGAGCAATAACACCAAGCATCTTAATCATTTTAATTCTCCTAAATCTGGATGTTTGCGACGGTGCTTTACCGTGCTGCTCGATCATCGAGTGATCGTATTGTTCGATGTTTTTCGAATGAGCACCATGGGCTGGAATGGCCATTGTCTTGGCACCTTCCAAACGAATTGGAGGCATTGTGACTTTTGATGATAAGGCGGAAAATTCGCCAACGACAAATGAGGCGGCCGCGAAAGATATCTTTTTGCGGTAACGATGAACTCGGACGGCTCGTTCACTTGTGCATATTTGTCGCAATAGCTGTATGGCTTGCGCCCGGTTCTCGACGCGTGAGGTCGACGATTTCCATGCCGTAACCGTATTAGCTTAAACGGCTGTCAACCGGGCCACGTGCAGGCCAGAGCAACCCATGGCGTGCTGAAAGGAGACGCCAGCAGTTTCGCCAGCATCGAAAGATCGCCCTGACCACAAAAAGGGCGAGGACCAAAAGCATTCCAACAACGGGATACTGAAATGACATTGTAGAAGAGCTTCTGTTGAGCGGTGCGAAGAAAATAAGAAGCCGCCAATAAATACTCGGCATGACGTCCCTCCTCGATTATCTCCAATGATGCGATGAGCTCGAACGACTCCTCAAAATCGCTTGTGCTCAAGCAACGCTTTTTCCGAAGAAACACCATGGCCTGAGGTCGCCACCGAATTGGACCCCGACAATTCGATTGGAGCGATGCCAACATCAGGATTATTGACCGGTGCCAAGCAGCTGCACGGTCGGAAATACCTGCGGTTCGAGCGGATCCGCGGAGCAAATCAAGCAATTATATTAGGTCGCTTTATTCGTTTCAGCCGTCGTGGGCGCGGAATCGTTGGAAGAATGTGAACAAGCCGACACCGTCGGACTATTTTGCGTGCGTCCGATCCACCGCCAACCGCGAGGTGGACTTCACCCGCCGCATATGGACCGTCTCGCCGTGCTCGAACGCTAATTCTCAAGAGTAGGCTCACTCCCAGAACAAGCTTTTGCAGTCGCTCCAATCTAGTTGGAGGGCGACATTCCGGTTGTCGTCTGGGCTGATTGGTTAAGCCGCTGCGGCTCCATAACATCGAAGTCTCGCGGGCACTTTCGCGAGAAATTTACTTCAGTGAAACCCTAATGGAGCAGGCAATGAATACTTCGATCAGAAATCTAAGTTTAGCTTTGGCCATATTGGCAGCATCTGCCGCAGCGAGTACCGCGGCGAATGCGCAGAGCCAATGTATCCAGATTGGCCCAAGAACCGACGCCGGGACTTCCGGTGTCAACGTCACCAACAATTGTGGTCGTCCGGTAACCTTCGTGGCTCTTGGCGACGGAATGGACTATCTCAATATTCGGCCCAATTTCTCATTCAATTGGACAACCGGGCCGTTCAGTCGGTGGAGAGCGTGCTGGGGTTTCTCGAATACTGACTGTTGAACCTTGATTCGCGGTTGACGACACCGGAAGCAGTGTCGTCAACCGACGAGATCTTGCCCGACGCAGAGATCCTCAGGAGCTTAAGCTCACCAAATCACCCTTGGTTTGCCCGCGCGATTTTATTTTGAAGCGGGTAACCGATCGAACAATCGCATACATCGCTGACCATCAACGCAAACTACCGGCGCTGAAGCTCGATTCCCCCACTGATCGTCGGCGTTGACGACGCTGCGGGGGGCCCCACCGGCGCGATAGTAATGGAGGTCTCACTTTGTAGCGCGGACGCGGCACTAAGGCCGTTGATGAGGTCAGTCACGTCGAACTCGATGTCGCGCCCACCCCGCGCGCGTTCCCCTATTCCCAAGAAGTTAAGGAGTCCCACGTAGTGCTGGTCTTGAACTTCATCAGTTGCGTTCTCCGGTAGGTCGAGAAAAACCTGATAAACAGTGTCTGGATCTAGGTTTACCTGAACATCTTTCAGCAGCAGAACCAAACGCCCCGCGTCCGCGGTTTTGATGCCTGCAGCAACGGCCGACAGTTGGTTCTGTGAAGCCGTTGGCGCCAGCACTGTTTTAACGGGAGCCCACCCGAGCGCCACGGCTGTAGCCGGCTGGGACGGGCCGGAAGAGGCTGCCGCCGCACCGGCGCTAACGGATTTCAGAAGAACGTCCATTTGCGACGACGAGGAAACGAGAGCGACGCCAGGCCGCCTGTCGGGCAGTTTATCGTATCTGTAGGGGAGCGCCGCCGAATCGCTGATTGTGCTAATATTTATTTCGACCCGTTCCCCCTCAGCGCTTGCGAAGACGAAACTCGTAACATCCCAGTCTGTGCCGTCCGTCGAGGTTGGGTTCCTCCCACCTAAGGCGTTCCAGGCGGCCCATATTCGGTCTATATTGCAGTGATGGAGCCAAAAGACTGGATCACCAGCCGCTGTACGGGGAAAGCCCATGTTCGTGTTATCGCCGGTAAACGTGTGTACAGCATTGTGAAGCTGGCTATTTAGCTGAGTACAGAATGTGCTGTAGCTCCGCTCGCTAAGATTTGGCAGTACAAGAAAATTGCGCCCGCGATAATGTTTGTTTAGAGGTTCGCCAGCGTTCACATCGGCAGATCGGTTCCTACCGCCATCTTTATTGCGATTGGGCATGAACAATGGCGATAGGGCCGGATCGTTTCTATTCTTCGACTGAAACTCGTCGGGGATCGCATAGGACGCGGCCGAGGTATAATCCCAATAAGGCAAGGTAAACTCGTCGCGTCCCGTCAACCTTCGGATAATCTCTTCGAATTGCATCACGTACAGGCGGTGCCAAGGCAAAAAATAATCCTCCGGCTCGCCTTGGTGTGACTGGCAAGTATACCATACCTCCGCTGCCAACTCGAAGGCCGCGCCCGAAGCGCCCTGAAAAATGGCGTCCAACATCTGTGCTTTGGATTGCGGTGTTGCGTGCATATACCATTGAAAAACCCAGGAACGAGGATCCTGGGGTGCCAA
Source organism: uncultured Alphaproteobacteria bacterium (assembly GCA_963713785.1). Lineage (GTDB taxonomy): Bacteria > Pseudomonadota > Alphaproteobacteria > Rhizobiales > Xanthobacteraceae > Bradyrhizobium. Next base: position 58,801 of record CAVQNB010000028.1, read on the forward strand.
TGCCTTCATCGCGGCCACGCCTTGGGCGTAAATCCGCAGCATTTTCTTGCCTTCCGGAGTTGCCGCATCGTAGCGAACACGTTGATCGATCTGCTGTGTTCTTGCTCCGTGAAATACGTTCGCTAGAGCAAAAGCAGATGCACCTAGCAGCACAGATCTCCTAGTGATCATAAAGAAGCTCCGCATTGCAGCACAAATCGCAAGTTGTGCCGTCGGTAGGTCAAGCTAGATGGTGGGGGCTCCGCTAGCAATCTGGCGAAAGTCCTGAACGCTGTTTCCGAAAAAGTCGAAGTTTGAACTGCCCATTGATGAGTGCATGAGGAAGAGAGAGTAAATAAAAAAGAGCTCTTTCAGCGTAAGGCGGTCAGTCGCCCCGTGGGACAATATTCGTCGGGTTGAAGAGAGTTAGTAGCAACGAGTTCGAGTGCTTTGCCATTGTCGAGAAGGATAACTCGATAGGCACACTTAACATTTGTTTGTTGGGGATATTGAACGATCAGCTGGTCATTACCGACGAGCGTAACGTCTGCCATTCCCTTGGCGGGATGTAGCCAGTCGCCCTGTTCAATGACAAGCACGCCGCCGGAGTTCATCAACCAACGACCCAAGATTCCGCTGGACGCCGTTCCTGGCTCGCTTTTGGTTTCGGCTCGAGGTGGGATAGATGCCGTCACGGGCTTCGGCTGCGGCGCGGAAGTGAGCCGCCCGCTGGGACAAAATTCATCTGGTTGGAGGGCATTTGTGGGATCGAGCAGAAGGGCGCTACCGTCTTCTAACAAAATCACTCGGTAGGCGCACGTCACGCCCGTTTGTTGAGGGTATCGCACCATCATCTGATCTTGCCCAACAAGGCTGACCGAGGCCGTTCCTTTTGACGGGTGCAGCCACTCGCCTTCTTTGATGGCAAGCACGCCTCCCTGACTCATCAGCCAGCGACCAGAGATACCATTCGAAGCACTCGCAGTTCTGACCTTCGCCGCCGTCGGTGCTGCTTGCTTTGGCGGTGAAATCGCCGCCGTCGACGGCGGCTTTTGAGACGAAGGCACATATTCAAGCAGCCGCTGAGCATCCAGTTGACCCGGGCCGCAAGGATGCGCGCAGGCGCCGGCCGGCATGGGGACAGCGAAATCGTGAATGGCGGCAGCGACGAGATCGGGATGCCTTCTCCACTCTTCGTGCTTTGCCATCGCCAATGCGACGGCTCCGGCAGCGTGGGCTACCGCTTCAGACGTACCTTTCCAACCCCAAGTTCCCGCAAAACCGACACTTAAAACCGGCGTATCCGCCTCGCCGCCAGGCGCGACGATGCTCACATTTCCGAAATTGGAGTACGAAGCTAAACGTCCCTTGACGTCATGTGCCGCGACAGAAATCACGCCCGGGCAACCGGCCGGTGAAAAGCCGACAATATCACTGCTGTTGTTTCCGGCCGATACGACGATAACGGCGCCCGCCGCGCGAGCTTTGTCAATCGCATCCCGCATGAGGCTGTTAACGGGATCTCCGCACGGCAAGTCGTTGCCCAGGCTGAGGTTAATAATATCTGCAGGCGTCGGATTTGTGGGCGCGCCCTGAACCGGAATGCCGGCTGCCCAAAGTATTCCGTCGGCGATGTCCTTGATAGATCCAGACCCCGCTTCGTTCAGAACGCGGACGGGCAGGACCGAAACCGCCCAATTGATGCCGGCCATGTCAAGTTTGTTATTGGTCGCTACAGCTCCAATGATGGCCGCCAGGCTCGAACCTGAAGACGAAGTGTTCGGGTCTGAAGGGTCGTCGCTTCTACCGGCGCCGTCGGACACGAAATTGTAGCCCGGCAGTAGATTCCCAGACCCGACGACATCGGGATGCGACCGCAATATTCCCGTGTCTACCACGGCGACGACAATCCTGCGATCGCCGGTCGTAATCTTCCAGGCGCCGATTGCATTCATGCCCATCGGCAAGGCCTGATAATTCCACTGAAGACCATTGGCGAATAACGGATCGTTTGGGAAACTGTTTGGTGGGGTTTCGTTTGAGCTAGAGTTAGCTGACAGCAGCTTTTTCAGCCCCTTTTCGTCCAAGGCAATTGGCTTTTGGTCCGGAACGCCCAACAGGTAGTTCGGATAAACATACTTTACCCGCGGGTCCATTTTTTTGATCTGGTTGGCCAGATCATCGATCAACCGTCTTTGCGATGCTGGATTTCCGGCAGCGAAGGCGTTGTTGCCTGGCGGCAAACTAAAGCTGAGCAGAAGCGAGGTGTCCTGAAATGGCGACACCGCCACCTTTGGAGCTTTCTGACCACCACCAACACTGAAACTATTTACGAGAGGAGCGCCCTTGAACAACCGCTCCGATGCACGGCGATCAGCCTCGGTGCGATAGCCGACGATGACTTGGCCAGGCTTGAAATCGAGCGCGGGACCGTTCTGCGCAAAACTGCCGTGCACAAAGCCAACCGCGAGCGTCAAGCTTGACAAGCCAACAAGTATCATTCGTCGGAACATGGAAAACTCGCCTTTTCTGTTTTCAGTATATCGCGCTGCCAGAAAACTTTTTGCCGTCGAACCGTGACCCGTCACGCGTATCGACGCGGCTGGAAAGTCGTGACATTTTGGCCCTGACTCAGCCAATGTTACAATCCCCAGCGTGTCCAAACCGATTGGTACGGTCCAATCTTAAAGGAGCCGGAGCCCTCGCGGGAGGCAGCAATAAGAAGGACGATCTGAGCCGGATTTGGATCTTAGCTGTCCCCTCATTTACCGGAACGGACGGAGTGCGACGCAAACTTGAACGCAGCAAGAGAACCGCAGCTCTGCCCTCCAGATCGCGAGAATCAAGGGGACGATGGCGGTGGCACGGCGGGAACGGTTGAAGACACCCATCAATTTCTGAGCACACTATAGGGGACGCACCGCTTGTTTGCGCTCAACTCAATAATACAAGTTGGAAGCAATTAACGGTCGGACGTTAGACGTCCGGTGGGACAATAATCGTCTGGCTGCAGAGAGTTTAAGGAGTCCAGGTAAAGAGCATTTCCGTTTTCCAAGAACGTTACCTGGTAAGCGCACTTCACCCCTGTTTGCTGAGGGTAATTTACAGAAAGTTCTTTCCCCCGAAGTTCGATCGATGCAGTCCCTTTTACGGGGTGAAACCATTCACCTTGTTCAATTACAAGCACGCCTCCTTAACTCATCAGCCAACGACCAGAAATTTTAATCGGTGATGTTTCTGGATCACGCTTGGGCTGTTGTGCAATCGATATAGTTGAAGAAAGAGGTGGAGTTGCTTTAGCCGAAGGTTTTGTGAGAGAGGAGATGGCCGCCGTCGCCGGCTCAGGCGACAGAGGTACATATTCCAGTTCCAGCAACCGCTGAGCATCCAATTGGCCGGGGCCGCAAGGGGCTAGGGCAAGCGCCCTGGGGCATTGTGACTGCCGAGGCGCGCAAGGCGGCCGCGATGAGATCGGGGTGACGTCTCCACTCTTCATGTTTCGCCAAAGCCAATGCGATGGCTCCAGAAACGTGGGGTGCGGCCATCGATGTACCTTGCAAGCCAGCAACTCCGAGCGGCACACCCCCGGTTATGCTCCACACACCCAATGGCATATTTCCGGCATCCCGTTCCTTTGTATCACCGCCAGGCGCAATGATGCTCACGTCTCCAAAATTTGAGTACCAAGCCATGTCTCCCTTGGAGTCGTGCGCAGCGACAGAAATCACGCCCGGGCAACCGGCCGGCGAAAAGCCGACAATATCGCTGCTGCTGTTTCCGGCCGCCACGACGACAACGGTGCCTGCCGCGCGAGCTTTGTCAATCGCATCCCGCATGGGGCTTTCAGCGGGATCTCCACACGGCAAGGCGCCGCCCAGACTGAGGTTAATAATATCTGCAGGCGTCCGATTTGTGGGTGCACCCTGAACCGGAATGCCGGCTGCCCAAAGTATTCCGTCGGCGATGTCCTTGATAGATCCAGACCCCGTTTCGTTCAGGACGCGGACGGGGAGAACGGAAACCGCCCAGTTCGACTTCGGCAATGCCGAGATCGTTGTTGGTCCCCCCGACTCCGATTGTGCCGGCGACGTGCGTGCCATGAGAAAGAGGCGATGGATCGGAGGGATCATGACCTCTACCTGCGCCGTCACTTACGAAGTTGTAGCCGGGAAGCAGATTTCCGGAGCTTACAATTTCAGGATGCGACAAAACTATCCCGGTATCCACCACGGCAACAACAATTCGGCGATCTCCTGTCGTTATCTTCCAAGCACCGATTGCGTTCATACCAACCGGAGGAGCTTGATAGTCCCATTGGAAGCCAAGCGTGAACACCGGATCGTTTGGCGCGCCGGTTGGCTTGGCTGTTGCCGAAAAAAGCTTCTTAAAATCCTTCTCATTGAAGGTAACAGGCTTCTGTTCGGGGACACCCAGAATATAATTTGGATAAACGTACTTTACTCGCGGATCCATTTTTTTAATTTGATCGGCCAGATCATCGATCAACTGCCTCTGGAACGACGGGTCGCCCTGCGCCAGCGCGTTGGTGCTCGGCGGAAGCTCGAATTTTAGCAATAGCGAGTTTTGCCGGAATGGCGACACCTCTAACCTCTGGGCTTTCTGACCGCCCAGCATATTGAAAGTATTCATTTGATTGACAGTGTTAAACTTGCGTGTTGCGGCACGGCGATCGGCCTCCGTGCGATAGCCGACGATGACTTCGCCGGGTTTAAAATCGAGCACCTGGCCTTTTTGCGCAAAACTGGAAGAGCCAAAGCCGGCGGTCAGTAGGAAAGTCGTCAAGACTAGAAATGCAATTCGTCGGAACATGAAAAACTCCGCCCTTTTTGCTTCCAGTACACCGCGCGGCCGCGCAGGAAAGACTCTCGCCGTCAACCCGCGACCAGTCACTCGTATCGACGCAGTTGGAAAACCATGATATTTTGACCCCGTCTCAGCAATGTTACAATCCCTAAGGTGACCAATCCGATTGGTACGATCCAATTGTAAAGGAGCCTGGTGCGCTCGCGAGGAATCATTCTTTAACGTAAGAGAGGGCAACCCGAGCCCGATTTAGATAGGAATTCATTCGATGCGACCGACAACGATGAAGATGGCTTGGATTGCCGCATGGCAACTCGCCAGCGTCGGCTTCGCATCCGCGCTGAGCATTGCACTCAACGGTTCTTGCAGCTATTTCGGCGAGACGCTTCCTCCAAGGACGGAAATCGTATCGTCGACCGACAATGTAAGCGCGCTCATCCAACGTATTGTTGATGCGTCAGGTCTTGCACGCAATTTCGAAATTCGGGCAGCCCTGGTCCCGAACGCTGCGGCGGTCAATTTGGGGGCGACGCGCTACATTCTCTATAATCCAACTTTTATGAACGAAATCACGACCACCACCCAAGATAAGTGGGCTTCCGCAGCAATATTGGCCCACGAGATAGGGCATCATTTAAACGGCGACACCTTGCAAGCTGGCGGCAGCCGGCCGCCGCTTGAACTAAAAGCTGACTATTTCTCAGGCTTCATCTTGCAGAAACTTGGGGCCCAATTGGCGGACGCCACTGCCGTCATCGAAAAATTCGCACCTGAAGCCGGCAGCTCCACTCATCCGGGTCGGCGCGAGCGCATCGCGTCAATAACATCCGGCTGGGCCTCAGCCTGCCAAAAGGATCCGGACTGTCCGAAAGACGCGATCTCTCAAGACGACCTTCGGAAGGATGACGACCCCGCAGCGGTCACGACAAGGCAGCCGGATGCTGACGGGCGGAATAAAGCCCTCATGAGGGAGGCGCAGTGATTACCTATTCTGCGTGTCGCGATTGAAGATTAAGAGCAAACGCCGTCTGATTGCTCCCCTGATTTTCGCGTTGGCGAATTTCTCGCCAGCCGCCAATGTGCAAGCGTCTGATGCGAACCCGTGTTCCCCCGATATCGAAGCGCGGATAGCGTCCGAGATCAATTCCCAGAACTACAAGGACGCGCTCGAGACGGCGAATGAGCTCGAGCAAAGCGCGATTGCCCGCTTTGGACGCAACAGTCGCTGCTACGCGGGAGCGCTTGGCGAGCGTGCGGTTATTCTTCAGCTCTTGAACAGAGGCGTGGAAGCAGAGCCGATTTTTCAAAATGCTCTTGCTCTGGCGCGCCAGCATTCCGAACCTGACGACCCCAAACTAACGCTTATACTTAATAACTACGGCGTAAATCTCTTCTGGATGCGCCGCTACCAGGAGGCGGCGAAACTCCACGAGGAAGCGTTGGAGCTGCGTAAGAAATACAAGCCGCTCGACCAAAGCGCTGTTGCGGAAAGTTTGCATAATCTTGCCGACGCGTACCGCTATCTCGATAGGGATCCTCAGGAGGTCGAGAAACTTTACAAGGACGCGCTCGCCATCAAGCTTGGGGTCAGCCCTCGGAATGATGTTTCGATTGCGCAGACGCGGCAGAATTTGGCCAGCGCCCAGGAAAATCTCGGCAATCACCTGAAGGATGCATCGGATAATCTCGAGCAGGCACTAACGATCTACCGCCGGGATCTCAATCCTGGTGACCCGCGTCTGGCGGCCGTGCTCAATCGGCAAGCTATTATATATTTTCGGCAAGGTGCCAATAAAGAGGCTGAGGCAAAATTTCGCGAAGCGCTTGGTCTGCAACGTGCGAGCGCGGCCACGCAACGGATTACATTAGCGGCGACGTTGGACGATTTTGCCGTCAATCAGATCCAGCTCGGGCGTTACGACGAAGCCAACGCGTTGGCGCGCGAGGCGCTCGCGATCCGGCGGGCTTCGTTCCCAGAAAATCATCCGACCATCGCGCGAACCCTGTCGAACCTTTCCTATCTGGCGTGGCTTAAACGAAACTACGACGAGTTGCTGGCTTTGGCGCGCGAGGCGAGCGACATCACGACGGCCAACGGACGATTGGATCCGGCGAGCCGGCTCCGATACCAGCGTCACCTCCTGTCTCTGTGGTCGAAGGCGAGCGCCGTCAATCCCCAGGCTCCGCCGGCGGATTTGGCGGACGAGGCTTTCACGATCGGCCAACGGGCGATCGGAAGCGATACGGCCGCGACGGTCGCGCGAACAGCGCTGCGCTTCTCCGCGCGGGAGCCTCGCCTGCGCGATCTGCTCAAGGAAGTCGATGATATCGACCGCTCGTCCGACGGGCTTGAACAGACCCTGACTCACGCGCTGACACTGCCGACCGATCAGGTGGCCGACGGCCTTCAGCAAGGTCCGGTCGGAGCTCTCCGCCAACGCCCTTCGTCGCAAGACACTTCTGGACGAGATCCAAAAGTCCTTTCCCGACTATGCGAGGCTGGTGAACCCCAAGCCCTTGTCGGCGGGTACGGTCCAGGCGTTGCTAGCGCCCGATGAAGCCTTGGTGACGTTCGTCGTCGGGTTCGAAGACGTCTATGCCTGGTGCATCACAGCCAAGCAGACATCCTGGCGAAAAGTCGACATGGATCCCCAACAGCTCGAAACAGGCCGTCGGCATCTTGCGTGCGGGCCTGGATGTCGAACCGGAGGATAGAACCCCGGACCGAGGCCAAGCAGGCCCTGTTCGATCTGGGGCTCGCCAACTCTCTCTACGCCAAGCTTCTGGCCCCGTTTTCGACCCAGCTCGTATCGAAAAACAAGTTGATCGTGGTGCCCTCAGGTTCGCTGATTGGATTGCCGCTCCACCTGCTGGTCGCCGGCAAGCCCAGCATCTCGGCGCCGACGCGCAGTCAACCCGAGGCCTTCAAGAAGGCGGACTGGCTGATCAATCGTTTCGCGATCTCGGAGATCCCCTCGGTCGAGAGCCTGGAGGCGCTGCGACAGCCGGGCCAAACCTACCGCCGAACCGCAAGCCGCTGATCGGATTTGCCAACCCGTTGCCCAGCCCGACCTACGTTTCTCCCGACGACAAGGTTAAGATCGCCTCGGCTGATCGCGGCGGTGGTCGAGGAGCTAAGTACAGCCGTGGTGTTCCGGCCAGCATCGGCGAGCAGCATGATGTCGCCGCACTGCGACGCTTTCTAGAGGAGAATATCCTTAAGAGTTCAGAACCCGAGCTGAGAGGGCGTCGCCGAAATCCTCGGCGCTGACGCCGGCGATCTCTATATTGGCCCTCGCGCTACCGAAACCGAACTCAAAGGCAAGGGCGCGGATCTCGCGTCTTATCGGATCGTCTACTTTGCAACTCACGGCTATCTTCCTCGCAGTTTCAA
>CAVQNB010000029.1:0-71238 GCA_963713785.1 uncultured Alphaproteobacteria bacterium
CAAATCAGTCTTGTCTTGCGCTGATCCCGCATCGCGCGGAGCCCGGCTTAATTGGTGCAGGTTGACCGATGTCCGCTATGCCCCGATAGCGACCAAATTCCGCATCGCTGCAAAATCACGCGATGTGCCAAACTCGGAAGTCGCCACGACGCGACTTCTAAGTTCAAATTGGTCGAGCGGTCGATCTTACTTGTGTAATGGCGACGCCGGAGATCGCGAGCAGCCCACCGACAATCAACTTTGGGGTCATACGGTCGCCAAGGAACAACACGCTCGAAATCAAGGCGAACACCGGAAGCAGCAGGCCGAATGGTGCGACGCGGCCCATGGAGCAACGGGCGATCAGCCAGAACCAAAGGCCAAACCCGACAATTCCTCCGATGAAAATTGTGTAGGCGAGTGCCAGCCAACCACGTTCATCCGCCGTGACAAGGCTCGCCAGTTGTCCATGTTCAAGGAGCAACGACATCAACATGACCTGCGGCACCGTGAGCAGCGACGACCACCCCATCAACATCAAAGGGTCAAAAGGGCCGTAGCGCTTCGTCAAGACGTTGGACACCGCGAACGCGAAGGCTGCCCCGACCACAAGCAGCAGCGGAAGCGCGTTTGCCGACAGGCCAGGCCCCGCTGCCAACACGACCACGCCGACGAATGCAAGCACCACTCCGGCGGACGTAGTCAGAGACGGCCTCTCCGCGAGCAGCGGCCAAGCTAACAGGACGGTGAAGGGCGTGGCGAGTTGATAGGCGACGGCCGACATGCTTCCCGAGCCGAGCCCAAGGCCAACATAGAAGAGCCCGAAGTTCAGTCCACCAAGGAAAACCGAAATAGCTGCGATAGGGCCGAACTGTTGACGTGTGGGCCTTTTGACGAACGGAATAAGCAGCAGCGCGATGGCCAGGAAGCGCAGTGCGAGGAAGAAGAGAGGCGGAAACTCCATAACGCCCACTTTGATGGCCACGAACTGATAACCCCAGAGCAAGGGGACGGCCACCGCGCAGACGATCTGGATGGCAGACATGGCATCCTTCCTTTCAAGACCATTCGGTCCAGATATAGACGCGCTAACAGCGGAGGCGTCCATGGGTTGTCTACCTGATGAAGCGGTCGAGAAGAGCGTCAACGGTGGCTTGCGACGTGATCCGTGTCGGTGCCGTTTTACCGACCACTCGCAGCCCCTCGACGAAACAGACGAGAATTCGGGCGGCACTTGAAGGCTCAACACCATCGGCCAACTTGCCCGCCGCCTTCGCACGGGAAAGTGCATCAGCCACCCTGGCCTCCATGGCTTTGAAAAAGCTCGCCGATGCGACGATCAACTTCAGCATCATGGCCAGCCAGTTCCATGGCTGTGGCCACCAGCAGGCATCCGCGCCGACCATTGGCACCGCTCGTGCGGTCAACGTAGCCGGCAAGGTAGGCCCGCAGGCCGTCGACCGGCTCTCTGCGGGGGTCGAGTTCGATATCCATCCGTGTCAGGGCATCGGCAATGTAGCGATCAAGCGCACGCAAGAAGAGCGAGTGCTTGTCACCGAAAGCGGCGTAAAGGCTGCCACGCGAGAGCTTCGTCGCACGAAGCAGGTCCGGTAGCGCCGTGGCGTGATAGCCGCGCGACCAGAACACACCCATCGCGCGTTCGACAGCGGCTTCCGTGTCGAAACTTCGGGGGCGGCCACGGGGCAACTGCACTGGGGTTTGGTGGCTCATTGCCGATATATAGACCAATTGGTCTTTAAATTGCAAGTGGCCGCTTTGGGTCAATCGCGTCGAGCCAGCAGCAGGTCCGGCCATGTCCGCTGTGCCGCCGAAAGCGGAACTTGATCGAAAGGTTCTTCAACAAGATCAAGCAATGTCGGCGAGTCGCGACCCGATATGACAAACTTTCCGCTAACTACCTGGCCTTCATCAAGCTCGCATTAATCCGAATTGGCTGCGCGCTAGTGAGTCCACGCCCGAATTCCTCCGGCACCGACTATCGCTGCGGCAGCCGCTCGAAGGCAGGCATGCCGTCAGGCACATGGTGGAACGGCTGCTTGTCGACGGTGTAGATCGCAACCTGCGGGCTGCCGAACAGGCCGGGATCGTCGAGCGTGCCGACCTTGATCACGACGACCGGGACCCGCGGGCGGGTCACCATGTGCGTGCCGCACTCGGCACAAAATTCCCGCGTCACCGGTTTCTCCAGATCACTGCGGGAAAATTGCTTGGCGGTGCCCTTGGTGTATTTGAAGCCGTCGGGCGGCATCGCCACGAACATGTTGGGCGCGCCGCCCGAGATATATTGGCATTCGCGGCAATGGCATTGCGCCTTCATGATCGGTTCGCCCTCGGCGACATAACGCACCGCGCCGCAATAGCATCCCCCTTCGAGCTCTCATGACGTTTCTCCCTGCGTTGTCGACATTTGCGGTAGGATGGGTTGAGCGCGGCGAAACCCATCAATGCCTCCAACGAGGTGATGGGTATCGCTGCGCTCAACCCATCCTACTTTGAAAACAAAAAGAAAGGGGCTCCAACTTGCGCTGGAGCCCCTCAACGGTCGGGGCATTGCCGGGTATGTGCCCAAACCGTAGTTCTGGGCGCGGTCCCGAAGAGACCGCGCCCCGGGAGGATTCACATGTTGTAGGCGCGCTCGGTGTGCTCGGTGATGTCGAGGCCTTCGCGTTCGGTCTCGACATTGGCGCGCAGGCCGACGATGACATCGACGACCTTGTAGAGGATCGCAGAGCCGACGCCCGACCACACCAGCGTGGTGCAGACGCCCCAGGCTTGCGACGTCATCTGCGCGACGAAGTCGTAATCGGCGATCTTGCCGGTGGTGTAGTCCATGATGCCGGTGCCGCCGAGCGCCGGATTCACCAGGATGCCGGTGCCGAGTGCGCCGACGATGCCGCCGATGCAGTGGACGCCGAACACGTCGAGCGAGTCGTCATAGCCGAGCGCGTTCTTCACCACGGTGACGAAGAACAGGCAGACCACGCCGACGACGATGCCGAGCACGATCGCGCCCATCGGACCGGAGTAGCCGGCCGCAGGCGTGACCGCGACAAGGCCCGCGACCGCGCCCGACAACGCGCCGAGCACGGAAGGATGGCCCTTGACGATCCATTCCGCGAACATCCAGGACAGCGCCGCCGCCGCAGTCGCGACGAAGGAGTTGGTCATGGCGAGCGCAGCGCCGCCGGTGGCTTCTAGGTTCGATCCGGCGTTGAAGCCGAACCAGCCGACCCAGAGCAGCGAGGCGCCGATCATGGTCATGGTCAGCGAGTGCGGAGCCATCAGGTCCTTGCCGTAGCCGACACGCTTGCCGACCAGCAGCGCGCCGACGAGGCCGGCGATGCCGGAGTTGATGTGCACCACGGTGCCGCCGGCGAAATCGATCGCGCCCTTCTTGAAGACCCAGCCGGCGTCGGCATTGACTTCGTCAAGCTTGGCCTGGGCCGCGGTCTTCGCCGCAGCGTCTCCGGCGGCCGCGAGCGCCTTGACCGCGTCCGAGATCGCGTCCGGGCCGGCCCAGTACCAGACCATGTGCGCGATCGGGAAATAGATCAGCGTCACCCAGAGCGGGATGAACAGCGCGACCGCCGAGAACTTCATGCGCTCGGCGAAGGCGCCGACGATGAGGGCGGGCGTGATGGCCGCGAAGGTCATCTGGAAGCAGACATAGACGAGCTCGGAGATGTTGGCGTCGACGCTGAACGTCGCGGCCTTGGAGTCCGGCGTCACGCCCATCAGGAAGGCCTTCGAGAAGCCGCCGATGAAGTCGGAGCCGCCGGTGAAGGCGAGGCTGTAGCCGTAAAGCGCCCAGATCACGGTGACGATGCAGACGGTGTAGAACACCTGCATCAGCACCGAGAGCATGTTCTTGGAACGAACGAGGCCGCCATAGAACAGCGCAAGGCCGGGGATCGTCATCAACAGCACCAGCACCGTCGATGTCAGCATCCAGGCGTTGTCGCCCTTGTTGACGGTTGGCTCTGCGTAGGCTGCGGTCGCGGCGAACACGCCGACTGCGAGGGCCGCCAATCCCGCGCTATAGGGACGCTTGAACGTCATTTTGATTTACTCCTGATTGGATAAGGTTGAGCGCGAAATCAGAGTGCCGCGGCATCGGCCTCGCCGGTGCGGATGCGTACCGCATGGTCGAGGTTGATGACGAAGATCTTGCCGTCGCCGATCTGGCCGGTTTTTGCGGCCGAGGTGATGGCCTCGATGGTCTTGTCGACCTGATCGGAGGCGACTGCGACCTCGATCTTGATCTTGGGCAGGAAGCTCACCGCATATTCAGCGCCGCGATAGATTTCCGTATGGCCCTTCTGCCGGCCATATCCCTTGACTTCCGTCACCGTCAGACCGTGAACGCCAATGGCGGTCAGGGCGTCACGGACTTCTTCGAGTTTGAATGGCTTGATGATCGCCATAACAATTTTCATGGGTTCCGATCCCCGCTTGGGCCCGGTCCAGCCGACCGGGCGTTCTCGACTGAGGTTCACCACGCGGAGAAAGGTCACTACGCGGGCACAGCCGAAACCCTTAGAATCAAATGCCGTGCCAGATCGGGCGGCGTTCCCTAACGGACTATGAACGCGGACCTTTTTGTGCTTTGCGGAATTCCGCTGGAGCCGCGCTATTCGGTCGCGCCTAAATTATAGTCATATCTGATTAAATCGTTGCCGCGTCAAGCTGAGGACACAATCCTGCTCACCGGGAGAGCAGTCAAACGGTATCCAAATGGGGTTTATCGATCGAACCGGCATCTGGCCCCAGTGATCGCCCTGGTTCCACCAGGCGCTAGAGCGCGTCGCTGTCGGTTTCGCCGGTGCGGATACGTATCGCATGATCGATCGGGGTCACGAAGATCTTGCCGTCGCCGATCTGCCCGGTCCGCGCGTTCGCGGTGATGACGGCTACCGCCTTGTCCGCGAGTTCCGAGGCGACCGCGATTTCGATCCGCAGCTTGGGCAGAAAATTCACGACATATTCGGCGCCGCGATAGATCTCGGTGTGGCCCTTCTGGCGGCCATAGCCTTTGACCTCGGTAACCGTCATGCCGTGCACACCGATGGCCGTCAGCGCCTGGCGGACCTCGTCAAGCTTGAAGGGTTTGATGATCGCGACGACGAGTTTCATGGTCAGGCCTTCGGGTTCCGGGAATGACGCAGACTGGCCGGCGCAGCCGCCGACGCTCACTCAAATCTGGCATCTTTCCAGGCAAATGGCACAAAAAACTTGCAGCCGAAAAGGAAAACATTTCGGCCGGGTCGCCTCGGTCTCTGTACAGGCGAGCGGATCGTCCCTCAAAATGGGTTCTTCGCCGCCAATGTCATTGGGCCGCCCGCAGGGGTCGGCTAGCAAGCAATATCAGGGGGGTATCAAGATGCCGAGCCGGTCCTGGTTCTACGCGTCGCAAGGCCAGCAACAGGGGCCTTATCCGGAAGCCCAGCTTCGCGACCTGATCGCCCGTGGGGCCATCAGGCCGGATACGCTGGTGTGGTCCGAGGGCATGGCGGGCTGGCAGAAGGCCGGCGAAATCCCGGACCTGATGGGGGGCGGCTCGGGCCCTCCCGCCGTCCCGCAATCGGGCGCGGTGATGGGTGCGGGCGGACCCGGCGGAAATCCGCTGTCGTTCGATATCGGGCTATGGTCCTATCTTGGACGCAGCCTGCTGTTCGTCATCGGACTACTGCTCGTCATTCCCGCGCCGTGGACGTCGACAAGCTTCTACCGCTGGATGGCGTCGTGCATCCGGGTGCCCGGGCGGCCGAACTTTGCCTTCAACGGCCAGCCCCTGGACCTCTGGTACGTGTTCGTGATCATGGGGCTGATGAGCTATGCCGGCTTGAGCGGCAGCAATTGGGTCCAGCTCATCGTCATTCCGCTGCAGGGATTCTTGTCCTGGATGATCGTGCGGTGGGTCGCCGCCAATCTCAGCTCGAACGGCCAAAAGCTTCCGATTGAATTTACCGGCAGTGCGCTGACCTATGTCAGCTGGAACGTGCTGATGTACATTTCGGTCATCACTATCGTCGGCTGGGCCTGGGTGATCACGGCCTGGATGCGCTGGAATTGCAGGAACGTCAGTGGCACGCGGCGCGAAATCGTTTTCAATGCGACCGGATGGGGAGTGCTGTGGCGAACCTTCTTGTTTGCCTTGGGATGCGGATTCCTGATCCCGATACCCTGGGTGTTGCGCTGGTACACGAGATGGTACGTGTCGCAATTCGCGCTGGTCGACGAGGCGCCTACGCCAGCGCGTAAATCCGCATCATCTGCGTTCGCGTATCGAGCCTTCCTGCGCAACCGACGCCACCAGGGTGCCGTCGGGCTTGAAGATCAGGCCGCGGGTGAGCCCGCGGCCACCTTGCGCGCTCGGTGAGTCCTGCGCGTAGAGCAGCCATTCGTCGGCGCGGAACGGGCGGTGAAACCACATCGCGTGGTCGAGGCTAGCCGGCATCATGCGCTTGTCGAACAAGGTGCGGCCATAGCGCGCCATCACTGCGTCGAGCAGCGAGAAGTCCGACGCATAGGCGAGCGCGCACATGTGCAGCGCCGGATCGTCGGGTAGTTTTGCCGCGGTGCGGATCCAGACATGGATGCGGCCGTCGTCGATCCTCTCGCCGAAATAGCGGCCGAGCTCGACCGGGCGCAGTTCGATCGGACGATCCGATTCATAGTAGCGGCGGATGAAATCGGGCATCTCGCGGAACATCGGCTGCTTGGCCACTTCCTCGGCGGTCAGTTTCTCCGGCGGCGGCACGTCAGGCATCTTGTCCTGATGGTCGAACGCGCCTTGTTCCTCGGCATGAAACGACACCATGATCGAGAAGATGGCGTTGCCGTGCTGGATCGCGGTGACGCGGCGGGTCGAATAGCTCTTGCCGTCGCGCAACCGCTCGACCTGGTAGATGATCGGGATCTGCGGGTCCCCGGGCAGGATGAAATAGCAATGTAGCGAATGCGGCAGCCGGCCCTCGACGGTGCGGCATGCCGCCACCATCGCCTGTCCGATCACCTGTCCACCGAACACCCGCTGCCAGCTCGTCTTAGGGCTGTTGCCGCGAAACAAATTCACCTCGATCGGCTCGAGATCGAGGATGGAAATCAGGTCAATCAGTCCGTTGGACATGTCAGCGCTTTCAATTGGTCGAGTAACGAGGCAGCGGTCGTTCCGGGGCGCGAGTGAAACGAGCGAGCCCGGAATCCATAACCACGATCGGGAGTATGGATTCCGGGCCTGCGCCATCCAAGTCGGCTGTTGCCGACTTGGCCAGTGATATTACCGAACTCGGGTAAACCCGAGTTCGGGGGGCGCATCCCGGAATGAGGACCTGCCCTTGTTTGGTGAACCTGTTTCACCCAGCTATAATCATGTAGCAAGCATAGTCTATGACCAGTGTGAGTAAGGGTTTTGCATGTCGGCACAGCGAAGCATCGTCATTTGCGGAGGCGCGTTTGCAGGTCTTGCGCTGGCGGTGGCGCTGCGTCAGGGACTTGGCGCCGATATCCCGATCATTGTGGCCGATCCGACGCTGGGCACTCGGCCGAGCCGCGACCCGCGGGCAACCGCCATCGTCGCGGCCTGCCGGCGGCTGTTCGAGACGCTCGGCGCCTGGCAGGTGGTTGCGGACAAGGCGCAGCCGATCCTCGACATGGTCGTGACCGATTCGAGGCTCGAGGACACAACCCGGCCGGTGTTCCTCTCCTTCGCCGGCGATGTCGAGCCGGGGGAGCCATTCGCGCATATGGTCGAAAACCGCGACCTGATCGACGCGCTGGTGGCACGCGCGGAGGCGGAAAAGATCGACCTTCGCTCGACCGCCGTGACCTCATACGAGTTCGCGCCCCGACGGGATCGACGTGACCTTGGCCGACGGCAGCCTCGTTGAAGCGAGCCTGCTGGTCGCCGCCGACGGCGCGCGCTCAAAACTGCGCGAGCGCGCCGGCATCGCGACGCATGGCTGGGACTATGATCAATCCGGCATTGTCGTCACCGTCGGCCATGAGCGCGATCATGGCGGCCGCGCCGAAGAACATTTTTTGCCCGCCGGCCCGTTCGCGATCCTGCCATTGACTGGAAAACGCTCATCGCTGGTATGGACCGAAAAGCGCGCCGAGGCCGCACGTATTACAGCTTTGAGCGAAGACGAATTCCACGGCGAGCTCGAGCAGCGGTTTGGCCTGCATCTCGGCGAGATCAAAGCGCTCGACAAGCCGCGCGCCTTTCCGCTCTCGTATTTCGTCGCGCGCTCCTTCATCGCCGAGCGGATGGCACTGATCGGTGACGCTGCGCATGTGATCCATCCGATCGCCGGGCAGGGGCTCAATTTGGGGCTGAAGGACGTCGCGGCGCTGGCCGAAGTGGTGGTCGATGCGGCACGGCTCGGCATCGATCTCGGCCAGGCCGACGTGCTCGAACGCTATCAGCGCTGGCGGCGGTTCGACACCATGGCCATGGGGCTTGCCACCAACTCGCTGAACTTCCTGTTCTCCAACCAATCGACGCTGTTGCGCACGGTGCGCGATATCGGCCTTGGCCTCGTCGACCGTGCGCCGCCCTTGAAAAACCTGTTCATCCGCCAGGCCGCAGGCCTTGCCGGCGAAGTGCCGCGGTTGCTGAAGGGCGAAGCGCTGTAGCGCCTCACTCGATCTTCCGCGCCTCTTCCGGCAGCATGATCGGGATGCCGTCGCGGATCGGATAGGCGAGTTTTGCCGAGCGCGAGATCAGCTCCTGTTTTGCCGCATCGAATTCAAGCGGACCCTTGGTGATCGGACAGACCAGGATTTCCAGGAGTTTGGGATCGACGGTGTCTTCGGGGCGTTCGGGCGAAACATTCATGGGGCGGTCTCCGGCATCATTTTGTCAGTTCACTAGCACATCGGATCGGGATGCCGCAGCGCCCTCTATTGATGCGATCTTCAGCAGTTCATCGAGCACCGCCTGTTGCTTCGCCTTCGACAACGGCTGGTCGGACTGCGCGAAGCCGAGAAACGCCCAGTACAGGATTTGCGCGCGCGCCCGCGCCACATCCGGGGAAAGCCCGGCGGCCCTGAGCAGGCCTTCGACATAGCCTAGGCGGCGACGGTCGATCGCCCGCACCGCCGCCCGCGCAGCGGGATCGAACATGGCCCAGCTGCGCACCGCATTCTCCAGCGCCAGTCGGCCGCCGAACGCCTGGCGCAGCAGCAGCAACAGCGGGTTGTCGTGCGTCGAGGCAGCCTCGAGGTTGGCAATGATCTGTTCGGCGGCGACCTCGCGCCAGTATTTGAGAATGGCGGCGTGAAACGCACCGAGTGAGACGAAATGCCAGTAAAAACTGCCGCGCGACACCCCCATCGCCTTGGCAAGCCTCTCGGCCTTGAGCGCCGTGAAGCCGCTTCTAGCGAGCGTCCTGAGACCCTGGTCGAGCCAGTCCTGGGCGGAGAGTTGATCGGCCATGCCAGTTCCCTGCGACAATTCACCATACACCACTGTATTGACAGGCGCCAGCGGCGGCGCATAGTGCCATACAGTACTGTACGGAGGCGTCGATGCGCGACCTCTTGCTGCAATGTTCGGGGTTGGTTGCGATCGCGGTGACGCTGATGCACGCAGTGCTCGGCGAAACCAAAGTATTCGCGCGCGCCAGCATCGAACCGAGATGGGCGCGAAGGCTGATCCGGGGGGTCTGGCAGGCCGGCACCATGGCCTGGATCGGGGGCGGGGTGCTGTTGGCTGCGGCGCCCTCGATGGCGTCGGAGCCGGCACGACACTGGATCGTCGTTACATTCGCCGTCGTGTTCGCCTCCGCCGCGCTCGGCAATGCCTGGGCGACGCGAGGCAAGCATTTTGGCTGGATGGCGATGAGCGCGGTGGTCTTGCTCGCCGTCGCCGGCTATTAGCCGTCCTTCAGGCTCGACTGATATCTCTGAAGGATGCGTTTGACGCCGTCGGTGACGTGCTTCGACGACAGCGTGGCGCCACTGATATTCCGGATGTCGGCGTTCAACTGCAGCGGCGAGCTTGCGGTCTTGCCGACGAACTGCGCGCGCCAGGCGGCGTCGCGCACTTCATAGCCGTAGCTCTCCTTGTAGTCCATGATCTCGATCTGCTTGACGGTGCCATTGGCGTTGATGCCGACCGCCAAGGTGATGAATTCGTGCTTGCCGACGACGCGGTCGACCACGAGATAGCTGCCGTTGGACGCCCGCCAGACGCCCGGCTGCCCGGTCGCCGCGAACGACGCGCCCGGGAATATCGCGCGCTGCGCCTGTTCGACGGTGAGATAGGTGGTCGCGTGAGCGGAACTGGAAATCACGGCGAGCGGGATCAGCGCCCATTGACTTGCCTTCATGTCAAAGCTCCTCAGAACGTGTATCCGGCCTTGAGCCGAAAGCGGAATCTTTCGAAGTCATTGTCGAGGATGTAACCGTTCACCAGCGCGCCCGGCACGGTGTCGCGATGCGCCGTCGCCCACGGCATCTGCCAAAGCGCGGTCGCGGTGACGAAGAATTTCTCGCCGCCATAGTGAACGGTCGGCCCGAGATAATAGCCGCTGTTCGATTCGTTCCTGAAATTGAAGCTGTTGTATTCGTGCTCGTTGATGAACTCGAAGCCGGCCGACCAATTCTCGATGAAGCGGTAGGAAACCGCGAGCGCGTAGTTGACGTCGGTTTCCTCCTGCCAGCTGCTTGCCGTGCCGGCCGGGTCCGCCGGGTCCAGCAAATAGCGGAATTCCGGCGCATAGGTGAAGTTGAACGCGACCGTCAACAGATCGTCGAAGAAGTTCTTCTGCACGATGATCTTGTTTTCAACCTCGAAGAAATTCTTGCCGAAGGTGGGCTCGGTATACAGCGCAAGCCCGAAGGCGTCGGTATAGGGGCTGAGAATCCGGTAGATCGCCTCGCCGGACACGCCGACGAATCTCGCCATGTTGAAACGATCGTCCGGCCCCGGATAGAAGTCGGCGAACTGCTCCGGCGGCGTCGTCGCTCCGAACGGCCCGTTGTGATAGGCCTGCGTCCAGTTGTAGTTGAGATAGAGCGCCACCTGCAGGCGGTCGGTGAGACCATATTCGAACTCGGTTCGGCCTTCGAGCTGATCGTAAGTGCCGGCGATCTTCTGGTGCCGCCACGTCATCCATTGTTCGACTTCCTTGGCCCCCTGCGGCAGCAGGTCGGTGGTGTAGACGTAAGCGAACATCGACTTTTCGGCCAAGGCGGCCGAACTGGCGATCGAGAGCATCGCCGCCAGCGAAAGGCAGTAACGCAGCCGTCCGCTTCGCCTGATGCGAGGCTCCGAGCCGCCCCGAGCCATGGATGGTTTTTGTCTGTCGTGCATTGCCAGCCCCTTCCGGTCCGCGACGGGACCTGTTTGTTGGCTGGCTGCCGATGCCTCGCGGCAAGGGTGACTGGCTGATGATGTGTCGCGCTTTGCGCGCTTTGCGTCTATTTGGTCAGGATGAGTTTTCCCGTCGCCGTCACCTGCAGGCGATAATCCTCCTGCTCGTGGCGAATGATGACCAGCCTGTCGCTACCGAACAGGTCGCGGCTCGAGATCGTTCGCTGCGTTTTCGCAGCCGGCGGCACAGCGGCTTGCTGCTCTCGCTGGCTCGGCTTGTCCGCCACACTCATCCTCGCATTCTTTGGAAAACCCCATACGTTTTTTCAGATAGCGGCGGGTCGAAGAGAGCGTCAACCGCTATGTTTTAGACGCTCTCCAATCCGAATCGCTTCCCGCGTCCACGATTTGCGCGACGCCTCGAGCCATCGCGCGACCGACACATGAGCAAACTAGAACCATTCTAGCTTTCGAATTTCTCTGTTTGGTTTTGTTCTAATTCTAATGTGGAGGGATTCCAGTCGGCCTCCTCATTTCTGATTCCCAAAATTTTTTGCAGCGGTGTTAGGTGCCGCCGGTGTCGCGGAGCCTTGAACTCCGCAGATTTTGGGGGCCGTCATGCTGTTGAACTGCTGTCTACGCTTGCCTGTATCGGAATTCCAGCGCGGTCATCGCTTCAGGCGCCGGGCGTGGCTCGCGGCAAGCGCGATGTCGATCCTGAGCTGCGGCAGCGCATGGGCCGCCGACGGCGACGCCAACGAAGTTTTGTTGAAGAAGCTGGAAAAAATGGAGCAGCGCATCGAGACGCTCGAAGCCGAGCTCAAGGAGAAAAAACAGGCCTCCCTCTCCGAGAAGCAGACTTCGCCCTCCGACAAGAGCGCAAAATCCGACAAGGTCGCAAAATCATCGGATCCGGCCGACCCGTCGCAAGCCCCGCAGGACAAACAAGCCCTGCAAGGCAAACAAGGGCAGAAGGACAAATCGCCCGCAAAGTCAAAGCCGCTTGATACAAAGGCGCCGCCGCTTGATGCATCGACGCCATCGCCGGAAAAGCCCATTCTAGGATTAGCGCCCTCGCCCGTGCCGGGCCTCAGCATCGGCGCCTATGGCGAAATCAAATTCGGCCTGCAGCAAAACCCGGCCGCCAACGGCCAGTGGCAGAACGGGTTTGATGCCGCGCGGTTCGTGCTGCTGCCGACCTATGCGATCACCGACAACATTATCTTCAATGCCGAGATCGAGTTCGAGCACGCGGGCTCCGGTTTCGATGCCGACGACAAACTGCACGGCACCGCCGAGATCGAGCAGATCTGGATCGACTTCAAGATTGTCGACCAATTCAACTGGCGTGCACCCGGCGTCGATCTGGTGCCGATCGGCTATATCAATCTGCATCACGAGCCGACCCAATTCTACAGCGTCAATCGGCCGGAACTCTACAATGGCCTCATTCCGTCGACCTGGTTCGCCGGCGCCAGCAGCGTCTACGGGACGATTGCGGACGGCCTGAGCTACCAGGTTCAGGTCAGCTCCAGCATCGAGGATTTTGGTGGTGACTTCGGCTTGCGCACTGCCGCGAACACCGTTCCGCCTTTCCCCGCCGGCTATATGGCCGGCATCGACGGTCTCGAATGCGCTCGGTTTCTCGCGTCCGGTGCGCGGAGACTTTGCCCAGCTCAACGATACCCTCGCCTATGCCGGACGGCTGGATTTCACTCCGGCATTCCTGCCCGGATTTGCCGCCAGCATCAGCGGTTATTATCAGTCCCGATATTACCCCGCGCGGCGCCTATGCGGATACCGGGGCTTTGCTCGGACGCAACAGCGTCGGCATATTCGACGCCGAGTTCCGCTACCGTGTGCCCGACACCGGGCTCGAGCTGCGCGGCGAATATGTCCGCGTCGAATTTCAGCCATCCGGAAAACCTGCGCGCCAACAACGACACCGATCCCGACCGACAATGTCGGCAAATCGATGTTCGGCTATTCCGGCGAGCTCGCCTATCACATCCCGATGGGGACCATTTTGAACAGCGATTGGGAGGCGGTGCCATTCTATCGCTACACCTATGAGAACCTGCAGACCGGCGGATTTGCCGGCACCGATGCCAATCTGCCGACCGGTGCAGGCCAGCGCCAATTCCACACTGCGGGCCTTGCGATCTTCCCGTCGCCCAAAGTGGTGCTAAAGGCGACCTATCAAAGGGTGATCGACAGAAGCGTCGTCGGCGCGCTCTCGGATTCGTTTCTTGGCGGCGTCGGGTTTTTCTTCTGATGCAAGGGTCTGATGCAAGGCTTGAACGCGCTTGAGGGCACGATGAACGAACGACCGGAGCGAACTGAACCATGAGCTGGGTCAAATATACCTTGCCGGCGGCGGCGATCGCCTCGGTCGCTTCACCCGCCTATGCGATGCAGTACCTCTCGATCGAGGAAGCGCAGAAACAGGCATTCCCCTCGGCGACGCATTTCTCCGAAGTGCAGGCCGGCCGGGTCTGGAAGGCGGAAGCCGGCGGACGCGTTGCCGGATTTTTCATCTTCGACCGGGTGGTCGGAAAGCATCTCTATATCGACTACGCGGTGGCGCTGACGCCAAGCGGCGCCGTTCACAGCGTCGAGATCCTGCAATACCGGGAGTCCTATGGCGGCGAGATCAGGAGTCCGAGCTGGCTCGCGCAATTCGTCGGCAAGACCAGCGGCAGCGCGCTCAAGATCAACGGCGACATCAGGAATATCGCCGGCGCGACGCTGTCGTCGACGCACGTCACCGAAGGTGTAAAGCGAGTATTGGCAGCCTATGGCAATCGGCTCCGATAGAGTTCGGCGCGCGAGACCTCTGCTCGGCACCTTCGTCGAGATCGAGGTCGCCGGCGCGGCCGAAGCCGAAATGGCTGCCGCCATCGATGCGGCGTTCGCGGCGGTGGCGCGCGTGCACGCCCTGATGAGCTTTCACGATGGCGATAGCGACGTCAGCCGTCTCAACCGGGAGGCCTGGCTGCGGCCGATCGAGGTCCATGCCTGGACGTTCAGGGTTTTGGAAGCCGCGGTCGAGATGCATCGCCGGTCGAACGGCATTTTCGATGTCTCCGTTGCGCCGGCGCTGCAAGCAATAGGATTGCTGCCGCATGTGAACGACGGCCCCTCGATCACCACGCAAGCACGATCATTCGATGCGATCGAACTGCTGGATGGGCATGCGGTCCGCTTTCGGCATCGCGATGTCAGGATCGATCTTGGCGGCATCGCCAAAGGCTTTGCGGTCGATCGTGCGCTCGACGTGTTGCGCGGCTTTGGCCTCGCAAGCGCGCTCGTGAACGCCGGAGGCGATCTCGCCGTATTCGGACCAGAGCCGCAAACCATCCATCTTCGCGATCCGCGTGATCCCCGCCGTGTGATGTGCAGCGTCGAGGTCAGAGATGAAGCGCTTGCCTCCACGGCGCGCCGCTTCGATCTGTTTCAGTCGGCCGAAACAACGGCTTCGGCGATCATCGACCCTCGGATCCGCGCGCCGGCCGACACCGTTGATGGTGTTACCGTGCGCGCGCGGTCCTGCATGATCGCCGATGCACTGACGAAGATTGTCATGATCTGCGGCACTGAGGCGATTGAATGGCTTGAGCATTATGACGCGAGTGCGCTACTGGTCGCAAGCGCCGGCGACGTTCGCATCACCCCTGACTGGCATCACGCAGTTCACCTTGCAGCTTAAATCCTCATTTCGTCGATCGATCTACGCGGCTTTCACGGTGCTGTTCGTGACAGGCGCCGTGTGGCTTGTCGCCGATTGGCAGAAGGATATTTCGCCCGACGAGATCTGGCAGCAGCTAGCGGCCACCATGCTGATGGTGCACGGCGGTGCTGCCATGATCACGCTATTATTGTTGGGCGCGCTGATCCCGCTGCACCTGCTGCGCTCATGGCGCGCCGGGAAAAATCGCATTTCGGGATCGATCATGGCCACGTTCAACGCCGTACTGATCGTGACCGCGTTCGGCCTTTATTATCTCGGATCGGAAAGCGTGCGGCCCTGGATCAGCTGGACCCATATTGCCGCGGGAATTTGCGTCGCCCTCTCATTTCCCGTGCATATCTTGTTGGGCAGACGGAAATTGCCATAAGCGGCAAGCGCTTTCGACTATTGCAGCGGCGGATCGCCGCTGGTGCGCTTCTTGGCGAGGTCCATCTGGGTGACGGCGATCAGGATCTCGGCGCGGGTCTTGAGATCGGGCGCTTCCAGCATCGCCTGCTTTTCCGCCGGCCCATAGGGCGACATCATTGCGAGCGCGTTGACCAGGGCCTCGTTGGGGGCGCTCTCGACGCCTTCCCAGTCGACCTTCAGATTGTTCGCTTTAAGGAAATCGGTCAGCACTTCCAGCAGCGCCTCGCGGTCGACCGCCTCTTCGCCCTTGCGCGCGGTGAAATCATCGATATAGCCAAAGAAATCGACCTTGCATTGCCGATAGGGCGTCAGCACGGTCATCTCCTCGATCACCTTGAAGCGCGAGACGCCGGTCAGTTCCAGGATGTAGCGGCCATCGCCGGATTCGGCGAGCTGGGTGATTCGTCCGACGCAACCGACGCGGAACAAGGCCGGCCTGTCCTCATTGCGCGAATGGGTGACGTCGGGCTGGATCATGCCGATCAGCCGATGGCCGTCGCGGAAGGCGTCGTCGACCATCGCGAGATAGCGCGGCTCGAAGATGTTGAGCGGCATCTGTCCGCGCGGCAGCAACAACGCGCCGGGCAGCGGAAACACCGGGATGATTTCGGGAAGCTCGCCGGGCCCGCGATATTCGGCATTGATCGGCATCAGCGGACCCCGGCGTTAATGGCTCTTTATTTATGCGCGCATTCTTATCGCAAAAACCGACGCCCATATTTGCGGAATACGCTGCTCACGAAAACAGGATAGTCGACAGCCGCTTTCGTCCATCCACGGTCGCCTCATCGGCACCGCCCCATGCCTCGAAGAACTGCACGAGCTGCTTGCGCGCCGCGTCATCGTTCCACTTGCGATCACGCTTGACGATCTGCAGCAGCTGCTCGGTGGCCTCGGCCCGCTTGCCCTGGGCGTTGAGCGCGGTCGCCAGGTCGAATCGCGCCTGATGATCGAGCGGGTTTGCGGCGACTTTCTGTTCGAGCTCGGTCACCGGCCCAAGCGAACTCGCCTGTTCGGCAAGGTCGATCGAGGCCTGCACGGCCTTGACGGCGGCGTCGTTGCGCTTGGATTCCGGCACCATGGCCAGCGTCTGCTTGGCCTGCTCGATCGCGCCCGTTGCCACGTAGCATTTCGCGAGCCCCGCAAGTGCTGCGATGTTGGTCGAATCAACGGCGAGCGCCTCGGCATAGATCTGGGCTGCGGTCGCGGCATCGCCCTCGGCGAGCACGGCTTCCGCCTCCTTGAGGATTTCTGCGATATTCGGCTCGCCCGCGGCGGGTATGCCTTTGGTCAATTTCTCGATGAAGGCATTGACCTGGCTTTCCGGCACCGCCCCCATGAAACCGTCCGCAGGCTGGCCATTGACGAAGGCGATCACGGCCGGGATCGACTGAATGCCCATCTGGCCCGGGATCGCCGGATGCTCGTCGATATTCATCTTGACCAGCTTGACCTTGCCCTTGGCGGCACGCACCGCCTTCTCGAGGGCAGGCGTGAGCTGGCGGCAAGGGCCGCACCAGGGCGCCCAGAAGTCGATCAGCACCGGCTGCCGCTTCGATTCCTCGATGACGTCCTTCACAAAGGTCTGGGTGGTGGTGTCCTTGATCAGATCGGGCACCGCTTGCGGCGCCGGTCCTGAGCCCTGCTCAACTATCGTCACGGGATCCTCGTCTGATGTTCTTTCGAATTGGGCCCGTTCTAGCACGGCCCCAAGCATGGGTTCAGGTGTTCCGTTCACCTAAATGGCGGTTTGGCGGCGATTTTCAATCGGCTCTCCGGGCGCTTCCGGCCCCTTCGCCCGATCGGAGATCGGGTGGGTTTCGGCCGCCCGGCGTTCCATGGTCGGCGGCATCGGCCAACAAGGGAGTTTTGGAAATGACAAAGGCCTATTACAGCACCGTCTTTGAGCAGAAGGCGGCCGACATCTGGGAAATCGTCCGCGATTTCAACAACTATTCGATCTGGGTCGGCGGTGCCGGCGAAAGCCGGATCGAACAAGGCAAATCCGGCGACGCCGTCGGTGCGGTCAGGAATGTGCTCTATCGGGAGCGCCACGTCCGCCAGCGGCTATTGGCGCTGTCCGACGTCGATCGCTCGCAGACCTACGAATTCTGCGGCGCACCGTCGCTGCCGCTTGACAGCTTCCAGGCGACGATACGCCTCACGCCAATCGCCGACGGCGACCGCACCTTCGTCGAATGGTGGGCGACTTTCGATTGCGAACCCGGCCGGAGCGAGGAGTTTTCGCAGACGCTGCGCGGCTGGTTCTCGACATGGCTCGAATCGCTGCGCGGGGTATTGCACCGCCAGGGTTCCCCGGAAGCGGTGCTGGCGGAACATTAATGGCGCTTTCAGCGCATTTTCGGGGGGTGATTCGCCGCCATTAGCCTCCGTGTCCCCCCGATTTGGCCGTCTTCGGACTGTTGCATTCGCAGTGCGCATTTGGCATAGGTCTGCCGTTGCCGGCGAGCGATCGCCGCCATCCAGGACGCGGGTGTAGCTCAGTGGTAGAGCACGACCTTGCCAAGGTCGGGGTCGAGGGTTCGAGCCCCTTCGCCCGCTCCAGATTTTCTTCGAGAGTGCTGAAGTCTGATGAAGGCCCGCCATGTCGGCGGGCTTTTCGTTTGAGGACCGGCGGTCGCGGAAAATGTGCCTCAGGAATGCTTGGCTTCATCCAGAAAAGCTTGCACGGCTTCAAAAAGCTTCAACCGGTTCTTCTCCATGATGATGGTGTGAGTACCTTCGGCCAGTGCAACGTAGCGTTTCCCTGGAGAATTGACCAAGAGGGGAAACAAGGCCTGTGCCATATAGGGCGGGGCGTCGCGGTCCCACTCGGCCCCAACCAATAGTGTCGGCACGGTTATCTTCGCAGGGTCATAATAGGGCTTTCCGGCACCAAAAAACTCGTTGCTATCCTGCACAACGCCATTGGGCGCGCGGACAACGGGTGGGGTCATCTGAGCCCCGACTGGATCGGTCGCGAAGGTCGCGTCAGCCCAGGTATCGAACCATGCAGCGGGTACAAGTGCCGCTTTCTTTTCCTCTGGAACGCCGCTGTACCAACGCTGCCTGGCTTGCTCACGATTGACCATCCGATATGCGCCGAGCGGTCCGGGGCCAGTCTGGACGAGAGAAGCTGTCTGCCGGATCCAAACGGGCGCATACAAGACGAGCCGCTCTACCTTTTGGGCATTTTGGGTCGTGTAAGTGGCCATAAGCGTAGTGCCCCACGACCAGCCCAGTAGATTTAGTCTCGGAATGTTGCGGCGCCGCAGAATGAAATCGACCGCCGTGCCGATGTCCTTCACCGCGGTCTCGCCGCGAACAATAGGCGGATTTGATTCTGGGCTTGTCAGCCATCTCGCTCGGGCGAGTTGATTTGCCGTAGCCGCGCAAATCCAGCAGCCAAACGTCGTAACCCCGTGACGCAATATATTCCATCCAGGACAGATCATCGAGTTTGAGATCAAACGCGGTCTCCGCGGGATAGGTGGCGCCATGAACAAACAACACGGTCTGTTCAGGCCGGAACGTCGCCATATCCGCTGGTCGTTTGTTGCGTAGGTATATCTCGATCCCGGGATCGCCCGTTTTCACCATCATCTCTTCCGTGACGAGACGTGGCGTCTGGGCAAATGCCGGCATAGCCAATACGGCGGACACGAAGACCCCGATTGCAACGAGTGGAAATTTCAATATCGCCTCCCATTTTTTCTTTGAACTCTACGCCCAATAGCGCGGTTCTCACCAGTCATGTTTATGCTAACATTTTCGCGCTTGATCATCACGCTGACAAAAATTCGTCTCTCGAGGCGTTCAAAACAAATAACTCATGCAGCCGCCCGGCTGCAAAAGGGGAGTAACACGATGAAATCGACGTTCAATCGATCCGTGCTGGCGCTTGCGGCGGTCGCCGTTGTGGCGGGGGCGAGCCTCGCCAATGCGCAGCAGCAACCGCCGCAGAACAAGGTACTTAAGCACTACGAGTTCGGCACCAAGGAATTCTGGACCCATCCGCCCGATGACTGGTTCTTAGGGGATGAGACCGAAGCCCAGAAGGGGCTGGCGCCGCCGTCGGGTCCGCCGACCGGCTCGTCCGACGCCGAACTCGCCACCCTGATCAAGAAGATCAAGCTGCCGCCGGGCTTCAAGATTGAAGTCTACGCCTCGAATGTGCTGCAGGCGCGGCAGATGGCCTGGGGCGACAAGGGCACGCTGTTCGTCGGCTCCTTCGACCTCGGCAACGTCTATGCCATCACCGACAAGGACGGCAAGAAAGAGGTCAAGACCATCCTTAAAGGTCTAAAGATGCCGACCGGGTTGGCGTTCCGCAACGGCGCGCTATACGTCATCGCCATCGACAAGCTGATCAAATATGACAACGCCGAAGCCAATCTGGACAAGCTCGGCGACGGCAAGGTGGTCTATGACGACATGCCGTCCTATGCCGCGCATGGCTGGAAGTATCTTGCCGCCGACAAGGACGGCTGGTTCTACGTGCCGTTCGGGCCTCCCTTCAACGTTGGCATTCCCCCGACCAGCGTGTCGCAGATCCGCCGCGTCGATCCGCAGACCGGCAACGCCGAAGTCTGGGCGCTCGGGGTGCGCAACAGTGTCGGCGGCGACGTCGATCCGCGCAGCGGCAAATACTGGTTCACCGAAAACGCGCGCGACTGGATCAGCGACGATCTGCCCAGTGACAAGCTCAACATGATCAGCAAGATGGGCGAGCATTTCGGTTATCCCTATTGCCACCAGGGCGATCTGCCGGATCCGAAATTCGCGATGGGTCACAAATGCTCGGAGTTTACCCCGCCGGTGCTCAACCTCGGCGCCCACGTCGCTCCGCTCGGCATGAAGTTCTATACCGGCGACCAGTTCCCCGCCGACTACAAGAACTCGATCCTGATCGCCGAGCACGGCTCGTGGAACCGGCACAAGTATCAAGGCGGGCGGATCGTGCGCGTCAGCGTCGGTGCGGACGGCAAGAACGCCAAGCAGGAGGTGTTCGCGTCGGGCTGGATCGAGGGCGATCAGGGCTATCTCGGCCGTCCCGCCGACATCATCCTCGCCAAGGACGGTTCGATCCTCGTCGCGGACGATTGGGCCGGCGCGATCTATCGCATCAGCTACAGCAAGAAGTAGGCCGCTGACGATCAGAGGCCGCGGTTGCTCGAAAGACGAGTGGCCGCGGCCTCTTTGTTTTGGCCATCAAGTTATTTTGGCCATCAAGTGACGGAACGTGCTCGTCACGCCCGGATTTGACCCAGGGTATCCGTTTCTAATGCGAGAGCAGGAGTGGTGATGCGAATTGCGTTGGTCGGGATGTTGTCGGCTGCAATGATCGGCTGCGGATCAATTGCCCAGGCCGCCGACATCGCCGCAGGCAAGCAAAAGGCCGAGATCTGCGCCGGCTGTCACGGCGATAACGGCATTTCGCAAACCGAAAACATTCCCTCGCTCGCCGGACAACCCGATCAATTCATTCAATGGCAACTGGTGTACTTTCGCGCAGGCACGCGCAAGAACGAGCAGATGCAGCCGATCGTGGAAGCGATCAACAACGAGGATATCCGCAATCTCGGCGCTTATTTCGCTTCGCTTGCGCCGCCCAAGGCGTCGCAGGCGGACGACGATGCCGATCTGTCGAAGAAGGGGGCTGAGGCTGCGGCTGGCCGGCGCTGCGCGTCGTGCCACACCGACAATTTCGCGGGCACCAAAGCGGTCGCGCGCATCGCGCGCCAGCGCGAGGAATATCTTACGAAAGCGCTGCACGATTACAAATCCGGTATGCGGTCCGGCGGCGGCCAGGCCGCGATGGCCGAAGTCGCTTATCCCCTGAGCGAAGAAGAGATCACTGCACTCGCGCACTATCTCGCGCATTTGTAAGGCAGCACTGATTTAACCGCGTCGTCATGCCCGGCCATGACGAGGGGGAGGGAGCCGCGTCAACTTATCCGCGCGTTAGCCCCGCTGCTTCTCGTAGGCCTTCAGATGCGTGTAGGCCGTGCGCAGCCGCGGCACCGGAATTTTTGCGGTGTCAGCGCGCGCAATCAGGTCGCCAATCACATGATCGGCTTCGACCGGTTGGCCCGCCTTGATGTCGCGGAACATCGATGCCGTGAGCGGCGAGCCTTCCGTGGTGAACATCGCTGTCGCGCGCTCCAGCGCGGGCGCGCGGGGCGGATAGCCTTCGGCGGTCGCGACCGCCCTGCATTCGTCGAGAATGCCAAGCAGGAAGTCCTTGCCGCCGGGCGCCGCCAGGATCATGCCGATCGGGCGCGCGCATCAGGCTGGTCGAGGCCGCGATCGACGCCAGGAACACCCATTTCTCCCACATGTCCTGCAGGACGGTCTCGCTCGCCGCGCCGTCGAAATTGCCGCTTCTGACGACGTCCGCGATGGCGCGAACCCGGTCTGACATTTTGCCGTCGCGCTCGCCGAAACCGAGCGACTGCATCGGGCCCAGCTGGACCACTTCGCGCTTCTCGTTCAGTGTCACCGCAATCACGCAGAGCCCGCCAAGCACGCGGCTCGCGCCAAATTTCTTGTCGAGAACGTCCAGATGACGCATGCCGTTGAGCAGCGGGATGATCGAGGTCCGCTCGCCTACCGCCGGCGCGAACGACTTGATCGCGTCGTCGAGGTCGTAAGCCTTGCAGCTCAACAGCACGACGTCGAACTTGTCCTTGATGGTGTCGGCCTGGACGACAGGCGGATTCTTCAGCGTCACGTCTCCGTTCGGGCTTTTGATCACGAGGCCCGCGGCGGCAAGCTCCAAGGCGCGGCGCGGCCGCACCAGAAAGGTGATGTCGCGGCCGGCTTGCAGCATCCTGCCGCCGAAATATCCGCCAATGGCCCCGGCGCCAACGATGAGAACGCGCATTGGTCAGTTCCTTTTGTTGTTGTTCTTGAAAGAGCCAATAGAGAGTAGCGAATAGCGAGTAGAGAATAGCGAGTAGAGACATTCCATTCGCTATTCGCTACTCCCTATTGGTCCCTATTTTCCCACCACCAGTTCCTCGACCTCGCGCAGCTGCTCCTTGCCGAAAAAAATCTCGTTGCCGACGAAGAAGGTCGGCGAGCCGAACGCGCCACGCTCGACCGCAGATTGGGTGTTTTCGATCAGTTTTGCCTTGACGTCGGCATCCTGCGCGCGCGCGAGCAGTTTTGCGCCGTCGAGGCCGGATGCGGCGAGCGCCTTCGCCGCGACTTCGAGGTCGTCCATCTTCTTCGGCTCCCGCCACATGTGATGGAATGCGGCCTCGACATATTTTTCGAACACGCCCTCGAATTGGGCGGCGATCGCGGCACGCATCAAATTGAGGGTGTTGACCGGAAAGAACGGATTCCAGACATAGGGCTCGACCTTGAAACGCGTGATGAAGCGTTTGGTCTCCAGCGCGTTGAACTCGGGCTTGTTCTTGACGCCAGCCAGCGTCTCGGCGGGCGATTTATTGTTGGTGGCCTTGAAGATGCCGCCGAGCAGGATCGGCACATATTCGAATTTCACGCCGGTGCGTTTTTCGATCGCGGGGATGGCTTCATGGCTGAGGAAGGCGTTGGGGCTGCCGAAATCGAACATGAATTGCGGGCGTGGGCTCACGGCGGTCTCCCTGAAGTCGTGACTTCTTATATGATCGCTATCATTCCAACCAGCCTAGCTGCTCACCTTGACCGGATCAACCGGCGCGCGCCTGCGGTTCGCCCTTGAAGGCCCGTTCCGCGAGCTTCGAAGCATGCTCGCGAATATCCGCGGGCCAGTCGGCAATCAAGTTTGCGAACCGAGCGGGCTCGTCGGCGAACAGCGCGCGGATCGCGGCTTCGTAATTCGCCCTGTTGCCGGCGATCGCCGACATGAAGCGATAGGCCGCCTCCTGGGAATGGCGGATACGATCCTTATCTTCGCGGCTGCGGCGCGCCTCGTCGACCAGTCTGCGGAGCGCGACCGACGCGCCCCCGCGTTGCTGCGCCAGCCAATCCCAATGCCGCGGCAACAGCGTAACTTCGCGCGCGACCACGCCCAGTTTCGGCCGGCCGGGGCCACGCAACGCCGGAGGCGCCGCTTCGTCTTTTGCCGCCGGCGTTATCGATTTCTGCGGCAAGCGGGCTAGCACATCGGAGACGCTGCCGCGGAAATCGATATCGATCGGGGCGCCGGTCTCGGCGTTGAAAATCTAGAATCGCAGCGTCCTTGCGCCGGTCAAGCCGCTCCTTGGCCGCGCGTGCGACCTCGCGCAGATCGCCCGATGCGATGGCGCGGTCGCCTTCGAAGGCGATGTAGGCGGTGGCTCCCGGATTCATCACAGGTTTTCTCTCAATCCAGATCATATATTACCCGGGTAATTTAGCTTGTCCATAACACCCGGGTAAAATATGTACCACTTGGCGTCTCGACATTGCCGCGCCCGGCTGGCACCAACGCCGCGCAATGCGGCAAGCCGGGGGGACGCCAATGCTGACGGTTCATCATCTCAACAATTCGCGCTCACAGCGCGTGCTATGGCTCTTGGAAGAACTGGGCGTGCCGTACGAGATCGTGCGCTATCAGCGTCAGCCCGACATGCGCGCGCCAAAGGAGCTGCGCGCGATCCATCCGCTCGGCAAATCGCCTGTTATCACCGACAACGGCAACACCATCGCGGAGTCGGGCGCGATCGTCGAATATCTCGTCGACACTTACGGCAATGGCCGCTTGATCCCGCCGCCGGAGACGCCGGAGCGGCTGCGTTACATCTATTGGCTGCACTATGCGGAAGGCTCGGCGATGCCGCCGCTGCTCCTGAAACTGTTGTTCACCCTGATGCCGAAGCGCGCTCCGGCGCTGCTGCGTCCATTGGTACGGAAGGTCTCCAATCAGGCGCTGAGCACGCTGGTCAATCCGCAGCTCAAGCAGCACATGGCGTTCTGGGAAGGCGAGCTCGGCAAGAGCCCGTGGTTCGCCGGCCAGGATTTCACCGCTGCCGACATCCAGATGAGTTTTCCGCTGGAAGCCGCCGCAGCACGTGGCGGCCTCGAGCAGGGCCATCCCAAGACGATGGCGTTCCTCGAGCGCATCCACGCCCGCCCGGCCTATGCGCGCGCGCTGGAAAAGGGCGGCCCGTACACGGTAGGGCGGTGACGCCTCACTTCTGCGTCGCCGCGATCGCCTCCTTCACCAGCCGCGCCAGGCCGCTGATGTCGCCACCGGGACCCGTGGCGTCGCCGAGGCGGACCACGACCATCTGCTGCGACGGGATGATGACGACCCGCTGGCCGAGATCGCCGGAGGCAAAGAAGGCATCGCGGGGAATCCCGAGCCGCACGCGTGCCTTGGCTTGTTGGTGCTCGCTCCGATTAGTCCAGAAGCCTGCGCCATAATCCGTGTCGAGCGTCGCGGCCGCGGAAAAATCCACCCAGTCCTCGTGCAGGATGCGTTTACCCGCCAGCACGCCGTCATTCAGAAAGAGCAATCCGAATCGCGCCCAGTCACGCGCGCTTGCCAGCATATAGGTCGAGGCTTGCAACGTGCCGGCGCCGTCGAATTCGAGCGTGACATCGCGCATCCCCAGGGGATCGAACAATTCGCGCCAGGCGTAGGCCAGCGTTTGTTCGGGCCCGCCGACGGCGTCGCGGATGATCCGCGCCAACAACTGCGTGGTTGGGCTGGAATACGCCCAGCGGGTGCCCGGCGTCGCGATCGGCTGAGCCTTCACCGCAAAGCCAGCCATGTCGTTGTGCAAATAAAGCATCTGGCTCGAAGCATCGAAGCCGCTATTAGTCTCGTCGAGTGCGAGACCGGTGGTCATGCGCAAGAGATGCTCGACCTCGATCACATGGCGCGGATCGGACGCTGCGCGCCATTCCGGGATCGGCGCCGGGATCGAGGGGCTGACCAGGCCTTGCTGGGTCATGATGCCGATCAGCGCGTTGATCACCGACTTGGTCATGGAAAATCCAAGCAGCGGGGTGTCGATGGTGATGCCATCGGCATAACGCTCGGCAATAATAATGCCGTCCCGCACCACGACGACCGCCTTGGTCCTGCGAAGCGGCGGCGCGTCCGGCTCTTCAAAGGCGTGATCGAGTGCCGCCTTCAGTGCCGGAATCGGCGGGCTCGACCACTTTGGGGCCGGCAATCTCGGGCAGCAGCGGTGGCGCCTTCGGCGTCTTCAGCGCCTCGATGTCGCTTCGGAGCAGATAGGGCTGCTCCAAGCCCAGCAGCATCACGCAGCCAAAACCCTCATGAAACGCCGCGCGGCTTGCGAACAGCCCCGCCACCGATGCATCGACGATTTTTGCCGCGCGATCGAGATGATAGCGCAGCAGCAGGCGCAGACGGCGAATGCCGTCGCGCTCGATGGTCTCGGCAAATACGGTCTGCGGATCAAACCTGGAGACGAAAGTTTTCGAGCAGATGTTATGGGCGACATAGCCGGTCGCGACGCGAAGCGCGCGATCGGGCCGGAAAAAGATGATGGCCGACGCCGCCAGCGCAACCACGACCAGCGCGCCGGCCACCCATTTCCGAAGAACCATCCTTCGCCCCAAACGCCTATTTTTGTTTGAGCATGATCTCAGCGCAAACGCTTCGCGTTTGTCGCAGGGAAAACCGGTTCCCACTTTTCCGGATCATGCTCTTAAGCGTCGGCGTGCAGAACCCGGCCGCGTGTTTCCGGCAGCGCGAAGGCGGCGAGGAAGAACACGCCATAGGCCGCGACCGCGAAGATCGCAATCGCGTCGGCGAGCGAGGTCGAAGCCGACAACGCCCCGACCAGGAACGGGAACAGCGCGCCGATGCCGCGGCCGAAATTATAGCAAAAGCCCTGGCCGGAGCCGCGCAGCCTGGTCGGATAAAGCTCGGTGAGGAACGCGCCGACGCCTGAGAAATAGCCCGAAGCGAAGAAGCCGAGCGGGAAGCCCAGCACCCACAGCAACTCGTTGGTCAACTGCAATTGGGTGTAGAGCAACACCACGGCGATGGCGCCGAGCGAGAAGGTCAGGAACAGATTGCGCCGGCCGATGCGGTCGGCAAGCCAGGCGCCGACCAGATAGCCTGCGAACGAGCCGATGATCAGCGCGGCGAGATAGCCGGTGGACGAGACGATCGAGAGCTTGCGCTCGGTGGTGAGAAAACGCGGCACCCAGAAAGTAATCGCGTAATAGCCGCCCTGGCATCCCGTTGCCATCAGCGACGCCAGGATGGTGGTCTTGAGGATCGGACCGGAGAAGATCTCCCACAGCGGAGGCCGGTCGCCCGACGCCATCTGCTTGGCGCGGGTGGCAGCCGCAATCTCCGGCTCGGTGACGTAGCGCCGGAGATAAAACACCAAAAGTGCCGGCAGCGCGCCGATCGACGAACATCCAGCGCCACGCGATTTCCGCCGGGAAGTAAGAAAACAGGATCGCCTGCGCCAGCACCGCAAGGCCCCAGCCGACCGCCCAGCCCGATTGCACCGAGCCGACCGCGCGTCCGCGATATTGCGGCCGGATCGCTTCGCCCATCAGCACCGCGCCCGCGGCCCATTCGCCGCCGAAGCCGAGGCCGAGCAGTGCCCGCGCGACCAGGAGCTGATCGAAATTCTGCACGATCGCGCAGACCAGCGAGAAGAACGAGAACCAGAGGATCGTGAACTGCAGTGTCCTGACGCGGCCGATGCGGTCGGCGAGATAGCCGCCGAGCCAGCCGCCGACGGCGGAGGCGAGCAGCGTCACGGTGCCGGCGAGGCCCGCGGTGCCGGGATCGACTTTCCACAGCGTGATGATGGTGCCGATCACCAGCGGATAGATCATGAAATCCATGCCGTCGAGCGCCCAGCCGGACGCGCAGGCCCAGAAGGTGCGCCGCTCCGGCCGCGTTCATGTCGCGATAAAACGCAAGCAGGCTGGTGTCTTCGATCGAAGCAACTTCGATTGCGCCCTGCCCCAGTCTGCTCGGTTGTAGCCATGATCGTTACCTCCCCGAAAATTTATTGACGGCTGTTTTGCGATCGGCCGGTTCGCAACGCTTGTCCCAAATTGGCGCGGATCGACGGCGCTGTCATCAGATCTCTTTGTTTGAGCATGATCCTTTCGGAAAAACCGGTTCCCACTTTTCCGGATCATGCTCTAAGGCAAATCGGATCGTTGGCTTGGGCGGCAGAGTCTATTGTCCCGCCGCCTCCGCGCCGCGGGTGCGCGGATCCGGCGCGCCGAGCAGGCCGTTCTCGTTGATCGCGATCGAATTGGCCGACGTCTGGCCCATCGGTTCGCACGATCTGATGGCCTTTCGCCTTCAGCGCGGCAAGGACATCGTCGGGAAAGCCGCGCTCGATGCGGACCTCATCCGGCATCCATTGATGATGCAGCCGCGGCGCGGCAACAGCGGCGGCGACATCCATATGATAGTCGAGCACGTCGACGATCACCTGCAGCACCGTCGAGATGATGCGGCTGCCGCCGGGCGAGCCCGTCACCAGGACCGGCTTGCCGTCTTTCAGCACGATGGTCGGCGACATCGACGACAACGGCCGTTTGCCCGGGCCGGGCAAATTGGCCTCGAAGCCGACCAGGCCGAAGGCGTTGGACGCGCCGGGCGCCGCGGTGAAATCGTCGAGCTCGTTGTTGAGCAGCACGCCGGTACCGTCTGCGACCAGTCCGACGCCATAGGGAAAATTCAGCGTATAGGTGTTGCTGACCGCATTGCCGAAACTGTCGACCACGGAAAAATGCGTGGTGTTGCTGCCTTCGCGCGGCGGCTTGATCGCCAGCACATCGGACCACGGCGTGGCGTGATCAAGATCGATGCTGGCGCGCTGCTTTGCGGCGTAGTCCTTGGCCATCAGCGCAGTCGCGACCGGCGCGTTGACGAAGGCGGGATCGCCGAGATAGCGCGCGCGGTCGGCATAGGCGCGCTTCATCGCCTCGATCATGAGATGCAGCGAAGCCGCCGAGCCCTGCTTCATCTCGGCCATCGGAAAGCCTTCCAGGATATTCAGCGTTTCCAGCAGCACCATGCCGCCGGACGATGGCAGCGGCATCGAGACGATGTCGTAGCCGCGATAGCTGCCGCGCACCGGCGCGCGGATGATCGGCTGGTATGATTTCAGATCGTCCGAGCGTCATGATGCCGCCGGCGTCGCGGATCGCCTTCACGAGTTTTTCCGCGACCGGCCCCTGATAAAATCCGCGCGGCCCCTGTTCGGCGATCGCCGTGAGCGTCGCCGCCAGATCGGTCTGGACCAGCGTGTCGCCCTCGCGCAGCGACGTGCCGTCGGCGCGGAAGAATATTTTCGCCGACGCCGGCCAGCGCGCCAGCCGCCGGCGATCCGTCGGGCAGCGTGTCGGCGCATGTCGTCGGTGACGACAAAGCCGTCGCGCGCCAGCGTCGATCGCCGGCTGCAGCAGCTCGCGCGAGCGTGAATTTGCCCGAGCCATATTTCTCCAGCGCCAGCGCCAGTCCGGCGACGGTGCCGGGCACGCCGATGCCGAGCGCGGAATCGCGCGACTTGGCGTTGTCGGGTTTGCCGTCGGGCCCGAGAAAGATATCGCGGCGTGGTCGCGGCCGGCGCGGTCTCGCGATAGTCGATCGCGATGTCCTCGCCGCGCTCGCGCCGAATGGATCACCATGAAGCCGCCGCCGCCGATATTTCCGGCGCGCGGATAGGTCACCGCCATCGCAAAGCCGGTGGCGACCGCCGCATCGACCGCATTGCCGCCGCGCTTGCAGGACATCGGCGCCGATCCGCGCCGCGATCTTTTCCTGCGCCACCACCATGCCGTGTTCGGCGACGACGGCATGAATGGTATCGGCGGCGGGCGGCGTGTAGACGCCGCGGCGCTGCTCCTGCGCGGCGGCGGGCACGCAAAGCAGCGACAGCCAGCGCGATTGCCGCAAATATTCTGCGCCGGTCGGCTATCAACGAGATCATCAAAATTCCGCCGCGGGTTCGGCCAACAGATGTCGCAAGGCCGTCGCCGTCGCAATGCTATATGGGTTTCCGATGCGGCAGGCAAAACGCCTCCTCGTGATCGGAGCAGGGATATTTCGGGCATGGCGGTCGATCGACTTCGGACGCAGCGCATGCCGATATGCAGCAGAATCTATCCGCCGCGCGTCGGCCGTCATCAGCTGGATTTTCTTCGATTGGGCGGCGCAGCCTTATTTCACGCTGATCACCACCTTCGTGTTTGCGCCCTATTTCGCCACCCATGTGGCGCCGATCCCGCCAGCGGACAGTCGTTGTGGGGTTTTGCCACCGCGGCCGCGGGCTTGATGATCGCGCTGATGTCGCCGGTGCTGGGCGCGATCGCGGATGCCAGCGGCCGCCGCAAGCCGTGGATCGCGGCGTTCGGCGCGCTGCTGGTGATCGGCGCCTGCCTGATGTGGTTCGGCAAGCCCGGCGACGCCAGCGTCATTCCGCCGCTGCTGCTGGCCTATGCGATTGCGACCGTCGGCGTCGAATTCGCCACCGTCTTCAACAACGCGATGATGCCGACGCTGGTGCCGCCGGACCGGATCGGGCGATTGTCCGGCACCGGCTGGGCCACCGGCTATGTCGGCGGCATCCTCAGCCTCGATTCTGGTGCTCGGCTTTCTCGCCGCCAATCCCGAGACCGGGCGCACGCTGTTCGGCTTCACGCCGCTGTTCGGGCTCGATCCCGTCACCCATCAGGGCGATCGCATCACCGGTCCGCTGACCGGCATCTGGTTCATCATCTTCGTGCTGCCGATGTTTTTGCTGACGCCGGATTATCCGGCGAAGCGACCGCTGCGCGACGCGCTGCGCGAGGGCCTGATCGAGCTGAAGCAGACGCTGCGCGAATTGCCGAAGCAGAAATCGATGGCGGCGTTTCTGCTCGCCAACATGATCTACACCGACGGCCTGGTGTCGCTGTTCGCGTTCGGCGGCATCTACGCCGCCGGCACCTTCGGCTGGAACACGATCCAGATCGGCACCTTCGGCATCATCCTCGCCGATCGCCGGCACGTTCGGCGCCTGGCTTGGCGGCAAGCTCGACGACAGGCTCGGGCCGAAGCGCGTGATCGCGGGCAGCATGATGATCCTGCTGCTTGCGATCGTCGCGATCCTGCTGGTGGACAAGGATTCGATCCTGTTCGTCAAGGTCGCGCCGCCGCTGCCGGGCGGCGCGCTTGTTCGCCGCCGCCGCGGAGCGCGCCTATCTGCTGCTGGGATGCCTGATCGGCGCCGCCGGCGGTCCGCTGCAGGCGGCGTCGCGCACGCTGCTGATCCGCATGGCGCCGAAGGACCGCATCGCGCAATATTTCGGGCTGTTCGCGCTGACCGGAAAGGTCACCTCCTTCGTCGGACCGCTGCTGATCGGCGTCGTCACCGCGGTGACCGAGAGCCAGAAGGCCGGCATGGCGGTGCTGGTGCTGTTTTTCGTCGCGGGACTGGCGCTGCTGGCGACGGGTGAGGGACTAGCGCACGTCATTCCGGGGCATCGCGAAGCGATGAACCCGGAATTCGGCGATGATCGGCGCGGATTCCGGGCCTCGCGCTAACGCGACGCCCCGATTGACGATGCTCAATGCCGGAAATGCCGCACGCCGGTGAACACCATGGCGATGCCGGCGTCGTCGGCGGCCTTGATCACTTCGTCGTCGCGCATCGAGCCGCCGGGCTGGATCACCGCGGTGGCGCCGGCTTCGATGCAGACCAGCATGCCGTCGGCGAACGGGAAGAACGCATCCGATGCGACCACCGAGCCCTTGGTCAGCGGCTCGGCGAGCTTCAATTCGGCGGCGGCGTCCTGCGCCTTGCGCGCGGCGATGCGCGCGGAATCGACCCGGCTCATCTGGCCGGCGCCGATGCCGACGGTCGCGAGATCCTTGGCGTAGACGATGGTGTTGGACTTGACGTGCTTGGCGACGCGGAAGGCGAATTTGAGATCGCGCAGCTCGGCTTCGGTCGGCGCGCGCTTGGTCACGACCTTCAGCGTCATGTCGTCGACCACGGCATTGTCGCGGCTCTGCACCAGCAAGTCCGCCGGCGACGGTCTTGGCGGTCAGACCCGCCGCGCGCGGATCGGGCAGGCTGCCGGCCAGCAGCAGCCGCAGGTTTCGCCGTGCCGCGACGATCGCGATCGCTTCCTCGGTCGCATCGGGCGCGATGATCACTTCGGTGAAGATTTCGGTGATGGCGCGCGCGGTCTCCGCATCCAGCGTCCGGTTGAGCGCGACGATGCCGCCAAAGGCCGAGGTCGAATCGCAGGCCAGCGCCTTGCGATAGGCGCTGACGAGATCGGCGCCTTCGGCGACGCCGCAGGGGTTGGCGTGCTTGACGATGACGCAGGCCGCGGTGCGCGCCGGATCGAACTCGGCGATGCATTCATAGGCCGCGTCGGTGTCGTTGATGTTGTTGTAGGACAGTTCCTTGCCCTGCAGTTGCCGCGCGGTGGCGACGCCCGGGCGCTTGTCGGGCGTGCGATAGAACGCCGCGTTCTGATGCGGGTTCTCGCCGTAGCGCAGCGCCTGGATCAGCCGGCCGCCGAAGGCGCGGAAATCCGGCGCCTCGGTCTTGAGTTCGCCCGCGAACCAGTTCGAGATCGCGGCGTCATAGGCGGCGGTGCGGGCATAGGCCTTGGCGGCAAGGCGGCGGCGCAGACGACAGCGTGGTCGCGCCCTTGTTGGCGGCGAGTTCGTCGAGCACGGCCTGATAGTCCTGCGGCTCGACCACGACGGCGACATCGTCGTGGTTCTTCGCCGCGGCGCGGATCATCGCGGGGCCGCCGATGTCGATGTTCTCGATGCACTCCTCGAAGCCGGCGCCTTTGTCGACCGTCGCCTCGAACGGATAGAGATTGACCACCAGCAGATCGATCGGCGCGATGCCGTGCGCCTTCATCGCCTGCGCATGTTCGGCGTTGTCGCGGATCGCGAGCAGCCCGCCATGCACCTTGGGATGCAGGGTCTTGACCCGGCCGTCCATCATCTCGGGAAAGCCGGTGAGCTCCGAAACGTCCCTGACCTTCAGGCCGGCGGCGGCGATCGCCTTGGCGGTGCCGCCGGTGGAGACCAGCTCGACGCCGTGGCCGGCGAGCGCACGGGCGAATTCGATCAGTCCGGTCTTGTCGGAAACGGACAACAGAGCGCGGGTGACGCGGCGCGGATGGTCGGTCATGAGGTATCCTGGCTGATAAGTGAGCCGGGTAGCACGGTTTTGTCAGCCGCGGAACCGGGCGGGGCGGCAGTTGTCGCATTAGCCACAGCCAAGGAGTGCCTTGATTTCGTTCAGATGGCTGCGACCTCGGCGGGCAAATCCGGCAAGGCTTTTCCCTAAGCGGCCTTCGCCTTGATGGTAGGAATGCGGCTGACATCCTCGGTTCGCTCCGCGTGCCAGGTATCATAGGCGCCCTGCATGCGGGTCCAGATTCCGGCGCCGTCGCCAAAAAGTTTGCCGAGCCGAACCGCGATAGCCGGCGACACGGGCTTCCTTTCCCCCAGGATGTCGTAGAGGTGCTGCCGCGAAATTCCGAGCAATCCAGCGATTTCCACCTTGGTCCGGCCGGTGGCCGGAATAATGTCATCGCGAAGCAGTGCACCGGGATGAGTGGGGCAGCGGTTTTTGCCGCGCTTTGCCGCATAGGCCATGTTTTGCTCCGTCAATGGTATTGCTCGAAATCGACCCGGCAGGCTTCGCCCTCTTCGAATTCAAAGGTGATGCATCACGGCCCATTGACGTGGACCGAATAGCGCTTCGGATTGAACCCCTGCAAGGAGTGAAAGTCGAAGCCCGGAATGTTCATTTCCTCGGGTCGGATGGCGAGGTTGAGACGATCGAGCCGGGCGAAAATCCGCTTGTGCATCTTCGCATCGATCTTCAAACTCTTGCCCTTGGCCCAAAGCTCGGAAAGGGCCTTGCTTTTGAAGGTTCGGATCACGAGACAATGTAAGCAATTAGCTTACATATGTCAACGGGTGCCACGCGCGCGCCCGGCTCACTCTTACAACGGCAGTTCCGGCTCGCGGCGCGCGTTGCGCCGGGCCGTGGTGGCCGAGCGCCGACGCGCTCGACCGCACAAAACTCCAGCGGATCGAGGGAGCGTGGCGCGAATCCTGCCGGATCACGATCTGGGCGGTGCGGCGGGGGCCGTCATTGCCGGCGAGGAACACGCTGTCCTCCAGATCGACCTTGTCGTCGAGCGCCTCGAAGGTCCAGACGTCGCGGTTCGGCAGCACCAGCATCACGCCGCGGGCGTCGCAAAGCCGGCTCGCCTTCACCGCCGGGTGCAGATGAAACCGCAGCGCATAATCGGTCTCGCTGCCCTTGATGCGGGCGCCCGGCGCCGGCGACACGGTGTCCTCGCCGTCGAGCCGCGACCCGTCGGGCGCGACCATCAGCACCCGGCGATGCACCACGCCGAACCGCGGCAGATAGCCGTCATGCGAGGTGGTCAACAGCACGCCATTGGCGACCGCCTCGCGGTAGCTTTCGACGGTGGTCGGCCCGCTGACGATCGGGGCGCCCTGCAACAGCCGCTTCATCGCCGACAGTTCGACGAACTGGCACGACGAGGTGTCGTGATAGGTCAGCGGTCGAATGCGCCGCGGTGCCGCGCGCAAAGGCGCGCCAGTTGTCGCGCCCGGTTGCGGGCATGCCGCAATTGATGACGATCCGGCTCGGCCCTGAGGACAATTCGAACGACAGGCAGCCGGCATGGGCGTCCTGGCTGACGCTCGGCGGCGGCGGCGGACCGGTGTCCATGATCACCGTCGTCGTGCCGGCGTCGAGGCGCTGGAAGCCGGTGTGCGGCATGTTCGCCATCGGCGCGCCGTGGGCATCGTCATAGGCGAGCAGGGTCGCCAGCAGATCGGACGGCGCGCTGCTCATGCCGTTGAACATCGCAAAGCTGCCGTCGCCGTGACGGAAGAAGCGCAGCATCGGCATCATGCGGTCGATCGCGTTCAGCAGCGCCGGCGGCGGCGCGATGTTGCGCGCGGCAAACGTCTGCCGCAGCGGCAACAGG
This sequence comes from uncultured Alphaproteobacteria bacterium, assembly GCA_963713785.1. GTDB lineage: Bacteria > Pseudomonadota > Alphaproteobacteria > Rhizobiales > Xanthobacteraceae > Bradyrhizobium. Next base: position 34,428 of record CAVQNB010000029.1, read on the forward strand.
TCGATCAGGAGCTCGATGAGCGCGCCGGGATTGCGCGAGATGTGGCCGCCATCGGGAAGGATCTGGCGCTGCAATTCGTCGGAAAGTTTTCGCGTCGCGCTGCGGATGTGCCGCGCCTGGTTGGCAAGGCAGAGCGAGGCGTAGCACAGCGCGATCAGCACCTGTAGCCGCGGCACGCCGTCGGCGATGTCGACCATGGTGTAGCGCAGATAACGGATTTCGCGCGCCAGTCCGCGCAGGTAGCGGCGGTAGAATTTGCCGTCGGTGTCGCCGAGCACCAAGGGCGCCTGCGACAACAGCGAGATCACCCGGCGCGCCAGCACGTCGGCGCGGCGTGCCGATCGGGCGCTTGTGGCTCGGATTGGAAATCCAGTCGTCGACCAGCGAGCGCGCATTGGCGCGGGTCAGCGCGGTGTCGGCGGCGCGCAAATGCCGCAGCCAGCCAAAGCCGAGCAGCGCCACTTCCCAATCTTCCGACGGCGGCTCGAGATCGAAGATCGAGCGGCCGTGGCAGGTCACGATCTTGCCGGCGAACACGAAGCGGCCAGCATAGATTTCGGCGGCGCGGGTGGCGTCGGCAGTGCGCAGATCATGCGGGGCGATGATCAGGCGATCGGTGCGGCCCGGCCACAGCCGCGACAACGCCACCGAGCTGCCGCTTGCGCGCGGCAATCATGTTCCGCGCAAAGCGGCCCATGATCAGCGTCGAAATGCGTCTGCGTTGAGCGACCGACACGCCTTGCCTTGAAAAGGGGAGGGGATTCCTGCGAATCCTTTTAATCCGGAAACGGGGTCAAAACACCCTCTTGAAAGCACGCGAATCAGCGCGGTCAAGCCAAAATCTGCTGCCAAATCAGGAATTAACCAGTGTTCTGCTTCTAACATTCGCGTTGTGTTGCCGCGAGTGTTTTCGTCAGCTCCGCCGGATCAGCCTTGCGGCGTAGAAGCCGTCGAGCCCGCTCAAACGCGGGTCCTGGTGCGGCAGGTGGCAGGGCAGGGTGCGCAGGTCGCCTTCCGCGGTGACGATCTCGGCGAGCCCCGAGACCTCGCTCGGGCCGATCGGCGCGCGCGCGAGCGAGGGCTCGGCAGCCAGAAGGGCCGCGATCGCCTGCTCGCCCTCTTCCGCCTCCAGCGAGCAGGTACAATAGACCAGCGTTCCGCCGGGCTTGAGCAGCGTCACTGCTTTCTGCAGCAGGCGCTGCTGCAACGATGTCAGCGCCTTCAAATCGGATTCCTGCCGCAGCCAGGCGACATCCGGGTGGCGGCGGATGGTGCCGGTCGAAGTGCAGGGCGCATCGACGAGCACGCCATCGAAACCTCCGCTGTGATTGCCGCCGTGCCACTCGACGGCGTCGGCGACGATCGTCTCTGCCTCGAGCGCAAGCCGCGCCAGATTGTCACGCAGCCGCGCGACACGGCCGGGCGAACGGTCGATAGCCACAACGCGCGCGCCGCCGTACACAAGTTGCGCGGTCTTGCCGCCGGGTGCCGCGCAGAGATCAACGATGGTCTTGCCGGCGAGATCGCCGAACAGGCGCGCCGGCAGCGCGGCTGCGGCGTCCTGCACCCACCACTGGCCCTCGTTGAAGCCGGGCAGCATGGTCACCGAACCCTGCAGCAGCGTGCGGACGGTTTCGGTCGGCAGCGTCTCGCCGTGCAAACGCGTCGCCCATTGTGCGGGATCGGATTTGACGGTGATATCGAGCGAGGGCTCATGGCCGATCGCAACCGCGATCGCTCTTGCCGTGGCCTCGCCGTACTGCGCGATCCAGCGGCGAAGCAGCCATGGTGGAATGTCGAGCGACTGCGATTTGACCTCATCGATCAGGCTACCGCCCTCGCGCGCGCAGCGGCGCAGCACCGCGTTGACGAGGCCGGCATATTTCGCCGCGCGCCGGTCCGACTGCACCAGCCGCACCGACAGATCGACCGCAGCATGATCGGGCACGTCCATCCAGAGAATCTGCGCAGCCCCGATCAGAAGCGCGCTTTGCGCGCGCGGCGCGTCGGTCGGGATGCCGCGATCGAGCAGCCGCGACAGCACATGGCCGAGCGTGCCGAGCCGCCGCAGGATCGTCGCGACCAGCCGCCGCATCAAGGCGCGGTCGCGATCGGCCAATGTCTTCAGCACGGGATGGGCGCCCGCGCCGTCAAGCTGGTCGTCGAGCGTGCGGTGCTTGTGGAGGACGCCGTCGAGAATGTCCGCCGCGATCCGGCGCGCCGCGAGACCGGGCACCTCGGATGGCCGTGCAAATCGTCGAGCTGGCATGGAGCGGGGACATCTCGGAAGAAGCGGACAGCGTAGCGTTGGTGCTCATGCCATCGGGTAAGGAAAAGCACCTTTGGCACCGGAATATGCCAAATATAAGAATCGCCCCTTCCGATTCCAGCTTCGCGCCACGATCTAAATGACAAAGCCTCGAAGGCGGATGGAGGTTTGGCATGGCGGAAGAAGCTTCACGCCCGGTGGTGGTTTCAGCCCAAGCGGAGCGCAAAGCGCTTACGCCTGCGGCACAGCGCGCGCTCGCGGAAGCGGAAGCGCGCCGGAAGGCTAGCGAAGCCAGCGCTCAGCCGATGGCTAGGGAGTTTCAGGGTCCGAAGGGTCCCGAACCGACTCGCTATGGCGATTGGGAGAACAAGGGCATCGCCTCGGATTTTTGACCGAGGCGTCTGAGTGAAAAAGCCGCGGCTGGTGCCCGGCTTTTCTTGTTGCATGTCATTCCGGGGCGCGAGTGAAACGAGCGATCCCGGAATCTCGAGATTCCCCGATGCGCAAGGGCGCATCTGAGGTCTGGTCCGGAGCCTGTCATCGCGCCGTGCTACGCACGGACCCATTGGGACCATCCCGGAATGACGGAGGTTGATGTCAGCGCGTCACCACCACGGTGGTGCCGACCGAGACCCGCTGGTACAGGTCGGAGATATCGGCGTTCAGCATCCGGATGCAGCCGTAGGAGACGAAGCCGCCGACCGAACCCGGCATATTGGTGCCGTGGATCGCGTATTCGCCGCCGGCCAAGGTCATCGCCGCGACGCCCATCGGATTGCGCGGCGAGCCGCCGGGAATCACGTCCGGCATGTTCGGCTTGTCGTGCTTGACTTCCTTCGGCGGCGACCAGGCCGGATTGCGGTATTTGCCGTCGATCCGGGTGGTGCCGGCCCATTGCTTGCCGGCCTTGCCGACGCCGACCGGGTAACGCATGGCATGGCCCTGGTCGAGAATGAGATAGAGGTGGCGCTCGTTGGTCCTGATCACGATCGTTCCCGGCGAAAAATCGCCGTGCACACCGACCATTTCCGGCGCGGCCTGGGCCGCGTCAGTCGTCAGCAATCCCGCCCCGATGGTGGCAGCCAGTGCCACCGCAATCCTCATCGACATCAGTTTCTCCGTTTTCGTTCCGATTTCTTTGGCTCTCGCCTAGCTGGCCCCGGCCGGGGGCTTGAAACGGCTGCAAAACCGGCAAAAGGCCGGTCTACCCACATATTTTTAAGCGCGCGCGTTCACCGGATGGTTTCCGCACGGGCCGTCGGACTCAGTTGCTGCGGGGGGAGAAAAGAAAATGTTGGAAACAAAGTAAATGACTTGAAAACAACACTCGCCGGAAAAAGGCCGCATCAGCGCCACAGTCGCTGACATCAGCGTGATCGCCCGATGTCAGGCTGCTGGCGCCGATGTGGCGGATCTTCTTCCGTTCTCGCGGGGCGCCGCCGGCTCTCAGGCGGACGCGCCCTTCTTGTTCTGACGATTCTTCACGAGATCGTCGACCACGGCGGGATCCGCCAGGGTCGAGGTATCGCCGAGGCTTGAGGGCTCGTCTTCGGCGATCTTGCGCAGGATGCGGCGCATGATCTTGCCGGAGCGGGTTTTCGGCAGGCCGGGCGCGAACTGGATCAGGTCGGGCGAGGCGATCGGGCCGATATCCTTGCGCACCCAGGCGACCAGCTCCTTGCGCAGCGCCTCGGTCGGCTCCTTGCCCGTCATCAGCGTGACATAGGCATAGATCCCCTGGCCCTTGATGTCGTGGGGATAGCCGACCACGGCGGCTTCCGAGACCGCCTCATGCGCGACCAGCGAGCTCTCGACTTCCGCAGTGCCCATGCGATGACCGGAGACGTTGATCACGTCATCGACGCGGCCGGTGATCCAGTAATAGCCGTCGGCGTCGCGGCGGCAGCCGTCGCCGGTGAAATACTTGCCTTTGTAGGTCGAGAAATAGGTCTGCTCGAAGCGGGCGTGATCGCCATAGACCGTGCGCATCTGCCCCGGCCAGGATTTCGCGATGCAGAGATTGCCGGTGGCCTCGCCCTCCAGCACCTTGCCGTCGGCATCGACGATCTCGGGCACCACGCCGAAGAACGGCCGCGTCGCCGAGCCGGGCTTGAGTTTGGTCGCGCCCGGCAGCGGCGTGATCAGGATGCCGCCGGTCTCGGTCTGCCACCAGGTATCGACGATCGGGCAGCGTTCGTCGCCGACCACGCGGTGATACCATTCCCACGCTTCCGGATTGATCGGCTCGCCGACGCTGCCGAGCAGGCGCAGCGACTTCCGCGAGGTCTTCTTCACCGGCTCGTCGCCGCTTTGCATCAGCGCGCGGATCGCGGTCGGCGCGGTATAGAAGATGTTGACCTTGTGCTTGTCGATGACATTCCAGAACCGCGAATTGTCGGGATAGTTCGGCACGCCCTCGAACATCAGCGTGGTCGCGCCGTTGGCGAGCGGCCCGTAGAGGATGTAGCTGTGGCCGGTGACCCAGCCGACGTCGGCGGTGCACCAGTAGATGTCGCCGTCGTGATAGTCGAACACGTATTGATGCGTCATCGACGCGAACACGAGATAGCCGCCCGAAGTGTGCAGCACGCCCTTGGGCTGGCCGGTCGAGCCTGATGTGTAGAGGATGAACAGCGGATCTTCGGCGTGCATGTGCTCGGCCGGGCATTCCGTCGTCACCATCGCTGGCGGCGTCGTGGTACCAGAGATCGCGCGACGGGTTCATGTCGACGGCGGCTCCGGTGCGCTTGACCACCACCACCCAGTCGACGCCGCCGGATTTTGCGATCGCCGCATCGACATTGGCCTTTAGCGGCACTTTCTTGCCGCCGCGCAGGCCCTCGTCGGCGGTGATCACCACCTTGGATTTGCAGTCGGTGATGCGCTGGGCGAGGCTGTCGGGCGAGAAACCGGCGAACACCACCGAATGGATCGCGCCGATCCGCGCGCAGGCGAGCATCGCGTAGGCGGCTTCCGGAATCATCGGCAGATAGATGGTGACGCGGTCGCCCTTCTTGACGTTGCGGGTGCGCAGGATGTTGGCCATCCTGCAGACCTCGTCGTGCAGCTGGCGATAGGTGATGTGCTTCGACTGCGAGGGATCGTCGCCCTCCCAGATGATCGCGGTCTGGTCGCCGCGCTTGGCCAGATGCCGGTCGATGCAGTTCCAGGCGACGTTCAGCACGCCGTCCTCGAACCATTTGATCGAGATGTTGCCGGGCGCGAATGAGGTGTTCTCGACCTTGCTGAAGGGTTTCATCCAGCCGATGCGCTTTCCGTGTTCGGCCCAGAAGCCGTTGGGATCCGAGACCGAGCGGGCGTACATTTCCTGGTATTTTGCCTCATCGACCCAGGCGCGCTTGGCCCAATCCGCCGATACCTCGTAAATTTTCTCGGACATCGTCCCCTCCACTGACCTCGCGCACCCGTACGCGCGGATTGCCGCGACCGTCTTGATTGTTGGCCGATTATGCGTCGCGGGGCGGCGCGGCGACAAGGCGGAAGCAGCTTGGACCTTGGTCGGCTCGGCCCTCCCCGTTTGATCTCTACTTGAGCGGAACAATCGCGGTCGCTTCTTGACCCATCGCAAAAATAAACGTTATCGGCCGTATGGCTCCCATGATCGGTATCTAATAACCATTCGTGATCGAATTCGTGACTCGCAATGCGCTCCGTTACCCCCTAAATGGCCTCCCCGGGGCGAACGGGCCCCTTTCCGGGAACGAAGCCGCAGGCTTTTTGCGGCATTCTCGGAAGCGACACGGAGCAAGGCGTCCAGGACCATGACGGATCAGCAGAATTACGAGGCTGTGCGGCCCGTTTCCGCCGATCCTGCTGTGGCTCTGGCGGAGGCGCTCGGGCAACTGCCTAAAACACCCCCCGTCAAGCCGGAGTTGAACGGCAAGACCTCGGTCGAGGCGCTGGCCCAGGAACTCGGCCTCAAGCTCGGCGATCAAAACGAATTGACCATCCGCCGCATCAAGCGGGGCAAGAACTATTCTTTCATCCGCGCCAACGGTACGGCGATCCGCCATGTCGGCACCATCCGGCGGCTGAACGCGATGGCGGTGCCGCCGGCCTATGTCGAGGTGCGTTACTCGCCCGACCCGAATTCGCATTTGCAGGCGGTCGGCCGCGACGCCGCCGGCCGGCTGCAATACCGCTATCACGCCGACTGGGAAAAGGTCCGCGAACATCGCAAGGCGCACCGGCTGGCCAAGCTCGTCGCCGCACTGCCAAAAATTCGCCGCAACGTCTCGATGCACCTGTCGGGCGATGCGCCGACCCGGGAGTTCGCGCTTTCGGCGGTGATCGAGCTGATCGCGCGCACCGCGATCCGCCCCGGCAATGAATCCTATACGCGCCTCAACGGCACCCGCGGCGCCACCACGCTTCTGAAGTCCAACGTCACGCTGGAAGACGATTGCGTGGTGCTGACCTTCAAGGCCAAGGGCGGCAAGGCGGTGCGCAAGGAATGCGATGCCGCCAAGCTCGTCCGCGCCATCGGCATCCTGCGCACAGTGCCCGGCAAGCGCATGTTCCAGTACCGCGATGGTTCCGGCACCGTGCGTGCGGTCTCCACCACGACCGTGAATGCGTTCCTGCGCGAGATCGCCGGCATCAAGATTTCGCTGAAGGATTTCCGCACCCTGATGGCGTCCGCGGTGGTGCTGGAATCGCTGTCGCGGATTTCGCCGGCGGCGAGCGCCCGCGGCCGCAAGCGGCAGGTGCTCCAAGCAGTGCGCGCGGCGGCGGATGAATTGTCCAACACGCCCGCGATCTGCCGCAAGAGCTATGTCCACGATACCATCGTCACCGCGTTCGAGGACGGCATTCTGGAGCGTTTCGCCGCCACCATGAAGGGCTACCGCTCGCAATCGAAGCGCGAGCAGCTCCTCGCGCAAGTGGTGACGGCCGCAGCGGCGTAATTTTTCGCCAATCTCATTTGGCCTGATCGCCTTTGGTCTGATCACCGGCGTCCTGCGCCGAGCGCAAGCGGTCGCGCGCGGCAAGGGCCTGGGCGTTCGCCGGTTCCAACGCCACCGCGTTTTCATAGGCGAGCAACGCCTCCTTGGGACGTCCGGTTGCTTCCAACACCGAACCGCGCCCGATCAGCCCGCGCGGATTGCGCGGGACACGCTTGCTGAATTCGTCGAAATCCTTCAAGGCGGCATCATATTGCTGCTGGGCCTGCTCGAGCTCACCCCGCGTGAGATATGGATCCGGATTGCCAGGTTCGACCTTCAAGGCTTCATTCAAATCCGACATCGCCGCGGGATACTCCTTCAGCTTGAAGAACGCGAATCCCCGGTAGAACCGGGCCCGCCCCGCCGCTGCGGGCGGAAAGAGCTCGATGGCCTTGTTCAAATCCGCCAGGGCAGCATCGTACCGGTTGCGGGTGATGTAGATCCACGCCCGGTTCGTGAGCACGACCGGCGCATCGGCCTGGATATTCAGCGCTGAATTAAAATCTGCCAGCGCCAGATCCGGCTCCTTCAATCGGCGGAGGAATCCGCGCTGCGAATAGGCGGCGACCAGCTGCGGGTTCGGCGCCAGTCCGCTGTCGATCAATCGCGTGCATGCTTCCATCAGCGGGGTGACATCGAGCGCGTTGGCGAAGCACGTCATCACGTCGTTGTGCAGTTTCTCCGGCCAGTTAGCGAGAATGGGGGAACGTCTGATCGGTTGCGGCGGCGCATTGGGCACCGGCCTTCCCCATGGAGCAGACGATGCGGTCACGCCACCGGGCTTGTCGATGCAAATCCAGCCGATGACCAGTAACGCCAGCGAGGCCGGCCAGACATACCACCACAGCCGGTACCACCGGTCGAAGCCCCAAAGCGCGCTGTGCTGCGCGGCCATGCGCGAGGTCCACTGCATGCTCAGCTATCCCGGATCGCGGCTTCGATATCGGTCGGCAAAAAGCTTCCCATTCCGGATTTTCATTTCGGCGGATTGCCTTCGCTTTGTTGGGCCCGCAAGCGGTCGCGCTCGGCCAGCGCGGACGCATTGCCCGGCTCCAGCGCCACTGCGGCCTCGAGCGCGGCCAAAGCTTCCTGCGAGCGGCCCATCGCTTCCAGCACCGCGCCGCGCGAGACCGGTCCGCGGACATCCTTTGGCGCGTGCTTGCTGAATTCGTCGAAATCTCGAAGCGCCGCATCGTAGTTTTCCTGCGCTTGCTCGACCTCGCCCCGCGCCAGATAGACGTCGGCATTGTTGGGCTGAATGCGCTGCGCCTCGTTCAGATCGTCGAGGGCTTGCGGGTAGTTATTAAGCTTGAAGAAAGCATAGCCGCGGTAATAGCGCGCGATCCCTGCAGAGGCCGGCGGCAACAAATCGATCGCCTTGTTGAGATCCTGCAGGGCGGCATCGTATTCGCCGCGCGTCATGTGGATCCATGCGCGGTTGTCGAGCGCGTCGGCGAAGCCGGGCTGAATTCTTAGCGCCGTATCGTAGTCCACCAATGCGCGGGCTGGGTCTCTTTCGCGCCGCAGATACCCGCGCTGGGTGTAGACCGCAGCCAGTCGTTGGCCCGCGATCTGTCCAGCGTCGATCAGTCGCGAGCACGCCGTCTCCGACGCAACAGGACGGTTCGCAAAGCAACTGACCAGCTCAAGCTCCCAATTGGGCTGCTGAACGGGGGTCACCTTCAGATTCTGGATGACCGGGTTCTGGGTGACCGGCTTGCCCCAGGGGCCGCCGGAAACCGCCGCACCACCCGGCTTGTCGATGCAAATCCAGCCGATGACCAGTAACGCCAGCGAGGCCGGCCAAACATACCACCACAGCCGGTACCACCGGTCGAAGCCCCAAAGCGCGCTGTGCTGCGCGGCCATGCGCGACGTCCACTGCATGGTCAGCTATCCCGAATCGCGGCTTCGATATCGGCGAGGTGAAACTCCGCGAGGTTGGCCTCGGGATCTTTCGATGTGCGGAGCGCATGAGCCTCTCGAACCTTCTCAAGCAGGGTTCGCATCGAGCGCGCATTGCCCCATTGCGGGTCGCGGCGTTGGGATTCGATCCACGGCGATAATTTTTGCTCGAAACCGATTGGCAGCAAATATTGCTGTTCAGTGGCCATGAAGCGGAAGATCTCGCAGAGCTCGGAGGCTTCGTAAGGCGGGAAGTCGATGGTCTTGGTGAACCTGCTTGCAAGCCCCGGGTTGCTCGCGATGAAGCGATGCATCTCGGCTGGATAGCCCGCGACGATGACGATCAGGCGGTCGCGATGATCCTCCATATATTTGAGCAGCGTTTCGATCGCCTCGCGGCCGAAATCGCCTTTCCATTCGGTCGCGGCCAGGCTGTAGGCCTCATCGATGAACAGCAGGCCATCGAGCGCCGATTTGCAGACGTCGAGCGTCTTCATCGCGGTTTGACCGACATAGCCGCCGACGAGCTGGCTTCTGTCGGCCTCGATCAAATGGCCTTTGCGCAGCACGCCGAGCGAACGATAGATATCGCCGAGCGCCCGCGCCACCACGGTTTTTCCGACGCCCGGCGGGCCGGTGAAAACCATGTGCCGGCTGGTCGCCGCGACCGACAAATTCTGTTCCCGCCGCCGGCGCTCGACCTCCAGGCTCGCCAGCAATTTGTTGATTTCGGATTTGACGGGGCCGAGCCCGACCATGGAATCGAGATCATCGAGCGCGTCATCCGCGGTCCGCGTAACCAGTTTGGTTTCACCGGTCGAAGCATTAGTCGAAAGCCTTCGGCCGTAGGTATAGCCGCTGCCGACCGGCACCAATCCAAGCGCGATCGGATCGGAACCGATCCTTGCTGCAACATAGCTGATGCCGGCCGCAGTGAGGATCGCAACCGTCACGCCGAGAAATCGCAGCGGCGTCATCGCGATAAAGAAGCCCGTGATCCAGTTCAAAAAGCCGACCTGCGGGCTGAACAGCAATGCGCTGATGGCGGCCGAGACCACACCGATGAAGATGAAGGTCAGGATAAATCGCGGCGTCAGAAGGCTCTGCATTCAACTTCTCACGACTTGCAAGGCGGGCGCGGTCGCCAGATCACCTTGACCGTTGCGGTGCCGTTGACCGGCTCCATTCTCGCGGTGGGATAAAGCGAAACCAACAGGCCCTTGGCGTCGCCATCGGCCGACAACAAGTCCACGCCGCCGGTTTCCGGCAGCGGGCTAGGAATAGCAATCTGCTGCGGCTTGTCTGTGACGTGGAACACCGGCGATTGATATTTGCTGGTCCGGAAAGACACCGTGCCGCCCGCGGGATTGCCGGGTGTGGCAACGGTGATGAAGCCGATTGGAAACCGGCACTCCCGCGGATCGGATCGCGCGGTCGCTTGCGCGCCCGTGTTCAATGTCGGGATCGCGTCGGCAAGTTGCTCGGGGGATAGCATCGCGACCACCGGCGCATCCGGCACGTCGCGCGAACTGAGGAACCAGCCGGCGACGACACCGAATATGACGGTTCCGGTAAGCAAAAGAGCGAGTGTCGGCAGAGGATTTTTGCCAGGGCGGCCGGCGAGAAGATCAGACCGCTGATCGCCATCCTCCCTGTTCTGCATGGTTATTCCGCGACAATGCTGATCGAAAAAACCGGCCTAGCCAGGCCTTTCAGGTTATAGGATCGCCGATTGTAAGTCGATATTGCGACCAACGGCGCGAAGTTGTGCTCGGCCCATATGGTTATGGGTTGTTGAATGCGACGGACGTCACAGCCGATCAAAGTCCGCCCATCTTGCAGACGATCTTCCACTCTTCCGCCGTCACCGGCTGCACCGACAGCCGCGAATATTTCACCAGCGCCATGTCGGCGAGTTTCTTGTCGGCCTTGATCGCGGCCATGGTCACCGGTGTCTTCAAGCGGCTCGTCGGCCTTGATGTCGACGCAGACGAATTTGCCGGTCTTGTCGGTTGGATCGGGATAGGCCTCCTTGATGATCTCGGCGATGCCGACGATCTCCTTGCCCTCGTTGGAATGATAGAAGAAGACGCGGTCGCCCTTCTTCATCTTCACGAGATTTTGCCGCGCGGTGAAATTGCGCACACCGGTCCAGGCCTCGCCCTTGGCGACCTTTCGCGACCTGCTGATCCCACGACCAGCTCGAAGGTTCGGATTTCACCAGCCAGTACGCCATGGTCATTCCTCCGCCTTGAACGGGCGCGTCAGCAGGCCCTCGATTGCGGCATCGATCGTCACAGCGCCGCTCAGGATCGCCGCCACCGCCCTTGATACCGGCATATCGACATTTTGCGAAGCCGCCAGTTCGATCAGCACGGGTGCGGTGAATTCGCCCTCGGCGAGTTTTCGCTGGCAGGCGCGGCTCGCCGCGTCCGAGCGCCAAACCGAGCGCGAAATTGCGCGATTGCGGGCTGGAGCAGGTCAGGATCAGATCGCCCAGGCCCGGAAAGGCCCACCAGGGTTTCGGCGCGGGCGCCGAAGGCGCGTCCGAGCCGCGCGAGCTCGCTGAAGCCGCGCGTGGTCAGCGCGGCCTGCGCGGACGCGCCCAATTTTCGGCCGACCACGATGCCGGCCGCGATCGCCAGCACGTTCTTGGCCGCGCCGCCGATCTCGACGCCGCGGACGTCTGACGTGTGATAGGGCCGGAAGGTCGATGATCCCAGCGCCTGCACCAGCGCGCCCGCCAGCGCTTCATCCTTTGCCGCTAGCGTCACCGCGGTGGGCAGGCCGCGCGCGACGTCGTCGGCGAAACTCGGCCCGGACAGGATCGCCGGCAGCGCATCGCGTGCGGCTTCCGCGATCACCTCGGTCATGAATTGATGGCGTGCCGCGCTCGATGCCCTTGGCGCAGGCGACGACGGGCGTGTGCCTTGCCGAAGATGCGGCGCCAGCGCAGTCACGGCCTCGCGCACGTTCTGCGCCGGCGTGGCGACGAGGAGGATATCCGCGCGCGCCGCAAGCGCGATATCGTCCGTTACGGCAATTCCGGGCGTCCAGTTGCACGCCCGACAATTTCGGATTTTCACGGGTCGCTGCGATCTCAGCCGCACTCGCAGGGCTGCGCGCATAGAGCACGACGTCGCGCCCGGCACGCGCGGCGACACCGGCCAGCGCTGTGCCCCACGCGCCGGCGCCGATCACGGCCACGGATTGGAACAGCGCACGACATTGCCGTCAAAATCCCGCGCGTGTGTTGGCAAAGCCTGCCGGCGCGGTGGCGTTGGCGTCGAGCAGCCAGCGCGCGCGGGGCGGCGCGTCCATCGTGTCCGTGAGGCCGATCGCGAGCCGCTCCGCGCCGGCCCAGGCGATCATCGCGCCGTTGTCGGTGCACAAAGCGGGCGGCGGAATGATCAGCGTGGTCTCGGCCTTTGCGGCGACATCCTGCAAGGCGCCGCGGATCGCCTGGTTGGCGGCGACGCCGCCGGCCGCCACCAGCGCGCGCGGCGCGCCGAATTGTTCGTGAAACAATTTGAGGCCGACGTTCAAACGGTCGGCGGTGGATTCCAGCACCGCGGCCTGAAAGCTCGCGCAGAGATCGCTGACGTCCTTTGCCTCCAGCGGCGTCAGCCGGCTTAACTCGTTACGCACCGCGGTCTTCAATCCCGACAGCGAGAAATTGGCATCAGCGCGCCCGAGCATCGGCCGCGGAAATGCAAAGCGCGCCGGATCGCCGCCGCGCGCGGCGCGTTCGACCTCCGGCCCGCCCGGATAAGGCAAAGCGAGCATCTTTGCGACCTTGTCGAAGGCTTCTCCCATGGCGTCATCGACGGTGGTGCCGAGCCGCACATATTTGCCGACGCCGGTCACCGCGACGATCTGGGTGTGGCCGCCGGAGGCGAGGAACAAGCAATACGGGAACGCCAGCGCGCAGGTCAGCCGCGGCGTCAGCGCATGCGCTTCCAGATGGTTCACCGCGATCAGCGGCGTGTCATGCACCATCGCGATCGCCTTGGCGGTGGTAAGCCCGACGATGACGCCACCGATCAGTCCAGGGCCGGCGGCGGCCGCGACCGCCGACAGGTTTGGGTAATCGACGCCGGCCTCTTTCATGGCGCGATCGACGATACCGTCGAGCAGATCGACATGGGCGCGTGCGGCGATCTCCGGCACAACGCCGCCATACCGCGCGTGTTCCTCGGTCTGCGAGCGCACCACGTTGGACAGAATCCGCCCTGAGCCGTCGGCCTGGCGCTCGACCACGGCGGCCGCGGTTTCATCGCAGGTGGTCTCGATCCCCAGCACCAGAATCGGCGTTTCGTGATCCAATGTGAGCCCTTATTTAATCTCTTGCGCTATCAGTCGAACCGGCGTTTCGCTATTTCGGTAGCATTGCCGGGTCTCCAAGTGCAATCGCCCGTTGGTGTGGATATCCCGTTCGCGGAAAGGGGAAACATGGCCGTTCTCGTCACCCGCCCGCAGCCCGATTGCGAGACCACCGCCGAAGCCCTGCGCGGGCGGGGGTTTGAGGTGCTGCTGGCGCCGATGCTGCGGTTTGAGCCGATGGCGTTCACCGACGATGTGGAAATAGACTATGGCGCCATCATCGCCACCTCGGCCAATGCGCTTCGCGCGATCGAGCGGCAGCTGGCGGCAAGCCGCCTTCTCGAATTGCCGCTGTTTGCGGTCGGCGAACATACCGCCTCGGCCGCGCGCAAGGCCGGCTTTCACAAGGTGCTGTCAGCCAAAGGCGATGCTGCGGGCCTGCGCGATCTGGTGCTCGAAAGCGTGCGGGCCAAGGCGTTGAAGAAGACAGCCGTGCTGCTTTACCTGGCGGGCGCCGATCTCGTGCGCGATCTTACCGGCGAACTGGGCGAACGGGGCTTTAGCGTCGTCACGCAGACGACCTACCGGATGATTCCGGTCACCTCACTGCCGCCTGAAGCCTGCGGTGCCTTCACCGCCAACGCGGTCGAGGCGGTGTTGCATTATTCCCGGCGCAGTGCGCGCGCGTTCATGGAGGCTGCGCGCGCCGGCGGCGTCGAAATTTCCGCGCTGGCGGTGCCGCATTGCTGCATTTCGTCCGCGGTCGCCTCGGTGCTCAGGGACGCCGGGGCCACCCAACTGACGGTGGCGGCAACGCCGGATGAAAATGCCTTGTTTGGATCGCTAACCCGTGCTTTGCGGCCCGGATTGGCGTAAGAGGACCCGCCGAATCTGGTAACGAGAGCGCATATCAATCAGGGAACCGCCGCGATGGTCGACGACAGGCCGGAAGAGATGGGATCACCGCCGGATCCGGGCCGCGCCAGGCGTGCGCCGCCCACCATTGATCTTGCGGCGACCGAAGTCGGCGAGGCCAGGAGTGAGGCCAAGGACGCGGCCAACAATGCGGTCAAGGATGGAGGCGACGCCCAGCCGGAAACTGCGCCGCAAAATTCGACTCAGACGGCATCTTCCGGAGCAAAATCATCGGATCGACCGTCGCCGGTAGCGGCGGCCGCGATTTCTACTTCGATCTCTCCTTGGGTGATCGCGCCGTTTTCCGGCGCGGTGGCGGCGGCGCTGGTGATCACGGTCGGCTGGATGCTCGGCTGGCCCGCGGTCCAGGTCGCACCGAGCGTGCCGCAGATCAATGCGTCCGCGATCGACGATCTCACCGCGCGCGTCGCCTCTCTTGAGCAGAAGGTCGGCAAGCCGGTCGCCGATGTGGCTGCCGCGGCGCGCATCGACGCGCTGGAGAAATCGCTGGTCGCGTTGCGCGGCGATCTCGCCAAGCTTCGCGCTCAATCGGACCAACTCGCGGCCGAGACCAAGGATGCGAAACCAGCGTCCGGCGAATCCGTCGCCGCGCTCGATCTCTCCGCGCTCAACGAGCGCATCAGCCAGATCGAGCGCTTAAGCCGCACCCAGAGCGCCCGCGAAGGCGAGAACAACAAGCCCGCGGACGATATGCCGTTGCGCCGTGTGGTTTCGGCCGCGCTGCTCGACGTTGCGGTTCAGCAGGGCCATCCCTTTCCGGCGCTGCTGACGACGGCGAAATCGCTTGCGCAAAATCCGGACGCGCTGAAACCGCTCGAACCGTTCGCGGCGACCGGCGTGCCGAATCCGCCGTTGCTCTCTCGCGAATTATTGACGCTGGTGCCGAAACTGTCGCCGCCGGCGGACAGCGGGACTTCCGGCTCCGGCATCGTCGATCGCCTGCAAGCCGGCGCGTCGAAGCTGGTTCGGGTCGAGCGCACCGACGCGACCGGCAATGATCGCGACGCCATCGTCGCGCGCGTCACCGCGGCGGCGCTGCGCAACGATTTTGCCGAGGCGCGGCGCGAATTGAATACGCTGTCACCGGCCGATCGCGCGCCCGCGCAAGCCTGGCTCGACAAGGCCGATGCGCGCGATGCCGCGCTCGCCGCTTCCCGTCAGTTCGCGGCCGATGCCATGACCGTGCTCGCCAAGCCAGGTCAATAGGGTTTGCCAATAGGATTTGGCAGTAGGATTTCCATGATCCGGATTGTTCTGTTCCTGGTGTTGATCGCGCTCGCGGCGGCGGGCGCGGCATGGGTGGCCGATCAGACCGGTGACGTCACGCTGACATGGGGCGGCTGGCGCGTGGCGACCACGCTGCCGGTGTTCGCGCTGGCCTTGGGCATCGTCGTTGTCGCGGCGATGTTTGCCTGGTCGATCATTGCTGCGCTGTGGCGAACACCAGGGCGGATCCGCCGCTCGCGGCGCGAACGCCGCCATGCGCGCGGCCGTCATGCCGTCACGCAAGGATTGCTCGCGATCGGCCATGGCGATGCGGCGGCCGCCCGGCAGCATGCCGATGCCGCGCGGCGGCATGCGCCGAGCGATCCGCTGGCGCTGCTCTTGCACGCGCAATCGGCGCAGCTCGACGGCGATCGCGAAGGCGCGCAGCGCGCCTTCCACGCCATGGCCGAGCGAGAGGACACGCGGCTACTCGGCCTGCGCGGCCTGTTCATCGAGGCGCAGCGCGCCGACGATCCGGTCGCGGCCGTCATGATCGCGGAAGAAGCGCTGAAGCTCGCGCCGTCATCGTCCTGGGCGTCGCACGCGGTGCTCGGCTTCTGCTGCGCCAAAGGCGACTGGAGCGGCGCGCTGAGCATTTTGGACAATAACCAATCGGCGGGGCTGATCGACAAGGCCAGCTATCGGCGCCAGCGCGGCGTGCTGCTCGCGGCGCGCGCGCTTGAGCTGGAAAATATCGACCGCGATCTGTCGCGCGACAGCGTGATGGAAGCCGTA
This sequence comes from uncultured Alphaproteobacteria bacterium, assembly GCA_963713785.1. Taxonomy (GTDB): domain Bacteria; phylum Pseudomonadota; class Alphaproteobacteria; order Rhizobiales; family Xanthobacteraceae; genus Bradyrhizobium. Next base: position 50,829 of record CAVQNB010000029.1, read on the forward strand.
AAACTTGCGCCGACCCTGGTGCCGGCGGCGGCGCTGGCCGCCAAATATGAAAGCGAGGCGCACCAGGTACGGCGCGCGATGCGCGTCGTCGAGGCCGCCTGGCTCGCGCAACCGCATCCGGATCTCGCGGACGCCTATGCGCATGTGAGGCTGGGCGATTCCGCGCGCCAGCGGCTGGTGCGGGTCGAGACGCTCGCGGCCAAAATGCCCGGCCATATCGAGGGCGCGCTCGCGGTCGCGCGCGGCGCGATCGATGCCGCGGAATTTGCCCGCGCGCGCGCCGCGCTGGCGCCGTTCGTCGAGCGGCCGACGCAGCGGGTCGCGATGCTGATGGCGGAGATCGAGCGCACCGAACATGGCGACAGCGGGCGGGCGCGGGCGTGGACCTTGCGCGCGGTGCGCGCGCTGCACGATCCGGTCTGGACCGCGGATGGCTATGTATCCGACAAATGGCGACCGGTGTCGCCGGTCACCGGAAGGCTCGATGCATTTCAATGGCAGACGCCGGTTGCTTCATTGCCTTCGGATAAAGGCGCCACCATCGAATCCTCCCCGTTCGAGGAAGCGATGCTGGCGCCCCCGGCGCCGCGGCGCACGGCTGTCGCCGGCGACGGTCCGGCCGAGCCACTGCCCGAGCCGTTGCCCGAGATGACGGCGCCGCCCGCCGCGCAAGACAACGCTCCGCCCGCGGCAGCCGCCGCGCCGGCGCCGGCAGCGCCGGAGAAGCCGTCGCCCCCGCCGTCCGAAATCGCCGCCGCCGCCACTGACGCCTGCGCCCTTGTTCCGCGCCCGCGCCGATTTAGGCAAAGCCGCGCAAATCCCAGCGGTGATCCCGATCATCCGCGCGCCCGACGATCCCGGGATCGACGATGACGCCCCGGCAGACGAATTTGCGGAACAAATCGGCCCCAAAGCGCAAGCCGGCGGCTGGCGCGGATTTCTGTCCCGCTGGGGCGCATAAAGGCGGTTTCAAAGGCTCGACAAGCGTTTTCCTTGCCAATCCGGGCCGTGCCCGGTATCAGGTGCGCACGCGTTTTGAAGCGTTGCCGTCTTGGAAAAACGCGTCAAATATCAGGCTCTGACGCCGCAATAGCTCAGTCGGTAGAGCACGTCATTCGTAATGACGGGGTCGGGGGTTCGAATCCCTCTTGCGGCACCAGTTTTCCGATTGTCCGGCCCGATCACATTCTGCGCCCTCTACACGGCGGCGGTTCTTCGATAAGTCGCCAGCAGACGGAAAGCACATGCGCGCCCGAGCAATCGTCGACCTAGCCACTCCAGCTTGAGCAGTGGTCGCACCAATATTTGGGGCAGAAGGCACCAGGGCTGAAATCCGCCCGACAATGGGTATGCCAAAAAAGAAAATCTGCTGACGCCTTCGAGCACGAGCCCCGGTACAATGCGAGCAAATTCAGCTCGATATCGATCAACCAGCAAGGTCGGAATTGCTTGATTTGAATCCCACGGGGATTTGTCCGGGTCGAATGCGAGTGTAGCGAGCGGGTCGACCGACATGTCCACGGGCTCGTCATGAAACATGCGATATGACAATTGGTTGAGCGGCGTGATCGCAGGCTCGCAGAAAATTAATCGGCCGTTCGGGACAAGGACGCGCTGGACTTCCGGCAAAAATCGAAGCGGACTGCCGATATGGTGAAGCACATCGATCATGACGAGATTGGCGAGCTGGCATCCGGAAATGGCAAGCGCTGCGCGTCACATACCAGATCGAGCCAGGGGGTCGGCACGATATCGGAGCTAATCAAATGCGGCGCAAATTCCTTGAAATTCCCCGAGCCCCCGCCGATCTCGAGTATTGAACCGGGAACAGTTTCGGCGAGTATCCGGCGATAAATGTCGAGATAGATCTCGCGCAGAACCGGTTTCTGTTTCCAGATACGCCGGTACGCCGCGGGCGTTTGATACACCTAATAACTCTCTCCTTGGAGCGCCTTAGACCCCACATAAAATCCCCTGTAACAAACCCTTGCGATGTCGTCTCGCCATATTTCCAACTGCGGCGACGGCTGGTTCTTCGGTAGGTGAGACGGAAGATCAGGGGCGCTTTACGAAGATGGATTCTCCTGCCGACGGAGGCTCTATCTTGTAAATTGCGACCCGCCCATGCTGGCTTCGATCAATCAGCGTCAAATGCTGGGGTGAGATGCCGAACGATTCCGGCGTAAAACGCTCCATCGGAGAGCTGACCAGGTACACACAATTCTGTCGACCAACCCAGGTATTGGCCTCCGCCGCATTGAGAATGCCGGTAGCCGTATCGAAATATTGTCCGTTTTCCAGGTAAAATACCACGTCCGGATAATGCCTGTGCACCAGAACAAGGTACCGGTGGCCAGCGAAGATATCGCCGAAGAAGAGCTTGTACGGGATAGTCTGGCTTTCATAGGCGTACACGACTTTGCACGCGGTCGTTGTCAATCGTTGCTGCAGAGCGATGTCTTCATGCCGCGCAGCCCCCTCCGCATAGATTGCGCCCACGGCGGGGCGCGCGCCATACCATAATCCGTGTGTCACGAAGGCGAGAATGATCGCGACCCCCAAAATCTTCCGACCAATTCCCCCGCGCAACAGCAGATAGCTGATTCCTCCATTTGCGAGGCAGACCACGGCCGAGACCGGAGCGAGATAATAGCCCTGGGCCTGTTTGGCCACGATTACGATTTGCGCCAACATCATAATAGCCGAGACGACGAGCAGGCGCCGCATGTCAAACTTTTCCGATCGGATGGCTCCGATCGAAACCGACAATGACAAGATCAAGCAGAGCGTGAGGCTGATGTAGATCTCGGGCGCCGACCAATACAGGTCCCTGACGTTAGCCAGGTATTGAGTGGCAGCGATCATGGCTTGCTCTCCGAGGCCCCAGCGCCCGGTGTGCGTGAGCATTCGCTAATTGTAGCCGAAGATCTCTCCGTATCTGCCGGCCACCGGCAGCGTGAAGAGGATCGCGGAGAATACAACTGCCCCCGCGGTCATCAGCTGGATCTTTCGTTCGCGGAAAATGAAAATCGCGAAGATCAGCGGCGCCGAATTGGTTTTGGTCACCAGGCACGCTCCGATCAACGCGCCGACAATCATGCCTGCTTGCCGAGGTTTGGACGACATAGAAGGAAAAGCTGATCGGACCAAGGCAGCCGAGAGCAGCAGCGTCAAAGGCAGCAGCAGCCCTTCCGGTGCAACCTTGTTAAGTCCAAGCGATAGATTCGCATACGAAAAGAAGATGGAGACTTGTGCGACGGCTGCAGATATCAGGCTGCCCGTGCAGCGAAAAATGCACCAGCCCAGTGCAAACAGAGCCACCGAGCTTAAAATGATCAATACCAAACTGATGGCAAGTAGATAAAGCTCCGGATGCAGCACTGCGTCATCCGCCGGAGAGATCCAGCCGTTGAATGGAATTCGGATCGCCAGACAAACCCCGAGATCAATCCGGCAATGAGTTGAACCGGCGTACCGGGATGGTCGATTTGCGCCGGGGCGTGCCACCGCAAAATGTTGATGCCATTCAACAAGTACGCATAGTCGGGATCGTTCGGAAAATCACCCAGGATGATCCTGAAATAAATTCCAGCGAAAAGCAGAATGAGCGGGAAAACGGCGGTAATGCCCCAGGCGAGCATTTTTGCGTTGCTTGACTTCCGGACCGAGTAGCTCGTCAATATTGATTGAATGGTCACACCAGACTCCTGCCGACGAATCGAACACTGGCCGCCGGCCGCCGAATTGCTCCGAGGGATCGGAGCTCTTTATCTCAAAAATCCGGTCTTTGTTGCTCACTGTATTTTGCCAAAATCGTTTGCGAAAAATCGTGTGAACTGCCTGTCATGATGGCGCGCAAATATTCTGCGGGACGCGCCGAACATATTGCCTCGCATGGCCGCTTCCGCTGGCGGACCTTTCGTGATCCACCTCACACAACCGCTGGCGCAATTCCCCTATGTCTCCCGCCCAGCCAACCGATCCACTAAGCCAAGGGGAGACTTCACATGCGCAAATTCGTTTTGATTGCGGCGATGGTCCTGGTGTCCGCAACCGCTCAGGCCGGACAGTCGCGCAGCCTGATCGTGGCCACAGTCGAACAGCCGGCCGCGTCGACCCAGCCCGCAGCGGCCGAGCAGGCCAAAGTTCAGACCGCTCAGACCCCTGAGACAGTAGCGCCGGCTGCTGCGCCCGCCGAGACGCCGAAATACATCGAACGTCCCGCCGCCGTCGACACCACCACCACCACCACCACACCCCCGGTGCAGCCGAAGGCGGATAGCAAGGCTATCCCGCAGACGGCGAAGACCGACAACAAGGCCGACAAGCCGAAGCACAAGAAGCATTGGACCGAGGCGCGCATCATCGGCGAACTGCATCGCCACGGCATTTATTGGTAAGCACCGTTTTTTGACGTCGTCATTCCGGGATGGTGCGTCAGCACCAGACCTCAGATGCGCAATTGCGCATCGGGGAATCTCGAGATTCCGGGTTCGCGTCGGAGCCTGTCATCGGGCCGCGCTTTGCGCGGACCCGTTGGACGCGCCCCGGAATGACAGTTGGCTATTGCGAAACCGTCTGCACCACGCTTGAGACCGGGCGCGAGCTTGTGAGCCGGCAGCTTCAGCTCCTTGACCAGCGCTTCGTCATATTCGCTCAGCGTCTGCACAGGCGCTTTCGCTTTCATCTGCACCACCTTGTAGCCGCCGGCCTTCAGCCGGCGCAGCAGCGTCGGCAAGGCTTCCGCGGTGTGCTTCTGGAAATCGTGCATCAGGATGATGCCCTTGCCGGTCTTGTCGAGCTTTGTCATCACCGTCTGCACGATCTTGTCGGGAGTGCTGCCCTTCCTGAAATCGAAGCTGTCGAGGTCGCAGGAGAACATCGCGATGTTGCGGGTGCCGAGATAAGCCATCGTCGCCGGATTGTGCTCCAGCTGCGGAAAGCGGAAGAACGGCGCAGGGCTGGTGCCGAGCGCGAGCTTGACGGCGCTAAAACCCTTCTCGACCTCGTCCTTGGCCTGCTGCTCCGTGATCTTCTTGGAGTTCAGATTGGCATGCGACCAGGTGTGCGCACCGACGGTGTGGCCGGCCGCAGCTACCATCCGCAGGATTTCCGGATGATAGGTCGCGTGCTTGCCGATCGAGAAGAACAGTGCCTTGGTGCATTCGTCGTCGAGCGCTTTCAGCACGGCAGGCGTATTGCCCGGCCACGGGCCGTCGTCGAAGGTCAGCACCACTTCCTTGTCCGAGAGGAAGTCGAGCTGCTTGAAATGTTCGAAGCCGAAACCCGGCCCGCCTGACGTGTCGATCTCGACGACACGGCTGACGCCGAGCGCATCGGGATTGGCGCAAGCTGATTTTGGCTGATCCGCGGGCGCAGGCGTGGCAGCGACAGGGACCTTGCCCGAGAGCGAGGCCGTGACCGCAACATCGTCCTTGGCGGCGAGATTGGCGGCTATTGCCGGCAGCGGCTCGGCTGGTCTGGCGGCGATGGTTTGAGGGGGCGCCGCATCGGCCCGCGGCGCGGAGCTCCAGAACCACACTCCGGCGATGGCGACCGCCGCAACAATACTGGCCAACATCAGACCCAACGCATGACGCATCGTTACTCTTCCCCCAAAAACGCAACTGCAAGCACGCAACTCAACTGGAATGCGCCACCTTCGCGCCGGGCCATTAATGCGAAGGAAGTGTTAACGCCTCACCAACGTGTTGCCGGTTTGCGGAGGAATCTCAGACGGATCGACCTTTGTGACGGACGTCACAGTTGGGGTGGCGTGAGTGACCGTCCTCACTGTTGCAACCCGCGTTTGGGCGCAACGTAGCTCCATCAGAAACGGGCCCGCCCTCGCGAGGCCAATGGGAGCCTAAAATGACCGCATCCTTCACCCGCACTTTCCGCCAGGCCGGTTTTGTCCTGGTTCTCGCCGCCTCGCTGTCCGCGCTGTCGACGACCTCAAGCTTCGCCTTCAGCGCCGAGGCGCAGCAGATGTGCACCAGCGACGCGTTCCGCCTGTGCAGCTCGGAGATCCCGAACATTTCGAAGATCACCGCCTGCATGATGAAGCATCGTTCCGACCTGAGCAGCGGCTGCCGCGCCGTGATGGACCGCGACCTCGCCGCCCAGAAGAAGAAGGTCGCTACCGCCGACTTGTCCAACTGATCGAGATTCCCGGCTCCCAAATGCGGCGCAGGCCGGACCACCGCCTGCGTCCCATTGCTGCAACCGCTCACGCCCCACCCTGCTTGCAGCGTCCTGAACTGCGAACTAGAACGCGCTGGTCGTGTTGATTGCCGCAGCCTGATTGCCAAACAAAGGCGTCGCAAATGACCAGATTTCTCTTCGTCATTCCGTTAATCGTGATCGCCTCAGTCGCTTCCGCGCAGCAGGGCCATGACGCCTGCGCACGCGACGTCTCGCGATTTTGCCGGGCCCATATGAATGACGGCGATCAGGTCGTGCTGGCCTGCCTGAAGCAAAACCGCGCCCGGCTCTCGAAGGCTTGCGACAAGGTCTTGACCGAGCACGGGCAGTAGCGCGCCAGCGTCACGTGCTGCTCCCCGCCGCCGTCGCAACCACCGGCAACACTTCGGTCGAGGCGCGGTCGGGCGTGTCTTCCTTCCAGCGCACCGATCCGAACGGACGCTCCAGCATGCGGCGGATCCGCACCGGATCCGGCCCGATGTGAAACGCAATCGCTTCCAGATGCAGCGCGCGTTCGGATTGGGTGGCGCGGTTGCGCTGGCGCAGGTAATCGAGCCAGGTCGGGCAGTGGTAGCGCTCGGTCCATAGTTCGGGATCGGCGATGTCGCGCGCGATCGACCAGCCATAGGCGCCGTTGCGCTGCCGGCTGAGCTGCACATCCTGCATCACATTGTGGAAGGCGCGGGCGTTATCCTGCGCGACCCGATATTCGATCTCGACCACCAACGGCCCGCTGCGTCCGGTCAGCGACAGCCGCACTTCGGGGTCGGCGAGCACCTCGGCGTCTTCGTTGCGTGCGCCGACCCGCGGCATGCCGAGCCACAGCCCAAGCAGCGGCGAGGCCAGCATCAACCCGGCGGAAACCAGAAGCGCGGTTTCGACGCCGGCGACATTGGTCAGGTGTCCCCAGCCCCAGCTTCCGATCGCGATGCCACCGGCGATCGAGGCCTGGAACGCGGCGAGCGAGCGCCCCGCGACCCAGCGCGGCGCCGACAATTGCACGCCGATGTTAAACAGCGCGACCGCCAGCATCCACACCGCCCCCGCCACCACCAACGCTGCGGCGGTCAGCACCGGCTCGCGGCTCAGCGCTACGGCTGCGATGGCGCCGCCCATCGACAGCGCACAGGCGCGGACCGCCGATTCGCCGGATAGCCGCTGGCGGATTTCGCCGATGTTCAGGGCGCCGATCACCGCGCCCATGCCGAACGCGCCGAGCATGATGCCGTAGGTCTGCGCGCCGCCATGCAACAGGTCGCGCGCCACCAGCGGCATCAGCGCCGAGACCGAGCCGCCGATCAGGCCGGTGACAAGGGTGCGCGCCAGCACGATCCGGATCGACGGCGAGTTGGCGATATAGCGCACGCCAGAGACGATGGCGCGGTTCAACCGTTCGCGCGGCAGACGCGACGGCTCGCTGGTCCTGTTCCAGAGGAACAGCACCACCAGCAGCGGAAGGTACAGCAGCGCGTTGGACGCGAACGCCGCGACCGCACCGGCGGTGGCGACGACGATGCCGCCGATCGCCGGGCCGAAGCTGCGCGCGATGTTGTAGCTGATGCCGTTCAGCGCGACCGCCGACGGAAGCGTCTCGGCCGGCACCTGTTCTGAGACCGAGGATTGCCAGGCCGGTCCGAACAGCGCCATGCCGCTGCCGACCACGAAACACAGCGCCAGCAGGCTATTGGGTGTGATGAGACCGAACCATGCCAGCACCGTGAGCGCGGTGGCGCCCGAAAGCGAGATCGACAGCGAGACCAGCGCCACGATGCGCCGGTCATACATGTCGGCGATGGCGCCGGCCGGCATCGCGATCAGCATGACCGGCAGCATCAGCGCGGTCTGCACCAGCGCGACCTTGTCGGCATCCGGGGTCATCTGCGTCATCGCCCAGGCGGCGCCGACCGCCTGGATCAACAGGCCGAGATTGGAGAGCAGGCTGGCGAGCCAGATGCGGCGGAACACGACATGCCGCAACGGCGCAGCCACGCCGTGGGCGGCGAACATCGAGCGTTTCGGCTGGTCGGTCATGGACGTATCCGTGTGCGCCGGTCGGACCCGGCTTTGATTCCCTATTGCTCCAAGAGTGATGCCCGCGAAAGTCCTGTCCTGTCCAGTGCTTAGGCAGCTATCAGCGGGCGCATAAGGCGGCTAAATTGCCAAAAAATAGCGGGAGGTGACGGCAATGAAGATATCGCGGCGGACAGTGTTGAAAGGCGCCGGCACGTTATCTTTGGCACTGCCTTTGGCGGCTGGGAACTTCGGTCGGTCCGCCCTGGCGCAAACCGCGCCCATAGCCCCGGCGGCGGCCGAGATTCCGCCGATCCTGTTCGTTCATGGCAATGGCGACGACGCGGCGCTCTGGATCACGACATTGTGGCGGATGGAATCCAACGGGGTTCCGCGCGATCGCATGTTCGCGATCAATTTCATCGACCCCCTGGCGCGAACCGACGATGCGGTGGCGGAGCGAACAATCGCTCCTCCACCGAAGACCAGCGCCGCGAGCTTGGCGATGCCATAAAGGAATTGAAGCGCAGACCGGCGCGCTGCGCGTGGCATTGGTCGGCAATTCGCGCGGCGGCTATTCGATCCGCAGCTACATCAAGAATGGCGGGGCCGCAGATGTCAGCCATGCCGTATTGTGCGGCGTACCCAATCACGGCGTCTATGATTGGGACCAAGGCCTCGGCAACGAGTTCAATGGCCGCGGTGCCTTTCCTGCGCGGATTGAACGAAGGCGAGAGCGAGGTGACGACCGGGCACCGCGTTCCTCACGCTTGCGCAGCGACGGCATGGACAAATATGCGCAAGCCGACGGCCGCTTCGTCGGCAAGCCGGGCACGCCGACCGGGATCACCGCGGAAGGTCCGGCGCTGAAGGGCGCCACCAATCTCGTGCTCGGCGCGGTCGACCATCGCGAGACCGCCTTCTCGCCGCGCGCCTTTCGCGAGATCTACAAATTCATCGCCGGCCGCGAACCGGATCGCATCGCGATCGTGCCGGACGAGGAAGTCAGATTGAGCGGTCTCGTGACCGGTACGCCCGGCGGCGTTCAAACCAATCGTCCGGTAGCGGGCGCCTCGGTCGAGCTCTATCGCGTATCTCCTGACAGCGGCGAACGCATCGGCGGTGCCGTTCACTCGTCGCAGACCGGTGAGGACGGGCGCTGGGGTCCGGCGCAAGTCGATCCGTCCTGGTATCTCGAGATCGTGCTGACATCGGCGGGATCGACGACCACGCATTTCTATCGCTCGCCGTTTCCACGCTCCTCCGACATCGTGCATCTGCGGGCCGCGCGCCCGCTCGGACCCGCGGATGCGGGCGCTGGCGCGATCGTGATCATGTCGCGGCCGCGGGGATATTTCGGCCTCCCGCGCGATGTGGTGCTGTTCGACGGCAAGGAGCCCGCGGACGTGAAGGCCGGCGTGCCGGGCGAACTCGCTCGACAACGTTGCGACTTTCCGCCGCGGAAGGCGGGCGTGCCGGTGACCGGCGCTGTTCAACGAGGAGCGGATCGTCGCGCGGGCCTGGCCGGCGTCGGAGAACAGGATTGCGGTCGCGGAACTGACCTACTAGCTGTTTCCCACGTGCCCTCTGATCGTCCGACAAGTCCCCTGGATCGCGAGAGGCCGTCACATGAGCATCGCCGAAACCTACGATAGGCCGATCGCGCGGCAGCCGCTGGTGCCGCCGAGCCCGCCGCGCGCGCCCGACAACATGACGGCCTTTGGCCGGATGGCGGCGATGCGCGAGAGCGCGATCGCGACCTGGGGGCAGCGCGCCTACGAGGACGACATCGTCAAGGGCCGCTTCTTCGGGCGCTCCAGTTTTATCGTCAATACGCCGGACGCGATCCGGCATGTGCTGATCGACAATTACGAGAACTACACGGCGCACGCCGGCGGGTTATCCGGGTGTTGCGCCCGATGCTGGGCGACGGCCTCCTGATCGCGGAGGGCCGCGCCTGGAAACACCAGCGCCGGACGCTGTCGCCGGCCTTCACGCCGCGCGCCGTCGCGACGCTGGTCCCGCACATGGTCGCGGTGACGGATGAGACCATCGCCAAGCTCAAGGCCGCCTGCGGCGGGCCGGTCGATCTGCGCGAGATCATGCAGCACATGACGCTCGAGATCGCCGGGCGCACCATGTTCTCGTTCGAGATGGACCGTCACGGCCAGACCTTGCGCGACTTCGTGATGGAATATGGCAGCCGGCTGGCGCGGCCGCATCTGCTCGATCTGATGTTGCCGCTGTCCTGGCCGAGCCCGCAGGACTTTGCGCGCGCACGGTTCCGCAAGCGCTGGACGCGGTTCATCGCCATGCTGATGGACCGAACGCCGCGCCGCCGGCAAGAATGACGGCGCCCCGCCGCGCGACCTGTTCGACCTGATGGGCGCGGCGCGCGATCCCGAAACCGGTGCCGCCTTCACCGATGCCCAGCTCGGCGACGAGGTGGCGACGATGATCCTCGCCGGTCATGAGACCACGGCCATCACGCTGTTCTGGTCGCTGTTTCTTTTGGCGCTCGATCCTTCGACCCAGCAGCAGGTGGCTGCGGAAGTGAAGGGGGCCGACACCGGCGGTGCGCTCGATATCGAACGGCTGAAATTCACCCGCGCGGTGATCGACGAAACGATGCGGCTCTATCCGCCGGCCTTTCTGGTCGCGCGCGCGGCGATCGCGCCGGACACCGTGGCGGGCCTGCCGGTTGCGAAGAAAGACGTGATCCTGATCGCGCCCTGGCTTTTGCACCGGCACGAAAAGCTCTGGCGCGACCCCAATGCGTTCATCCCGCAGCGCTTCATGCCGGGCTCACCGCCACCGGATCGCTTCGCCTACCTGCCGTTCGGCGTCGGCCCGCGGGTCTGCATCGGCGCGCATTTTGCGCTGGTAGAGGCAACGCTGGCGCTGGCGAAATTGATCGGCGCGTTCCGCATCGAACTCGTCGACAAGGAACCGGTGACACCGGTCGGCGTCGTGACCACCCAGCCCGACCACTCGCCGATGTTTGCCGTCACACCCCGTTGATGGGATTGCGCGCAGGCTGAACCGATACCATCTAGACGTCGCATGATCTTTTCGGAAAGCCGGTGCCCACCCCGCTATCCAAGTGCGGGGCAGGCTCTTTCCGGGTCATGCCCCAGGTCATCGGCATGAGCGACATCCAGGCCCAGTTTACGGTGTTGAAGCAGACCGCCGATCCGGCGGTGGCCGATGCGATCGAGCGGCTGATCGACAAGGGAGAGGACCACGAGCTCAACCGCATCAATGTGCTGGATTTTGCCAAGCGGGCCGGGCTCGACGAAGAACGGGTGATCTCCGGCTTTCTCCATGCCTCGCGGCTCGGGCTGTTCGATCTGACCTGGAACGTGCTTTGCCCCGGCTGCGGCGGCGTGCTCGATGCCCATTCGACCCTGAAATCGCTGCGCCATGACGACTACCATTGCGGCTTGTGCGCCTGCGGCTACCAAGCGTCGGTCGACGAGCAGGTCGAGGTCGCCTTCACCGTCAGTCCGCGGGTCAGGCGGATCGCGGCGCATGACCCGAATTCGCTGCCGCTCTGGGAATATTTCAAGCAGGTGTTCTGGAGCTCGGGTGTCGATCTCAACGAGGAATCCTTCGAGCAGCTGACCGACGAGGTGACGCTCGATGCGCTCGAGCTGCCGGCGGGCGAAAAAGCGGTGCTGTCGCTGCAACTGCCGGCGCAATTCATCATCGTGTTCGAGCCGGTGACGCATTCCGCCCAGTTCATCGACGTTCAGGGCGAGCCGACCAGGGAACGCCAGCAACTGTCGCTGATCTACAACAAGGCGCACGCGCCGGTCGGGACCACCACGATGCGGCCCGGACCGTTGCGATTGTCGCTCGACAATCAGGCCGGCATGCGGACGCTGCCGACGGTCTTCATCGCGGCCGAGGCGCTTCACGATTTGATCGGCAAGCGCAAGCCGTTCCTCACCGCCAAGCGGATGCTGTCGAACCAGACTTTTCGCGACGTGTTCAAGGCGGACAATCTCAATATCGATCAGCGCCTCAAGATCACCTCGCTGACCTTCCTGTTCACCGACCTCAAGGGCTCGACTGCGCTGTACGAGCGGGTCGGCGACCTCGCCGCGTTCGATCTGGTGCGCGCGCATTTCCATGCGCTGCTGGAGATCATCTCCTCGGAGAAGGGCGCCGTCGTCAAGACAATCGGCGATGCGGTGATGGCGACGTTCGTGCGGCCCGAGCACGCGATCGTCGCGGGCTTGCGGATGCGCGCCGCCATGGACAAGCTCAACAAGGAGCGCGACAGCAACGATCTCGTGGTCAAGATCGGCATCCATGAAGGTCCGTGCCTTGCGGTGATGCTCAACGAACGGCAGGATTATTTCGGCCAGACCGTCAATATCGCCGCGCGCGTTCAGAGCCTGTCGACCTCGCAGGAGATCCACATCACCGGCCCGGTGATCGACGCCCCGGCGGTCGCGGAAATCCTTAACCGGCAGGCGATCAAGCCGATCCAGAAGCAGGCCGCGTTGCGCGGCATCGCCGACAAGATGCTGGTCTACGAGATTCCGTAGATCGTCATTCCGGGTTGGTCCCAACGGGTCGGCGCTTTGCGCCGCCCGATGACTGGCTCCGGACCAGACCCGGAATCTCGAGATTCCGGGTTCGATGCTAACGCATGACGCGTTCGTTGCTTCACTGAGGTTGCCGAAACGTAATGCAGCCGGCGAAACCGGACTGATTGCGCCGATCGTTTTTCCCATCCATATATCGGTGATCGACCGCCGCCCCGGCGGACCCATTGAACTGACGCGATTTCGGTAGGAAGCGATGCTGGACGGACTACGCCAATTCATTGCCGACGTTGTTTCTCCCCATGCGCAGGGCAATCGCGCTTTCGACGACAGCGGATATCAGCTGGCGGCGACCGCGCTGTTGATCCACGTGATCTCGCTCGATGGTGAACCCAGCGATGCCGAGAAGAAGAAGCTTCACAGCCTGATCGAAAGCCGTTTCGGCTTGGATCCCGGTACTGCCGATCAATTGATCGCGTCAGCTACCCGGGTCGAGGGCGAGGCGGTCGACCTTTATCATTTCACCAGCGTCATCATGCGGCAGGTTGACGCGGAAGGCAGGCTGCGCATCGTTGAAATGATGTGGGAGCTGGTCTATGCCGACGGCGAAGTCAGCGAGTTCGAGGACAATGTAGTCTGGCGCGCGGCCGATCTGCTCGCCGTCTCGTCGCGCGATCGGATCGAACTCAAGCACCGCGTCGCCGCCAGGCGAGCCGCACCGGTTGTGGGAAGCTGAATGCACGCCGCAGTGGCCGTTCAGGCCCATGGTGCGGTGCCAGACATGACCAAATTTTAATGTGCTGACATTGGCCGCAACATCAAGTAAGCCCCGGAACAAGGCCTATCGAGGCGGTTCCGGGGGGTGCACACCGCGCCATGCGCGCAGGTGACTTGCAACCTGTTGTGAGCCTATGCTCTCTCTCGTGCCGACGCTGGAACAATATCCCCAAATCGATTTAAGAGCATTGGATCGTGACCGAGCGTGTGACGCTGATTACCGGTGCCTCGGCAGGAATAGGCGCCGAGCTGGCACGCGTTTTTGCCGCGCACGGTCATCGCGTGGCGCTGGTGGCGCGGCGCGTGGATCGCCTTGCGACGCTGGCCGCTGAAATCAAATCCGCCGGTGGTGCGGTGCCGCTCGTTGTTCCATGCGACCTCGAACAACCCGATGCCGCAGAGAAAATTGCCGCCGCTCTGGCCGCCGAAGGGATGGAGGTCGAATACCTCGTCAACAATGCTGGATTCGGCGTTTTCGGCCAGGCGATCCGAAGGGATCGCGCCGAACAACTCGGCATCATCGCGGTCAACATCCGTGCGTTGACGGATTTGACGCTGCGGTTTGCGGAGGATCTGATCAAGAATGGCGGCGGCATCCTCAATGTCGGCTCGATCGCCGGCTTTCTGCCGGGGCCGGGAATGGCGGTTTATTATGCCTCCAAGGCCTATGTGCTGTCGTTCAGCGAAGCGATGCGCGCGGAGCTCGCACACCGCGGCGTTCGCGTGACCGTGCTGTGCCCCGGCCCGGTGCCGTCGGAATTTCAGACGCGGGCCGGGTTCTCGCCCGGGCTTGATTCCACGATCCTTAATGTCTCGGCGGCGGATGTCGCCAAATGCGGCTATCGCGGGCTGATGGCCAACAAGCGTGCCGTCCTGCCGGGGCTCGGCATCAAGATCGTGCCGCTGCTGCTGCGGATGTTTCCCCGCGCCTTCATCCTGGCGGCGGTTGCACGATTCCAGCTGCGCAAGCGCTGACCGGAAGCCTCTTCACTCCCTCTTGTCCCCGCTTGCTGGGCTGTTTGGCCCGTCCTTTGCTTCCATCCTCACAAGTGTGCACGAACTCACACGAAATTAACGATCACTTAGGTAAGATTTGAGCTTTGGTGCCAAAGCAAAGCTGATGCCGTTCCGCTCAAACATTGCTGGCGAAAACGTGCTGCCTTTCGCAAGGACGGGCAAGTTTGCCGCATCCCCAAGCACGGAATCCCGGCTGCCGGTTCTGGTCGTGCTGCATCAGGAACATTCGACGCCGGGCCGGGTCGGCAATGTGTTGCGGGCGCTGGGGCATCGGCTCGACATCCGCCGCCCGCGGTTCGGCGACCTGTTGCCCGAAACGCTCGACAACCATGCCGGCGCGGTCATTTTCGGCGGCCCGATGAGCGCCAACGATCCCGACGGTTACGTTCGCGAAGAAATCGACTGGATCGAGATCGCGCTTAAGGAGCAGCGGCCGTTTCTCGGCATTTGCCTCGGCGCCCAGATGCTCGCGAGGCAACTCGGTGCGCCGGTCGCGCCGCACCCCGAAGGCCAGACCCAGATCGGTTACTACCCGATCCGCCCCACACGGTCCGGGTTGGCGGTTTGCCCGAACTGGCCGAACCAAGTCTACCACTGGCATCGCGAAGGATTCGAACTCCCGGCTGGAACCGAGTTATTGGCGGAGGGCGACGACTTCCCGGTTCAGGCGTTCCGGTCAGGGCAGGCGTTCGGCTTTCAGTTTCATCCCGACGTGACCTACGCGATGATGCATTGCTGGACCACGCGCGGACAGATGGATTTGCCCGGCGCGCAGCCGCGTCACCTTCACTTCGAAGGTCGCGCGATGCATGACGTGACCGAGCGCGCCTGGTTGAAGGATTTTATCGATGGCTGGCTCAAGCGCACGCCGCTGTCGATCATGTCGGAAGCCGCGGAATAACCGCGCGCGTCAATTCGTCAGCGACAATGATGAGCAAGATTTTCGGTGGCAGCCCGTCTTCGCCCAAGTGGGCTTCGCCGGGCACGCTTCGCCTTCGCCTCTTGCGCGGCTGCGTCACGCGTAGCCGAAAGCGAAGCGTGGTGGAGCCAGGCGGGATCGAACCGCCGACCTCATCATTGCGAACGATGCGCTCTCCCAGCTGAGCTATGGCCCCTTCCAAAAACCGCCTCAATCAAGAAAGGCGGCCCGCAATCGGGGCCATTTACAGTCCGCGCCAAGGTCAAGTCAAGAACGGCGAAAAGGCGCGTTTTCCGCGCCATTTGCCGGGAAGTTCCCTTGTTTGCCGAGGGGGGAACCGATATCTAGCTGAGGTCCCAAGCCAGAGTCCCTCAGCCATGCGTGCCGTTCTCGACATCATTCTTATCGTCCTCGATCTGTACATCTGGCTGTTGATCGCCTCGGCGATCCTGTCCTGGCTGATTGCCTTCAACGTCGTCAACACCCGCAATCAGTTCGTGGCGGCAGTCGCGGAATTCCTGTACCGGATCACGGAACCCGTGCTGGCGCCGATCCGCTCCTTCATGCCCAATCTCGGCGGCCTCGACATTTCGCCGATCATCCTGATCCTGATCATCATGTTCATCGAGCGGGTGATCACCTATTACATCTATCCCAGCGTTTTCTGATCGCGTGGGCGGTTGATGGATCACTCTCGATGGACCCTTGGCGCACTTCCACCGGGGGCATCAGCGTCGCGTTGCGGGTGACGCCGCGCGGCGGCCGCGACGGGATCTGCGGCGTCGAGACGCTGGCCAATGGCCGCAGCGTGGTCAAAGTCCGTGTCCGCGCCATCGCCGAGGGCGGCGAAGCCAACCGCGCGGTGACCGAACTGCTGGCGAAGGCGCTGCATGTGCCCAAGGCCAGGGTGCGGCTGTTGTCGGGGGCGACCTCGCGGCTCAAGCAGATTGCGGTCGACGGCGATCCCGCGTCGCTCGGTGAAGCGTTGCGCGTTCTGACTTCTGCGAAGGCATGATCCGGAAAAGTGGGAACCGGTCTTCCCGAAAAGATCATGCTCAATTAGGGGACTGAGATGACGGCTCGGATCATCGATGGAAAAACGATTGCCGCCGAGCTTCGCGCCCGCGTTGCCGATGAGGTTGCCCGCGTCAAGCGCGAGGCCGGCCTGACACCCGGCCTTGCGGTGGTGCTGGTCGGCCATGATCCGGCGAGCGAAGTCTATGTCCGCAGCAAGCACAAGCAAACTCAAGCCGCCGGCATGGCGTCGTTCGAGCACAAATTGCCGGCCGATGTCGCGCAAGCCGATCTCTTGGCGCTGATCGGAAAGCTCAATCGCGATCCAAGCGTGCACGGCATCCTGGTGCAATTGCCGTTGCCGAAATCGATTCACACGGAAACCATCATCAACGCCATCGATCCCGCCAAGGATGTCGATGGGTTACATCCGAACAATGCCGGACGGCTCGCCGGCGGCTTTGCCGCGCTGTCGCCCTGCACGCCGCTCGGCTGCATCATCCTGACCAAAAGCGTGCATGCTTCGCTCGAAGGCATGAACGCCATCGTCATCGGCCGTTCCAACCTGGTCGGCCGCCCCTTGGTGCAATTGCTGCTCAATGAAAACGCGACGGTGACGATCGCGCATTCGCGCTCGCGCGATCTTCCAGCGCTCACCGCCCGCGCCGATCTGGTTTACGCTGCCGTCGGCAAGGCGGAGATGGTGCGTGGCAATTGGATCAAGCCGGGCGCCACCGTGATTGATGTCGGCATCAACCGCTTGCCTTCGGCCGACGGCAAGACCCGGCTGGTCGGCGACGTCGCCTTTGCCGAAGCGCTGAACGTCGCCGGCGCGATCACGCCGGTGCCGGGCGGCGTCGGCCAGATGACGGTGGCGTGCCTCTTGGTGAACACGCTACGCGCCGCCTGCGCGATCGCCGGACTGCCGAAGCCCGCGGTGTAAGGCACGCCACAACATACGCCGTCATTCCGGGGCGAGGCGAAGCCTCGAGCCCGGAATCCACAACCACGATCGGGAGTTATGGATTCCGGGCCTGTACCAAGTGGCGCATCCCGGAATGACGGAGTAATGAGGCGCGAGATTCCGGGTTCGCGCTATCGCGCCCCCGGAATGACGACTTGGTCGTCACTTCTTCGCGCGCGCGATGCCTTCTTCGATCAGCCGGTGCGCGTCCTCGGGCGCGCCCCAGCGCAGCACCTTCACCCATTTGCCGCGCTCGAGATCCTTGTAGTGCTCGAAGAAATGCTGGATTTGCTGCAGCGTGATGTCGGGCAGGTCGCTGTAGCTCCGCACCTTGTCGTAGCGCTGGGTCAGTTTCGACGACGGCACCGCGATGATTTTCTCATCGCCGCCGGCCTCGTCTTCCATCAACAGCACGCCGACCGGCCGTACGCTCATCACAGCCCCTGGGACGATGGCGCGGGTGTTGGCGACCAGCACATCGCAGGGATCGCCGTCGCCGGACAGCGTATGCGGGATGAAGCCGTAATTGCCGGGATAGCGCATGGCGGTATAAAGAAACCGGTCGACCACCAGCGTGCCGGCCTCCTTGTCCATCTCGTATTTGATCGGCTCGCCACCCACCGGCACTTCGATGATGACGTTGACCTCGCGCGGCGGATCGATCCCGATCGCGATGGCGTCAATGCGCATGGGTGGCTCCCTAGGGCTTTGTTGCTAAGCGCAAGAGGTTGCCGGCCGCGGGAGCGCGGACAGCCGCGAGGCCGGCGCTTAATTGGTCCAGGCGAAGGCGACCTTGTCGAGCGATTTGGGCCCGAACTTCTCGGAGGAGCGCGCCACCATGCGGCCGCCAAGCGCGCGATAAAACTCCGTCGCCGGGTCGTTGTCGGACAACGCCCACACCACCATGCTCTTCAGCCCGCTCTGCAGCAAATCGCGCCGCGCCGAGGTGAACAGGCGGCGGCCGAAGCCCAAGCCCTGGAATTCCGGCCGCAGATAGAGCTCGTAGATTTCGCCTTCGAAATGCAGGCTGCGCGCGCGGTTGCGGCCGTAATTGGCGTAGCCCGCGACCTTGTCGCCGAACACCAGCACGCTGACGCGGCTGCCCTTGCGAATCGCGCTGTCCCACCATTGCGGGCCGCGGCGGTTGATCAGCTTTTCCAGTTCGGCGCCGGGAATGATGCCCTGATAGGCCGAGCGCCAAGCCTCGTCATGGGTCAACGCAACCGCGGCTGCGTCAGCAGCTTTGGCCGGCCGGACCTCGATCAGGGTTGTGCTCATGGGTGCAATCAAAGCAAGTCGGCGCGCCCGCTTCAAGGTCTATCCTTAATTATCGGTTAACCTGTGGACTTTTTGCATCAGTTTTGTGTTTGATTGTGCCGAAAGAGGACAAGAAGCCGCCGTAACCGGCATCCGGTTGATGCGCGGAAGTGCAAAAAGAGACTCAGCGGCAACGTCACACCAAATCCGGTTCACGGAAAAATGTGGGGATGTGATTCGCCGCTATCCTGTGACGAATCAGATTTCTTGAGCTCAGGCCATTGATGCGTTTGGCAAAGGCGTTTCTCGCGCTGGTCGTCTTCGTGGACCTCTTCTTGGGCCTCGCCGGCCGGGCCGCGCCGGCGGAGCCGCCGCTTGGCGCGCAGGGCCCCGAGGGCGAGCGCAACCGTGAGCAGCCGTGGCGGGTGCCGACTCCCGATCGAGATATCTCGGCGCGGGCGGTGCTGTTTCGCCCGCCCGGCGACGGGCCGTTCCGGCTGGCCCTGATCGCGCACGCGACCACGCAAAACGTGCTGCGTCGCGCCCAAATGCCGCAGCCGGAATACCGCGCGCTGGCGGCGTTTCTGGTAGCGCGGGGCTTTGCGGTGCTGGTTCCCGAGCGCCTCGGCCATGGCGCAACGGGCGGAAAATACCTCGAGGACCAGGGCGGTTGCGACGATGCCGACTACGCCCATGCCGCGCGCGCCACCGCCGAGGAGATTGTGTTGCCGCTGGAATTCTTGCGCGCGCAATCCTTCACCCGCAAGGACGGCGCCGTCATTGTCGGCCATTCGGCCGGCGGCTGGGGCGCGCTGGCGTTGGCGGGCTCGGATCCCCGGAGCATTTCGGCGATCATCGCATTCGCGCCCGGGCGCGGCGGCCATGCCAATGATTTTCCCAATCAGATCTGTGCGCCGCACACGCTTCTGGCTGCCGCGGGTGAATTCGGCAAGGCGGCACGGGTGCCGCTAACCTGGCTGGTGGCGGCCAACGATACTTACTTCTCGCCGGAGCTGTCGCGACGGCTTGCGGGAGCCTTCCGCAGCGCCGGCGGCAAAGTGGAGTTTCGCGTGCTGGCCCCCTCGGGGAGCGAAGGTCATTGGCTCGCCGAAACCGAAAGTGGAGTCACCATCGCTACTCCTGAACTCGATCGCGCGCTGAAGTTCGAGACGCCCGCCGTGAGACAGCGATGACGTTCTATCTCCTGGTCAAATATCTGCATGTGCTTGGCGCCATCGTCATCCTCGGCACCGGAAGCGGCATCGCCTTCTTCATGCTGATGGCGCATGTAAGCCGCGACGCGGCGTTTATCGCGCGTACCGCTGCAACCGTCGTGATCGCGGACATGCCGTTCACACTCACGGCTGTCATCCTGCAGCCGGTCACCGGCCGGATTTTGATGGAATTATCCTCGATCAGTCTCGCCGAGCGCTGGCTTGTGACGTCGCTCGGGCTTTACGTGGTCGCCGGACTGTTCTGGATTCCCGTGATCTTCATGCAGATCGAAATGCGCAATCTGGCAAGCGCGGCAGTCGCGAAACAGGAGCCGCCGCCGCCGCGCTACATTGCGCTGTTTCGCCGCTGGTTCTGTTTCGGCATCCCCGGCTTCGGTTCGGTTATGATCATTCTCTGGCTGATGATCGCAAAGCCGTTTTAGGCACTCAATGACCCGGCAAGCAGCGCAAGAGATTT
>CAVQNB010000030.1:0-159588 GCA_963713785.1 uncultured Alphaproteobacteria bacterium
AAACAAACGAGAGTTCAGTTGAATTGTTGCGCCTAAGGGCGTCCAAACCCTCAAATTCCAAAGTCTCGCTTTGTATAAGACCGACGAGAACGCGATCCCCGTTCTCCCCCACTACGTATTTGAATTCGCCGTCCATCATGTGTTTGGCGCCCTCAGCCCTTCAGCTAAGCCGAGCCGGATCATAGTGATGCCGTGCGCCGATCGAGCTGTTTTTGGACTTAACGTAACCCGTTAGCGTTACTCTGGCGCCTGCTCTGGGAAACAACGCACCAGTTGAGCGGTCAGCATCGAGCGGATAGCCCCCGTGGCAGAACAGGTCTGCCCGAATAGCCTAATCGCGCCGACGGAATGGGAATTGCCAAGGGGCCAAGGAAGCACAAGCGAGGGCAAAAGCAGCTAAACCTCAGGTTCGGCCTCACTTGCTGCGCTTGCTCGCTAGCGCAAAAGGTCAAAAAATTTCGGCAAAGCTCCTACCTGTTGCAATGAAGCACTTGATAAGCCCCGCTGTCGGCGTTTCTAATACCGTAATGGACCCGACCAAAATTCGCATGCGCCATCTGCTCGTTATTTTACTGGCTGCGATCATCACTGCGGCCGTGTTGCGTCATGTTCTCCACGTTAACGCGGGCTTCTCACGCATCGAAATCTTGGAGGGGGCGCTCGCTTGTGTGGCCCTAGCCATCTTTCTTAGTCTTGCTTGGCGCCGCCTTCGCCGAGATTAGATCCCGGTCTCTTCAAACCTCGTCCTCTTCGCGATAGCGCAAGAGCATGGAAAAGCGCGGAACATACTTCCCGCCAAGACGTATCAGCAGGCTCGGTGGCTCGCGCTTGATGTCACTAGTCTCGGTTATCCTGAAACGCGGATTTTCAGCCAACCAACGGTCCTTTTGGGTTTGAATATCGAGGGCGTCGATCCCCAAGATAACATGCTCTTTTAGGCTTTCCTTGATTGTCACAGCACTCGTCCTTGAGATGATCCGCCAGGGACTATTGCCGCGCGGCACGGTAACCATCAAGGTTTATATTGCATCTCGCCGATCAACTTCAAATCACAGTCAATATGGCGCTTTCGGCCGCTCGAATCTTGTGGCAAAGGAAAACATCCACCGCAGATCAGACATTTTTGCCTGTGAGCGCTTTGAGCGGCAGATCGCAGGTCGGCATCAAGATCTCTCATGGACAATCTCCGGTTGAGCATCGATGCGCAACCGAGGTTCGATAGAAGCGCATGCGGACCGGCGGGTAGGCTACCATTATGTTAACCAAATTGGTCTAAATTGGGCACGTGCTGCGTTTGGATTTTCTTGGGGTCTGGGTGGGTAGGGGCCGTGGATCTTCTGTTGGTGCTAGGTAGTTTGGTCGCGATCTTGATCGGGGCGTCGTTTTCTTGTGCACGTTCATATTTTGAGGCTGGACGACGTCGGGGGACGGAGGAAGCCACCCGCGAAATTTGTAGAGGGTTGGATTCTCACTGGGAACTCGAAGGCGGGGGCGTCCCCGTTACGGTGGAGAAAGCTATCGCTGCAGTCAAAGCGGTTTCTCAAAAAAGGCGCCGGCGAACCGGTTCGCATACGACCGATCCTTATCATGCGCAGCTCTGGATACTCGGTGACGCAATTGGCGAGGCTTGCTGGTTAAAAGGCCATGCGTCCGGAATAAGAAGGAAAGCGCCCGCCGAGGGCAAAATCCGCGTCGACCTTTCGGTGAATGAATTACTGCAACTTGGCTGGTTGGCGCATCTGGGCTTTCAACACATGATGCCAAACTATCGCGGTTTTGAAATCTACCGATTTAGTAGTGAAGCGGACGCGCTGGAAGGCGCACGCGCGGTCGGCAAAATCGAAGGCGTTATTCCGGTAAATGAGAGACCAGTCGCCGATCTAACGGTTCAGTTCAAGAGCCGGCAGAAACTGATCGCTGATTGGTGGAAGACGATGCCAGATCGGCTGATGGCTTGAGACCGATTTTCATTTGTCTTTTCGCAGCACGCAAACGACGCGCCCAAGGGTCTGAACGCGCTGGCCAGGGATTGGTGAGTTGATCTCGTTCCGAATTGCCTCGGCGGCCTTGTTGCAAAGTTCTTCCGAGGCAAATGGCTGAATTTGCTGTGCGGTGGGTTGGGTCGGGCTTCCAAAAACAATCCATTGCACTGAGACGAAAAGAACCCATTCCATAAGATCTCTCCCGACCTATCCCGCCGCTGTCTTGGGCTATCTTGCGGTCCTATTCCAGATGGGCGCCCCAGCGAGCGCGAACTGGCAGCTGTAGTCACCCGCAGTCTGTCTTTGAACTCACCGGCAAAATTTCGCAAACGCGTCGGATGCATTTCGCGGTATTCTCATGTATGTTTGGTTATCCAGCTACGAGCGAGGATATATGAGGTTTGCGTTGGCAATTCTCTGCCTGTTTGCTGGCGCCACGTCAGCGGCAGCGCAGTATGGCGTTTCGACCCAAAGAGATATCTACGGCAATCTTGTGCGCTCTCCCGCAACATATGCGCCGAAAGGCATCAATCAGGGCCCGGTCAACAATGGACCGGTCAGCATTGCGCCCGCCCAACCGCCGACCAACAATTCGCGCATGGACAAGGGATCGGGCCGCTAACGCGTCCACCACGGGGTGGATTTTAATTCACTGGTGGGGAGTTCCCTACCACCACCAAACCATCGTCCGTTCGGGTGCCCCGCAAACGATGGTGCGCTGGCGTTCGATGCCATAGGGTGTCTGGACCGGAACAACCCGGATGCAACCGGGGTAGATGGCCAGGTTGTAATGAAAGGGTGGCGCATCGAAATAGCCATGGATGCGGCAGAGATAG
This sequence comes from uncultured Alphaproteobacteria bacterium, assembly GCA_963713785.1. Classification (GTDB taxonomy): domain Bacteria; phylum Pseudomonadota; class Alphaproteobacteria; order Rhizobiales; family Xanthobacteraceae; genus Bradyrhizobium. The sequence continues at coordinate 2,819 of CAVQNB010000030.1, forward strand.
CCGAGGTCCGGTCCGCATCGGGTTAGCGGATACAGACGGCCGTGAGCCGACGCTGCATCCCAAGTGACGCCTAGCGCAGCGACAAACGCGGCAATAGCGACCTTCCGTGCGTGCGACATAATGCTGTTCCTTGGAGTCCCGTTTCGAAAAATAACGCAACGAACCATAGACTGTAACCCGCGCATTAGCCAATGCCACTAAATCGGCCGACACCGATCAAGCCCCCAAGGATGCATGTTGGCAACAGTTTCCGCCTCCATTGGATCATGGCCGCTACTTTTGCCATACTCGCCGAGCACACCGGAAAAATTGGGTCCGTCACCCCGGAACCTGTTGGTCGGAGAAACTCTCTTTATTCCAATCAGTTGCGGGGTGCAGTTGATAGGTTTTATGAACTCGGCAACGCGGTTATGAAGTTATGCAGTCAGAATTTCCGAAGGTCGATCACGACAGGATGGTGTCGCCTCATGCCCATGAGATTGAATTTGCCCTGATTCTCTCGCGGATGATCAACACCGCGAAAGAAGATCCTTCACAGCTGCGCCTGGCGATCTACGAGTTTGCACGCGACCGACTGAAGATCGATACTTCATGGGCTGACGAAGCCGAGCGGGAGCGGCTTTCGCTTGCGCTTGAAACCGCGATAAAGGGAGTTGAAGAATTCTCTGCACGCCGCGAGGAGAGGCAGCTTGCGCGTCCGATTCCGACCGCGCAAATCGGCTCGAGGAGTTCGCCCGCCGAACCACCTCACGCACCGATGCCAGCGATTCAAGCGGTTAATTCGGCGCCCGACGACGTTCTTGTTCCAAACAGGGTCTATTGGCGCCCACAGGTGCAAACAATCGTCGACGTCCGAATGCGATCGACAATTTCGACCGCGGTCCGCTTTGGCATCGCCACGGTGCTATTCGGTATGGTGGTGGGCTTGGCGTTTTACAAGCAATGGGCCGGGGTGGATTTGCCTGCGCAGTTACTGTCGACGCTCATCAAGCCGCAACCGGAGACATCGCAGCCTGCGGCCGATCCCAACACTGCCGTTGCGGCGAAGGCAACGCCGTTCCCTCTGCCAAGCGACTACGGCGTGTACGCCTTGAGCGATGCTGCCCTGAGCGAGCTTTATCTCCTGCCGGAGCGAGTGCCGGACAAGCGGATTGCGATGTCTACTCCTATCAATCAACCCAGCCGCACAACACTTCCGGACGGAACTGCAAAGTTCATCATCTTCCGACGCGACCTTGCCGGAAACGCCCCCGAGCGGATGGACGTTCGTGTGGTTGCCCAGGTAACGCGGGCCCTGACATTCGATGCCAAGGGTAAGCCGACCTTCGCGCAGATTTCGGACGCGTGGAACATACGAAACGTGTCGTATGAGTTCAGAGTGCGGCCGATTGCTGGAAACCCCGAAATGCTGTTGGTACAGTCCGACAAGGCCGATTTTGCGCTGCCCCCGGGCCGCTATGTTCTTGCTTTGAAGGATCAGGGCTATGACTTTACCGTGGCAGGCAAGGTCACGGAGCCGTCGCAGTGTTTGGAAAGAACCGATGCGGCCAACGGGACGTTCTATTCGGAGTGCCCGAAGCAGTAAGTCGAGCTGAAATCGATCGGGCCGCCGACATCAGTGTATGTGACCGACGCGATGATCTGCCGCAAAAAAAGCGCGCGCCACGAGTCCTGAGAAAATAAGCGCCTTGGAGGATGGTCTGCACCACCATAATCGTCAATGCGGTGTCGAGAAAGTCAAACCCGCGGGCGAGCGAGAAGACGACGGAAACAAGCAGCAGAAAAACAAGGATTGATAAAAGGATTTTCAATCGGAAAACCGCACCGACCGCAAACCCCAATACGGCCAGCAAAACGGCGGCATATGCCATGCCAATGTCCTTGTCGTCCCAGTAAACGTCAGCGCACACGAATCCATCGGGCGCAGCAACGCCACTTTGCCGGTGTAACGGTTAATACTTTTGCTACTCGTGACTCGTTTGCTGGATCCAGCCTCGCCCAATCCGCTTGCCGCAAAAACGAATCACTTTTTCCAGTAGATCACGGCATTCCGCAAAAATCAGCTACAATCCGAACGGCAGGATGGGCATTCGCTCGGCCGGTAGTTGTTTCTTTGATCCGTCTGCCTGCAAAGGGAGTCACCAGCTTTCATCACTCCGAAAGCCAACCGGTCAGCCTTGAGAGAGAACCGATGACTTCGATTCGTGATTGCCCGCGACGAGCCGCCTTTAGCCCCGTTACCGCGGGCTTTCCTTCGCCGAGAACCCGAAACGTCGCCAAGGGTACAGGCAGACTTCGACTGGTCTTCCCGCGCTCTGCTCGAACTGAAACACGATCAATCCAATTCAAGTACCTCAATTTACAGCGATTTCTCACCTGTGGCTTCGCGCCAAGCAAGTGTGACCCGAAAGCAACTTGTCCCACGAAACACGATCTCAGAACGCTTTGCGCCCTTTGATACCGGGGAATCCCCCTGTAGGTTCTCAAGCGGATGGAGCGTTTGGGGCCGACCCCAGGCAATTTACGTCAAATTAACCATAAAATTTGACAACGACGATGGGCATTGAGGGACGGCTTTGAGGATCCGAATTATCCCGTTTTTCGCGACAGGAATTTGGCCGAATCTGGCCAAATGCCGGTCGTTGATGGCCTCAGATTGTGACGACCAGCGGGGACCTTCGCGATGCTGAAGCGATTTCGGTCCTCTTTCCTTGCGATCGTCGCTGCGGCCTTGCTGCCGGGCTGTGCGTTACTGCCGGCAACGGGACCTTCAAGTGACGCTGTGAACGGAAATGCGACCGCCGGCGTGCGTTCTACGGCGGCATTGCCTTACGCCCTGGTTGACGTCTCGGCTGACACGATCGGCTTTCTGTCGCAGCCCAATGTGGTCTCGTTCAAAGGCGAGTTCCCCGACAAGCGTCCGAAGCCAGAACAGGTCGTCGGCGTGGGCGACGTGCTCAACATTTCGATATTCGAAGCCGCGCCGGGTGGTCTGTTCACCCCCGGACAAGCCGCAGGTGCACGTCCTGGTAATTTCGTGGATTTGCCCGCGCAAGCGGTCGATCAGAAGGGCAGCATTTACGTTCCTTATGCCGGCGAGATTCCTGCCGCCGCGCGCACCATACCGGACATCCAGCAAGCGGTCGTTGCTCGGCTGCGAAATCGCGCGATTGAGCCGCAGGTCGTCATCAGCCTCAATCAACAGCACTCAAGCGTCGTGAGTGTTTTGGGCGACGTGAACACGCCGGGTGTCTTGGCTCTCAACAGCGTCGGCGAACGGTTGATGGCGCTGATCGCGCGCGCCGGAGGGCCCAAGTTCGAGGCGATCGAAAGCTACGTCACGCTTGCAGCGGGACGGCAAGCGCGTCCGGGTCTTGCTGAGCCGCGTGGTGCACGATCCGCGCGAAAACATCTTTATTCGACCGAACGACGTTATCTTCATTAGTCACGAAGCGCCCACGTTCACCGCGCTCGGAGCGCTCAATCAAAACGTGTTCGGCTTTAATTCTGAAATTCCGTTCGACGTTGAAACCCTGACGTTGTCCCAGGCGATCGGCAAGGCCGGTGGATTGAACGATCAACAGTCCGATCCCAGGGAAGTTTACGTCTTTAGATACGAGGATCGTCACTTCCTGGAGAAGCTCGGCGTCGACACCACCCGATTTACCTACGACAGAGTGCCGACCATCTATCACGTTAACCTGCGCGACCCGTCCGGTTACTTGCTCGCCTCCGGTTTCCAGATGCGGACCAAGGACGTCATGTACGTCGCCAACGCCAAAGTCGTGGACTACTACAAGCTTCTGACGCTTATCAACAATACGGCAAACACGGTGAATAACACGGCAACCGCGGTGACCAGCGTTAATACGGCTGAAAAGACCAAGTGGTAGGCTCAAACTGAGCGCCTTGATCGCATCGCCATGATCCGCCGGCGACGATCGAAGTTTCCGGCCGAGACTGTCAGATCTGTCCAGCTTTGGATGACAATAGCGGTGTCGGTTCTGGCACCGCTATTTTTCGGATCGGTGGATTCATTCTTTGTCGCGGTTTGGACGATTCTGCTTTCGATAAGTGTCTTATGCGGCGCGGCCAGCCCGCTGAACCCAGGCCAGGGCCGCTTGTTGTTCGTTTTTCTTGCGCTCTGCAGCGTCTATGCGTCTGTCGCGGCGGTGCAAATCACGCCTCACGTCGTCGACCAATTAGACGACCCGAGCTGGCAGCGGGCACACGAACTTCTTGGCCTCAATGTTCTTCCCCGAATTTCAAGCCGGGCTGAGATACCTTTGGATTCGATCGGGCATTTCTTGCTCTTGGTAACCTCCGTCACGAGCGGCTTCTTTATCGGCACGTCGCGGCGTAACAGCGACATTCTCCTTTCATTCGTACGATATTCAATTTTGCTTTATGCCATCTACGGCTTGGTTGCGCTGGTAATCACACCAAATATGGTGCTGTGGGCCCCAAAGTCGGCCTACCGCGGAAGCCTGACAGCGACCTTCATCAATCACAACACCGCTGCAACATTCGTCGGCGCCGGTGCGATTCTGTGGTTCTGTTTCGCCTACTCCTCTTTGCTGTCACTGCGATTTTCCTCGATCCGCGTGCTGCTGCTCGAACCATCAAATGAGAGTCTGGCGTTCAAAACCATTGTCCGATCGGCGGGTGCGCTCGCGTGCTTCTTCGCTTTGCTGTTGACACGTTCGCGCGGCGGCCTGATCTGCACCTGCCTGGGGTTGCTGGCCGCAATCATGCTCATGACCGCCGACGGGCGGAAGCAAAGACTTTGGCGTCTAGCAGTTGCATCTGTCGTTGCGCTGGTAATCGTCGGCGAGCTGCTCGGTCGCACCGGTAGAATCGGAAGCCAGGGCCTATTCGACGACGGGCGGTGGTCGGTCTATGGGCTTTGTCTAGAGGCGATCCGGCAGCGGCCGATGTTGGGAGCCGGCCTCGGGACCTTTGCGGACCTGTTTCCCTCGCTTCGGGCCGACGACTTCTACAGCTGGGGCGTATGGGAATCCGCCCACTCGACAATCCTCGAGATTGCGGTCGAAATGGGCTTGCCCGTTGCGGCTTTGATTGTCGTCGCCGCGCTAGCATCCTTATTCATCTTGGCTCGCGCCGCAATCAAATCCAAAGGACAAAGCCGGCGTCTGCTGGCAGCGATCACCGGGATCATGTTACTTAGCTACTTGCATTCGACAATCGATTTTTCGTTGCAGATTCCGGGCTATCTTGTCTTGTTCGGAGTTCTGCTCGGTTGCGGTCTGGCGAGAGCGCTCTCTCCATCGGCGGAAGCCAGTTCCGTCGTCCATACTCCCCTGGCGATGGCCTTGCGATTACCACAGCCGGATTAAGCGAGGCTGGCTACCGATCGGCCAAAAGGACCTTACGGTCAATTTGCGAGACCGACACGTCAGGCGCCTTGACCTCGTACCAGAATCTAGCATCGTTGGCTGATTGGATCTTGAGCCAATGGTAGTTCGTGCTTTGCCACGGACGGATCGCTTCGGTCAGATTGTCCATGACGACGTCACCCTTTGTCGTTACGACAACAAGGACAAGATGTCCGATTCCCGACGATGTCTTGACGACCGAAAGCCTGAGGGCTTTCGCGGGCAGGCCGCTCTCCAGCAGCTCATGCCGTTTGGTGACGGCGTAATCGTTGCAATCTCCCATGACTGGCGCAATGGTCCAACCGTCCTGAAGCTCCGGGCCGTAGTTCTTGAGTGTTGGCGTAATCAACATGTTGACGCTGTGGTTGACACGCCGCAGCAAATCGGAGGTCTCTGCGTTCAGGTCGATGCGTTCGTCCTCCGTCGGGTTCGATTTGCAGTCGTCAGGATAGCGAAGACAAAAACGAACGTGCTGGAACGGAGCCAAGGTGGGGGAGGCGTCCACAATCGAGGTCGACGGCTTGGAGTCCTGCGGACTGCGCGCGCCGGCGCTACCTGCGGTAAGCACACCTGCAAGAAAAATTGCGAAATATGCCGGAAATCCGTATCGCGCCATGAATACAACCACTGATCGAGGAGGATGCAATCGCCGGAAGGCGCGCCATCGATCGGTGAATTGTCAGTTGGTGGCGTTAATTCTTCGCTATCGAACAAGATTAACGAATAGTGTCGACGGAAGCAGAGTTCAGCGATTTGGGAGCGTTGCTCTGGCAAGTAAGCAAAGCGGGCAGGTGATTTGAGTGCCAGTTATAGGCCGTATCGATGATCGAGCGAAGATCGTGCCGAGGGGACCAGCCAATCGTCCGTCTGGCTAGCGCGTTGTCGGCAACCAACGCCGGAGAGTCGCCTTGGCGCGGTGGACCATATTTAATATCGAAGCTTTTACCCACGACGTGACGGACGGTCTCGAGCAATTCTTTCACAGTTGTGCCGTTGCCGGTTCCAAGATTCAAGGCGATGACTGGTGCCGTTATTCAACAGATGCTCGATCGCGCGGGTGTGTGCGTCGGCGAGATCGAGAACGTGAACGAAGTCACGAACACAGGATCCGTCACGCGTGTCGTAGTCCGTGCCGAGAACCTGAAAATAGGGCCGGCAGGCCTAAAGCAGCCTCGATTGCAATGGGTATGACGTGAGTTTCTGGCGAATGCCATTCGCCAATTCTTCCTTCGGGGTCCGCGCCGGCGGCATTGAAGTAGCGCAGAATACAGGATCGAAAGCCTTGGTACTTATCGATATCGTTCAATATCTGTTCGATGATGAGCTTGCTTCGGCCGTACGGATTGATTGGGCTCTGAACGTGAGCCTCGTTCATGGGTATCGATAGAGGAACTCCGTATGTAGCGCATGAGTGAGGAGAACACCATCTTGTCGATGCCTGCCGCCTCCGCGGCTCGAAGCAACGATATCGTTCCCGCGACGTTGTTGTCATAGAAGGCACTCGGGTCGCGAACCGATTCACCAACCTCAATCGCAGCGGCGAAATGCATAATCGCCTGTGGTTTGTATTTTTTGAGAACTTCATCGAGCGTACGACGATCCCGAATGTCGCCCACCTCGAGCGGGCCCCATTTGGCAAATTCAGCATGACCATTTGAGAGGTTGTCAAAAACGATGGGCGTGAAGCCCTTGCTGAATAGGTCGAGACAAGTGTGTGCCCCGATATAGCCCGCTCCACCGGCAACAAGAATGTTTGTCATTTACCGGAAATTCCCGGGACATGCCCGCATCATGTAAATTTGACTTTGATCGAGCAGGTTGCGCATGAATTTAAGGTAGGGGGCTGATAAATAGGTGCGGCCCCTGGGGCCCCTTGCGACAGCTGGCGTTAGAAGAACGTCGTCCAGACGTTCTTGATACAAGCTGACGACCATTGCAAGATTTCGATAATTCCCCAGCCGATGAAGCTCAGCCATGCGACCATTGCCGATACGATCAGTGCGCTCAGCAAGCAGACGGTAATCTTACTACCCGTTCGTGCACGCGAACGGGTAGGCTTAATGGCCGGATCGTTCAAATCGACGCGCTGCAGGTCGTTCATTTTCTTGTTATCGCTGTTTGACTTGCGATAAGTAACGACGATGCGCGATACGAGCAATCTCAAGGGTAAATTAACGTAAAGGAACGTTCTTTGGGCACAATGTGAATGCCATTGCATCCAATCAGGCATGGAAATCAGGAAAGTGCCGCTTGCTTGAGATCCGGTCGGCTTCCTTTCGAAGTCAGGGCAGGGGAGGAAGGTACCGCCTGCCTAGCGATCGGCTATCACTTGATCAATAAGCATTGTCCGAAAGCATAAGCGAAGGGATCGTTACGATCAGTATTTTCGCATCCAGCGCCATCGACCAGTTGCGGGCGTAAAACGTATCGCACGCGACCCGCTTGTTATAAGTCGTCGTGCTGCGACCGCTAACCTGCCAGAGCCCAGTTATGCCTGGCCGGCAGGCAAGGTAAGCACCTATCGAACTCGAATATCTAACGAGTTCCTCTGAGGTGACGGGGCGCGGGCCCACAATGCTCATGTCGCCCCGAAGGACGTTGAACAACTGCGGAAGCTCGTCCAGGCTCGACTTACGTAGGATGGTGCCGATCGCGGTAATTCGCGGATCGTGCCGCAACTTCCGGTTGGCCGCCCACTCGGCCGCCGCAATTGGATCGGACTCGAGGAGCTGGCGCAAACGTTCCGGTGCATCCATCACCATGGTGCGAAACTTCAAGCAATTGAAATATTTCCCATTGAACCCGACGCGCCTGTGACGAAACAGCGCCGGGCCAGGTGAAGTGACGATCGTCGCAACGAAACAGATAATCAATAAAGGAGCGAGCAGGACAATTCCGGAGAGAGCTATTACAATATCAACGATCCTCTTCGAGGTTAGCCCGATCGGAGCGGCGACGAATTGCAAATCACTACGTGTATCGGTCAAACTGTTCATTCGGTACTCCCAACGACAAAAATTCAATCTTTTAAAACCTTCCAGTATTTATCAAATTTCTGTCCTTTTTTATCAAATTAATGGGCGCTGCACAATTCGAGCAAGCCCGTATTATCAGCAAGTGCTCATTAAACTAAATAGGCTAAGATTCTCGGTTTGTTAACCATTTTCGGATGCTCCCGAAAGATGAGCATATTGTGGGCACGGAACGTCCAAGAATCGGACACCCAATGTTGCAGTGCAATCGTCAAGGCCCGGAAGGACGCCTAGATTTGTCGCGCGATGATGAAAAAGGTTTGAATTAATTTTGATGTTTAGGCCGGCGTTAGCCGGATTTGGAGGCGATTTGTCGCAGGAAATCGGCCTCTGTAACGCCAATTGGGATCCAATTCCCGCAGCAACGCTCCGGCAGGCCTGTGGAACATCGCCATGATGTCGGACCAAGGCGATCGCACCGAAGGCCTCATTGCCTTTGAGGCATCAATCAGGGGTGTGGACGCGGATCCGCGATTGGCCCCACCGGTGGCCGATACCTCAGGTCCGGAGTCGGCACGAAGTCGTCGGGCTGATGTTCTTCCTGTCGCCCGACGAAAACAACGAAGCCTTGCCGGGTTGCAATGACGTCGCCGCGCTGCAGGCTGGGATCGTTCATGGCCCGTTGGCTGGCCGCGTCCGCCTCTTCCTGTTCGGAAGGAGGCGGGATTGCAGTCTGCGTGCGCGCGTTCGCGACGAATTCTTCGGACCGACGCCGTGCACCCTCCACCCGCTGCTGCCATTGCTCACGCGTAAGCGCTGAGTCGGGAAAGTCCTCCGACTGCTGACCGAAACAGCACGCCCAGGACGCAACCGTCGACCAGGCAACAATAAGAGCCGTAGTTCGAATGGACATGACAATGGACTTTAAGAGTTCGAGCCAACCCTAACGTCTAGATTGGCCCATTTATGGCCGACGCGAAAAGGAAGCAACCGAAACCGTGGGTCAGCGCGCAAAGGCTTGTCAGGTGCGGAATTTCTGCAACGCGTTGGAAAAAGCCGCTTGTTGGTCCTTGTTGAGCTGTTCGATCCGCGACTGAAGCAACGAGCGGGCTCGATCGGGTGCGCCCAGATAGGCGCGGGCAGCCGCATCGACAAATCCGTTTTTCGTAAGTAATTGAAATTCAGTTAGAATTTTCTGCCGAGTCGACTCTGGTGCAACCAGAACGAGCGGCATCGCCACGAGAATCCGGCGGATCGAGATCCATGCTTCATTTGGGGAGGTCTCATAGGACATCGCGAGCAGACCGAACGACTGTTCGTCCAAATGTCCATTGAGCACTTCAAACTGAAATACTAAGAGCCAAACGAACGACTCGCGCGGCGTGCAACTCAGCACGCGCCTGGCGCGAGTTTGAATAAACTTGGTGCGTTGATCGAATTCTTGGACGGCCCCCGACCGTAGGGCAGACTCAGCCAGCGACATTTCCATGAGCAGCATCGCTCTTTGGGGGTGGGTGTCGCAAGCGCTTATGTCTTGCGCGCCCTGGACTCTCTAATATCTGCGCAAAAGTCGCCGGCCTGAACGTCTCGAAACTCAGGAGACGATCCTCAATATCACGGAAATCGTCAGAGAACTCACTCTGAGGAAGAGCGAAAATCCCCCACGCCAGTCCCAAACAGCCAATAGCAAGCGACGAGGCCAGCGCAACGAATGATCTGATAGAGAACTTCACGTGAGAGCAGGGATTTAGGTGGTTTCCGCCGGGATTTTTTCGGTTGTGTAGTAGTTATAACGCCGATCTGAATAACCTTCGAACCGACGCATGACGACCTCATCGGCCTTGTTGAGAACTGCGCCTAACAGTCGCTCCGACAGAAGATGCGAGGTGTTCATCGCCCTGCGAATTTCGTCACCAGGTGTGCTGCCCCACTCAACAACTAGAACAAATGCGTCGAATAGATGGGCCACCGCCTTCACGTCAACCACCGGTAGGATCGGAGGCAAGTCAACAAGGACGTAGTCGTAATCATTCCTGGCCGTCTTTAGCATATCCTTCATGACCGGTGAATTCAGGATATCGGAGCTATTAGAAGGCTTGATTTGGGTCGAAGACGGCAAGAAGTCGAACTTAAATTTGGTGTCCGTGACCACGAAATCGCAAAAGTCTGATTTGTCAGCGACCATCTTGAGCAAACCTGGGGTATTGGCGTAGCCAAGGGCCCTAGTCATCGATGGGTTTCTTAAATCGGCGTCAATCAGCAGCGTGCGGCTGCCGCTCTTAGCCACGAAGGCCGCAAAACTAGTCGCAAGTGTTGTTTTCCCTTCACCGGGCAGCGCGGAAATTATTCCGATAACCTTGCCCCCGGTCGGGTGAAGATCGATAGCGACCTTGATATATCGAAGCGCCTCGGCGGTTGCCGAAAATGGCGCCACGTCGCTTATCAGTCGAAAGGCGTTTGAATCTTGAGTAGCACGGAGTTTGCCAACGATGGGCTTCTGTTTGGAAAATGCCGGGAGAACGGCAAGACAAGTGGTTCCCAGAAGGGTTTCAAGCTGCGCACGCGTGTGAATCTGGCGGTTCATTTGCTCTCGAGCAAAGGCCGATCATCACTCCAAAACCAAGGCCGCAAATGGCGCCTAGCGCGATCGTTAGCGCGACCTTCGGCGAACTCGGCAAACCGGGAGGCGACGCTAAAGTTACAACTCGAGCTTCGGTCGACGGAAACGATTGTTGCTGAACCGATTGAGTGAACCGGCTCAGGAATGTCTCATAAATACCGCGGTAAGTATTCGCGGCAGTTTCTAGTTCGCGTAAGCGGACCTGCGACTGTCGTGTCGCGCCGGAATTCTGGAAGACCTCGATCATGCGTTTGTCGATGGACTCTTCCTGGCTCTTGGCGATCTGGAGCTCGCTCTTATAGCTCTCGGCGATGCGCGAGATTTCGTCCCAGATCGCGCGTTGCAGAGCCGACATTTCCGCTCGCAGATTTCTGGCGGCCTGGTGATCCGGTCCGTACCGGGCACTCCATTCCGATTCCTTATTCTGATCATCGAGGAATTGCTGCCGAAGCCTGGTGATTACAGGATTGCTCAGCGCGTCCGTTACAATGGGATCGGGAATATTTATGCTTTCCTTGTCTGTCCGTTGTTCCAGAACGCGTGTTATGCGGTCAAGCTTCGCGCGAGCCTGACTGGTATCAGCCCGGGCCTTCGCCAAAGCTACTCCCAACTGATCAAGCTCGACTTCGCTCGCCAGTTTGCCGTCAACACCAATAATAATGCTGTTTTCGGACTTGAAATCCTGAACCTCCCTATAAGCGTCACTCGCCTGCTGCCGCAGCTCTCCTATTCGCTGCTCCAGCCAGACACTAGCGCGATGGGTCGCTTCAAACTTCGCCTGCAGCTGATCTTCGATGTAGGCGTCGGCGAACGCGTTAGCGATCCTGGCAGCTTTTTCGCGGTCAAGGGAGGTAAATGCAATTTGTTCGATGTAGCTCCGCCCCAGTCGGGTAACGCGCAAGTTCGCCTTAACCATGCCAAGAGCCCGATGCGTCAGTTCCTCGTTCGACGGCTCCGGTACCGGTCCCGACGTCAGCTTGAACAACGAAAAGAGACGACGCTTGAGACCTTGACCAGCGCCGACGAATTCCGGGTCCTCAGTCAAGTGCAATTTGCGAATTACGGCAATCGCCACTTGCTCGGATCGGGTGGTCTCGATTTCGCTTTCAACGGATGCATCTTCGACCATACGATTATCGGTCGACATTTCGGACTGTGTCCAGGTCACCCGCTTCGTGTCGATAATCATATCTGCTTGCGCAGTATATAGCGCAGGCGAAAGTGCGATGTAGATCGCACCAAGGGTGATCCCCAGGCTCGTCACCAGCGCTATGAGGCGCCACTGGCGGCCGAAGAAATCCTGAATCTGAACCATAGAAATGGCGTCAGAATCGGTATCCACCGCCGGCCCGTAGGGCGGAAACTGACCGGCTACATTCATTTACAATTCCTTACGCTGGTCCAAGGCGACGCCGATCAAGGGCATTAACGTATCGGACTTACCGGATTTGCCGCGGTGTTTGTTACGCCGTTGTTGTTGGCATTGTTACCGACGCCGCCATTTGTCGTGACGCTGATGGCGGCCGCTGTAAACTGGATAGGCAATGTGGTGCCGCCTCCGCCGGGTTGGGTGGTCGACCCCGATGAAGTGGTCGGATTGGTAACAACGACACTGCCCACAGAGGCTGCGGAAGAAGCCAGCGCGGCATTTGTCGCTGCGGTCGACAAATCCCCCGCAACTGCCGCAAACGCAGCCTGAAACTGCCCGTCGTCGAAGCCGGCAACAGCCTGCTGGATGAGCAGGCCCGCTTTCTGGTCCACGGTCGAACAGGCTATTGCGGCTTGCGCGAGACCGGCAGCGATCGCTGTTTGAAATCGCGGCGTAGTTTCCTTGGCGACACGAACGAAATCTGCAGCCAGCGAGGCGTCGGTTCCGACGAGATCTCGAACAAATGCCTCAATGATCCGGGTGTCGGAGTCCGGAGCGACGAACGCGTGAGGGTTTGACTTGAATTGGCTAATAGACTGAGGGGTTACCGGCGGCTTGATGCAAGCGGCCCATCCGTCACCAATGAATATAGCAAGCAATATTTGAACGAACAAAGTCTGGATAATGAGCCTTGTACGCATCCGAAATCCTCAACTATTTGTTTCTGATCGGTAAATTGTTCCTTACACCCTACATTAGGCGGCGGTAGGTATCAACCGACGTTCCCCGTTAGGGTTGATCAGGGGGCTGGTTCCGATAAAACTACGCCGATGAAGGGTAATGCATTGGAGCCGCTGGATTTTTCCGAAGGGCCCCATTTTGCCTTAGGTGGCATGGCGCTTTGAAGAACAATTCAACCCACCTCTTGTTTGCGGCCGATTTCATCCGACAGGTAGGATCCTGGCAGAGCTCTGAAGGCGGGCATCAACGCTTATCGTTTGGAGTGCTTAGATTGAGGACCACATGCGGCCTCTGTGGTCGCGAAAGCCTTGCAAAAATGGCGAGTTGACGCGTGAAGTTGGTTGCTCCGGACCCACGTTTTGGGGAACTCAGAGATCCGAGGGCGGCGTGCATCGCTGCCGCCAGGCCAAAGGATCTACGCCATCGGCGACATTCACGGCCGACTCGATTTGCTCAATGAACTGCTGGCTCGGATCGATGTCGATATCGCGCGCACGTCCGACGGTGCGACCGGTTTATGTCTTTTTGGGAGATTATATCGATCGCGGATCGTCGTCGCGCGAAACGATCGATAGATTGATTCAACATGGTGCGACGCAGGGAATCCGTCTTCCTGAAGGGCAACCATGAACTGATCGCGATCAAATGCCTGAGCTGATCGCGGCCTGTTCGATCAATGGATGCGTCTGGGTGGCCTGGAAACCCTGATGTCATATGGCGTTCGTTTTGAAGCCTCGACAAGCGGAAAGCAAATCGCCGAACTCCAAGCGGCCTTTCACAGTGCCTTGCCGCAGGCTCATTTTCGCTTTTTCCGAGACTTGCGAACTTCGTTTGCGTCTGGCGATTTTTTCTTCGTTCATGCAGGCGTCAGACCGGACGTCGAGCTGTCACGCCAGAAGCAGAGCGACCTGCTTTGGATAAGAGAAGAGTTTCTCTCGTCGAACGACGATTTCGGCAAGATCATCGTTCACGGACACACGCCGACCCGTGAAATTGAGGTAGGACCAAACCGGATCAATATCGATACCGGCGCATTTGCGACCGGCCGGCTGACCTGCCTTGTGATCGAGGAGGGATCGCTGTCGGTGATCGATACCTCCGTCGACGCCTGAAACGGGCAGGGCGCGTCAAGATCGCGCGTCGGCGTCCCTAATCAGTGCGCGGTCGCTTTTCTCGGCCAACAGTCCATCGATGTGCGTGCGCATCTTTTGAAAGAACTGGTCGCGACCGAATTGGCTCGCATGCGCGGCGATCATTTTCGGGATCGATCTCAATGTCCGCCAGACGTTTTGACCGCCGACGAGATCGCCTCGACCGTCTGTTCGGTGAAGAAAACACCTGACAGCCCCTGCGCGACGGTCTCCGTCGCGCCGCCTCGGCCAAAGGCAACGACCGGACGTCCGCTCGCCATTGCTTCGACCGGTACCATCCCGAAGTCCTCCTCGCCTGGAAAGATCGAGTGCGCGGCATCTCGCGTAGTGGTGCTTTAGCACCTCGAACGGCTGCGAGCCCATGACCGAGACGGTGGCGCCCGCCAGGCGGCGAACTTCATCGAGCATCTCACCGCCGCCAATTACGACCAGCTTCAGTTTCATTTCGTTGAAGGCGCGCACGGCGAGATCCGGCCGCTTGTAGGACACGAGTTCGCCGGCCATCAAATAGTAGTCGCCGAGCTCAGAGGAAGCTGCGATCGAAAACGCAGCCGTGTCGACTGGCGGATGAATGACGACGGAATCTGCTCCGTAGTATCGGTGAATGCGCCTTGCGACCGTCGCCGAGTTTGCAACGAAGCTGTCGACGCGCGCGGCCGATGTTACGTCCCACATCCGCAGATAGTGCGACAATGGGGGCATCAAAAGCCGCGTTACGCGGCCGGCGCCGCACCGATATTCGTGATACATGTTCCAGATGTAGCGCATCGGCGTATGGCAGTAGCAGACGTGGAGCGCCTCCGCAGGCGGGATAATGCCCTTGGCAGGCCCGGATTCGCTGCTGATGATCAGGTCGTAGCGGCGTAGATCGAGCTGCTCGAGCGCGAGCGGCATCAGCGGAAGATAGGTCTTGTACATTCGTGCCGCGCGCGGCAATGCGTTGATGAAGGTCGGAATGATGTTGTGTCGATTGATCTTGTCCGAGATCATTTCCGGTACATAAACGTGGGTAAAAATGTCGGCCTGCGGATACATTTCGCACAGCGCTTCGATGACCTTCTCGCCGCCGCGCATTCCGACGAGCCAATAGTGAACGATCGCGACTTTCATGAGCTATTCTCGTTTGGACGATGCGCCGCTAACGAGTCGATCGGTCAACAACTCGGTCGTGGCCTTCTAAGCGAGGCGATACTCGCCTCTCGGGCGCGGTAAAATCAACAACGAACTTTTGCTGCGATTTCTGGACGCTAAGGCAGGCCAGTCCGGGAGACTGAACTCCTGACCCGCAGACGTAATCCGCGAACACTCGCCATTACCGGACGCTCAACGAAGCTATGAACGAGTATTCCGAGTCCCGCACTTATCACGATAACCAATGGGATTACTGGCCATTGCAGGAAGTTTGCTAGCTGGCCTTTGAGAAGTTTGGCGTAACTGACCATTACTAGCGCATGTGTGAGATAGATCGCGTACGATGCGTCGCCACACAGAAGCGCAATCCGCTGAAGACGAGTACGACTGGATTTCAGCGAGAGAAAGGATAGCGCGATCAGGAACGCCGGAACGCCCCAAGCGAACAATCGCTCAGGGCTTGGGAGCGAATTGGTGGTTACGTGACTAACCATCAATGGCGCGATTGCCAGAAGCGCGAAGCCAAACAGCCAGAGGGGCCGTCCAAGAGCAATCAGGCGCGGCCACCGCCGATAGATCATAGCGAGTGTCAAACCGAAGCAGAACTCGAACGCTATTGGATCGCCGAGGAATGCGCGGACCGCGGCATTGGGAGCAAAGTCCGCAAGCATATACAGGATCAAGATTGCTGCAGTGGTAGCTAAGAGCGAGATTAACGGCTTAGCAAAAGTCAAAGTAGCAGCGAAGATAATGTAGAAATACATCTCATAGACTAGCGTCCACGCCGGGCCCAAGATCATATAATCGCCTGGCAAGAGCAGAATGGAGCGGATGAAAACGTTCGGATCTCCCGGCAGTGAACTGGAACCAACCACGCTCTTTAGGGCGATGATCGTTGCAAGGCAGATCCAATAAAGAGGGTAAATTCGCGTAATGCGACCGAGTAGGAAGGATTGGGGCGATGCAGGTGGTCCTCCGGCCGGGAAACTTACGTAAAGCATGATGAAGCCGCTGATGACGAAGAATATGTCCACGCCGGCCGCACCGAAGGTTGTGAGCCAGTCGGGACTCTTGGGACCTGGGATGGCCGCCAGAGACTCTTCGAGTGCATGGTGGAGGACAACAAGCAAGGCAGCAACGGCGCGGAGGATCTGTATTCCCTCTAGCAACTCCCCGCGCTTCCCTTTATTACCTTCCGCCACGGCCAGCATGAATATAGCTCCAAAATCCTTGACCTCCCCAACTGCGCCAGGTTGTCGCGGATAGTATAGAACTCAGTTCGCGTGGTTGCAGCAGCTCAGTTTGAGAAATAGCCGCTCATGCCTAACATCATTGGAAAAGCGCCAGAAGCTCAGGCACGTTCATTAACACATTCGTGCGGCCAATAACATTGGGCGACGATACCGCTCTCTCTCTCCATTGGTTGGATGTCGTAGGAAGTCGCCGACCTGCGACTTTATAGCTCAAAGCCAGATCCAGGTGGCTCGGGGCGCAGCGGGAAGGCGGACTTGTCGTCCAAGCACCTGCAACAAGGGACAAGAGGCGCCACACCGGCGGCGCAAAAATTCAAGGTTGACAATGGCTGGTGAGCCATCAAGAAGTTAGGCCAGCACTTGGCAAAATGGTGCGAGTCCGTTTCGATGTTGACGCAGCAAGTCTCTCTGGCGGTCGGTATTGCGACCTCCGGCAGGCGCGAGATTCTATCGCATACGATCGATCTGATTGCGCAGCAAACCCGTTTGCCGGACATTCTGATCATTTGTCCGGCGGCTCCCGACGACATAGACCCGGGATGGACCATGAGTTTTCCCTTTATCACGGTTGTTCGGGCGGCTGAACGCGGCGCTGCGAAACAGCGAAATGCAATATTATCAACGCTCGCAAGCGCGGACCTGGTAGTTTTTTTCGACGACGATTTTTTTCCTCAGCGCGACTATTTGGAAGAAGTGGTGAAGATCTTCGCCGAAAACGCTGACGTAGTCGCCGCAACGGGACGACCCAATCCAGATGGAATCAATGGTCCGGGATTCTCAGTGGACCAAGGTTTAAGGATCATTTCCACTTGCAGTTCGAAAACATCGCATCGGACTATTAAGCCGACTTATGGTACCTACGGTTGCAACATGGCGTTTCGCATGTTGCCTATTCGCCAGCATGGGCTGACGTTCGACGAAAATCTGCCGCTCTACAGTTGGCAAGAAGACATTGATTTCTCGCGCCAGCTCGCTCCGTTTGGCCAAATTATAGAATCCAACACCCTGCGGGGCGTGCACCTGGGTGTCAAAGGCGGTCGGACTTCCGGCGTCCGCTTCGGCTATTCGCAAATCGCTAATCCAGTCTATTTAATCCGCAAGGGGACCATGTCTACTGCCTATGCGCGATCAATTATCTGGCGGAATTTGGCCGCGAACCTGGCGAAGAGCCTCTGGCCCGAACCTTGGATCGACCGCAGAGGACGCCTAATCGGCAATCTTTTTGCGTTGATCGACCTTGCCTTCCGGCGCATCTCACCCCAGCGCATCTTGCATCTTGACTAGTTTTTGGTTTTTTGTGGTTCACCCTAGGCAGCCGTAACGGGCCTTGGTCAGGCCCTGGAGGATCAAGTAGGCGAATGACGGTTGAGCCGATCGGATGGGTTACGTTGATAGTGGGGCTGCTTGGGCTATATCTTGAGCGCACCTTCATAGTTTATGCCTTCTTCGCTTCGACGCTTCTAGGCGCGGCCGCAGCCCTCATCGTCAACGATCTGGGCGGGACCACTATTCAGCCTGCGCATCTTCTGCTCGGATTCCTCTCTATAAAATTGATGAGCAGTCGCGATGTTCGCGAGGGCGCGCTCAGATCAATCAACTTCGGACAGCCCGGCTTTTGGCTGCTGCTTACGGTTGTCTATGGCGCCATAACAGCTTACCTTTTGCCGCGCCTCTTCTTCGGCCAGACGCTGACTTTTATCGTACGAATGCGCGGCGAAAGCTCCGCGATGCCGTTGGTGCCCTCAACGTCCAATCTAACCCAATCCGTCTATTTCATCGGCGATTTTATTGCCTTCGTTGTCGTGTCTGGATTTGGAACCAGTGCGTCAGGACAGCGAACTTTGGCGCGCGCGGCCTTGGGTTGCGTAATCCTGAACCTGTTCTTCGTGGCGGCCGATCTGATTACTTATTTCACCAACACGACTGACATAATGCAATATATTCGCAATTCGACGTACTCGAACTTGTCGGATGCCGAGTTGGTCGGCTTCAAGAGAATTGTGGGTTCGTTCGTAGAGGCATCGAGTTTCGGCTATTGGACGCTGGGATATTTTGCATTTTCGCTTACGCTTTGGCTGAACGGAATAGCCAGGCAGCTGACATTGTCCCTCAGCTTCCTTTCGCTCGTTGCGCTGCTATTTTCGACATCGACCACAGCCTATGTAGGCTTGTTTGGTTTCCTGGTTTGCCAATACGTCGCGACCGGCCTCCAGCTCTTTCGCTCGGCGAGACCTCAGGTGGCGAGCTTCGTGCTTGCGTTCCCCTTTATAACCGGCCTGATCGTGATTCTTATTACTCTTAACGATGCGACCGCTGCTTACTTCGGCAACATTCTCGATACGATCGTGTTCAACAAGTTGTCTACCTCATCAGGCATCGAGCGATCCACTTGGAACAGCCAGGCGATGGTCAATTTCGCCGATACGTTCGGATTTGGAGTTGGCAATGGGAGTCTGCGAACGTCCAGCTTTCCCATTGCCGTGCTGGCCAGTCTCGGAATCATCGGCACTGTTTTCTACGGGCTTTTTCTGACCAAGATCTGGTTTGGCCGGAATAGACCAGCCGATCCAACTTTCATTGCGATTCAGGCGGCAGCGAGAGCCGCATGTTTGGGTTGGCTGATCGGGGTGACAGTGTCAGGTAGTTTTGTGGACCTCGGACTGCCCTTCTTCGCCTTTGCCGCACTTGCATGCGCGTCGCTTCCAGCGCCGCGAACGGTCCTTGCGCCTCTGCGAACGGATCATGGGATCAATTTTCTCCGTTAACGAGAATGGCTAGCATGAGATAACAGCTGGTCCATTTTTTCGCACGTTCGTATCGAAAAGGTTCGATCTAGCTTCCACATGGGCTTCTAGCAAGGTTGATTGGAGAAGCTGGTTGTCGCTTGGAATGAAAGCTCGGTGATGGGCACCGCATCTCTGGCAACCGCAAGATGGAATCCGCGATTGGCGGCTTGACCGATTTGACGAGCGTTATTGTTAACACGGTATAGCGGGCTTTTGGCCCCTGCGATTACATGCTAAATAGACGCGAACTGTCTGTCGGTTGGGGAAGTGATTAAGTGACTAAATGGATGTCCAAGATCAGATGATAGGCGAGTGAGCTAGTGCGTCTATTTTTTGCAACCCATCCGGCAACATCGGTCGCATATTCAAGTTGGACACCTTCTCGCGCGGTGATGCGCTTGATGACGATTGTTCTGTCGATTTGCCTCTTGTACGGCCCGGCTATGGCCGAGGAGCGGAAGGCTATGCGATCGTCTGACGTCATTCGAATGATCGGCGTCACCACCCATATGGGCTATACCGATGGCGCCTACGCTAAAGTCAATAACGTCATTCAAGATCTCAAATTTCTCGGCGTCAGCTACATTCGCGACATGCTTCCAGGGAGCGACAGTGGGCCGGGGCTGGTCGGTCGCGATGCGCTGCGGCGCATGATCTACGAGCAAATCAGGCTGAACATCGTTTTCCCGTCGGGCTGGAATGCTGGATCCGTTAGTTGGCTACGCACGCTGGAGGCGGCGGTGCCGGGCGCCATTGCTTCGATCGAGGGTTACAACGAGATCAATAATTTTCCGGTGAAATATGAGGGCCAGAGCGGACCCGATGCAGCCAAGAACGGGCAGAGGGCACTCTATAGCACCGTAAAGTCCGATCCCGTTTTGGGGCACGTTCCCGTTTTTGATATGACGGGATTCGAGCTGATCCGGGATCCAGCGTTCTCGTATGCCACGACGCTGGACGGGTTCGCGGACGTAATGAATATACATGCCTACAGCCAGAATGGTGCCCAACCACGATACTGGATCGATCCGGCGCGTCCGGATGCGTATAAGAGTCTAGGGGCCGAACTGCCGAAAGTGATCACCGAATTCGGCTATTCATCGAGACCGGAAAGTGGCTGGGGGTTCATTGGAGTTGATGAGATCACGCAGGCGAAAGGCATTTTAAACGGCCTCTTCGACGCCGCGCGATCGGGCTACGACAAGCTATATATTTACGAGCTGCTCGACGAGAAGCCAGATCCGGATATGAAGGAATTGGAATTCCACTTTGGTCTGTTTACGTTCGATAACGCTCCAAAGCCGGCCGCAAAGGCGATCAGAAATCTGACGACCATTCTTGCTGACACCAGCGATCTCGGGAGGGCGGCGACCAATGCATCTTCATCAGATACATCGATCCGGCTCCACGTCGATGTCCCCAACCCCAAAATTCCGATTTATTCATTGGTCCTGACGAAGGGAAATGGCGCCCGGCTACTTGCCCTTTGGCGCGAACCGACATTTTGGGACCGCGCAAACGGTCACGCCGTGGAAGAGCACCCGGTTCAGGTTGACGTGAGTTTCGGGAGAAGCTGCGGATCGATACGATCATACGATGCTCTTCTATCAGGCAGCCCGATTTCTACCAGTTCAGGTGATTCTGTTTCTGTTGCTCTCGGCGATCATTTGCAGCTCGTCGAATGTACATCGTGATCTGATTCATGGGCGGTCGCGTTTACTCCATCGATTCCCTGCGGGCAATTGCCATGACAATGGTCATTGCTCAGCACTGCGGTTTACTTCCATTTGGGTGGACCGGTGTGTGGTTGTTCTATGTAATTTCCGGATTTGTGATCTCGAGAAATTTCATTGAGGAGGATGCTACCGCCGATTTGCGACCGAGTGCTCACTACTTTTCGTTCCTCGTGCGCAGAACCTTTCGCATCATACCGCCCTATGTCGCATACATCCTTTTGTGCATGATTGCAGCGCTCATCATCAATCTGCCCCCGCAGGCGCGCGAGATCCCGTATCTGGCTACTTTTACTTATAATTGGCGCATGATTTTTAGTCTGCAGGAACAATCGCCTATCTTCGGGCATCTCTGGACCATTAGCGTTGAGGAGCAGTTCTACCTGTTCTTTCCCTGGGTAATATTACTCCTGAGGCGCGATGTTACAATTCGGGCGCTGCTTGCAATAGTGGCATTGGGACCGATTTTCCGCTTCCTTCTAGCGCAATATCTTTCGGCGACCTTTCCGTCGGATCCCGGACGGATCTCCTTTGGTGTCTATGCCTCCTCGCTGGGCCAGTTCGACGCGTTTGCACTGGGTTCTCTGCTCGCCCACTTCGAAAGCAACATTCGCAAGTCACCTCAGATAGCTCGCAGGATGATGTGGCTCGCAGTTGTAGTCGGAGCTTTCTACGCAATAACCTATGCGTGTCTGAATGCCTTGGCCGGCGCCCGTGGAATCGACGTTGTTCGAAACATTATTTCCGGCATCGCGTTTGGTGAAAAGAGGGAAGTCTTCGTCTACATCGCCGTCGATTTGGGCGCGGCCGCCATCGTAGCGGGCGCGATCGCTGGATGGAAGGTTTTCAAGTTTCTTGAGCATCCAAAGCTGGTCTCCGTTGGACAGGCCTCTTACTCCGGCTACCTTCTGCACCCATTGACCCTAATTGTCATACACAAGATCACCCCTTCAACGGGCATCGCGGGGTCCATTGCATTCAAACTCATCATATTCTGCGTAGCTTGGATCTGCACCGTAGCCGTTGCACGCGCCTCCTACACAATGTTTGAACGCCATTTCATTCGCTATGGACACTTGATCAGCAATCGTATCTTAGCAAAGTCTAGACACGGCAAACGCGCTGCCTCGACGGCGGCCGTGGTCGCCCCTGGGCCGAGCAGCGAGCCAGTTTGAATCTGGCGACCGAGCTTTTCCTCGGAGCCTACGAAGGGTGGAGTAGGATGGGGGTTCGCTTTGGCTCCCGCGACGGATCCATTGGGCTCAGTCTGCCAAGTTCGGAAGAGCGGCTATCATTCAAACCGGGACACCAACCCTGCTTCGACTCGCCAGAATGGCCGCAACAGGACGTTCGAAAAAGCGATATACGCAAATCCCAATGATCGCGACCACAAACAGCGTAACCACACCCAATGCCGCGCGCGGTCCTGGCCCTAAGTTGATGTAATTTGCGAAGCCGATCATCGCGGCGACGACAAAGAAGTGCGTCAGGTAAATTGAGTAACTTGCATCGCCAATGCTTGCCAAAAGCTGCATCGCCTTGCTTTTTCCTTTTCCGTTTTCAAGCAGGACAGCTGCCATCACGATTAGCGATGACGGTATCCCGAAATTCAGAAAAGTGTGGGTCGGTGGCGCAAAAATGTTCGGCGTGGTGGGAAAAATGGCGCCTCGATAGGAAAGCCCAGCGATGCCGACGGCCAAGATCAGCAGGGGCACCACTTTAGAGCTACCTAACATATTCACTATCTGTTTGCGGAATGCCGCGATCAGCATTCCCAAAACAAAGTCCAGCATAATAGGTTGAGTGTAGAAATAGAATACCGGGTTATCGGTGGTCGTGACAAAGGATCCGACAAGAACAAGAACACAAATCACCGTCGAGCAAACGTGTACACGCCAATCATAGGCAAGTGCTAAGCTTGCTGCGAAGATCAGGTAGAAAAACATCTCGTAATTAAGCGTCCATCCCAAGTAGTAAATGGGGTAAATGCGGCCGGGCGTCTTTTCGAAGGGCACAAACAACAGCGATTTTAATAGCGCGATTGTGTGCGGCGACGTGCTGCTCAAGACGGAAGGAATGATAAGCGCAACGCAAAAGACGAAAAGCGTGGCGGCATAGTAGAGAGGCGTTATGCGTTTCAGACGATTCAGAAAAAATGTGGTGGGTCCCATGGGCTTCTCAGTCGTGGTGTGGACCATGATGAAGCCGCTGATGACAAAAAACAAATCGACACCGCTATAGCCCTTGTCTCGTAGTAGGGAGGTCAGTGGTGTGTCGGGTACGAGATCATACAAGTGAACAAAAACCACCAGGTAGGCAGCCACGGCTCGGAGGATCTGAAGGTTGAGGAGCATCCAATGGCCTAATCATGCGACCGCTAAGTGTTGAGTAATAAGCTGCGGTTTGATTCTTTTTTCACGATGGTCAACACCATAACGGGAAAGCTTGGCCTGATCGACAGATTTCATCGCGAATCTGCGTTTGCCCTTCTGGTTTTGTCAGGCTTTTCTTGCGCACGCAGGAAGGCAAATGGAGCCGGCGCACCGCATTGGTTCAGGAAAGCGTTGGCATGTTAGAAATGAACCCCGCCGGTTGTTCGGCACGATCTTGCTTACTTGCGCGGCGATCGCAACGGGTAACGCTTACCCTTACCCATCATGGCCCCCACGCAATCTTGTTAGCAAGAGGATGGCGGCGACCTTGGTCGGTCGCGGGGGGGGGGCAGGCTGATTGCAAAAAGCTCCTGCGATCGAGTGCTCGGGAAGACCTAAATCCGTGGCGGATCAACTGGCTCTTGAACGATTGCTGCGATTTTCGGTAAGTCGCGAGCCGCTACAACAAACTCTTTCTATAACATCACCAGCATTCCCTTTTTCAGACGTCTTCATATTATTTAAGTCGTAACACCTTCGTCCGCCAGCGCATTTTGCGCAGAGATCCTGATAGGACGCGCAGTTCGGTCTTTACCACGTGGTGACGCGGGCAACCCCGGCACGTTGTTCCCTCGCTGAAAGAACGCTAGAGAACATCTTGCTTGAATGGGTTTGGGCTATGAGATCAACACGGATCAGCGAACCCTCTTGGTTTCCACAGACTGGGTGGCAATGGCTGTTGACGGTTGCGTCTGTCGGTTTCCTTAGTCCCACGCTTATTCTGACTTACTACATCCTGAACCCGAGTGATTTCGGCTTGAGGCCAAGTCTGGCGGCATGGATCGCGCTGTTATTTCCGTCGAGGCTGCTCGGGGCAACCGCGATATCAGCGGTGCTTGCGGTGATCGGACTGTGGAGCCGCGCGCGCCTGGCAAAATGCGTCTTCGCCTGCGCGACAGCCATTTTGGCCTTTCTGACGATCTGGCCCGCCAGTGTGATGTGGAACCTGGCACGTAGTGACAATGTTCCCGTTTCATTGCTGTCTCATTTCGTGGCCCTTCGTCGGCCGAAAGACCTCCCTGTTCCGATCGCCTCAGTGGTCTACGGCAAAGCGCCGAACGGGACCGACCTACTGCTCGATATCTGGCCCGCAACGCCGGCAGAAAACGTGGGCTTGAGGCCGGCCTTTATCAAGGTTCACGGTGGCGGATGGGTCAGCGGTTCGCGCAGCGAACTGCCGTTCTGGAACGTCTGGCTCAACGAGCTTGGCTATACGGTCTTCGACATCGAATATCGGACGTCCCCTCCAGAGCGCTGGAAAGACGAAGTCGCGGACGTCAAATGCGCTTTGCAATGGGTCTTGGCGAATACGGACAAATACAAGATCGATCCAGACCGCATCAGCCTCTTTGGACATTCGGCCGGAGGCAACCTGGCGATGCTGGCCGCTTACAGCCTGAAGACAAATGAACTGCCGTCGACATGCGGTAGCCCGATCGTGAAAATCAAATCGGTCGTCAACCTCTACGGACCGGCAAATTTATCGGTATTCTATCATTCGACGCCGAGCCCTGATTTTGTCCAGAATGCGTTGCGGCAGTACGTCGGAGGGCCACCGGATCAGTACCCCGATCGCTACAGGATCATATCCCCCACTTCTTACATCGGGCCCGAGACGCCTCCGACGCTAACCATTCTCGGCACCAGCGATCGCATCGTTCCGACCGAACAGGCTACGGCATTGGCCCACGCCCTAACCGCGGCCGGCGTGGCTAACGATCTCTACCTGCTCCCTGGGGCAGATCACGGCTTCGATCAGAACTCCGGCAGTCTGGCAGCGCAGTACGCGCGTGCGAAAGTCCAGTTGTTTCTAGCTAAGAATCGATGACTGCGTTGAGCTTGTGTGGCTCTACAACTGGCATCGTAGCTGATCTAGCCCTTGAAGCCATAAATGACTCCGCTTTACCGCAACAACAGATGAACTGTTGCATGGCAGCGAAACGAGGCGGTGCCCAGAAGCCGAAGTCGTATCTTAGGCGAGCTGGCGGGAATACGAGAGAGGCTCCCTCATTGGCCAATGGGTGAAATCGCAAGGACAATAGGATGATCGCTGAGCGTAAGCTCAAGCGAACTGACGTTGGTTGGTGTTTGGACAGGCTCAACGCCAGTTGTTGGATCGTAGATCTTTACCGACGCGTGCGTGACGTCAAAATGGACCGTCACGTGGTCTTGGCCGCTCAACCGTTCATCCCACACGACCAGTTGGAATGTACCGTCGCTGCGCTGTAGGAGCAGCTCATGAACGGTTTTGGCTTGTTTCACGATCGCGAAGTTGAGCTGGCCGGGAGCGGCGAGGGCACCTTTGTCCGCCAAAATGGTCGTAAGGTTGTGAAGGTAGATCGCGGCCTTACGGGGTGAATAGTCGGCCTGGTAGAAGCCGAAAGATTGGTTGCCGCCTTCGTCGGTACGGTCCCGCAATAGATAGACCGATGTATGGGCGTAGCCACGCTTGAATTGTGCGAGGTACAAGTTCATCAGGTTCAAGCCGTGTATCTCTTCCGTGACCGGTCCTTCGATGTTGGTACCAGTCTCTGTCGTGACACGCGGTAGCGTGTTGAGCTGTTCTTGGGTGTAGCCCCGAAACCATCTCGCCCACGTCACGCCGAAGTTGCCATATAACCCGTCCACTCTGGATGCGGCAGTTGGATCGGCAGCGTCCCAGGTCTTATTGTCCGCCGGACGCGGCGAATGCGGATGATAGACGTAATTGTGGACGTTGGCATAATCGGCGTATTTCGTGCCGTCGGGCATCAGGGTTTGGGCGCCGGGCGGGATCGTAAGAAACTGAAGGCCGACGTTATCTCGCTGCGCGCCGGATTCCGAGATCGACCAGACGGGATATTTCGCAAGCGCCGGATCGCTCTTGAGGGCCGTGTACAAGTCGCGCTGAAGCTTTGCGACGGCCATCCACGAGGGCTCGCGACCACCACCCCTCTCGCCCTGATAGGTGACGCCAAAGTTGTTCGGCTCGTTGTTGCCCTCAAAGGCGAGTAGCGCACCGGCTTCAGCGAGCACCTTGCCCGTTTCCACCAGCTTTTTCACATCGGTCCCACCACTGACCAATCCCCAGCTCAGCCGGACGCCGGTTTCGCGATGTAGATCGAGATAAGTCTGGATGGTTGTGGGGCCCTTCTCGCTTAGTCCTTCTATTCCCGCTCTCAGCCATCGAAAGCCGCAATAGCGAACCATCTCGATCGTTCTAGCCAAGGGCTGGCCTCGATCGGGGAGTGTGGTAACGACGCCGATGCTGTTGAGAAAATCGTCCGTCGCGACGGCCGCGATGGGTGCCGCCAGCGAATGGCAAGGCCATATGGACAGTGCCACGACGAGCACGCAGCACGCGCCGACGGAGCGAAGTATTTCGAAATGGGTGATCGCCCGACTAGATTTCGTATAGCGGCTAGTTTTATCAATACTCATGATAGTCCTTGCCATGAGAACTCACGCCATCGCTCGACTTGTCGGTTGATGGCCCGCCCGCTGTCTTTCATCCTAGCATACACAATGATGATAGCGACGGGGGAGCTATAGATTTCGGTACTCGAACAGCGTCTCTTCCTAAAGGGAATGTTTGCGAAAATCGTCTCGGACCTCTCGTCGGCCTCTCGCGGCGTTGCAGAATTCTATATTCGATCGCAGTCGCGCTGCCCGGGAACGCAAACCCGATCGTTTACACATGGATCGTCATATTAACTTAACCGGTTAGCCCGTTGGGTTGGAAGCTCTGGACACCGTTCGCGCTGCGGCCGTACCGGTTGCGGCGCCATGGGTTGCCGTGTAGCTTTGAGGTGTGGACCATGTTTCAAGCGAAAAGCGAATTCCTCAGCTTGACGGGATCCGTGGGATCGCCGTCAGTATGGTCGTGCTGTTCCACTATTCCCGCTTTGATGATCTCTCGATTTTTCCTAACAAGGCCATCCAATTGCTTTTTAGTCGGGGCTTTAGCGGGGTTGATCTCTTCTTTATACTGTCGGGCTTCTTGATCGGCGGCATCTTACTCGATAACAAGATAGACCGACGTTTTGCTGGCGTTTTTTACTATCGCCGCTTTTTACGTATTTTCCCGCTCTACTATGCACTTCTGTTAGTCGCGTGGTTTGCTGCCGGAAGACTTCCGGATGGATGGTGGGTTTATCCACTCTATCTGCAAAATCTGACGACGGCACTTGGTTATCCGGTGACACTTGATTATCCAATCTCGAACATGCTGTTTCCTACATGGTCTCTTGCGGTAGAAGAGCACTTCTACTTGCTGTTACCCGCGCTTATAGCGGCGTTGTCACGGCGGCAACTGGTTCGCGCGATCGCAGCCTTCGTTTTGTTCGCAATGGTTCTTCGCGTTAGCGCTTTCCTGACGGGGTGGATACAGGCGGAGAATTTTGCATATTTTTTCACGTTATGCCGAGTGGACGAATTGATGCTAGGGGTCGCGGCAGCTCTCGCCGTAAGAACGCCATTCGTCAGCGGCATTCTCGATAAATCGAAAACGCGTCTTTATATCGTGCTTATCCTCTGTGTGGCACTTTTGCCGCTGATAGGTTACCGGGGCATCAATTTGACGGTTGGACTGACGGTATATGCAGTCCTTTACCTCTGTGTCCTATTCCTCGCGGTGTGCCA
Organism: uncultured Alphaproteobacteria bacterium; assembly: GCA_963713785.1. GTDB lineage: Bacteria > Pseudomonadota > Alphaproteobacteria > Rhizobiales > Xanthobacteraceae > Bradyrhizobium. Next base: position 31,023 of record CAVQNB010000030.1, read on the forward strand.
TCCGGGTTCTATGATCGCACGGATCACCAAGTTGCGGATTTTGCGATGGCTTGGACAGCGTGCCTATTCGATCTATCTTTTTCACCCTACGATGCTTGTTCTGGCGAAATGGCTAGTTCCAGCGACATCGGTATCAGCTACGTACGCAGACCGAATGATCGCGCTATGCGCTGTGCTTCTCCTGGCATGGTCTCTTTGGGTCTTCGTAGAAGCTCCGCTAATTGCGCTAGGACACCGCACAAAATATTAGACGCCGGTGATGGCAATAGAGCCGCGCCACCTTCATCACCTCGCGGGGGCACTAGCCGTCAATGTCAAACCGGCGCCTATTGCATCGCGCCACGCAACGCTGCAGCCGCGGGCTTTTGGGCCGTCCAAACGCATGGTAAACGAATCGCGGGTCGGTTTTACGTTTCCCTTGCGTTCGGACAATATTTGGTTGAGATCTAGGTCAGATAACCGGCGAGTGGGCTTCTTGTATCTAATTCTAGCAATTCATCCAGCAAAATTAGGCACGTGTTTAAGCGGGGCACTTTGGACCCACTGTCTGCGTGCAGGCTTGCAGGCCTTGACGAGCAAACCTTTCGTCGATGAATGCGCGTCTCAAGGGCTTGGAAGCGGTACGGCTCGCGCGGACGCATCCCTTCCACGAACTTTTGTCGTCGCATGAAGGTCGAGGGGGCCGCGGCCTTTCGACGGCTGGCCGTTAACGGTAAATATCTGGGTGCCGGCTTTACGGGCGTCCATCGCGTCGCTGCCGAACTTGTTCGGGAACTTACTCGTCGTCCTCGCGAGCTAGCCGAATTGTTTCCGGATCGACCTTGCTTCATTGCGCCCAGAAATGTTCGACCGGACGGACGTAGTTCACTCGAGATCGAGCGGGGAGGTCTTTTCCGCGGGCAACTATGGGAACAGCTGGATCTTCCGCGACTGGCGAGATCTGACCTGCTTCTCAATCTCTGCAATCTCGCACCGATGGCGAGCACCGCCGCGATCACCATGATCCACGATGCTCAGGTTTTCATTACACCGGCCTCATATTCCTGGGGCTTTGCAAACTGGTACCGGCAGGTGTTGCCCGTCGTCGGTCACAGGCATGCACGAATATTAACTGTGTCAGAGTTTACGGCCGCGCAGCTGGTTCGGTTCGGCATTGCGCCATCCGAACGCATCTCAGTCATCCCGAACGGTGTCGATCATATCTTGATCCATGAAGCGCGCCCTGAGATCTTGGGCCGGCTTCAACTGCAAGAGCGCAAGTTTGTCATCGCACTTTCTACCACTCAGGCCCACAAGAATATCGGTCTGCTGTTGAAGGCGTTTTCCGATCCCGCACTGAGTGCGTTAGAACTCGTCTTGGTGGGAGCAGAGGATCAAAGCCGGTTTGAGGCAAAAGGTTATTCAATCCCGGCAAACGTTTCCTTCGCAGGGAGGATCGATGATGGGGAACTGCGGGCACTTTTGGAATCTGCCCTTTCTGTAGCGTTTCCGTCGACCACTGAGGGATTTGGTCTTCCGCCTCTTGAAGGCATGCTGCTCGGCTGCCCGGCGGTGATGGCCCCGTGCGGCGCCTTGCCAGAGGTTGGAGGCGATGCGGCGCTATTCGCAGCTCCAGATGATCCCAGTCAATGGGTGAGCGTGCTTTCGAAGCTTGCGATGGATCTTGGCACCTGGCAACGATATTCTGCGGCTGGTCGTGAGAGGGCCTCTGCATTCACTTGGAGTCGTGCAGGGGGAAAGCTTATGGAAGTAATAGAATCGGTAGTTTCTTCGGATAACCATTTGCGCTAATGGTGCCGCCGATGCGGTCGCCAGGGCAAGAAAGCCCAAGCATCTGGGAAAACGGAATAGACCGGTTACGTGCCGTCAATCTGCACTGGTCGCAATGGAGTCACTATGGGCTAAGTGAGCTCAAAAATGCCATCGGCTTACCGCAAGCATTCGGTGCTGGCTTCGAACAGCATTCTCTGCGCAGTTGCTATGTCGAGGTTGATAAGGATCTTTCGCGTGAGCTCTTGCGCTCATTGGGACCATTTCGACTTCGTCACTCAAACGGGCAGAACATGCACTGAAGTTCACCCTCCCGTGATCAAACTGCGAAGCTCTGGGAAAATGCGGTTGCAAGAGGTCATTCCTAAGTCGGACAATAAGCAAACTGTATTGATGCGTGACTGACGTTGCGCTCTCGGGAAATGTCTTCTGACGGGTTGACGCTAGCTTCAAAGAAATCGTTGATATGGTCACCTCAGGCGAGAAGTTGGATTGCGAATTTACGCTGGCGCTTAATAACTTCACCGGCAAATACTTTTTTTGCAAAGATATGATCGATGCTTCGAGAGATTTGATCAACTCGGTTTACTATTGGAGATTGCCTGCCAACGCGCCTCCCCGGAGGATGATCTCACGGATTTTGGGACGCCTTGCCTTGGTAGAGGTGAGCAGTCGCGCGCGATGGCCGTCATCGTACAGGGTCTGGAAGCCGATTCTCCATCCGCGTGCCATGCTGTTTACTGACCCTCGAGAATGCGTTCTGTACAACGTCAAAGGCTGCGACATAGTTCTCTGTCACGATATGGGTCCGCTGACGCATCCAGAATTCTACCATGAAGGCGTCGAACAAGTGTATCGACTAGCCTTCGATAGAATAACCGCGGCTAAGCCGCTTATGTTGTTCGTGAGTGAAGCTTCGCGGCGGGACTTTGTAAGGCTGTATGGCTCCGATTTTCCGCTTCTGGAGGTTATTCACATTCCGCTTCGCCAAGGTCTGCGTACGTCCGACGAACAGGTCGTCGATAACCTTCCAGAAAAATTCTTGCTAACGGTGGGAAGTCTCGGTGCTCGAAAAAATCAAGCCAGGACGATCGCTGCTTTTCACGCATCAGGACTAGCCTCCCAGGGCTATGGATATGTTGTATGTGGAGGGCCAGAACCCGGCGTGGAAGAAGTCATCTCGCTTGCAAAGAACACCGCCGGGGTCGTTCTGTTAGGATATGTCAATGATGGTCAATTGAGGTGGCTCTACAACAATGCTCAAGGATTTGTTTTAACGAGTTTGTTGGAGGGCTTCGGCTTACCTGCGGCTGAAGCCGTCAGCTATGGGCAATTGACGCTGCTAAGCGCGGGAGGTGCCCTGGAAGAGGTTGCAGGTGATGGAGCGCTCTACGTCAACCCTCTGGACATCTCGGATATAACGGCCGGAATGCGCAGAATGGCGAGCATGACGGCTGGCGAGCGCGAAGATCGCCTTGCACGACTGAACCGGAGTGTTGGTCGATTTTCATTCGACGCAGCCGTGTCCGCGTGGCGTTCGGCGCTGGACCTTGCCATCCAATACGCGCGATCCTCCGGCTCGTCATGATCCGCGGCAAAAGCGATCGCAGGTCTAGCCTTCAGGAACCGAAAACCTTGCTCGAATACGTGCTCAGCAGCGCGATCGCCTTCGCTTCGGGCCCAGCAGGGCGGCCGGCAAGAACCCACAGGACAAAGACAGAAACGAAATAGACAGCTCCCGCCAGGCTAACGACGACCGCCAGACCAAGCGCTAGCGAAAGCGGGGTGTTCAAACTGACAAGCCAGCCTCGACAGTATTCAATGAGCAAGGCGATCGCAGCCACACTGATGATTGCTCGCCAGGGACTGATCAACTGCGAGATCACAGATAGCCCTATCGCGCTGCGAACTGCAAACATCGTATAGATCGCTATTACAACGCCCATTACAAGCCGCAGCACAACGACACCGGTTATTCCAAACCAAACGACTGCCGGCAAAATCATTATAAACTTCAGAATGAATTCCGCGGTCGAGAGTATAAGAAACATCCTTGTTCGGTTCATCGCCATGAACAATGGTGGCATGGGAGCGATAAAGAAATAAGGAATCAAGGCGATCGATAGCCACTGCAATATTGGCGCCGTCTCCAGCCATTGTTTTCCTAGCACCAATCGAACCACTGGTTCAGCAAGCATGCCTAAACCCACCATCGCAGGAACGCCGACGGCGACTATTGAAGCGACACTGTTCAGGTAAGCCCTCGCCATTCGTTGCGCATCTTCCCTGATGTGGGAGAAAGCTACCACCAGTGGGCTCGCCACCTGCGTTATGATTACTTGGTTGGGGACGTTGGCCAAATTGTCCGCCATTGAGAACCGGCCAAGCTGCGTGGGATTGATGAACCGTGCAAGGACTAGCCGATCCATCTGCCAGTTAGCGGCCTCGACCAACTGCGAAGCCATCGTCCAGCCGAAAAAGCTTGAGAAGTCGTGCCAGCCTGCGAGCGAGAGTCTTGGCCGATAGGGGGCGATATAATAGGAGATGGCGGTCATGCTTGCGGGCGCTACAATCGTACCCGCTAATATAGACCAATAACTCCCCGTCAACCACGCTAGGCTGACCGAGGTCACAAGGGCTAAGGATTTTCCTACTAGTTCGGTTGCTAAGACGGGGCGAAAATCAAATCTCCTGAAGAAATCGACAATGACAGGGCTGCCGAGGCTACGGCTTGCAGGTGCTATCCATGATGCACACAAGAGTCCTGTTAACCGAGGATCGCCATAGAGCTGAGCGATCGGCCATGCCAACGCAGACAGTGCAATTGCCAAGGCCAGGGCGCGCAAAATCGCAAAAGTGAACCCGGTATCGTAATGCGCCTTGCTCAACACTGGTACGCGCATGAGCGCCTGCATTGTTGGCAGCTCCGACACAGCCTCGACGATCATCATTACGGACATCGCAATCGCAACGAGCCCGAAATCGGCCGGTGACAAAAGCCGCCCGAGTATCACCAAGGTTGCGAAATCGATGCTGCGCGTCCCCAGTCGCGAAACAATCATGAGGGTTGCGCCGGCCGCCGTTCGTCCACTGACTCCCTCTGTAGAGGCGCCGCTCAATGCAAATTTCCCTCTGAGTCAGAACACGCAAATCGACGTGCGGTTGAATACCTCAAACAGGGTGAACAGGCAAACTTCATGGCGTGTCTTGCGTGTCGGAGAGTTCAATTTTTTGTCGCGGCGTTTCCGTCACCCGCCACAAGCGTTGGTTGCTTGAGCTGTATCTCGGCGCACCGGAGACAGGGCGGTGACAAACCCTAATTCTTGACAGCTGTCCTTGAAACCGTCGGCATCGATGTCCTATTCGGCCAACTTTGGGGTGCTCAAAGAGCGACGCTCAAAAAACCAAGAATTCGGGAACCCACGCTAATCGGAAATCGAAACGATATCCGAATATAGCGGTTCGGTATTCAAAGCAACCAGGCTGATTTCGACGCCGCTGCCCTTTACCGTCTGCAAGATATGCCAGACGTTAGGCAGAGTGACGCCAAGCGCACCAGTGAATTCGAAGGGAAGAACTTGCGTAACCATGCGATCGTCGATCCGGCCGTAGAAGTGATCGCGCCATTGCAAATCACGCCCGCCGAGCGAAAGGTCCCAGCTGAGGAAATCGAAAGGCGTCCAACCCTTTTCTTCGAGCCAGACCTCGGCCCAATAATGGTTCGTTGGGGCGCGACGATAGAGCACATGACCCCCGATTATGCGAGCTGGAATGCCGCGTGCTCGACATAGCGCGACGAATAAGGCCGATCCAAGCTGGCAATCGTACCAGCCGGTTTGCAAAATCCAATCACACGGCCCCTCGGCCGGGATTTGATCGTAGTGCACGGCGCCACATATCAGCTCATCCATCATGTAGTTCCAGACCGCTCTCACCACTGAATTTCGGTCTGCGCCCGGACCCGCCAAGGAATGAGCAAGTGCGTTCACCTGGTCTGTAACGGAAACCAAGCCTTCGTGCGACTTCAGGTAAGGAGAGAACGGTGGCACCGCAGCGGGCGAAGACATCACAGCACTCGAAAAGGCTAGCTTCGCGCCTAGCGTCACAGTGCCCTCGTTCAGCACCGTTAGGCGCGCTTCCAGCCTTCCGTCGCTGACCCGCAGCTGCGCTCCGGGTGAACCATCTACCAAAGCCTCAACTTCAAAGCTTTCGCCGTGAACGCTTCTAAGGGGGAGGGGGGCCCGCAGACGCAAGCCCTTGCCGATCAGGTTGGCCCCAAGGTTGAACGCGCGTTTGAAGTCGACCCGAACGCTTTGTTTCGTATTGGCCATAAAGTCCGTGACCAAACGGCGCCCCGTATGGACATATCGGTCGGCCCAAAAGCGGTCGCGGTCCTCCAGGCCGAGCTTTTTGAGGACGTTCAGCACCTCGACGGGATCGAACAGACGTTCGCCCGTCGGGCCCAGTCGTACCCCAAGCCCCATATCGATCCACCGGTCGAGCGCCTGACGCGTCGCCGCGATCGCTTCGGGCTTACCTTGCTCGTAGGCCCAACCTCCGAGAAGCAGCGTATCGAGAATGCGGCTTTCGGCAACTGTGCGATAGCCGTCCGAGAAGCGGACACCGAGGGCGGAGCTTCTCATGTCGAATTGTCCGCAAAATCTAGCATCACTCTGGGAGGCTCGTGGTCAACGCTTGGCGCAGGGCCGGCCACATGCGTCGAATGAGAAGTAAATCTTCTGCCGTTCGCGATCACACGCGATACCAGGTTCTTCTCGCCGTTTGAGCCGCGATCAACGCAATAACTAGAGAACGAAGGCAGGACCATTGCTCCCCAAGAGTGTAGTTGTGTTCGAGGCGAAACTATACGGCGCTAAACCTTCTCTGATCAGTGCTTCTCGCTTTTTAAGCAGACCCTTTGATATCGAAAGCTCATCGATCAGCATTCTATGATGAGCATCATTCCACGAATTCGCTCCGTGGCTGACATAAACAAACAGATGCGCCATATCCGCGACGTAGCCGACGCGGCGGCGCTCCTTGAGAGCAAGTGCCTGCGCCAAATCCTCGCCTAGCTTGGCTGAACCACCCTCGGTCGGATACGGTAACACGGCCGAACGACGAGCCATCAGAGTCCCTGGATGCCCGCCAGCCGGCGTAGCGCGCCAATTGGTCCAATAGAGCGTACCAGCGGATGGGAAGTATTGCATGAGATCCTGGAAGTAGACCGCATCCAGTCCCATCGTTTGCAAGACCTTGACCTGAGCCTCAAGTCGTTCTGGATGAGATCGGTCGTCGTCATCCCATTGACAGATGATCTCAGCGGTGGCGGTATCCACGCTCAAGTTGCGCAACTCTCCGAGATTTAGTTTTTTTTCCGGCGAGATGATCCTGATGTCGTCACGCTGCAGCGAAGTGACGTGGTCACTAAGCGCTTGACGAGCGGTTTCGGTGCCGTGATCGAGCACTAACGTCAGTTTCTTGTTCGGATAGGTTTGACGGCAATAATCATCAATGCTTCTTTGCGCAAAGCTAAAGCGTCCCGGTGCCGGTAGAGTAACCATTAAACATTCAATTGTTGGAAACGCCACAGGGTCCGTAAATTGTTGCGTCATCTGCAGATTCCCTTCAAAATGGTCCACAATTCTATATCGCGTCGGGCGTCATAATCCAATCGGGATGTCTTATGGTTTACGAATTCAGGTTACCTCGCATCGTCCCTCAAATGAGCGGAGCGACCATCGAATGCGTACATGCCAAGGTTGGCGACGCTCTAAAAATGGGCAGCAAGCTTGTCGATATGAGCGTCGATCTGACCAGCGCTTTTGCGCAGGAGTGTCCGCCTATATCGTTTTTTCGCGTCGTGTTGCGTGAGACGGCTTGGCTCAGGAAGTTCGACGTCGAGCCCGGACGATTTTGTCAGCTGGATGGTGCGATCGCGGTTTTTAGCACGGATCAAAACGAGGACATTAACCAGTCCGCTGCGCGTCAGATCCGCACGACAGTTGCGGGCATTGCTCACCACGAATCCATGTGGACAGGGGGCCATCGTTGACTTCGATTGAGCTGAGGCTGGGTCCGCTGGAAGCGCCCGGTTTTAACATCTGCCGATCCGGCGTGCGTTGGCTTTGTGACACCGGGCAGCATTTACGTCCGAATCAGGTCTTTGCCTATTGCAACGTTAACCTTGAGCCAGCCACCGGTCGGCTCAGCGGCGCGCCGCCTTTCGCTGACGAACTCGAACTGCAGATCGCCTTCGCCGCCCGCGTAGGCGGCCGCATCTCGATGAATTCGTCAGCCGCCCGCGGGGGCTATCTCAGTGTCCGCGGTGTCGATCCATGGGATCCTGATTCCGTGATAGCCAGCATCGATCCAGATAATGATGTTGGCGATGAGGCGGATGCGTCGCGGCTACGTTTGTTGGCTCTGGCCGGGCGGCGGATGACCGCGCTCGCGGATGTCCATTCTGGGTTGTTGCCAGGTTGGCATGGCCGTAGTCGTGCGTGGTGGTGCGAGATGGGTGAAATGCCCCCGACATTGCTCAGCCTCGGGATTTGCGACGCTACCGGCGTGGTCGTCGGTGAGCAGTGCGCTTTTTTCGAGATGTTCGAGGCATCGCGCATTCCTGCTCAAATGGTTTTTATTCCCGATCATCCTCTAGCACCGGCTGCTCCTGTTCTGCTTGAGCAGCTTCGGCGCAGTCCAGAACAGTTTGAAGTCGATCGCAGCGGATCTGAGGGCCTTTCTTGCTCGGTCGACACCTGCACCATCGCCGGACGACTGGGTGTTCGGTGGTACTCTGCTGTCGGTCATGCAACGCAACCCGATCCGGGATAGCTATAATGTCTTCTCGGCCGACGGCTTGGGCCACCTTGGTCCGGCCGAGGCTATTTTATTGTCGCTGAATGCCGAGCCGCAATCGATCCTCCGGCACCGCAAATTGGGCTATCACGTACATATCATGCGTCACCACCAGGCGGCTGCAGGCCCGGCCATCAGAGCTTGGCTCGCAGAGGCGTTTGAGCCCGTGCGGCGGTCGATCGATGATATCAAGCGCGATTACGAGACATTGATCGATGAGGTAAGGGCAGCGACCGGTGGTCGGATAATCGTGCTCAACCGAATGTCATCGTCCGGCTATGAGGACATCTCAAGCTATATGGGGTTCGATCTTCCGTTGAGCGACACGCTGGCGAATGTTGCCTCAAAAGAGCTAAATCTGATGCTGGAAGACATCGCCGACACGCGTGAGTTTCACATCGTCGACGTAGATACTATTGCGGCCAACATCGGTGGTAGGGAGCATTTGCCGGACGGCATACACCAGAGCGGTGCGATGCAGATGGTCCTGCGTCAAGAGATCCTGGAAATCTTTCAGGAAATCAGGACATCTCAAAACCCTTCCTCTGCGGCCTAGATGATTTCGAATTCAATGGACAGATCGGGCGCTGACGCTTCGTTTTGAGGAAGCGCTTCATCGGCCTCGTCGGTAAACAGTGCCAAGGTCAGGCCGATAGCCCGCCAATCTCCTGGACCAGCCTTGATCTCCCGCAGAACGCCTCGCTGCCCCGCACGTGCCTCTACTACTGCCTTGTGCGTCTCTAATTCCACAATCAAATCGCCCGGTTCGAACGTTGTGCCGGGTTGGCCGTGCCACTCCAGAACGCGGATCTCTTCGACGCCGGGCACGGCCTGCGGAACCGTTAGGTTGTAAATCATTAAGTTAGCCCCATTCCCTTGAAAGCTTTTTAAATTGCGAGTTATGACCCAGCAAGTTGCGAACAGTCGCGGCCACCCGAGCCGGATCTGGAATGCAAGCTCGTTCGAGCACAGGATTTGAAGATACTGGGGCCGGCAGCGCCCCGACACGCGCCCAAGGCATCGGGGCCATTGTCTCGAACAGGCGGGCAGCCACTTCGACGCCCACGCCGCAGGTCGGCTGTCCCTCTTCGATCGTGACAAGCCCACCGGTTCTAGCCACAGATTTGGAGACTGTACTCATATCCAATGGAGCGAGGCTACGCAGGTCGATCACCTCGCAGCTAATGCCTTCGATTTCCAACCGCTCTGCGGCCTCTAGCGCAATTCGAACCATGAATCCATGTGCCGTGAGCGTTACATGCCTGCCGGGCCGTCGCACCGCCGCCTGTCCAAACGGAATCGTGTGCTCGGACAGTGGAACTTCGCCTGGGATCGGAAACAGCCGCTTGTGATCAATGTAGACGACCGGACCGTCGGTCCGAAGAGCTGTCTTCATGAGCCCATAAGCGTCGGCGGGCGTCGAAGGTGCCACCACCTTCAGTCCGGGCACGCTCATTAGCCAGGCCTCTATACATTGTGAATGAGCAACGCCTTGGCTCAACGCCCCAGCTGTCGTCTTAACTACCACTGGCGCAGTAAGCCTGCCACCTGTCTTGTAGCGCAGCTTTGCGGCGTAGTTGATGAGCGGATCGAAGCCGAGCATCAAAAAGTCCATATAGGTGATGCTGATCAGTGGACGGTAACCTGCCGCAGCCGCCCCAACTCCGACGCCTATGCTGGCGTTCTCGGCAACCGGCGTATCGCGCACCCTTGCCGGACCGAACTCGGTGAAGAGCCCGTCGAACTCCCGGTACGAGCCGCCAAAGCGACCGACGTCCTGGCCCATCACCAGGACGCGAGAATTTTGTGTCATTTCTTCCCGCACCGCCCTCGCGACGGCTTCACGGAAGAACATCTTCTTGGAATTCACTTCATCCGACATCGGCCAACACATCCGCAGCATCAGGGTAGGGGGAAAAGTCGGCAAATGCGAGTGCCGCTGCAGCAAAATCCGCGAACTCACTCTCCAAGGAGTTCGACCTCTGCCGTTTCGAGACCGAGTTGGTCAATCAGGCGTCGAATCGGACAGCGCTCGCGCAACTCGGCAAGCTCATCGCGTCTGCGGGTTTCCCGCGCCGTCGTCGAGTGGGATCTCAGGCGTACGGAAATACACTCGACAAAAGCAGGCCCCTGTCCGCTGCGCACATGCGCGGCTGCTTCGCCGATACCATGGGCGACAACTTCAATGTCCAATCCGTCGATCGTGCTGGATGGCAGTCCGAACGTCGTGCCGATGTTCGAAAGCCTGGTAGGGGCGAGAGCGTCGCTGCGAGCCGTTGAAACAGACAACTGGTTGTTGTTGCAAACGAACAGCAGGGGAAGCTTCCAATTCGCGGCTATGTTCAGCGTTTCGTGCAGCACACCGGCTCCGCAGGCGCCGTCGCCAAACAAGACGGCCACGATTTCACCGTTCTGTTGCTGCTGCTTTGCCAATGCGACCCCTGCGGCGATGCTGATGTTACCTGCCACAACGGCGTGGGCTCCGAAAAATCCGCAATCCGGATCGGATAGGTGTCCGCGGCCGGCTCGGCCGCGGTTCATGCCGGTCGCCTTGCCAAGCAGTTCGGCCATCAATTGATGCGGATCAACGCCGCGAGCAAGGGCTGGACCGATGGAACGCCCGCCGGTCAGCAGTTGATCCTTCTTCCGAAGGTTTGCGCTAAGACCCACTGCGACCGCTTCTTCGCCGGACGACAGCAGCTGAAAGCCGTGATCACGTCGCTCGCTCAACATCGTTTCGAAAGCGCGGATCCGCATCATCGCTCTCAACGCCTCAAATAAATCGAGCGTCATCGGCGTTGCCTCACGTCTGCCGACCTCAAAAGCTGTGCGAGGCCGGAAATAAGAAGCATAGCACTTTCGCGCGCCCCACGGCGCCGCACGGCTTGGACAAATTTTGCGAATGCTTCGCGAGGTCCAATCTGGCGAGTTAGGAACTGGCGCACAAGCCAGCCGACGTGGTTTTCCTGAACCGCGTCGGTGACGGTCGAGACGAGCTGTTTGCGGCGCCCTTTACCCATTGCCATCAAGTTTGTCGGCGCGATCGGTGCTGGACCGATGGCGGGCCGATTCTTTTCCAGCGCGGCACACGCCGAGTCCTGCACATCGACGGACACGAAGGCATCAAGAGCATTGGCAACGATGCTCCGCGCAAGAGCATTGCCGGCCACCCCGACCACCTCAGCGCCGCGAAGACGGTAGTCGGTATTTAGGCTGTGAGCGCCGATATCGGCCAGAATCCTGTCAAGGTCGATCACGATCGCACCGTACTCGTGCGACAACTTCGTTGCCAGCAAGTTGAGCTGTCGCAACCGCCGCAGCTTGAGCGCGGCGGCGGTGGCGTCTCCTTCGAGGCTTACATGCCGCAGTACCGTGCAGATCGTGACAGGGACGCCGATCTGGCAAAGCACAGCGTATGATGCACGCAGTTGTTGCTCAACTCGCTCCCAAGGCAAATCCATGTGGGCCAGCGGAACAGCAAGGGAGGTGACAATAACGCAGTTGGCCGACGTCCCGGATATCGCAGTCAGGTCGGGAACGAAATCGCACCGGCACGTCCAGGTCTGATCCGCCGCCTGGCTTAGCGCCTCGGCAATATCCTTCGCAGCCGCTTCCACGACGCCCCGTTCATCGGGCGTCACCGCAGCAAGGATCGGGATGCAGGCGGTGTTCGTCATCGTGCATCAAGCTTGACTTTTGGAGTGGCGGTGTAACGCAAGTGCGCGTCTCGCACGGCCTGACGGCCCTCGAGCCCCTTGCAGCGGTCCGAAGCGATCGCAAGCTCCGAAAGCGACAAAATGCGGGACGGTTCAGGCAAGCTCGTCGCGTCGTTCAGGCTCTCCCAAAGGAGTGGCAGAAGGGCGACTTCAGGCAATGGATGAGCCTGATAGAAAACATCCTCCCAGTTCAGTTCCTTGAGCGGGTCGCGCCATCCGCTGCGATGGATCATGTGATAGGTCCGGGCTTTGCAGGCGGCCATCCTCAGTCCTTGGCCGCATAGTCGCAAGGCGAGTTCGCGATGTTCGTTAATCGTCAGATCGGGGTGGAATCCCCCGGTCTTGAGAAAAGCCCGGCGACCGAGGGATTGGTTCGCCCCCGAGGCGGCGGCCCACAGAACCGCACAGTCCGGTTGTGTTCTGAGGGCTTCCATCTCCAGTTCGTAAAGCCTTCGAGGGCCAAAGCCGGGATAAATCCCTGGCTGAGCCCGACGGTCGACGGTATCAAAAGCTGCTCGGATTTGCTCGCGTGTGACCACCGATCTGGAGAGCTCTGCCGCGGACATCCGCGCTACTTTTGCCTCCTCGCCTTGTCTGGCGCTGCCCGTTTCCGGATCGAGAAAGGGGCGCGTGCATCGCAAATGCCAGGTTTCGCCGCGGACGATTAATCCATCACTCAGGCGGTGCTGCTCCACGTGCCTCGCCACCATATCTCGTTCCGCCAGCGTATCGCCGTCCAAGAATATCACGATGTCGCCGCTAGCTTGGGCTGCACCGACATTCGCCGCGCTTGATCGACCCGCCGGCACCTCATGATGGATGATCACAAGGTCCAGCTCACTTCGCATTTCGTCAAGAACTTGCCCAGTGTGATCGATGGACCCGTCATTTACGACCACGACTTCGGGGCGTTCACTCTGGCAAGCCAGGGACACTAACGTGAGGCGGAGGCGTTCCGCTTCGTCCTTCGACCGAACAACGACACTCGCACGCATAATCTAGCTCATTCTCAAATCAGGCCCAAATCATCGAGCACGCGGACAACTTCGTTGGCCACCAGCTGATATCCTGCTGGTGTCAAGTGCATTGCGTCGATCTTCAACTCGTCCGCGCCATGTCGCGCTACAATAGTGTCCACATCGATAATTGAAACACCGGTTGATTCCGAAAGCTCGGTCAACCCAAGGTTAAATCTGCGGATTCGCGTCGAAAGGGTTTCTCCCAAGCCTAAATAGCAATGTATGGTCTCATGGGTAATGATGGGTGACAAGTTGTAAATCAGGATGGCGGCGTCGCTTGTCTGTCTGATCCTGCCTATGATGGCGGTAAGATTGGCCATGGACTGTGAAACCGAAAGCCGGTTGATCGGTTCGAATTCCGCTTTAAGCCATTTTTTTTCTTGGTCCGCCCAGTTCGAAGATTCGCTCGGATAAAACAAATAGCCATCGACCTTATGCCGCATCATCCCCGAGGCCACGTCAGGCTGCAGCGATAGGATGATCGCGTCCGCCGAGCTATCAAAAATTGCACACGAAAATTGGCTTTCCGCCGGATAAGCTCCAAGCGATAAAGTTCGCTCACGCACCGCTTCGGGGATGACGCCGCCCGCATGCAGTAGCGCGTCGGAACGAGTCATCGTTTCGTGACGAAGACGTACTGTCACGTCGCGTTTGGTCGCGCGCAGTACTTCGTTGATGCCATTCCAGAGCAGCGCCCCGCCAATGCGACAGGAATGCAAAGAATCGTGAACATCAACATTTCCTTTTGCGAACAAGGCAACGCGCTTCATCTATTCATTCACCCCAATCACTTCGATAGGAGAAAGCTCGAAGCATGGATATTACCTACCTCGAAGAACGCGATTCATTTCTCAGTACAAGGTAAATCTCAAAAGACTGGCTCAACTATAGTGAACGATCAAAGTTAATGGCGGGGAACATGTTGCTGGGCCTTGACCGCAAGAGCGCAGTCAGCGGGATCAAAATTGACAGCAAACAGATTAGAGATTATTGCCTAAAAGGTACACCGTCTGAAGCGATAAATTCCAACCATTAAACTTCGCGGTCCGAGTTCTTCGGCCGCTGTGTATGGGTTACGATCGTGATCGTTATCACAAACCTTGCTGGGTCACAGTGACCAATCCTTCATCTCATACTTTCAAAACCTTCCAACCTGCAAAGAAGCGGCGCGGTCTCGGGTATTTGTTGTCGGTTTGTCTGGCCCTTGCGCTGATCGTTCTTGGGCTCGTGATCGGGGCGGGCGGCGGATGGCTTATTCTTCTCGGAGGCTCGTGGTACTACCTGTTCGCCGCGGCCGGTCTTGTTGTTTCTGGATTTCTATTGCTGCAGCAGCGGCCCGCTGCCGTTTGGATGTACCTCGCGGTGTGGCTCGGCACCTTGATCTGGGCTTGCTGGGAGGTCGGCTTCAACGGATGGGCCCTCGTCCCGCGCGTTGTAGGCCCGACGTTGATTTTGCCGTTTTTGCTGCTCGCAGGGATAAGGCTGCGAATGGAATCGTCAGATTCGATAACTCGTATATATGCGCCCACGACTGTCGCGGCGCTTACATTAGTCGCATTGCTCGGTGGTGGCTTCGTCGCCCAGCGGGTTCTCAGCGAAGATTTTGAGGTCGGCGAAGCCGCGCCGCAGGTTGCTGTCACCGAGCCAACTCCGGCTGAATCCAGGGTGGATGGCAACAAGGAAGCAAGTACCGGCATTGCAACAACCCCGGGGAAAAATCTTCATGCCGGGGTAGACTGGCCGGCTTATGGTGGCTCGAGCCTCGGCATGCGTTACTCGCCGTTGACTGAGATTACTCCGGAAAATGTATCAAAACTTGAGAAAGTCTGGGCTTTCCGAACTGGCGATATGCCGAGCGAACGTTCGGAGGGGAGGTATTCTCCAGAAAATACGCCGTTAAAGGTAGGCGATCGCCTATTCGTTTGCTCAGCCAAAAACATCTTGATCTCGATCAATGCTGTCTCCGGCAAGGAGGAGTGGCGTTTCGATCCAAAAGTCGCGGACGATGCCATTCCGTTCGGAGCAACTTGTCGGGGCGTGTCGTATTACGAAACGTCCGATCCTGCGAAGGCCGGTCAGGTCTGCGCCAGCAGGATAATTGAAGGTACGCTCGATGCGAGATTGATCGCGGTCGATGCGAAGACCGGAAAGCCTTGCTCAGACTTCGGCCAGAACGGCAGCGTTGATCTCAAAGACGGGCTTGGGGAAACCTTTACTGGTTTTTATGCCGTCACTTCGCCACCGGCGATCGTTAGGGGCGTAGCGGTGGTTGGGGCGCAGGTGTCCGACAATCAAGCGAGGAACTCACCATCCGGTGTGGTCCGCGGCTTTGATGTTATCACAGGCAAGCTCGCTTGGGCGTGGGACATGGGCCATCCGGATCGCTCCGGGGCGCCGCCTCCCGGAGATACCTATACGCGCGGGACGCCGAACATGTGGGCGGCGGCTGCCGGCGATGAGGAACTTGGTTATGTGTACACGCCATTGGGCAGTCCCGCGAACGACTATTATGGAGGAGGTCGCAAGGCATTTGAGAATGAGTACAGCACTTCGATCGTCGCAATCGATGTGACGACTGGAAAAGAAGTCTGGCATTTTCAGACCGTGCACCATGACCTATGGGACTATGATCTGGCCTCGCAGCCATCGCTGGTAGATCTACAAACCGAGGACGGTAAGATACCTGCCCTTATTCTGCCGTCCAAACAGGGCCAGATCTATGCTTTAAACCGCAAAACCGGGAAACCGATCTTTCCGGTTGAGGAACGCGCCGTACCTACCGGGGGGGTCGAACCACAAGCCCTGGCGAAAACGCAGCCTTATTCTGGCTATGCCCACGTTGATCAGCCCAAGCTGACCGAAAAGGATATGTGGGGCATGAGCCCCATTGACCAACTGTGGTGCCGCATTCAATTCAAACGCGCAAGCTACGATGGTGAGTACACTCCGCCGAAGCTTGATCGTGCCTACATTGAGTACCCCGGATTTAACGGCGGTTCGGAATGGGGGGGTGTCGCGGTTGATACTGAGCGCGGCATTCTCGTTACCAACTACAACGACATGCCGAACCTGAACTGGCTGGTTCCACGCGCTAAGATCAACAGGATGGGCATTAGGGCCTTCGAGCCGCGAGTAGCCAGCGCATCGCAGGAAGGCAGCGAAAGCTTATCGCTCGTCGGGTTGTGGCGGAAGTTAACTCAGCTGCGCGGTTGGCGGACGTTCTATTACGCTGAGCCGCAGGAAGGAGCGCCCTATGGCGTTCATATCCTTACCGGATGGCAGCTACCAACGGGACTGCCGTGCAAGCAGCCGCCGTATGGCCATCTTCGCGCCATCGATCTTAAGACTGGCAAGACCCTTTGGGACAATCCGATCGGAACGGCCCGCAACAATGGCCCGTTTGGGATTTCGTCCGGCCTGCCGATTACCATTGGAACGCCCATCCTTGGCGGACCATTGATCACAGCCAGCGGCCTCATTTTCATCGGCGGCACCACGGATGATACTTTTCGTGCTGTCGATATCAGAACTGGCAAAGTCGTCTGGGAGGACCAACTCCCAGCCGGCGGTCAGGCTACTCCGATGACGTATGAAGCTGATGGTCGCCAATTTATAGTAATTGCTCCTGGCGGACATCATTTTATGCAGACCAAGCTCGGTGACTATGTTGTTGCCTACGCTCTGCCAAAGGCACGTTAAGTATTGTTCGAATCGATGGCGTTTGAAGTGGGTGGTCGATGTCAGGCCGCCCGCTTGGTGCAAACAAGCCACGTTTCGCGCGACGACCTCGTTCCTCGGTTTGTTTGGAGACCTTGGTAGCCTTGGTGAGCCTGTCTAAGGGCCCAGCTGCTTTGTCAGGAAATCGACAGATCGTTCGAGAGAAAGCCGCCCGGCGTCGGTATCAAGATCGAACTGATATTCGTGCCAGAGGGGCGGAGTGTGAGTTTCAGAAAAAAACAGGCTATCAACCGTCACCCCGTGACTTGCAGCTACCTCGGCAAGCTCATAGGAATGAGACGCCCCCGGATCGGCGTTTCCAACCGAGATGAAAATAGGGGGAAAGCCGGCCGTGACGTGTCGAATGACGGATAACTGCGCCAAGCGTGGATCATTCATATAATCTTTTGTGCCCATATACGACCAGACCACAGTTCGCTTGTTTGACCAGAGAAGTCTGTTGAAGGATTGCAACGGTCTCATCTTATCCATGTCGAAGATGCCGCAATATAAGATCACCGCGCGCAGCCGGGATCGATCGACAGATGAATGGATGCCCACCTCGTCCGCGTAGGACGGTGTGCTGATCATCGCCGCCAGCTGCCCGGCCATCTGGGCGCCAACTAAATCGCCAGCGAGAACGAATCTCGAAGAATTGATATGCAGCCGTTCTGCGTTCCGAGCGAGATAAGCAAGCGCGGTGTTAATTTGCCTCAGAGGGGTAGGATAGGTCGTGCCGGGCGCAAGTGAATAATTCACGCCGACAACGGCGTAGCCTCTCGCGGCCAGAACTTTCAAGTAGGCGGCAATCTCGTGCTTGTCGCCCGCGACCCAAGCGCCGCCATGGACCCAAACTATCGCGGGCAACAGCTCATTGGTGTTCTCAACTTCCGAGGGATAAAAAACGTCCAGGAATGCGTCAGCGTCGCTCGCGTCATAGTGCTCGTTAAGGTGCGCCCGGATATTCGGTGGAGCGTGTTTATCGAGCATCTGAGCCAAATCGTTCCCTTCCGCGTCCATCGATCGTCGCATCAGAAGAGCGGATGGCCATGGAGTAACCTGGAACGTCGTGTAGATCGCGAGCAGAATCAAAACGACCGCTCCAATCGTCCGGAATATGAGCTTGCTCAGATGCGCCGAGACGCCGATCGGTGCTGCTAGCCACCAAGCCACCAAACCAAACCACAGCAGTCCGCCGAACAACAGATTGGACGCGGCAAAAGACGAGTATGCCTGAGACACAATGGCATTCGAAACTTGCAACGGCCAGTGCACCGAGGGAGTAATGACCAACGGAGTAATAAGAAAAATGGCTATCCAGGCTATACTGCGTGCCGAGCGCGACGAAGGAAAGGCCGGGCGCGAGCCAAGGAAAAAGGCAATGGGAATGAGCAACCACGCGAAATAATGCGCCCAGGTCAGAGGAACTCGCGACAAGGCAAAGACAGATTGTGAGAAGGTATTGCAGATCCCGGCGATCAGCGGCATTCGTAAATTGCCCGGCTGCCGTTTGCCTGGAAGATTTGATGCAAGCCGCCGCCGCTATGAGAAAAAGCAGTCCAGTGAGGACCTGGGCTGCAAATTTTTCGGACCCGTCGGGCTTATGCGGAAGCCAATCGAGCAGAATGTCTGGTGAAGCATGCAAGCGGTAGAGAAATGCCGGGATCGATTGGTTGCTAAAAGCGGCTAGCACGTTGTTGTTGTACTGCAGGATCGCGGTTTGAAACCAGTACCAGTTGTCGGCCCAGCCAAACAGCAGAAGCGATAGCGCCGAGATCGCGGCGCCCACGAAAGCGAAGCCGAGTACCCCCCGCACATCACGTCTAAGCAAAAAAAACACGCCAAACAGCAAAAGCGTCGGCTTGAGCAGGGCGGCGGTACCGAGCAGCGCCCCAGCCGCAGCAGAACGCTCCGCTCGCAACATAGCTAGCCCCGCCGCCAGGGCGAACAACACCAGATAGCTTGTATTACCCAGCTTGACACCATCCACGAGCGGCCCGTTAGCCAAGAACAGGATCGCCAACAGCCAGCGCTCCCGAACTTCAAGTGCTGCCATACGCACGAGCAGGAGCCACGTCGCGACGGTTAGCGCGAGCCCGATCACGCTAAAGAGGGCGAATGCTAAGCTCGTAGGGAATAGGGCGAACGGCGCAAACAGATACGCAACAACCGGCATGTTCACAAAGCCCGATACACCCCCTGCGATCAAGTCTCGGAGCGCTGCTGAGTCGTTGTGCAGCGCCGCTTCGCCGGCCGGGTAATAGACGCTCCAGAAATCGTGAAACCGGTCTAGTGGATTGCTTGCTTTAAAGATCGCCAGCTCGAACAGCAAAATGCCGAGCGACAAGACAGAGGCACCCGCTACAGACTTTCCGAGGAGCGTTTTCGGGAGCAGCTTTTGTCGCGTCAGCCAAAAAACAACTGCCACGGTGATCACAAAATGTACTATGAAAACGAGGCTATGCATGGGAAGAACCGCGCCAGTAGCAAGATAAGGACCAGATCCTAGAATTATTGCACAGATCGGATAAGCCGACGAGCGGTTAAAGGCGACGAAATTTCAAGACGCACGAAGTTCTACCACCGGCGGATTTCGAATGCATCGTGGCGCGGGGATTCAATTTACCCGCTGCCATGTTTATACTCGGCTTGGGTCGCGGCGAGATCAATGGCTGACTATTGGGGATCCTACCTTCGAGCCCCTTGATGAAGCGATCGAACTCGGGTCGACGATATGACAAGGGCATGGCTCGGTAGCGTCTAAATTGCCAGCAGAACGATCGCGACCATGCAGACTGCGCAAATTCGGCTATTCTGATCGCGCAGCGCAAAGACAATTGGATCGTCGTCGACAACGCGTCGATGGGCGAGGATCACCATACGGCTGAGCCAATACATGAGAATGGGACAGATCAGCCACAATAGCTCGGGGCGTCGATAGAGCTGGCTCACGGTCGGTGAGGAAACGTAGAGCGCAAAAATAGTAATAGCGTTGAAGCCGCTCGCGGCGGCAAGCGCACCAATAATTGGCAGGTCCATCAGTCGATAATTGCGATTGGAGGGATCCGGCAGGTCCCTGTCAATTCGCAACGCGAGCTCAACGTAACGCTTGACCAGCGCCAGGCAGGTAAAAACAAACATCGAGAAAGCAAGCAGCCATTCAGATGGTATCACCGGAAGCGCTGCTGCCCCCGCGATGACGCGAGCAGTGTACAATGTCGCCAAAACGACAATATCGACCATGAGCCTGCGCTTTAGTGTCAGAGAGTAGGCCAATGTAATGGCCACATAAGCCATCAGCACCGCACTGAACAGAAGTGACGTTGCGATGGCGCAGACCATGGCCAAGGACAGAAGCACAAGAGTCGCCACGAGTCCCTGGTGGAGCGGTATGGCGCCGCTGGCAAACGGCCGCATTCGCTTCGTCGGGTGCTGCCGATCGGCACGCAAATCGATGAGGTCGTTTAACAGGTAAACCGACGAGGCGCACAGACAAAAAGCGACAAAGGCCAATAAGGAGTTGAAAATGAAACGCGAGCTGAACGTATGGGCAGTCAGAAGCGGCACAAAGACAAGAGCATTCTTGGCATATTGGTGTACCCTTAGTGCCGTCAGCCAATTTCGAAGCGATAGCCGCGACATCCCAACCGGAATCACCTCGAACTCCTAGAGACTCTGCTTTGCGTAGCAGCGTGGGGGAAGCGCCCACGACGTAGGCTCGCCGTGAGCCTCTCCATACAGCAAGGTCGGCCTCGCTGTTACCGACATAGTCGAAACCTTTATCACCGAAAGTTTCTGCCAACCGATGCGCCTTCACCTCGCCAGCCAGATTGGTGTATCCGTCCGACGAAAAAACCCCGTCAAATAAACCTAAGTGTGAGGCGATGCCCTCAGCATGAACACGGTCACTTGCTGTGGCCAGATATGCGCGCCGTCCCGCCTGTTTGGCCTGCCGGACTAGTTCAAGAACCTCGAGGTTGAATGGCAACGAGCCATAGTCAATCGTCGCGGCGTCGGCGAGGTAGGCCTTCAGGTACGCTTTACCCCGGCGAAGGGCGCCAAGTGCTGACCAATGATGCTTTGGTCCATGCGCGATCGATGCAAAAAAGCTTTCATAGAGCATATCCGTCGAGATGAGCGTGCCGTCCAAGTCAACAACTAGAGCTATGTCATTCGACGAGATCTCCGTTGAAGTCGGACACGAATTCGCTCCCGGCTCAGTCGCAACCGAATCTGCCATTGAGCATCCTTGAAACTAACTCTGAGGCAAGACATACCTACCGTTTAAGTCAACGCGCTCCACGCGGGCAGGGGCCGTCAACTTTGCAATCTTAATAGTCAATAATAGCACAGCCGTGCACAAAACATCAAAAGCTGAGAGTGGGACGCTCGTATTCGGTGTTAAGGTTTACAACAGCATCCGGTGCTTCGTGCGACCCGCCGTTATGACCGATATTCGTGCCAGAGGGGAGGGCGTGAATTTCGGATGAGCTAACTCAGATCGGCGCCCCACCTGCAGGTTTTCAGACCGGGAGATTCTTGCTTCGATCCTCCAACTTTCCGCGCACGTCTGCAGGGTTAATGGACGGCTGGGAGTGCATGCGTTCCGTGCAATTGGAGGCTCCCCCCGCGCACTGTCGCCCTGGGGGCTCGCGGCGCCCAAGGCCGCCGGTTCTTAACCAGACGCAGAAACGTCTTTTGCCGGTTAACACTGATGACAAGCTTGAGAAATCTTGACGAGAGCGGGCAATAGACCTCATTCTCATTAGACTGTCTTAATCTCGGATCACGTAACAAAGCAGAAGATCAAATTATATGGCCGCCAAGGAAAAAAACTATTTTGATTTCATTGACGGACTTCGCTCTCTGGCTGTTATTCTGGTCATACTTTTTCATCTGAGGTCGCATTTTTTTCAAGGCGGCTTCATCGGAGTGGACGTTTTTTTTGTAATCTCCGGGTTCTTGATCACGAAAATCTGCATCAGCAAGTCTTTTTCATATTGGGCCTTCTACATTTCGAGAGCTCGGCGCATCCTGCCAGCCTATTATTTCGTGTTGGTAATCGTGTGGTGCGCTGCGTATTTCATCTTGCTGCCGCGCGACATGCTCCAATTCGCCAACACACTGTTATATTCTTGCGTCTTCTTACAGAACTTTTTCTTCCTGAAATTTAAGGACTACTTCTGGATCGGCTATACGAACCCGCTGCTGCACACTTGGTCACTTGCCGTAGAGTGGCAGTTTTACTTGGTGCTGCCATTGCTGATTTCGCCTTTGCGCGCGAACGGAAGACTGTTGGTGCTCGCAATTCTCGCGCTGTTCATAGGATCTCTGGCGATCAGTGGTGTCGGCGCATATTTCTATACGACCGCAACATTCTACATGATGCCAACTCGAGTATGGGAGTTTCTCCTGGGCGGGCTGCTGGTCGTGTTCAGAGTTGGCCGGCCAATATCGCGTCCGTTGAACGAAGGCATCTCGTGGCTGGGGATAATCCTGATTGTCGCGACATCGCATGTCTTCAACGAGTTGACGCCTTTTCCCGGACTGGGCGCAACAGTTCCGTGTGTTGGAGCCGCCTTGTTCATATTCAGCGGTATCGACGACCGGTCCAGCCTTCTGACCCGGCTGTTCGCCAGTAGGCCAATGTCGATCACAGGCAAAGCATCCTATTCGATCTATCTCGTTCACTGGCCCTTGGTTGTCTTCGCGGACTATTTCTTCGTCGGCAAGCCTCCTCGATCCGTGGATCTTCTTATCCTGGTGGGCTCGATCGTTCTGGGAATCATGTCCTGGCGGTTCGTCGAGAGGCCGTTCAGATCAGTCGACACCGTAGGTCCCAAAGCTGCAGGGCACGCCCTTTTGGCTGCGGTGATTTCGGTGATCGCGTTGGGGACGCTGAGCTCTGCTACCGACGGCCTAACCTGGAGATTTTCCACTCAAGTATCGCAGCTTGCGCTCAAGTCTGAAACCGGTGGACAGTACTATGAATGTCTCAACAGCATTGATCATGGGCTAAACAGCTTTTGTCAGATTGGAGCGTCGAACACCTCGCCCTCGTTTGTCGTATGGGGGGACTCGTTGGCGAGTTCGCTGTTGGAGGGCCTTAACCTTGAAGCCAAAGCCTCAGGAGTTTCAGGAATCTTCGTGGGCACAGGAGGATGCCCACCACTGTTCGACTTTCCGAGTGGATTTAGACCGAGGGTCCCTCAATGCAAGCTAATACACACCTATATGCATGATCTTGTCGTCGCCAAGCGCATTAAGAAGTTGATCATCGTAGGCGCATGGTCTTTCTATGCCGGGTATGACAATTCTCTATTTTTGCCTTCCGTTGAACGCACGCTTTCGACGCTTGAAGATGCAAAAGTCGATACGACGGTATTCGGTATCATTCCCGGCGCGCTGGATAGCGTCCCGGCGGCCATGGCCAAGGAGCGTGCTTTCGACATGAAGTTTCCGGTAAACATCTCGGCTGCCAACTTGGAAGAAATGCAGAAGATCGACGATCAGTTAGACCGTTTGGCTGCTCAATTCGGCTTCTCATTCGTGAGACTGACGAGCATTCTATGTACGCCTGAATGCGCAAGTTCTATCGACGAGGAACCGCTGTACCTTGATGAATCCCACTTTTCCGCTTTCGGGTCTCGAATGGTCGTGAGAGAGGCGGTGCGTCGCGGAGCGCTCTCATTGAAGCCTTAGCCGATGGTGGCGAGCTCATGCGGTGGAAACGATGGACCGATGTCGACAGATCTTGACAAAATGCTGTCCTGCTAAACGCGCTATTTCGGATGGTTTAGAAGAGATCGCGGCAACGTATCTGGGAGGGAGTCGGTGAGGAAATCGCGTTCGTTTCCAAACGGTTTCTGCTGGGGCCTCGCAACGTCTGCCTACCAGATTGAAGGCGCAGCGAGCGAGGATGGGAGAGGCAAATCGATATGGGATACGTATTCCCACAGCCCCGGCAAAATCGCGGATGGCTCGTCAGGCGACGTCGCAGCCGATCATTATCATCGTTATAAAGAAGACATACAATTAACGGCGGCCTTGGGCGCGAAGGCATACCGATTCTCAATTTCATGGCCTAGGATTTTCCCCGATGGAGCAGGTCAGATCAATCCAAAGGGGTTGGATTTCTACAATCGTCTTGTTGACGAACTGCTGGGAGTCGGGATTCAGCCGTTTGCGACCCTTTATCACTGGGACCTTCCACAAGCGCTTCAGGACAAAGGCGGTTGGCAGTCTCGGGATGTAGCTAACGCATTTGCCGATTACGCGGCGTGCGTAGCCGCAAGTCTTGGCGATCGAGTCAAACACTTTTGTACGCTAAACGAGTGTCGTACGTTCGTAGAATTGGGACACAGTCGGGTCGAGTATCAGATTGGCGGCCGCACCGTGCAGATGGAGATGGCTCCGGGACTTGCGCTAAACCGGGGAAAACTTAATCAGGTCCGCCATCACGCAGTGTTAGCTCATGGGTTGGCTGTTCGAGCGATCCGGGCCTTAGCCAAAAATGCCGTCAAATGCGGACCGGCAGAAAACATCGACGTCGCGGTTCCAGCCATTGAGACACCAGAGCATATCAAGGCCGCAGAGATCGCAACACGCGACATGAACGCTCCATATCTGACTGTCATGCTCGAAGGAAAGTATCCGGAGAGATACCTGAAAACTGCCGGTGCGGACGCGCCTAAATTTTCCAGCGACGACTTGCAGATTATCAGTACGCCTGTCGATTTTGTCGGCCTCAATGTCTATCGACCAGCCGCATACGTCGCTGCATGCGACAGCCCTACAGGTTATGAAGAAATTCCATTCAACGCGTCACATCCGGGCATGCATTCCGCGTGGCATATTCTCGGACCCGAGGCGCTGTATTGGGCGCCGAAGTTCGTGCATTCGTTGTGGAACGTGAATGAGATTTACATCACTGAGAATGGTTGTGCGACTGATGACAAAGTTGCCGCGAACGGGCATGTGTACGACGCCGACCGAATTATGTTTTTGCGTCACAACCTGGCGCAGCTACAGCGGGCTACCGACGAGGGGGTGCC
Source organism: uncultured Alphaproteobacteria bacterium (assembly GCA_963713785.1). Classification (GTDB taxonomy): domain Bacteria; phylum Pseudomonadota; class Alphaproteobacteria; order Rhizobiales; family Xanthobacteraceae; genus Bradyrhizobium. The sequence continues at coordinate 56,160 of CAVQNB010000030.1, forward strand.
GGTGCTCGGCTATTTCCTCTGGAGTTTGATGGACAACTTCGAGTGGAGCGTGGGGTTTACCAACCGATTCGGAATCGTCTATGTAGATTATGAGAGCCAGCGGAGGATTCCAAAGCTGAGCGCGTCCTTCTTTCGAGCGATTGCCGCACAAAATGAAGTTCTTTAACCGCAAAGTACGTGAGAACCTCAGACAATCTTTTCGCACGAAAAAATCTTTGCAATCAGTGGTCGCTTTCCGACGCAGCGAACGACAGGTGTGCAGCAGGACAGCGAATTTCGAAGATTGCATCATAAACTCTTCTTGGCCCTCTGCTTCAAAACCTTAACTTTAAGAAGCGTGGGGCTATCTAAGCTCAAGGCGATGTGTTGATGACCGACGTTCCCATAATTGATGTGCCTGACAACTTGATTACCTTTAGGCATCCGATGCGGCGGTTCGCCGATGCGCTCCGGAAGGGTAGATCGGCAAAGATCGTAGCTATCGGATCATCGTCGACTGCTGGGAGGGAGGATGTCGTTCCCTATCCGCACCGATTAGAGATGTATTTGAGGGTCCATTACCAGGAGCTTTTTCCAAACCTGAAAATAGATGTGCTAAATCGAGGAAAGGGCGGCGAGGAAGCAGGCGAGGAATTGGCCCGCTTCGAGACGGATATCGTTGCTGAGGGTCCGTCGCTGGTGATCTGGCAGGTTGGGACAAATGCAATTTTTCACAACCAGAGTATCGATGAGGTTGCAGCGAATATAGGCACTGGGCTGGCTCAGCTAGCCCGCCACAACTTGGACGTGATGCTAATCGATCCGCAATACGTCACGGCAATGCTTTTTGACGATAAGGCCGACCTTTCGGAACGTATGGTATCATTGATTGCAACTGTTGCCAACGACGCGAAAGTCAACGTGTTTAGACGCTGGGCGCTGATGCGGCACTGGCACATCCATAACAACGTGGCTCTGAATCAAATGATCGATCCGACGGATCCCGACAAACTTCATCAAAGCGACTGGAGCATGTTGCAGTTCTCCAAAGCATTGTTTGACTCTCTCACGAGAGCAGCCGCAGTGATGATGTAGAACCAGACGTCGCAAAGAATAATTCTTGGGCTGGCTCCGTTGTACGCGGGCTAGGCTGACAATGAAGCCGCAAGATCAAAGCATCGTTGCTCAATTATCAGCGGCGATGCGTGCTATGACTGTAGGTCCAAATTTCGGTGTTTCGCGCGGATGCCCCGCCGGAGGCGGATTTCGAACCGTGCATGCAAAAAGACCGCACTTCGTGACCGACCAGGGCCAATGTAGTTTAGGGCAATACGAAGAAACTCGCGATGGCGAAGCAGCGGAAAAGCTCGGTCGGCGTCTCCTTGCGCGCGTGCAGTCACTGTTTAAAATTTCAGGGCTATGAACCTGCCGAAGGTCCTTCTGATCAGGAGTTTAACCGGCTCGCGCGTACGACCAAGAAGCCGCTCAAGCGTTGTTTCGCGCTTGACCCTGTACCGAACGCAAGATTCGGCGCCCATCCCCTCGTATAATCTCGATTTCCCGTCTTGGTTCGAGAGACCGGAACCAACTCCATCGAAATCGAAGGTAAGACCCCTTGCAGCGGCATCCTGAATTGCTGACCACAACAGCAGCTTGACAGCCCCCTGATCGGGTTTGGTCTCGCCTTTGGTCGGCACCCTATGAGTTGGCATCCAATAATAGTAACGGTCACCGTCCCACAAGCACGCAATGGCCGCATCGATTTCGCCCGTGTCGCGCCGAGTCGCTGTGAAAATGCTGGACTGCCCCCGACGCAGGCCTTCCTCAAGAATATCGCGCGCAATCTTAAGCGGTATATAGGGTGTGAAATGTCGCCGAGCGAGATTAGCTTCGTAGAAGTTTATGAAAGCTTCCGCAGTGGTTGTGGTTGAAACGACCAGTTCCCGGCCCGCGTGCCGGATATGGCGCTTGGTCATTTTTGAGAAAAACTCAGGCAACATTCGATAACGTGCGGGTGAAATCACATAGTTATCTTCGATAGCAGGCTGAAATCCCTCGCGGAGGAACTGGTCGTAATCGAACTTGTTGGCCAGGGTCAGAAAATACGACACGTCGGTCGGCAGCTCGCTGATGAGCCGGCGCGCAATTTGTACCTTTTGAGTTTCGCTGAAGCCTTCTGAAATTATCAGACCGCATAACCGCGCCCAAGGCAAATTGTAGCCCTGCTTCATACCAAGGCCGTTTCGAGTGATGACGATAGCAAGGCTGCATATGGGTTTGCCGTCTTCGAAGACGGCCGCTCGCTTTGTCTCCTCGCCGCGTCCGGCAATTTCGGTAAACCAGTCTTGCATGTAGACAGGAAGCTTACCGTCGAGCAGTACTCCAACGATCTTAGGCGGTTCGAACATTACACAAATGCTTTACCAGAGGGCGCCGAGCCGGGCTTATACGCCAATTCCTCGAGACAAGGGCAGCAAGAGTTTGTCGTGGTAAATTTAAGGGACCTAGATCGGCCCTTTTGCCGAATGGCGATGCCCGCGCCGGCGCAAAATTCGGATAATCATTCCTGCGAGAACGCATGTTGTCAAGCTGCGCGGTCGGCCTTTTGAGGATGCGCTCCATTCCTTGATGATGGAAATATTGAGTCGCTCCACGAAGCCGCCGTGCTCTACCGGGAACAAACAACGGTCCTTGCGAGTGAGGCTATGCCCACAAGATTTCGTACCGGGGCTCGATTGGAGTAGCCTGTTTAGGCGTTAAGGGCTACCGAAGGGTTCCCAAAAATTGAAGAGGAGAGTGGTTGAAGTGCCGTCCGCGAATAAGCGGCCGCCCCTATCAATTCATCATTTTCCATAATTAACCATGGGAACATGACCAGCTCTTTCCAGCACGCGACGCAAGGTCGCACCTGATTTCACCGTCATAACAGACGACGCGCATGCTCCCGCGCACGCTGGGGGCACTCGAAGCGGCTTGCCGATAGCTTCGACTTCACGTGATCGTCGTTGACATTGTTTCGTGGGACCAAGAGTAAATTCCCGAATGTCGAACTGATCGTAAATCCTAATGATCTGCTTTTTGACCGGGTCGTCGAACAGCTGGTTAGCGTTGGGAGTACACCCAACTCAGGGCGACGCGCTTGCAAAGGCTAGCTAGCGCAGACCGTTTGCTCGTATGCCCGCAACGCCTCGTGTGGCCGATTTGGGATAGCCGGTAGATGTTCTCTAGAATACGGATCGGCTATGTTGCCTCCGCGCGCGGCTCTCGGACCTGCTGAGGGTTGAACGAATTAACACGGGGCGAGGCACGCAAGGACTTGGTCCCAGGAACTTTCTATGCCTGAGGTGTCGGCAGACGCGAAAAAATGGTAGGAAATGGCCGGCACAAAGATGACGGAAACAACTAGATCTGATTCTGCGAATGTCGTCCAAGTCCTCAGAACGCTGATGATCGACCATTCTCTGCCGCTATGGTCCGGTGAGGGCTGGGATCAGGCAGCGGGTGGCTTTGTCGAAAAGCTAGATAACAAAGGCAGGGCAGATCGAGCCGCGCCGCGGCGTGTTCGTGTCCAGGCCCGCCAAATCTATAGCTTTGCCAAGGCCGCCGAACTTGGTTGGTATCCTCAAGGTCGCGATATTGCATTGAAGGGACTGGAATATCTATTGGCGAAAGCCAAAGGCCCGGACGGGCGCGCGGGCTTCGTGCATGTGCTCGAGGCCGACGGTTCCGTACGAACTCGGTGCGTGACACATATGATCACGCGTTCGTCTTACTCGCCCTGGCCACGGTCTATCGGCTCACCTCGGATGCTCAGATACGAGCCGAGCTGGATTCCCTTGTGCTGTTCATCGATCGCGACCTGCGATCGCCTCACGGTGGCTTCATTGAAGGAATGCCCACAGCTGCATGGCGCCGGCAAAACCCGCAGATGCATCTGTTCGAGGCGATGATTGCGACATTTGACGCGACGGGCGATCCGATATTTCAGAACCTCGCCGGGAATCTGTACGGCTTGTTCGTCGCTAACCTGTTCGATCCGCGGCGCCAGGTCCTCGGTGAATATTTTGAAGAGGACTGGTCAAGAATAGAGCCTGTTCAAGTCGAACCGGGACATCAGGCGGAATGGGTTTGGCTCCTCAAAGGCTTTGAGCGGATCACGGGCTGCCCGACCGGCCGGCACCGGTCGCAGTTGCTTGCATCGGCGCTGCGCTATCGCGACGACGTGACGGGTTGTCTTTTCGACGAGGGTGACGCGGATGGGAACATCCGAAAGTTTACGCGGCGGCTATGGCCGCAGACCGAGATTGCCAAGGCCTTTATCGCGCAAACTGAGGCGGGAGAGCCGGGCGCATCTGATGAAGCGCTCAAGGCCCTGGACCGGCTCTATCAGCACTATCTGCGTCATCCCGTGTTGGGCGGCTGGTATGATCAATTCGATCACGACAACAAATCGTTGGTCGATTTCATACCCGCATCTTCATTCTATCACGTCGTCTGCGCCATCTCGGAAGCCGAGAAGGTTCTCGGCTAACATGGGGCTGTCGCAACAGGAAAGATGGACGTGCGCAATAGCCAGCTGGCCTTATTGAAGTTCAATCATGCAGAGTTCTGATAAGGGCGTGGACGCAAACCGAAGCTGGGCCATCAACGGTCGCTTCCTGACCCAGCGTATGACGGGCGTTCAGCGTTATGCCCACGAGATCCTGCGTGCACTCGATGACATATTTTTGCGGAACAGCGAGCTAGGCGGTCGGGTGGCGATGCGGTTGATCCTGCCGCCAGGGGTTGAGGCGAAACCCGCCCTTTCGAAAATCGGCATTTGTCGGACAAGCTTTGGGTCAGGCCATGCCTGGGACCAGTTCGTTCTGCCCTTCTATGCCGGGGCTGGAGTGCTAAGCCTTGGAAATTTGGGACCGGTGTTCGCGTACAATCACATCGTCTGCATTCATGATGCGAATACGTTCATCGAGCCGGAAAGCTACTCACGCGCTTTCGGTCTGACTTATCGTACGCTTCTGCCGCTGGTCGGAAAGCGAGCTAGCAGGGTTGCGACCGTATCCCAGTTTTCCGCTGATATGCTCGTTAAATACGGCGTCTGCCAGCGGGAGAAGATCTTTATCGCGCCCAATGGCCACGAACATGCGCTGCGGTGGGATGCGAGCCGGGCACGAATCCCACTTCTGGATGCCTTGCGCCGTCCCTATGTGCTTTTGCTGGGTAGTGTAGCAAAACATAAGAACGTCGATGTCGTCCTCGAGCAGGCACAGGGACTTGATGCGGCGGGGATCGACATCGTCGTTGTCGGTGGCGGTTCGAGTATTTTCTCCACCAGTGCGTCGAACTTTCAGAGATCCAATATTCACTATACCGGTTACGTAAGCGACGATGACCTAGCGGCGCTTTACCAAGGCGCGCTCTGTTTGGCATTCCCTTCCAACACCGAAGGATTCGGTATCCCGTCGCTTGAAGCTATGGCGAGGGGTTGCCCGGTCATTTCCTCAAACGCGGCAAGTCTGGTCGAAGTAGGAGGCGATGCGGTGATTTATGTTGATCCGGGCCACGGCGATGGCTGGCGAGACGCGATTATCGGCCTGTCGCAAAATGACGCCTTTCGCCAGACGATGGCGGCGCAGGGCCGAAAGAGGGCGATGGCGTTCTCCTGGCGACGCAGCGCGCAATCGTACCTGGAGGAAATCTTGGGTCTTACGCATGGATGATAGGCTGACTCGCCCTCGGTGGCTGATTGCATGCCGATCGGCGATCTTGGACGAGGGACTTGCCTCAGACGAATAGATGAACCAGCCACGCTAGACTTGCCCACATCGAGAGACTGAATTCCAAGCGCGAGAACCCAAGGCCAAGGTGATGAATATCTCAGACCGGGAACATTTCCGATGTCGATGTTCATGTGCTCACGTCGATCATTGGCTTGATCGGTGGCGCCAAGGGTCTGTCCGGCGTAGAGATATCGATGCTTAAATCCGTCCATGGCTTTCCCTTGCCGCTTCAAGCTTCCCAGTCACAGCGACTCAACTAACAGAGACCTAACGATTGGGTTCGCCGAATGTTCCAATCATGGACAATATTGGATCAAATTGAGACGCCAAATCCGGGGCGCGGATCTCCAGGGATCAACGAGTAGCGGCCGTCGTGCGGCAAGCCTCGAATATATTGATGTTTTCGCTCGATCTGTGAGGAGTTTGCGGGCTCTTGAGTTCGTCTTGACTGTGACGACGCGCGCGATTGCACAAATTTCGTTCAACAGCAGCGGCTTACACGTTACCGCGAACTGGAGGCTCAAAAAGCGGTGAATAACAGTCTATCGACAGCTTCGCGAAAGTGTCGAACCAAGCTTTACTGCTGCCAAGAGGATCATCTGAGCGGCTCGTAAGTCACTGGAGTTCCTTTCGGAAATATAAGCGGAGCGCTCAAGCAATTCTGGACAGCGACAAAAGCGCTAGAGTTACGGGCACTGTGAAGTCGTTTCGCCCGTCAAAAGGTTACGGCTTTATCCGACAAGACTCTGGCGGGAGGGACATTTTTGTCCATCTGTCGGTAGTACAGATGGCTGGGCTCACGGATCTACCGAAAGGGAGGAGGGTTAGCTTTGAGATTTTCGACAATCAAGGCAAGCCGGCCGCGAAAAACTTACGCATACATGGTCACCCTGGGAATCCATCAGAAGATGAGTGGATTGCGGCCGGAGTTCACGCAAAATGCGCGATACGAGATGAGCCCGAAAAAAACAAAATCACTCGAGGTCAAACGCAAGCCGATCACCCAGGCTGAACTCGAAACGGCTCTCGCTGAGGCCGTTCGTGCGCATGATGCACATTGCGAGGGTTTGATAGCAATTATCGTCGAACGCGTTAGACCGACGTCCCCCGTCGGCTCTAACTGGCGTGTGAAGGGTGTCAAATATGGAAAGGCAGAGCGCGATCGATGCGAGGCTGCATTGTCCATTTGTGTGGAAAAAATGCAGCGTGAGATAGAGATCTCCGATTAGTCGATGCACTTTGATCGTTGCAAACCACCACATGGACAGGTCGGGCAAACGAACTTGATGCCAAGCCCAGGCGTGACCGAGTGCTGAAGGACGGCTGCGAAATTGATTTCCGCTGCCTGTCTCGTTCGTCGAGCCAGTGGCTATCTAGCGGACTTCGCTAGGTCAATTTGCGCTTGTCTGGGCATGGCGCAACCATCACAATACCAGATTATTTTCCTGTTTTGGTGGGATCAATGCGTATTGCGGGTACATTTCTGTTACTCGGCGGTCTCCTGCTTTGTATCTCCATTATCTGGGCCGCTGTTGGCTTTATGATGATGGGTTGCGGCCTGATCTGTCTGCTAATTGCCGAGCGAAGAAAAAAACATTCGACGGCGCCGCCTGGTCTGCTTTCGGATGCGCTCGATCGCCGGCGAGAGCCGCCGCCGCTGCAAATCGACAAACGCGCGCAGCCCGCGGAATTGGTGGAGGCGTCCTCCAGCAAGATTGAACCTCAGACGGCACCGTCATCGTTCCCGGAGCCAAGGCAGCCAAGACCACCGCAGCCGGCTCTCATCTCGCCGAGGGATCAGCCCGCAAGACGACCAAACGAGCCTGACACCATTCCCTACGATCTGGAAAAATGGCGCGCGCTCATAAAAAGCGACGCTGATGTTTCACGATCGGTCGAAGCTTTGCAGCCGTTCGGAAAAAAATACGTAGACCAACTGGCGATAGCTTATTTGGCGTTCGAGGAAAAATCTTACCTCCCGACTATCGTAAAGCTGGTCGCTGATGCGATGAAGAAAGACTCTGGCCGGGATCCGGCGAGCTCAACCGCGATGGACGGCAATCCGAACACGGACCTCATCAGCTTTGCTACGAGCAAAGCGCGTAGTTCAATTGTGGAACAGGCTTTCGCTTCGCCAGCACCCAACGATGGCTTCGCGGAAAAGTTCTCTGTAATGAGCAAGGCGGCGCCATCGCAGACCGAGTCGGATGCAAAAGTGAAGCTCGCGGTTCAATCCGAATTGAAGTCATCCCGCAGCCACCCTAAGGGTGGGACCGGGAGTTCGAAGCGACAACCTGACGCGAGGGGAGTGGATGAGGGGCCGGCCATCAGGGTGGTCGCGCCTGCGCGTAAGGCGACGGCCAGCGTTGATGACGCGCAGAATTTAGCTGATCTCCTCAACAGAATTGCTTGAGTGGCCACCTTACGTGCTAGGCGGACGCTAGCGCTGCCTCCCGGCAGGCGCAATGGAAGCAGATTTCCGCCAAAGGGGGGTTTAGAACGCTCGCGTGACACTGTGACTATCGCAGTGCGATCGAGCTGCAGGATTGTGCACTTCGACTCCGAAACGAAACATAAATCGTATAGGTTGTATTCGCTAATGCGCGTCAACTGGAGATTCTAATGTCCGCGCCCAAAGAGCCGCCCACAATCGACCCTGATAAGGTGCCAGAGACGCTGTGCGCTGGCAGATTTAATATTTCGGTTAGCCCACCACTGGCTACGATTACATTCACTCACGTGCGTCCGAAAATCGGGTCACTGATCGATGAAGATAAGATCGTTCTGGAGAGCGTCGTGCGAGCCCGCATTGTGACAACACTGGATCAGTTGATGGCGATGCGGGACGTTCTTAACAACATATTCAAAGACAACCCGACCGGACTCACCGCCCACAGCGGTGGCGCGCCCAAGCTGAACTGATCGCCCTAGTTGGCGACCCACTAGGCGTTTGATCCAGGCTTTGATGGTGCAATTTTCTCCACCGAATGGAAGGAGGCACTATGGGCCAGGTTCTCCACGGCAGCGCCACGACGACAGAGCCAGTCCGTCGACCATACAGCGTAGTGAATAGAGCCTGAGGGCGCTGGCGCAGCACTATGGGATCAATCAGAAGACGGTCGCCAAGTGGAAGCGGCGTATCGCTCCGGCGAGGGCCGCCTTGCGCGGTGCGATGGAGGGTGAAGACATAGGCGTATGACTGACCATACGCCTAATTCGAAGGTCTCCCGACTGGAAGTTGTCTCGACGGGCGCTCGACGCCGTTGGACATTGGAAGAAAAGCAGCGGATCGTTGCCGAGAGCTATGGCGGGCCACGATAACAAGACCCAATAAGCCCCCGATTTGGTGGGCCCGGCAGGACTCGAACCGCAACCAGACCGTTATGAGCGGGAGGATAGAGGTTGCTTATATCGATCTTCCCGCATTTTGGTGCGGTTTGATGACGTTCATTGCATCTCATTGCGATCGTTTCTGGTGCGAAACTGGTGCGGCAATCGTGAGCGAGCCACGGGTTATTGCGACTTCGGGAATTTCGGACACGCGATCTCTCGCCCCTGAATCGATCCTTAGGAAGCGAAGCCAGGTCGCCATCTTTGAAGAAACCCATCTCTCTCAGAGGAAGGCCGGGATCCTTGCCATACATTTTGGCAAAACCACCCAGTGCCTTTTCGAGCGAAACGCCCGCAGAAAGCATGACAGAGATGTCTCGGTAATCTTTTGCTTCGGCTCGATCCATGATTGCGCCTTCAGTTTTGTGGCCAGAAGATCTTCAAGCGAGGCAACGAGAAGCGTCGCGTCCATAGTCCGAAGTGGTTCGTTGATCCTACCGATGGCTACTCCACCAAAAAATGATACCTTGACCGGACCGGACTCCATCGGCGCGATCACAACGAGCGTGTTCTCATCTTCCTGAATCGTCTGGGCATCGCGCATGAAAGTGAAGGAGGTTTCGATATCCTTCTTGTCAAGCGGCTCGGTTCTGAAAAAATCAAAATCGACGGAAATGCGATGGCCAAGATGAAGCGCTACCGCAGTTCTTCCGTACAACACGAACGACAATCGTGGAGCGGGAGTAAGAAGTGGCCAGATTTCTTGCTGAGCCTTGGGCAGGATTTCCGTCTTAGGTTCAAAACTGTCCGGCATCGAACGATCTCCGAGGAGGCGCATCGGGCATCGCCCGGCCGGTAGCGAGCGCGAGACGCCCGCGCCAGAACTCCCAGGACCGCTCGCTGATCCATCCCGGCTCGGCCTCGAGCATCGCCTCGGCCAACCGAGAAGGACCAAGTGCTCTTTTCAAGGCGCCGCACGTCGTCGAATGAGGCCAAGTCCATCGCCTGGGCAAGAATTCGCGCATGCGATCGCGGCGGTAAGCCAACCGGCTCCCACCAGAAAAATCTGCTTTCCAGTTCAGCCGCCAAGTCAGCCGGCAGGCTGCCTACATCGGATACGCCCATCGGTCCAATATAGCACGACATAGCGCATCCAACCAGCCGCACGCCGGACCCAGACAGAAAAATCCTTTTGTGTTATCAATAGATTAACGTAAGCGGCAGCGCGCTCAGACGGGGCCATGAGCCGCGCGGATCAGAGAAACTTTGATCCATTCGACAGGATAGTGCATCGCGGCAACGGGTGGTCCCTTGCAGTGAAAATCTGGTCGAACGTCGGCGCCTCGCTTGTTGCGGGCCCTGCAGGCGAACCGTGCCAAGATCGCAGAGCCGGACGTGATCAGGCCACTGGTCGGCGCCGAGTGCGATCGACCGGCTGCAGTGATAGTCCGCGCACTAAATCATGATCCCGCGCACGCCAGGGGTACCCTTATCGAGCAGCGATAGAGCCTGATAACCAATGTCAGACGACCAAGAGGTGAAAAAGATCCTTCGAGACGCGATCGCGGGAATGCCAGCCATGATCGAATCCGGGCTTTCGATCCCGAGAACGAACGCCGTCGACAGATTAAGATGGATCGGGCTTGCGATAAGGATTTTTCAAGGGCCCGAGGTCGAAAACAAATGTAAGGCCGCAGATTTTGAAAGCCGCCGCGCCGGCGCTCGAGAAGATCCGCGACGAGCATCAATCTGAGCGCCTGCGCAAGGCCGCCGCTAAATATCTCGAGCAGACTGCTCGCGAAGTGGGTTGACCGCCTTGGGCGCCCCGGTTAAACCCCGCCACGGCCGCACACCGGCCGCCAACACGGCGCGCCCTACCTCGGCGGGTGCAAATCGCCTTGAAGCCTGCGTCCAAGACCCTTGGATTTCATGGGATCTTGATACAAGGCATGGGTCTTAAGGACGTGATTGCAGATAGCGCATTCGAACGTATTCAAGTCGACGCCAGGGCCCGCTAGCTCGATACTGGCGAGCCTCATCGCGGCCTTGCACTTCGGACAAGCGGGGCGCTCAATTGCAGCGAATGGAATGACGGACGACAGGCGTTGAGACTGGGGCATGATGCTTCCCTCGCAATGGGCGGGAGCGCAACACTCTCTGTCACCGGTAATGCCTAGGAGACGGAGCGGTGATTATCCAAGTATGCGCCTCCCGGGGTCGCAAACGCTAGTCAATTCGCTCGCGCCAAGTTTAAAACTTTTCCCGCAATCACGTAGCGCTCGCGAGCCAGGCGGCGGCGAGGGTAGCCCAAAATGATGGTTGCTTGGATCCAAGATAAAATCGACGTGGAGTTCTCCGAGCTTTCAAAGCCAGAACGAGGATCGATCTCGATGATATGAACACGGCGCTAGAGTTCAGCGGCTGCCGAATCACGCCGATTGTCCGTCGATACTCTCGCATGCGGAGCTTCCATGCGGAAATCGATCGGTTCTTGCCGAACCATATCCTCCAAAGAGGGCACGAGCGAGGGTGCCGCCTCGCGATCAGCTTCCGTTAGTCGCTCCATCAGATATTGCAGGCGGGACGGAAGTTCGCTGGCAGCTTCGCGTCGGAATATTTCGCGAAGGCGGTCGCCAATTTCGGCGCAGATCTCGCGCGAATGTAGGGCATCGATCTGCACGCTAACGCCTGTCCTAGCTAACATGGCCCTCGCTCGGCAACGTTTGAAATAAGAGTCGAATAAGCTCACTGCCGAGTTCAAAACCGGTAAATGAGCTCGACCGACTTTCGGACTGGTAAAGATCGGGTAAAGACCGCGCTGCGCGGCAAGCACGAGCAACGTTCGGGATCTGACAGGATCTGCAAACTCCGGATCCCAAATGCCCGCGGATTAACGCAAAAAGTATCACGTCTGCACAAGAGCGCAGAAGTGCAGGTCATGCAAACAATTGCAGCTGTCGCTGTGGCCGTCGGTGCTCAGAATAACATCCACAATATGCCGCGAGCGAGTGAACGGGCGGCCGCGGTATCGAACCCCTTTCTTTCAAGCAAGGCGATCGCCATCGATCCGAAAATGATGGCAATCGCTCCGAAGGCGATTGCGATCCAACGCTCGCACCACACTCTATCCCTGTACCTTATATCTGGGAGACGGAACGACTTCGCAACCAAATATGCAGCGCCGACTATGCTGACGAGCGTTTGGAACATCACCCGAAGGAAATCACCGACCGTTAGGTCGACGAGGTGATACCCGAGCAGGGCAAAGGGAAAGACTTTGTGAAAAGCGATGTACGCGGCTAACAGAAAAAGAAAAGACCGCAGCGCCGTCGCGGCTCCGCGCTCAAACCTACTGCTATTGTCAGGAGCCCTCGAAAGCAATGAAAAGCCTGGCTGCTGAAAAAATGGGATCTAGCAATCGAAATGATATTAGTTACCGGTGAGGTCACGGAAAGCTGCAATTGCGGGCTACTCTATCCATTTTTTGGGCGTATGTCCGTTTGATTCTGGCGAGGACGGCCACCAGACCGCTCTGATCGGGCTGGTTGATCTTAGATCGCGTTGCCGGATGTTAGAGAGAGTGAGCTCAGTTTGGACGGAATAAGGACTGGAATGCGAGTTGTTCGCCGGGGTGGGTCGGTGGCGGCGTGCCTTGGCAACGTCGTTCTTGTGCGCGTGAGAGCATTTTACTGCAGCTTGAGAGAGCGTAAGCGCTCAACTACGGCAGCTTTCACCGACGTATGAATGTACTCCGGGAAGTTCTTAGGCAGCTCGCGCTCTATCTTATTCAAGGCAGCCGTCGCCTGATCCGCCACCGACGCGATCGCGTTCTCGACGAGCCGTTTGGGTACGCCCGCCGCCTCTGCAGTCTGGATGAAATGCCGGCCCTGCACCTCGCCGATCCTATAGTGGTTCTTCGAGCCAACGGACATTGCCAGCTTCATCTGCTTGCGCTGTATCTGGCCTCTGTGGAGACTGGGTTGTGCCGTGAGTACGTCATACAGCGGCGTCAGGTGAAAGCGGCCGCCCGGTGAGAGGAAAATGCTAAAGTTTTTCGCGTGACCGTCGGTGGCGCCGATTAGCCAGAAGATGATTTGAGCCTTGAGTAGCTTCGTCTGATCCTCCGCTGGCGTGTCGCTGCCTTTTACAAGATCTAGGAGCTGCACAAGACCGGGGCCACCGTCGCTCTGATATTTGCGCGTCGGCGGGACTGACAGGGCTTGGCAACAATCCTCCTGCGGCAGACGCAACAGGCGGCCATCTTTCGTCCACCTGCGATCGAAGCGCTCGATTACAAGCGCCGTCGTTTTCCCGAATTTGGCGATCTCCGCCTTGTTGACGGGCAGGCCAAAGGCGGCGACGAGCCTGAGGCAGTAATATTCGTTTTCGACGCTGTTGGTGAGGTCAATGCCGTTCGGCAACTCCCCAATTTGCGTCTTGAGAATGTGGGTGGTAGGCGTCGCACCATGCGGCTTCAGCCATTTCCCCTTCAGTAGCAGCAGCGCCGTTTTTTCCTGCGCGCCCGCAACGGAAATCCGGAAGTCATCATCCCGTGTTAGCCCGAGCGGGGCCTGTGCGAGCCCCTTAAGCAGCTTTTCGATCGCGATGTCGTCGATAACTTCGCCGGCAGGTGCATTATTGTCGCTAAGGTCGCCGTAGTTGTCAGCGTCGCCTACAAACTGCAACGCGCCAACGCAGTCGCGGCCGATGGCTGCCAGTAGACTGTATGCATCGGTGCCGGCGGCGCCGACTTTTTCTGCCACCCGGCGGCGCAACGCATCGGAGTCGGGCAACAAGTTGTCGAAGACAGCGGTTACGGTGTCGCCGCGGAAGGCATCCTCGCGCAACGGTAAGGATAGCGAGACCGGCAGCGTATGGTCCCATGCCAGCCAGGCCGGGTCGTAGCGAAATTCGATCGCGCCTGTAGCTGCCTTGCTGAGGCGGCCGACGAGGCGGTTGTTGAGAAGGACGCGCAGTGGCGCATGGCGTGGGCGTCTTGCCATCAGAATATGTGCTCGATATCAGCCGCGGTCGACTTGCTGCGGGGCGTGACCCTAAATTCAAGGTTTAGGGCAGCCAGCACAGCGAGGATGGTCTGCAACTTCGCAGCAGGGTTGCCGGTCTCTATGAGCGAGATCGTCTCTTGGCGCACGCCGGCGCGGCTGGCCAGTTCCGTCTGGCTTAGATCGCTTTTCTTGCGGGCGCGGCGGATCAGATTGCCTATTTGCTGCGGCGTTCGGGCAAGGTCGCTCATGCGGTATTCTCCGGGCGCATTATGCGCCAACTCGAATAAGATAGCGATATCGGAGTTAGCGCATAAAAATGAATTATGTGTTGTTTCCGATAGGGCAATATTATTCCAAATGGCGCATAAAGGCTGATGCAGAAAGGGGAAAGGCCACCCAAGGCCCGTTTGCCAAGTTCGCGCGCGGCCTGTTGGACTGGCTCGTGTCAGTCGCAATGATCCACAGCGCGAGTCACAACCTTTCGTCCGCACTTACTACCGCGGTTAAGCCGGCCATGAACCATCGGCTCTAGTCGATTGTCCCGCGTCGCCTCGGAATTGGACGGCGCACCCTGATCAGCAAGGCAGGTCCAAGGAGGAGAACGCGCTGATCACGTTAGAACCTAGGTCGCTACCAACGTTGCGACGAATTGCTCCATCGAGGGTTGCGCAGCCTTCTGCATTTTGTGGAGGTCTTCAGGTTTGAGATTGGTGTAACGCCGCAGCATCCGCCAATCTTCATGGCCCGTCACCATCGCGACCTGCTGTATCGAAAAACCAGCTTCAAAGAGTCTGCTTGTGCCTTCGTGGCGCAAGTCGTGAAAGCATAAATCGTCGAGATCGATAGCGTTGCAGGACCGATGGAAAGCAGCGCCAACAGATTTCGAATGGTAAGGGAACACGCGTCCGATGCCACGCGTGACAATGCGTTGCTCGAGAATGATCTGCCATGCGTCCGTAGCTGGTCTGATGTCGATATGACGAAACGAACGGTCAGGATCCGCGATCGCAAGGACCCGCGACGAAAGGATGGAAACCATCAGATAGTGCAAGATCATCGAGGTGCGACGCGATCAAATCAGAAAAGATGCGCGGTCGCTCATGAGGCCGAGAGCGTCGGACAGGGGCGCCCTGATCGATTGATCGCTCCGCCGCAATGGCCCATTCTTCGGCGTCGCGCCGTCGGATGAAGGTGTTCGCGACGTACTGGCGCTTTCTCCGGACCTGCACGCGCCAGCTTCCCGACTTCAGCTTGGCAAAGGTCGCCATTGCGTGTGCACTCCGTTCCGGATTCGTGTGCGCTACGTGTGCACCGGGAGATCAAATGCGGTACAAGCGTGTGCAATTTTGGCTAGTTTGGAGTGCACACGTGTGCACATTGTTCCTGTTCTAGTCCATTGAAGGGATAGGATAAGTACTTGGAATATCAAGACTATCCATTTTCCGTGGCGCCTACGATGGATTGGACCGACTGAGCGGGAAAAGCGAAGCGCGATCAATACTTACGCGGGATCGTGGTCAGTCGCGCAGTACCAGATGCTGTACCACGCCATTGGCGAGCGGCTTTTGATCAGGCTGCGTTCGAGATGCGCATCTCAACACGCAAGCCGGCGGCTCCGATCATATTGACCAAGGTATCGAGGCCAAACAGTTCAATCTTGCCGCGCATGAGATCGGAGATACGTGGCTGCGTCACGCCGAGCAGCTTGGCGGCTTCCGACTGGTTTAGCCCTGTTCGGGCGATATGATCCTTCAAAGCTATCATCAGCGCGGAACGGAGCTTCATGTTTTCAGCCTGCGCAGGTGTATCCTCAATTGCATCCCACACATTGGCGAAGCGTTTCTTGCTCATTGACCTAGCTCCTTTAACAAATCCCGGTAACGCTGTGCGGCCAGGTTCAGATCGGCTTTGCTCGTTTTCTGCGTCTTTTTCTGAAAACAATGCAGCACATAGACGGCGTCGTCGAACTTCGCCACATACAACACTCTGAATACTCCCGCGGCATCCCGAATTCGAATTTCCCGCACTCCTCGGCCAATCGTATTCATGGGTTTCCAGTCGTCCGGCTCGCGCCCGTGCTGGACCCGATCGAGCTGATATCCCGCTTCACGCCGGGCCGCTGCCGGAAATGCACGCAAATCGTCGAGCGAACTGCCTCGGAATTCAACGGGCTTAGATTCGACCATCGGGACTTAATATACAAAATTTTGTATAGGTTGGCAACTCTTTTCCGCGGTTGCGCTTGGCCGGCTAGGGCAAATAGCGATCTGTGACTTGAGTCGTTACATTCAGGATTGTTGTTCTGATGCATGCCAATCTTCTCGATGACGCAAATGGATGCCAGAATTTCTGAACTCGTGGCCCGGCTTACCGTGCTGGAGCGCGAGCGCGCGGAAATCGTAGCCAAGATCGACGCGTTGCGATCGGCGCATGATGCAGGGACTGGGGCTGTCAAGGTAGTTCCTTCGGGACGAGCTGACGATCCCACGGACCGGAACTCGCCAATCGAAAAGAAGATTGCTCTTTTTCGCCGGCTTTTCCGCGGCCGCTCAGATGTCTTCCCTGTCCGTTGGGAGAATCGCAGGACGGGGAGGAGTGGCTACGCACCAGCCTGTGGAAATGAATGGCAGCCCGGGATTTGCGGGAAACCGAAGGTCAAATGTTCGGCATGTCCAAATCAGGCATTCCTGGCCGTCGATGAGGCGTTAATCGAACGCCACCTGCGCGGAACCGACGTAAACGGCGCTCCGTTCGTGATGGGCGTCTATCCGATGCTTGCCGACAATACCTGTTCATTTCTGGCAGCGGATTTCGACGAAGGGGAATGGCGAAGAGATGCTTTTGCTTTTAGGAACTCTTGTGAGCGTCATGGAATACCTGTTGCCATTGAGCGGTCCCGATCCGGAAACGGTGCGCACGCCTGGATCTTCTTTGATGAGCCGATTCCAGCGGTATTGGCGCGCCGCCTCGGGGCCTTCCTGATTACGGACACGATGGAACGCGTTCCCGATATCGGATTCGGATCCTACGATCGGTTTTTTCCGAGTCAGGATTTAATGCCAGCGGGTGGCTTCGGCAACCTGATTGCCTTACCGCTTCAGGGACTCGCGCGAAGTTCTGGCAACAGCGAGTTCGTTGACGAATCTTGTTCGCCGTATCCGGATCAGTGGGCCTTTCTTTCTGCGACTAGACCTGTGCCGCGAGCGAAGGTCGAACATCTGGTCGAGGAAGCAAGTGCATCTGGAAAAATCCTCGGCGTGCGTATTCCTCTTGTCGACGAAGACGAAGAACCGTGGCTTGCTCCGCCGTCGCGGCGACAGACGCAGCCAGCAATCCGCGAACCTTTGCCCAGTGCCGTCAGTGTCGTACAGGCGGACCAGATCTACCTCCCGCGTCACGCGCTGCCACCGTCGTTGATCGCGCGCCTTATTCGTCTTGCAGCGTTCCAGAATCCCGAATATTACGCGGCACAAGCGATGCGCAGGTCGACCCATGACAAGCCTCGGATCATTTCTTGCGCGGAGTTGACCAGCCATCACATTGCGCTGCCTCGAGGGTGCTTCGACGCCGTCCTTGATCTGCTTACACCACTTGGAATTGCAGTAACGATTGAGGATCGCCGTTTTGTCGGTGTGGCGATCCCGCTTACCTTCACCGGCGCACTTCGCCCCGATCAGGAAACTGCGATCAAAGCCCTGTTGCCGCACGATACCGGCGTGCTCGCGGCAACGACGGCGTTCGGCAAGACGATCCTAGCCATCCGGATGATGGCCGAGCGCGGACGGAATACATTGGTCCTTGTTCACCGCCGTCAGCTCGTGGATCAATGGATAGAGAGGCTCACAGCGTTCTCAAATATGCCGCGTGACGCGATCGGCATGATCGGCGGCGGCCGCCGCAAACCGAAAGGGCAGGTTGACGTCGCCTTGATCCAGAGCCTCGTTCGCAAGGGAGAAGTCGATGATGTCGTCGGCAATTATGGGCATCTTGTCGTCGACGAATGCCATCATCTGTCGGCGGTAAGCTTTGAACTGGTCGCGCGCCGCAGCAAGGCCCGCTACATCCTCGGGCTGTCAGCAACGGTTACGCGAAAAGACGGACATCACCCGATCATCGTCATGCAATGTGGTCCGGTCCGCCATCGCGTAGATGCACGATCCGAGGCGGCCAAGCGCCCATTCGATCACGTGGTGCGGATCAGGGATACCAGCTTCCAACTTCAAGCGGCATTTGATACTTCGGTCCCTTCTATCCAGGATGTTTTCAAGGAAATGATTGCCGATGAAGCACGCAATGATCTCATATTTGATGACGTCTTGAGTGCGCTGGAAGCGGGCCGTTCACCCGTCGTGATAACCGAGCGTACCGCCCATTTGGAGATCATCGCAAAGCGTCTTGAGCGTTTTGCAAAGCATGTCGTCGTATTGCGCGGTGGGCAAAGCGAAAAGCAGCGCCGCGACATCGCCACGCGGATCGCAGCAATTCCCCAAGCCGAGGAACGTGTCATTGTCGCGACCGGACGTTATCTCGGCGAAGGTTTCGATGATTCCCGCCTCGACACCCTTTTTCTTACGATGCCAATTGCTTGGAAAGGCACTCTCGCTCAGTATGCGGGCCGGTTGCATCGTCTCAACGACGCCAAGCGCGAGGTGATCATCTATGACTATGCCGACAGGAGGGTGCCGGTCCTTGCCCGCATGGCTGCGAAACGTCGCGTTGGCTATCAGGCGATAGGCTACAAGGTATTGGGTACGCGTGATCTGTTTTCTGATCGGGCGGTTACGCCGAACGAACCCGCATAAGTTTCGAGCGGATCGCTGACCGATCAGGCGTCGGCATGACGGCAATACCATTCCAATTCCCATTTCAAATTCGACGATCTGGCGTAGTTGGCGCAGCCGAACATGTTTTTCGAAGCGCGTTACTGCACAGGCATTTTGGTACTGCCATGCAGTATCGAGCATGGTTGAAATGAGCGAAAATAATTGAATGATCGGATCAAGTCGTTGAAAAGACGGGAAAATGCTTTAGGTCTAACGCTTCAGATTGTCCGTCGAACGAAAAATCGATTGGGCCGACTCAAACTGTAAACATAAATGAAAACAACATGTTAGTGCATCGATTTTGCATTGCGCCCATGATGGATTGGACCGACCGGCATTGCCGCGTCTTCCATCGTCTGATGAGCCGGCGGACGCGGCTTTACACGGAGATGCTGACGACCGGCGCGATCATTCACGGCGACCGCGCGCGGCTGCTCGGCTTCGACGCGAGCGAACATCCGCTCGCCTTGCAGCTCGGCGGCTCGGATCCGCGCGATCTCGCGACATCCGCCAGGATCGGCGAGGACTTTGGCTACGACGAGATCAATCTCAATGTCGGCTGCCCGTCCGATCGGGTGAGGGACGGCCGCTTCGGCGCCTGTCTGATGGCGGAGCCCGCGCTGGTCGCGGATTGCGTCGAGGCGATGAAGCGCGCCGTGAAAATCCCGGTCACCGTCAAGTGCCGGATCGGCATCGACGATCAGGACCCGGAGGCCGCGCTCGATACGCTCGCCCGTGGCGTGAGCGCCGCCGGCGCCGAAGTGCTGATCGTGCACGCCCGCAAGGCCTGGCTGAACGGATTGTCGCCGAAGGAAAATCGCGACGTCCCGCCGCTCGACTACGACAGGGTCTATCGGCTGAAGCGGGCGCTGCCGGATTTGTCCATCGTCATCAATGGCGGCATCGCAAGCCTTGCGGAGGCCAGGTACCATCTTTCTTTTGTCGACGGCGTCATGCTGGGACGCGCGGCCTATCAGGAGCCGTGGCGGCTACTCTCGGTCGACCCCGAGATCTTCGGCGAGCCGGCGCCGTTTGCGGCGATCAAGGACGTCTTTGCGGCGATGATGCCTTATATCGAGCGCGAGCTTGCGAAAGGCACCCGGCTGCATTCGATCATCCGGCATTTTGTCGGCGCCTTCCATGGCGTGCCGGGCGCGCGCGCCTTCCGCCGGCATCTTGCCGAGCACGGCGTGAAACCGGGCGCCGGCATCAAGGTTTTGCGGGACGCGATTGCGCTAGTCGACGACCGTGCCGTGGCCGCGATCGCTGCGTGATATCTTCGGCTCAGGGAAGCCGCGGCCGGGCTTGGCGTCGTTGGATTGAATGGCGTTCCGGTGCATCTACCCTCCCGGCGCCAGACGACTGCACGTCAGAATGGACTTCTGCGTCGCGCGTACGCATTGCTGCTGCCATAAATCCACGTCGGTTCGCCGCACTCGCTGGGGCCGTGGTCGGTCATGCAGGCAGCGCTCCAGATCCTCATCATTGGTTTTCCCGATTGCGGCGTCGCGTGAGTAGAGACCCGTAGAAATTTTGCGGCGGTTAGCAGCCTCGGCAGATGCCGCTGATCTTGCGATCGACGATCGCGTCTTCCTGGTCGAGCAAGGATTGGGAGACTGACGTCGATGTTGGAACGTCGGCAGCCCGCGGTTGGCGGTGGCCGATCGGCGCCGACCAGGGTCTGGTTGTCATTTCCTTTCCGACCACCGATGGACGGAAAGCCGGTGCCAAGGCCATCGCGTTGGCAGTCTCGCGGTCAGCAACAACTGCGTCGCGTCGACGAGTTGGCCTGGGCCTTATTCTTGACCCTCCATTCGAATGGTAAAATGCGTACAAGCCGGGCTCCTGGATAACGGCTTGCGCAAGTGCCGGTGTGACAAGCAAGGTCGACAGAATTGTCGCGACGCCAAGAGGCGTAAATCTGCTCACCGAATTTCTCCATGTCGTTTGCGGGGGCTTGCGCGCGCTTCAGACAGCAGACTGTCGATGCAGTCCTGAAATTCCCGATCACCAGCTTCACGCTGCTGTTATAGCCGCAAGGGCAAGTTGCAAGATTCCTTGAGAGTTCGAAGGGCAGGGATTTGGGAATATCTTTCCGCGGAAATAGGTCTGGTGATCGGCGGGAGTGTGGCAACTATCGCCGGATTTGTTCGTCCGACGAAACCTCCAAAGCGTCTCGGCCTTTGTCGACGGCTGAGACGCTTTTTTGTTCAGTCTTGTTTGCGCGCGATTGCGCTAGTCGACGACGGTGCCGCCGCCGCGATCGCTGCGTGACATCTTGGGTTCCGGGAAACCGCGCAGCATCAGCTGGTCGGCGTGCACTTCCCAGCTTTCCAGCCGATCCAGGAAACTCATGCCGAGCAGATTGGTCTTCATCTGTCCGTGCGGCACCACCAGCGCCGGCACCGAACGCTCGACCAGCTTGCCGATCGACGAGGCGGTCGAGCGTCAGCCGCGCCGCCTTGGTGTGTCCGCCGGCGGTCTCGACATCGACGTCATATTCGAGCAATTC
This sequence comes from uncultured Alphaproteobacteria bacterium, assembly GCA_963713785.1. GTDB lineage: Bacteria > Pseudomonadota > Alphaproteobacteria > Rhizobiales > Xanthobacteraceae > Bradyrhizobium. The sequence continues at coordinate 77,587 of CAVQNB010000030.1, forward strand.
GAGCGGCAGCCCGGCGGCCTTCGCGGTCTCATAGGTCAGCACCACCGAGGTCGCGCCGGTATCGATCACCATCGGCGCGGTGACGCCGTTGATCCTGGCCTGCAGCGCGAATTCGCCGCTCTGGCCGCGCGAGATCTGCACGGCGCGCGCCGGCGCCTTGGCGCGCTTGCGCAGCAGGTCCGAGACGGTGTCGCTGGCGCGCGCGATCCGTTCGGGATCGCCATAGGCGACCACGGCGCCGGCGGTCGCCAGCAAGCACCAGAAGGACAAGCAGAATGCGGCTCATCGCGGGCCTCCCGCAAATAGCGCGGTCAGTCGGCCTTGTCAGTCCGATTTCGGACCGCCCGCCGAGCTGAACCAGTCCGGCCTCGGCCATCCGCGCCGGCAGCTGCGCCATCACCGCCAGCCGCTCGGCGCTTTCCATGCGGTGCCAGCGCGCGATCTCCGGAAGCGTGCGTCCGCAGCCGAAACAGAGGCTGGTTCTGGGATCGATCATACAGACTGCGATACACGGCGTTTCTTTGCTCATTGTCGGATAGTGAAACGGTTTCGGTCGCTTGCGCAAGCGTCCTAGCCTGGCGGTTGAGAGGTTCTCTGCTGGGTTACAATCCGGTGCCGGCACTCATGATCGGCTTGTTGCGGGGCCGGCGCTTGTCGTCGGCGGCGGCGGTGCTGGCATTTCCGGTTGCAGCGGCGGCGCTTCCTCGGCCATCGGCGCCAGCGCCGACATCACGCGCTCCGGCGGGAAGGTGACGATCACTTCGGTGCCGATGCGAAGCTTCGATTTCAGCGTGAAGGTGCCGCCATGCATGTCGATCAGGCTTTTGGCGATCGGCAGTCCGAGGCCCGCGCCTTGCTCGGCGGATTTGATCGAATTGGAGCCCTGGCCGAAGGAGGCCAGCACGATCGGGATTTCATCCTCGGCGATGCCGGAGCCGGTATCCTTGACGCTGAGATATTGTCCGCCGGACGCGGTCCATCCCACCTTCAGCCAGATCTCGCCGCCTTGCGGGGTGAACTTGATCGAGTTCGACAACAGATTGAGCACGATCTGGCGCGTCGCGCGCTCGTCGCCCCAGATCCGCGGCATGCCCTGCTCGAACACCTCGTGAATGGTGATGCCGCGGCTGGAGGCGCGCAGCTTCAGCAGATGATGGCAGTCGGCGACGACATGCACCAGCGACACCGCTTCCTCGTTGAGTTCGTAGCGGCCGGCCTCGATCCGCGACAGGTCGAGAATTTCATTGATGAGATTGAGCAGATGCACGCCGGAATTGTGAATGTCGGCGGAATATTCCTTGTAGACCGGCACCGCGTGCGCGCCGAAGATCTCGCTCTTCATCACTTCGGAAAATCCGAGGATCGCGTTCAGCGGCGTGCGCAATTCGTGGCTCATCTGCGCCAGGAACCGCGACTTGGCGACGTTGGCGGATTCCGCGCGATGCCGCGCCTCGTCGGAGATCGATTTCGCCTGCTCGAGTTCGCCGATCAGCGCATCCTTTTCGGCGCGCGCCTCCAGCGTCGCCAGCGTCGTCGAATGCAGGCGGTGGGCGAGCAGCGCGAAATACCCTTCGGCGGCCAGCGCCAGCAGCGCCAGCACGTAATTGTCGAACGTGCCGCTCAGCACGAAATTCAGCGCGATCGCCGCCGTGACCGGCGCGGTGGCCGCAAGCGCTGCGATCGGCAGGCTGGCCGCGAGCATGCTCGATACCGCGATCACCAGCAGCATCAGGAACATCATCAGCGTGTTCGAGACCACGTCGAGGCTGGCGGGATGGATCAGGATCGCCGTCCAGCACAGGCCGTAGAGCAGATCGAGCAGGACAAATCGCGTTCGCCATTTGCGGGTCGCGGTCGAGCGAGGGCGGCTCGGCGAGGAATCTGCCGCAATTGCGGATGATGGCGGCATGGATGCAGAGCATGCCGCAGGTCCAGGCGCGCGGCCGAGACCGGCTGCATCCAGAAGCCGAACAGCAGGCCGGTTGCCACCACCAGCAGCATGACGACATAGGATGCCGACAGGCGCGTCTGGGCATATTGCCGGAGCAGTTCGCGATCGAAAGCCGGGCGGGTTCCGCTGGTCGACGTTAACCGGTCGCGGGCCTCGCGCACCCGCTGCGCGGCGGCCCGGCGGTTATTGACCGGCGCTGCGATCGGCGTTTCGGCCGGAAGCTGCACGACTTCGGGCTTTTCGGCGGGTTTACTCATCAAACAACACAAATCCTGCCCGCGAACGGCGCGAGCTTTTGCATTGTCTATCTCTGGCGCTAAATCCTTAAGAGCTGCCTTAAAGAGCTAAAGAATTACGTTAACGGGAGGTTAAATTAACCTCTCTTCGCGGGTTTGGGGCGCGCAAGCATAGTCCCGCGGATCCGCCGACTCGATCAGGGCGAGGGGTTGGGCAAGCTGCGCCAACAGGGGAAGCAGTACCGCACACCGGGCAGGCTCGTTGGTCTGCGTCGTCCGCGAAAGCATGACTTCGCGGAACGCCGCAGACGTGCCGAACAGCGGCAAGAAAAAGATTCGGCTGACGCTTTTCGACCGGAAGGTTGCGATGAATTGAAGTAAATCGCCGGACTGAGCGATGGCTAAAGCGAGTTTCTCATAGGCTTGCGAAGAGCCGCGCGCCTCGTCGATGGCAAACGCAGCATATCTTTCAGCGATGCCTTTCAATTCGGCCTGCTTCATCAAACGGCCCGGCGGCTGCGGCGATTGCGTCAGGTTGCATCGCCGTCAGCCTCTGTTTCGGCACATATCGCGCCGTAGAGTAGCTTCGGCCGCATTGGCGCTGCCGCCGCACACCGGCGGGCAGCGACCGGCGGTCAGCGTTCCAGCCGCGCCAGCAGGCTCGAGGTGTCCCAGCGCTTGCCGCCCATCTTCTCGACTTCGGAATAGAACTGATCGACCAGCGCGGTGACCGGCAGGCTCGCTCCGTTGCGGCGGGATTCGGCGAGACAGATCGACAGGTCCTTGCGCATCCATTCCACCGCGAAGCCGAAATCGAATTTGCCGTCGTTCATGGTCTTGTAGCGGTTCTCCATCTGCCAGGACTGCGCGGCGCCCTTGGAGATGGTGTCGATCACGGCGCCTACATCGAGCCCCGACTTTTTCGCAAAATGAATGCCTTCCGAAAGGCCCTGAACCAGTCCGGCGATGCAGATCTGATTGACCATCTTGGTCAGTTGGCCGGAGCCGGCGGGCCCGAGCCGCTTGCACATCCGGGCATAGGCGGCCGCGATGACCGGCTCGGCGCCGGCATAGGCGTCTTCGCTGCCGCCGCACATCACGGTCAGCACGCCGTTTTCCGCGCCGGCCTGGCCGCCGGACACCGGCGCATCGACGAATTTGAAGCCGGCCTTGGTCGCCGCGGCGTCGAGTTCGCGCGCGACCTCGGCGGATGCGGTGGTGTGATCGACGAAGGTCGCGCCTTTCTTCATGCCGGCGAAGGCACCGTCGGCGCCGATCGTGATCGCGCGCAGATCATTGTCGTTGCCGACGCAGGCCATCACGAAATCCTGGCCTTCGGCGGCGGCCTTCGGCGTCGGCGCGGTGTTGCCGCCGAATTTCTCGGCCCATGCCTTCGCCTTGGCCGCGGTCCGGTTGAATACCGTCACCTCGTGGCCACCCTTCTTCACCAGATGTCCTGCCATCGGGAAACCCATCACGCCGAGACCGAGAAAAGCGACTTTAGCCATGTGTGCAACCTTGTTTCTGACCTTGGGGTTTTGCCGGCGGCATTGAACGGGCCGGACGGTATTTCGAACGGAGGCATGGACGCGCACCATAAACCCTGCGCCATGAAGGGCAACGCCTCCGTTTGGCGCTGGGGCAGGGTTTTGTGCTAGGATGGCGTCACCATCGAAGATCACAAACAAGGGAGTGACTCGCATGAGCGTAGGCGTGCTCGATCATTTCAACATCCGGACCCGGAAGCTCGCCGATACCGTCCGGTTCTACGAGGATGTCCTGGGACTGGAGAAGGGCGACCGGCCGAACTTCGCCTTTCCCGGCGCCTGGATGTACAGCGAGGGCAAGCCGGTGGTGCATCTGGTCGATATTTCGCAGACCGACGAGCCGCAAAAGCCCGATTCCGGCGTGGTCCATCATGTCGCCTTCGCCAGCCGCGATTTTGCCGGCATGAAGCAGCGGCTGCAGTCCAAGGGCATGCCGTTCGACTCGCGGCAGGTTCCGGGCGGCGATCTCTGGCAGATCTTCGTCAACGACCCCAACGGCGTCATGATCGAATTGAATTACGAGGCCGCCAAGGAGCAGGGCGGATCGGCGCCGGCCGAGCGCGCGGACGATATCGGGGCGGAGGTAGCCTTTTGAGCCGGATCGCTCTATGGGTCGCATCCGAACATAGCAAGAACCTAGCAGGAGATGCGCCGTGAGCGTGACGCAGCAACAGGTTCTCGATGCCTGGCCAAGGTGATGTCGCCGCGCGGCGTCGCCTTGACCAATGCCGACGTGCTTGTCGGCCATCATCGGTCAACGACGGCAAGGTGTTCTTCTCGATCAATGTCGATGCCGCGGAGGCCCGCGCCTGGGAAAGCGTGCGGGCCGCAGGCCGAAGCCGCCGTGCGCGCCATTCCCGGCGTCACCATCGCGATGATCGCGCTGACCGCCGAACGCAAGGCCGGGCTCGCCCGCGGCAGCCGCCGCCGCATCGTCATGCGCCGGGCGTGCAGCCGGTCTCGTCGCATCGGCCGCCGCAAAGTCCGGCCTCGCCGATGTCGAAGCAGGCGGAAATTCCCGGCGTTGCCGCCGTGATTGCGGTCGCCTCCGGCAAGGGCGGCGTCGGCAAATCGACCACGGCGCTCAATCTGGCGCTCGGCCTGCGCGATCTCGGTTTGCGCGTCGGCCTGCTCGATGCCGACATCTACGGGCCGTCGGTGCCGCGGCTGACCGGCATCCGCGAGAAGCCGCAGCTCAACGACGACAAGAAAATGATTCCGATTGAGCGCTTCGGTCTTGCGATCATGTCGATCGGTTTTCTGGTCGAGGAGGATACCGCGATGATCTGGCGCGGGCCGATGGTGATGTCGGCGATCACCCAGATGCTGCGCGACGTGGCGTGGGGCACGCTCGACGTGCTGGTGGTCGACATGCCTCCCGGCACCGGCGATGCGCAACTGACGCTGGCGCAGAACGTGCCGCTCAAGGGCGCGATCATCATTTCGACGCCGCAGGATCTTTCGCTGATCGATGCGCGGCGCGGGCTTCGCGATGTTCAAGAAGGTCAACGTGCCGGTGCTCGGCATTGTCGAGAATATGAGCTATTTCCAGTGTCCGCATTGCGGCACGCGATCGGACATCTTCGGTCATGGCGGCGCGCGGCATGAGGCCGAGCGGCTCGGGGTGCCGTTTCTCGGCGAAATTCCGCTGCACATGTCGATTCGCACCACCTCGGATTCGGGAACGCCGGTCGTCGAAAGCGAGCCCGATGGGCCGCATGCGGCGATCTACCGCGCGATCGGCGCCAAGGTCCGCGATCAGCTCCAGGGCGTGATCGCCGCGGCCTGAGCCGGCTCTTCGGGCCGGCATGCGACTTTCGTTTAATCAGTGCAGTCATGCCTTTGTCGCGTTTTCGCAAGCGAACTTCCGTGTTAAAGCCCCGGCCAGCGTCCCGATCCGAAGTTCGAGAGCCGCTGAACCACCACTCCGGCGCGCCTTCGGTCCGACGTGAGAAATCATGTTGCCGGAACAAAGCCAGCAAATATGGGAAACGCCCAACAAGGAGATGCCTTAATGAAGCGTCGTGATTTTTTGAAGGTTTCAGCAGCCGGTGCCGCGGCAACCGCGGTGGCCTCGCCGGCGATTGCGCAATCCTCGCCCGAGATCAAATGGCGCATGACGTCGAGCTTTCCGAAGTCGCTCGACACGATTTACGGCGGCGCAGACGAGTTCGCGAAATACGTCGCCGAAATGACCGACAACAAGTTTCAGATCCAGGTCTTTGCCGCCGGCGAAATCGTTCCGGGCCTGCAGGCGCTCGACGCGACCTCCAACGGCACCATCGAGATGAGCCACACCGTCTCCTATTATTACGTCGGCAAGGATCCGACCTTTGCGATCTACGCCTCGGTGCCGTTCGGCCTCAATGCGCGCATGCAGAATTCCTGGTGGTATCAGGGCGGCGGCATGGAGCTCGGCAACGAGTTCTTCAAGAAGTTCGGCGTGATCGGTTTCCCCTGCGGCAACACCGGCACCCAGATGGGCGGCTGGTTCCGCAAGGAGATCAAGACCGTTGCCGATCTCTCCGGACTGAAGTTCCGCATCGGCGGCATCGCCGGGCCAGGTGCTGCAGAAGGTCGGCGTCGTGCCGCAGCAGCTCGCCGGCGGCGACATCTATCCGGCGCTCGAGAAGGGCACGATCGACGCGGCCGAATGGGTCGGTCCCTATGACGACGAGAAGCTCGGTTTCCAGAAGGTCGCCAAATACTATTACTACCCCGGCTTCTGGGAGGGCGGTCCGACGGTGCACGCCTTCTGCAATCTCGAGAAGTGGAATTCGCTGCCGAAGAACTATCAGGCGATCGTCACCAACGCGACCGCGAATGCCAACACCTGGATGGCGGCGCGCTACGACATGCAGAACCCGTCGGCGTTGAAGCGTCTGGTCGCCGGCGGCACGCAGCTTCGTCCCTTCACCAACGAAGTGCTGGAAGCCTGCCTGAAGGCGACCAACGAATTGTGGGGCGAAATCTCCGCGAAGAACGCCGACTTCAAGAAATCGATCGACGCGATGCAGGCCTATCGCTCCGACCAGTATCTGTGGTGGCAGGTTGCCGAATATACCTTCGACAGCTTCATGATCCGCTCGCGCACCCGCGGCTGAGTTTCTAAAACTTAAGTCGTAGATCGCGGAAGCCCGGCCTCCCGAAGAGGCCGGGCTTTTTGCGTTGCGGTACGTCCAGTTCGAGCATGGAAATTCGGAACCGGATGTTCCATGCTGTGCCAAGCCTCGACACGAAGGCCTGTCAGGGACACATCACCGAGGGAAGAATTCAATGAAGCGTCGAGACTTTATCAAGGTCACCGGAATGGGCGTCGCGGGTGCGGCGACCATTGCCGCGCCGGCGATCGCGCAGTCGATGCCGGAGATCAAATGGCGCATGACGACGAGCTGGCCGAAATCGCTCGATACGCTGCACGGCGGCGCCGAGATGATGGCCAAGGTGGTCGGCGAAGCCACCGACAACAAATTCCAGATCCAGACCTTTGCCGCCGGCGAAATCGTGCCGGGCCTGCAGGTGCTCGACGCCGTGCAGAACGGCACGGTCGAGATGGGGCACACCGCCTCGTATTACTATTTCGGCAAGGATCCGACCTTCACCTTCGGCTCCTGCGGTGCCGTTCGGACCCAACATGCGCCTCAACCAGGCCTGGTACATGCTGGGCGGCGGCAAGGAGCTGCTCAACGAATTCTACAAGAGCTACAACGTCACCTCGCTGCTCGCCGGCAACACCGGCTGCCAGATGGGCGGCTGGTTCCGCAAGGAGATCAATACCGTCGACGATCTGCAAGGGACTGAAATTCCGCATCGGCGGTTTTGCCGGGCGCGTGATGCAGAAGCTCGGCTGCGTGCCGCAGCAGCTCGCCGGCGGCGACATCTATCCGGCGCTGGAAAAAGGCACCATCGATGCGGCCGAATGGGTCGGTCCCTATGACGACGAGAAGCTCGGCCTCTACAAGGTCGCGCCGCATTACTACTATCCGGGCTGGTGGGAAGGCGGCCCGATGCTGCTCGCCATGGTCAATCTCGACAAATGGAACGCGCTGCCGAAATATTATCAGAGCGTGCTCGAGCAGGCCGGCCACTATGCCAACAACTGGATGATGGCGAAGTACGACACGGTCAATCCGATGGCGCTGCGCAAACTGCTCGCCGGCGGCACCAAGCTGCACGCCTTCTCGCCGCCGATCATGGAAGCCTCCTTCAAGGCGGCAAAGGAGCTGCACAGCGAGGTCGCGGCGACCAATGCCAACTTCAAGAAGGTCTATGAGTCGCTGACCAACTTCTCGAACAACGGCTACTCAGTGGTTCCAGGTCGCCGAAGTCGGCTACGACAACTTCATGGCGCGCCACTCGCAGAGCTAGCTCACCGGCACCGCCCAATCGATCAGGCCGAAAAAGCCCCGGAGCGAAAGCTCCGGGGCTTTTTTTTCGTTTGCCGGACGGCTGAGAACACGCGGGCTGTCAAAAAGTTATGCAAAGGCTACTTTTTGGCACAAGATATGCTATGATTAGTATACGGCACCAATGACGGCGCAATATGCGGATTTTCGGTCTCATCCTGCGGACGGTATTTCTCATCCTGGTGGTGGCGATCACGGCTCGCGTCGCCAGCCCGCAAAACGAGACGCTTTTGTCGGCCTACGAGACCCCTGCGGATTTGTTTCGAATCATCGTGGGCACCGCAGTCTGCTGCTTCATCGGCGCGCAGATTTTTCGCTATTCCAGAGACCCCGTAGACATGCGCAAATGGGTCGCGATCGGGATCGCGGCGGTACCGCTGGCGCTACTTTGCGCCATCGTGATCTGGTAGGTGCCTTCGTCGGCGGGTAGCTATTTGGCCTCGGTCACCCGTATGGGTGCGGGCACGTCCTCCATCACACATTCGCGCCAGACCGACGTGGTGCACCCTTGCGGCCAGCCGCCGCCGAGCGCCATGAACAGCGCTGCGGTGTCCGCAAGCCGCGTCGCCTGGGCCTGGACACGGGCGATCAAGGCGTTGAGATAGGCTTGCTGGGCGGTCAGCACGATGACCTGATTGATTTGTCCCAGCGCGAGCTGTTTCTGGATGATTTCGAGGCTGGCCTTGGCCGCATTTTCAGCCTTGATCGCGGCTTGTACCGCGCGCGCATCGACTTGCAGGCTCCGCAAGGCGTCGGCAACGTTCTGGAACGCCGTGATCACGCTTTGACGGTAAACCGCGCCCGCCGCTTCCAGTGCGGCCTCAGCAGCCTTCTGCCGGTTGTACAACGTGAAGCCGTCGAACACCGTCTGCGTCGCGCTGCCGGCGACCGTCCAGAAGATGGTCCCTGGCGTGAACAGCTCGACCGGCTTGAAGGCACTGGTGCCCGGATTGCCGATGAACGTGAAGTTGGGCAGCCGTGTTGCAATCGCAACGCCCACCAGGGCGCCCGCCGAGTGCAGGGCGGCTTCAGAGGCCCTCACATCCGGGCGCTGCGCCACCAGCGTGCTCGGCAGGCTCACCGGCAAATTCGCCGGGAGGGTCAGATGCTGCAGGTCGAATCTCTCCAGAATCTCGTCGGCCGAGTATTGTCCGGCAAGGGCCGTCAGAAGGTCGCGCTGGACCGCGAGCGCTTTCTGTAACGGCGGCAGCGTTTGCTCGACCTGGGCGAGCGCCGTTTCCTGGGTCAGCACGTCGACCTGCGCCACCTGACCGGCAGTGAACTGGTTCTTGAGGATGCCCAAGACGTCGCGCTCGATCTTGACGATGCGCTCGGTGGCGGCGATCTGGCCTCGCAGCGAGGCCTCCTGGATCGCGGCGGTGACGACGTTGGCGGTCAGCGCCAGATACGCCGCCTCCAACTGGAACAGCGACTGCTCGGTGATTGCATCGAGGCTTTCGACCGCACGGAAATTCAGGCCCCAGACATCCGGCACGAAGCTGATGTTGAGCTGAGCGGTGTGCAGGGCGTAGCGCAGCTGCGGATTATCGCCGGGTTGAAGTGTCGCCATATTGGAGAACTGCTGGCCGGACCCGGTGTAATTCGCGGCCACTTGCGGAAAGAACAGGCCGCGCTGCGCCTGCGCATTGTAATACGCCTGGCGGATCGCCGCTTCCGCGGATTGCAGCGTCGGATTGTGATCGACCGACATCCGGATCAATTCGTTCAACGGTGCCGATCGGAACGCCGCCCACCAGCGCGCGGAGACTTCCGCGCCGGTGACAAAATGCTGCTGCGCCACCGGTGTGCCGCCGGCTTCGGCGCGCGGCGACCTCAGCGGCTCCGGCGTGAAGCGTGACACACCCGGATCCGGCGGCGGGACCCAGTCCGGGCCGACGGCGCAGCTTGCCAGGAAGAGCCCGGCAGTTCCGGCAAGCGCCTTGGCGAGGACGTCGCGCATGGACGGCATCCTCCTCAATGCGCCGCTTCTGGCGGCAATTCAGCAGCGGGTTCGTCATCGGGGACGGGCCGCTCGCGTGACAAGAAGATTTTCCGCAAAGCCGGCGCCACGACCAAGAGCAGCAACGGTCCGATGAACATGCCGCCGACCACCACCGTGGCAAGCGGCCGCTGCACCTGGCTTCCGATGCCATGCGACAGCGCCGCCGGGAACAGGCCGACGCCGGCGGAAAGCGCGGTCATCAGCATGGGGCGCATGCGCTGCTCGGCCCCATTGAAGACCGCCTCTGCAATACTCATCCCCGAGGCCCGCAACTCGCGGAAATAGGTGATGTTGAGGATGCCGTCCATCACCGCGACACCGAACAGCGAGATGAACCCGATCGCTGCCGAAATACTGAAATCGAGGTCGGCGAGGTAAAGCGCGATCAGCCCGCCGCCGACCGCGAACGGAATGCCGGCCAGCGCCAAAAGGCTGTCGCGCATCGAATTGAACAGGCTGTAGAGCAGCACGAAGATCAGCAACAACGTGACCGGAAGCACGATCATCAGGCGGGCTTTCGCGGCCTGGAGATTGTCGAACTCGCCGGACCAGATGATACGATAGCCGGATGGAAGCTGGACAGCCTGTTCGACACGCTGCTGAGCCTCCGCGACCGTGCTGCCGAGATCGCGGCCGCGCACGCTGAACTTGATCGGGATGTAGCGCTGGCTGCGCTCGCGGTAGATAAACAGCGCGCCGGTGTCCAGCGAGATATCGGCTAGCTCGCTCAAGGGTATATAGGCGTTGCTGCCGGACGGAGTCTGGTAGGCGACCTTGATGTCGCGCACCGCGTCGATGCTCTTGCGGAATTTGGGGTCGAGACGGACCGCGACCCCGAACGACCGGTCGCCCTCAAGCACATTGGTCGCGGTGCTGCCGCCCATCGCCGCCTGCACCACCGTGGTGATGTCGCCGGTGTTGAGACCGTAGCGCGCCGCTTTCTCCCGGTTGACCCTGATGTTGAGGTTGGGTTGTCCGACCAGGTGGAAGATGCCGAGATCGGCGACGCCGCGCACCTTGGCCATTTCCTCCATCACCTTGCCGGCAAGCTGCTCCAGCACATCGAGGTTGGGCCCGATCACCTTCACCGAGTTCGCGCCTTTCACCCCGGAGAGGGCTTCTTCGATGTTGTCCTGGATATACTGGGAGAAGTTCAGCGTGACGCCGGGCAATTCCTCGTCGAACTCCTTCTGCAGCTCCTCGGTGAGCTTTTCCTTGGTCAGGCCCGGCGGCCACTCGTCAAATGGCTTGATCGGCGCGAACAGTTCGACGTTGGAAAACGGCGAAGCGTCGCTGCCGTTGTCGGGACGGCCATGCTGCGACACAACCGTGATGATTTCCGGATGGCGCAGCAGGATTTCTCGCATCTTGCGGGTCGGCTCGGTGCCGGCATCAAGCGAGATGGTCGGCGGCATCGAGGCGCGGATCCAGAAATTTCCTTCCTCCAGCGCCGGCAGGAATTCGCTGCCGAGCCGGCTGGCGGCAAGCGTGCTGATACTGAGGAAGATGATTCCCGCAAGCACTGCGACTTTCACATTGGCTAGCGACCAGCGCAGCACCGGCGTGTAGGCTGCGCGCAGTCCGCGCACGATGAAGGTCTCGGTTTCCTCGATATGCTTCGGCAGCAACAGCGACGCCAATACCGGTGTCACCGTGAAGGTCGCAAGCAGGGCGCCGGCAAGGGCATAACCATAGGTGCGGGCCATCGGTCCGAAAATCTGGCCTTCGACGCCATGCATCGTAAACAGCGGCACGAACGCCGTGACGGTGATGGCGGCGGTGAAGAACACGGCCTTGTCGACCTGCAGCGCGCTGACGAAGATCATCCGCAGCCGGGCGGTCCAGCGGGCGGACGACGGTTGGCCGTGGGTCGAGGCGGTCGGATCGGGCCCCCAATAGCCTTCCGACAGATGTTGCAGGACCCGATCGCGATTTTCCTCGCTGGATTGGAAATTGCGGAAGATGTTCTCCATCATGATGACGGCGGAATCGACGATGATTCCGAAATCCACCGCGCCCAGCGACAACAGGTTGGCGTCCTCGCCCTGCAGCACCAAAAGTATAATGGCGAAGAACAGCGCGAAGGGAATATTCGCGCTGACGATCAGGGCGCTGCGCAGATCGCCCAGGAATACCCACTGGATCACGAACACCAGAACGCAGCCGAACACCAGATTGTGCAGGACGGTGCGGGTGGTGACGCTCACCAGAGAGCTGCGGTCGTAGTAGGGAACGATCTTCACGCCCGCGGGCAGGGTGCCATCGCTGTTGAGCTTTGCGACTTCCTCCTGAACCTTCGGGATGATGTCGTTGGTGTGTTGGGTGCGTCCCATCACGACGATCGCCGCGGCGACGTCGTCGTCCTTGTCCCGGCCGGCGATACCGAGCCGCGGCACATAGCCGACCGAGACGTTGGCGACGTCCTTGATTTGAATCGGAAGCCCGCTCGATTGGGTGAGAACGATATTTTCGATATCCTGGACCTTGTAGCCTTTGGTGATGTCGTCGTTGCCGCCGGAGTCGATCAGGCCGATGCCGCGGATGTTGACTGACTGCTGACCGATCGAGATCTCGCGTCCGCCGACATTGACGTTGGCGTTGCCGAGCGCCGACACCAGCTGCGGCACGGTGATGTTGTAAGCCTCGAGCTTCTGCAGGTCGGCATCGACATTGAATTGCTTGGTGGTGCCGCCCCAGGAGTTGATCTGTACCACGCCGGGAATGGTCATGAGACGGCGGGTGACCACGTAGTCCTGCAGCGTCCGCAGATTGGTCAGGCCGAAATTGGGCGGGCCGACCAGCTGATAGCGGTAGATCTCGCCCACCAGACTGGACTGCTGGATGGTCGGAATGAGATTGCCGGGCAGGGTGATATTCTGCTGGATGTTGTTGGCGGCCTGGGTCAGCGCGAAATAGTAGTCCACGCCGTATCTGAAGGTCACGCGGACAAAGGACAGGCCGTAAAACGACGTCGAGCGGATGTTGACGACGCCGGGCGTCGGATAGAGCCCGACCTCCATCGGGATTGTGTAGTATTTCTCCATCTCCTCGGCGGAAAGACCCGGCGCCTGCGCGGTGATCTCCAGGATCACCGGCGCCGGATTCGGATAGGCCTCGATGTTCAGCCTGGCGAACGCGGCAAGGCCGGCGGCGCAGAATACGATCAGGCCCAGCACGATAATCGCGCTGCGGGTCAGACCGAAGTGAATGATGCTCTTGACCAAGGTTGCACGCTTACTTTCGAACTGCGGCCGTCGCTAGTTTCCGAAACGCGATCTGTCTTCGGCCAATCGCAGGCATGGGACGTTTTCCCGCCCGCGCGCGCTCTGTGATACGCGAGGTCACGCTTTAGCCCGCGACCGCGTTGGCAAACTTGTTGCTCAGAAAGATCGCACCGGTCGAGGCAACTTGCTCTCCGAGCCTGAGGCCGGAGAGAACCTGGCGCCAACCGTCCTGCTCAAGGCCTGTCTTCACCGTGCGCCGAACGAAACGGCGCCCGTCGGTCGTAACCCAAACCGTCATGGTTCCGTCGCCCTCGCGCACGAGCGCCTCCGACGGCACCGCGACCGACAGTTTCGGGCTCTCCGTTTCGATGGCGAAAGTCGCCAGCATTCCCGCGCGGAGCTTGTGCAGCGGGTCGTCGATCACCGAGCGCACTAGTTGGCGGTGGGTATTCGGATCGATGTTGAGGCCGAGCGTCGTCACATATCCGCGGAATACGTCGTCGGGATAGGCCGGGACCCTGACTGCGACGGGCTGGCCCAGCCGGTAGGCAGGCGCGTCGGTTTCGATCACATTGGCGACCATCCACATCGTCGACAGGTCGGCGAGCTGATAGGGCGCCGGCGCGTTGCCGGGTTGCACGTACAGTCCCGGCGCGGCATTGCGGGAGATGATCCGGCCCGAGATCGGGCTTGGCACGATCAGGATCGCATCGACCTTGCGATCCGCCACGACGCGATCGATTTCGGCGTCGGTCTTTCCGAAGATTCGCACCGCATCGCGGGCGGCTTTAAAGTTGCCTTCCGCGGTCTGCTGGTCGGACGTTGCCTGGTCGGCATCCTTCTGCGCGACGCCGCCGATTTTCAGCAGTTGCTTCATCCTCGTCAGCGCCCGCGTCTGCAGTTCGAGCACGCCTGCCGCGGCGAGCAGCGACAATTCGGCCTGCAACAGATCGGGACTATCGATCGTGAACAGCGTGTCTCCCTTTTTGACCTCGTCGCCCACGTTGAACATCGTATCCACGATCCTGCCGGGATTGGTCGTGAAGGCCTGCACCAGCATGTTCTCGTTGAAATCGATCGAGCCGACCGCATTCTTTAGAACCCTGAACGCGCGTGGCTCGGCCGGCAAAGGTTTGAAGGTCTCGGTCTGCTTCTCGGTAACGTCGACATATTGCTGCACGACATTGACGTCGGATTTCGCAACCGTCTGCTGTGCGCTGGCGGGCCGGGTATCGCCGACGCGCATCAGCATCCACGCGCCGGCCAACAAGCCAGCCACCACCACGGCTGCCGCGTAACCCGCATGTTTAGGTAGGAATGACGCCACGTTGATCTGCTCTGGTTCGGGATGCATAGCAGCACGAGTAGCGATCTCGCTGCGCTTCAAACGCAGCGACACGCGTATCGTGCCGCAGATCAGGAACCTGTTAGCAAGGCTAGCTTACGTCAACCTTACAGAGGCCGGCGAGGCAGCGGCGACGACGGGCAGATTCTGTCGGCCAGAGAGGTGTTTTATTTCAAATTCGATAGGAGCCTGCGGGCATCTCCATATAGAAAAGATAGTATGAATTGCTGGATTGAACAAGTCTGATTAAATGCAGATCGTTTGCACAGAGCAATTGCCTAAATGCTGGTCCGCGCTGATTTATTTTGTTGGTCGAGATGATGGGATTTGTGGAATAGGGCATGCATCGCGACCTTCTTCCGACAACCCGCGAACATCGTCCCAACGGGTCGGTGAGAACAGATTGGATTTAGATGCGTCTTCTGATCGTCGAGGATAACATCGAGCTCGCCCGGCTTGTTGCTGCGAGTCTGGTGGCGGCAGGCTACGAGACCGATGTCGTCGGCACCGTCGGCGAGGCACGCGACGCGGTGCGCAGCGTGAAATACGCCGCCATGATTCTCGACCTCAACCTGCCTGACGGCGACGGCCTGTCGCTCCTGGTCGAGCTTCGTCGCCGGATGGATCCGCTGCCGGTGCTGGTCTTGACCGCGCGCGATGGCTTGCAGGATCGCGTCACCGGTCTGCGCAACGGGGCGGATGATTATCTGGCGAAACCATTCGCGGTGGTGGAATTGGTGGCAAGGCTGGAGGCGATCCTGCGCCGCCCCGGCCAGCTGCTGGGCAGTTCTCTAAATCTTGCCAACCTCGTCTACGACACCGAAAGCCGGCAGATATTCATTGACGGCATCCCGAGGGTATTTTCCGCGCGCGAAACTTCGGTGTTGGAAATCCTGCTAAGAAGGCAGGGGCGGGTGGTGCCGAAGAAGAACGTCGAAGACCATATCTTCGGGCTCACCGGCGAGGTCGCTTCCAATGCCGTGGAGGTTTACGTGTCGCGCCTGCGCAAGCAGCTTGGCGAGTACGGCGCCAAGATCCTGATCCATACCATCCGCGGGGTGGGCTATCTGATGGCCGAGGAAAAATAGCGTGTTCCGTTTCAAGTCGCTGACCTCGCGGGTAGTTTTCCTGCACATCGTCGCGGTAGCCGTGGTGGCGATTTTCCTGCCGCTCGTCCTGTTCTGGCTGTTGACCTCGGAAGTCAACCAACTGCATCGCGACGCCATGCGGGATCAAGCCGGGGTGCTGGGCGAAAGGCTTGCCGTAAAGCCGGATGGGAGCTTGACCCTCAATCTGCCCGACAGCCTGAAGGATCTATATTCCGAGGCCTACGGCCGATATCAATACGAAATTCTCGATCAATCCGGCCGCGTGCTGTTTTCCTCGCACAAGAACGGCGAGCCGATCCTTCGCCCGGACGGATCACCTCCCGGGGCGATAGCCGGTGCAAGCGTCAGCAAGGATGTCGGCGGGCAGACCGTGCGCATTCAGGTTGCCGAAGATCTGGCGCATCGGGATGTCATCATCGACGATATCATCGCCAACTTCTTCCGTCGTGTCGGATGGATCACCATTCCGGTCCTGCTGATTCTGCTTGCGACCGACATCATCATCTTCCGCCGCGCCATTGCCTCGCTGGTGCGGGCATCGGAAGAGGCAAAGAGCATCGGGCCGGCGCGCACCGATGTCCGGCTGCCGACCCACAAGATTCCCAGCGAAATCCTTCCGCTGGTCACGGCTGTCAACCAGGCGCTCGACCGGCTCGAGGACGGCTTTCGCGTGCAGCGCCAGTTCACCGCCGATGCCGCGCATCAGCTTCGAACGCCTTTGGCCATTCTGCAGACCCGCATCGAGACGCTTGGCGATCGTGCTGGAACACGCGAGCTGCAAGCCGACATCGAGAGCATGAGCCGCATCGTCCGGCAACTGCTCGAGATCGCGGAATTGGACACGGTCGTGCTCGATCCGTCAGAGACCGCGGATCTGCGCGCCGTCTGCGCGGAAGTGGTCGGCTCGATCGCGCCTTACGCGCTGGCCGGAAGTAAGGATATCGCGCTCAGGGGCACCAATGATCCGGTGTGCATCCGAGGCAATGCCGAGATGCTGCAGCGCGCGATCTTCAACCTTGCGGAAAATGCCATCAAATACACCGCAAGAGAGACATCGGTGGATGTCGAAGTGAACGACGACGGCTCGGTGCGGGTCCGCGACTGCGGCCCGGGCATTCCCGCGAGCGAGCATGGCCTGATCTTCCAGCGCTTCTGGCGCGGCGACCGGCGGCGCACCGACGGCGCAGGCCTCGGACTTTCGATCGTGCGCGAGGTGGTGGAGG
The DNA here is from genome assembly GCA_963713785.1 of uncultured Alphaproteobacteria bacterium. Taxonomy (GTDB): domain Bacteria; phylum Pseudomonadota; class Alphaproteobacteria; order Rhizobiales; family Xanthobacteraceae; genus Bradyrhizobium. The sequence continues at coordinate 94,630 of CAVQNB010000030.1, forward strand.
ATCATTTCGCGACGGTCGCGGTGGAAAACCTTCCGAGCGGCGGCGCCCAGTTTACGCTGCGCTTCCAACTAGTTGGCAACATGCCTGCAGACAAACGCCCGATCGTGAACGGATGATGCCGGCGTGTCTCGCGAAACGCGCCGCGCAGCTTGTCGATGGGTTGCGTCAGCAACCGCAAATGCCGCACCGCCAGATTGACGGTGAAAAAGTAGCTGCCCCCGGCAAGGAAGTTGCGCGATAGTCGGTCATGGCGCTATTTTAGCAGGTGACGCGATGGGTATTGCTGCGCTCCACCCATCCTACGGGCTGAAGCTTGCGAAATCCCATGCGCGTAAAATCTAATTTGCTGAACGGAATCATGCTGATTTGGGTCGTCCAGTCCCCCTCAGCAAAAATATTTCGCTTAAATTAACCCGTCGGGCAAATCACTCCTACAAACTCGCCCGTCTCACCCGAGAGAGGGGCGTTGGCCATCGTCACGAACGTTGGGTGGGATGCGGTGGACGCGGCAGCGTTTCGCGCGTGACGTTTCGCAGGGCGGGTTTCCCGTGAGCGACAACAAGCGCGCCGACGAGAGATGCAGCTCGCGGACGGCAAAGCCGTGTGGTCCTGGCACCCGTTGCTGGTGTCAAGTTCGCGGAGGCGAAATCGGCCCAACCGGGTTCGATCAGCCTTAATCTGCGGACGACGGTGACAAGACGAATTCGTAGCCGGGGAGAGCACGGAATAAGCCGTTAAAACCATTCGCGTGCGGGAATGCCGGGTTGATCTCGGTGGACCTCGCGGTGACTACGCTCGTGTGCTTTTATGATTTCGCACGCGAGGCTGCGGGTGCATTGGGCGCCCGGCATTCCCCACGCCCTCGCAAATCCGGGGCGAAAGTGTCTTGCACAACTCGGGCTGATCGCGCCGCGGGATTGCGAAGCTGTGTTTGCGAACGGTACCGCTGTTTGAAACCCGTCGCGCTATTGTTTCGGTGGCGGACCAAAATCCAGCGGCGGAAGGTCGATCATCGGCACCTCGATCTTGACCTTGTTGAGATCGACATCAAGCGGCTTGTCGAGTAGCGCGGTCACCGTGATCGGGAAGGCGATCACCAGCACGACCATGATCACCTGCAATCCCACCCACGGCAGGGCGCCCCAGTAGATGTCCGAGCTCTTGACCTCTTTAGGGGCTACGCCCCGCAAATAAAACAGCGCAAACCCGAACGGTGGATGCATGAACGAGGTTTGCATGTTGACGCAGAGCATGACGCCGAACCAGATCAGCGCGGCATCCGGGCCTACGACCGGCGCCAGGATCTTCTGCGCGATCGGGGCGATCATCGGCAGGATGATGAAGGCGATCTCGAAGAAGTCCAGGAAGAACGCCACGAAGAAGATAAAGATATTGATGAAGATCAGAAATCCCCAGACGCCGCCGGGTAGCGACGTGAGCATATGCTCCAGCCAAAGGCCGCCGGAGACGCCGAGGAACACCACCGAGAAACAGGTCGAGCCGATCAGGATGAACGTCACCATGGTGGTGATGCGCATGGTCGTCTCATAGCCCTGCTTGATCAGGCCTCGCAAGTCGGGAATGCGCACGGCCTCGAGGCAAACCCAGACCACCGCGAAATAGGCGACGGCGAGGCAGAGCTTGAGCAACAGGCCTTCCGACAGGAAGATTCCAACGATGGTGGCGATACCTAATGCGACGAAGCCGGCGATCAGGATCTTGTGGCCTGTATTGCTGAATTCCTTGTGGTGCATGGCCGCCAGCACGATGGCGCCGATCGCGCCCATGGCGCCTGCTTCCGTTGGAGTAGCAAGGCCGAGCATCATGGTGCCGAGCACGACGAAGATCAGCACGGCTGAGGGGATGATGCCGAGCAGGCATTTGCGCCAGAGCGGCCATCCGGTCAGCGTCAACGCCGTCTTCGGTACCGGCGGCACATGATCCGGTTTGAAGATGCCAAGCAGGAATGTGTAACCGGCAAAAAGTGCGACCTGGAAAACCGACGGTCCCCATGCGCCGAGATACATGTCGCCGACCGACTTGCCGAGCTGATCGGCCAGCACGATCAGCACCAGCGACGGCGGCACCAGTTGGGTGATGGTGCCGGACGCCGCCAGCACGCCGGTGATGTAGCGCATGTTGTAGCCATAGCGGATCATCACCGGCATCGAGATCAGCGCCATGGCGATCACCTGCGCCGCCACCGTGCCGGTGATGGCGCCAAGGATGAAGCCGACGATGATGACGGAATAGCCGAGGCCGCCGCGGATCGGTCCGAACAGCTGACCCATCGAGTCCAGCATGTCTTCGGCGAGCCCGCACCGCTCCAGGATCGCGCCCATGAAGGTGAAGAAGGGAATCGCGAGCAACAGCTCGTTGGAGAGCACGCTGCCGAACACGCGGCCCGGAATGGCCTGCAGGAAATTCAGGTCGAAGAAGCCGAGATAGATCGAGAGAAAGCCGAACGAAAGCCCGACCGCGGCAAGCGTGAAGGCGACGGGAAAGCCGATCAGCATTGCCAGAACCAGCCCGCCGAACATTATCGGCGGCATCATTTCCAGCTTAATCATTGCGTCGGTCTTTCGTATTTTGCGTCGATCGTCACGTAGCCCTGTAGCGCGGCGATGCGTTTGATGACTTCCGAGACGCCCTGCAGTGCGAGCAGGACGAATCCGGAGGGGATCACGAACTTGATCGGCCAGCGCACCAGGCCGCCGGCATTGCCCGACATCTCGCCGACTTCGTAGGCCTGGTGGAAGAACGGCCAGGACAGATAGGACAACAGCAGGCAAGCCGGGATCAGGAAGAACAGCGTGCCGATCATATCGAGCCAGAGCTGCCCGCGTTCGGTCAGGAACAGATAGAAGATTTCGACGCGGACGTGCTCGTTGCGCTTGAAGGTGTAGGACGCGCCGTACATCACGAGGATTGCGAACATGTACCATTGCAGTCTCGAGCCAGCCGTTCGAACTGTACCCGAACGCGTAGCGGATCATGGCGTTGCCGGCGCTCACGATACAGGCGGTCAGCACGAGAAGATTGCAGATGTAGCCGATCTTTTCGTTGAGCTTGTCGATGGCTTCGCTGAGTGCCAACAATGGGCGCATCGTGTTCTCCCCGGCTGCCGCTCAAGCGCGCGCGCCGATGGCTTCAACCGGCATCGCTCCGCCACCACGCGCCGAACGCGTGAAGCCACGGCTCATCTGCAGAAGCGATTGCAACGATCAGTCCTCCCCCGAAATCGCTTTTGCCGTCTTGACCGCGCCGGTCAGGCGCAGCGGCTTATCCAGCCGAGCAAGCATAAGAGCAGGCGCACCATTTCAGCGCGTCATGGCGCCGTCAATTGGAAAATGGGCAAATTGAGGCGGGGCGTGAACAGTTGAGTTGTTGCGGCGAGGTCGGAATGCCGGATTTCAACCGCCGGTGACGCTCATATGGCGGCTGACGCTCGGCCGGTTGTGCCGGCGATCGATGATGAAGTCGTGGCCCTTCGGTTTCAGGCCGATGGCGCGGTCGATCGCCGCGCTGAGCAGTTCGTCGTCGGCGGAGGCCCGCAGCGGCTTGCGCAAATCGGAGGCATCCTCGTGGCCGAGGCAGGTGTGCAGCGTGCCGGTGCAGGTGATCCGCACCCGGTTGCAGGACTTGCAGAAATTATGGGTCATCGGCGTGATGAAGCCGAGCTTGCCGCCGGTTTCGCTGACACGGACGTAGCGCGCAGGTCCGCCGGTGTCGTCGGCGAGATCGGTCAGCGTGTAGTGCTTGGCGAGCCGCGCGCGCAGCAGCGACAGCGGCACATATTGGTCGATGCGCCCTTCGCCGATGTCGCCCATCGGCATCACCTCGATCAGCGTCAGCGCCATGCCCTTGCCGTGCGCCCATTCCATCAGCGCGGGGATTTCGTCCTCGTTGAGTTCTTCAGCGCCACCGCGTTGATCTTGACGGCGAGCCCGGCCGACGCGCGCGGCCTCGATGCCGGCCAGCACCTTGTCGAGATCGCCCCAGCGGGTGATGGCGCGGAATTTCGCCGGATCGAGCGTGTCCAGCGATACGTTGATGCGGCGGACGCCGCAGTCGCGCAGCTCGGCGGCGAAACGCGCCAGCTGCGAGCCGTTGGTGGTCAGCGTCAGTTCGTCGAGCGCGCCGCTGTCGAGATGGCGCGACAGCGAGCGCACCAGCGACATCACGTTGCGCCGGACCAGCGGCTCGCCGCCGGTCAGCCGCAGCTTCCGCACGCCCTTGGCGATGAAGGCCGAGCACAGCCGGTCGAGCTCTTCGAGCGTCAGCAGATCGGCCTTGGGCAGGAAGGTCATGTCTTCCGACATGCAATAGAAGCAGCGCAGATCGCAGCGATCGGTGACCGATACCCGCAAATAGCTGATCGTCCGGCCGAACGGATCGGTCATCGGACGGGACAGCGATGGGCAGAGGACCGGTCAGTCCATGTCATTCAACCGGCCTTGCTACTTCCGGCGCGCGCGCCATAGCGCCGGCACGTTGCTTCCGGCACAGTCAGCACATGCTGATGCACGATCGCAACCGCGTCGGTGCAGTGCGAGCAATCAGTCTGGCGCGGTGCGGCGCGGGACGGCCGCGGTGGGCGGCGCAGCGCCGGCGCCGGGTTCGGGGAACGGCGAGCCGCAGCGGGCGCGGCCGCGCCCTTGGGCGGCTTCGGCTTCTTCGGCCGGTGCATGAGCTTGTCGGGACCGCTTCGGCGGCGGACCGGCCGGCTGAAGTTCCGCGACGACCGGATTGGGATCGACGGTCGTCGTGGCGGGGTTGGCGAAATCGCCGGGGTGTGGATCACCTGCACCGGGACGGTCGCCGGCTGGAACCTGTTCAAGCGTGTAGGTGACCGAGAAATCCGGCATCGGGCGCCGGTACGCTGACCGAGCAGGGGGTCTTGCAACTCGGTCCCAACGAGGTCCGGGCATCGGCGCCCGGCGGCGTCGAGTTCGAGCTGAACCTGCATCGGTCGGCGGCGTCGACTTGAAGTCGTCCCAGGAAAACGACGAGCGCGACAGCCGGCCAGGCTCGCTCCCGCTACGGCAATCACGATGACACGACGCATGATCAATCCGTCTCTACGTGCGGCCAACCGCCACAATCCCCGGTTCGACCATAGGAGCGTCGGGACAGCCGCGCAACGGCGCGGAGCCGTATCGTTAATTAATGGTTAACGCCGGATCGGACGGCCAATATACGCAAATAAGATCAATAGCCTTATGTGGAGTTTCGTTGCAGCATCAGGGCTTCGACGGCGGCCGGCAGCTCGCTCATGTGGTCGATCAGCCGGTCGGGCTTGAGATCGGCGATCGGAACATCGGTGTAGCCGAATTCGACGCCGATCACCGGAATGCCGGCGCGGCGGGCCACGCCGATATCCGGACCGGCGTCGCCGACCATGATCGGTCGAGGACAATTGTCCGCCGGCGCGCGCGACCGTCTGCTGCAGGATGGCCGGATCCGGCTTGGAGACGCCGAAGGTGTCGGCGCCGCAAATCGCCGCAAACCGCGCGCTCAGTCCGAGCCGGTCGAGCAGCAGCTTCGACAGCCATTCGAGCTTGTTGGTGCAGACCGCAAAGCGATATCCGCGGCCTCGCAGATCATCGAGCGCGCTTTCCAGGCCCTCGAACGGCCGCGAAGCATCGGCGATATGGTCCGCATAGTAGTCGATGAAATCGCCGGTGAGCCGGGTGATGTCCTGCGGACGCTGGCGAGGCGGCCCTCGATCTCCAGTCCGCGCTCGATCAGCTTGCGGGCGCCGGCGCCGATCATGTTGCGTGCGGAGTGCAGCGGGACCGGGGGCAGGCCCTCGCGTTCGAGCACGAAGTTGAGCGCGTTGATCAGGTCGGGCGCGGTATCGACCAGCGTGCCGTCGAGATCGAATACAACGGTGCGGACGGAGGTCATCGAAAATCGCTATCGGTCCGGCGCTATCAGTGCAAGTGGGCACGGTCAAGATCGACTGGGAAGCTTCGCGCGAAGCTTTACGGCAAGATCCAGCTAAAGCGCTGTTCCTCCCCGAAAACGACGCTAGATATGCTCCCGCCGGCGACGGTCGGCATCTGAGCATGATCCGGAAAGGCATGCCCTCGGGCCGCGACCCGATGGGTGGGTAACGGTTTTTGCGATAAGATCATGCTCCAACTCGAGGGGATCGTCGGCAGTGACCATGGACGAGCTGAAACGGCAGGCGGCGGCGCGTGCGCTCGAACAGGTGCGCGACGGCATGAAGCTCGGCCTCGGCACCGGCTCGACCGCGAAGCATTTTGTCGAGCTGTTGGGCGAGCGGGTTCGCGCCGGGCTCGAACGTCGTCGCCGTGCCGACGTCGGAAGCGACCCGCGCCGATGCTGTGCGCTGCGGCATTCGCGCTGACCACGCTCGATGACATCGATCGGCTCGACCTGACCGTCGATGGCGCCGACGAGATCGATCCGAGCGCTCAATCTGATCAAGGGCGGCGGCGGCGCGTTGCTGCGCGAAAAGATCGTGGCCGCCGCGTCCGATCGCATGATCGTGATCGCCGACGATTGCAAATGGGTCGATGCCCTCGGCCGCTTTCCGCTGCCGGTCGAGGTCATTCCGTTCGGCCTGGCCGCGACCCGGCGCGCCATGGCGGAGGCATTTGCCGAAATGCGGCGTTTCCGGGCAAATGGTGGTCCGAAAGGGCAAGGACGGCCACGTTTTTGTCACCGATGGCGGCCACTGGATTGTCGATGCCCATCTCGGACGAATACACGGAAGCCTCCGCGCCTGGCAGGATTGCTGAGCGCGATACCGGGCGTTGTCGAGCATGGACTGTTCATTGGCCTTGCCAGCACCGCCATGCTGGCAGGCGCGCAAGGAATTCGCGTTATTGAACGGCGATAGAAGCTATCGGCGCAACCTCGGGAGAACCGGAATGAAGAGCCTTTCGAGAATTTTGTCGGCCGCGGGCCTTGCGTTGGGGCTGGCGCTGGCCGCCGTTCCGGCGCACGGCGCGCAGCAGCCGCGCGGCCAAGCCGGCATCTCCGGCCGCGATCGCGGCGGCCAAGGAAATCCTGACGATGAAGAATGCGAGCCGATGTATGCCAACGCGGTGCCCAACATCGTGCAGCAGACCAAGGATCCGCTGTTGCAGACCAATCTGAACTATCAAAAGGACCTCAACGAGGTCGCCGTGATCGTCGCCCAGAAGCCTCGCCGGCCGCGAGAAGGAGATCGGCGACGGCATGGCGAAGGTCTATGCCAGCGAGTTCACCGAGCAGGAATTGAAGGATCTCGTGGCCTTCTACAAATCGCCGCTCGGCCAGAAGCTGCTTGGCCGCCGAGCCCAAGGCAATTCAGATCAGCATGTCCTATATGAACCAGTGGGCGCAGAATTTTGCCGAGATCGTCAACGCCGAATTCCGCGCCGAGATGCGCAAGCGCGGCAAGCAGATCTGATCGCGTTTTGAGCCAATGGTCCGGTTCGCGTGAAGAAAACGCGTCAAAAGTGACTCGATCCGGCGGCTCATTTCGAGTTGATATGGCTGAGTTCGACGTCGATCTGTTCGTCATCGGAGGAGGTTCGGGCGGGGTTCGCGCCGCCCGGATCGCCGCCGGTTACGGCGCCCGCGTCATGGTCGCCGAAGAGTACCGGATGGGCGGCACCTGCGTGATCCGCGGCTGCGTGCCGAAGAAGCTGTTCGTGATCGGCTCGCACATCCATCACGAGATCGAGGACGCCGCGGGCTTCGGCTGGACCATTCCGCCGGTGACCTTCGACTGGCCGACGCTTGTTGCCAACAAGGACAAGGAGATCGCGCGGCTCGAGGGTCTCTACACCACCAATGTGGAAAAATCCGGCGCGCGCATCGTCAAGACCCGCGCGGTGTTCGAGGATGCGCACACGCTGCGGCTCGCGACCGGCGAGACCGTCCGCGCGAAATACGTGCTGATCGCGACCGGAGGCGCGCCCAACCACGGGCCGACGATTCCCGGCATCGAGCATGTGATTTCCTCCAACGAGGCGTTTCACCTGCCGGAGTTGCCGAAGCGCATCGTGATCCAGGGCGGCGGATATATCGCGCTGGAGTTCGCCTGCATCTTCGCAGGCTTTGGCGCCGACGTGACCGTGGTCTATCGCGGCGACAACATCCTGCGCGGCTTCGACGAGGATGTCCGCACCCATGTCCGCGCCGAGATGGAAAGGCAGGGCATCACGATTCTTACCGGCTGCGTCGTCAACAAGATCGACAAGCACGGCAAGGAATTTACCTCGCATCTGCCGAGTGGCTCGAGCGTCGCCTCGGACCTGGTGATGTTCGCGATCGGCCGGCATCCGAACGTCGCCAATCTGGGTCTGGAGAAAGCCGGCGTCGCCATCAACCCGAACCAACGGCGGCATCGCCGTCGACGGCTGGTCGCGATCGTCGGTGCCGAACATCTACGCGATCGGCGATGTCACCCATCGCCATCAACCTGACGCCGGTCGCGATCCGCGAGGGCCACGCCTTTGCCGATACCGTGTTCGGCAAGCGCCCGGTTCAGGTCGATCACGCGACCATTCCGACCGCGGTGTTCTCGCAGCCCGAAGTCGGCACCGTCGGACTGACCGAGGCCGAGGCCCGCGCGCAGTTTTCAGCACAGTCGATATCTACAAGACCGCTTTCAGGCCGATCAAGTCGACGATGTCCGGCCGCGACACGCGCATCCTGATGAAGCTGGTGGTCGACGGCTTGAGCGATCGCGTGCTCGGCTGCCACATCGTCGGCGATACCGCGGCCGAGATCGTGCAGGCGGTCGCCATCGCGGTCAAGATGAAAGCGACCAAGGCCGATTTCGATTCAACCTTCGCGCTGCATCCGACCGCCGCCGAAGAACTTGTGACCATGCGGACGCCGACCGCGCGATATGTGCGCGAGGCCGCCGCGGAGTAACGCTGCTTGAGGCTGGCACTCATGGAGGAAGATTGATGTCATTCTACCGAGGCATGACCTGCGAAAACGTGACCATCAATGGCGACAAGGGAACGCCGATTACCGCCTACGTGGCCAAGCCCTCCGGTGCCGGTCCCTTTCCGGGTGTGGTGCTTGTCCACCATCTGCCGGGCTGGAGCGAGTTCTACATCGAGACGACGCGCCGGTTCGCCCATCACGGCTATCTCGCGATTTGCGCCAATCTCTATGAGCGTGCCGGAGAGGGCAACCCGGACGACGTCGCCGCCAAGGTGCGCGCCGACGGCGGCATCCCCGACGCCCAGATGGTCGGCGATACCGAGGCCGCGGTGAAGTGGATGCGCACGCAACCCAATCACAACGGCAAGGTCGGCCTGTTCGGTTCCTGTTCCGGCGGTCGCCACGCCTTCATCTATGCCTGCCAGCGAAAGGACGTCGACGTCTGCGCCGAGCTGTGGGGCGGCCGCGTGGTAATGGGCAAGGAGGAGCTCAACGCCAAGACTCCCGTCGCGCCGATCGAGATGACCAAGGATCTCTGTTGCCCGCTCATCGGCATCTTCGGCAATGACGACCGCGCGCCGAGCCCCGAGCAGGTGAACCAGCACGAGGCCGAGCTCAAGAAGCACGGCAAGACGCACGAGTTCTACCGCTACGATGGCGCCGGCCACGGCATCTGGTATTGGCACCGGCCGCTGTACCGGGTGGAACAGGCCATGGATGGCTGGAGCAAGGTGCTAGCCTTCTTCGGCAAGCATCTGGCGAAGTAGGAGGTTTCGGACATGTGCACGTCCATTGTCGAGATCGCGCGCGCGGAGGGCATGGCCAAACGGGGCGACGAATGGTTTCCGCTCTCGCTCGCCGTGGTTGCCTATGATCACGCGCGCCATGCGCCGCTCGGCGACGTCATCACGCTTGACTTCATCAACAGCGGCCTCGACCCCGGAGCACGAGCCGGGATTGAGCTGACATTGGAGACAGCCAAGGAGCTGCGCGCCGCCCTCGACCGGGCGATTGCTGCGGCCGAATTCGAGGAGGCGGAAGTAAGAGGCAAGGGCGCTGCACCCGGCCTCGTTCGGGCCGCGTGACACGATACCGACACATGCGTGAGACCAGTTGGCGTGGTCAGGTTACGGCTGCGCCACGCACGCCAGGATTTGAGGCGTGATATAATCTCCCCATTCAACGGGGCAGGCCCCCTCGTTGGAGGGTCTCATGGCAACCATCATCAGACGGCGCGAAGCTGTTATGCTTCTTGGCGGTGCGGCGGCGTGGCCGCTCGCGGCGCGGGCGCAGCCAGCGCTCCCGGTGATCGGGATTTTACACGAGGGGCTACCGGCGCCATCGACGTTGACGACCGCCTTTCGGCAGGGGTTGATTGAGGCCGGCATCAATGAGGGCCGTGGTGTCACGATTGAAAATCGCTGGGCCGAAGGCCGCTACGATCGGCTACCAGCGTTGGCGGCGGACCTGATCGAACATCGGGTGGGGGTCATCGCCGCCGCCTATCTCGTTGCCGCGCGAGCCGCCAAGGCTGCCACTCAGACGGTACCTGTCGTTTTCGTGACCGGCAGCGATCCGGTGGCGGCTGGCCTTGTATCGAGCCTTAACCGCCCGACGGGCAATCTCACGGGCGTTGCCTTCATGTTCACCCGATTGGGGCCGAAGAATCTGGAAATATTGCACGAGCTCGTCCCCAACGCGGTCGTCGTCGGCGTGCTCGTCAATCCCAACAATCCGAATGCAGAACCTCAGTTGCGCGACCTGCAAGCATCCGCGCGCGTGCTTGGTCTGCAAATTGTCGTCCTCAGCGCTGGAAGCGATCGTGAAATCGACACCGTTTTCACGACATTGAAGCAACGGCAGATCGAGGCAATGCTTGTTACCGCAGATGGGTTCTTTTTCGGTTTGCAGGATCAACTCGTCCCGCTCGCGGCCGGCCATGATGTGCCCACGGTGTTTCCGCTGAGCGACTATGTTGCCGCGGGTGGCCTGATTAGCTACGGCGCCAACCTTTCCGAGTCATGGCGCCAAACCGGCGTCTACGTCGGAAAGATTGTCACGGGTGCGAGGACCACGGACCTGCCGGTGATACAGTCGGCAAAATTCGAGCTCGTGATCAACCTCAAGACCGCCAAGGCACTTAGGCTGGAAATTCCACCGAAGTTGCTCGCGCTTGCCGACAAAGTGATCGAGTAGAGAAATCAGTACTTCGCCATGATCGGCCAGACGGCGAAGGTCTTATACATGCCGAGCACCAGGAATTCGCCCTTCACGCTCCAATCGTTGTTGAAAGCGTATTCCGCGCCGGTGGCGCCAATTCGATCTTCTCAGGCGTCTGTGTGCCGATCTTCTCATCAGAAGTGTTGGGGGTCAGCAAATTCCCGGCGCCGGCCGTCCATACAGAGGTACCGATCCGAAAATGGGTTCATGGCTATCGTGACAAGTGTCACAGATCGCGACCGGGACTCCTTGCTAGTGGCTTATCCATCAGCAGGGAGAACCATCATGCAGAACTCGGCTTCAATCGGACAGGCTCAGCGAGCCGGAAAAAGCTCCGTCCTTGTGGCGGGTATAGGCGCGGCCCTGGTGGCCTCCGCCGTGACTTTCGCTATGGCGCCGGGAAAGCCGGCATCAGCCGTCTCGGCTCAGGCGGCATCGACAAATCAGTGCCAGAGCCTGCCGCGCTCGATGTTGGTCATGACGAACACCGGCAGCGGCACCGTTCGTTTTCGCGAGGGCAATTACCTCTCGCCTCCCATTGTATTGAGCAGGCAGCCTCAAACCGTGGTGTTTCCGCTGCCGCGTCCCTTAGATGCTCCGATTGATGAAATCATCACAATCGAAGGCGACGCGACCGATCTGATCATTGCGAGCCCCGTCACCAACGCGCGAACGACCTATCCGCAGCTGACCGGCACCTTCTCGATGAAGAAAAACTGGGTGCCGATGAATTCTTGCGGGACGAGTGTCAGTCCAGCTTCGACCGCCAACAAGTAGACCGGGCATCCCTGCTGGGCGAAGCAACAGCAGACATTGACGCTCAATAACGTCTGATCTGCGAAGATCGCAGGCCGTCGGCGCGCGCATTGCGATCGACGAACCGGCTGGAGTTGAGGACTGCAGCGTCACCAGCGCAAATTGTTCGCCGTCGCCGAGCGCGCGGCGCGCGAAGTCCCAGTTGGCGGGTTTGACCGAATGAGGGTATGAATCTCCCGAGCGCAGGCCGGAGGAGCACCGATCAGATGAGACGCTTATGAGGTCTCACTTTGTGAACGCGAAGCGCAAGCAGACGCGGCTGCGGCGTGCGTTTCCCGCGATAGCGGGTCTGGCCGCGCTGATCGCGGCCGGAGATCCTGCGGGGGCCACAGACCACAGGAGCGAATGCGCCGTCGAGTCCACGGAGTCGCGCGCAGCCGGCGAGCCCATCATGGCGATCGTCTCGCTCCGCTGCCAACGGATCACCATCTATGACGCCAACGGATGGATCCTGCGGGCGCCGGTGTCGAGCGGCCAGAAGGGACGCGAAACGCCCGCCGGCATCTTCAGCGTCATCCAAAAAGAAGCGGAGCACTACTCGAACCTTTATGACGATGCCTACATGCCGCACATGCAGCGCATCACCTGGTCGGGCATCGCACTCCACGGTGGACCCCTGCCAGGATATCCAGCGTCTCACGGCTGCGTCCGGATGCCCTTCGATTTCGCAGCACGCCTGTTCGACGCCACTCGGCTGGGCATGCGGGTGATCGTGGCACCGAGCGATGTGGCGCCGATTGAGATAGCCCATCCGGTCCTGCTGTTGTCAAAGCCGGGTGCCGACGCCTTGGCCGCCGCCCGCACCGCAGAGGCTGATGAGGCGACCAGGAAGGCGGATCGGGCGAAGCTCGCGGCCGGGACGGCGTTCCGGGAGGCCGCACAGGCGATGGTGCCCGTGCGTTCGGCGGAAAATCTGAAGCTTAGGGCCGAGGCGCAATTGGCGGCCGCCGAGACGGCGCTTGGGTCGGCAAGCTCGGCCGAGGCAAAGGAACAGGCTGAGGACACCAAGGCGAAGGCAATCGCCAGGATCGACGAGTTGCAGGCGCAATTGGCCGCCGCAAAGGTGGAGCTGCAACCGAAGCTCGACGCCCTCGCATCCGCGCGTGACGCCGCCGCCGTCGCAGAAGCTGCGCGGGTCGCAGCAGCCGAGGCGGCGCGCCGAGTGGCTCGCGAGCTTGAGCCGGTATCGGTGTTGATCAGCCGCAAGACCCAGCGGCTTTATATCCGGCAGGCCTTTGAGCCTATACTAGAGAGCCCGGTTACGATCCAGGATGCCGACCATCCGATTGGCACGCACATCTTCACCGCCACGGAACGGACCAACGGCGACACCAACCTGCGATGGAGCGTCGTCTCATTGGACGACGGACGTCCGCGCGGCGTAGTCGAGCCACAAGTCCCGGCGCGCGGGGGCCATGCTCGCGACATCGAGCCCGTCGCCCCGGGCAGCGCAAAGAGCGCACTCGATCGGATTATCATTCCTCAGGACGTGTTGGATCGTATCGCAGGAATAGCGCCGCGATCTTCTCTTATCATCACCGACGAGGCGTTGAGTTCGGAGACCGGCAACGGCACGGATTTCGTGGTCCTGTTGAGCGGTGAGCCGCAAGGAGGCATCAAGAGCAGGCGACGCGGTCCGGGCAACGAATTCAGTTACGCTCGCCCACGCGATCACCTGCTTTATTGGCGCTCGCCTTTCGCGGGTCCGTTTTCCAGCTGGTGAGTCTGTTCTTTTCACTTCCGGTAACGCACTTGACATCGACGCTGGTGTTCGAGAGGTCGATGTAATTTACACACCGGGTCCCTGAAGCGCGATGGCGGACGGCGTCGGCTTCAGATCAGCCACGATCGTCTGTGACAGCGTCAAGGCCCGCTCCGTCTCCTTCGGCGTCAGAAGCGATTCGAGAGCCGTCAAACGTTCGACCACGTCTTTCGACCCGAGATGCCGCGCGACGTTGTAATGCGCCCAGGAAGCGACGAAATCGCAGCGCGACCGATGGATCGCGCCGAGCGAGAAGTGGATGCCGCAGTTGGAATAGGGCGCGCATTTCGGAATGTATTCCAGCGCTTTTGAATAGTTCCGCCACGGCGGATCGCGGCCGTCGCAGCCGTAGAGGCACGCGAGCCGGCTCGCCGCCCAGGCGGAATTCCCGGAATTGAAGGCTCGCTCATAATACCGGACGCCTTCTTCCGGCGTGTCGAACAGCTTCTTGTAGTAACGGCGGAAGATGAGATCGGCGAGCAGGATCTGCGCGTCGGTCATGCCAAGATCCGCGGCGCGGCGAAGATATTGTTCGGCCTTGCCGTGATCCTGCTCCAGTCCCGTCCCGGCGCTGAAGAATGCGGCCAGCATCGCGTTGGCGACGGGGTCGCCGAGTTCGGCGGCGGTCCACATCAGATCGGCTGCGCGCACGGGGTCGGCGGGCCCCAGCGCTCCGGAGAGCAACTGGATGGCCAATTGGCGGACGGCGTAGGCGTCGTTGGACCGGGCGGCGCGCTCGAGGAACTCGCGCGCCTCCGCGATATCCTGGGTGATGCCTTCCAGCTTCGATGACAGCAGCGTGCCGAGGATGGCGGCAGCCTTTTCGTTGCCGGCGCTCGCGGCGGCGCGGAGGTGGCGCTCCGCCAGCGCACGCTCGGCGATGTTGGATTTTGCGATCTCGGCAATCCCTTTGAACAAGTCGACGAGCGGATCGCTATCGACCTCCGCGAGGGCATCAAGGATGCCCTGCGGCTGCTGTTTCCGATAGGCGCCGAGTGCCGCCTTCAGCGCTGCCTCGAGCTGCGGCGGCCGTGTCGCGAACGCCTTGGGGTCGAAAGGGATGAGCCAGTAACAGAATCCGCTCGGCTTCAAGAGATAGTCGTAGAACGCAACCGTCAGCCCGTCGGGTTTTGCGGGCTTCGGCGGCGCCGAGGTCCGCGCCGGCCGGTTGGGGCGGAGTTCGAGCGAAAGCTCGGCGGCGCGCAACTCCTGCGCGATGGTCGGATCGAGCTCTATCGCCTTGCCGTAGTCGGCAATCGCACAGCTGAAGTTTTGCGCGCCGAGATGGGCGTGTCCGCGCTCGTTATAGGCACTGGCGAGGTTCGGGCTGGTCTCGATCGCCCGCGTAAAGTCGGCGATCGCAGAACCGAAATCGCCGCGCTTTGCGCAGATGCGGCCTCGACCGAGATGGGCAGCCGCGCTGTTCGCGTCGAGCTCGATCGCCCTGTCATAGTCGGCGCGTGCCAGGTTGAGTTCGTTGCGGCTTTGATAGGCGGCAGCGCGGCCGCAATAGGCCTCGGCGGATGCCGGATCGATGCCAACGGCTTTGGTGTAATCGATGATGGCGCGCTCGCAGTCGCCGAGCTCGCGGTAAGCTCCGCCACGGTTGCTGTATGCCCAAGCATTGTTCGGATCAATCGCGACGGAACTATCGTAGTCGGCGATTGCGTCGCGTTGCTCGCCCGCGAGAGCACGTGCCACGCCGCGGTTGTTGTAGGCGATGGCGGATTGTGGATCGAGTTCGAGCGCCTTGGAGTAATCGGCAATCGCCCGGTCAATGCTGCCCGCTTCGAGGTGCGCGTTACCGCGCTCGATGTGGGCCGACGATGAGGTCGGATCGAACGTAATCGTATCGACCAAAGCGGACAAATTGGCTGCGGTCTGGCCCCGCTCACGCACGAACTTCGAAACTCGGCCGTAAAGCATGGCCATGCTGGGTTTTTTTCCCGCAGACGGACTTTGTTCCGGGGTCTCGTGCCGGGGCTTGCTCGTTACAAAATTCCACATTTTGGCGTTCCTGCGTGCGGCCCATAAACGGTAATCGGGTCTTCCGCCTGACTCTATTTTGCCAGGGCAGGGGCGTGTATGACCGGCATCACGCAAAGGCTCGGCTGCCGACTTGATGGCTCGCCCACAAGAAAACGGCCCCAGTGCTGGAGTCGCAACCGGGGCCGACGACAGCGGTAAAGCTTGGGGGCCAATTGCCGCCGTCCGTGCAGATACGGACGGAACCGCTCCCTTGTTACGTTGAAGAAAAGGCCCCCGCGAGATCCACCCACCATGCCGGATATTTCATCATCGGTGGGCAAGGCGCCGACGAGCGTCGAGGCAATGACCAAATGGGCTGGACCGGACCGCGAAAGTAATGGGCGCTTCAAATATCTTGGCGCCGCTTTCGTCCCGCACCGCAATTCGGTTCCCGCCCTTGGCAAAGCTCGGACGCTCGGTCCCGACGCGATGGGCAATGAGGCAGGCGTGCTGCCTGGCCTCTTTCCTGGAAGAGCATTCGTGACCCATGATGTCACGAGCGGGAGGCTCACCAACGAGATCAAAAAAGAACCGCTTCATAGCAACAGAACGCGATCAAGCTCGTCCTGTTCCTGCTCATGAAAAGGCCGCTGGAAGTATGTCCAGCGGCCGGCCGGGCTCAAAATAATTCGGAACTAAAATCGTTGCTCAGCCCCGGGACAGCTGAACCTAGCGCGCTCTCACGTTGGCGTGGAGTCTGGAAGTTTGTTCCGGGTTAGGAACGTGAGTTGCTGTTGCGGGTCGAACACACATCTGAACGCGCACCGGCGGTCACTCTCCTTGATTTGCAGCCTCATGCCTGCAGCCTGTTCGGACTGCACCCTAGCTAGCTAGGCATTGAGGGCGCGCTCTCGCTTGCTCATCTGCGTCAGGTTCACCTCATCGCGGCTGAACTGTTCGGCGAACTGCGTGAGGTCGGTCACGCATCGTCAGGGACCTAGTCCTCGCCGGGTCCCGCCCTTTGTTTAATGCTTCCGACCCGCTGCCCAAAGGGAGCAGGGGTTGGCTGTCCAGCGACCCATGTCTTGATGATCTCAAACTTGCTATCGAAAGCAACGAGGTCGGCGCGATAGCCCGGCGCGATCGCTCCGAGCTCAGACTGAAGGCCCAGAAATGTGGCCGGGGTGCGCGAGGCCATTGCGAGGGCATCGGCAATGCCAACCTCGAGCAATTCGACCGCATTGCGCACCGCCTGCATCATGGTCAGATGCGCGCCGGCAAGCGTGCCATCAGGACCGTTCAAGCGATTTCCCTCTAGCGTAATTCGCCGCCCCTGCAGCAGGAAATGCCGTTGATCCGTGCCAACCAGGGGCATCGCGTCCGTGATCAGCATCAGGCGGTCGCGCCCCTTGCAACGCATGGCGACACGCAAACCCAACGGGTCGACGTGAAGGCCGTCGCAAATGATCCCGGCAAACAGCCGCTCGTCCTCGAGCGCGGCGCCAACCACGCCCGGCTCGCGTGCAGTCAGCTGCGACATGGCGTTGAACAGGTGCGTGACACCGGTCACCCCGCGATCCGCAGCCTGCTTGATTTGCATGGCGGTCGCATCGCTATGGCCGGCCGAGACCCGCAGGCGCGCTCCGAGGAGATCGTCGATCAAAGATGCCGGCACGCATTCCGGGGCCAGGGTCACAATGCTGCGGCCGCAGTTGCCGAAGCTCTTCATCGCGGCAAGATCGCGCGCGTTCGGCAGGCGAATTTCGGATTCAAGATGAATACCCTTGCGGGCTCTGTTCAGCGCAGGGCCTTCCAGGTGAAAGCCGAGCACGCCGGGAATTTGCAGCGAGTCCCGCGCAACCGCGGCCAGTCGCTCGATCACATCGGTGCGATCGGTGATCAGTGTCGGCAGACAAGCGGTAGTCCCCGTCCTGCGGTGAGCCTCGACGATGCGGCGCACGCCGGCCTCGCTCGGCTCATCGTTGAGGAGAACGCCGCCACCGCCGTTGACCTGAATGTCGATGAAGCCGGGCGCGAGGATCGCGTCTGTGGGAAGCGCGGTCATTTCCGGCGCCGGTGGCTCTCCGAAGCTGACGCCCTGGATGAGGCCGCCCGAAACGGTGACCAGCGCCGGCCCTCGCATGACCGTTCCGTCGAACAGTCGCGGTGTCGCGATCGTGAAAGGTGCAAGGGGCGGGGAGTGGTCCATGATGTTCATCGCGCAATGGCTGCGTGCGCCAATCTAGCATGGTAAAGTGCTGCCGCACGCATCCAGGATCGCCCGGACTTGAACACGGCTCGAGGCTCCGGTGGACCCGGAACCAACTTCTCTGCGTTGGAGCGGCATGGTGACGCAAAGCGCCCTGTATCTCGGCGTTGACGGCGGCGGCAGCCGTTGCCGCGCTCGCATCGAGGATCAACATGGTACCCCGGTGGGCGAGGGCGGCTCCGGGCCGGCGACGACACGGTTGGGCATCGACGAGGCGTGGCACTCGATCATGCGAGCGTGCAGCGCCGCAGCCGAGCAAGCCGGGTTAGCGAGCGAGGATCTTGCGCGTATGCACGCGGGCATCGGACTTGCCGGTCTCGCACGCGAGGGCGCCGAAGCGGCTCTCAAGCAAATTGCGCATCCGTTCGCGTCGGTTCGCTTCATCAGCGACGGATTGGCTGCCTGTCTCGGTGCCCATGGCGGCGAGGATGGCGCCATCGTCGTTGCCGGGACCGGCTCGATTGGCGTCGGCCTGCTCGGTGGCCATGAACTTCGCTTCGGCGGATATGGTTTTCCAATCTCCGACGAAGGTAGCGGCGCCGACATCGGATTGCAGGCAATCAGGTTCGCGCTTTGTGCGGCGGATCAACGCGCCGAGACATCGCCGCTGCTTAAGGAAGTGCTCGGCGCCTTCGACCATGACCCCCGTCAGGTGGTAGCCTGGTCCGAACAGGCGACGGCGACCGACTATGCCGCCTTTGCGCCGATGGTGCTGCGGCATGCGACGCAGGGCGATCCGACCGGCCGGCGCATCGCCGAACGCGCAGCCGAAGCGATCGGCGATCTGATCGATGTGTTTTTACGGCTTGGAATTGACCGGCTGTCGGTGGTCGGCGGGCTGTCCGAGGCCATCGCGGCATGGTTGACGCCGGTTTTGCGCGGACGCCTGACGCCTCCCAAGGGTGATGCGGTCGCAGGCGCGTTACTGGTGGCAAAGAGGCGCGTCGTCATGGCGGAGGGAGCGGCTAAAAGCGAGCCTGTTCCCAGGTTCCGCGTTCCAAAGCCGTGAGAGGCAAAGCCGCGAGAGGCAAGGTCTTGAGAGAAATGGATCGCACGCATGGCTACCGAAGACGTCGACCCTCGCTTTGTTGACCTCGATGCCTGGCCGCTGGCTTCAGCGATGGAGGCGATGTGGGAGGGCCAGCTCGCCGCGGTCGCCGCGGTCGGGCGCGCGCTTCCCGCCATCACCGCGGCGACACATGCGGCAAAAGAAGCGCTCGGCGACCGCGGGCGCCTGATTTACGTTGGCGCGGGCACCTCGGGGCGGGTCGCCGTGCAGGATGGCGCCGAGCTGCCCCCCACGTTCGCCTGGCCCCCGGAGCGGCTGCGCTTCATCATCGCCGGCGGGGAGAGCGCATTGATCACAAGCGTTGAAGGCGCCGAAGACGATGTCGCCGATGCCGTCAAACAGATCGATGATGTGCGGCTTACTCCGCACGACGTCGTGATCGCGGTTGCCGCAAGCGGCACGACGCCATTTACCGTGGCTGCGCTGCAGCAGGCCGGCACATACGGCATCGTCACCATCGGCGTAGCCAACAATCCCGGCACCGAGTTGCTGACATCCGCGAGATATCCGGTGCTGGTCGAGACCGGACGAGAACTGATAGCCGGCTCGACCCGGATGAAGGCCGGCACCGCGCAGAAGGTGGTGCTCAACCTGATATCCACCGGCATCATGCTGCGCCTTGGCCGTATCTTCCGCGGCATGATGGTCAACATGCAGACCACGAACACCAAGCTGAAGCGTCGTGCGGAGCTGATGGTTAGTTGGATCGCCGGCTGCACCCAGGAACAGGCGGCTGGCGCCCTCGAGCAAGCCGATGGCGATATCAAGCTCGCCACACTCCTGGTGTTGGGTTACGACAAGACTGAAGCGGAAGGCATTCTCGCGCGCCACAAGGGCAACCTCCGGGCCGTGTTCGCTGATCTTGCTCACGGTCGCGGCGATTGATGCCGAACAGCAGGCGCGCAGCGAAGATGGAGCTTTCGAACCATGGGCCAGTCTGCGACCGAGCGAGAGATTTGCGAAAGCGCCGACGTCGTCTCGCGCATCGTCCGCAACCGCCATGCCGTCACTGAGGTTGCAGCGCGTCTGGATATCGGCGCCGCGCCGCTCGTTGTCATGTGCGGTCGCGGAAGCTCGGGTCACGCGGGGGTCTTCCTGCGTTACCTTATCGAAACCAGGCTTCATTTGCCGGTGTCCGCCAGTGCTCCATCGGTGATCACGGCG
This sequence comes from uncultured Alphaproteobacteria bacterium, assembly GCA_963713785.1. Lineage (GTDB taxonomy): Bacteria > Pseudomonadota > Alphaproteobacteria > Rhizobiales > Xanthobacteraceae > Bradyrhizobium. The sequence continues at coordinate 114,817 of CAVQNB010000030.1, forward strand.
TTTCGCAGGCCGCTGACATTGCGCAACGCGCTGTTCATCGTGATCTCGCAATCCGGGCGTAGCCCCGACCTGGTCGCCGCGACGGAGTCTGCGAGAGCCTCAGGTGCCCGCACGGTTGCGATCGTCAACGCGGTGCCGTCGCCGGTCGCCGACGCGGCCGAGTTCGTCATTCCCTTCGAAGCCGGGCCTGAACATTCGGTCGCCGCGACCAAGACCGTGGTCGGCTCGATGGCGGCAGGTGCCGAGCTCATCGCGGCATTGGCCGGCGACACGGCTCTCCGGGCCGCACTTGATCGCCTGCCAAACCGTCTTCACCGCGCGCTGACACTCGATTGGTCCACAATGTCAGATGATCTCGCGGGCGCATCCGCCGTGTTTGTTACGTCGCGGGGCCTTGGCCTCGGCTCAGCTCGCGAAATTGCGCTGAAGCTCGCCGAAATCCTGCGGCTACCCGCGCTTGGCTTCAGCGCCGCCGAGCTGCAACACGGCCCGCGCGCTGCATTGTCATCGAAAACGCCGGTCATCATGCTGCGTTTGATGGATGAAACAGCTGCCACGGTGGATGCGGTGACGCGCGAGCTGCGCGAGCGCAAGATTGCCGTGCATCTGTGTGGCGGTCAGGACAGCACGCTTGCCTGGCTTGGCGACGATGATCCCGCCACGGATGGAATCACCATGCTCGTTCCGGCCTATCGAATGATCGAGCGCACCGCGCGCCAGTGGGGATTTGACCCGGATCGTCCACCGCAACTGACCAAGATCACCGAGACATTCTGATCTTTTCACATCGCGGGAGGACGGTTAGGTCGTTGCCAGATGGCTCGCGGCGAAGCGCTTGCGCTCGATCAGATGCTGCTCTCAAGCGGCTTTCCCAGCTCCTTCCGCCTCGACGGCGACTTCATCAGCAATCCGGAACTGTTTTTCAAACGCTTGAGCCGGCATCGGCCGGCCAAAGAAATAGCCTTGTCCTTCTTCGCAGCCCATGGCCACGAGAAGATCGGCGGTTGCCCGGTCCTCGATCCCCTCCGCGATCACCGAAATATTCAATCGCCTGCCGAGACTGACAGTCGAGCCGACGATCGCGGCGTCGTCGGAGTTGGTGAGGAGGTCCCGTACGAATGACCTGTCGATCTTGAGTCCATCGAGCGGGAATTTCTTGAGATAGCTGAGACTGGCATATCCCGTGCCGAAATCGTCGAAGACGATACGGACGCCGAGGTCCCGGATCCTGAGGAAGGTATCGAGCACCCTGTGCTCATCCAGCAGCAGAATGTCCTCGGTCACTTCGAGTTCCAGCAACGGGGCTGCGAGCCCCGTGTCGTCCAGCACCTCCCTGATCGTAGCGGCCAGATCGCCGGATTGCAGTTGCGAAGGCGAAAGATTGACGCTGGTGCGCACGCCATTTCCAGCTAGCTCCCAGGCGCGCGCCTGTTTGCAAGCTGTTTCGAGTACCCAACGGGCTATTCGCTCGGACAAGGAGCACGTGTTCACGACCGGCATGAAGTGCCCCGGCGCGACCAGGCCCCGATCGGGATGCCGCCAGCGGATCAGCGCTTCTGCCCCGATGACAGCTCCATCCGTCAGGCGAACCTGGGGCTGATAGAACAGTTCGAACTGATTGTGCTCGACGGCTAACGCCAGCTCGGCCTCGAGCGTCAGCCGCGCTTCGATTTCGTGCCGAATGGCGTTTTCGAACATGATATGACCGCCGCGCCGGGTCGCCTTGGCGCGGCAAAAGGCGAGATGGCTGTTGCTCAGGAGTTCATCCGCCGCTCGCCCGGCTCCCGGATGGACGGCCGCCCCGATGCTGACCTTGACGCGGTGCTGCGGTGTCCCGGCCGACAGTGGATGATCGAATGCATCCGCGATCCGTCCACAGAATTGTGCCACCGTCTCGGCTAGCGCTGCGCAGGGAATGGCGATAGCGAACTCATCGCCGCTCAGGCGTGCGACAATCGCCTTGTCTCCGGCCTCGAAGTTTAGCCGTTCGGCCGCGGCGCGCAGCACGAGATCGCCATAGGCGTGGCCGAGCATGTCGTTGATCTGCTGGAAGCCGTCGAGACCGAGCACCAGCAGAACCACCGTATCCGATTGTTTCTCCGCCGCACCGATCATCGCCTCCAGCCGGGTGTGAAGCGTATTGCGATTCGCAAGTCCGGTGAGCGTGTCATATTCGGCCAGATACTGGACGCGCTCAGCCTCGCGCTTGCGCGCCGAGATGTCTCGCAGCACGGCGCCAAACTGGAAGCCGTCGGTGCCTTGCCAGCCGGAGAAAAATGCCTCGACCGCAAACAGCTCGCCGTTTTTCCGGCGACCCTCGAATTCGGTGACGCCGTGCGCCAGTGATCCCGGGCCTATCGCGTCGCGAATGGAGAAGGCAGCAGAGGCGCCATCGGCGTATCCGGCGCAAATCTCGTCGATCGGCCGGCCGATCATTTCCGCGGGTTCGTAGCCGAAAATCGAGGTCGCGCCGGGATTCCACACCGTGATCTGATAATTCGAGTCGGCGCATATCAAGCCGTCGCCCAATGACGTCGCAATACGCTGAAAGCGATTCTCGGCAACACGGCTCAATAGATCCCTGAAATCGATTTCGTCTAGCGCGATGGCGGCGAGATAGACGGCGATCGCTGTATGGAGCAGCGAGGTATCGAGCACGAGCGGCATTTCTGCCTGCAACAGGATCGCGATTGTTTCAGCCGCGCCGGCCACTGCTGCGAGCAGCACGACCCTGCCGCCGGCGCCGAGGCGGCGCCAGGTAACGACCATGAGCAACGAGACGAGGCACAGCCCGGCCAGCGCGACGGCTTCGGAGGTTCCGCGCAGGGCACGATTCTGCAGGATGGATTCTGCCGCGAGCGCCTGAAGGATTGGACCGGAAACAATGTTGCCGTTTGGAACGCTGAAGCGATCGCCGAGTTCGAGCGCCGTGCCGCCGATGATGATCTGCTTGTCCTTGAGCTTTTCGAGCGTCACGGGATCGCCACGCAACACATCGAAATAGGAGACCCTCGGAATCGATGCGGCGCTGATGCCAAAATCGATCAGGAAGGGTACGCCCGACTCAGAGTATTGGCCGGCAAATACCGCGGCCATTGACGGCAGATACTCCGCATCGAGCCTTTCACCGAAGGGATAACGACGGACGAGGCCGTCCGGTTCGACCGCGACGTTGACGATTGCCGACCACGAATGATCGGCGAACGGCTTCAGCGGGCGATTGACGTGGACGGCGGCCGGATTGCTGCCGGGCTGCTTGAACGCCGGCAGGATGACCGATCCGCCGAGGTCAGCAAGCGTATCGAGGAATTCCTTGTCCGACGCGGGGTCGGAGGGCGTGCTGAAATCGACGTCGAATGCGATGTCGCGGGCGCCGGCTTTTTCCAACTGCCGGAGCAATTCGGCGTGCAACCGCCGCGGCCACGGCCAGACCCCGATTTTCTCGATTGACGTGGCATCAATTGCGATAACGACGACCTCACCGCTCGCTTTGCCCGGTAACCAGTTAAATCGAAGGTCGGTCAGCGCGTTGCGGAGTGCGCCCTGCCAACCGGACAGCAGCACGATCAACAAAGCGATGACCACGAGAATATGCGGCCGATATTGCTTCAAGTTCGTTCTCCCCGCGCACCTTCTAATCGCCAAGGTGCGCCCCCTTCGCGTTCGCTAGCCAGACGAGCGGCTAATGCTTCGCATTCCCTTTGCCGTTGCCGTTGCCGACCCCGCCGTTGCCGTTGCCGTTATTGCCTTTGCCGTTGCCGTTCGCGCCGTTGCCATTGCCATTTTCGTATGGATTGGCCGATCCGGCGACAACAGCAACCGTCGATACGCCGCCGGACGATGTCGCAGCGGCGCTCCCGCCCGCCGAGTTGCCATTGCCGCTCGCGCCGGAATTGCCCTGGCTTTGACCGTTTGCGCCTGCCGCGACGGCCTTGGTGTCGTTCCACACGGTGTCCTTGCTCTTCGGCGACCCGGGCGCCACGGCGCCGTGGGCGAGGCCATGGGTGACCTTTTGGAAATTCACCCCGACTTCGCCGAGCGCTGCCGATATCCGCACGCCCTTCGGCTTGAGGGGAGCATCGCCGGACATTTTCTGCGGCTTGGTGGTCGCTGCTTCCATCTTGACTGCGTCGATATGACCGAGCGCGTGGATGAAGCTGCCGTTGGCGGCATGGCGCGGCGCTGCGAGGCCGGTTTTGGGCACGGGGACGCGCTCGATCGAGGAAGCGCGCGGCTTGCCGTGCTCGATCGGTTGGAACGTGCCCGAGCCGCTCAGGGAAAGACCGGCTTTGCCCTGCGCGAAAGCGGTAGCGGCCTGGCCCGGCATGACTTGCGCGATCTGGCCCGACTTGAAGTCGGAGACTTCGACCTGACCCCTGCGCACCGCTACGCTGGTGCTCTCGGCGTTGACGGTAACGCTGAACTGCGTGCCCTTGACGACCGCGGCAAGGTAGGGCGTTTCAACCTCGAAATGTTTGACATTGCGCTTTTCGACTTCGAGCAGGATCGAACCGGCCTGCTGCACGATGGTCGTCGAAAGCCCTTCCTTCTTTTCGGCCGGCACACCCACCACTGAATTCGGCGAGATCAGGATTGTCTCTTGGCCCCGCAGCAGCAGCACGCGGCCGTTGTGTCCGGTGCGGATGGTGTCGCCGGGCTTCAGGGTCTCTTCCGGCTTGAGGGAAGCTGGCTGCGCGTCCATCGTCGTGATCCAGACTTCGCCTGAGGATTTGCTGACCGACCATGTGCCGCCTTCGGCCGCACGGGCGCTCGAGGCTGCGCCCACGACAAGCGCGATCGCCAGGATCCGCCGCAACACGCCAATCTGATTCACGGTGCCCTCCGCCCGTTCTGATGTCGGGCTCCGAGGCATACCGAAAATGTTTCAAGATAGAATTAGTGGGCGACCCGAGCTTTAGCCGGGCGGTATTAACTATTCATTGACCATAAAAATCTATGAAAAATCATGCGGCTAACAATTCTCCTGGGGTTCGCCGGACGCTCTCCGTTGAACTACGGAGTGCGCGCGGCTTCGGCTCGTGCGGACCGGCTTTGCCGTACCTTTTGCTTCGCTGCGGGCCTGTCGTTGCTGTTATCGGGCACCGCGCCAACCATGGCGCAGCAGGCGGCGCAGCCGGGCTTCGATCCGAAACAGACCGAACGGCGTTTCGACGCATTGGAATCCGGGCAGACCGACCCCGCTCAGTCTCGTTTGCGGATGCCACAATTCGCGCGGCGCCAGGCAGCGGGCGATACCCGGCCGCAATTCGAGCTTCGTGCCGTCATTCTTGCCAGTGCCACGGCGATGCCGCGCGAGGCCTTGGTGAGGGCCTATCAACCCTATCTCGGAAAGAAAGTATCCCAAGCCGATCTCGCGGCGATCGCGGGGGCGATCAGCGATCTTTATCGCGCCGCCGGCTTTCACCTGAGCCGGGCCATCGTTCCCCCGCAGGACATCGTCGATGGCCGGGTCCGCATCCAGGTGATCGAAGGCAGCATCACCGAGGTAGCGCTGAGGGGCGACGATGCGGCACGGTTCGGCGTTCGGCCGATGCTCGGCCCGGTCCTTGCCGAACATCCGTCGCGGCTTGCGACGCTGGAGCGGCAATTGCTCTTGATCAACACGCGGCCCGGCGTTCGCATCGCCGATACCACGATCGAGGAGATCGGCGGCCCGACCGGCTGCTTCCGCCTCATCGTCGAAGTGAAGACCTGGCACATCTATACTTCGTTCGGGGTCGACAATCTCGGCTCCTCATCGGTCGGCCCGTGGCAGACCTATGCGGCCGCCGCGTTCAATTCCTATCTGCTGCCTGGCGATACGCTGGCGGTCAATCTTTCGACCACGCCCGGCGACCCGAGAGAGCTCGCGTTCGACCGGCTGTCCTATGACGTGCCGGTCGGCACCGATGGATTGCGGATCGGCGCCTCCGCGCTTTACAGCGACGTCCGGCCCGGCGACGACAGGCGCCTTTTCAACGACAGCACGACGACGGAATCCTTTGAGGTCCGCAGCAGCATCGTGCCGCTGGAATCGCAACGCTCGTGGCTTGTGCTCACCGCGGCCTTCGACTTCAGCAATGTCAGGGAAAGCGATGTGTTCGGCCCGATCTATGACGACCATATCCGCACCGTCAGCCTGACCTCGGATTACCGCCTGCAGGACAATTTCGGCGGCAACAACTATTTCACGATGACCTACCGTCAGGGTCTGGATATTTTCGGCGCCTCGCGCTTGGGCGACGACTTTCTGTCGCATGACGGCGCCTCGGCCAATTTCTCGGTGCTCGATTTCTGGTTCACCCGCTATCAAACGCTGTCCGATGCCTGGTCGGTGAAGCTCGCGGCGGCCGGCCAGATGGCTTCCGGCCCGCTGTTTCTGTCGCAGCAATTCTATCTCGGCGGTTGGGCGTTTGGCCGCGGCTATGGCAGCGCCGAGATCAGCGGCGACAACGGTATCGCAGGTACCTTCGAACTGCGCTTCGATCAGAAGCTGAACTACCGATATTGGAGCGGCTATCAGCTCTACAGTTTCGTCGACGCCGGCGCGGCATGGAATGACGGCTTCAGCCTTAACGACGGTCTTGCGCTCACCTCCGCCGGTGCCGGCGTGCGGTTCTTCCTGTGGGACGATCTGCAAGCCGATATCGGGGTCGCGTTCCCGCTGAGCTATCGCGCGCCTGACAATCCGACGCGAAGCGCGAGACTGTTGTTCTCATTGTCCAGCGCCTTGAAGCTCTGTCCGGAAAGAGGGCAAGGGCGCTGCTTGTAAGCCAGTTGCGATACTGGCGTGCAGCGCTTCGGCCGATGCCGCGATCGAGAAGAGCGGGAAATACAGCTTCAGCGTTGCCCGAGAGAGGGGCGTTGGCCATCGTCACGAACGTTGGGCGGGATGCGGTGGATGCGGCAGTGTCGCAAGACGAGCGAAGCTTCTGCGGACGGCGAAGTCGTGTGGTCCTGACGCCCCGACGCTGGCGTCAAGTTTCGCGGGAAGTGACCTGCAGGCGACGGTGGCAAGAAAGCCCGGTCGCCGGGGAGAGCACGAAATAAGCCGTTAAAACCATTGCGCAGGGAAGGCCCGATGTTGTCGGTGGACCTGTGGTGACTATGGCTCGTGTGGTTTTTTTAATTCCCACGCGAGGCTGCGGGTGCAACGGGCACCCGGCTTTCCCTGCGCCCTTGCTTTGAGAGGGAAGTTGGCAGAAAACCTCGGACGCATCGCGCCGCGAGAACGCGGATTTGCGTCTTGGCTGTTTGAAAATCGGATTGGCCGTAGGATGGGTTGAGCGACGCGAAGACCCATCACCCCCCGATGCAATTGATGGGTATCGCTTCGCTCAACCCATCCTACGTGCTTGCCTACTCCGCCGCCTGAATCCATTCCGCGGCGCCCCGCCACAGCGTGTCGCGATGCTCGGGGCGAAAGAATCCGAGATGGCCGATCTTGGCCGCGCCGACGTCGGCGGGCGTGACGGTCAGGATGTCCGGCTTGATCGCGGTAAATCCCGAACACAGCAGTTCGACCGCCGGCCGCGTCGCCCAGGGATCGTCGGAAAGGCACAGCGCGCGCATCGCGCCCGGTATTTCGCGAAATTCGACAAGCCCCGGAAGCTTGGGATCGTCGAACAGATAGCGCTCGCTCATGACCCAGCGGACCCATTGCTCGAACACGCCCTTCGGCAGGTCTTCGCCGAGTCCCGCTCCAGCCCGGCGCGTAGCCGAACAGCCGGGTGAGGGGGAGGCCGACGAAATTCAGCATGGCATAGACGCGATAGCGCTCCGGCGAGGCCATCAGCTTCCAGTACCCGGCCTGCGCCGCGATCAGCAGCGCGCGCGAGACCTCGGTGTTGTTGGCGAGCAGTCCGAGCGCCTGGCCGCCGAAGGAATGGCCGACATAGCTGAGCGGCAAGTGGTGATAGCGCTCGCGCATCCAGGCGACCGCCGACGGTGACATCGAGCGCCGCCCAATCCGACATCGAGGCCTTGAAGCCGACCAGCGATTTGGGCTGGTTGTAGCCGACCAGCGACTTCTGCCTGGAATTGCCGATGCCGCGGTAATCGTAGGTCAGGACCGCGCAGCCGCGCCGCGCCAGATAGCCGGCAAAGCCCCGATAGATCTTGCGCGGCACGGCGGTCGCCGAATTGATCAGGACGGCGTGGCGCTTGGCACCCCGCGGCAGGAACAGCGTCGCGCCCAGCATATAGCCGTCCGCGGCCGGGAAGGTGATGTCGTCGATGAAAACGTCGTCCAGCGCAGCCTCCGCCACCACGATTTCCCCCCGTGCTGCTCGCTTCATCTCCAGCAAATGCGAATTCGGCTTTTGCCGCAAGGGTTTGTCAAAGTATGATCCGGAAAAGCAGGCCCTCTATCAAAAACCTGGAGCGCGATGGTGGTTAACCGACCCATCGCGCGCTACGGGGCCCTGAATTGCAACTGGCAGACTCCCAGGAGCCTGTGTATAACGCGGCGCTTCATTCTCCCACGGTAAGTAGCGGTTTTTGCTACAGGAGTTAACGCCATGTCCGAGCGGTGGACACCCGATAGCTGGCGCGCCAAGCCGGTGCTGCAAGTGCCCGAATATCCCGACGCCAAGGCATTGGCCGATGTCGAGGCGCAGCTTGCGACGTTTCCGCCGCTGGTTTTTGCAGGTGAGGCCCGCAACCTGAAAAAGGCGCTGGCGCGGGTGGCCGCGGGCGAGGCCTTCCTGCTGCAGGGCGGCGACTGCGCCGAAAGCTTTGCCGAGCATGGCGCCAACAATATCCGCGACTTCTTCCGCGTCTTCCTGCAGATGGCGGTGGTGTTGACCTATGCCGGCGCGGTGCCGGTGGTGAAGGTCGGCCGCATCGCCGGACAATTCGCCAAGCCGCGCTCCTCGCCGACCGAAACCGTCGGCGGCGTCGAGCTGCCGAGCTATCGCGGCGACATCGTCAACGACATCGCGTTCACGGCGCAGTCGCGCACGCCCGATCCGCAGCGTCAGTTGATGGCCTATCGGCAGTCGGCGGCGACGCTTAATCTGCTGCGCGCCTTCGCCACCGGCGGCTTCGCCAATCTCGGCAGCGTGCATCAGTGGATGCTCGGTTTCCTCAAGGATTCCCCGCAGTCGCGGCGTTACCGGGAACTGGCCGACCGCATTTCCGAGGCGCTGAATTTCATGCGCGCCTGCGGGCTCGATCTGGAAAGCCATCCGGAGTTGCGCGCGACCGATATCTACACCAGCCACGAGGCGCTGCTGCTCGGCTACGAGCAGGCCTTCACCCGCGTCGATTCCACGACCGGCGACTGGTATGCGACCTCGGGCCACATGATCTGGATCGGCGACCGCACCCGCCAGATCGACCACGGTCATGTCGAATATTTCCGCGGCATCAAGAATCCGATCGGCCTGAAATGCGGGCCTTCGCTGAAACCCGACGATCTGTTGCGGCTGATCGAGGTGCTCAACCCCGACAACGAGCCGGGACGGCTGACCCTGATCAACCGGTTCGGCTCGGAGAAGGTCGGCGATCATCTGCCGGGCCTGATCCGCGCGGTGAAGCGCGAGGGCCGCATGGTGGTTTGGTCGTGCGATCCGATGCATGGCAACACCATCGCCTCCAGCACCGGCTACAAGACCCGTCCGTTCGACCGCATCCTTTCGGAGGTGAAGTCGTTCTTCGCGATCCACGCCGCGGAAGGCAGCCATGCCGGCGGCGTTCATCTGGAAATGACCGGGCAGGATGTTACCGAATGCGTCGGCGGCGCGCGCGCCATTACTTACGAGGATCTCTCCGACCGCTATCACACGGTCTGCGATCCAAGGCTCAATGCCGAACAATCGATCGACATGGCCTTCCTGATCGCGGAATTGCTCAAGCAGGAACGCGGCGGCAAGGCGAGTCCGGTTCCGGCGGCTGCGGGATTTTGAATTGCTGCGGTTCTGGCGGGCCACGATCAATACGCGAAACGGCTTGGTCTTTGCCTTCCGTTCGGAGCAGGCTATACGCGAGGAACTGGTCGCGCTGGTGCTCTCGGTGCCGGCGGCGTGGCTGATCGGCGTCACGACCATGCGCTGTGTCGAACTGGTCGCGACCGTGGTTCTGGTGCTGGTCATTGAACTGCTCAATACTGCGATCGAGAAGCTTTCCGACCGGCTCACCACCAATCACGATCCGCAGATCGGGCGGGTCAAGGACATGGGCTCGGCGGCGGTCGGCGTCGCTTTGGTCATGGCCGGCCTGTTCTGGCTGTTCGCCCTCGCCGAGCGCATAGGCGTGATCTAAAGCCGACAATTGCAGTTTTAGCTGATGCGGTGCACCATCGTTCCATGACCGCCCGATTTGTGATCACACTCGCCCAGTTGAACCCGACGGTAGGCGACGTCGAGGGTAACGCCGCCAAGGCACGGGCCGCGCGCGCGCAGGCCAAGGCCGACGGCGCAGCCCTCGTGGTGCTGCCCGAATTGTTCATCGCCGGCTATCCGCCGGAGGATCTCGTGCTGAAACCGGCGTTCCAGTCGGCATGCCGCGCGGCGGTCGAGGCCTTGGCGCGGGAAACCGCCGACGGCGGCCCGGCGATGCTGATCGGCAGCCCCTGGGTCGAGGACGGCAAGCTCTACAATGCCTGCGCGCTACTCGATGAGGGGCGGGTCGCGGCGGTGCGCTTCAAGGCCAATTTGCCGAACTACGGCGTGTTCGACGAAAAGCGCCTGTTCGCGCGGGGGCCTGCCGCCGGCCCGATGACGATCCGCGGCATCCGGGTCGGGGTTCCCATCTGCGAGGATATCTGGCTGGAAGAATCCGAGGACTACGAAAACGTCGTCGAATGTCTTGCCGAGACAGGCGCCGAGATCGTGGTGGTTCCGAACGGTTCGCCTTATGCGCGCGACAAGGGCGATATCCGCCTGTCGATTGCGGTTGCCCGCGTCACCGAGAGCGGGTTGCCGCTGGTCTATCTCAACCAGGTCGGCGGCCAGGACGAACTGGTGTTCGACGGCGCCTCGTTCGCGTTGAACGGCGACCTCTCGGTCGCAGCGCAACTGCCGGCGTTCGAAGAAAGCATCACAACGCTGCGCTGGAGCAAGGGCGAAGCGGGCTGGCGCTGCGACGGAGCGATCGCAACGATCCCGGAAGGCGACAAGGCGGACTACGCGGCCTGCGTGCTGGGGTTGCGCGACTATGTCCGCAAGAACGGATTTCCCGGCGTGTTGCTGGGTGTGTCCGGCGGCATCGATTCGGCGCTGTGCGCGGCGATTGCGGTTGACGCACTCGGTGCCGAGCGCGTGCGTGGCGTGATGCTGCCGTTTCGCTTCACCGCGCAGGTCTCGCTCGACGATGCGGCGAAACTCGCCAACGCACTCCGCATCCGCTACGAGGTGCTGCCGATTGCCGATGCGGTGAACGGTTTCGAAAAGATCCTGTCGGAGACCTTCAAGGGTCTGCCGCGCGATATAACTGAAGAGAATTTGCAGGCACGCGCGCGCGGCACGCTGTTGATGGCGATCTCCAACAAGACCGGCGCGATGGTGGTCACGACCGGCAACAAGTCGGAAATGTCGGTTGGCTATGCCACGCTCTATGGCGACATGAACGGCGGCTTCAATCCGATCAAGGATATCTACAAGACCGAAGTGTTTCGGCTGTCCGCCTTGCGCAATTCGTGGAAGCCGGAGGGCGCGCTCGGGCCGTCAGGCGAAGTCATTCCAGTCAACATCATCACGCGGCCGCCGACCGCGGAGCTGCGCGAAAACCAGACCGACCAGGATTCGCTGCCGCCCTACGACGTGCTGGATGCGGTCCTGGAGCGGCTGGTCGAGCGCGAGGAGCCTCTCGCCTCGATCATTGCCAGCGGCTTCGATCGCGAGGTCGTGGCGCGGGTCGACCGGTTGCTCAACATTGCCGAATACAAGCGGCGGCAGGCCGCGCCGGGCGTCAAGGTCACGCGCAAGAATTTCGGGCGCGATCGCCGCTATCCCATCACCAACCGTTTTCGCGATCCTGGCAAGGCCTTGCCCGAACCCGACGAGAAATTGGTGTCGCGCGCCGGCCGCGCCTCGGCCGAGGCTTTCGACGGCTAGCTTCAGCGCGTCGTCGAATTATTCGGAAGAAAAGTCGGGCCGACCGAACGAATCGGCTTGTCCTTCGCGTTCCCGGTTGAGGTATCTGTTGCTGGCGGCGACGCGTCGGGGGCGGGAGTAGGCGTTGTTCCAGCGGCGGCGGGAGACGTGGCGCCCTTCTTGGCGGCGGGCGCCGGCCTGACCAGCGGCCGTTGCATCTTCTTTGCGCTCTCTTCGGTGACGATGATGTCGCCCTGTTGTTCGGCGGCGGCCTTGTCGTCGATCGATTTCAAGGCGTCGGACCAGGTTTGGCCGGGAGCCTTACAGGCGCAGGATGGATTGAACTCCTGGCGGAAGCGAAATGCGTTCGGCAGCGCCGAATAGGGCTGGCCGCTGATCGAGACCGCCTGGTTCATGTCCTCGCCGGGATTGCGGTAGGAAAACAGCGTCGCCTCGGTCGCCGGGCACAGCGCCTTGCAGGTCTTCTCGTCGTCGGGAAATCTCGCAGGCACCGTTGCGAACGAAACCGGGAAATAAGCGCCGTCGCAGGTGCGCACGCAGACGGTGCGATAGGTCCCGGACGGCGGACCGAGATCGGCGCCCGGCGTGCCCGGATTGTTGTTGCCGAATAGATTATTCAGGAAGCTGCCGGGGCCTGATTGCTGTACGGCGTTGGCATATTGCGGTCCGCAATTATTCTGCGCGAGCGCGAGCAAGACCGAGCGGCGCTGGTTTTCGCGATCGGATCCGCCGACCCCGCCGGTGCGCAGCCGCTCGAGGCTGTTGGTAATCTGATCCAGATTTCCGCGCATCTGCTGGATCTGGTTGGTGACCGGACCGCATTGTGCCGACTGGCCCGAGAACAGCGAGAAGAACCCGGAACTGTCGCAGCCCATGCGCTTGGCCTGCTGGGCGACGCGATCGAGCTCGGCCTGCTGCTTGGCCTGGGCATCCTGATAGCGGCGGATCTGATCGTCCCTGCTGGGGTCGCCGCTGCCGCCGCCACGGTCGATGGTGGCGAGTTGTGCCTCGAGCCGCGGGCACATCGGATTGACCGGCGGGCCTTGCGAGGGCGGCGGTGGCGGTGCGGCCGTATTCATCTGCGCCAAGGCCTGCGACAAGGCTCCGGTAGCGAGCGCAAGGCCGCTGAGCAGGGCGGCAAAGGCCAGGATTCGTCCGGGGAGTGGAACGGTCAAATGTTTCGCCATATCCGGCCATTACGAGGAATTCGGCAGCGGCCCTAGGGTCACCGCAGACGCGCGCCTCACATAGCCGCTTCCCGCGGCAGCGTCACGTCGTTTCCGGGGCACCGATGTGGCAGAAAAGCCCTTTCGGGGCAGACCTTAGCGCTGGCAGGTGATGGCGACATATTCGTCGCAACCGCCACGCGCGCAGTTCCCGCCGGCTTTGGGCACCGACCCCGTGATCTCATCCGGATCGACGCGGCGGTACGAGGATGCCTGAGCAAAATCCCGTGACTTGCAATAGGACAGGGCGGCATGGGCGCCGCATTTTTCGCCCCTAGCAAGGCACTGGTCGACGCCGTAGCCGTCGGCCTGGTTGGCGATGATGAATACCTTGGTTTCGGCCGAGGCGTCCGATGCGGCGAGGAGAAGCAGGCAGGCCAAAAGCGCCGGGAAGGATCGCATGATGCACCGATGAATCAGAGGACCGCTCCCGTCAAATAAACCCAGTAGGTTAAGAATGATTAATCAAAGAGCTTGGTGCTTTGATTTCGTGGTGGAAATCAGCCCCAAAACACCCTCTTGACGCCGCGGCCCTGATCGTCCCATGGTGAAACCATGAACGGTTTCCTCGCCATCTGCAGCATTTGCCGCGAGATTATTAGCTAGCGATTCGCTGGCTGAGGCCGTCTTTTCTCACAACGAGATCACTGGACGCCCGGCCGCAAGGGATGGGTTTTCCATGGAATTGCGCCTCTACGATACGTTGACCAGGGAAAAACGGCCATTTGCGCCGCTCGATCCCAATAATGTGCGCATGTATGTGTGCGGACCGACGGTCTACGACTTCGCCCATATCGGCAATGCGCGCCCGGTCATCGTGTTCGACGTGCTGTTTCGGCTGCTGCGCCATCTCTATGGCGAGCGTCACGTCACATACGTCCGCAACATCACCGACGTCGACGACAAGATCAACGATCGCGCGGCGCGGGATTTTCCGGGGCTATCGCTGAACGAGGCGATCCGCAAGGTGACCGAAGTCACCGAGAAGCAATTCCATGAAGATGTTGATGCGCTCGGCTGCCTGCGGCCGACGGTCGAGCCGCGCGCCACCGAGCATATCGCGGAGATGCGCGTGTTCATCGAGAAATTGGTGGCTGATGGATTTGCCTATGTCGCCGAGGATCACGTGCTGTTCTCGCCGCAGGCGATGAACGCTGCGAATTCGGTGCTGCCGCGTTATGGCGCGCTCGCCAATCGCACGCTGGATGAGATGATCGCCGGCGCCCGCGTCGATGTCGCGCCGTACAAGCGCGACACCACCGACTTCGTATTGTGGAAACCGGCAAAGCCCGGCGAGCCGTCATGGCCGTCGCCGTCGGGGATTAAGGCTCCCGGGCGCCCGGGCTGGCATATCGAATGCTCGGCGATGGCGTGGAAACACCTCGGCGAACAGTTCGACATCCATGGCGGCGGCATCGATCTGGTGTTTCCGCACCATGAGAACGAACTCGCGCAAAGCTGCTGCGCGTTCCACGAAGGGCGCATGGCCAATGTCTGGATGCACAACGGTTTTCTGCAGGTCGAAGGCGACAAGATGTCGAAGAGCCTCGGCAACTTTGTCACCATCAGAGAGCTGCTTGCGGATTGGCCGGGCGAAGTGCTGCGGCTCAACATGCTCAAGACGCACTACCGCTCGCCGATCGACTGGACCGTGAAGGGCATGGAAGAGAGCGCCAAGACGCTCGACGACTGGTATGCTGTTGCGGCTGATGCGAAAGGCGGCCAGCCGTCTTCCGTCGTGGTCGAGGCGTTGTCCGACGATCTCAACACGGCGCAGATGATTGCCTCGCTCCATGGTCTTCGGAATGCCGCTTCGGAAAACGAGCGGGATCGCAATGAATTCGCCGCATCCTTGCGGCTCCTTGGATTCCTGTCGGAGACGGCCGCGGCGTGGAAGCAACGCAAGCAACAGGCGAGTGGCGTCGACGCCAAACGGGTGGATAGCTTGATCGCCGATCGCACCGCCGCGCGCGCGCGAAAAGACTTCAAGGAATCCGATCGCATCCGCGATGAACTCGCCGCGATGGGCGTCGTCATCAAGGATTCCAAGGACGGCACCACCTGGGAGATCGCGCGATGAGTGCGCGGCGGAGCCTGTGATGGGACAGACGTTGCCTAAACCTGCGTTGCGGCCGTACCTCGCGGCGGATACGCCGCTGCTGGCGGCGATCTTTGCGGCGTCGATTCTGGAATTGACCGGCGACGACTACAACGAAGCGCAGCAGGAAGCCTGGGCGGCGACCGTCGAGGACGAGCAGGCGCTCGGCAAGCGGCTGGCCGGCCAGTTGACGCTGATCGCGACATTACAGAATTCGCCGGTGGGATTCGCTTCGCTGAAGGGCGCCGACCACATCGACATGCTCTATGTTCATCCTGGTGTCGCGGGGCAGGGCGTGGCGTCGATGCTGTGCGATGCGCTGGAAAAGCTTGCCGGCAGCCGCGGCGCCAAGAGCCTCATCGTCGATGCCAGCGATACCGCGGCGGAATTTTTCGCCAAGCGCGGTTATGTGGCAAAACAGCGCAACACCGTCACCGTCAATGGCGAATGGCTTGCCAACACCACGATGCAGAAGAAGCTTGGCGACAATGCTGCGCCGGGAGTTCCGACATGATCCGCGAACGCCTCTATCTGTTCGACACGACGCTGCGTGACGGCGCCCAGACCAACGGCGTCGACTTCACGCTGCATGACAAGCGCATCATTGCGCAGATGCTGGATGAGCTCGGCATCGACTATGTCGAGGGCGGCTATCCCGGCGCCAATCCGGCCGACACCGAATTCTTCGCCGCGAAACCGAAATTCGATCACGCGCGCTTCACCGCGTTCGGCATGACGCGGCGTGCCGGCCGCTCTGCCTCGAACGACCCCGGCCTCGCGGGCCTGCTCGAGGCGAAGGCGGATGCGATCTGCTTTGTCGCGAAATCCTCGGCCTATCAGGTGCGGGTGGCGCTCGAGACCACGAACGAGGAAAACCTCGCCTCGATCCGCGACAGCGTGGCGGCCGCGAAAGCCGCAGGCCGCGAAGTGATGCTCGATTGCGAACACTTTTTTGACGGCTACAAGGAGAATCCCGAGTTCGCGCTGGCCTGCGCGAAGGCGGCTTATGATTCCGGCGCGCGCTGGGTGGTGTTGTGCGACACCAATGGCGGCACCATGCCGCATGAGGTGGAGACCATCGTCACCGAGGTGACCAAGCATATTCCCGGCGATCACGTCGGCATTCACGCCCATAACGATACCGAACAGGCGGTCGCCAATTCGCTCGCGGCGGTCCGCGCTGGCGCGCGGCAGATCCAGGGCACGCTGAACGGGCTTGGCGAGCGCTGCGGCAACGCCAATCTCTGCTCGCTGATTCCGACGTTGCGGCTGAAGCGCGAATTTGCCGATGCCTTCGAGATCGGCGTGTCCGAGACCAAGATGGCGACCTTGATGAAGGTGTCGCGTACGCTCGACAATATGCTCAACCGCGCGCCGAACCGCCACGCGGCTTACGTCGGCGAAAGCGCGTTCGTGACCAAGACCGGCATTCATGCTTCCGCGGTGCTGAAGGATCCGCAGACCTATGAGCATGTGGTGCCGGAAGCGGTCGGCAACCATCGCAAGGTGCTGGTATCCGACCAGGCCGGCCGCTCCAACGTGATCGCCGAGCTCGATCGCGTCGGCATCCCCTACGACAAGAACGACCCGAAGCTCGCGCGCCTGGTCGAGGAACTGAAGGAGCGCGAGGCCGCAGGCTTCGCCTATGAGTTCGGCGAACGCCTCGTTCGACCTGTTGGCGCGCCGCACGCTCGGCAAGGTGCCGGAATATTTCCGGGTCGAGCAGTTCGACGTCAATGTCGAGCAGCGCTACAACGCCAACGGCCAGCGCGTCACGGTTGCGATGGCCGTGGTGAAGGTCGATGTCGCCGGCGAACGGCTGATCTCGGCCGCCGAAGGCAACGGCCCGGTCAATGCGCTCGACGTCGCGCTGCGTAAGGACCTCGGCAAATACCAGAAATACATCGAAGGCCTGAAGCTGATCGATTATCGCGTGCGTATCCTCAACGGCGGCACGGAAGCCATTACGCGCGTCCTGATCGAGAGCGAGGACGAGAATGGCGAGAGCTGGACCACGGTCGGCGTGTCGCCGAACATCATCGACGCCTCGTTCCAGGCGCTGATGGATTCGGTGATCTACAAGCTCGTGAAATCCGGCGCGCCGGCGTAAGCGCAAGGCAGCAGCATGATCGACCACATCTCCGTCGGCGTCAGCGACCTCGAACGCTCGGCGCGGTTTTACGAGCCGACGCTGGCGACGCTCGGGCTGACACGCCTGGTGACGCGGCCGGCTACCGTCGGCTTCGGAAAAACCTATCCGGAGTTCTGGATCAACCTGCGCAACGGTATGCCGAAGGTAGAGCAGGGCGGCGGTACCCACATCTGTCTTCGCGCAAGATCGACCGGCGAGGTCGATGCCTTCCATGCGGCGGCGCTGAGTGCCGGTGGCCTGTCCGACGGCGCGCCGGGCCTGCGGCCGCATGATCGCGTGCGTTACTACGCGGCGTTCGTCACCGATCCCGACGGCAATCGCATCGAGGCGGTGACGTTCCCAACTGAGTGATCCGGAAAGCTAAAGCTTTCGTGCGACCTCGGCCGCGAGTTCCCGCGTGCCCTCGGGTGCGCGAGAAGCCGCCGCGCGGAGCCGCGGCAGGATGTCCTCGACCCGCTCGGCCTTCAAAATATCGATCGACAAAGAGGGGCGAATGAATTGGGTGGCGCGCATATGCGCGAGCAGCGCCAATAGCGGCTCCCAGAAGCCGTCGATATTGGCAAGCAGCACCGGCTTGGTGTGACGGCCGAGCTGCTGCCAGGTCAACTGCTCGACCAGTTCCTCCAGCGTGCCGATGCCGCCGGGCAGGGCCACGAACGCATCCGAGCGTTCGAACATCAGCCGCTTGCGCTCGTGCATGTCGGGCGTGACCACCATCTCCTGCACGCGCGTGAGCGCGTTTTCGCGGGCGGTGAGAAAATCCGGGATGATGCCGGTCACGCTGCCGCCGTGATCGAGCACGGAGGTCGCGACCGCGCCCATCAGGCCGAGCGATCCGCCGCCATAGACGAGACGGATCCCGTTCTCGGCAAAAACCTTTCCTAAGGCGACAGCACTTGCGATGAAGTGGGGATTTGTGCCGGGGCCGGAGCCGCAATAGACACAGACAGTTCGAATATTATCCATTCCGGCCATGTGGCACTGCAGCGTAAAGGCGTCAAGCGGCTGATTCGCCAAGATGCGGAAATCTATCTGCAAATGGCGGCAAATCGAGAAAGAATTGCACTTCGCGAGGGTGCGCCTGACAATTAAACACTCTATATGACGGGACGAATATCGATGAAAAAAGCAGCAAAGCGCGCAAAAGCTGGTCTCCCAGGCTCCTATTGATGGCCCACACCGATTCGTCTCAAGGCCCCGAACAGGCCGCCGAAAACGGCCCCAGACATGGCGCCGAGGAAGCACTGGCCTCCAGAAAATCGATCGAACAGGCGACCTTGGTCGGCACGCTGGTGCATCTGTGGCCCTATATCTGGCCGAGCGACCGCACTGACCTGAAGATGCGCGTGGTCTGGTCGGTGGTGCTGCTGCTGATCGCAAAACTCGCGACCCTGGCGGTGCCGTTCACCTTCAAATGGGCGACCGACGCGTTGTCCGGCAAGGGCAGCGCTCCCGTCGAGCCGTCGAACTGGATGGTGTGGGTGGTCGCCTCGCCCCTGCTGATGGTCGCAAGCTATGGCGCCCTGCGCGTGGTAATGGCGGTGCTGACCCAATGGCGCGACGGCATTTTCGCGCGGGTGGCGATGCATGCGGTGCGCAAGCTCGCCTACATCACCTTCGTTCATATGCACGAACTGTCGTTGCGCTTTCATCTGGAGCGCAAGACCGGAGGCTTGACGCGCGTGCTGGAACGCGGCCGCAACGGTATCGAAACCATCGTGCGAATGGTGATCCTGCAGTTGGTGCCGACCATCGTCGAGGTTTCGCTGCTGATGGCTGTGCTGCTGTGGCAGTTCGACTGGCGCTACGTGCTGGCCACGCTGACCACCGTCGTGATCTTCATGTACTTCACCTATGCCGCAACCGAGTGGCGGATCGCCATCCGCCGCAAGATGAACGATTCCGACACCGAGGCGAACACCAAGGCGATCGACTCGCTGTTGAACTACGAGACCGTCAAATATTTCGGCGCCGAGGAGCGCGAAGCCACCCGCTACGATCGCTCGATGCAGCGCTACGAGCAGGCAAGCGTCAAGACCTATACCTCGCTGGCGCTTCTCAACACCGGGCAGGCGGCGATCTTCACCGCGGGTCTCACCGCGACCATGATGATGTGCGCGTTCGGCGTGCGCAGCGGACGCAATACGGTCGGCGATTTCGTCCTGATCAACGCCATGATGATCCAGCTCTACCAGCCGCTGAATTTCATGGGCATGGTCTATCGCGAGATCAAGCAAGCGATCATCGACATCGAGAAGATGTTCAACGTGCTGGAGCGCGCCCCGGAAATCACGGACATTCCGGGCGCGAGGCCCTTGGTCATCACGACAGGCAATGTGCGTTTTGAGGACGTGCGCTTTTCCTACGAACCAGAGCGCGAGATCCTGAAAGGTCTCAGTTTCGAGGTGCCGGCCGGCAAGACGGTCGCCATCGTCGGGCCGTCCGGCGCCGGCAAATCGACGATCTCGCGGCTATTGTTCCGCCTCTACGACATCTCCGGCGGCAAGATCCTGATCGATGGCCAGGATATCCGCAACGTTACGCAGGCCTCGCTGCGGGCATCGATCGGCATGGTGCCGCAGGACACCGTGCTGTTCAACGACACCATCCGTTACAACATCCGCTATGGCCGCTGGGATGCCAGCGACGCCGAGGTCGAACAGGCGGCGCAGCTCGCGCAGATCGATCCTCTGATCCGCATGGCGCCGATGGGTTACGAGACGCAGGTCGGCGAACGCGGCCTCAAACTGTCGGGCGGCGAGAAGCAGCGCGTCGCGATCGCGCGCACGGTGTTGAAGGCGCCGCCGATCCTGGTGCTCGACGAGGCGACCTCCGCGCTCGACAGCCATACCGAACACGAGATTCAGGAGGCGCTCGATCGCGTCTCGCGCAATCGCACCTCGCTGGTGATCGCACACCGCCTCTCCACCATTGTCAGCGCCGACGAGATCATCGTGCTCGATCAGGGCCGCATCGCCGAGCGCGGAAGCCACGGAGAGCTTTTGGCAATGAACGGGCTTTATGCCAGTATGTGGAACAGGCAGCGCGAGGCGGAAGAGGCGCGCGAGCGGCTCGCCCAGATCGACGACGACAACGACGCGCCGAACCGCGAGCCGCCGGCGGTCATTGATCCGCTCGCGACCGCCGCGGAGTGATAGTGATGTCGGTTGCCAATTCGATCCGCGCCCAGATCCCGCCGATCCACCCCGAAGGCTATCCGTTCATCGGCGGCTTCGCGCTGGCCAGCCTGATCCTGTTCTGGATCTGGACGCCGCTCGGCTGGATCGGGACTGTATTGACCATCTGGTGCGCGCTGTTCTTCCGCGATCCGGTGCGGGTAACGCCGATGCGCGACGGCCTCGTGGTGGCGCCGGCCGATGGGCGCATCTCCAGGATCGCCGAGGTGCTGCCGCCCGCCGAGCTCGGCCTTGGCGACCGGCCGCTGCCGCGTATCTCGATCTTCATGAGCGTGTTCAACTGCCATGTGAACCGCAGTCCGGTGGCAGGGCGGATCGACCGGATCGCCTATCGGCCGGGCACCTTCATCAACGCCGAACTCGACAAGGCGAGCGAAGACAATGAGCGCAACTCGCTGGTGATCTCGACCCCCAACGGCCGTGTCGGCGTGATCCAGATCGCGGGCCTCGTGGCGCGGCGGATCGTCTCGTTCGTCCGCGAGGGGCAGACGATCGGCACCGGCGAGCGTTTCGGATTGATTCGCTTTGGCTCGCGGCTCGACGTGTTTCTGCCCGAGGGCACCAAACCGCTGGTGTCCGAAGGCCAGACTGCGATCGCCGGCGAGACCATTTTGGCCGATTTCAGGCTGAGCGACGCGGGCCGGACGTTTCGGACCGATTAACTATCCGAAAGGTCGTTTTTGCAGACGATCTGCCGCAATGGCGCAAGATCGCCGCGCTTGCTATATCTGGGCGAGCCATGATGCCATTCGATCCCAAATCCATGGAAATGCGCCGCCGCCGGTTTCGCCCGATACCGGTGCGGATGCTGCTGCCGAACGTCATCACGCTGCTCGCAATCTGCGCCGGTCTGACCGCGATCCGTCTTTCCACCGAGGGGCGGATGGAGCTTGCGGTCGCCGCGATCGTGTTCGCCGCCGTGCTCGACGGCATCGATGGCCGCGTCGCTCGCATGATCAAGGGCCAGTCGAAATTCGGCGCGGAGCTCGACAGCCTTGCCGATTTCGTCAATTTCGGCGTCGCACCCGGATTGATCCTGTACTTCTGGCAGTTGCATGAACTGAACAATGGCGGCTGGATCGCGGCCATGGTGTTTGCCATTTCCGGCGGGCTTCGGCTCGCACGCTTCAACGCCACCATGGATGATCCGAACAAGCCCGCCTTTGCCACGAACTTTTTCACCGGCGTTCCGGCACCCGCCGGCGCGATCATGGTGCTGCTTCCGGTCTATCTTGCCTTTCTCGGCCTGCCGAAACCGCCGGCCACGCTGACCGCGCTCTACACGCTTCTGATTGCGTTCCTGATGGTGTCACGGCTGCCGGTCTATTCCGGCAAGACCATCCGCATGCGCGTGCCGCCGGAAATGGTGCTGCCGGTTTTCGTCTCGGTGATCTTCTTCGTCGCGCTTCTGATCGGCTATCCCTGGCACATTCTCTCCGCAGGCTCCGTGCTCTATCTCCTGAGCCTGCCACTGGGGTGGAAGTCCTATCGCGACCAGGCGCGGGCGCTGGCCGCATCGACGGCGGCGCCGGCTGGTACTGTGGCTGCAAATCCGGCGCCGCCCTTTGCGCCGGCCGTCTCGGATGCGTCCGAGGACGATCGGCCGGAACGCCTGCATTAAGCGGCAATCTCTTTCTTGAAATATCTGCCATGAGCGATCCGCGAGTTGGGTTAAACCCCAATCTCGGCTATACGGCCGTTGAGACACGGCTTTTGAAGAAACAGCCGGGACAAAACATCAGGAGAGAACGCCGTGACGACATCCGCTCCGCTACCCCCATCGCTACTTGAAGCACTGGCGCGCTACGACACGCCGACCATCAGCAATGCGATGGAGATCGTCGCGCCAGAGCGGCGGCTGATCGGCTATACGACAAAACCGCTGGTGTGCCCGTTTCCGGATTTGCCGCCGATGGTCGGATATGCGCGCACGGTGACGATCCGCTCGGTGCTGCAATCCGGCCTGCCGGCCGCCGAGCAGGCCAGGCGGCGGATCGCCTATTACGAATATGTCGGCACCGGCCACGGCCCGCGCATCACCGTGATCCAGGATATCGACGGCGCCGACGTCGGCTACGGCGCGTTCTGGGGCGAAGTGCAAAGCAACGTGCACAAGGCGCTCGGCTGTCTCGGCGTCATCACCGACGGCTCGATCCGCGATATTCCGCAATGGGCGCCGGGTTTTCAAGCATTGGCCGGCTCGATCGGACCGTCGCATGCCTGGGTGCATGCCGAAAGCTTCGGCGGCGAAGTGCGCGTTGCCGGCATGACGGTGCGATCGGACGATCTCATTCATGCCGACCGTCATGGCGCGATCGTGATTCCGATCGATATTGCCGCCAAGCTGCCTGATGCGGCCGAACTCTGCGGCCGGCGCGAGACGCCGATTCTTGAGATCGCGCGAGCCAAGGATTTTTCGCTCGAGAAGCTGAAGGAGGCGCTCAAGCGATCGGCGGAAATTCACTAATGGCGTGAAGGTGCATGGCGATGGATGTGAGCGGCAAGACGATCCTGATCACGGGCTCGACCGACGGAGTCGGCCGCTATGTCGCTCGTCAACTCGCCGGGCGCGGCGCCAGGGTGCTGATCCACGGCCGCGATGCCGCGCGCGCCAAGGCTCTCACCGAAGATATCCAGCGCGACGGGCACGCCGCGCCGACGTTCTATCAGGCCGACCTGTCGTCGCTGTCAGGCGCGCGCCAGCTTGCGGGCGCCGTGATGAGCGATCACAAGCGGCTCGACGTCTTCATCAGCAATGCCGGGATCGGCTCGCAGAACGGCGGAGCGGGACGGCAAACCAGCGAGGACGGCCACGAATTGCGGTTCGCGGTGAACTATCTTTCCGGATTCCTGCTCGCGCATCTGTTGCTGCCGCTGATCAAGGAAGCCGCGCCTTCGCGTATCGTCAATGTCGCCTCGCTCGGCCAGCATCCGATCGATTTCGACGATGTGATGATCACCAAGGGCTATAACGGTTCGCGCGCCTATGCTCAGAGCAAGCTGGCGCAGATCATGTTCACCATCGATCTCGCCGAAGAACTCAAGGGATCGGGTGTGACGGTGAATTCGCTGCATCCGGCGACCTATATGAATACCACGATGGTGCGCGCGGGAGGCATCACGCCGATCTCGACCGTCGAGCAAGGCGGCGAAGCGATCCTGCATCTCGTGACCGGCGACGACGTCGCCGGCAAGAGCGGCCTGTTCTTCAACGGCTTGAACGAAGCGCGAGCCAATCCGCAGGCCTATGACGCAGCCGCGCGCAAACGCTTGCGTACGCTGAGCCTTGGGCTCACAGGTCTCAAGTGAGCCAAAGCCCGCCGATCCCGGAACGAATCTAGCCGACGTAAGGGCGCAACTTGCCCTTGTCGGTGCCGCAGTCCGGACAGCGCCACGCATCGGGCAATTGTTGACATGTCGTTCCGGGCGGAATGCCTTCCGCCGGAAGGCCCTTGTCCTCGGAATAGATGTAGTAGCAGCCGCGACAGATGAAGCGCCGGCCGATCTCGACTGTGATCCTGGGCGCGCTCGAAGTAAATTTGGGGGCTGCAAGCGGCCGCGTGAGCCTGTCATTGACAGTGATCGTGCCGCCCTTGGCGACCGTCAAATAGACGCCGAGATCCTTGTGCCCAAAGCTCCCCCGCAGCGATCCCGGGATATCCATGTCGCGCACGCCCGATGCGGGATTGACGTTGGTGGCGCCGCACCGGCCGTTTCTGCGGTCGACATGAAACACGACATCGCCAAGCCGGATCTCCTGCTCCACCCAATCAAACTCCTCCCACGCCCGGCCGGTGTCGACATACAGGTTGGCGCGAAACCGCAGTGGGTCGATTTCGGCGCCCCACTGCTTCTCAAGGCTGCGGACGGTTGCCAGATTGATCAGCGAAATCACATTGTCCGGCTTGTCCATGAAGTGACCCTCTTTCGAGCGGATCAGCGTTGGAGGAGCCGGAAGCGATGGTAGCAGCTGGTGAAAGTATTCCTCGATGGCGGCCTTGGCGCCGGCATCGTTCAGGTTGAGAGATAAAATCGTTTGGTTGCCCGATCGAACTTCGAACTGAAGCGTCTTTGGATCAAGATGGGTCTTCACTTTCGCCAGCGCTTCCTCGAGCATCAACATCACGAACAAACCCTTCTTGGCCCATTTCGGATTGTCGGCCTGCAGCGGCACGCCGGGTCTTGCCAGTGCAAACTGGCGGTCGTGCGGAAACGGTTTGCCTTCGAGCAGGCCGATGCTGGCAAGCGGCTGTGCGCTCAATCCCTTGACCGGATATTGGTAGATGCTCTTCAGCAACGACATGGGCGACCCGTTTTCGAACTCGGCAACGGGCAGGAACTCTGGTTTGATTTCCCTCCTGGCGGTTAGAGCCGGCTCGTGTTTTTTTGCTGAGGCCGGAATGCCGCGAATTTTCGGAGTCGGAATCGGCGGCCGCTCCGGCGGAAGATCGACCAGCAGCTGATCGATTTCGGTCAAATGATCGTCGAGCGCATCGTCGACGATGTCGGATAATCTTGCGATGCCTTTCTCGATCTGTCGTTCGTTAAGCGCGCCGAAACCAAGCAATATGCCGCGTCGCGCCATGTCGCTGGATTCGCTTGCATGTACCGGAGCTGAATCAAGACTGTAGACGCCGATCCGGCCGCGGCGCGCCTGGTTCTCGAACACGCGGGCATGCGGGACCCCCGGTGGAAGTTGCCAAAACAGCTGAAAGGCCGCATTGCCTCCGCCGAGCGTCACCTCACCGAAATAGCGCCGCAACGCGGAGACAAGTGTATTGCGGCATGACCGATAATGCGCGCGGATGCGCAAGACATGCGACGCGTATTTGCCGCTCGACAGCATCTCGGCCAGCACCGACTGCTCGAGCCAGGAGTTGCCGCTGCTCACCAACGCCTTGGCCAGGCGCGCCCGCTCTGCGTGGCGCGGCGGAACGATGAGGTATCCGATGCGGATTCCGGTTCCGAGCGAGGATGCGAAATCGCCGACATACATCGTGCGCTCGGGCGCCGCCGGAGAAATCGGCTGAAGCTGCGTTCCATCGTCGTGAAATTCATCGCCATAACCATCTTCGACGATCATGCAGCCATTGCGCCTTGCCCACGCGATCAACGACAGGCGGCGATCCGCGGAAAGCGGCGCTCCGGTCGGGTATTGATGCGACGGCGTCACGTAGATAAGCGAGCACGCCCGCTCCGCAAGATTTTCGACGACGAGCCCTCGCTCGTCGACCGAGCAGGTGACGATCTTCGCGCCCGCTGACTTGAAGGACAGATAGGCGCCGAGGTAGCCCGGATCCTCCATGACGACGCGGGCATCGTAGGACAGAAACATGCGGGCGATCAGGTTGAAGCTTTCGATGCGGCCGCTGGTGACGATGACTTGCGCCGGATCGACCATGAACCCGCGTGCAGCGCCTTGATGATGCGCAATCGCGGCGCGCAGTTCGGACAGGCCGGCAGGGTCGCTTGCGACGGAAAGACCTGAACTCGCGCCGTGCGAAAGATGATTTTGAATCAGCCGCCGCCACATTTTTAAGGGGAAGATCGCAGCGCTGGTCTGGTCCAGCGAGAAATCGACCATCATGCGCCGCTCTTTTGCCCCCGCGAATCTCTTGAGCTCCAGATCGACGGGAGGAGCGGGCAGGGAGGTTGAGGCGCGATTCAAACCGAGGCTTGCCGCCGGTTCGATGCTTGGAGGCACGGGCATTTCGGATGAAACGAAAATGCCCGAGGCCGGCCGGGCCTCGACGTGACCTTCGAGGATCAAGGTTTCGTAGGCACGGACCACGGTATTTCTGGAAATGCCGAGCTGGTCGGCGAGATTTCGCGATGAGGGAAGCCGCGCGCCAGCGGCAATACGACCCTTGGTTATCGCCTGGCGAATTTGCTCGACGAGCTGCTCCGTCAGCGTTTCCCCTCTCGTTTTGTCCAGCAAGATGAGAAGTTGCATGGGCGCCAGGTGAGATCGCGACAGGCCGGATGTTCGACCGCCTTAATCAAATGCAAGGGAAAGGCCAATCCGGCGCGATGCGGCGACAGGTCCAGTTTCGGCCGGGTTCAACGATTGGAGCCGGATTTTCTAAGCTATTCGATGCGGCTGGACCAATTGAGCGTGGCAACTGGACCTCTGGATGATCGAAAAACTGGACTCTTCCGGCGCGATTCTCCGCTTTCACTGTTCAAGCGTTGAGCCCTGTCTGCGCAACAAAAGGGCGAAACGTCGTCCGCTTGCTCTCTCCTGTCCAGTTTCTGTTCAACGCTCCGACCATTTTCATCGGGAAAATGGAGCCATTGCAATTTCAGGGCGCGGCTCTCGGCGTTCGTCTGTCGGCATGCAAGCCTTGCCGAAGGTGGTCGACAAGCGGCTGCATGTGGCAGCCCGCAGGGGTCGACACGCCACTGAACAGGAGACTAGTCCAATGAACATTGCACGGTACCTCGGGATCTGTGCGTTCCCGCTTCTGATGGCATTCGGCTCGACGACTCACGCCGAAGAAGACACCATCAAGATCGGCGTTCTGCACTCGCTTTCCGGAACGATGGCGATCAGCGAAACCATCCTGAAGGATCTGGTGCTGATGGAAGTCGCCGACGTCAATGCGCATGGCGGCCTTCTCGGCAAGAAGATCGAGCCGGTCGTCGTCGACCCGGCCTCCAACTGGCCGCTGTTTGCCGAGAAGGCGCGCGAACTCCTGACCAAGGACAAGGTCGCCGCAGTGTTCGGCTGCTGGACGTCGGTGTCGCGCAAATCCGTGCTGCCAGTATTCGAGGAGTTGAACGGGCTATTGTTCTATCCGCTCGAATACGAGGGCGAGGAAGCGTCCTACAATATCTTCTACGGAAGTTCGGTGCCGGACAACAAGGCCATTCCCGCCGTGGAATATCTGATGTCGAAAGATGGCGGCGAGGTGAAACGGTTCGTGCTCGAGGGCACCGACTATGTCTATCCGCGCACCAGCAACAAGATCATCCGCGCGTTTCTCAAGACCAAGGGCGTGAAGGATGAGGACATCCTGGAGAACTACACGCCCTTCGGGTTTTCCGACTGGCAGACCGAAGTTGCCGTGATCAAGAAATTCGGAACCACCGGCAAGAAGACTGCCGTGATCTCCACCATCAACGGCGACGCCAACGTGCCGTTCTACAAGGAACTGGGCAATCAGGGCGTCAAGGCCACCGATATTCCGGTGATCGCCTTCTCCGTCGGCGAGGAAGAACTCGCCGGGCTCGATACCAAACCGCTGGTCGGGCATCTCGCCGGCTGGAGCTATTTCCAGTCGGTCAACACACCGGAGAACAAGGCGTTCATCGCGAAATGGCGCGCCTACACCAAGAATCCCAAGCGTGTCACCAACGACCCCATGGAATCGGCCTACATCCTGTTTCACATGTGGGTGCAGGCGGTCCAGCAGGCCGGCAGCACCAACGTCGATGCGGTACGGCAGGCGATGATCGGGCAGAAGGTGAAGTCGCCGTCCGGCTTTGAAGTGGTGATGGGCCCGAACCATCACATGGCCAAGCCGGTCATGATCGGGGAGATCCGGGCCGACGGCCAATTCAGTATCGTCTACCAGAGCAAGGCGCTGCCGCCGAAGGCATGGAGCCCCTATGTCGAAGCCAACAAGGGCAAGGTCGCCGACTGGTCATGGCCCTGGGTCTGCGGCGGCTGCTCGACACCGCGGTTCGCGGCCAACTGATCCCTGACGCCGATCCGCGCGTGGCGAACTCCGGTGACAGAGCGATCTGTCGCCGGGGTTTGACGCGTTCGGACCTATGCGCTGCGGACCGGCAATCTATTTCTGCACTGTCGCCGCGGATCTGGCTGAAGCCCTCTTATGGTTAGCAGAAGGTTGCGATCAGGTCGCGACGCCGGAGCATCGGCCGGGCTGGCCGATGCTCCGCCTTACCGCGAAACGAACGTTCGGACGCTTAACCTTTACGCGTCTTTAATGGCGCCGACGTAGGGTCGCGGTTAGCGGCTCAGAACGGGCCGCGCCTCCCAGCATGGGCGGCTGTATGCGTGCGCGTTGGAGTCTCCCATGGATATTATGACGAGCATCGGGCTCGTAACCGCCTTCATTGTCATCGCAACGATGATGCTCCTGGGTGGCGACGTCCATATGTTCATCTCCGAACATGCGATCATCATCATCTTCGGTGGATCGATCGCGGCCACCATGATCCGTTTCCCGCTCGGCGTCATATTGCACGGTCTGCCGCTCGGCGCGAAATATGCCTTCACCATGAGCCGCCTGTCCGCCCATGATCTGGTCGACGAACTCGCCCGCATCGCGGAGATCGCGCGCAAGCAGGGACCGGTGGGCCTGGAAAAGGTCGAGACCGACGAGCCGTTCCTGGCCAAGGGAATCCGCTATGTCGCCGACGGCTACGATCTCGAATTTATCCGCGACAATCTGGAGCGGGACCGCGACAATTTCCTGATGCACCTCGACGAGGGCAGCAAGATCTACCGCGCCATCGGCGACTGCGCGCCGGCGTTCGGCATGATCGGCACGCTGATCGGTATGGTGCAGATGTTCGCCAACATGACCGACCCCTCCAAGCTCGGCCCGTTCATGGCGACCGCGCTACTCGCGACGCTCTACGGCGCGCTGGTCGCCAACATTTTCTGTCTGCCGATCGCCGACAAGCTGCACGGCAAGCTGCTCGACGAGGAAACCAATCGCACCTTGATCATCGACGGCATTTTGATGATCCGGGATTCCAAGAGCCCGACGTTGGTCCGCGAAATGCTGCTGGCCTATCTGCCGGAGAAACACCGCCACGCGGAAGGTGAGCCGGTACCGGCTTGACGGTAGCGGCGGAGGGTAGCACGCGATGGCCAAGAAGAAGCGCGGCGATGCACATACCGGGGGACACGGCTGGTTCGTAACCTTCGCCGATCTGATGGGGCTGATGATGAGCTTCTTCGTGATGCTCGTCGCCTTCTCCAACCAGGACCAGCAGAAGCTCAAGATTGTCGCGGGCTCGATGCGCGACGCCTTCGGCGTACAGATCCAGGCGCGCTATTCGGGAATCATCGAGTCGGACGGGCTTCCGACCCGTCCCAAGCTGAAGAACACCGAACACATCAATCCCGAGGAAGCCTCGAACACGCCGACCCCGGACGAGCAGGACCGCAACCGGATTCAGGGTCTGCATGTGAAGGTCGACCGCGAATTCGCGCTGGCCTCGGCGTCGCTGCGGCAGGCCTTGCAGGATATGCCGGAACTGACGGAAATCTCCAAGCACATCATGTTCGAGGAGACCAAGCAGGGCCTTAATCTGGAGATCGTGGACCAGGACGGGCGGTCGATGTTCGCCGACGGCTCCAAGGTTCCGTATGAGCGCACCCGCCGCCTGATCGAAAAGCTCGCCATCCCGCTCAAGGCGACGCCGTTGCGCATCGCCATCGTCGGCCATACCGCCGCAGGCTTTGTACCGACAAAGAGCGACTATGACGCGTTCGATCTTTCGGCCGACCGCGCCAACGCGGTGCGTCAGATCCTCGAACGGGAGGGGCTGCCCGCGGCCCACATCTTCGCGGTTTCCGGCAAGGCGGACACCCAGCCGCTGTTTCCCGACGATCCCTCGCTGTCGGCGAACCGCCGCGTGACCATCACGCTGATGCGTGAAGACCCGCCATTGCCGCCCAACCTGAAGCCGTAAAGCGGTTGGTCGGAACCCGATTACAATCTGAAGATTGGTGCCGTCAGGGCCGCATCTCATATTTATGCATTTTTGCATGGAGTGGGCCGAAAATAGGCTTGGCTATGCTGCAGGTGCGAGGCTATAAGCCGGCTCGCTTTGCCATTGTGCCGTGACGCATTTGAGGCCTTAAAGCTTTCCAATGACCAGTGATGTTGTAGCTCCCGCCCCGGAAACGGCGGCGGCCAATGGACATGGCGATGCCCAGCCCACCACAGGCTTCGCGGCGCTGACGCTTGGCAGCATCGGCGTCGTCTACGGCGATATCGGCACCAGCCCCCTTTACGCGTTGCGCGAGGCCGTGGTTGCGGCAAGCGCGGGGGGCGCGGCCACACCGCAGGCCGTGCTCGGCGTGCTCTCGCTGATCCTGTGGTCGCTGATCGTCGTGGTGACGCTGAAATACGTGGTGTTCCTCATGCGGGCGGACAACCACGGGGAGGGCGGCACGCTGGCGTTGATGGCGCTGGCCCAACGCGGGGTCACGAAAGCAGCCGGCACCATCGTCCTACTCGGGATCATCAGCGCCGCGCTGTTTTTTGGCGACGCCGTGATCACGCCGGCGCTGTCGGTGCTGTCGGCGATCGAAGGTATCAAGCTGCTTGCGCCGGCCTCTGAATCCTTCGTTGTGCCGATCACCGTCGTGATCCTGCTTGTGCTGTTTGCCGTGCAGTCGCGCGGCACGGCCCGCGTCGCCGCCTTCTTCGGCCCGATCATGCTGATCTGGTTCCTCGTGATCGGGCTCGCGTCATTTCCCGCGATCATAAGCCAGCCCGAGGTGCTGCTCTCGCTGAACCCGCTCTATGCCGTCTCATTCATGCTCCATCACGGCATGATCGGCTTTGTCACGCTGGGCGCCGTGTTTCTCGCCGTGACCGGCGCGGAAGCGCTCTATGCCGACCTCGGCCACTTCGGCAAGAAACCGATCCAGACGGCCTGGCTGTTCATTGTGCTGCCGGCGTTGGCGCTGAATTATCTCGGCCAGGGTGCGCTTGTCATCTCTGACCCTAAGGTTGTCGACAACCCGGACTTCCTTCCGTTCTACCTGATGTTTCCCGATTGGGCGCGGGGGCCGATGGTGCTGCTTGCGGCGATCGCGACCGTGATCGCAAGCCAGGCCGTGATCACCGGCGCCTATTCGCTGACACGCCAGGCGATCCAACTCGGACTGATGCCCCGCTTTGAGATCCGCCATACCTCGGAATCGCAATCCGGCCAGATCTTCATTCCGCGCATCAACCGCATGCTTCTGATCGCGGTCGTGCTACTGGTCCTGATGTTCAAGTCGTCGAGTGCGCTGGCCTCCGCTTACGGCATTTCCGTCACCGGGACCATGGTAGTCACCGCGATGATGGCTTTTGTCGTGGTCTGGAAGGTCTGGAAATGGTCGCCGTTTGCGGCCGCAGCCCTCATTGCGCCGTTCCTGTTCCTCGATCTCACCTTCCTTGCGGCGAACCTGTTGAAGGTCTTCGAAGGCGGTTGGGTGCCGCTCGCGCTCGGCACCTGGTTGATGCTGTTGATGTACACCTGGCGGCGCGGCTCCAGGCTTCTGTTCGAGAAGTCGCGCAAGCTGGAGTTCCCGCTCGCCGATCTGGTGGCGATGCTGGAGAAGCGCCCGCCGCAGCGGGTGTCCGGCACGGCCGTGTTCCTGACCTCCGATCCCAACAGCGCGCCGACCGCGCTGATGCACAGTCTCAAGCACTACAAGGTGCTGCACGAGAAGAACGTCATTCTCACCATCGAAAACGCGTCAACGCCGCGGGTCGATCCCTCCGAGCGGGTCAGGTTGGAACAGATGACGCCGACGTTCACCAAGGTGACGCTGAAATTCGGCTTCATGGAAACGCCCAACGTACCCAAGGCGCTCGCCATCGCGCGAAAACTCGGCTGGCAGTTCGACATCATGTCGACGTCGTTCTTCCTGTCGCGGCGGGCGCTGAAGCCGGCGGCCCATTCCGGCATGCCGCGCTGGCAGGATCATCTGTTCATTGCGCTGTCGCGAACCGCAAATGATGCGACCGACTATTTCCAGATTCCGAGCGGGCGCGTGGTCGAGGTCGGGACGCAGATCACGGTCTAGGTCCGGCTGCCCATCTAAGGCCTTGCAGCGCTTGATTTTTGGAGCGCAAGGGGCGAGGTTCGCGTCTTGTATTGGCGCGAACGGCCCAAGGGCCAAGCGCGCCCCAGCAGGGCGCATGCTCGCGTGACGGTTTAAGGTGTTGGAGGAAATCCAAGTGGCGGATCACAAGGTGCATGATTTGACGCCGGAGGAGGTGTCCAAGGGGATGGCGGAGGGACGCTACCTGCTGGTCGACGTGCGCGAGCCCAATGAAGTCGCGGTCGAAGCCTATCCAGGCGGCGTGGTGGTGCCGCTCTCGACCTTCGATCCCGCCGCGATCCCCGACCCGCAAGGCAAGCAGGTGGTGTTCGCCTGCCGCTCCGGAAAACGTTCGGTGACGGCGTCGCTCGCAGCCCAGGCCGCGGGGCTGCCCTACGACCACCACCTCGCTGGCGGCATATTGGGCTGGAAGGCTGCGGGATTGCCGACCAAAACCGGCGGCTGACCCTCTAATGACTTCTTTGCCATGACTTCCATGAATAAGGTCTTTGCCGACCTCCCCGTCACCATCTTCGAGGCGATGTCGCAGCTTGCGCGCGACAACAACGCCATCAATCTCGGCCAGGGTTTTCCCGACGATCCCGGCCCTGAAGACATCCGCCGCGCGGCGGCCGACGCCTCCGTCAACGGCTACAACCAATACCCATCGATGATGGGCATCCCGGAATTGCGGCAGGCGATCGCCGCGCATTATGGGCGCTGGCACCACCTCAAGCTCGATCCGATGAGCGAGGTGATGGTGACCTCCGGCGGCACGGAGGCGTTGACCAGCGCCATCCTTGCCGTGGTCGAGCCGGGCGACGAGGTGATCGTTTTCCAGCCGGTGTATGATTCATATTTGCCGATCATCCGCCAGGCCGGCGGCATTCCGCGGCTGTTGCGCCTGGAGCCGCCGCATTGGCGGCTCTCCGAGGAGATGCTCAAAAGCGCGTTCAATCGCAAGACCAAGGCGGTGCTGTTCAACAATCCACTCAATCCGGCCGCGGTTGTTTACCCGCGCGAGGACCTCGAACTGTTGGCCCGTTTCTGCCAGGAGTTCGACAGCATCGCGATTTGCGATGAGGTCTGGGAGCATGTGATCTTCGACGGCCGCGAACACATTCCGCTGATTACGATCCCCGGCATGCGCGATCGCACCATCAAGGTCGGCTCGGCGGGCAAGATCTTTTCCCTCACCGGCTGGAAGATCGGATTTGTCTGCGCGGCGCCGCCGCTGCTGCGCGTCGCCGCCAAGGTGCACCAGTTCCTCACCTTCACCACCGCGCCCAATCTGCAGGCCGCGGTCGCCTACGGACTTAACAAGCCCGATGAATATTTCTACGACATGCGCCTGGAACTCGCAAAGAGCCGCGACCGCCTCACCAGGGGACTGGAGAGCATCGGATTCCCGGTCCTCAGATCGCAAGGCACCTATTTCCTCACCGTCGACCTGTCGCCACTCGGGCTGAACGAAACCGACGAAACCTTCTGCAAGCGCATCGTGACCGACTACAAGGTCGCGGCGATCCCGGTTTCCGCGTTCTACGAAACGGACGCGGTCACCACAGTCGTTCGGTTCTGTTTCGCCAAGAAGGATGCAACGCTCGACACCGCGCTGGAGCGGCTGTCGGATGCGGTGCATCGCCGACGAAAGGTGGATTCATGATGGGTGATTGGCGCCTCCGTCGTTTCCGTTCCGCGGCCGCCGCGATGCTGGCGCTGTTTTCGCTGCCCGCGACAGCGCAAGAGCGGGTCGTCAATTTCTACAATTGGTCGAACTATATGGCGCCCGACGTGCTGGAGAATTTCACCAAGGAGACCGGCATCAAGGTCGTCTACGATACCTTCGACGCCAACGAGACCCTGGAAACACGGCTACTCGCGGGAAAATCGGGCTATGACGTCGTCGTTCCCACCGCCTACTTTCTGCAGCGGCAGATCACCGCGCATGTCTTCCAGAAGCTCGACAAGTCGAAGCTGCCGAATCTGGCCAATGCCTGGCCGGTGGTGACGGGGCGGCTTGCGACCTACGACCCCGGCAATCTCTACGCCGCCAACTACATGTGGGGCACGACCGGCATCGGCTACAACGTCAAGGCGGTGCAGAAAATTCTCGGCCCCGACGCCAGTATCGACAGTTGGGACATCGTCTTCAAGCCGGAGAACCTCGCCAAGTTCAAGGATTGCGGCGTCCACATGCTGGATTCCGCCGACGATATCTTTCCCGCTGCGCTGAGCTATCTCGGGCTCGATCCAAATTCGACCAGGCAGGCTGACCTCGAGAAGGTCGCAGATCTCGTCAGCAAGGTCCGGCCCTATGTTCGCAAGTTTCATTCTTCCGAATATCTGAGCGCGCTCGCAACCGGCGAGATTTGCCTCGTGGTCGGCTGGTCCGGCGACATCATGCAGGCGCGCAGCCGTGCCGCGGAAGCAAAGAGCGGCCTCGAGATCGGCTACACGATCCCAAAGGAGGGCGCGCAGATGTTCTTCGACAACCTCGCCATTCCCGCCGATGCCCAGCATGTCGCGGAGGCCTATGAGCTGATCAACTATCTCTACCGGCCGGAGGTTGCCGCCAAGAATTCCGATTTCCTGTCTTACGCCAACGGCAACCTGGCGAGCCAGAAGCTGGTCGATCCCAAGATCCTCAACGACAAGAACATCTATCCGGACGACGAGACGCTTAAAAAGCTGTTCGTGATCACGGCGCGGGATCCTGCCACGCAACGCATCATCAACCGGCTCTGGACCAGGGTGAAGACGGGGCGGTAGCCGGCTGTCATTCCGGGATGGTGCGCAAGCACCAGACCTCAGATGTGCAATTGCACATCGGGGAATCTCGAGATTCCGGGCTCGATGCGTTGCATCGCCCCGGAATGACGCTCCGGAAACCTACCTCCATCGCCTGTGCAGCCAAAGCCACTGGTCCGGATATTCGCGGATCCAGCCCTCGACCACCGAGGTGACGGCCTGCATGGTGCCCTGAATGTCGATCTGGCCGGAGGCGTCGCGCACCGGCGGTACTTCCTCGGACAGTTCGGCGCGGAATCTGTGCCCGGGCAGGCGGATGATCCGCACGCCGTGGATGGGACACTCGACCTGCCGCAACAGCCGCGCCAGCATTGGATTGGCGCGGGTCTTGCGGCCGAAGAAGGTGACCTCGACGCCGCCGGTCAGGTACTGGTCGACCAGCATCGCAACATGCTGGCCCTTTTGCAGGGCTTCCGCGAGCCGCAGCGGGGCGTCGCGTCCGGCCGGAATCAGCGTGCCCATCTTGACCTGGCGCATCTCCTGGATGATGCGATCGGCCGAGGCGATGTTCGGCCGGCGATACAGGATCGCGGCATCGAGCCCATGCGCTACCGCTGCGAGCGCCGGCAATTCCCAATTGCCGAGATGGGCGGCAAAGATCAGCGCCGGCTTGCCGTCAAGCCGAAGCTGCGCGAACAGCTCGTGGGTGCGCTCCTGGATCTCGATGCGGCTGTCCTCGGGGTGCGCACGATCAAATTCCCAGACGTGATCGAGATGGGCGAATTCGGCGCCGACCCGGCCGAGATTGTCCCAGACGCCGGCGAGAATGGCTTCGATCTCCTCTGGCGATTTTTCCGGGAATGCGGCGGTCAGATTGGCGCGGCCGATCTTCTGTTCGCGCAGCGCCGGCCCGATCAGGCGGGTGATACGGCCGAACATGTCGGCGGTCTTGATCGGGTCGAAATAGCGAGTGGCGCGCAGCATGCCGATCGTG
This sequence comes from uncultured Alphaproteobacteria bacterium, assembly GCA_963713785.1. Classification (GTDB taxonomy): domain Bacteria; phylum Pseudomonadota; class Alphaproteobacteria; order Rhizobiales; family Xanthobacteraceae; genus Bradyrhizobium. The sequence goes on from CAVQNB010000030.1 coordinate 151,097, forward strand.
AGGTTGCCGACCGCGGCCTCGCCAAGCGGTTTGGCCACCTCGCGCACACGGGCCTTCGTTCGGGCAAGCAGCGGATGCATCACAAGAGAGGCTATCGCCGGCTAGGCCGGTTCGCGCGTCAGGATCAGCGAGGCATTCTGGCCGCCGAAGCCGAACGAGTTCGACATCACGGCAGTCACGCGCGCATCGCGCGCCTTGTTGCCGACCACGTCGAGCGGGATCGCCGGATCCGGCACGTCATAGTTGATGGTCGGCGGAATGCGCTGGTGTTCGAGCGTCAGCAGCGAAAAGATCGCTTCCACCGCGCCCGCCGCGGAAATGGTGTGGCCCACCATCGATTTGTTCGAAGATACCGGAATCTGCTTGGCGCGTTCGCCGAACACGGCCGACATCGCCAGATATTCCATCTTGTCGTTCTCCGGCGTCGAGGTGCCGTGGGCGTTGATGTGGTCGATCTGTTCCGGCGTCATGCCCGCGTCGGCCAGCGTCTTCAATACGCAACCGATGATCGGCTTGCCGTCCGGGCTCGAGCGGGTGCGATGAAACGAATCGGTGAGTTCGCCGCAGCCGGCGAGCACGCCAAGGATCGGCGCGCCACGCGCCACCGCCGCATCATAGCTTTCGAGCACCAGCGCGCCGGCGCCTTCCGCCATGACAAAGCCGTCGCGGTTCTTCGAGAACGGCTTTGAGGCGGCCTGCGGCGGATCGTTCTGGGTCGAGAGCGCCGACAACAGCGAGAACCGCACCATTGCTTCCGGATTGACCGAAGCCATCGGTCCCGACGCAGAGCGCAGCGTCGGTCTCGCCGCGGCGGATGGCTTCGACGCCGAGCTGGATCGCGGTGGCGCCGGACGCGCAGGCGGTCGACAGCGAAATCGGCGATCCCTTGGTGCCAAAAATCTCGGCAAGACGGGCTGCCACCGAGCCGAACATGAAGCGATGGTGAAGGGGCGCGTATTTTCCGCCGCCGCTGATGCGCAGCATATCGTCGTAGCTGAGGTCTTGTTTTGCGGTAGCGCGGCCGATTTCGAGCCGTTGCGGCCACTCGACTTCGACCGGGGCGACCGCGAGAAACAGCGGTCCCGGGAAATCGCCCTTGGCGCCGACGCCCGACTGCTCCAGCGCTTCCTCGGTGGCCATTTCGGCAAGCCGTTCGGTAAGACCGGTCGACGACATCGGCTCGACGGCGACGAAATCGACCGTTCCGGCCATGGTCGTCTTCAAGCCGTCGATCGGGAAACGGGTGACGGTGCGGATACCGGAGCAGCCGGCCGTCAGTTTCGCCCAATTGTCGGCTCTTGCCGGCACCGAGCGAGGTCACAATGCCCATGCCGGTGACGACCACGATCGGCCTTCCGAGTTTGTCGCGTGGTGCTGTCATGTTTTCCCCGCCAGTCAGAACGCCCAAGAAACCGCCCAAGGTACCGCAGAAGACGCCGAGGTCACTTGACCGCCTCGACGAGCGCCATGCCTTCGCCGCGCCAATGCCCCGCCCCAATCACCACAATCTGGGTTGGCGGTTTGGACATTTCAATCTCCACGCCGGATGAATCGCTTGATGGAAACAGCGCGCCGCGCGAAATCGACAGCGCCGCAAACCCGATGCCGAGCGGAAACTGCGTCTCCATGGTGTGACCGAAATGGGTGCCGGTAGCCCGCACCGCAAAATCCGGATGTTCAGCGAGGAAGGCGCGTTCCTCCGACGTGACCGGCTCGACGCCGGTCGCCCCGGTAATGATTGCGCCGCCGCCGTCCAGTTTGCCGAGCTTCGACCAGAGCTTTTCCAGCGTCGCCTTGACCTCGCCGGTGCCGCCACGTCGCGCCAGGTCGGCGACCACATTGGTCAGGCGCGCATAGGGCTTGGCGCCGCGGGCGATCGCATGCGCCTTGGACTCGATGACGAGAAACGCGCCGGCGGAACCGAGCGCAAATCCGCCCGCTCGGCCGGCGCGCCCAGACCGGCGCGAACTTGTCCTTGAGGTTGAAATCGCCGAACTCGTAGAGAACCAGAAGATCCTTGCGCTCGCCGTTGTGCGAGCCGCCGATCAGCGCGATGTCGCTTTGGCCGGCCGCAATGCGCGCCAGCGCGATCCGCGCCGCATCGACGCCGGCGGCTTCCTCGCCCATGAAGGTGCGCGAGGTCCCGGATACGCCGTGGACGATGGCGATATTGCCGGCCAACAGATTGGAGAGCTGCGCCAGGAACAGCGTCGGGCGCAGATCGCTCATCAGCCGTTCGTTGAGGAAGCCGGGGGCCGAATTGCCCTTGGCCTGCGCGCTGAGAATGCCGGTATCGACCGCCAGATCGCGCTCGCCGCCGCCGGCGGCGACGATCATGTCCATCCGCGCCAGGATTTCCTTGTTGCCCTTGACGCCGGCGGAATCCAGCGCCAGCCCGGCGGCATAGGTGCCGATCCGCTGCCAGGCTTCCATCTGGCGCTGATCGCCCTTTTTCGGGATCTGGGCGTCGAGATTGACCGGCGCCAGGGATGAACGATGTAGGGCGCGATAGCCCGTCTCATCGACGTTGATGCGCCGCGCGTTGAGCGCGTCCCAGTGCGCGTCCAGCCCCTCGCCGAGCGAAGTGGCAAGACCGATGCCGGTGATCCAGACTTCCGCCGGTCGCCGGTTTTGAAGATCTCGTCTCAGTCATGGCAGATGGACCTGCTGCGGAAAGCCGATGCGCTTGGCCATGGCATCCATGTGTCCGCGCAAGTCCGGATTCGGGAAGGGGACGTGGCTGAACGTGATCGTCGCGTTGCATCGCAGCTTGCCGCCGACCTGCACCCGCGCTCGGTCATCGCATAACCCGGAGCCTTCGTGAACGACGTTGGCGTCGATCGTCAGCAGTTCGCCGGGCGTGACGAAGCCACGCATCTTGGCTTCCTTGACGGCGGCCAGAAACGGCATGCGCTCGAATTTCATCAGGCCGAGCAACAGCCAGCCGCGAGGTCTGCGCCATCGATTCGATCAGCAACACGCCGGGCATCAGCGGATAGCCGGGGAAATGCCCCTCGAAAATGGTGCTCGCCGTCGGAACCTGCGCCTCGACCGTGATGGTGCGTTCGCTCGATATCGAGGTCGACGATGCGGTCGATGAGCTGGAAATATTCAAGCTGCATGGGGGCGATTAGGCGCCCCTCTTGGCCGCGACCAGTTCGTCGATGCGCGCGCAGAGGTTTTTCAGGACGAAATATTGCTCGGTGGTCGCCTTGCCGTCGTTGACTTCCTGGGTCCATTTTTCCAGCGGCAGCTTGATCCCGAACGCCTTGTCGATCGCGAACGCGATGTCGAGAAAATCGAGGCTGTCGATGCCGAGATCGTCGATGGCGTGGCTCTCCGGCGTGATCGTGTCGCGCGGGATGTCGCAGGTTTCGGCGATGATCGTGGCGACCTGATCGAATGTTGAGGACATCACTAAGCCTTTGATATATTGAAGATAAATTCCAGGTGGCGCCGCAGGAGGGGTCGCAGCGCCCGGAAACGCCCGATGCCGCCGTGCCGGAGTCGAGTGCCCGTATATCGGAGCGCCGCCCTGAGTTCAATGGAGGCGGGCAGGACCTGTCTTCGCTGATTTTAGCGCTAAATCGGACCGGCCGGACCCGGAACCGCTAGAAGTGCGTTGCGTGGAAATACGCACGCAATCACGCCGCCCCATCAGCACGCAATCCTGGGTCCTGCGCAGATCGGCGATGCTCATGGCGAGCCAGATGCCGATCGCGGTCAGCGCGACGGTAAAGGCGAAGGCGGCGATATTGGCCAGCATGCGATGGCGGAAATCGTCCGGCTCTTCCCGCGGCCGCTCGTAGCGCGACAGATCGTTCGGCTCGCGACTCGCCGTCCCGACGCTGCGGCTGGGTCACCACATTGGTCCGGCGCGCCGGCGGGTGCGAGCGAGCTGCGCGGCCGGAACTGGAGCACGCGATGCTCTTCTTCCGACGCAATGGGCCGCTGGGTTTTCACTGCTGCCAGCTCCGGGACATCCTGATCTTATCTAGCACGCTGCGCGGACGCGTCTCACAGAAAATGTTGACATGCCGCGAATGCGAAAATCTATCCTTCCAAAGTCTCATGGAACTTGCCGTAGTCGATTCGAAGCCGGCCGTCCTCCGGTGCATCGAGGATATCGGCGTAGCGGTGGCCGAAGCGAATGTCGGAATGGTCGTAGGACTTTCGCGCATGGACGGTTTGCGCCGCAACAACGTCATATCCGGACACCACCACCACAAGCGAAACGTCTGATGCCGCGAGGTCGTCGGCGCTCGAGCCCGTAAAGCGGGCTTTCCTCGTCGAGCACATGGTAGAGCGTCCAGCTCAGCGCGAGCGCCGGGTGCTCGTTTCGCACCAGCGGCAGTTCGTAGAACCTTCGAAGCGACCCGCCCTCCACGCTCACCTCGTTCCGCAGCAACCACAATTTGGCGGTGGCATTGCCGATGATGTTGTGACGCTCGTTGGCGAAGCGAACCATCAGGGTCGGCTTGCCCTCATGGCTTGAAATGACCGGATTGTCGGCGAACAGCAGCCGGGCATTCGGCCGCGAGAACCGCGCAAAGATCAGCCCGGTCATCAGCGACATCGAGAAGATGCCCGTGAACAGCTCGACCGCGGCGATGAAATGTCCGTAATGGGTTTGCGGATGCATGTCGCCGTAGCCGGCGGTCGAAAGCGTCTCGATGCTGAAATAGAGATAGTCGATATAGGCGCCGCCGGGCACGTTCGCGATCGGCTGATCTCCGATCCAGTAGAACAACGCGAAAATCGCGTTGAAGACGACGAACACCAGCGCGGCGCCGGCGATGAAGGCCGGCCACGAGGCCGTCATGCAGCGATGGCTGATGTCGGCCCAGAAACTGAGACGAAGGCCTTCGGCGATGACGATCTCGCGACCGCCAAGCCGGACGATCTGCGCCTTCGATGTTCGTCGCTCAGGCTTCTTGCATGTCTTTCGATCATCTCTCGTCCGCATCGTCTCAGAGGCATTTATTCAGCCTGTCTCCATCATGGCATAATCGCCGGCCAATTTCAGCAGGCAATTTTTCGCAAATCCATAGATTCGAGAGAGTCCAAGAGGGGATTTCAAGTCATGGCGAATACGCGCGAACCGATCCTTCAGCCGATTCCGATCCTCTCGCTGCGTCCGACCCAGATGACGGTCGGAATGCGGGAGGTCAAGGAAAAGCGCAAGCGCTTGCGGGAGTATTGGAAGGAGCACAAGTCGAAGAAGAAGCAGGGCGAGTTTCTCGGCCATCATATGATCCCGGTGGTTCTCGGACCGGACAAGCACCATTACGTGGTCGACCATCATCATCTGGCGCGCGCGCTTCACGACGAAGGCGTCAAGGACATTCTCGTCACCGTGATCGGCGATCTCACCATGGTCGAACGCGATGCGTTCTGGGGCGTGATGGACAATAAGCAGATGGGTCTATCCCTACGACGCCAAGGGCGAACGCCGGCACTTCAAGGACCTTCCGAAATCGATCACCGATCTCAAGGACGATCCGTTCCGCAGCCTCGCCGGCGAATTGCGGCGCGTCCGGCGGTTTCGCCAAGGACACGACGCCGTTCAGCGAATTCCTGTGGGCGGATTTCCTGCGCCGTCAGATGTCGCGCAAGAGCGTGGACGCCAATTTCGAAAAGGCCATGGAGAAGAGCGCTGGCGCTGGCGAAAAGCAAGGACGCGATCTATCTGCCCGGCTGGTGCGGACCGGCGTCGGACGACTAGCGCGCGGAAGTTGTCGGTTTCTTATTTGACGCGTTTTCTTCTCGCGAACCGGTATCCACTTCGCTTGAAAACGCTTTGTTATTTCGGCAGCCGCCCCATCAGGTAAAATTCGTCGTTCGGGCGCATCGCCGGTGACGTTGGCCATCCGGTTCGACAGCGCAAAGAACGCCGCGATCGCGGCGATGTCCCAGATGTCGTCGTCGCCAAAGCCGTGGCCGCAAGCGCGGCGAAATCCGCTTCCGAAATCTTGTGCGCCTCGATCGCTCACCTTCATCGCGAAGTCGAGCATGGCGCGCTGGCGCGGCGTGATGTCGGCCTTGCGGTAGTTGACCGCGATCTGATCCGCGATCAGCGGGTTCTTCGCCCGGATGCGCAGGATTGCGCCATGCGCGATCACGCAATACTGGCATTGATTGGCGCTCGAGGTCGCAACCACGATCATCTCGCGCTCGGCCTTGGTCAGGCCGCCGTCCTTGTCCATCAGCGCGTCGTGATAGGCAAAGAACGCGCGGAATTCGTCGGGCCGGTAGGCCAAGCGTCAGGAACACGTTCGGGACGAAGCCGGATTTCTCCTGCACCGCGAGCAGGCGGGTGCGGATATCTTCCGGCAGCTTGTCGATGGCGGGCGTGGGAAAGCGGTTGGCGGTCGGCTGCGTCATGGTGGGGTTCCGGCTTGAATCCACCCGAACCATAGTCGATGACGCAAATCGAGGCAAAGCGCGCATACGCCTTGCCTGAGCGGCGGCCTAGCGCAGCGGCTTCTTCAACAGCGAGAAGCGGTCGGGATCGAGCCCCATCGAGGGCTGCAGCATGGGCGCTTCAACCGAGCGCGGCTCGATCGAGCGCACGGCCGGCCGCTCGCCAACGCCGGGATCGTTGGGAACGTCGCGCTGCGAAGTGGCGCCGCGCCAGCGCTCCAGCACGGCGCTGACAAAATGCATGTCGTGGCCGGCGGCAACCGACGGCACCGTCGAGATCGTGGCCTCGCTGCGCGGCAATTGATGGGCCGGCACTTCCTTGAAGCGCAGCCGGGTCGGCAGCGCGACGCCTTCGCCGAACGCCAGCACTTCGCGGGTGCCGAGCGAGGGCACGAACGAGAGCAGGTTTGCCGCGGCATCGGAAACCGCCGAGCGCAACAGCGCCTGGTCGCGGTCGTTGGCGAGGCGCATCGCAAACAGCGTGTTGCATTGGGAGATGATGGTGGCATCGAGTTCGGCCGGACGCTGCGTGACGAGGCCGAGATAGACGCCGTATTTGCGGCCTTCCTTGGCGATGCGCGAGACCGCCTTGCGCGTCGGCCCGAAGCCGATGTTGCGGTCGGCCGAGGCATAGCGATGCGCCTCTTCGCAGACGAACAGCAGCGGCGAAACGCCGTCGCTCCACAGCCCGAAATCGAACGCCATGCGGCACAGCACCGAGACCACGGAATCGATGACTTCGGCGGGGAAGCCGGCGAGCTGCATGACGGTCATCGGCCGGCCGTTGGCCGGCAGCCGGAACAGATGGCTGACGACTTCCGCCATGGTGTCGCCGCCGACATTGGCGTTATCGAACATGAAGGCGTAGCGCGGATCGTTGCGCACGGTTTCGATGCGCGAGATCAGCTTGTGATAGATGATGCGCGAGGAGCGGTTTTCGAGCTTGCCCATCCGCTCGTCGATCAGCGAGATCAGATCGACCAGGCGATACGGCACCGGCGTATCGACGGTATAGCCGACCGACTTGGGATCGATGCGCTTCAGACCGATGCGGTCGGCGTTCTGGTACTGGGTATAGATGCCCTTCGCCATCGGGATGACTTCGGCGAGGATGTCGAGCTCTTCCGGCACGCCGGGCCGGCCGGCGAACAAGACGTCGACGATCTCCTCGAAGTTGAACAGCCAGAACGGCAGTTTCAGATTGCGCGGATTGAGCACCAGCGCGCGCTCGCCGAAGCAGCGGCCATATTCGTTGTGCACGTCGAGCAGGAAGATCCGCAGGTTCGGCCGCGACTTGAGAATCTCGTTCAGCAGCAGCGAGACGCCGGTCGATTTGCCGACGCCGGTCGAACCGAGCACCGCGAAGTGCTTGGAGAGCATTTCTTCGATATCGACATAGGCGATGACGGAGGGATCCTGCTGCAGCGTGCCGACATTGATCTGGTCCGATCCGCTCGGCGCATAGACCGTGCGCAGCTCCTGATTGCTGATCAGGTCGACGGCGTCGCCGATGGTCGGATAGTTGGTGACGCCGCGCTGGAATTTCGGGCGTTCCGGCCGCCGAGGATTTCGCCGAGCAGATCGACGCCGGCGCTGGCGATATAGTTGTCGGAGGTCGGCAGGTTCTCGCAGGACACCTCGGTGATCATGGCGACGATGGTGGAGTTCGCGCAGCGGATGCTGACGAAGCGGCCGACGGTCGCCCGTATCTCCGAGGCAGCCATCTGGCTTGTCGCCAGAAGTCCGACCCGGGCGAGGGATCCGCGCACCGAAATCACACGTCCGAAGGATGTCACGGTAGTTGAACCTGGCATTTCATGAATGGGCCGAACCACACTATGCAGGCAGTCGTTGCACAAACGGTTAAGCCCAAACCGCTCCGGGTCGGTTAAATCTGCGACATTCCGCTTCACGGCTCCATCGCAGGGCGACGGCGGTTGCGTGCGGTGCAACAGGTTTGCGTAAATTCGCGGGCTTTCGCGATTTTCGGCCCGCCATCCCGCTTAACGCCTGGTTTACCAATTGCCGAACGAGGCCTTGGTACCGGGCTTTGGCCGCGCTTGGCGCGC